>NZ_JABBPK010000001.1:3934890-5233187 GCF_012933555.1 Niallia alba
AGACAAATATATTTTTTGGTTACACGATCGAAATAATAATTACGCTTCAGCTCCACTGCTCCAAACGCTGTATCTACTCGTATTTCTCGTTTATCTCGTAAAGCAAATCTTCTTTTGTCTCGTTGCTGAGCAATCTCTAGATCCCAATTTTCTAATGTTTGAACAAGGATTTCTTGAAAGGTCATTTGTAGTGTTCGAAATAAAGTTTTTTCCAATTCTTTTAATGATGGCATTTTTGTGTTACATTGATTCATGAGAGCCTCTCCTTTTCGTAGTATTCTAGTCAAACTCTACTTTACAAAAGGAAGCTCTCTTTTTTAATACTTAATTTTTTCCAGCTACCGCGCTTTCGCTTGGTGGCCTTTTTGTCTAGTTGGGGGACGAGTCCCCCAACTAGACAAAAAGGATATTTATTCTCCCACAAACATTTTACTCATACTTAAACTTGAGGAACAAGAAATCTAAGGTTAAATATTGAGGCTGGGACATAAGTATTCCAGCCAAGGATAATTCCGAACAATTATACGAAGATGCTAATGAATGTTCCGTATAATTGTTCGGGCTTTTATTTGTTTTTCAAAGGATGTTTCCATGAAGTTTGGTGCGATTCCCCGCAGCCGGAATACACTTCGCTTTCCATGGGGCTCGCGCTGAGCCGCTTCGGCCTGTGGCCTGCAGGGTCTCAGACTGTCTCGCTAATCCCATAGGAGTCTTCGTGTATTCCGGCTGCTCTGTTTTTCCAACTAATTATATTTCCTCTTGTAAAAAGTATGCGAAAGCAGCCGCTATTTACTAGCTATATTAGAAATTGTTCGTCTTTACAGAGTATCTATTTAGTTATGTCCCATCCTCATCGTTTCTTCCATGATTACAGTTCCTTTATCACAGGAGGATTCTCTAGTACTGTATCCATATAGTTTTTTCCCCAGCTATACATAGCATCTAATATAGGCATGAGAGATTCCCCTTCCTTTGTTAAGGAGTATTCCACTTTTGGTGGGACAACAGGGTAGACAACTCTTTTTACAATATAATCATTTTCTAATTCGCGCAATTGATTCACAAGCATACGTTGTGTTATCCCAGGTATCAAAGCTTTCAATTCTCCAAATCGCTTTGTTCCTTCCTTTCCCAAATGCCAGAGAATAAGCATTTTCCATTTTCCGCCTATTATGCTTAAGGTCAGTTCTTTCTCACAATTAAATTCCTTGCCTGCCATTCGTTCCAACAAAAAACCCCCTTCAAAAGATACTAAGTATACTTTTTAACACTATATAAAAATAAAGTGCGTACTTACTTAAAAGGATTATAAAACGTATAATGACGATTGTACAGAAATTAACCATATTTCAAAAACATCTAAGTGCCATACAAAACTTAAAAAGAAAAGGAGCAAATCAAAATGAAATTACAATTAGCATTAGATTTAGTTAATATCCCACAAGCAATTGAGGTTGTTTCACAGGTTGAACAATACGTTGATATCGTTGAAATTGGAACTCCTGTTGTAATAAACGAAGGACTTCATGCTGTAAAGCAAGTAAAAGAAGCGTTTCCTAACGTGTCTATTTTAGCGGACTTGAAAATTATGGATGCAGCTGGATACGAAGTAAGCCAAGCTGTTAATGCTGGTGCAGATATTGTCACAATTTTAGCTGCTGCAGAAGATGAATCCATTAAAGGCGCTGTTGCAGAGGCAAAGAAACTTGGCAAAGAAATTCTTGTAGATATGATCGCTGTTAAAGATATTAAAGCACGTGCGCAACAACTTGATGAATTCGGTGTTGATTACATTTGCGTTCATACTGGCTATGATTTACAAGCTGTTGGCAAAAACTCTTTTGAAGATTTAAAAGCAATTAAAAGCGTTGTAAAAAATGCAAAAACTGCTGTAGCTGGTGGAATTAAATTAGAAACATTAGCTGAAGTTATTGCTGCACAACCTGATTTAGTTATTGTTGGTGGAGGAATTACTAGCCAAAAAAATCTAAGTGAAGCTGCTTCTAAATTTAAAGAACTAATTGCTCAAGGATAAGACTATGAAAACAAGCAATTATCTGGACCAAGTTATTCTCGAAATATCTCAAGCTGGATCACTTATTGCAAATGAGGATTTAGAAATGCTAGTTGAGCATATTCTTCATTCAAAAAAAGTTTTCGTCTATGGAGCTGGACGTTCTGGATTTATGCTTAAAGCATTTGCGATGCGAATGATGCATATGGGAATTGACGCTTATGTGGTAGGAGAAACGGTTACTGCAACCTATGAAAAGGGCGATCTTCTTATCGTAGGAACAGGTTCTGGAGAAACACGAAGTATTCTTACCATAGTGGAAAAAGCAAAAAACATCGGTGGGAGGATTACAGCTCTTACTATTTCTCCTGATTCTACTGTTGGAAAATTAGCTGATCAAGTTATTAAATTGCCTGGTTCTCCAAAAGATAGAGGAAAGGAAGAAGCAAAAAGCATTCAACCAATGGGTTCCTTATTCGAGCAGTTACTCCTAATTGTCTTGGATAGTGTGATCTTAAAATATATGGACATAAAAGAACTAGATTCCAATAAGATGTATGGAAAGCACGCTAATTTAGAATAATATTTTTTCATATAATAAAAGGATAGATAAAAGCATTTTCTATATGCTTTCTCTATCCCTTTTACCTTTTTAATCAGAACCCCCACCACAGCTAGAACAGGAGCTACCTGATGCGCAAGAGTTATCGGACGAACAAGAATTACAAGAGGAAACTGATCCAGATCCACAGCTTGTGCAGCTTGACGAATTACCATTGCTCCTGCTCATATAACTTGAAAATTCCTCATAATGAAAATAAGAAACGGACAAAAAAGGAACTAGCATGGAGTTGAATTTTTGTTCGCTTTTGCTTTTTTTCATTCTGTCATAGATAACGCTTTTTTGATAATCTCTTACCTTTTTTACTGTTTTTTTCATGGATGCGATAAGTGCAAGTACCGTATTTGGATATTTCGTATCACTTTTAAAATATAGGTTAATCAGTTCATCTTCTGATAAATTTTTAAAGTCCTCAATAATAATTGGATGGACAGGATGCCGGAAAAAACCATTATACAAATAGATATTCTCTCTTCGTATAAGAAAAAGCTCTGCATAAACCCAATCAAAGAATCCTCGCAAATCGGAATTAGACTCTACCTTGACATTAGGGCTGTGATGTAGGGTAGTGCCAAGATATTTCCTGGAAAAATCATCGTATTCACGAGTGAACATGAGCATTTGATGCCATAATTCATCGACTTTCTTACTAAACATTGGTGACTCTTTTAGAACGGATGTTAAAACAAAATAACGTTTTAAATCAAGCAAACGCCATTCATATTCATTTTCTTTTAATCTATTCTCTCTCCTTACTCTCTCTTCTACATTTTCCATGTAACTTCTTGTAAGGGAGCGTTCTAGATTATCATTTAATTTTTTTAATCCTTTAAGTGGCTTTATCTCTAATACTTTAGGAGATACACTAAATTTAAAGATGAGTTTTTTGCGTAAAAATAGAATAAACCAAATAATAATAACCGCAAGTAAAAGTAACCATGCCATCCAACTTCTCCCCTTCCTATTAAAAACAAAAAATTAAATAAAGTTATTTACCTTGGTTATTACTATTACGATTTTCATTATATAAATTTCCATCTTTACATTTTTTTAATATTTAGCAACACTGATTATTATTCGAAAGGTTACAAAGATAGTTCGCGATATAAAAAAAGGTACATCACTAATAATGAGTGATGCACCAATAAATACTATTTGTGACATTTCAGTTGATTTTTACAATAATCGATCTTTATTTTTAGCTCTTTACATTCTTTTTGCATAAATAATATAACGCTGTGGAGCATTTCCTACAAATCGGAAAGGATAACATGTCGTTAGTATAAGTTCTTCTTTTGAATCATCTAATGTAATTATCGATCGGTCATCTGCTTCTACTATTTTAGTCGAAGTGATTTGATAAGAGAATTCACCATAAGGTAAAATAATTTTCAGCTCGTCCCCGATTTCTAATTCTCCTGCTCTCCTAAAGACCGTATCTCGATGACCGGATAAGACAATTTGTCCATTTTCATCGGGATAGAAACTGCCTTTATAATGGCCGACTCCTTTTTCAAGATCATCTGGGTCGGTACCTTCTACAATTGGTAACACTCCATCGATCTTCTCAATTTCTAATAGTCCTACTGCATCGCCAATGGGTGGTACAAATCGTTCACTTTCTTTATCCACCCATTTTTCATTTTCCTTGTTGTTTATGGCCGCCTTAGCTTCTGATAAAGAATTTTCCGTTTGTGCTTTTGTGTCCATGATATTCCAAACACCATAACCAATAAAAAGCACTCCTCCTACTATAAGTAGAAGAGATAACCATTTAGTCCACTTCATATTATCTTATGCCTTTCTTCTATTATTTGTATAAAAAGCCATAATTCCTATATTGAACAATAACAATCCTGCTATGATTAAATTGTAAGTCATTGTCGCAGTATTTGACAATAGATTTCCTTTTCCAAGCTCTGACTGTTTTACCGTATCTTTGTTGTTAGGCAAAGATTCTTCTTTTTTTTTATCAAGAGTTTCTGTATTCCTTTTTGTTTCTTCTGCTCTATTACCCCTTTAATAGAAGCAAGGTACTATATAAAAATAACTGACTAATGTAAAATCCACACTATCTTTTTGTAAATTTAATTAATGGAATGGAGATATTTCGTTATTCTGAAAAGAAGTTTCCTTAAGGAAACTTCACTATTAGTAGAAAAAAGAGGAAAAGCTATTCTAACAGCTAATTTAAAAATTCGGTTTTTGTTCAAATTATCATGAAGTTATTTATGTTAAGATAGTTATGTTTTCCTAGCACTTATTCAGGAAAGAATTATCCTGCAAGGAGAGTAATATATATGATTGATAAAATTAAACCGATCCCTTCTTTATCTTCCAACTCCGTATTCTTAGCAGCTTTATTAGGGATGGTTGGCGGTTTTTTAGATGCATATACATTTATAAGCAGAGACGGGGTATTCGCTAATGCACAAACAGGGAATATCGTGTTATTCGCGGTCAATGCGGCAACTGGTGAATGGAAGGAATCGCTTATCTTTATTCCTCCACTCATTGCTTTTATATTAGGAGTTTTAGTTTCAGAAATTGTAAAAATTCCTTCCATTAGGGAAATCTTGCATAGCTACCGACGTTCCATCCTTATTCTAGAGTGTATTGTCTTAATTATTGTCGGCTTCTTGCCAACATCTGTACCGAATATTATTGTTACAACTAGCATATCTTTTGTGTCATCATTACAAATATCTACCTTTAATAAGCTTGATAAATGGGCGTATAATTCGACCATGACTACTGGAAATTTACGGACTGCTACTCAAGCTGCTTATGCTGCATTTACAAAGCAAAGTCAAGAAGCAAAGATTCAATTTAAAGAGTTTTCCATTATTATCGGCTCTTTTTTATTTGGAGCACTATTAGGCACATTTACTACAACACAATTTGGCAATAAAGCCATATGGGTATCTGCCTTCATCTTAATTATCGCACTAGCCCTCTATCATAAAGACAAAGGTTATATACGCAAACGTTGTGTATCATAATGAAATAAAAGGGGCTGGGACATAAGTATTCCAGCCAAGGATAAATCCGAACAATTATACGAAGCTACTAATGAAAGTTCCGTATAATTGTTTGGTTTTTTATTTGTTTTTTTAAAGGATGTTCCCATGAAGTTTAGTGCGATTACCCGCAGCCGGAATACACTTCGCTTTCCATGGGGCTCGCGCTGAGCCTCCTCAGCTTCGCCTCCGGGGTCTCAGACTGTCTCGCTAATCCCACAGGAGTCTTCGTGTATTCCGGCTGCTCCGTTTAACCAACTAATCATATTTCCTCTTGTAAAAAGTGTGCAAAAGCAGCCACATTTACTAGCTAAATTAGAGATTGTTCGTCTTTACAGCATATCTATTTAGTTATGTCCCAACTTCTTTTTACTTTTCATTTATTCGTCCATATAGTTCCTCCCACTTTCTCTCGAGCTCTTCCTTCTCAGAAAATAACTGCTCCAATTTACCCCATTCTGACTCCTTTTTCATTCTTGTTTCTAATTCTGTTATCTGTTTTTCTAATACATCTAACTCTTTTTCCCAATAGGTTTGCTTAAATGTTACTTCTCTCTTTTGGTCTTTCGAAACCACCGGCATTTCCTTTTTTGATTTTGCAGTAGTGATTACTTTCCCCTTTATCCGTTGCCTTTCCTTAGACTTTTCTCGGGCATACGTATAATTCCCTTCAAAATAGTGTAGGCCTTGGGATTCAATCCAATAAATCTTTTGAAAAAGCTTATTTAGAAAATAACGGTCATGGGAAACAGCAAGTATTGTACCATCAAAATCCTCTAGTGCCTCTTCTAATACTTCACGAGAATCAATATCTAAATGATTCGTTGGCTCATCGAGGATCAACAGATTTATCTCTTGATGCATAAGCTGTGCCAAACGAAGCCTCATTCTCTCTCCACCACTTAAATTGGAGACTTTTTTGAAAACGGAATGTCCGTAAAATAGAAATTGTGCCAAGATATGCCTCGCCGCTCCCTCTGTCACCTGCACTTCATTGCGAAATGCTTCAATCACTGTTTCTCCTTCCATTTCTGCCAATACATGCTGAGAAAGATAACCAATTTTCACATTACTTCCTATCCTAATCTCTCCTTCATCTGCTTCCAGCTGTTGAAGAATCATCTTTAATAAGGTTGATTTTCCAGTACCATTTTCTCCAATGATTGCAGCTCTATCTCTATAGCTAATCCGCATATGCACATCATTAAATAAGAGTTGTTCTCCGAAGCTTTTGGATACATTGCGAAGCTGAATAACATCCTTTCCGCTTCGCTCACTTGCTTCCATTTCAAAATTCATTTTTTTCCTATTAAGAATAGGACGAGATAACTTCTCCATTCTCTCTATCGCACGCTCCATATTTCTCGCACGTTTATGAAGTCCTTCATTAGGTGGGTTTGCCCGATTTGCCCACTCGCGAAGGCGTTTAATTGCTTCCCTCATTTTTTTGATTTTCTTTTGCTGTTCCTCATATGCCTGAAATTCTTTTAAGAGTCTTTCTTCCTTTTCCTTCGTATAATTGGTGAAATTAGAATAATAGGTAGTTACTTCCCCATCTTCTAAATCAATGACTTTCCCGATAACTTCATCTAAAAAATAGCGATCATGGGAAACGACTAAAATTGTACCATCATATTCCTTAAGATATTTCCCAAGCCACTCTACTGCCATTAAATCCAAATGATTTGTTGGCTCATCCAGTAAAAGAAAATCAGGTTCCTTAAGAAGAATCATCGCTAGACCAATCTTTGTTTTTTCTCCGCCACTCAATGCTCCATACTTTTTTGTAACTAAATGCTGGATAGTTAAGCCGTTAACAATCTTTTCAATCTTTGCATCTATTTCATATCCTCCAGCATTCGTAAAAAATTCCTGCAATTTACCATACTCATCTATTAATAGCTGTAATTGCTCTGGGGTATTGTCTCTTGCCATTTCTTGTTCGAACTGCTTCATCTTTTCCTCTAAAGTAACGAGACTTGAAAAGGCCCTTTTTAAAACTTCCTTAACCTTTAATGATTGCTCAAAGTCAGGTATTTGCTCCAGATATCCAATTTTCAGTCCTTTTTTCCAATGAATTTGTCCTAAATCAGGAGCTTCCCTTCCTGCTATAAGGCGAAATAATGTTGTTTTACCACTTCCATTTCTACCAACCAATCCAATTTTCTCCTTTTCTTTAATCTCAAACGAAATATCTTCAAAGATGGAACTTCCTCCATACATTTTCCCTATATTATTTACACTGCAAATAATCATATTACCGCTCCTTTTATTATGATTATCTCTTTTCCCCTCCGTCTGTAATGGACAGTTTTGTCTACACAAAAAAGCCATGGAAAACAAGTTCTCCATGGCACATTATTTTTTAGAAAAAGTTCATTCACCTTTTCATCAAATATAAATACCTCTAAATGTACAATTAGAAAGATGCGTTTGCATAAGCATACGCGACTTCCTTCTATAAAAAATGACTATTCCCTTCATTTAAGCCATTTAAAAAGGAGCGCATGAAAATGCACTCCTTTAACCGTCCATATAGATGTGGGTAAGAGATGTTTTCACTGTTTTAGTTTGCTATTTAGTTGTTTAAAAAAGGGCATACTTATCCCGTTAACAACTACCATCGCAAATTTTGCACGGTTAATATAAAGGCTTTCCATCACATAACCTTGCACTAAAACAGTTGAACTTAACATCCTTCCCACCTCTTTTCTTTGTAAGATACTTTTATTATATCGTCTTTAATCTTTTCACACAAGAATAATAACAAGAAAAGTCATTACTATTCGAATCTATCGACTTTTCACATAACTATACATATGTCAGCTCATCGTACTGAGAAAGTAGGTCCGACTATTCCAAATACAAGACCTTTCAAATTTAAAGACTATTTGCAAATCCACTCATCATTTATACCTTCCCGTTACTAAAATTTCACTAACGAATCTAACTTCACAGGTCTTCCTGTCTTAATAGAAATATTCCCTGCGATTCCCGTTAAAATGGACTTTACTCCATCAATATGAGTAGCTGCCCGATTAAATCGATCCTCGATTAGCTCTCCAAATATATCCCGAAGCAGCACTGGATCGCCTCCACCGTGTCCACCTTCTCCTTCTTCTATATCTACCTCATAACTCATAAGCCCCAAAATGAACTTGGACAATAAGAGTAATATTTATTATACTGCTTAATGTACCAAGGAGGCTGACATCATGAAACGAATAAAACATTCTAAAGAATTTAAATTACAAGTCATCAAGGAAGCCCAAGACACAGGGAAGAATACCCTTGTAGCTCGCCGGTATGATCTGAATCCCAATATGGTTAGTCGCTGGGTTCGTGAATACAAAGATGGTAAATTTGGTGAAGTAGATGTGGCTGTGCTGCCAGATATAGACTCCAAAGAATTATCCAAAGAAAATGAAAAACTTAAAATGTTATTAGGTGAAAAAGACCTTGAAATAGCGATCCTGAGGGATCTTATAAAAAAGAAAAACCCTCACTTGCTGAAAAGCATGAAGTAGCTAACAAATGGATTCAAAAAGGCTACTCGATTTCAAAGGTGCTTAAAATCATAGGTATTCCTCGATCCACATACTATTATCAAAAGAATTATCGTGTTGAGGAGAAAAAAGTAAGTGAGGGACGTCCAGCACCAGGTTATTCGATCCAAGAGGACGGTCAAAAGATATCAGACGAACAGATTAAAGAATTTCTACTAGAAGAGATTGCCGGTGATTGCTATAACTATGGTTATCGCAAACTCACTAAGGTCTTAAGGCGAAAATACAAACTTAAAATTAACAAGAAAAAAGTATACCGGATTTGTAAAGAATTGGGCATCTTACGCCCACAGCGCCAAAAGAAAGTCTCATACCCTAGGAAACTAGCAAGAAATCGCATTATTACAAGATCTAATCAGCTATGGGAAGCTGACATTAAATATGGCTTTATCGAAGGTGAGGATCGCTTTTTCTTTGTCATGTCCATCATCGATGTTTATGACAGGGGCATCATTACCTATCATATGGGATTAAGCTGCACTGGAGATGATGTCAAACAGACACTGAAAAGGGCATTATTAAAACGCCAACAATATGATGAATTGGAAAAACCTGTAATCCGAACAGACAATGGACCGCAGTTTATTTCCCATACTTTTGAAAAGTTTTGTGAAGATTCCAAAATTGAGCACGAAAGAATTCCACCAAGAACACCAAATATGAATGCTCATATTGAGTCTTTCCATCGCATTTTTGAGGACGATTGCCTATCCAGATGGCAGTTTGAAACCTACACAGAAGCATATCAAGAAGTCATGAATTTTATGGAGTTCTACAACGAGAGACGTATGCATTCTAGTATACTAGATTTGTCACCAAAGGAATTCTATCAAAAACAAGATTCATTGGTGATCAAGGAGGTTCGGGTGTAATGGATGTATTCATTCAAAGCATCAGCTTGATTTGGAGTGGCGGGCATGATAGCCTCGTTCGGCGATGCCAATGTTGTAAAACAGCTGGCTTCTTGGCAGGAGAATCATGCCCGCAGAGGCTCCATGTCAAGCAACATGGCCTTTTTGAAGAATAATGAAAGAAATCTATAAAATAAAAAACTGAGGAAATGAAAGAATAAGAGAGTTATTGTCCAAAATTCGGGGGTTAATCCGATAAGGCTTACCTACTATTGGATGAACAGTAAGACTCATTGAGGAAAGTGCACCTTCTTCCTCTTTAGTGCCACCAGAATTAACATACGATGTTTCCACCACTTTGACTTCGATTCTCCCTTTTGTTCCATTAAAAGCAACATTAAAACCTTCCCATGGTGCATAAGCATGTAGGGAATAAGTTAGAATAGCTTTATTTTTAAACTTAGCAATTAGCCCTAACGTATCTTCCGTGCTTATCCCATCACCAAAAACGCTTTGGTCGCGTTGATAGCCATCTTCTTTCTCTGCATGAAGATACATTTCCCTTAAATGTTCGTTTTCCTCTAACTGTAAGGCAAAATGATCCGACTTTGCGTAATCATTTCCATAAGCTCTTTGATAAAACTTAGTTTCTCCTCTTTTCTCTGCGTTTTCTCTGCCATAAAACATTAAGTCTCCCATAGCCAAAACAGTGTCTGGATAGGATTGCAGCCAGAAATTCACAAGATCAAAATGATGGGTTGATTTATGAACAAGTAAACCACCGCTGTTGCGTTTGTCTCGATGCCATCTTCTAAAATAGTCCGCTCCATGTTCTGTATTAAGCAACCATTCAAAATGAACCGCATGCACATCTCCAATAACCCCATCTTCAATTAATTCTCTGATTTTTGTATTGTGCGGGGCATAGCGATAGTTAAAGGTAACCCGCAGCTTTCGATTCGTCCGTTCAACTGCCTCTAAAATCGATTGCGCTCTTTCTTCATCTATAGTCAATGGCTTTTCTGTAATGACGTCACACCCTAATTCCATTGCCTTTATTATATATGTATGATGGGTCCGATCCATTGTCGTAACAATACAGTAATCTGGTTTCAGCTCTTTGAGCATTTGTTCAAACTGATCCGCTTTATAAGTAGGAACTGATTGATAGGAGTACTTTGTTTCTAATAAATGATTAGCATAATTCATCCTTGTTTGATTGATATCACAAAAGCCTACTAAATCTGCAGTATCTCTAAAATCGCGTGCTATAGCTCCATAGAAAAACTCCGCACGTCCTCCAGTTCCTACTAGGACATATATTTTCTTAGTCATGCGTATCCTCCTCCATTTAACCTTTTATAGTAATAGTATTTTCACAAAGATTGTTGCCAGCATCCCCGCAATATTTTTTTAACACCCCTATAATAAATAGGCTCGAAAGTTAAAAATCGTACTTTATTACTCTATAATCAAACGGCGGAATTTCATATGTCCCACTTACTAGTTTTTTATTACTTCTCCATTCCATCCTATTTTCGGGAACGGTAATTTCGCCTGCTTTCCCATTCATATTTACTGCAACCCAATAAGTAGCATCTTCTCCGATTCTCGGAATAAGAACAGTACCCGATGTAGTTTCCATTTCTCTGTTAATAGCAGCTTCTTTTGCATAATGAAGGATTAACGCTTCTATCATTTTCTCTCCCTGTTCACCAAGTGGCAAACTACCAAGCATGACAATCTTGCCTCTACCTCTTTTCGTCTCTTTTATAAAAGAATAGCCCGCACCTAGTCCTTCCTTGATTACTCCTATATTCTCTCCTTTTTTGGTATCAAAAATAGTACTCCATAAGCCTAATTCGGCTGTTATACCAAATGCTTCACCAAAAGTATTAGTTCCATCTAACGGATTCGTAAATAATGTATCTACCTCTGCAAGTTTTTCTAGCTCTCCAAGTGCGCAATCTGTATGAATAGCATGTTCACCGCTGCGTCCTCCAGTTAGCGGACCTGCTATCCAAATCCCTCCATTCTCTACAAATGCTTTCGCCTTCTGTATATATTCATCGGAAAGATAAGGGATAAATGGCGTAAACAATAACTTATACCCATCTAATTCTGCTTGTTCCATGATTATGTCTCGGTAAATTCCTAATGAAATAAATCGTTCATAAAAACCAGTTAAAATTTGTTTATACTGAATCCCATTAAATGGTTCTGTTTGAAAATAAGCTTTTGCCCGGTCCGAATAACAAATGGCCACCTCTGCTTGCATCGGCTTTGAAGAAAGAAGCAAAGGTTCTAATTCCTTCCGTACTCTTTCTACTTCTAATACATTTTGATACCCAATCGTCGGTTTTCCCCATGCGCTAATAACAGATCCATGGGTAATCTCACAGCCTGTACGCTGCTGTCTCCAAAGCCAGTAACAAAAGCCTTCTGCTCCAGCTGCATAGGCATACACTGCTTCAGCTTGTAAATATCCATCTGGATGTGGTGCTGCATATCTTTCAAGGGAAGCACTAAAGGAAGTACTTGTTTCCATCAGCCAAAAAGGAGTATCTTTCTTTATATTTCTATACAAATCACATAGCATAAAATAGGAGCTGGCATTTTCCTTTACTGCATATGTATCAAACGATGCAAAATCAAGATTTTCAAATAGTAATGCCTGATCCAAATCAAAAAAGACTGTGGCATTATGTGTAATGGGTACATCTGAGTAGGAACGAATAATAGCGGCTTGTTCTTTAGCAAACTCCGCTATTTTCTCATGTGTGAATAATTTATACATTGTTTGCAAGGAGGCATTGTGCAAAAATGGCGTTGTACTAGGCTGCGGGATTTGCTCAAATGATTGATAATATTGGCTCCATATCTGGGTACCCCATGCTGTATTTAACTGTTCAATTGTTTTATACTTGCGCTTTAACCAACCATGCCATTCGGATTTACAGGTATCACAATAGCACTCTCCAACATGGCATTTAAATTCATTATCTAGCAGCCAAGCAATTACACCTGATAGTTTCCCTAAGCTTTTGGCAAGAGCCTCTGTAATAATAGCAGCTTTCTCACGAAAATAGGCATTATTTGTGCAAACGTGCTGTCTCGCTCCATGGCTCATAATAGTCCCATTTTTATTTACATGCATTCGTTCAGGATGTTGATACGACAACCAGATATGAGGAAGTTGTATGGGTTATAAAGTATTTCTCTCCGTCCAATGTCTGTATTTGGTAGCCAACCTTCGTATTCGGAAGATACGGAATTTTTTCTATCTCATGAAATAACCCATTATAAAAAAATTGATTGTTTCCACTGCTAATCATCATATTACTAGTCATTATATTATATACTCTAATAACCTAAGATCGTAATAAGTGAAGACAGGTAGAAGATAAAAAAAGTAGTACTAACAGACAGAAACAAGCCAAGCATAACGAAAAGCAAAAGTGTTGTATTTCCTTCAAAAGTTCCGATAATCCGAAAATCCAGATAAAATAAAAAGAAGGTAATGGCAAAAATTATTCCAAGAATATTGCCTTTCCACCAATCTTGCTTATAGCTATTCCAAAAGACAGGAAAAATACGGATATCGGTTTCCCCATTCACCCATTTTTTTGTCACAGCAAACATTGCGATACTTGCTGGCATCCATCCGAATAAACCTAAGCCTAAAACAGTAAAGCAGAGCCATAGTATATTTACATAAGCCAGTCGTGTTACCCATTCGCAAAACTTATAGACGCCATTTGATAAAATGTGTACCAATCTCCCATCTCCCTTATTACTTTTTTTATTTATTGTACACCATAGTTGAAAGCCTTTACATAAAATAATTATCGTTATGTAAAAAAAAGGAATATGTATCTATAGATGCAGAGGAAATTTTACTCCAACATTTAGAATCCTCTCTCTTAGTTACAAAATTTCATACTCATATGGGAGATAAGATCCAAAATTCAATCTTTTTAGGTTTAATCATGTTATTAATAGGGTAAATAGCTATTATCAAAATCTATGATTTGTGTAAATTAGTGTTTTTCTACCTTAATTTTATCTATGGGAGCAACGGAAATGAATACGATAATGTACATAAAGGAAGAATTAAAGCATTTCATTAATGATAATGAAAAAATATTTAACCAAAAATTACTTACGGAAGCAACAAACGTTTCCACCAAAATTACAGACATATTAACTAAAGGTAATATTGATTTATTAAAAAATGCGAAAAAATTAATTTTTTACACAGTAGATCAACAAGAGGAAGATCTCGTTACTTTTGCGAAAGTAGAAGGAATTGCATGGGCAAAGCACTCTTTAACTCTAGAGTTGAAGCTTGAATGGGTTCAAGCAATTAGGAGGACTTTATGGCATTTTATTAGCATCATTGATGAAGAAAAGAATATACTGCATAATCGTGAAGATTATTACAGTATGGAAAAATTATTTAATGAAAAGATAGACCAGTTTTTAAATAATTTTTTCCTTAGCTATTCCCACTATAAAGATGAAATGATACATAAACAAAGAGAAATGGTTGAACATTTATCCGTCCCAATCATTCCTATAAAGCACTCTGTTTCGGTTTTACCATTAATCGGCTCGATCGATTCGTACCGAATTAAAATAATTGAGGAAAAAGTACTAAATGATATAGCAGAATCCAGAATCCAGACATTAGTAATAGATCTTTCTGGTACCGCAATAATGGAAATGGATGTAATTGATTATTTCGAAAAAGTTCTGGCAGGCATTTCGATGATGGGGTGCAGTGCAATTATTACTGGACTAAGACCTGAGTTGGTAAAAAAAATGGTTCACGCCGGCATCAGTTTTGAAAAAAATGCTGAAACAAGAGGAACACTTCAAGAAGAGGCTGGGACATAAGTATTCCAGTCATAGATAAACCCGAACAACTATCAAATAATCCTAAATGATTGTTCGGGTTTTATTAGTTTTATAAAAGGCTGTTTCAGTACAGTTAGTGTTAATATCCGCAGCCTGAATACACTTCGCTTTCCATGGGGCGAGCGCCGAGCCGCTTCGGCCTATGGCCTGCAGGGTCTCGGACTTTCTCGCAGCTCCCATAGGAGTCTACGTGTATTCAGGCTGCTCCATATTTCCTACTAATTCATTTTTTCTAAAAAAACAATATTTTTTAGGGAATTGCCTTTAAAAACAGAGTGGAATGGAGCGGAAGACACTCGACTCCTGCGGGAAGTAGAGCAAAACCTAAGACCCCACAGGCTTTAGCCGAGGAGGCTTAGGTTGCTCCCCGCGGAAAGCGAGTTTCTGTAGCGCAATGGAACGAATTAGTTTTTACACTTGACTATATTTAAAAACATAAATAACCATTGTATAAAAGAAACCTTTATTTAAGAGATAAATTAGAGATTGTTCGTCTTTACAGATTGGCTATCTAGTTTTGTCCCAGCCTCTTCTTTATTAGTCCCTTTGAACAGCGCTGTTGCTTTCCGCTCCAGGGGTTCGCTTTCCGTGGGGCTCGCGCTTAGCCGCTGTCTGTTTACAGCCTACAGAGTCTAAGCTGTCTCGCTAATCCCACAGGAGTCTCCCCCCTTCCACTCCAAGCAACGCATGAAAATTCAATGTAAGTTTCTAAAAATCTTTTTGTCGACAAACTGAAAAGACCAAAAATGGTCTTTTTTTCATTGTTTCATTAATTATAAGGTTATCCCTTTGCTATCTCTTTTTATAAAGACATGCTACAAGCTTATACCTCCAGGCTGGATTGGATACAATGCGCCGCTTAAGGCAAATGATATTCTTCCTGTTTCTTCTGATACAACCATCACTAACGCATCAGATATCTCACTTAAACCAATAGCTGCACGGTGTCTTGTCCCTACTTTTTCCTTACCTTTAAAGTGGACTGCAGAAGGAAAAATATTCCCCGCAGATATAATCGTATCTTCCTCGATTAACACTCCCCCATCGTGCAATGGATTGCCTGGATAGAAAATTGCTTCTAATAAAGATGCCGACAATTTTGCATGCAACGGAACTCCAGAATGAACAAGTGTATCAATAGCATCTTTTCGCTTAATGGCAATTAATGCACCATGGCGTTTTTCGGATAGAGCTTGTGCACATACAGTAAGAATTTCTAGATGCTTCGTATAAGGCTCTAAATATAGTTGCAAATAAAATGTAGCTGCATTGTGATGGATACTTTTAAATAACTTATTTACTTCTTCAAAGTCATTCAAGATACAGCAATCTTTTTCGACCATCGTCTGCTTTAGATTTTCAATTTTATCTTGTAAATGATCCAATAAGTGGTGCATGCGATAATTAAATTCCTTAGGTAAATGTTTTTCTCCGTCCATCCTAACACTCCCCTTTTTTGTTACGTTGTCCAGCTTGATTGAATTTATTCAACTAGTTTTGCTTGATTGAATTCATATTTGACAAATGATAGACTAATAGTTGAACATTTCAAAAGGAGGTAATATTTCACATATGAAATTTTGGACTTGGACTATGATTATTTTACTATCCGTTACAGCAATTAGTGTTTCTTCCTTTTTTGTTATGCAAGCACTTTTTGACAAGAAATCTCCCTTACAGACAGAAAATGAGCGCTCTGTAGTAAAACAAGCTTCCACTGAAACAGAAGAAAACTTTGATACAAAGCAAGTTAATACGCCTGTTGATGAAGAAGTTGTTGTTTTAACAAATGGCACTAGTGGACATACATTTATTTCTAATTGGCATGATTTTTATAACGAATCACTAGGATGGGGAAGACTTGAAACAACAAGCTACGAAAAGCAAAAAGAAGCGGCAATATCTATTCTGGATGGGCTAAAGGACATTAAAGTTGCCGATGAACAAATTGCCGATGACATAAATGATATTGCAACAAATGCGAAAGTAGTGGCAGAGAAGGATGATCGAGTTGCTATGCGAAATCTGCATCGATATTTTCATGATTTAGATATTTATTTTAATGGTTATAACTATGATCAAACATTTGGAATTACGGAATTTAGAGGGAACTAATCTATACAAAAAGTTCCACTCTTATTCTACCATTTAGGCAAATGGGTTTTTTTGATTAAAATAATTTGGTTTTTTCACATCGTTATTGTATCGTTTATGAAATATATGGGTAGTTGCAGGAGATAGCGGTGGTATCAACCATGCCCAATTCCCCGTAATATCTCTCCCTTTTTCTTTATTCTCAAACGTCTTAAATTGCTGTGCTGCTGTATGGTGATCGACAATTGTTACCCCTACTTTTTGAAATGAATCCAGTACAGCAACATTTAATTCCACTAGAGCTTTATCCTTCCAAAGGGTCACATTTTTTTTCATGTTCAAACCAAGCCATTCGCCAATTCTTGGCAGCATATTATAGCGATTTTCGTCTGCTAAATTTCTTGCGCCAATCTCCGTACCCATATACCAGCCGTTAAAAGGTGCTGCTGTATAAGAAATACCGCCAATTTCAAGGCGCATGCTCGAAATAATCGGTACAGAGTACCATTTCAAAGCGAGCTCCTCAAACCATGGATATTCCGGATGTTGAATAGGCACTTCTAATATAAGCTCTTTAGGAATTTCATAAAGCTTCGGCTTTTGCTCATTTATTTGAATAACAAGTGGAAGAATATCAAAATTTGTTTTCTCCCCCGTCCAGCCAAGCTTTAAACACTCATATGTAAAAGCGATTGAATCAGGATCCCCGATTATTCCTTCTTCTGTTTCATACCCTGCATAACGGATAAGTTGATAATTCCATATTCGGAAAGAAGAATTCCTCTTTTTTTGCTGAAAAATAGTAATGGTTGGCTTAATTTTCCCGCCATTTGTCGCATAGGAAATATGATGAAACAGCGCATCTTTTACTTCTTCTTCTGTTTTAACATGCCGCTTATCTATTACATGGAGATTTTCCCAAAACAATCGACCGATACAGCGATTACTATTACGCCATGCCATTTTTGCACCATATATTAATTCTTCTTTCGTATGCTCATAATCCCCATTTTCATTGATCTCTTTTTCTATTTGTATTAGACGATTTTCGATTGCTGCTTCTGATTTATTCAGTTCCTTATAGGCTGTATCAATAAACAATTTTGCTTCTTCAAAAAGTGTATTTGCCAACAAAATAGCCCTCCCATAATTATTTAAGCACTTTACGAATCATTTTCTCTTTCTTTTCTGTATATGGTGGATAAAGAATTGGAATATCAACTCTTGTACTCTTTCTGAGTATACTTTTTTGATGAGAGAAAGTGGTGAAACTGTATTCACCGTGATAAGCTCCCATTCCAGATGCACCTACTCCACCAAAGGGTAAATTAGGAGGAACAATATGGGTTAACACATCATTAATACAAACTCCACCTGAGGAAATGGCACGAAGCACTTTCGTTTCCGTCTCCTTATTGTTCGTGAAAAGATAGAGGGCTAACGGTTTATCTAGCTTTCTAATCGATTCGATTGCTTTCTCTAGTTCTTTATAAGTTAGAATAGGCAATATCGGCCCAAAGATTTCTTCTTGCATCGTTGCTGAATCCCATGTAGCGTCCAAAATCGTTGGTTCAATAAAACGTGTATCTCGATTACTTTTCCCTCCAAACAGTATAGCTTTCCGATCTACTTCTAGCATTTCTCTTAAGCGAAGAAAATGTCGTTCACTCACAATTCTGCCAAAATCCTCTTTATCTTCAATCGTTTCTCCAAAATAGTTTACTAGCGTTTTTTTCATTTCTACGATGAAGGATTCTTTAACTGATTCATGAACCATAATATAATCTGGCGCCACACATGTTTGGCCTGCGTTTAAAGTCTTACCCCATATTATACGCTTAGCCGCTATCGTTAAGTTAGCCGTTTCATCGATAATGACAGGACTTTTCCCCCCTAGCTCCAGTGTTACAGGAGTTAAATGCTGAGCCGCGGCTTCCATCACAATCTTCCCTACCTTCGTACTGCCTGTAAAGAAAATATAATCAAAATTAGCATGGATCAATGCTTGATTTGTCTCCACTCCTCCTTCAACCGAACTGATATAAGCTGGCTCAAAGGTAGTATTAATCATTTCCGTTACAACGGCTGAAACAGTTGGCACAAGTTCTGAAGGCTTTAAAATTGCACAGTTGCCCGCAGCAATTGCGCCAATTAAAGGTTCAATCAATAATTGAAAAGGATAATTAAAAGGACCTATAATAAGGACCGTTCCATATGGCTCATTTAAAATTTCTCCCTTAGAAGGAAATAGACTCCACGTACTTCTTACTTTTTTTGGTTTCATCCATTTTTTTAGATGTTTTATTGTATGACGAATGCTCTGAAGCACAAATCCAATTTCCGAGGCATACGACTCAAAAGGATGCTTTCCTAAATCTTTCTGCAATGCTTTTAAAAGGATTTGCTCCTTTTCTACAATAGCATTTCTCAATTTTTCTAATTGTTCTATTCGAAAAGCAAGTGGCAATGTTGCTTGTGTTGAAAAGAATGATTTTGTTTGTGCTAATCTTTCATTTACTTCCATTTTTTTACGCTCCCTTAATGGGTATTATTTAATCATGAGTGTATCAACTTTTTCTTAAAGTAAGCAAGTATTATGAAGGCACTGTTCAAAAAAACAGGCTTTTTTTGTAAAATTTGTTGCGATTACCCGCAGCTGGAATACACTTCGCTTTCCGCGGGGCTCGCGCTAATCCCACAGGAGTCTTCGTGTATTCCGGCGGCTCCATTTTTCAACTAATTCTTTTTTCCTATTGAAAAACAACAATCCTTTAGAAAACAGCCAAAAAATAAAAAGAAATTCGCATAAGAACGGTGTAACATACGTTTCTTATGCGAATTCCTTATCATAAACTTTTATGTACTACAGTTAATATATTTCTCAACTCTTCTATAGGAATTTGCCCTGGAGCAGATGCCTTCTTTGCTGCAGCAAATGTAATAGCTGAGCCAAATATTTCTCCTGCCATTCTGCTCACAGCTCCTCTTCCTCCCATGGACATCGTTACAATCGGTTGATCTGGTGCCTTTTCCTTCATCGTAGCCGTCGCATCTAATAATGTTAAAACATCCTTTACAGATTGAGGCATTACCGCAATTTTTGGTATATCTGCACCTAGTTGCTGTGCCTTTTGCAACCGAAAAATAATTTCTTCCTTCGACGGAGTTTTTTCAAAATCGTGATTAGATAAAATGACAGCAATTTGATGAGAATGTGCCATATCTATTACCTGTTTAATTGTCACTTCTTCCATAAATAATTCAATATCGAGTAAATCAATCATTCCCGTCTCTAATACACTTTTATTTAAAGAGAAATAGTCTTCCTCGTCTATCTGTCTCTCTCCTCCCTCTTTCAAGGTACGAAAAGTGAATAGTAAAGGAATATTCCCAATCGTTTTTCTTAAGTGGGGAAGTACTTGTGTCACTCTATTAATATTATCTACTTCTGAAAAATAATCGGCACGCCATTCGATTATATCGATTTCCCGTTCTTTAAGTAAGACTGCTTCTTCCCTTAATTCTTGTTCTGTTCTACCAATAAGAGAAACGCAAATTTTTGGCATTCCGTCCCCAATGATGACTTCTCTTACCTTTATGCTTTTGCTCACCTTTTTCCCTCCAACAACTTACTTTTTTATGAGACTCAATGAATGTACAATAGAGTCTATTATTTCCTCTAGCTCTTTCCCATCCATGGTGACTTTCAAATGGTGGTTAGTATATAATTCTTTTCTCACATTAAATAATTCCTTTATGTCTTCCTCTGACTTTCCATGCAGTACTGGTCTGCTATCGATTATAAAGGGAATTCTCTCCTTCCATGCTTCAAAGGACATATCTAAATATAAGACAATCCCATTCTCTAGACAGACGTTACGAACGTCTTCTTGCAGAAAAGCCCCACCTCCTAAAGATATAACCTTTCCTTTCTGTTCTGTGAGCACTTTGATTATCTCTTTCTCCTTTTCTCGAAAAAATGCTTCTCCATAATGGCTAAATATTTCCGTAATCTTCATGTTATATATAATTTCTAATTGATGATCAACATCTACAAATTCCCGTTGGAGTTTATCCGCTAGCGCTTTCCCAAGCGTCGTTTTCCCAACTCCCATAAACCCAATTAATAAAATGCTTTTTTCTTTCGCTAATTCCTTCCGCAACATCAAATAATGCCCCCTATGATCTATGTCCGACAAAAATCTTTCTTTTATTATAAGGGAAACACAGCCTATATCCTAGCAGATTATTAGGAATAAATCGGTTACTGCTCTCATAAAATGTAGCGGATAATATAATACTCCTCTCTATAAATAGATTAGCTTCTTTCCTCCTTCTCTTATTCTCATTCATGTATATCTGTTCTCTATTAGTTTTTCCTTACGTTCTCTTATTACCGTCATATTTCAAGCGTTTATTAGCTTATAATTACCTTTCAAACTATTTTCCTAAAAAACTTATTTATAATTATTATAAAATTATATTGATTTTTTATTTAGAGATGATATTATAATATACATATGCTAAAGAACTAAATTATGAGGTGATTTTTTATATGTCAAACAATCGATTAACGACTAGCTGGGGAGCACCAGTTGGAGACAACCAAAATTCCATAACTGCCGGACATCGTGGTCCTACTTTAATTCAAGATGTACATTTACTTGAGAAATTAGCTCATTTTAATAGAGAACGTGTACCTGAGCGCGTTGTGCACGCTAAAGGGGCAGGAGCTCATGGTTACTTCGAAGTAACCAATGACTTAACAAAATACACAAAAGCTAACTTCTTATCTGAAGTTGGAAAAAGAACATCCATGTTTATTCGTTTTTCAACAGTTGCTGGGGAACTAGGCTCTGCTGATACCGTTCGTGATCCGCGTGGATTTGCTGTGAAGTTTTATACAGAAGATGGAAATTATGATATTGTTGGCAATAATACACCTGTATTCTTTATTCGGGATGCGATTAAATTTCCTGACTTTATCCATACTCAAAAAAGAGATCCAAAAACACATTTAAAAAATCCAACAGCTGTATGGGATTTTTGGTCTCATTCACCTGAATCTTTGCACCAAGTAACAATTCTTATGTCAGATCGTGGTATTCCTGCAACACTTCGTCATATGCACGGATTCGGAAGCCATACCTTTAAATGGGTAAACAAAGATGGAGAAGGCGTTTGGGTTAAATATCATTTTAAAACAGAACAAGGGGTTAAAAACCTTGATGTGAATCTAGCAGCTAAACTTGCTGGGGAAAATCCTGATTATCATACAGAAGATTTATTTAACGCTATTGAAAAAGGAGATTTTCCTGCTTGGACACTTTATGTTCAAATTATGCCTTTAGAGGATGCAGATACGTATCGTTTTGATCCATTCGATGTAACAAAAGTATGGTCACAAAAAGACTATCCATTAATCGAAGTTGGTCGTATGGTACTTGATCGTAATCCAGAGAATTACTTTGCAGAAGTGGAGCAAGCTACATTCTCCCCTGGAACATTAGTACCTGGTGTAGAGGTTTCACCAGACAAAATGCTACAAGGCCGTTTATTTGCGTACAGTGATGCACATCGTTACCGTGTAGGTGCAAACCATAATTCACTTCCAATTAACCGTCCTCGCAACGAAGTAAATAACTATCAACGTGATGGTCAAATGCGCTTTGATGGCAATGGTGGCGGTTCAGTATACTACGAGCCAAATAGCTTTAGTGGTCCAAAAGAAACTCCTGAAAACAAAACAACTCCATTTGCTGTATCTGGAGTTGCAGAAAGTGTTGCATTCGATCACAATGATCATTACACACAAGCAGGAGATTTATATCGTTTAATGTCTACAGAAGAACGAGAAAGATTAGTGGCAAACATTGTTGGCGCAATGAAACCTGTAGCATTAGAAGAAATCAAACTTCGTCAAATCGGTCACTTCTACAAAGCAGATCCTGAGTATGGCACAAAAGTTGCTGAAGGTTTAGGCTTAAGTGTTCCTGAAACAGTAAAATAATAGCGTCTTGGTAGAATAACCCTCTATTTTGTGGAGGGTTTTTCTTTGTATGTAGACGAGGTTGTTAGGACTTTTCCCTATTGGAGTTGGCTTGAAACTATTTTTATGACGATTGCAAGTAAATAGCAAACTTAAGGATGTATCTAATTCGTAAATATTGGCTGTTTGCTTGCAGTTCTTTGAGGGTTACTTGCGACTTCCCAACTCTTACTTGCGACTTTCCAACTCTTACTTGCGACTTTCCAACTCTTACTTGCGACTTTCCAACTCTTACTTGCGACTTCCCAACTCTTACTTGCGACTTCCCAATTCTTACTTGCGACTTCCCACCTCTTACTTGCGACTTTCCAACTCTTACTTGCGACTTCCCAACTCTTACTTGCGACTTCCCGACTCTTACTTGCGACTTCCCAACTCTTACTTGCGACTTTCCAACTCTTACTTTCCCCCGTTCCCCATCTCAATTATTTGAAAATCTCCTAAGAAACCGCTACTCTTAGGATAGAAAAAATTATTCTAACGGGGTGACAGGATGGATTTATCAATCAATGCGACAAAGAAACTAAGCAATGGCGTAGAAATTCCTTATTTAGGCTTTGGGGTTTTTTTAGTAAATGATCCAAAAGAATGTGAACAAAGTGTACTTGCTGCCATTAAAAATGGATATCGCTCTATTGATACCGCAACAAGATATGAAAATGAAGAGTTTGTAGGCAATGCTATTAAAGCAGCTGGCGTACCACGTGAAGAATTATTTATTACGACAAAGGTTTGGGTTACGGATTTCGGCTATGAAGAAACAAAAAAAGCATTTCGTGAATCATTAAGAAAGCTACAATTAGATTATTTAGATCTTTACCTTATTCACTGGGCAGCACCTGGTTTTGAAGAAACATGGAGAGCACTTGAAGATCTTTATGAAGAAGGGTTAGTCCGTGCAATTGGTGTATGTAATTTCCAAATTCATCATTTTGAGAAATTAGCTGAAACTGCAAAAATAACGCCAATGTTAAATCAAGTAGAAACACATCCGTTATTTCAGCAGGTGGAATTAAGAAATTATTTGGCACAGCATGATATTGCACATGAAGCTTGGGCTCCACTTGGTCAAGGAAAGAATGGATTATTTGATTCACCAGCTCTAGCTGAGATTGCCAAAAAACATAATAAAACAGTTGCTCAAGTTATTTTAAGATGGCATTTAGATCGCGATACGATAATTATTCCTAAATCTGTTCATGAGCAACGTATTATCGAAAATGCTGATTTATTTGACTTTGCTCTTGATGCAGACGATATTAAGACCATTACTTCTCTCGACACAAATCAACGAAGCTTTGGTAATCCAGATGATAGTGAACGCTTTAAAGCCATGCAGGAAGCTGCAAAAAGTAACAGCTAAACAATCTAAAAGGCATACCAATTTTGCTATTGGTATGCTTTTATTTTCAGCAAAAATCATTACTGTTTCTTATTAGTAGAAGCCCATTGGTTATCTGTTGCTGTCTTATGCTGCTTTTTACTTGTAACTTCTGTATTAGCAGTTGCCCATTGGTTGTTTACTTCAGACTTTTTCTGCTTCGCCATGTTCGTTACCTCCTGCTAGTAGTTATTACGTACAATTCTAGTATGAGATAAAGTGGCTTAGATTATGAAACAAACAGAAAATTGTTTTCCCCTTTACAGTTTTAATCGTTGCAAGCGAAGGGCATTTAATACAACAGACACAGAACTAAATGCCATTGCGGCACCAGCTAACCATGGGGCAAGCAAACCAATTGCCGCAACTGGTATTCCAAGTGTATTGTAGCCAAAAGCCCAAAATAAATTTTGCTTTATGTTTGTAATTGTTTTTCTACTTATTAAAATACTATCTGCAATGGCTTGTAGATCTCCACGAATAAGTGTAATATCTGCTGCTTCCATGGCAATATCTGTTCCTGTTCCAATAGCCATTCCAATATCTGCTAGTGCTAGTGCAGGTGCATCATTGATTCCATCCCCAACCATCGCTACTTTTTTTCCTTTTTGTTGCAGCTTTTTCACAGCATCTGCCTTTCCATCTGGCAGAACCTCTGCAATGATGTGATCAATTCCTGCTTGTCTTCCGATTGCCTCTGCTGTTTGCTGGTTATCTCCCGTAATCATAATGACATCTAAATTCATCTGCTTCAATCGTTTAATTGCCGCTTTTGAAGTTTGTTTAATGGTATCCGCTACTGCCAGGAGTCCAGCATATTTGCCATTAACACTTATAAGCATTGCAGTTTTCCCTTGAGCTTCTAGCTCTTTCATCCTAGGAAGAATTTTTCCAACATTTATCCGATAACGATCCATCAATCGCCGTGTTCCGACTAATAGGTCATTACCATCCACATTCGCTCGAATTCCAAAACCTGGAATTGCTTCAAAGTCAGCTGTTTCCGGAAGAACAATCCCACGATCGGTTATTCCTTTGACAATTGCCTCAGCAAGAGGATGCTCTGATTTACTTTCTGCTGCTCCAACTAAGGATAGTAATTCTTCTTCTTCCCATTCTGTTACTATATCTGTTAAAACAGGTTTTCCATTTGTTACTGTTCCCGTTTTATCTAATAAAATAGTATCAATCTTATGAGTCATTTCTAGGTGTTCTCCACCTTTAAATAAAATACCATATTCTGCTGCTCTACCCGAACCTGCCATAATGGAAGTTGGAGTAGCAAGCCCAAGCGCGCAAGGACATGCGATAACCAATACTGCAATTAACTTCTCTAGACTTTCTGCAAAGTCGCCAGGTGTGATAACAAAATACCAGACAAAGAATGTAAGAAGGGCAAGACCTACTACAATTGGAACAAAAATACCAGAAATATGATCAGCCAAACGCTGAATTGGCGCCTTAGAACCCTGTGCTTCTTCGACCACTTTAATAATTTGAGCTAGTGCTGTCTCTTTGCCAACCTTGGTTGCCTTCAGTTTTAAAAAGCCATTTTTATTTATTGTTGCTCCAATTACCGTGTCGCCTGCTTGTTTATCAACCGGAATACTTTCGCCAGTTAACATCGATTCATCAACGGCTGACTGTCCTTCGATAATTTCCCCATCAACAGGAATTTTTTCACCAGGTTTTACAAGAAGAACTTCTCCTGTTAAAACTTCTTCCAAAGGTATTTCCATCTGTTCCCCACCGCGAATAACAAATGCCGTTTTCGCTTGCAGGCCCATTAATTTTTTTATCGCTTCCGAAGATCTTCCTTTTGCTTTCGTTTCGAATAATTTTCCTAAAATAATTAAGGTAATCAAAATGGCACTTGTTTCAAAATAAAGTCCTACAGGATGGCCAAAATGACCTAATGACTCGAAAGATAAATAAACACTATAAAAATAAGCCGCAGAAGTTCCTAATGCCACAAGAACATCCATATTGGCACTCTTATTTTTCAAAGCTTTATATGCACCTATATAAAACTGTTTCCCGACAAGAAATTGAACAGGGGTGGCTAGCGCCATTTGTACCCATGGATTCATAAAAAGATCTGGAACATATATAAAAGATGTAAAGGAAAAGTGACCAACCATTGCCCATAAAAGTGGCAGAGATAAAATCATGGAGAATATAAATTTTCGTTTTTGTCTCTTTAATTCCGCTTCTTTTTGATTTACAGTGACTTGTTCTGATTCCTTCTTCGTTGCTCCATAGCCAAGTTTATTTATTTTACCAATTAGTTCATCTGGAACAATATTTGCTGGATTGTACTCAATGGTAGCATTTTCTAAGGCAAGATTAACCGTTGCCTTGTTTACACCAGTCATTTTATTAAGACCTTTTTCAATTCTTGTTGCACAGGCAGCACAAGTCATTCCTGAAATATCTAATTCAAGTTTTTCCGTTACTATGCCATACCCTAACCCTTCCACCTTTTCTTTTATTTCCATTGGGGAAAGTTCACCATCTCTATATTTAACGGTTGCTTTTTCCAGTGCCAAATTAACCGTTGCATTTTCAACGCCTTGCATTTTATTTAGTCCTTTTTCTATACGAGTGGCACAAGCAGCGCAAGTCATTCCCGTAATTTCAAAGGTTTGTTCCTTTATTTTCTCCTTACTTTTCATGACACTTTGTTCCGCCATATCACAAAACTCCTTATACCTATATAGGGTATATTTTATTGAAAATAAAAATGTGCAGTTATAACAGCACATTTTCCTAATTAAATTACTTCACATCATAACCTTGCTCATCAATAGTTTCTTTGATTGTTTCTAGTGCTACTTCATTAGCATTGAATGAAACATCAACTAAGCCTTCTTTTAAATTAACTTTAACATCAGATACACCAGCAAGCTCGCCTACACTTCCTTCAACTGCTTTTACACAATGATTACAAGACATACCTTCCACTTTTAATGTTACGTTTTCCATTTAGAACACTCCTTATTTTTTCATTAGTTTTTGAATTGTGGTTAGAACCTCATCCACTACTTCCATATCACCCTCTTGGATACGCTCTACCACACAGTTTTTTAAATGACCTTCTAATAAAATCTTTGCTACACTATTTAAAGCAGATTGAGTCGCTGAAATTTGCGTAATAACATCATCACAATACGTATCTTTTTCGATCAAACCTTTTATCCCTCGAATTTGTCCTTCAATTCGATTTAATCTAGTAACTAAGTTTTGCTTTACTTTATCTGAATGGTGACTTCTTCTGTCACTAGTGATATGACAACTTTCCATTTCCTGTTCATTATTCTCCAATAAAACTCCCCCTTGCTTATTTTGTATACATATATCATACCCCGGTATGGTATAAAAGTAAAATAATAAATAATGACAAATTTATGAATGAAGCTCTTTTCCACTAATATAACCAAAATATGATATATTATTGCTATGAAAAATATTACGCAAATTCCTCGTCTATCATTAAGAGAACAAATATATGAACGATTAAAATTAGCAATCATTCATCTTGAATTAAAGCCCGGTGAAAGAATTAATGATAAAACATTGGCTGAACAATTCGGTGTAAGTAGAACTCCAGTACGAGAAGCACTCAAAAAATTGGAGGATGAAGGATTAATTGTAACTTCTCCAGGTTCAGAAACAATTGTTAGTTTAATTGAAGTAGATCAAGCGATGCATGCCTTTACAGTAGTAGCCTCCCTTCATGCATTAGCGGCTAAATTGGCTTTAACTACTTTATCTTCCGCACATGTTGAACAAATGACAGCAATTAATAACGAATTTGCTAAAGCTCTAAAAGCAGCGGATAAATTTCAAGCAATCCAAAAGGATGATCAATTCCATGCAGTTATTTTAGAGGCATCTCAAAATCCAGAAATAGTTATAGCTCTAGGTCGCCTTCTTCCAAAAATTCGCCGACTGGAGTTACTAAAATTTAATTCTTTCGATGGGCAAAAGTCGATTGAACAGCATCAAGAAATTATTGAGTGTCTATCAAAAGGAGATAAAACCCAACTTCCTACCTTAATTGAAAACAATTGGTTAAGCTTGGCTACATATTTAGCAGAAAAATAATTCGATCAGCTATTCATTAAAAAGAGGGGATTTTTGATATTATCCCCTACAGGTAGACTGTAAAAAAAGAGAGAGCATGTTATTATGTTCTTAATAGTCTATCTGGAGGGGATTTTTTATGGCCAAAAAAGGACAAACCTTTTCACAATATACAGAAGGTCTAAAAAAGGAAGTAGTGCGTTTAAAATTGGAGGAAGGTTGGTCTTACCGAATGTTACGGGAAACGTTCGGTATTAAGAGTGATGCCCAAATAGCAGAATGGGTTAAGAAAGTACAAAATGGAGAGTCCTTTGATGATCAAAGAGGAAATTGGGATTTTTATAAACCACAAACGTGTTAGAAGGTTAATGAGAGATTTAGGAATTCGTTCTGTTATTCGAAAAAAACGTCCTTTCTATGGAAGAAGAGGCTCTATAGTATTTCCTAACATTCTTAATCAAAATTTCTACGCAGAAAATTACTATCAGAAGCTTGTGACGGATATTACATATATTCGAATTGGACATAATTCATTTGTTTATTTATCAGCCGTTTTGGACCTTTATAATAATGAGATTGTAGCATGGGAAATGTCTACTAGAAATGATTTAGAATTAGTGCAAAATACAGTAATTAAATTAAATCCATCTTTAATTAAGAATGGAGAAACACTTTTACATTCTGACCAAGGATTTCAATATACAACTAAGCGATATCAAAAGCTTTTAGAAGGTATGAAAATAGTCGGTAGCCATTCTAGAAAAGGAAATTGTTTTGATAATGCATGTATAGAGTCGTTCTTTTCACATTTAAAAACAGAAAAGCTTTATTTAGTTGCACCAAAAACGTATGAGGAAGCTTACAAAGCTGTAAACGAATATATTTTCTATTACAATCACGAACGATTTCAGAAAAAATATAACGACCTTTCCCCGATTGAATATCGAGAAAAGGCCGCAGCTTAATATACTCTTTTTTTCATTGTCTACTTGACAGGGGTAAGTGCAAAAGAGAATCAAGGAACTTTTTTATTATTACCTAGCTATCAGAAGTCACTCCTGTATAAATTAAAATTGCATCTCGTAAAAAGGCAGTTGTTCCAACTTGCTCTTTATCATAATAAGAGGTAAAACGTTCATCGGCAACATACATTTCTGCCAATCCTGCATGAGCCTCTTTTTTATACTCCGGCCATGTAAAAGAAAGCCATTGTTTATGCAAATCTGCAGCTTTTTGGGCTGCTTCTCCTGCTGGATTACCTTCTTTTACTGCTTTTTTTAATGTTGAAAAAAGCTCTGTCTCTACTTCTACCATGTTACGATACGCACTTTCAGACATATTCATTAGTTTTGCATTAGATTGATTAATTGTGTCTTCTCCATACTTTTCTCTAATTTCTTTTCCATACTTTGCTTCATTATCATCTACTAATTTCTTTTTGAACCCTTCAAATTTTTCCTTATCAGACATGGTCGTTCTCCCTTCTAATGTTTTCATCGTTTTTTCAACATTTATAATTAATTGCTGAATCTGTTGATTTTTTGCCAGAAGTTTTTCATGATGCTCCTTTAAAGCTTCTTTGACGTCAAAAGAAGGAAAAGCCATCATTTTCTTAATTGTTTCTAATGGGACATCTAGTTCACGATAAAAAAGAATTTGCTGTAATAAATCTACCTCTTTTTGTCCATAAATCCGATATCCTGATGAATTGATTCTCGCCGGCTTAAGAAGGCCAATTTCATCATAATAGCGTAACGTTCTCGTACTTACTCCTGCTAACTTTCCTAATGCATTTATGGTATACTCCATTTTTTCACCTCCTGACAATTTAATCGTAAACGTTGACGTAACGTAAATGTAAATAGTTTTTTCATCATTTTTTTTTGCAAAAAAGCAGTTATCACAAAGAAAATGATAACTGCTTTTTTATTAAGTCTTTTTCCTACTTTTATAAACATCGCTTTTCCATATCTATTTACCGCTTTAAATTTACGGTTGTTACCTCAAATTTATCGTAACGATGACGGGAAAAAGAATATTCAAATGGAACACCATTATTTAAATAACCCACATGCTCTACTTCTAAAATTGGATCATTCAATTCACATTCAAGATGTTCATGATCTAATTCAGCCGATTTGCATGCTCTTATTTTCCGATGAGATCCAGCTATTGTTAACCCTAAGGTTTTTGTAATATGCTCATAAACTGATCCATATAACACCTCATCATTTAAACCAGTAATTACGGTTGTTGGCATATACGTAATTTCTAAAACATATGGTTCGTTTTTTACAGAGCGTAATCTAATTAAATAGTAAACAGGTGTTTTCACATCAATTGCTAAGTGTGCTGCAACCTCTTCAGAAGGAAAATGAACTTCAAATTTAATGATTTTACTCTCTATCTTTTCTCCATCTAACAGCTTAGACAATCCTAATATTTCATTCGTTAGCACATTTACCCTACTATCATGTAGTGCCGATTGAACAATAAAAGTTCCATGCCCTCTTTTTCGATACAGAAGTCCTTCCATTACTAGTTTGTCTAATGCTCTTTTCATGGTCATTCTGCTACATGAAAACTCTTTAGACAAAGATATTTCATCTGGAATTGGATGATCTAATGGATAAAAGTTTTCTTTAATACGACGTTTCACTTCAACTGCTATTGCTTCATACTTGTTCATAAACGAACCACCTTAATTAATAAAAAATAATCTATAACGAAGACTCTATCAGTGAGGTTTTCCTCATCTTCCACTGATGGTTAGTTGAACCAATCGGACCTTCACGGACAGTTGATCTCCCACCTATCTTCCTCGTATTCTCATAAGCTTGAGGGGGGAGTCTTACTGCCCGTTAAGTGTGGGATAAAATATAATCTTGCTTTTTTCAACGAAAACAAAATGTCTTTTTAATTATAAGCATTTAATTACAAAAGTCTATACTTTAAAAATGCACCCTTGAAATCTCTATTTATAGTATAATACATTTCCTTATAAATCGTATACCTTTTTAAAAACGCTTTCAAAAAAAATCAGAAAACCATATCGGTAATAGGAGATTTAGGAAAAGTAACTGTTGATGAAAAAGGGGGAAATGCAGAAAGAGGATGTGACAAAACAAAATATCTAATGGGTAAAGACGAACAATCTCTCATTTAGTAGCGAAACCAACTCGTTTCATCCTTTTTTTAAAAAGAAAATATAATGAGTAGGAAATACGAAGCAGACTGAATACACGTAGACTCCTATGGAGCTGCGAGAAAGTCCAAGACCCTGCAGGAACGAGGGCTCGCCCCATGGAAAGCGAAGTGTATGCTGGCTGCGGGTGATCACCACAAACCTTCCTTCTTAAAATGAATAAAACCCCAAACAATTATACGAACTTTTCAATCAGCATTTACGTATAATTGTTCGGATTTATATTTAGTTGGGATATTTTGTCCCAGCCTTTCATTTTATGATATAAATGTGATTATTTTTTCGGAATTTCGCAGCCTTCATCTGTACATACCGCACCTTCTGTACCTGCACCTGAAAGATCTTGAAATTTAGGGGTTGGATGATCTTCCTGCCATACTTGTTCAAGAACCCGCTTGAATGTCTCTAAAGGTTGAGCGCCTGAGATAGAGTATTTTTGATTAATAACAAAGAATGGAACACCTGTTACGCCAATTTGACTTGCTAGTGCCTCGTCAATTCTGACGTCATTTGCAAAACTTGTTGAATCTGCTAATACTTTTCGTTGATCCTCTTCTTCAAGTCCTACTGATTTTCCTATTCCTACTAACGTATTATGATCACTTATTAATTTTCCTTCTGTAAAGTAAGAATACAATAATTTCTCGGTTAGCTCTTTTTCTTTTCCGACTGTTTGTGCATACTTTGTTAAACGGTGTGCATCAAATGTATTTGTTGGTTTCATGTTATCAAAATCATATTTCAAGCCTGTACTTGCTGCTTGACTTCCAACATTACTATTCGCATTTTTCGCTTCTTCTACACTCATTCTATATTTACCAGCAAGAACTTCATGAATACTTTTACCAGCATACATTTCAGCATTAGGATCTAATTCAAAGCTCTTAAATTCTACTTCAACTTGATCTTTGTAAGGAAATTGTTCTAAAGCCATCTCTAAACGGCGTTTTCCAATATAGCAAAATGGGCACACATAGTCTGACCATACTTCAATTTTCATGTTTCCACCTTCTTTATAGTGATGTTATCATCCTATCACAGTAGTAGGAATATTACTTTTATTTTGCTTTGACTGTTTTCATATAGTTTGTTGCACTATATGAGCAGCCTAAATACACATAGCTTTCCATGGGCAAGATTTTTCCTTGTCTCATCTGTCTCGCTAAAACCTGCATAAATCTACCTGTATTCAGACTACTAAATAATTCCTTTTAAACTCTACCTTCTTTAAAGGAAAGGTCATACTTCGTGCAATAGAAAAACTCCTTTTTCAGGAGTCCTTCTAAAACAAGCTCTATTTAAAAATTTTCACGCGATCTTCTAACGGCTTAAATTCTTTTTCTCCTGGTTCTATTGTTGGCTTACCAAATGGCATTTGTGCAACGAGCTTCCAAGAAGATGGTATATCCCATTCCACCTGTACAGCCTCATCAATTAGAGGGTTATAGTGCTGTAAGGAAGCTCCGAACCCTACTTCTTCCAATGCAGTCCAGATGACTAATTGATGCATTGCATTTGTTTGATTTGCCCAAATTGGAAAATTCTCAGCATAGAGCGCAAACTGCTTTTGTAACCCTTCTACTACTTCTTGATCTTCAAAAAATAATATCGTTCCATAGCCAGCCTTAAAGGAACTAATTTTCTCTTTAGTGGTAGCAAAATTTTCAGCTGGAACAATTTTTTGCAATTCATCTGCTGTTATATCCCAAAGTCTATCATGCTGTTCCTTTAATAAAATCACTACTCTTGAGAATTGAAGGATGATGGTGTATGAAGCACCGCTTCATTCACAACTTCTTGGATTTTTTCACAGACACTACCTGTTCTTTGCTAAGACCATAGTATGAGCGACGGTTTTTAATCGCCTCTAAAAATGCACTCATTTATAGAGGCCAATCGAAAATTTTTTCATATATATAATACCCATTTTTCGTATTCTTAAAATGACTTTCCAAAAATTTCTCGACCGGATATCATTTTATTTCCAAAAGAGTAAGGCTTTGAAAGCCTTACTCTATGTATCACCATTATCCACGAATTGTTTTTAATGCTGTGCTCCAAGCTACTACTTGATCAAGCATTGCATTGATATTTTCTAGATGAAGAGAAGATGGCTTAAATGTTGTGAAGTTCTCAAAATCAGTAAATAAAGAAAGGGTTGGATGAACACGAACGTCTGCGACTTGCAGTTCTCCTAGAATTCCTCTTAAATGTTCTGCTGCACGTGCTCCACCAGTTGAACCATAACTCACAATTCCAGCTGCTTTATTATTCCAAGTTTCTCTTGCAGAATCTAAAGCATTTTTCAATGCACCAGTAATACTATGATTATACTCAGCTACTACAAAAACAAATCCGTCAAGACTTGCTAATTTTTCATTCCAAGCTGCCACATTTTCTTGCCCTTCTGCTGCTCCTAAAAATGGTAAGTTGAACTCTGCAATATCAACGATTTCATATTCAGCATCCCCACGCTTGTCAGCTATTTCTTTCACCCATGCTCCAACTTGTGGACTTACTCTTCCTTGACGAGTACTACCTAAGATAATTCCAATTTTCATCATTTTAACCTCCGTATTTTTTTAAAAATTTTCACTACATTTTTATCCTAATACTGAGATTATTCAATTGCAAATAATACGACTTACTTTTATTTAAAAAGTTATTAAAAGTAACTTACTTTTATTTTTTGTAAATCAAAAAAGTACACCTAACATATTTCTTGCACTAACTTTCCTAAATTTGTAATACCTCTAATAATATTCTCTTCTGACATATAGGAATAATTAATTCGACAATGATTTTTCTCTTGAATATTAGGGAAGAAGCTTTCTCCTGGAACATAGCCCACTTTCGCGATAGGCAAACTACGTTCCTGCATCAAGATTTTGGTATCAATATGCTGTGGAAAGGTAAGCCATGTAAACAATCCACCTTGAGGATTTGTATAGGCTACACTCTTTGGAAAAGCTTCGTGTAAAGTTTGAAACATCAACTCTTTTTTATGTTTATATGTTTCGCGAATATGTACGATATGTTCATCTAAATCATACATATCCATAAACCGGTTCACTGCATACATATTTAAGGTTGAATTTTGCGTATCGGAAGCCATTTTTAATAAACTTAGTTTCTCCGCTAAAGCACGGTCAGCAATTAACCAGCCAAGACGTAATCCTGGGCTAAGGATTTTAGAAAAACTACCAATATGAATGACTCTTCCTTCCGTGTCGAAACTTTTAATAGATGGTAAATCTTCCCCTTCATAACGTATTTCACGATACGGACTGTCTTCGACAATGACAACATTATGCTTATTCGCTAATTCCACTAATGTCTTTCTTCGCTCCAAGCTCATTGTCACTCCAGTTGGATTCTGAAATTCAGGAACTGTATAAATGAGTTTCACATTTGGATGCTTCTGTAAAGCTGCTTCCAGCTCGTCCATTCGCATACCATCTTCATCCATAGATACACCTACATATTCTGGCTCATATGGATTAAATGCAGCAAGTGCACCTAAAAAAGTTGGATTTTCCGTTATAATGATATCTCCTTTGTCAATAAAAGCTTTCGCTGCAAGGTCTAACCCTTGTTGACCTCCTTGAATTATAAAAAGGTTATCGACACAACAGCTGATACCAATCTGCTTTACCCGATTCACTAACTTCTCTCTTAACGCCATTAATCCTTCTGTACCAGTATATTGAAGTGCTAATCTTCCCTCTTCCTGTAAAACCTGATCATACACTTTTCGTAATTTTTCTATTGGAAAAATTTCAGGGTCTGGATATCCACCACCAAATGAAATAATAGATGGATCTGCCCCTAACTTTAATAGTTCTCTAATAGCTGATGGTTTTACTCTTTCTATTCGGTTGGCATATTTGTAATTCATACTTCTTCCCCCTTCTATCTATTTACTATTCAGACTAGAATATTCAGTATATTCATTATAGTTTAACATTTTGCTTTTGAATATATTTTTGACATTTAAGATTATAGTTACTTCAGATTTTTTTTGTATTTATTATCACTAGTGTTGCATAAATATTGTCGCAATTTTCAGTCTGATTATCCTCCTTGTTTAGAGCCAAAAAGGTAAATACCTATTCAAAGGTGGCTCCATCCATTTGGGTTTTTTTTACAATTAGACTTGTGCGACAACAACAATTTGCTTATTAAGGGATGGCTTTCCCTTCAATCTTTCGAAGCCAGATATGGGCTGGTTTCCACAATGCAGCCCTTAAATAACGGCTAATTTGTAAGGTTTTTCGCTTACTTCTTGTTTCAAGTTGTACGAGAACATGTAGGCAAAAAACAATCAGTGCGATAAACACTTGGTTTTGAATCGCCCATTCACTTTGACCGTAGAACTTTTTGATGCTGAGATGCTGTTTGATCCATTTAAAGAACAACTCAATTGCCCACCGTGATTTGTACATCTCTGAAATTTCTTCGGCACTCAAATCAAAACGATTGGTAATTAAATGCAGTTCATTTCCTTTTGAATCCATCACTTTTAGAAGACGAAAGTAATTTTCAGCACGGTTTTGAGTCGTACCAATCAACACCATTTGATCTGACAAAACAGCTGAATTCTCGGGTAGTTTAAAATTATAAACTTCCCGTATGACTGCGTTTTTCCGTAGCCTTGAAAGAAAAAAGTAACCATCATCTGTCATTCGGTCAAAGCGCTCGTAATCTAGGTAGCCACGGTCAAACACATACATGCATTCTTTATCATCAACCATGATTTCAAGCTGACCACGATCATGTTCTTTTGCCGTTGTTAAAACAGCCTTTTCAGGATAGGAACTCCCTTTTTCCATAAACACAAGTCTCAAATGCAACTTGACACCCGCTTTTGTTTTGCGGAACTTTGCCCATTTATGATTGGTCAAATTAAGTGGCAATGTGCTTGAATCAATGATTTTTAACGGCATAATAAGCTTTGTATAATGTGTTTTTGCATGAATTTGTGCGACTAAATCAAGGAAAAGCCTTTGAAATAAATCTGGATTTATACCGTTTAATCGGCGTGAGAGCTGAGAAATACTGATTGAATCAAGATCAATGCCTTTTTGTAGTTGGTCGTCGAAAAGACAATCGCTTAGCTCATGCAAACTTTCGACTTCTTGTAGCTGTGCAAAAAGGAGTAATTTTAGAAATGAGTCTGTTTTTAGTTTTTTCGTATAGTAATCTAATTTCAACGTTTTCACGGTTTTTTCAAAAAGTTGAAGATTTATTGGTGAAAACCATTGTCCAAATGAAGTTTTTCGTGTAATCTTGTCCATGAGTTGGTCCTTTTTTAGTGGATTTGGACGGGTTACCACCTGACTTATCCATTATAAAGGACTTTTTCTTTGCATAAAATAATAAAATTGAACATTTTGAGTATTTTTAATAGTAAAAATAAATTAATGCAACACTAGTGATTTATTATAATAAATAGATAAGAATATGCCTTTTGATGCAGCTGAATAAAAAGAGGGTATTTCAATAAAAAAATAAAATAGAAGATAAAAAGAGGTATCTTATGAAAATGTGGCTAGAAAATCTTAGAAGAAAAAAAGGTCAACAAAATTTATTTATCCTTATATTATTTGGATTATTTTTTCTTCTTCCCGAACAATATCTATTAACAAATTTTGCTTATGCTATAATTCTCTTTTTAATTGCTTATATATCTGCCTATATAGAAATAGACCCAGTATGGAAAGGTTTGCTCTTTTCATTGATAGTGACGTTAATAGTTATAGTTATTATTTTATCCATCGTAAGTTTGTTCCCAAATATTCCTTTTCTACTACTGATACTGGTTACCATAATTACAGCAGGATTAGCTATATACTGGATCGGTTAATACAAATAGACAAAAATCGTTTATTTTCATGACCCTAGCTTAGTGATATAAAAAAGGAAAACGGTCTGAATGTCACTATCAGACCGTTTTCACAATTGTTGATGTAACTCCCTATCAATTGAAGAACTTTACTCAAATTCTCATAGAGATTACCCTTTCTACAAGTTTCTCCATATAGACTGCTTTCACTGCCATTCCATTTGGATTAGCAGCTGTTTCTTCTTTTGTAATAACAAAACCTAATTTTTCATATAATTCAATATTTTTCGGAATATTTGCTCTTACTTTACATTCTACTTTCTGCTTTCTGTTTAACAATGCATATTCCTCCATCCAAGCTAGCATCGCTTTTGCTATCCCTTTCCCTCTTGCTGAAGGAATTACCGAAAGTCTGGAAAAATAAAGAGAATCATCTTTTAGCTGCAAACGGGAGGAACCGTAGGGGATATCATCTAACCAATAGATAATAGCTTGCTCCGTTCCACTTTTAAGAGCATTTATTAATTTGTCGACTGGTTCTGTCAATGCACTGGAAGGTACCTCAATATAACGATAATCTTCAAATGCTTCTAGCATTAATTTATGTACAATCGGAGCCTCTTCCTCTGTCACAAGGCTTATTCGCTCCTTTCTCTTTCTATCTATTAAAATTTCTTTTAATTGATTAATACTTTCTACTATGAATGTTGCATTTACGTGATTTAACTCTTCGTATGTGCCGTATCCATATGTAACACCTATAGAATCAATTCCTGTATTATTTGCCCCAATAATATCATGCTCTCGGTCCCCTATCATCACAAAATCACGATGTTGATATGCTGGATACAACGCTAATATGTATTGAATAATTTCTGTTTTGGATGATCTAGTACCATCCAGATTACTGCCAATAATATGAGCAAAATACCTTTCTATTTGAAAATATTTCAGAATTTCTTCTGCAAAAACAGTTGGTTTAGAAGTTGCTACAATTAAAATGCAGCCTTTTTCTCTCAAGGAGTCAAGCAAGGTGGTTATATTTGAGTATAATTTATTTTCAAACATTCCTAATTGCTTAAATCTCTCTCTGTATAAGGCTATTGCTTGATTCGTGATATCTTGATTAAAACCATAATATGTAGAAAATGATTCTTGGAGTGGTGGTCCAATAAACCTTTCTAACTTGGCTAAATCCGATTCTTCTTGCCCTAATTTTTGCAATGCATACTGAACCGACTTCGTAATTCCTTCTTTAGGATCTGAAAGCGTACCATCTAAGTCAAATAGTACTATTTGATATATACTCATTCCCTTCTCCCTCCCCGTTTGTTTAAAAAATCAAAATAATCAGTTTTTTAACAATAGAAATCTTCCTTATCTTCTCGCTTATTATAACTAATTACTAAATTTCCAACAATACTAAGGGAATGGAAAGTACAAAAATACATCTTGCATTTTTATATTAGGGATAGGATATTGCTAAGTTAAATATTTACCTATCCCCTAATAATTTCTAAATAGGCATTGCTACCCAATGATCTTTTGATACTTCTACAAGCCTTGTATTGTTTACTTGATATTTATCTTCACCAAGATTACCTTCCGTAATATTCCTGTTTTTATTCTTTTCCACTTTAGGATCTGGAATAGGAATTGCTGCTAATAGTTCTTTCGTATAAGCATGCTGTGGATTCGCGTACAATTCTTCACTTTCTGCAATTTCAACTATCTTCCCAGCATACATAACAGCTACTCGATCACTAATATGTTTTACCATCGATAAATCATGGGCAATAAATAAATACGTCAAGCCCAGTTTATGCTGCAAATCCTCTAAAAGCTTTACAATTTGGTGCTTGAATAGAAACATCTAACGCTGATAAGGGTTCATCACAAACGATAAAAGACGGTTCGCTCTCGCGATGCCAATTCTCTGCCGTTGCCCACCTGAAAATTCATGGGGGTATCTAAAGGCATGAGAAGGATCCAATCCGACCATATTCAATAATTCTTCTACTCTTTTTAAACGTTCTGTAGGATTTTTATATAATTGATGGATATCTAGTGCTTGCCCAATGATATCTACTATCTTGAACCTTGGATTAAGACTGGCATATGGATCTTGAAAGATAATTTGCATGTGACGACGGAGCATTTTCAATTCACTTTTCTTTAATCGATGAACGGGAATTCCTTGATATAATATTTCACCACTCGTCGGTTCATGTAATCGTAAAATGGATCGCCCTGTTGTGGATTTTCCTGAACCTGACTCCCCAACCAAGCCTAATGTTTCTCCTGCTCGGATATCGAAACTAACATCATCTACTGCTTTTAAAGTACCTCCTTTTCCAATAGTAAAGTGTTTGTTTAATGAATTCACCTCAAGAATTGGCTGATCCTGTTCGATTGGCAGATGAATAGGAGCTGGCTTTATTTTTTTCTTTTCGTCAAGCCTTGGCAGAGCATGTAAAAGTTTTTTTGTATAGGGATGTTTAGGCTTTTCAAATATTTCTTCTGTTGTTCCAGACTCGACTACTTCACCATCTTTCATCACTACGACATTATCACACATACCTGCAACAACCCCTAAATCATGGGTGATTAAAATAATGGATGTACCAAACCGTTTCTGCATATTCTTCATTAAAGCCAGGATTTGAGCTTGAATCGTTACATCTAATGCGGTCGTTGGCTCATCGGCAATTAATAAAGTGGGACGACATGCAAGGGCAATCGCAATCATTACCCTTTGTCTCATTCCTCCCGAGAATTCATGTGGATATTGATTATAGCGTTCCTTCTCATCTCGGATTCCTACTAAACGTAACAATTCTAATGCTTGTTTTTTCGCTTCTGTTTTTGATAATTTTTGATGTTTGGATAGACCTTCTGCTATTTGTTTACCAATTCTAATTGTCGGATTTAAGGAGGTCATCGGATCTTGAAAGATCATGCCAATCTCTTTCCCACGAATATGCTCCATTTCTTTTTCCGATTTCTCAGCAAGATTTTCTCCCAAAAAGGTAATGACGCCGTCCTTCATCAAAGAAGGTGGCGAAGGAAGGAGTCTCATGATAGAACGGGCTGTGACACTTTTCCCACTACCTGACTCACCAACTATTCCTAACGTTTCCCCCTTTTTCACTTCAAAGCTTACTCCTTTAACTGCCTCAAATTCCTGATTCTGAGTAAGAAAAGAAACTTTTAAATTATCAACCTTTAATATACTGTTCACCTATTTCACCTTCTATGTATTTACTAATTTACTTTTTTCTTTCAAAATATATTGATTTTTTAGTATTCTACAAATAAAATATACTATACAGGTCGGAATAATGTAATTTAAAGAAAGGAGGAAAAAAATATTTGAATACTGAAACACCCATTCATAGAAATAGAGAATCTATGTTCATTGAATTTAGCGACCATATTCAGCGAACGTTTTTCAAGCTTCAAAAACGCCCACTATATCTTTTAGCGATCATTATTTTGGGGTTACCAATTAGTTTTGTTGCTGGTTTTGTTTATTTATATAAAAAAAGGAAAGATCCTTATCAGTCTTTTTCCATCCAAATAAAGAATAAACTGTTGGATGAAGGACATATGGAAAGACTACATAGCAAATATAAAAAGCAGATAGAAAGAAAAGCAGCGTTTTTTAACCAAGATTACACACCTGCTGAAATAAATAAACTAGCCAAACAGTGGGCAGAAGAACAGTTCCAAAAAGATGTTGATGACAAAGCTAACGATGAACTGATTACGTATAAAAAAAGGAAAATAACTTATAAGGACACTTTTCTTTCTTTAATATCTAATCCAAGGTTAATTCTATATACTATCCTTCCAGGCATTCTTATGTATATCTTTTTATGGATTTGTTCTAATCCTTATTTAAAATTTATTATGGAAAGATTACTTATGAGTATATTTGTTATCTTTGGCGTAACATTTCTTGTTTTCACGATTCTATATTTTTTAAAATGGAAAAACTGTCGATAATCTCATTCTCATCCATCTTTCTTTTTTTCTTCTACAAATATCTTCAATCTTCATGATTTTATATTTTCCAAAGGCTTTTTTCGTAAAGTTTGTTGCGATTACCCGCAGCCGGAATACACTTCGCTTTCCGTGGGGCTCGCGCTGATGAGCCTCCTCAGCTTCTCCTCCGGTGTCTCAGACTGTCTCGCTAATCCCCGTGGCGTCTTCGTGTATTCCGGCTGCTCCATTTTTCCAACTAATTATTTTTTTCGATTGAAAAAACAACAATCCTTTAGAAAACGCCCTTTCCAAAAGACACTCCTATTGAGGAAGGCTCTAAAACTAACTAGTCCTTCCTCTCCTATCATTATTGCCATTCTCCAAAACCATATTAATTTTAATTCTCAGAAAAAAACTATGCTGCATAACAGCATAGTAAAAAGCGTATTTTTATTCAAATAGAATAATCTTCTGGAATAAATATCTTCAATTGGTTTGGCTTTATATAAACCTGTTCTTTTTGCTTTAATGATAGAATACGAAAGTTTTCTTTTGTAATTTCCGCTTCTAAATATTCATCAGAATCCTGTCTCTTTAATTCTAAATGGACAATCGGACCTACAATATGAATATGATTTATGGTTGCTAAAATTGAATCTTCCCCTAGTGCTTCTTTACTAATATGAATATCATGGGGACGAACATATCCTACTGCTTGCTTGTTCTTTTCATGCTTCCATTCTGGAACAGAAAAAATACTTTCTCCTTGATGAAGCTTTCCGTTTTCAAGCCTTCCATAAAACAAATTTACATTACCGAGAAAGTCATATACGAATGGACTGTTTGGGTGTTCATATACCTCTTCTGGTGAACCAATTTGTTCAATTTTCCCTTCATTCATGACGACTATTCGATCGGCAACATCCAGTGCCTCTTCTTGGTCATGTGTTACAAATACACTCGTAATATGAAATTCATCATGTAGTCGTCTTAACCATCGTCTTAAATCCTTTCTAACTTTCGCATCCAATGCCCCAAATGGTTCATCCAACAAGAGAACTTTAGGTTCTACTGCTAATGCTCTTGCTAATGCAACACGTTGTTTTTGGCCTCCAGATAGCTGAGAAGGAAAGCGATTTTTCAGTTCCTCTAGTTTGACTAAACGTAATAATTCATTTACCTTTGATTCTATATCTTGCTTAGAAGGGCGAGTTTTTCTTGGTCTTACCTTTAACCCATATGCAATATTTTCAAAGACTGTCATATGACGAAAAAGAGCATAATGCTGAAACACAAACCCAACATTTCGTTCTTTTGTGCTTATTTCCGTCATATTATTTTCTCCAAAGTAAATGACTCCTTGATCTGCGGTCTCCAATCCAGCAATAATTCTTAATAGAGAGGTTTTTCCGGACCCTGAAGGACCTAGTAATGCAACTAATTCCCCTGTATTAATTTCTAAATTTATATCCTTTAATGCTTGGAAAGAACCAAATGTTTTGGAAACATCTTTTATTAAAATACTCATCTCCTATTTCCTCCTCTCATATGACTAGTTATTCATAAGCTGTTTTTTGGTCTTCCACTCTAGTAAGCTTTTAATAATTAAGGTAATAATTGCTAATATAGACATAAGTGTGGCGACTGCGAATGCAGCTGCAAAACGGTACTCGCCATATAAGATCTCAATGTGCAGAGGCATCGTATTTGTCAATCCACGAATATGGCCTGACACGACAGAAACAGCTCCAAATTCTCCGATTGCTCTTGCATTACATAAAATGACTCCATATAAAAGACCCCATTTTATATTCGGTAATGTCACATACCAAAATGTTTTCCATCCTCCTGCACCAAGTGTAAGAGATGCCTCCTCTTCCGATGTTCCTTGTGCTTGCATTAAAGGAATTAATTCTCTCGCAACAAATGGCAGGGTAACAAAAACTGTAGCTAATACAATCCCTGGAACTGCAAAGATAATTTTTATATTATGAGCAAAAAGCCATTCTCCGAATAAACCGTGTGTACTAAAAAGCAACACAAATACTAATCCAGCTATAACTGGCGAAACGGCAAAAGGTAGATCAATTAATGTAATTAATAGATTCTTTCCTTTAAATTGGAACTTTGATACAGCCCATGCTGCAGCAACTCCAAAAATCGCATTTAACGGCACAGCAATCACTGCTACCAATAAAGTAAGCTTTATTGCAGCTAAAGCATCAGGTTCTGTTATAGCTGCAAGATAGACCTTTACGCCTTGGTCAAATGCTTGTATAAAAATGGTGATTAAAGGTAGTAATAGAAATATACCTAAGAATATAAGCGCAATGCTTATTAAAACAAAGCGTAGCCATTTTGGCTCCGAAGTACTTGAATTAGTTTGAATAGGTGCTGAGATTTGCTGTAATGGTACGTTTCCCGCCATAATAACTCCTCCTTTCTTAGTTCGTAGTCATATTTCGATTTGTCCACCACTGTAATAGATTTATACAGAAAAGTAAGACAAAAGAGATAAATAACATGACAGATGCAATTGCAGTAGCACCTGCGTAGTCATACTGTTCGAGTTTCGTAATAATTAATAATGGCGTAATTTCTGTTTTCATCGGCATGTTTCCGGCAATAAAAACAACAGAACCATACTCTCCTAACGATCGAGCAAATGCCAGTGTAAAACCTGCAAGAATTGCTGGTAGTAACTCTGGAATAATTACTTTAATAAATGTTTGAAGTCTAGTTGCCCCAAGACTTGCTGACGCTTCTTCTATCTCTTTTTCCAGATTTTGCAGAACGGGTTGAACCATCCGGACAACAAAGGGCAAGCCGATAAAAGTTAAGGCAATGGTTACTCCAATAGGAGTAAAGGCTACCTTAAATCCAAGGAGACTACCTATCCATCCGTTTGGCGCATAGAGAGTTGTTAATGCAATTCCTGCAACTGCTGTTGGAAGAGCAAAAGGTAAATCAACTAACCCATCAACAATCCTTTTACCTGGAAAGGAATAGCGAACTAATACCCATGCAAGTAATACACCGAACACTACATTTATTAAGGCAGCAGTGAAAGACGCTCCAAAACTTAATTTATAGGAGGCAACTACTCTTGGGTCTAAAACCGTATCCCAAAATCTTGTCCATCCCATTTTTGACGTATTAAAAAAGATCATGGTTAATGGCAATATTACCAAGATACTTAGGTATAGCATCGTATATCCTAAGGACAGTCCAAAACCAGGAAGAACATTATTTTTTTTAAAACCTCGTTTTTGTTTCCTTCCATTACTCATCTCATCACCTCTGTAAGCTTGAAAACAGCCATAGTTAATATTGATAGACTGCTTTTTATGTTGTTTAACAGCAAATCATCATTCCCGCTTAAGTATAGTTAAATGGGAATGATGATTTGAAAAATATGTTTTTTACCTAATAGAAATAATCAGCAATGTTTTAATACTACTTTTCTTTACAAATTAATTAGAAGGAATATAGATTTGGTCAAATGTTCCCCCGTCACTAAAATGTTTTTCTTGCGCTTCTGTCCAGCCACCGAAGTCATCGTCAATCGTAACTAATTCAATATCTTCAAATTGATCTGCATATTTTTTTAATACTTCTGGATCTCTTGGTCGATAGTAATTTTTCGCTGCAATTTCCTGCCCTACCTCACTATACAAATATTGAAGATATTCTTTAGCCACTTCTGTAGTGCCTTTTTTCTCTGTAATCCCTTCTACTACAGCTACTGGTGGTTCCGCCAATATACTTAATGAGGGACTAACTATTTCAAAGTTATCTTTTCCTAATTCATCAATTGCTAAATAAGCTTCATTTTCCCAAGCTATTAATACATCTCCTATCCCTCTCTGAACAAATGTATTAGTAGAGTCGCGTGCACCCGAATCGAGAACTTCCACATTTTGAAATAGTCCTTTAATAAATTCTTTGATTTTCTCCTCATCGCCATTATACTGTTTAGCAGCATAAGCCCATGCGGCTAGATAGTTCCATCTTGCACCACCAGAGGTTTTAGGATTAGGAGTGACAACTGAGATGTCTTCTTTAATAAGGTCATTCCAATCCTTAATATTTTTGGGATTACCCTTTCTTACAAGGAATACAATAGTTGACGTATAAGGGGTAGAATTATTCTCAAATTTTGTTTGCCAATCTTCTGGAATGATGCCTTCTCTTTCTTTTACAATCGCATCAATATCTCCTGCCAAAGCTAGTGTAACAACATCTGCTTCGATTCCATCAATGACCGCCCGCGCTTGTTTTCCAGATCCTCCATGTGACTGTTGAACCGTCACATCCTGTCCCTTTTTTTCTTTCCAATATTTCGCGAATGCCTCATTATATTCTTGATAAAGTTCTCTCGTAGGATCATATGAAACATTCAAAAGTTCTATCGATGAAGCATCCGAATTAGCACCACTGCTTTTGGAATCACTGCATCCAGAAAGTATTAATGATACTGTTAGTAGAATAGTAGAAATTTTAAATAACGATTTTACTTCTTTTTTCATTGAATGGTTCCCCCTCTTTTTATAAAAAAAGGCTACTACCGTCATTATAATACGGTAGTAGCCTTCAGTTTTTCTGATCAGCTTTCTTCCAACTCGGAATATTAAGTATTTTTAATAAATTTATTATTATTAATTTATACTCATTTATCTTATAAGTCAACTAGGAATTAAAAAGTTTTTTCTTATAACAAATTATTTCCTCCTTTTATTTCATATTTTATTAGTTATCTTCTCTTATAAATCCTCTATAATGAAATTATTATTAAAAGAAGAGGTGTATATTTGGAAAATAAAAAGCAGCTATTTTTTGAGGGGAAAGAGAAATTACATGTTTTATTCTTCTACACCGGCATGCAAAGTTATATGGAGGAAGTTCTCGGCTTTATCTATGCTGGAATAGAAGCAGGGGAGTACGTAGTCCTTATTGATAATGACAGAAACTTCAAAAAGATTTCAGAACAATTAAAAGCTCGATTGACCCCCATCCAATTGAAGCAATTACATTACGTAAATAGTTTAGATTTTTATTTTTCCAGTGGGAGCTATCATCCACCAGCAATTACAGATTACTTTAATAAAACCGTTCAACCTTATATTAATCAAAATATCACCTTTCGATCATGGGCACATGTAGAATGGGCAACAATGGATGAACCCTTCCATTTAATTGGAGATTTCGAAAGAGTAGTAGATAACGCTGTCAACGAAATTTCCTTTCCGTTGATATGCGCATATGGAGAACGGAAAATGCCAAGTACTTTGGAAACTATTTTATTAGAAACTCATCCTTATATTTTGAAAAAAGAAAAACTTGTTTTTTCACAAAAATACATACCAGAATAACCATTTACTGCAAGAATAAAACCTTATGCATTATAGAAAGTTCTTTTTACGGTGGCTAAGTGTTTAATGCTTTATTGTTTTTTAGCATTAATCACTAAACCTCCTCGGCTTCGCCTATTGACCTCCCTTTTCCCTCACTTCCCGCAGGAATCACATAAATTAAGGATAATAAACATCCTTTCCCTTTAAAAAGTACTCATTCCGAAAATTCCCTCTGTTATTAGCTTATTTTTCTGCCAAAATCCTTTATCATACTAATATACTAAAATATTTTATTGACAATTCCTTTTTTAATATGGTAAATTCTATTCATTGGTTTATCACTCTAACATATTATCGAACTAAAGGATTTTTCCGTTATTTTAATAGATTTATCTTCTGGAAATATAACTAACAATTCATAAAGGTGGCTTTTCAACATGAAACGTTTAGCAATTAATTTAGTTATTTTAGCATCAGTATTTTTCGTTTTTGCAGCTTGTTCCAACAATTCTAAAGACAAAAAAGAAGATACATTAATCATTGGTATTGATGATAAATTTGCTCCAATGGGATTTAGGGATGACAATAATGAGATTGTCGGTTTTGATATTGATTATGCGAAAGCGGCAGCTGAAAAAATGAATATGTCTGTTCAATTTCAGCCAATCGATTGGAAAACAAAAGAATCTGAACTAAGCAGTGGTCGAATTGACTTAATTTGGAATGGTTATACGATTACAGATGAGCGTAAAGAAAAGGTCCTTTTCACAAAGCCTTATTTAAAAAACGCACAAGTTGTTGTTACATTAGCTAATTCACCGATTACGAAATTAGATGATTTAGAAGGAAAGGTTGTAGGTCTTCAATCGCTTTCCTCTGCATCAGATGCATTAGATAACAGTTCAATCAAATCTAAAATTAAAGAAGTTACGGAGTTCTCTGATAATGTATTAGCATTAAATGATTTAAAATCCGGTCGTTTAGATGCTGTTGTTATTGATGAAATTGTTATTGATTATTATATGACGAAAGAACAAGATTCCTTTAAAGTACTTAATGAATCACTTGCTCCAGAAGAATATGGAATTGGTGTCAAAAAGGGCAATGAAGCTTTATTGGAGAAGCTTCAAAGAGCACTTGATAAAATGAATGAAGATGGTACAGCCGCTGACATCTCAGAAAAATGGTTTGGTGAAAATAAAGTATTACAGTAAGATTTAGCAAATGAATCGTAAACAAAACAGGATTTCTTTCCGAAAGCCTGTTTTGTTTTGTTGGAGGAATAAAAATGTCGTTAGATTATATGTTATCTATACTGAAACCAATGTTGGAAGGTGCACAAGCAACCGTTCTCTTATTTCTGATTGCGATTGTAGTATCTATTCCATTAGGTTTCCTATTAACCCTCGCTATTAGAAGCAGTATTAAGCCAATCGCATGGCTGGCAAGCTGTTACATTTACGTTATGCGCGGAACACCATTATTACTGCAATTATTGTTTATCTGCTTTGGTTTGCCAATGATTCCAGGTATTGGAGAATATTTAGTGTTAGATCGTTTTGTCGCTGCCTCTTTAGGTTTTATTTTAAATTATGCAGCTTATTTCGCAGAAATTTTCCGTGGAGGTCTATTGGCTATCGATAAAGGCCAATATGAAGCATCTCAAGTTCTTGGCTTAAATAGATGGCAAACAACGACTCGTGTTGTGCTGCCACAAATGTTTCGCATTGCTCTTCCTGCAGTGGCAAACGAATCTGTTACATTAGTGAAGGATACGGCCCTACTCTATGCTGTTGCGGTACCAGAATTGCTACACTTTGCACAAACTGCAGTAAATCGTGATTTTACCATTGTGCCATTTTTTGTTGCGGGAACTATTTATTTAATCATGACTCTGTTATTAACAGCACTATTTAAATGGCTAGAGCGTAGATTTAAATTTGAATAAAAAGGACGGATACTTATGGCAATCATTGAAATATCAAATCTCAAAAAATCATATGACAAGATAGAAGTGTTAAAGCAGATTTCCTTCGATGTCAATAACAATGATGTTGTTGCTGTTATTGGTCCATCTGGTTCTGGAAAAAGTACAATGCTCCGTTGTCTTGTTGATTTAGAAAAAATAGATGCGGGTAGTATTCGCGTTTGTGGAGAAGAGTTAGTGAAAGACGGAATCTATTCACAACCACAAAAAATTAAGCAAATTACTACAAAAATGGGGATGGTTTTTCAGCATTTTAACCTTTTTCCACACCTTACCGTAAAAGAGAATATTGAACTTGCACCGAAATTAGTCAAGAAAGAATCGGTCGCTAACATTCATGAAAGAAGCATGAAAATACTGAAAAAAATCGGGCTTTCTAAATTCACAAATGTATATCCAGCCAAACTCTCAGGCGGACAAAAACAACGGGTTGCAATTGCTCGTGCATTAATGATGGAACCAGAAATTTTGCTGTTTGATGAACCAACATCTGCCTTAGATCCCGAATTGACTGGTGAAGTATTAGAGGTGATGAAAGACTTAGCAGAAGAAAAAATGACGATGATTGTCGTTACCCACGAAATGGGATTTGCCAAGGAAGTAGCAAACAAAGTCATCTTCATGGATAATGGGGTAATCGAAGAGTCGGGTCCTCCAAACAGTCTCTTTACGAACCCTCAATCAGCACGTACGAAAGCTTTTTTGAGTCGGAATTTAAAATAAGTATCCATTACAAGAGCTGTGCTATTCACAAGCTCTTTTTTTGCTTAAAATTAAAGGAAAATAAATTTTAAAAAAGTATCCTTTTTAATAGCAAGATTAAATCATTGCTTATTTAATTTTCAGCAAAACTAAAATTTCATGAGTAATTTGTTATCATTTAGAAAAAAATACATCTGAAGATCTTATTACGAAAAAGGAGTGTTTCCGTTGAAAAAAAAGAATTCTGATCAAAACACCGATGTAGCCGGTCGTGTATTTAATCCTAGTGATTATGAAAAAAACGACCAACTTTCTTCTGGATTAGCAACGACGCATGAGCAAGCTAGCGATACATATACAGAAGGAGAAATTGGTGCAGTAATTGATGATGCCGATGGGGAAGATATTGAAATAGGTAAAAAAAGAAAAAATAAATAAGTTCTAAAACATACAAGAGACTATTTTCATTGCAATGAAAATAGTCCCTTGTATGTTATTTATTTTGATTTTAAATAAGCAGATTAAACCACTAGAGTCGCATAAATATTGAATGAATTTTCAGTTTTTCATTTTGTCCAATTTTGAGTAAAAAGAAAGATGCTCAAGTAGAGGTAGCAAACATCCATTTTTTTACTATAACCATTGACAAGTGTGACAGAGGCTTTGAGATCCTTATGGGACTGTATTGCCTTCTATTTTTCGCAACCAAACGCGAGCCGACTTCCATAAAGCTGCTTTTAAATAGCGACTAATTTGTAAGTACGTTCGCTTACTTCCCGTGTTCAGCTGAGCCAGTACATTCAAACAGTACACGATCATGGCAATATACACTTGGTTATGTACAGCCTGTTCACTCTGGCCATAGAATTTTTTGATATTCAAATGTTGTTTCATCCATTTGAATATCAATTCAATGGCCCAGCGTGATTTGTAAAGTTCAGCGATTTCATCTGCACTTAAATCAAAGCGATTCGTTAATAAATGTAGCTGATTGCCTTTTGAATCTAGTACTTTGATCAAACGAAATTCATTTTCAGAACGATTTTGTGTCGTTCCAATGACGACCATTTCATCTGATAAAACTGAAGAATCTTCTGGTAACGAAAATGTTTCAAGTTTACGTACAACAGCATTTTTTCTCAAACGGGAAACGAAGAAATAGCCTTCATCTGTCATGCGATCGAATCGTTCATAATCCAAGTATCCACGGTCAAACACATACATGCATTCTTTGTCATCGACAAGTACTTCAAGCTGACCACGGTCATGTTCGTTTGCATTCGTAAGCACAGATTGGTCTGGATAAGAACATCCTTTTTCCATAAACACAAGGCGAAGGTGGAGCTTCACACCAGATTTTGTTTTCCGGAATTTTGCCCACTTATGATTGTTCAAATTCAATGGCAATGTACTTGAATCAATGATTTTGAGTGGAGTTGTCGTTTTTCTTCTCGCTTGAAAATCAGTCTTTTCGTGAATTTGCGTGACTAAATCAAGAAAAATGGTTTGAAAAAACTTAGTTGGAACCCGATTTAATCGTCTACCCAGTTGAGAAAAACTAATGGAATCAAGTTGGGTTGTGTTCTGTAATTCTTCCGAAAATACACAATCACTTAAAGCACGCAAGCTCTCTGTTTCATGGAGTTGTGCGTACAGTAGTAATTTCAAAAAGGAAGTCATATGAAGCTTCTTAGTATAGTAATTTAATTGATAGGTTTTCACTTGTTCCTCAAAAAGATTATTGGAAATGGGTGAAAGTCATTGTTCAAATGATGTTTTTCGTGTAAACTTATCCATGCGATTTCCTTTATTTTTGGATTTGGATAGGTTACTACCACCAAACCATTATAAAGGATTTTTTTATGGAGAAATGAATTGACAGAAAAAACAATCTATTGTTTATTAAAAAGTTATTTTAATGCGACGCTAGTGGGTATTTATCGGTATGTATAACATTTATGAAGAAACAGGTGAAATTATGAAAAAGCCTCTTTATCAAATAGTTTATGAAAAACTTGAAAAGCAAATTATAAAAAAGGAATGGAAACTAAATGAAAAACTTCCATCTGAATCAGAATTAGCGTCTCAATTTAACGTTAGTAGTATAACGATCAAACGTGCATTAAATGAATTAAAAAATCAAGGATACCTTTCTAGAAAGCCGAAAGAGGGGACTATTGTTATTTCCAATAAAGGAAAAATAACAAACACACAAAAATTAGAATTACATAAATTCACAATCGGTTTAATTGTGACGAACTTAGATGATACATTTGGAACAAACATACTTAATGGCATACTTGATCATTGCCCTCCTGGAGTAAATATTATCTTAAAAAAAACAATGGGTAATGAAAAAAAAGAAGATGAAATAATCCGAGAATTCATTCAATCTGACATTGATGGCATTATTTTATTGCCATCATCATCCCAATTTCTTGCTCCAACTATTTTAGACTTAGCAGCAAAAAAATTCCCTATAATTGTGATTGATCGAACACTAAATAACTTACCTATTTCGTGCATTACTTCTAATAATATCGAAGCAGCAGAGAAATTAACTTCTTATCTTATGGAACTTGGGCATAAAAATATTGGTATTCTAACATCTACGAATCTTGTCTCTAGTGTAAAGGAGAGGATTCAAGGATATATTCAGGCACATGCGGCTAATCAAGTCAAAATGGATCAGGCTTTACAACAAAGTTTCATCCAATCTGTTATTCCAAATTATTACGAATCAATAAAATCTGATCAAAAGAAAATAATGAATTTTATTCAAAGTCAGCCTCAAATGACGGCAATTGTAGCAGCAGAATATAATATTGCACAGCTAATAAAACAGGCTTGTCAGCAGATAGATAAGAACATCCCTAATGAACTTTCTATTTGTTGCTTTGACTATCCAGCAAATCTATTTAGTAAAGAAGATGTTGCATTTACTCATATTGAACAGCAACAATATGAGATGGGGGAAGCAGCCGTTAAACAAGTTTTACAACAAATTCAATCTCCTGAAAAAATAATAAAAAAAGTTCTAAATGGACGCTTAAAATTGGGGATTTCCACCACCTTTATTTCAAAAAAAAGGAATTAACTCTTGCGGCAAAGTTACAAAGTTATTTACATTGAGTGGAGTTAAACTAAAAGAACACAAATTTTCAGGATGATCTAGAACGGTTATCTTTCAATGCATGAAGCCTTTGGAGAAGCTTGCGTTTATCGACAGCCTGCCAAAGCTATTTACATTGCTTACATCACTTAGTCTTACACTAATAAAAAGGGATAAAGCTTTTTATTTTATAGATTGCTCCTACTTTTCCACGGATTGGGAGGTGAGCTTCTTTGAATTCTCACCTGTCCCACTACTCCCTTAATAAGTCATCCTACCCCCAACCTGTATTAACAATAGAGCGCAATACGAAGTTCAGAAAACATACAAATTTTAATTTAGGAATATTTTCCATTTATAGATAATTCACCATTGTTAATATTCGCAGCAACTAACAATTGGTGTGCCTCTAAAAAAAAACGGATACATATTCTTAAACACCGGAATAAAACCGGCAAGTGCATCGCCATGACCATTAATATATTTTATTAGAGAGGATAAAGCGATTAGTAGAAAATTAATGCAGTACAGCAAAGAATATTTCCAAAATGATTCAATAAACAGACACTTTGTCATGGAGACAGATTCTTCATCGCATTAACGAATAATGTAGTAAAGAATCTCTCCCCATGCTCCAACTTATTTACTGTAATACCAAATCCATTTTCCTTGCTGCTTTGGTTAATTCCTCTTCTATATTCGTTTGTCCAGAAAATATTTGCTTTAAGCATTCCGTATAGATGCTTTCTATTTTCCTCCACTCTGCAATTTGTGGTCGTAAAAAGGATTGATCGATGCTCTGTACATACGCTTTATAATAAGGATATTCCTCCACCATCTCATCCTTCAATACGGTTTTGTTTGTTGGAAGTAATCCTTCCATTAAAAACCTTTTTTGAGGTTCCTCTGTGGTCATCCACTTCACAAATTCCCACGCCTCCTCTACATGCTCTGTCCCTTTCGTTATACTAAGTACCTCTCCACCTAAAACAGATCTTCTATCTTTGCTTCCAGGAAAAGGTGCAGCTACCGTATGACTGATAATATAATCTATCTGTTCCTTTGCATTCACATTATAGAACCAAGGACCTTCGTCAATCATGATGTACTTCTCTGATAAAAGCCCATCCCACAAATCGTAGTTTCCACTAATTGTATTTTCGTTAAGCTTTTTTTGTTGATAAAGCGCTAACATTTTTTCAACTGCTTGTATACTTTCTTCACTATTAAAATAACCTGTTGCCTTTGTATTCCTATCATTTAATAAATTCCCACCAAGTCCATAAAAATATGGTAAACTCTGCCATGCATTCATTCCAGCCATGCCTAAAAGCACTGGATTTTTTTCAATAATTTTCATTAATTCGTCCATTGTCTCTGGCAGTTTTTCAATATGATATTTCTTTAATAGCTCCTTATTATAAATAGCAATTTTCGTATTTGTATTCACTGGTAACCCATAGTATTGTCCCTGGTATAAGCTAGTTTGTAACGGGACTGGATATAAGTTGTCTTTAACACGTTCAAAGTCCCCGAATTGATTAACTGGATAGAGCAAATGCAAATCGGCAAACTTAGATACCCAAGTGATATCCATTCTAATAATATCTGGCGGCTTATTAGCAGAAGCCTTGGAAATAAGAGCAGACATCAATTGGGAATTATAGGACTGACTTACAGGCTTTATTTCAATAGATGGATATTTCTGTTCGAATATCGGAATAATTTCATTTTCAAAAATCTTTGTTTCATTTTCATTATAGGTATGCCAAACAACAAGTTGAACTTTTCCGCTATCTCCTTGTTTCACCTCGTCATTTTTATTAATAATAGATGTATTATCACAACCTACTAGAGAAGCACATATTCCAAAAAACAATAAAACTGATCGAATTTTGAACATTGTCAGCACCCTCTTTATCCTCCATTCTGCTTGTAAATCCGATATTCTCCTGGCGACATTCCTGTTACTTTTTTAAATAACTTACTAAAATATTTTACATCATTAAACCCAGATTCTTCTGCCACTTCATAGATTTTTTTTGTGGAATTTTTTAACAACCCCTTCGCCTTTTTAATACGCAATTCAATTACATAGTCAATAAAATTTTGATGAACTAATCGTTTAAATAAAATGCTAAAATAATTTCTGCTTATATGAATATGGGAAGCAACAATTTGCAACGTTAATTCCTTTGTGAAATTCGCATGAATATATTCAAGAGCCTTTTCCACCAATTCATTTTCCGTATATGTTTTTTTCCATGTACTATGACTAATTTCTTCATATAAATCAAAAAAAGACGATAGTATTTGAATGACGGAATGAACGGATTCTGCGGTCTTTACCCGTTCCATATGTTCCATCCATTGTGTAACCTCTATTTTATTCATAAATAAAATGCTAACAATCTCACAAGCCTCTTTTCGAACAGTATCTGGTGTATATTTCTGTTGTCTCCAGTGTATAAATATTTCTTCCAGAATACTTCTTGCTTTTGTTTCTTCGTATGGAAATAAAAGTGCCTTTAATTTTTCATAATTTACACTCTCTGTTTTTATCTTTCCATCTATTTCGTCATCATAACAAAATTGTAGTTGATTAGGCTCAAAAAAATGTTTGCTACAAGCTATATAACTTCTTTGATAACCAATTGGGAGATCATACAAATGCTCAATCGTCCTATATCCATAATAAAAAGAAATAGTTGTAATTTTAGTAATCAATTTTTGTAAATAATGAATGACCTCTATAGGATCTTTTTCTATTGGGCATAGATAAAACATTTCCACATCACTTATTGGAAAGAGAATCCCTTTCCCATGTTCTTCATAATACAAAGCTTGTATTTCTTCTAATAGTAAACTTTTATATAAGATGCCTTTCTCTTCCTCTACCTTTTGAATATCTTTCATTTTGATATAAATAGTTATAAAGGAGCTATCATCTGGGAAAAATTGTGTTAATTTTTTCACTTCTGTTTCCCCAAGCAATACTTTTCTAACTTCCTGTGCCATTTTCTTTTTCTCTAGCAACAAGTTTGTTTGATTGGCAATTCTTAATGCCTCCTCTTCTTCTTTTTCTTTTTTTAGCTTTTTTGTACATTTTTTTATTATTTGTAAGAAAGCATCTGGTTCTAGACTTGCCTTTAGTACATAATCAATCGCTCCATACTGTAGCCCTTCTCTTATATATTCAAAATCATTATAGCTGCTAACTAAAATTACTTTTAATTTTGGAAATAATGCTAATGCTTGTTTCATTAAATGAATCCCATCCATTACTGGCATCTTTATATCTGTAATAAGTATATCTACTTGATGGTGCTTTTGAATGGCATCTAATGCTTGTTTTCCATTAGAAAAATCCCCTATTAAATGTAATCCTTCCTCTTCCCATTTTATAGAAGATTTTAGCCCAAAACGAATAATCGGTTCATCATCTACGATTACGACTTGATGCATCTACTTACTCCTCCCTTCTAGGTAGTAGCAATAACAATTTCACTGTTGTTCCTTCTTGACCACTTTGTACATCAATCTTTGAAGTAAGATGAAAATAAAGTCTGACAGAATCATATATATGTTGAAATCCTATTCCCAGTATTTTATTATTAGATTCGGAGAGATTCTCCATATCATTTAATAGTTTCGTATCAAAACCCTTTCCATTATCAGAGATGATAATTTCCACCCCATTATCTATTGCTCTCCCAGTTATTCTTACAAGTCCTTCTTTCTCCGTTGGGACAATGCCATGAAAGATTGCATTTTCAACAATAGGCTGTAGCAGCATACTTGGAATCATAAATTCTTCTGTAGCCTTATCTATATCTAAAACAAGACGAAATTCTTGCTCGTAACGGATTTGTAAAATAATCATAAATTTTTTTACGATTTCCAATTCCTCTTTCACAGAAATAAAGGTCCCTTTTTTCCCCATGCTTACTTCTAATAATGTTAATAATGAGGATAACGCCATATCTGCTTTTTCATTTTGGTTAAATTTAATTAACCATCGAATCGTACCTAGTGTATTAAATAGGAAATGAGGATGAATTCTATGTTTAATCGCACGTAATTCTGCTTCTTTTTTTTGATTTTGTTCTTTCTTAATTTGTTGTAATAAATGCTCTATTTCCTGTATCATTTTATTAAATTGCTTACTTAATATTCCTATTTCATCATTGGAAGTTACCTTTGTTCTTACGTTGAAATTTCCATTCCCAGCACTTTTCATTTGAATAGTCAACTGACTAATCGGCTGGACAAATTTTCTCGCCAATATACTTCCTATAATAATGGCTACAATACCAATTAATAAGCTACTCCATAAAGCAATCTCACGAATCTTTTGTAATTCACCTGTTAACTCATGTACAGGTACAACCCCAATAAGAAACCAGCCATTATTTATTTTTTCTTTTATTCCATAATATTTAACTCCATGATCCACAAATTCAAATTCTCTATTGCCATTTTGAATTTGCTTCAATAATGCTTGCTTCGTTACACCTTGATTCAAATGATTTAATGTTGGGTCTACTGTAATATTTTCTGCTTTCTCATCCACTACAAAAAAAACACCTGAATTTCCTAGTTTTAACTTATTTAGTATATCCAATATACCCCTTCCATCAATAAGTACTTGAATATATCCTATGTTTTGTAATGTATCAAAATTTTTCATCACCCTACTAACTGGTAAAAACAACTCATTCGATTGGCCTGCACCACTTAAATAATCATAGGTTAATCCACTCCAAACCGATTCTCCGTCTTTTTCGGTAGCCTCTTTCACCCACTCCTGTTCTAACAAGTTTATTCGTTCTCTTTTATAGGGAGAATAGGAGCCACTCCCCCAATTTGTACCATCTTCTTTCAATACATAGATTGCACGTACGAAGGAACTAGAATATATACTAGCATTTAATACTGATGTTATATATTCATTGTTTTTCGTCTTTTCAAAAGAAGAAATGGTTGGATCAGTATCTTGTATAACCATTTCTTGTAGTGAAATATTGCTATATATTTGATCCAACTGATCTGTTCCACTGGTAAAAATATGTGAAAGCGCAGCAGCAGCTTGTTGTGTAATAAGTTGTGATGATTCTCTTACTCTATCTTTAATCATATTTTTGGAAAATAGGTAAATTAAAGAACTAATAAAAATAGCAGGGATTAAACCAACGATTAAAATGGTGAAAACTACTTTTACGGTGAAATGATCTTTTAACCAGTTGTATATTAGCATACAATCCCTCTCTCGTCCTTTCTTCACTATAATCCTATCATAAAAACGCATACATTTTATTGTTTTCTTTTATTTTCGTAAACGTTTTCGTTAGAGTTGGGTTTCCTATAAGAAAAACGTAAGCGCCTTGCTCATCGCCGTACAAACTGGAGGGGCATCGACAAACATGAAGAGCGTAGTCAATTCAATATTGGCTTACGCAAAAGAGTGGATCCTGAAGTTTGATAGGCGGTTGATCTAGACATCCTTCAGATCTCAGAAAACTTCCATATCCTTAAACAAAGGGTCAAAACACACAAAGTAATTATCCCATTCAATTGTAGTAACTGAAGTACTTAAATTCACTACAAATGGAGATCACTTTTGAGGTTAGACCCTTTTGAACTACCTTTTATGTCATACATTACTATCTTTGCTTATGAAATGGCGTTTATTTATACTCTACAACAACCATATCCCAATATTTTAATGATAGAAGGGTAATTGTCGCTTTTCCATCCTTTTGCTTAAATTTAATTTCTTGTGCAGAGCCATGATTGATATCAGGAGATGCCACCCATATTTTATCAATTTCTTCTTTCACATCTATGGTTAATGGAATATCCTTGATTTCTTGCGGCTCTGCCTGTATTCCTTGATTATCTTTCCATTCTAGTGTTGTTGCATCTGTAAAGTTAATCAAATGATATATTTCTTTCTTATCTTTTGCTTTTGTGAAATTCCAAATAGACCCTACTGCAGGATAGTTCTTTATTTCTTTCTCTTCACTTTTCACCATTTTTGTAATTTCCTTCACATCATCACGAAGAAGATTTTGATAGGCTACTAGAAAATCATAATAATGAACTAACTGCTCCTTCAGCTCTGTGGATATTGTTAAATTTTTGTGCGGAAAATATTCCTTTGATAACATATTCTCCCCTAATTCTAAATGAGATCCACCAGCAGCAAATATAACGGCATTCGTCATTAAAATCCCTGGCGTATTGAACATTCCTTGAAAATCAGAAAGCTCATAATTCATATAAGCTGCAAGGACAGAATTTAACTCCCCTTTACTATAATAATCATTTTGATCAATTACTTTTTTTACAGATTCATACGTTGGCGCACTCCATATTTCAGAGTACATAAAATTAATAGGTGCTTCTGCAATCTCTTTTTGGGCATATTGATCAACTGCATTCATTACGATATCTTTTTGTAGCTCTTGCTTTGCTTTTTCAAGAAGAGGCGTATAGGTTTTACTAAGATCTATTTCTTCTCCTTTTCCATTCCAAAGTCTTCCTCTATCCCCTAATTGATCGACATGCCAACCATCAAAGTCTAAATGTTGAAATACATCCTTTTGGGTGTTTATAATATACTCCTGCCATTCTGGATTAGAAGGATCCATTAAATAAATATCACTAGCCCACGAGTCTGGAAGATCATGAGAATCCTGAACCTTGCCTTCTGCATCTTTAAAGATTCCCCATTCTCTTTCTACCCCATTTTCTTCATATCCCTCAAATGCACCAAAAAGGAGATTATAATTCATCGCCTTCATATTTTTGTCATGTGCTAATTTAATATAATTTTCAATTGTTTGCTTAGAAACTACACGATTAGCAATATCATTCCATTCCTCTGCAAGTACTCCATTTTCTATCTTAGCAGGCTGATCATGTCGATAAAGCCAATCATAGAACTGGAGCCCATTAATATGATATCTATTTAAATTATCAATCACCTTTTGCTGTCCTTCTTCACTCATGGAAGGAAAATCCGCAAGATATCCATATCTAGGAAATTTACTCCAATCAGTGGATACATCTACAGCAATATTCTGATGGTCTAACGTCTTCTTTCCATCCTTCAAGAACACTTCAACCATATATCCTTTATAGTCATCCTTACCTGGATCCCATTCCCAGGAATACGTGCTTGCATTCGTTAATTGTATCTTCTGCTCCTCCACATCTTCTGCAAGATGCTTATATTTAATAATTAAATCGCCTTTTTCCACTTCCTTTTGAAAGGTAAGCTGAAAGGTTATCTTCTCACCTGGAGTATACACTGCCTTATCTGTATGTACCCCTGTTATCCATTGACCAGGATTCTCCACATTAGGAAGTGATGAATCAGAAGCGTTTGATTTACAAGAGATAAGTGTAGGCACTGCTAATAGTAAAGTAATAAGAACCGTCCACTTCGTCTTTTTACTTGCCATATCTATCGACTCCAATCTTTCGAAATTATTTTTTTCATACACAAATACCAATACAGCTAACGATCTTTGATGATGTCGAATCCCATTTTTTATCTCTCTCCAAAATAATAATGAGGAGATATTTTAATCAAGTGGAGACTCTCCACCTGATTTCTTTCATTCACTCTTACTTTTCCAATAAAGCAAGCTTATTCTCCAGTAATACCCGATTTATCAATACTTTCTACAAACCATCTTTGCACAACAAGGTACATAAGTGCTAAAGGAAGGATAGAAATTAATGTACCAGCAAACGCCTTAGCCTCTGTAAAGTTCATATTTGGATTTTTGTCGAAATCCCCACCACCACTCGATTGAGCTACTTGACCAAAGCTTTCCTGAATATCTCCTAATAAAATCGGTACCGTTTGCATCTTTCCATCTAAATAGAAAGATGTTAAAAATGTCTCATTCCAATATAGTGCAAAGGCATACACTCCAACAATGATAAATGCTGGACCCACCATTGGAAGGGCAATCGTCAAAAATGTTCGAATCGGGCCTGCTCCATCTAAGTATGCTGCCTCTTCTAAAGCACTCGGCATCATTCTAAAAAACTGAAAAAATATCAGAATGAACAGTGCTGCTTGTTCCCCTTGCCCTGTTAAAGCAGGGACTGCTAATGCCCCAATATTCCCTTTTAGACCTAATTCCGTAAATATTTGAAATCTTGGAATGAAAAAGAGTGTTTTTGGTACGATATACGTAAATATCATTAAAATAAACACTAAATTCTTTCCTCTAAAATCGAATCTTGCTAATCCATAACCAATAATCGCAGATGAGATAATCACACATAGTGTCGATGTTCCTGCTAACAAAATAGTTGTTAAATAAGAACCTGGTAGTTTTAACGCTTTCCATGTCATCTCATAGTTAAAGGTATAAAAGCTACTTGGAATCCATTCAATACTATTATCCACTAAATCTAAATTGGACATTAAACTTACAGAAAACATATAAATTATTGGATAAAGAAACACAAACCCAAAAATAATCAATACTAAGTAAGTTGCTACTTTATATAGAATCCCATCACTCATATTCATCCCGAATAGTTTTTTCTTTACTGGTGGAATTATCTTTTTCATTTTTTCCTGCCACTGATTATACGTTTCTAGTATGCTACTCCCCACTTTACTCACCTCGCCTCTTTCTTTTTACTCCGTGTGCCAAAATATAGAATCCCGATTAGAGCTATTTGAACAAAGGTATAAAGAATGGAAAGTGCGGATGCATATCCATCTCTTCTTGAACCATCATATTTCGATTCTAATATAATTCCATTAATAGGATTTGTATCAAAATTAGCTAGGAAAACTACTAAGAAAACCACACATAAACTAACTAAAGGGTAGATGGTCGGCAAGGTAATCTTCCAAAAGGCTACCCATTTAGATGCCCCATCAATAGACGCAGCTTCATACATATCTTTGCTAATTTTCTGCAAGGAAGCTAGAAAGATAAGGACTGGAACTGCACTGTACCATAATAATTGGACAATTAACTCAAAGGTCGAGACGATGAGCTTTACTAAACTTGCCGATGGAATGACGATAGAGATAGCATCTAAAATCAATGGATTTGACGAAAAGGACATACCTCCATACGTGCTCATATTCTCCATCATTTCCCCACTCAATATAATAATTGGTAAGAAGAAGAGCAGGCGGAAAAAAGATTTTCCTTTAATTTTTTGATTCAGTAGCATGGCAATAATAACTGATAGTGCAATAATAATCGGAACATATATTAATGTACTAATAAAGAAGTTTTGGGCAGCAACTACAAAATCAATTTCTTCAAATAAAATCCTTTTATAATTCTCCAACCCTACCCATTTGTAGCTCCATCCAGTTTTATTTCCAAACATCACATTAAAAAAGCTCATATAAATCGTTCTATATAATGGATATGCAACAAATGCCAAAAATCCTATTATCCATGGACTAATAAATAGCACACCTGTAAATGCTTTTTTTTGTTTCATACTTAGTTTCATAGAATCACGAACCCTTTAGCTTTAATTTCCACTCCGTCAAGCTGATAATCGATTGTATTATAATTGATGATAATCTCTACACTATTGCTGTACGTAGCTTTGACAATTCCTTTATCAATGATCATATGATTAATCATTTCACTGCCAATCGTTTCTTTTAAAGCTTTGTTAATTAAATCATACGATTCGTTCATACGTTCACCAATATGCTCCATTTGCGAAACATAAATATTGCTTGAAGCGGTTTCCTTTAAGTAATAGGTAGATTCTCCAGTCAGTACATAGGACGGATAAATACCAAATTCGATTAATTTTAACGCTTCATCTCGATCATTAGATGAAAAATTTAAATATGGTGAATACATCTCTTTATACCCGCTCAATACTAACGAAACAAATGGAATCGTCGAGTCAGTTACCATTAATTCAGAGGAATAAATTGGTGCATCATAATATTTATCGATATATTTGTAAAGGTAGGCATCTGGAGCATACACACTTGTTTGCACATTATTTTCTTGCAAATAAGTAAGAAGCTGCTTCGAGTACTCCAATCCCTCTGTACTACTTCCAATCTTTCCTTTGTCATAATGAGTAAATATATTTCCACCCATCCCATCTAAAGCAACAGATTGAATATCATATTTATTGAATTGTTTTAAGTCGTTTTCAGCAAAACTCTGATAATATTTAGGATTGTTCATAAAGTTTAATAGATTTTTACTTGTGTTATAGACTGAAAAATCCTGCCTGTTCATTTTACTAGCTGTAAACTTTGTTTTTTCATAATAAGATTGTGCATAATCCAAATAGTATTGAAATGAAATTTTATTTTCTTTAAAGAATTCTATTGCAGATTGAAAATCTCTTTTTCCTCCAAGCTTCCCTAATACATCAAAGCGATAGCTATTATATTTATCTAAATAGCTTTTATACGTAATCGATAAATTATCCATTCCTTTATCGATTAAGTCTTTCGTAATCTCTTCTGATTGTTTATACGTCGTTGTTGGAATCGTCTCTAAACCTAATGTTCCTAATCTCATTTCGTTTGTAATAAAATCAATTTTCATAGGGATCTTCTCAAACGAGGTAGAAACACTTTTACTTAACCCATCTTTTTTCTCTAAAAATTGTCTATATTTTTTCGCAATTCCAACATAATTGGCTTGAGAGTCATCAACAAATACATATCGTTGGACTAAATCAAAAGAATTTGGGTCTTTTTGAAATCCTAGTACATGCTGCTCTTCATTTACCCGACTTTGGAATTGAGCATAAGTTGTTCGATAATTATAGGAAAAATAAGATTGATAAAACGGAGTCGTGGAATCCTTTGATTCATAGTTATAAGTAGCATAGCTATCTCCACTCTCTGCTATAACTAGAACTCCCGTCTTATCGACTTCATGTACAACTCCATATACTGGTAAGCTTACTTTTTCCAACTGCTTAACAGATAGTTTTTTTTCACTTAACTTTCCAATGTTTTCATACCCCGTGTCTTTACCAAAAACCGGTGCAGAATATGCTCCCTTATATTTAGGCTTTTCATCTAAACGAATAATGGCACCAGATCCATCTGGAACAACTATATAGCCATCTTCTTTCTCACGAACACTTCCAAAAAACGGATAAACAATCATTTCGCTTAAAGAAATATCATTGTTTCCAGCCTTCCATAAATTTGGATTGTATTCATCAATACTTTCTCTTGGTACATGTACTAACAAATCCCCACCTTGAACGGTAACAAATAAATCAAATTTTATTTTTAATGTGGTAAAGTCAATAGTACTCTTAAAACCGTTTTCAAGTATTTCATACGATTTCTCTACATTATTATCTAATGCCGTTTTTCTATTAGGTGTAAATTTATCATACGTAATCAAGGAGATACCTGATTGAATATAGTTTTTAATTTCTTGGCTATCTTCTTTTTCTCCTACATTTTCTTGTAGATCATAAGAATACCAAACGTAGCCATTACTTTTTTGTTTCACTGCAATAGCAATCGTTTCTTCTTCTAAATAAAGCTCTAATTGTTCATTCTCTGCTACCTTTTTAAAGGAAGATGGAATCGTTGTTTCCTCATACTGAAACTTGGAGGATATAAATTCATCATTTACTGTAATTTGTTCAAAATGATCTTTTTCCACTTCTATTCCATAAGCAACATCTTTTGAGTTCACCCAATAGATTAGACCAATAACTACTGCTACAAGCAATAGAGTGCTTACAACATAAATGCCTCTTTTTTTTACCATCGTTTACTTACCTCCGTAACCACATCAAACAAGAAGCTGATTAATTGATTACCTACTGAATATAGAACAAATAAGAACAATCCAATGATCAGCATAGTGAATACACTTTTAACAATCACGCTAAATGTTTCTCCCACATGATAGTTATGAATATCCTTTATCATAAAGAAGAGCATAAAAGCTATCCAAACAAACATAGCCTGTAGTGGAAGCTTAAAGAATACAATTTGTTCTAAAGTCAGTCCATTGCTTACTAGTACTACAATCGGAACTACAAGAATAAGCGGACTTAGGACGTATGCGGTACCATTATATACACTAGAAAAACTTCCTTCTCCATCACTAATGGTAGCTACTAAATAGCTTGATACTAGCCATAGGATGAACAGAAATACAACAATCATTAATTCATAAAGAATATATTCATTTACTGGTACAAAAAGTAAATTAGTATATTTATAGTATAAAAGGTATACTCCTACACAAAGAATAAATAGAAGCGTTGATGATCGTTTAGCCACTCTTTTCTCCCGATGAATTTCATAGAAACCATCCAATGGTCTTTTTAGAAAAGAGAAGATGTATAGAAAATCATCCACCATTTTGAATCTTTTGAGACTGTTCCATTTTTGAGCAAATTTCTCTAAATAGCGGTATTTTTTATTCAAGTACTTATTTGTGAGCCAAACTAATAAGGTTACAAGTAGCAGTTGGAAAATAGTTTGTAAATGCTGTTGAAACCATTCTTGTCTTATTTCCCAAAATGCTTCTGATATGCCTGTTGTATCATTGGCATCATTGTATTCCTCATAAGCCTTTTGGTATTCTCCTTCACGAAGATATGCATCGCCTAAACCAATATGAGCATTATCAAAGATAGAATTATACTTTAATGTATAGGCCCATAAATCTTTACTGTTTGTGTATTCTCCATCCTGGTATGCATTCATTGCTTCATGAACAGAATCTGCAAACTTTGTTGGTGCGTATGTTTGAATAAGATTTTGTCCTTGGTCGATTACAATCAATTCATCCGTAGAAGTTGCTGCAATACTAACTGGACGATTTAACAATCCGAATCTACTAGAACTAAAATCCTTTCCTCCAAATAAGAACAAAAGATCTCCTTCTGAATTGTACTCAAAAATCCACCCATCCGAACTTACTGCATACACATTATTGTTCTTACTAACAAAGATACTTTCCATTCCAAATGTACCAATCATTTTATCTGGGAAATAGTTTGTTCCAGAAACATTAAACTTCTTAATTGGATTCTTTTCAACAGAAGAGGTTACTGTATAAAGGAACCCTTTTGCATCTATGGCAATATTACTTGGAACATCAGGAAAAACCTTTTCTAATTTCTTTTCTTGTTTTTTCGTCAAAAAGAATGAACGAATTTGATCCAATAATGGGACCTTTAAAGGATTTGCCCCGAAAAAGGTGATAAACTCCCCTTCTCTATTTAACATCAGTAATCCGTTAACCGATTCATTATTTCTTACGTACATATTACCTCGAATATCTACAGCAATATGCGTTGGACTAAATTTATAGCCTTCTTTAAATATAGGAGAATCAGGCTCCCCTATTTCTTTCACTAACTCATGTGTGACTTTATCGAACACATAAATTTTGCTCTCAAAGCTGTCCACAACATATATTTCATTTTCTGTAACAAAAGTACTTTTTATAGCAGAGAACTTTTCACTTGTTAGTTCTCTAACAAATTGTAATTCTTTATCTAATATAAATACTTTATTTAGTGTACTATCTGTTATATAGATATAATCTTCTTCATCAACAAAGGCATGTTCTGCCGTTATTAATCGCTCGCCATTAATAACGCCAAGCTGCTGCACAGGATTATAAGCAGTCTGTGTATCAATTAACTTCCCATTATGGTCACTCGTATAGGTGTAATAAGGGGATTGGGCAAATACGGATGTATTGCTGGAAAATAAGATAAACACACTACTAAGCATGATGATTGTAAGTTTCCATATCCTTCTCATATTACTTAATCCCCGTATGAGCCATGGAGTTCATGACTTTATTTTGTAAAAAGATAAATAACAGTAAATTTGGTAAAAACATAATTAACCCTGCTACAGCAGATAATCCAGCGCCAGCAACAATATTTCCAGATTGCGCTACTAATGTGTCTAAATAGAATGGAAGCGTTCTAATGGACTCCTTATCCATAAATAGAGAAGAGCCTTCCGAATTCCCCCAGCTTGCTTGGAATGTTAAGATTGCAACCGTTACAAGTGCTGGTTTTACTAAAGGAAGAAGAACGCTCCAGTAGATTCGTAGATTACTTGCCCCGTCCATTTTTGCCGCTTCTAACAATTCATTCGGTACTTGATCCATAAATTGTTTCAATAAAAAGATTCCTATTGGCATCGCAAGCAATGGAATAATATGTGCCCAATACGTATTAAAGATACCGATATTTACAATAATAAAGAACCTTGGAATAGCTACAGCCACTGGTACAAACATTAAAGCTAGTGTGTTTATTTTATCCAATGCCTTTTTCCCTTTAAACTCCATTTTCGACAAAGCAAATGCTGCCAAAGAGCTAATTAGTAAAGTAAAAAGGATAACTAAAATAGTTGTAAATAAACTATTAAATACATATCTTGACAACGGAATACCAGACTCTGCTGAAAAATTAAACAATAGCTTAAAGTTTTCAAACGTCGGTTGTCTTACAAAAAACCGAGGTGGATACGCAAATAGTTCGGTAAATGGTTTAAAAGCATGGTTTATAATAAAAAGAATAGGGAGTCCCATAAATATGGATAATATAGTTAACGTTAGATGGAACTTCCACTGATCCTTATGAAATTTCTTTGGATTAAACTTTATGGAGCTTGCCAAAGCACTCACCTCACTTAAGAAATTACTTTCAATCTTTTTCTGCAAATAATTTATAGCTTATCTTATTGAACAATACGACGATAATTAAAAGAACAACCGTAATGGCTGAAGCATACCCCATCTCGTATCGTGTAAAACCAAAATCATTTGCATGGTCTACAACTAACCAACCAGCATATTGTGGTGGAGGGGTTCCCCCACTTAATGTCGCTGCTAATCCAGAAGCATTAAAGGTTCCGATAATCGCCATTACTGCTCCAAATAGCATTTGTGGTTTCATGGAAGGAATCGTAATATAGAATACTTCTTGCCATCGATTACGAATACCATCGATATGTGCCGCTTCATATAAGGAGCGGTCAATATTTAGCAATCCTGCAAGCATCGCAAGAAAACCAACTCCCATACTTCCCCACAATCCAATAAAGATCATGATAGGCATCAATAAGCTTGGTTCCTGTAAGAACTGTAGTGGTTCCTTAATTAGTCCCCATTCTAATAACCAATAGTTAATATAACCTACCTGGTCCCCACTAAATAGCACCCTCCATACAACCCCCATCATAATAGGGCCTGTAATGGATGGGGAATAAATGATAACTGTATAGATGGTTCTTATTCGATGAGGAACCTGTGACAATAGCCACGCAAGAAAAAAGGCAAATATATAACCAAGCGGTCCAACAATAATCGAATAAATTAACATATTGGAGATTGCATTCTGTAGGAATACCGTATCTCCTGTAAATAAATCAATGTAGTTTTTGAAACCGATAAACTCAGGCGATTGTACTGTGTTAAAGTACGTAAGGGATAAAACAGCTGCCACAACCACTGGTAGTACGATAAGGAGTGTAAATAAAGTGACATAAGGAAAAATAAAAAAGTAGGAAGAGTCCTTTATTTTTCTAAAAATGCCATGTATCCTTTTACGCTTTTTTCCTGTATCGCTAACATCGTTTGGCAGCTTATTCTTGCTGTACTTTTTCATTCCTTCTCACCCACTCTTCTACATTTTCAATGGTTGGAACCTTATACGGTTTGATTAATTTTCCATTTTCCATATAACCAAACTCTGTTAATTTACGTTCCAATTCCCTATCAATTATTTTCACTGCCTGATCAATAGCGATTCGAGGATTTTCCTTATCAAACACTACTTTATTCCAAGCATTACTAATCTCACGCTCTACCATGTAATCACCTGGAACCTTTCCAGTTGTTTGAATCCAATTCCACTGCTCTAATATTTCGCCTTTGGAATCAGATGGCCAAGCACTTTTCTTAAATCCATCGATATTTGCTGTTAAATATAAAAATTGATTTCCTAATATGGACTGAATATTATAAGAGAAGTTACTTTGCGTATCAGCATTCGCCCACCATTTTAATAATTCCCATGACTCTTCTTTCTTTTTACTATCGCTGAAAATGATCCCTGTACTTCCATAAGTTGGATCCCATCGCTCGATAACACCTTTTGAATCTTCGACACCAGGTATAGGCATAACACCCCATTGTCCAGCCAATTCAGGTGCAGCATACTTTAATTGGATATACGTATTGGCGTCTCCAATTCCAACTGGTGATTTTCCATTTCTAAAGTTTTGGAAAAATTCAGAAGTAGTGATAGGAATATTGTAGACAGTAAATAAACTAGTCATAAAATCAAAAGCTTCATAAGCCCCATCCTTATTGATCACAGATTGATTTCCAAATTCATTAAATAATCTACCGCCGAACTGATAAATAAATGGCGTAGTTGTATCAAATCCTTTGAATGAATTATTGGATCCAAGTGGGGTATAAAAATTCATATTATACCTTTGAAGCATCGGCACTAATCCAACAACATCCTCCCACGTTTGTGGTGGTGTTTCACCTAGAAACGATAAAATATCTTTTCGATAGAATAACAGTTTTACATCTTGCGTTTCCGGAATTGCATATACCCCTTCATCATAAATAAAAGGGACAAACGTATTTGGATTAAATTGTTCTGTTAACTCGTAAAATCCATCATACTTACTTAAATCCTCAATAATTCCACGTAACGCAAGCTCAAACGGTCTCGCATGACTTACCCCTAATGCAATATCTGGCGTACTATTTGCGGAATTTGAAAGAATAATTTTATTTTCATCTGGTAATAAAGATAGATTCACTTTAATTCCTGTATTTGGTGTGAATTCCTCATCTATCATTCGCTGCATAAGTTCTACGTATAATCTCGATTGATTTACCCATACTTCAATGGTTTCATCATCAACTACATCCTCTTGATTATATCTAGGATTAAAAAAGGAATAAGTAAATGCTTTCGTACTCTCTACGATGCTTGTAAATAACCTTGCATTTGCTTTTGGAATCTTTTCTCCTTCTGTATGAACATAGATCTTATCTAAATGCATTGGATTATACACTAGCATTGGTAAGATCATTTTTATTCTAGAATAAGCGGAGGTTTCATCTTCGATAAATTTATTCATATAATGCGGAAGGTCTTCTGGATTCTTAATAAATTCTTTTATCACTTTCTGAGCAATTTCTAGCTCACTTATAATTGGAAGATCATCCATTCCATAACGTTCCTGAAGTGCTTTCTTTTGAGTTTCGATTCTTTCTGATATACCAATTAAATACTCTTTAATTTCTGGAATATATCGTTCAATTCTCCACTCTCTTTTTTTATCTACAATTCCACCTGTTAATTTCTTCACATCTTTAGAAACAGAATCAATTGCTTCTAAGGTAGTCAATAATTCATGATAAATGTCTTTTACATTGGAATGATTAATGGAAAGTGTCAGCGTATGAGCTCCCTTTTCTAAATAAACGGAGAAAGGTGTTCCTTCATTATCTTTTAATAATTCATTTTTCCAGCTACTAGAATAGGAAAACATATATAGTTCTAGTTCTTTAAATGGTACTTTTCCATCGAATTCAATTCTTCTAAAGGTCGGCATTCCATTATTTGTATCTTGAGCGTATTTTAAGGTAATATTGTAATATCCACTTTCTTCAACTTCAAAATTATATTGAACACGGTCTCCAGAATCTCCAAATGAATAACCATCTAACACGTTCAATATTCTATTTTTATAATCATATGGCGTTATTTGTGGATCTCTCACATACTTTGGACGGATGCTTTGTTTGTTCTTTTTCGAAATATTTTCTGCTTCAATCGTAATCAACTTATTAGTATCTGTTTTATCCTGTTTATTTTCCGAATAATATTCAGCATAAGTTGGCGTATCAGATGTAGTATTTGCAATCTCTATATTTCCTACTAAAAGATACCCTTCTGTTACAGATAGCTTAATCGTATTTTTTCCTTTATTTAATTTAAATTTAAGTGGTTCATATGCAAAATGATTAGGGTCTAGTACCCCTTCTTTCTTCCATTCTAAAACCATATTCGATTTAGGACTTAGCTCATCCCCATATCGATCATATTTGCTCCCTTTATCAAGTGTCTCTGTTTGCCAATCTAGTGAAAGATTGAAACTATTCATTTCATTAAATAGTACTTCATCATTAATCTTCATAGATACTTCTGCTAATAGATTTGTTTCTGGTAAAATATAATAATCCAACCAAAACTCATATAAACCTTCTTGATCTATTTCAACATCAAAAGTTAGTTCATCCTTTGGCTCTAAACGAATAACATCTTTTCCATATCCTTCACTTTGGGATGGATCAAATCGTTTTCCACCTTGCATTTCCTCTGGTGTTAATTCATACTTCTTGCTGGGAGTGGCAATTTTCTTCGTTTGCCATTGCTTCTCCACCGTATAATAATTGCTTTCACTCTTAAATCCACTAATATAAGCTTCTATAGCTTCCATGCTTTTTTCTTGTTCTATTTTTGTTAATTCATCATCCGTGCTTTTTTTTAAATTCCCTTTTCCTATTATCATAACGACTGAAATAGCTATGATTAGGAGCGTGCAGATCAATAGTATTATTTTCTTTTTTAATGTCATTTGATCCCAACCTAACAATCAAATTTTCCTTTAAAAGAGAACATCTTTTAAAAACGTTTTCATCCGTAGTCAACTCGATCATTTTTATAAAAGATTGTCGCTACTGTTTTTATCAGACATTCTCTTTTTACTCTATTGTTATTTATTATATTGGCGTAAGTAGTCATCTAAATAAGCATTCATTGTTTCATCCCATTCAGCTGCAATATCGCCAAATCTAACTCCCTCATCTTTAATTTTATTTTTTAAAGTCCAAGTATCTAAATTATTGAATGCGTTTGCAACAGCAGGCATATTTCTTGGGAATGGAATTGGATTACTTAGCTGTTGTTGAAATTCTTCGCTTTTAAATGCTTCAAAATTGAATATTGCTAACGGGCTATCTGCAGCGAATCCTTTAACAAATGGGTGTTGTGCTAAAACATCCTTATCAGTTGTAACTGGCCATCCTTGGATAAAGTCCATTAAACTATCTTCTGCACGTAACGGAGCATCTTCTTCTAAACCAGAATATTCGTCAATTAAACTCCATTTAGACAGAAGTCCTTCTTCCCCAAATGATAACCATTTTACTAATTGAAAAGCTGCTTCTGCTTTCACTAGGTCATCTGATAAAGAACTAGAAATGCTTAATGTATCATAATACCCATGTAAACTTGTGCTTCCACCTTCAGGAGCTTGTGGCATTGGATAAATATCTATATCCATTTCACGATTTTTCACTAGCTCATTAACATCTGAACTCAATGCATACATCCATACATTTCCAATCGCTTCTAAACCGTCTCCCCATGGCCAACCTAAGTTTCCAACTTTACTTACACGTTCTTCTTCTGTTAAATCATAGAAATGCAATCCTTGCTTGCCTTCTTTAGCAACTAACTCAAACCATTCTCCAAATTTCGGACTACCAGAAAAATCCCATCTTTCTGTTTCGCTATTATATCCTTTCCACCCATTTGGAATGCTATCGAAATAGTGTGGTCCAAGCTCTGAAAAGTCAATAATACCTGGAAAAATTGGTTTAGATGGTGTTAATTGAGCCACTTCACTACGAAGATTTTCATACTCCTCATAAGTCCAATCATAAGAAGGAATCGAAATATTATTCTCTTTTAATAGCTTTAAATTGATTGCTGGAAATTGAGAAACAGACATCCAAGGAACACCGTATATTTCCTCTCCGTCATAACTCATCATAAAGCTTCTGGCATTATCGGAAATAGAATCTGCCTCTTCATCACTTTCAATATAAGGAGTTAAATCTAATGTTAACTCTCTATCATAGGCTTCTGCAGCTAACGGGGAATAGAATACATCTGGAAGTGTACCTTCAGATGCTCTAGCTGTTAATACTTCCATTTTTTCGAAATCATCCATCTCTCCTGTAAATTGACGATCTCTTGTTACCGTTATGTTAGGATATTTTTCCATGAACTTTTTGATATTAAGAACCATTGGATTTGTTTCATCATTTTCCCCATAAAAATTATTTGCATAAACTAATTCAATTTCTTTTTCTTGCCAATCTGGAACTCCGTTTTCATCTTCATCAATTCCAACAATACCAGCGTAATCATTTTTCTCTTTTTCAGATTCATCTGTTTTTGTATCATTAGAGCATGCAGATAATAGAAGTGAAAATACAATTAATAATGATAAGAATAAACACAATCTTTTTTTCATAGTGACCCTCCACAATAATGAGTTTAATGATTCTTTTGTAACAGTAAAAAATCAGAAAAAATGGTCATTCATCACGAGGTAAACGTTTACGTAAACTTGCTGCGTAGCGATAAATAACTTCTTTCTTTTCCCCCTTTTATCTATTCTATCTGTTACAAAACCATTTTCTTATATAACTAATCTTTTTGAAACCGTTAACATTTTTAGAAATAGTGGATTATTTATCTTCATTTTTTATTTTTTTTTATAAAAGAAAACGTTTACTTAATATAAACTGTTGAATAGAGATATAAGACACCTTTTCAACGAGATATTTCCTTTAATATCCACATAACACAAGAAATATGTCCTTTCTTATCTCAATGTGCATAAAGTCAAAACCACCAAAAACTCATACAAAGACATGTATGGGAAAAGTATGTGGAGGAAGCAGATCATCTTCGTCATAGACAAGATATAAAGAGATTTACGCCAAGCGAAAGAAACAATTAAACGTGTTTTCCCAGCTGCAAAAGAAGAGCAAGGCATGCGATGGACAACTTTAAGGGGACTTAAAAAATTGTCTATGCTGGCGATACACCATGAACCTAAAGAAAATGGCAAACTGGACTTGGTACAGTCCAGAAATATGCTAAATACAATAAAGTAACGAAAAAACTAGAATAACAAAAGGGAATCAGAATGAAAACATTCTGATTCCCTTTTGTTTACAAACTGTGAACTATAGTATAATCTACAGTTCCTAGAAAAAACTTCGCTTTTTGAAGCAATTATTTGCCTAAAGTTTTTTGAATCCTAACCTTGCCAAAGTGGCAAACTTTTGGTTCAAAAAACACAAAATAAAAACCACCAAATATGTATTTGGTGGAGACGGTGGGACGTGCAATTCCATGCTTTCGTCATGGCACTGACTATATCTTGAACCTGTAATATTTAGTTAGGTCCTTTGGCGTCTTATACGAAATATAAATTTACTTAAAAGTAGCATTTCGTATCCTAGTACTACCAAGTTCCTTGGCAGCCTATAAGTCGATACACGGCTGTTGAATTACTTCACATACCGCTCGGCATTGCCTTATCACAATCTATGTGACTTAGGTTTCACCGATAAAGCCAAATTTTCACTTGCATGTTACCACACAAGGCGACTAATATTAATCGAACCCACGTCCAGAAACATCGGCACTTAAGCTTCTACGAGTGTAGTCAACATATTCGTATTTCGCTTATTCTTCTGCCTGTTGACAGGCGTCCGATAAGCTAGTCTGGTTGTTCTCTTCCTTCTTCCTCAGACGGTGGAATCCGGCGTAGCCCACTTAAAGTGAGTCCCTGACCCTACCACATGGGCGATGGAGGGAGGAACCGCTAAGCGCTATTAAGCAGCTAAAGCGAAGTTGTTTTGTTGTTTGCCAGTTATAGGCTTTGACGTTTTAACGAGGCCGATCCCCTCGACTCGCAACCTAAGCTCGAACTATCCCTGTCGAATCCGTAGCGTCCCCATTATAAGGATAAAATCAAGTAATTGTTACATTACAAGATTCTTAGCATTTAAGCTTAACGTTTCGGAAGCTCTGAAATAGGAGCTTAAAGTTATGTTGTCTTATCGACATAAATTATTATAACATAACTGGAGCGTATTTCAATTGTAAAGTTTTGGATTACATTTTTTGCCTTTCACGTAAAGCACGTTCAATACTGCGATTTGCTTCTTTACGTTTTAAAGTTTCACGCTTGTCATAGTTCTTTTTACCCTTACCTAGACCAATCAAAACCTTTGCATAGCCATTTTTAAAATACAGTTTCAGTGGAACTAAAGCATAGCCCGCTTCTTTTGTATCCCCGATTAACTTATTAATTTGTTTGCGATGTAATAAAAGCTTTCTTGTTCTTAATGGATCATGATTATAGCGATTTCCTTGTTCATATGGACTAATATGCATACCAAGCAAGAAGACTTCTCCATTAATAATACGCGCATACGATTCTTTTAAGTTTACTCTTCCAGCACGAATTGCTTTAATTTCTGTTCCTTGTAGAACAATCCCTGCCTCATAAGTCTCTTCAATAAAATAATCATGATTTGCTTTTTTATTTTGAGCAACTAATTTCCCTTCACCTTTTGGCATATCTCTTCCCCCTACTCTGCCAATAATTTTAACAAAAGAACCGCTAATGTTCAAACATCCCCTGCATGGGGTTTCCTTATTCTAAAGAATCCCCATACAATCATGTATCTATTTTATTAACGTTTCTTTTTCTTTCTCTTTGCTTTTGGTGCATTCTCAAAGTGTTTTCTATCATTCTTTCCTTTTCGTCTGGATTCTCCTGATTTACCTTTTCGATCAGCATCTTTGTCTGATTTACCTTTACGTGGTGCACGAGAGACACTGCCCGTGGAGAATACCTTGCCATCTTTCTTCGGATCTCTGCGGCGTGTTCCTTTCATGCCGACAATTTCAAAGTCGATGGCACGTTCATCTTTATTTACATTTACGACTCGAACAGTAATTTCGTCTCCTATGCGGAAGACCTTCCCTGTTCTCTCACCAATCATGGCAAAATGACGTTCATCATAACGATAGTAGTCATCTGTCATATAGCTTACATGGACTAGTCCTTCAATCGTATTGGTAAGTTCTACGAACATTCCAAAATTCGTAACAGAGCTAATAATACCATCGTATTCTTCGCCAATTTTATCAAGCATGTACTCTGATTTCTTCAATTCATCTGTTTCACGCTCTGCTTCTACTGATCTTCTTTCCATATTAGAAGAGTGCTCTGCAATTTCGGTTAAGCGGCTATTCCATTTTTCTTGTATCGCCGAACTAACATCTCCCTCAATTAAATACGTACGTATTAGACGATGTACGATTAAATCTGGGTACCGTCTGATAGGTGAAGTAAAGTGCGTATAAAATTCGGTTGATAAACCAAAGTGGCCTAGACTTTCAGGATAGTATTTCGCCTGTTGCATGGAACGCAGCATGACAGTTGAAATAACCATCTCTTCAGGTGTTCCCTGTACTGCTTCAATTATTTCTTGTAACGCTCTTGGATGAACAGAATTCGCTGTACCTTTCACGATATAACCAAAGTTTGTAATAAACTCGAAAAATCTTCTTAGCTTTTCTTCTTTTGGATCTTCGTGAATACGGTAAATAAAAGGAACCTGCATCCAGTGGAAATGTTCAGCAACTGTTTCATTAGCTACAAGCATAAACTCTTCAATTAATTTTTCAGCAACAGAACGTTCTCTTAAAATAACATCCTGAGGCTTCCCATCTTCATCGACAATTACTTTTGATTCCTTAAAGTCAAAATCAATTGCACCACGAGTCATACGTTTTTTACGAAGGATTGCTGCTAGCCCTTCCATGCGCTCAAACATTGGTACAAGGGGTTCATACTTCTCTCTCAATGCTTCATCCTTATCATGTAAAATCGAATTTACATCTGCATAAGTCATGCGTTCTGTTGTTTTAATAACACTTTGAAAAATTTCGTGATTCACAACTTCACCATCTGGCGCAATTTCCATTTCACAAGACAGCGTTAAACGATCCACTTTTGGATTTAAAGAGCAAATCCCATTAGATAAACGATGAGGAATCATGGGAATTACACGATCTACTAAATAAACACTCGTACCTCTTTCCTCTGCTTCTACATCAATAGGGGAATTTTCTGTTACATAGTAGGAAACATCAGCGATATGAACCCCTAGTTTATAATTACCATTTTCTAAAAGAGTAACGGTAACAGCATCATCCAAATCTTTAGCATCTGCACCATCAATGGTAACAATCGTTTCATTGCGTAAATCACGTCTATTAGCAATTTCTTTTTCATCAATGGTATCTGGCGCGCTGTTTGCTTGCTCTAATACATTATCAGGAAAAGCAAGTGGTAATCCATGCTTATGTATTACCGATAATATATCAACACCTGGATCATTTTTATGTCCTAGTATTTTAACAACTTCCCCTTCTGCATTTTTTCTGCCTTCTGGATAAGAAGTTAATTTAACCACTACTTTATGGCCTTCAATAGCACCTTTTGTACTTCCTTTTGGGATAAAAATATCAGTCGCGATTTTTTTATCATCTGGTATTACAAAGCCAAAATGCTTGCTCTCTGAATATGTACCAACAATTTGCTGTACGCCTCTTTCAATAATTCGTACAATCGTTCCTTCTCTTCTTTGTCCAGAGCTTTCAGAAGTGACACGTGCTAATACAATATCACCATTTAACGCAGTTTTAACTTCATTTGGCGGGATAAAAATGTCATCCATGCCTTGTTCTTCAGGAATAACAAAAGCAAATCCTTTTGCATGACCAGCTAATTTCCCCCGAATAAGGTTCATCTTCTCTGGAAGTCCATAGCGATTGCTTCTTGTCCGAACAACTAGCCCCTTCTCTTCCATCTGTACAAGTGCCTTGACAAAATCTTTAAAGTGAGAAGAATCCTCTATTCCGAAAGCTTCTTCTAGCTCTTGCACGGTTAGTGGTTTATATGCTTCATCTTTCATATAAGTTAATAGCTTCTCGACATTTTCCTTAATTATATCTTCCAAACAAAAAACCTCCTTTACATCTTATTCATTCCAATCTAGTTTTTCTAAAAACTGATAGAAATCCTCAAAAACTTTTTCTTTTTCTTTATCATGTGTAATAACATGTCCAGAGTTTTCATACCATTTAATATCTTTTTGAATCGATTCCACTTCTTCATATATGATATTCGCACTATTTGTATCAATCATTTGATCATGTCGTGCCTGAATAACAAAAACTGGTGAATAAATAAGATCAACCGATTCTCTTACTTCTTTGATTAAATTTTGTAATTCCTTTAATGTATTCATTGGCTTAAATTGAGCCATTTCCTGCTCAATAACTTCTTCTGATTTCTTCTCTCGCTGCTTATAATTACGAGCATATTCAAGTACGCCTTCATACATAACATCTTCACTTTTAATGTACATTGGAGCACACATAGTTACGATACCCTTTACAGGTACAGTGTAACCTAATTTAAGGGAAAATACCCCTCCTAAAGAAAGACCTCCGACGGCAATTTCTTCAAACCCCATCTCTTTTAAATGCTGGTAGGCTTCCGTTACATCCTTCCACCAATCCTTTGGACCGTATTCCACTAATTCCTCTGGCGGTACCCCATGACCTTTATATAAAGGTACATAGCAAGTGTAGCCCTTTGTATTTAAATATCTGCCAAGTAAGCGTACATCTGATGTATTTCCCGTAAAGCCGTGCAATAAAAGCACTGCACGTTTATTATCTCCTTTAAAGGTTAATGGTTTCTGTTCTACTATTTTCATTAGATAAACGCTCCTTTGTCTTATTATCTTCTCCTTCGTCCTTATATATAATTAAATTACTATGTTTGTTAGAAAAAGAACTATCCTTCTATTGTAGTAAAAAAGAAATAGAAGAATCCAGTAATTTGATTACTTCATTAATAGTCGTTCCGTCTTTTTAATCAGCACTTATGTATGAACCAACTTGTTTTCCGAAAAAAAACCTGACCTTTCATGGCCAGGTTTTTTTATCTATACCGAATTTCGTTATTATAGATCAAAATAACTAACTGCAATCGTTAAAACAAAGAATAGAATCGCTAAAACGATTGTTGCATTGTGAAGGATTAATTCTAAACCACGTGCTTTTTGTTTACCAAATAACTGCTCTGCACCACCAGAAATTGCTCCAGATAGTCCAGCACTCTTACCATTTTGAAGAAGTACTACTACGATTAATGCAATTGCAACGATAATCAATAAAGTAATCAAAACTGTGTGTATCATCTCAAACACCTCCATTAAAACCAACCTACATTAGTTTAAATGTATCATATTTTATGTTTTGTCACAATAGTATGTCGCGTCTTTATCATAATAATTAGTAGAATGTATTTTTTGATGGTAGGTAATAGAGAGAACTCTCTTGATTAAGGGATGATCTTTGCTAGTTTGTTCTCTGTTACCTTTTCCTGCTGTTTCTCTTGCTCTCGGTCACAGAGGAATGATGATGCTCTTCTTTCCCCTCTTCCTTCACTATTAATAAAAAAACACTCTAGCTTATAGGAAATCTCCTAAAGCTAGAGTGCAATCAAGTTAAGGAATCCTTAACTTCAATTATTTTTTTAGGTTGTAGAAAGATTTAAGACCATCGTATACTGCTAACTCGCCAAGCTCGTCTTCGATGCGAAGAAGTTGGTTGTATTTAGCAATACGGTCTGTACGAGATAATGAACCAGTTTTGATTTGGCCAGCGTTAGTAGCAACAGCGATGTCAGCGATTGTAGCATCTTCTGTTTCACCAGAACGGTGAGAAACTACTGCTGTGTAACCAGCACGTTTAGCCATTTCGATAGCTTCGAAAGTTTCAGTTAAAGTACCAATTTGGTTAACTTTGATAAGGATTGAGTTTGCAATTCCTTTTTCGATACCTTCAGCTAATTTTTTAGTGTTTGTAACGAATAAATCGTCACCTACTAATTGAACTTTTGAACCGATACGGTCTGTTAATAATTTGTGACCTTCCCAGTCGTTTTCATCTAAACCATCTTCAATAGAGATGATTGGGAATTCGCTAACTAATTCTTCATAGAAGCTTACTAATTCTTCAGAAGTTAAACCAGTACGGCCTTCTCCTGCAAGATCGTATTTACCAGTTTCTTTGTTATAGAACTCAGAAGAAGCAACGTCCATACCTAAGAATACGTCTTTACCTGGCTCGTATCCAGCTTTTTTGATTGCTTCAATGATTACTTCTAATGCTTCACGGTTAGAACCAAGGTTTGGAGCGAATCCACCTTCGTCACCAACAGCAGTGTTTAAGCCTTTAGCAGAAAGAACTGCTTTTAATGCGTGGAATACTTCAGCACCAGTACGTAGAGCTTCTTTGAAAGTTGGAGCTCCTACTGGTAAGATCATGAATTCTTGGAAATCTACGTTGTTATCAGCGTGTGAACCACCGTTGATGATGTTCATCATTGGAGTTGGTAATTGTTTAGCATTGAATCCACCAAGGTAACGGTATAATGGAAGACCTACTACTTCAGCAGCAGCATGTGCAACAGCCATAGATACACCTAGGATTGCGTTAGCACCTAATTTACCTTTGTTTTCTGTTCCATCAAGCTCGATCATTGTTCTGTCGATTCCAACTTGATCAGTAACGTCCATACCGATAATTGCTTCAGCAATTACTTCGTTTACGTTTTCTACTGCTTTAAGAACACCTTTACCAAGGTAACGAGATTTGTCACCATCACGTAATTCAACTGCTTCGTATTCACCAGTTGAAGCACCAGATGGAACTAGTGCGCGACCAAAGAATCCTGATTCAGTTAATACTTCTACTTCTACTGTTGGGTTACCACGTGAATCTAATACTTCACGAGCATAAACTTGTTGAATATAAGGCATATTTATTCTCTCCTTTAATTTTATTACTTATTTTTTAATAATAGATGTTCCAGTCATTTCTGCTGGTTTATCAAGTCCTAATAAATCTAACATAGTAGGAGCAAGATCTCCTAAAATACCATCTGTACGTAATTCAGCATTTTTATCTGTTACGATTACAGGAACTGGATTTGTTGTATGTGCTGTCATCGGTGTTCCATCAAGTGTTACCACTTCATCTGAATTACCATGGTCAGCTGTGATAATTGCTTTACCACCTTTTTGTTCAATTAAAGTGATAATTTTTCCTAAACATTCATCAACTGTTTCAATCGCTTTGATTGTTGGCTCAAGCATTCCGGAGTGCCCAACCATATCAGGATTAGCGAAGTTTAGAATGATTGCATCAAAATTATCTGCTTCAATTTCCTTCAATAGTGCATCTGTTACTTCATACGCACTCATTTCAGGTTGTAAATCATAAGTTGCCACTTTTGGTGAATTGATTAAGATACGTTTTTCACCAGGGAACTCTGCTTCACGTCCACCGCTCATAAAGAAAGTAACATGTGGATACTTTTCTGTTTCAGCGATACGAAGTTGAGTCAACCCATTTTGTGAAAGGACTTCACCTAATGTGTTATCCAAGTTTGTTGGCTTGAATGCAACATACCCATTTACTGTTTCACTAAAATGAGTTAAACATACAAAGTAAAGATTTTTTGGATGTTTTTCTCCACGATCGAATGAACGGAAGTCTTCATTTGTGAAAGTATTAGAAATTTGGATCGCACGGTCTGGACGGAAGTTATAGAAAATAACAGCATCTTCATCTTTAATTGTCGCAACAGGCTCACCGTTTTCTTTTGTGATTACGGATGGAAGTACGAACTCATCAAAGATTCCGTTATTGTAGTTATCTTCTACTACTTGTAATGGATCAGAATATACTGGTCCTTCTCCATATACCATTGCACGATATGATTTTTCTACACGATCCCAACGTTTATCTCTATCCATTGAATAGTAGCGTCCAGAAATCGTAGCAAATTCACCTACACCGTATTCAGCGATTTTTTCTTGTGTAGCTTTAATGTATTTTTCAGCAGTCTTTTGACCGACGTCTCGGCCATCTAAGATTCCATGAATATATACATTTTCGATTCCTTCTTCTTTTGCTAGACGAAGAAGTGCATACATATGTTCAATATGGCTATGAACTCCACCATCAGATAATAATCCAAATAGGTGTAGATTTTTGCCTTTTTCTTTTACATGCTTCATTGCATTAACGAAAGTTTCGTTTTTGTAAAATTCGCCTTCTCTGATAGAAACATTTACTCTAGTCAAACTTTGATATACGATCCGGCCGGCACCGATATTCAAATGTCCAACTTCAGAGTTACCCATTTGTCCTTCTGGAAGACCAACAGCTTCCCCGCTAGCTACTAAAGTAGCATGAGGATAAGCGTTCCAATATTTATCGAAATTAGGCTTATTTGCTTGTGCTACTGCATTTCCCATGCGTTCGCTTCTTAAAGCAAAACCATCTAAAATGATTAAAGCTACTGGAGATTTACTCATTCTTACCTGCCTCCAATAAAGCTAAAAAGCTTTGAGCCTCTAGGCTAGCCCCACCTACTAATGCTCCGTCAATATCTGGCTGTGCCATATATTCTTTAATGTTCTCAGGCTTAACGCTACCGCCGTATTGAATACGGATATGTTCAGCAACTTCTGGAGAGAATTGCTCACTTACTACTTTACGGATATGTGCACATACTTCGTTTGCATCTGCAGAAGTAGAAGATTTACCAGTTCCAATTGCCCAGATTGGCTCATATGCAACAACTGTTGCTTTTGCTTGTTCTGGAGTTAAGCCGTTAAGCGCTTTTGTTACTTGAGTTGCAACAAAGTCATTTGTTTCGCCGTTCTCTCTTTGCTCTAGTGTTTCACCACAACAAACAATTGGAGTTAAACCATTTTCAAATGCAGCGATTGTCTTCTTGTTAACAGACTCATCTGTTTCGTTAAAGAACTCACGACGTTCTGAATGACCAAGTACTACATATTTTGCACCGATATTTTCTAATGCTACTGGGCTGATTTCACCAGTAAATGCACCATTTTTTTCGAAATGCATATTTTGTGCACCGATTTTCACATCTGTGCCATCTGTTAATTCTACTAATTGTCCTAAAAATAACGCAGGAGCACAAACAACTGTATCCACTTTTTCACTTGATGGAACAGAAGCTTTTACTTCTTGAACAAACTCAACCGCTTCAGGAAGCGTTTTGTTCATTTTCCAGTTACCTGCAATAATTGGTTTGCGCATGGTTATACATCCTTTCATGCATATCTATAAAGATATTATTTGTCGTTTAATGCCACTACACCTGGAAGTTCTTTACCTTCCATGAATTCTAATGAAGCACCGCCACCAGTAGAAATGTGACTCATTTTATCCGCTAAATCAAATTTTTCAACTGCTGCTGCAGAATCTCCACCACCGATTACGGAATATGTATCTTGAGATTCAGCAAGTGCTTCAGCTACTGCTTTTGTACCTGTAGCGAATGCATCTAATTCGAAAACACCCATTGGCCCATTCCAAATTACTAATTTAGAACTTTTAATAACATCTGCATAGATTTCACGTGTTTTAGGTCCGATATCTAATGCTTCCCAATCAGATGGAATTTCTTCGATAGAAACGGTTTTGATGTTAGCATCGTTTGAGAAATCATCTGCAACTGTTACATCAACAGGCATATAGAATTTAACGCCTTTTTCTTTTGCTTTATCCATATAAGATTTAGCAAGTTCAATTTTATCTTCTTCTAATAATGATTGACCAACTTCATGACCAAGTGCTTTAACGAAAGTATAAGCTAAGCCTCCGCCAATGATTAAGTTATCCACTTTATCAAGAAGGTTTTCAATTACACCAATTTTATCCTTAACTTTTGCCCCACCAATAATAGCAGTAAATGGGCGATCAGGATTTGATAAAGCTTTGCCAAGAACATCTAGTTCTTTTTGCATTAATAATCCAGATACAGCTGGAATATGATGAGCAATTCCTTCTGTAGAAGCATGCGCACGGTGTGCAGCACCAAATGCATCATTTACAAATACATCTGCAAGCTCTGCATATTGTTTTGCTAATTCTGCATCATTTTTTTCTTCACCAGCATTGAAACGTACGTTTTCAAGAAGGATTACATCACCTTCAGATAACTTGCTAATTTGTGCTTTAACAGCTTCACCATAAGATTCATCTGCTTTAGCAACTTCTTTACCTAGTAGTTCAGAAAGACGTTTTGCTACAGGAGTTAATCGTAACTCTTCTACTACTTCGCCTTTTGGACGTCCTAAGTGACTTGCAAGAATGACAATTGCACCACTCTCAACTAATTCTTTAATAGTTGGAAGTGCAGCTTGAATTCTTGTTTCGTCAGTGATTTGTTGATCTTTCATTGGTACGTTAAAGTCAACACGTACAAAAGCTTTTTTCCCTTTTAAATCGATATCACGAATTGTTTTCTTGTTCATTATAGGTACCCTCCACTGCATATTTTTAAAAGAGCGGAAACAAAATTGTTTCCGCTGTTTGATTAAAGGGGGTGCTTATTAACTCGCACAAAATTCCATTTGAAAAGGGAAATTATTTTGTTGCAAGCTGTGCAAAGTGCTTAACAGTTCTTACTAATTGGTTAGTGTAAGACATTTCGTTGTCATACCAAGCAACAGTTTTAACAAGTTGTTGATCACCAACAGTGATAACTTTTGTTTGAGTTGCATCAAATAATGAACCATAGCTACTTCCAATAATATCAGAAGAAACAAGCTCTTCTTCTGTGTAACCGAAAGATTCGTTAGCAGCTTCTTTCATTGCAGCATTAACTTCTTCAACTGTAACTTTTTTATCAAGAACAGTAACAAGCTCTGTTAATGAACCAGTTTTTACTGGAACACGTTGAGCAGCACCGTCTAATTTACCTTGAAGTTCAGGTAATACTAAACCGATTGCTTTAGCAGCACCAGTTGAGTTTGGAATAATATTTTCAGCAGCTGCACGAGCACGACGGAAGTCACCTTTTGGATGTGGAGCATCTAAAGTGTTTTGGTCGCCAGTGTAAGCATGAATTGTAGTCATTAAACCAGATACGATTCCGTATTTGCTTTGAAGAACTTGTGCCATTGGAGCAAGACAGTTAGTAGTACAAGAAGCACCAGAGATAACTGTTTCAGTTCCATCAAGAATTTCATGGTTTACATTATAAACAACTGTTTTCATTTCGCCAGTAGCTGGAGCAGAGATTACTACATTTTTAGCACCTGCTTGAATGTGAGCTTCTGCTTTTTCTTTAGTTGTGAAGAAACCAGTAGATTCGATAACTGTATCTACACCAAGTTCTCCCCATTTAAGGTCAGCTGGGTTTCTTTCAGCAGTTGTAACAACTTTTTGACCGTTTACTAAGAAGTAACCTTCGTGAACTTCAATCTCACCTTGGAAAGTTCCTTGAGATGAATCATATTTTAAAAGATGTGCTAGCATTTTAGTATCAGTTAAATCATTGATTGCAACCACTTCTAATTCTGGGTTTTCCATGATTTTTCTGAATGCTAAACGTCCGATACGTCCAAAACCGTTAATACCTACTTTTACTGTCATTGTAAATTTCCTCCTCTAATTTTAAGAGTATTAAATATATAAAGGGATTACCCATTATATCAACTTTTTAGCGGCTCCTTCATCTGTTATTAAAATAGTTGAAGGCGGTGCTTCTTTAAAATAAGCCCGTATAGCCTTTGATTTTGATGCTCCACCAGCTACAGCAATAATACTAGGTACAGAAGATAAGTCTTCCAGTCGCAGGCCAATTGTTTGAACCTTATGGACAACCTCTCCCTCTTCATTAAAGTAGTACCCAAATGCTTCACCAACAGCTTCTGCATTTTTAATTTTTTCTAGATCATGTTTGCTAGTATTTCTGCGATTTGCCATTGTAAGCGCCTCGCCAATCCCATGAACTAGAAGATTTGCTGAACGAATAAGTTTTAATACTTCACTTATACGAGGATCTGTAGAAATGCTTTTGTACACCTCTTCACTGACCTCATCTGGAGCATATAAAACTCGATGTTTTGATGATGTATGGTCTGCCATCATCGAACAAATTGTATTCGCCTGATTTTTGACATCTTCTCCTATTCCGCCACGAGCAGGAACAAATAATAATTCGCCATCAGCAATACTAGGCGTTAGCGCTTCAGCAACGGAAGACATAGTAGTCCCACCAGTAACTGCGATGATATTATTTCCTTTTAGAAGAGATTTCATACAATTTGCTGTCGCAAGTCCTAATTCTTTTTTTACCCATGGAGAATGATCACTGTCTCCAGCCACGATAATAACCCGGCTAATGCCAAGTTTTTTTTGCAATAGCTGCTCCATTTCGTTAATACCCGTTACTTCTCTCATTACACTAGAAAGACTTTCCAACACTTCTTCCCCTATTGAAGTGACTGTCATGCCGATGTTTGAAATATGTATAAGCTGCTGATCTTTTAAAAACTCGACTTCACTTCTCAAGACTCTTTCGGTCAGTCCTAGGCTCACTGCCAGACTTCTTCTTCCGACAGGCTGCATATTCTTAATATATTGAAGAATATAGTACCTTTTTTGCATAACTGTAAGTAAATCAGGTAATAATCTTTTTTGAATCTCAATAAATGAAACCATGCTTGTTGCGCTCCTTCACTTACAGTGGTCGTCAGAAGTCCCGCATAGACATTTTACGTCCCGGATACTACAAAAAAAATAACTTCCCTGCTACAAGAACAATTCTAACACCAGTATAGTATGAATTCAACTGATATGTGTCTATTTTTTGTAAAATTTGACGAAAAAGTGTCGTTCTTTCTTTTCTTACTATTTGGAAAAAATTAATTATTATCCATCAATTTTTCTCGTTTTTTCTGAAATAGTTTTATTGGTTTCTCCGTAGAAGTAGAAATAGAAGTAATTAAAGTATATGAAACATTTTTATATAAATCTGATACTTTATTTCAGAATAATAAGGAAGAAATATAAATGATATTCTTCTATTAATTTTGAAATCCTTCATCTTATTCATCAACCTATAAGTTTCATTTCTCTTCATCTTTTTTCTAGATTAGCAAAAATAATAAGATGAACTTATTAGGGGATAACAATGCTGTGCCTGTTATGTCATACTTATTTTTGAAGTATCTCTTCACTCATTCAAATTAAATCTACAGAACAGACCTTTCGAAGAAAAGAAATTATAGGATAGGAGAATAGGAGATGGAAAATAAAGCTTTAATCGTTATTGACTTACAAGTAGGCGTACAGCCTTCTAATACCCCCCTCTATAATCTTGATAATGTTATTAAGGGCGTTAATGAAAGAATTCAAGTTTTCAGAGAGTTGAATTATCCCATTATTTTTATTCAACATAATGACCAAGAATTGATTCTCAACACCAAACAATGGAATTTATTTTCTGAATTAGACGCAAGGGATACAGATATTTACATTAACAAAACACACGCCAATTCCTTTTACAATACTGATTTAAATGCAAAATTATTGGAATTAAAAATAAATACACTTGAAATCTGTGGAGCACAAACGGAATATTGTGTTGATACAACAATTAGAATGGCCCATGGCTTAGGATATTCTTTGTATATGAAAAAAGGACTAACCACTACACTAAATAATGATTTACTAGGAGCAAAGACAATTATTGAGCATCATGAGAAACTATGGAATAATCGATTTTTAACTTTTTTATAATACATCATAGAAATTAACACAACAAAAAAAAGGTTTTTTAAGAGATCGCCTGGAAAACGAAAAACTCAAAAAACCTTTTTTAAACATTATTAGCGCCCTCGGAGGGAATCGAACCCCCATTTTAAGAACCGGAATCTTACGTGCTATCCGTTGCACCACGAGGGCATAATAAAAATAAAGTACTGTAACATGAAAGTTACGCCTTCATATTATAAGCGAAGTTCCCTTTTTATGCAATAGACGATGTTTAAAAAAAGGAGCAATGGGTATCATGGAGAAAGGATTGTAGACGAAATAAAAGAATGGTTATTATTAATAGCCTTATATCTCTCCCATCTCTAAAAAAGATGTCGAATGATATTTTGGGTTATTCAAGCTTTAATGTTTGACCTTAATTGACCATCCGTGTATCATTAGGAATACATACAGTTTGGATGTTTTTCATCTTACTGAAGAAACAAATACTTATGCTTTTCGAACAGATTATTAAAAAGGAGGATTTTAAATGAATTTAATTCCTACAGTTATTGAGCAAACAAATAGAGGAGAACGTGCTTACGATATCTACTCTCGTTTATTAAAAGACCGTATTATCATGCTTGGTAGTGCTATCGATGATAATGTAGCTAACTCTATCGTATCCCAGCTTTTATTTTTAGAAACAGAAAATCCTGAAAAAGATGTATCTATTTATATCAACAGCCCAGGTGGAAGCATTACTGCTGGAATGGCCATTTTTGATACTATGCAATATATTAAGCCAGATGTTCAAACAATCTGTATTGGTATGGCTGCTTCTATGGGTGCATTCTTACTTGCTGCTGGTGCAAAAGGCAAGCGTTATGCCTTACCAAATAGTGAAGTAATGATTCACCAACCACTTGGTGGAGCACAAGGTCAAGCAACTGAAATTGAGATTGCTGCGAAACGTATCTTATTCTTACGTGATAAATTAAACGGTATTTTATCTGAGCGTACAGGTCAACCAATTGATGTGATTGCAAGAGATACAGAACGCGATAACTTTATGACTGCTGAAGTTGCTAAAGAATATGGTTTAGTTGACCATGTTATCAGCCGCAATTCTCTTGAAGACAAAAAAAATAAATAAAACATCACTTAATCATTAGAAAAAGACTGTTTTCTAAAGAATTGTTGTTTTTCAATCGAAAAAACAATTAGTTGAAAAAATGGAGCAGCCGGAATACACGTAGACTCCTGTGGGATTAGCGAGACAGTCTGAGACCCCGGAGGCGAAGCTGAGGAGGCTCAGCGCGAGCCCCACGGAAAGCGAAGTGTATTCCGGCTGCGGGTAATCGCAACAAACTTTACGAAAACAGCCTTAAAAAAAAAGACTGTTTCAAACAAAGGTCTTAGATTTTTATAGGTAATGAACCACTCAGAATAGATGGATATTACCTCTAAAATCCTCCTCTTTGGAACAGTCTTTTTTATATTTTATAAAAAATTCACTTTAGCAACCCTTTTAAATTCTGAAGCGCTTCCACTTCATCACTACCATCAACAATTAATTTTATTGTTGCCCCAGAATTAATGGCTAATCCCATTATCCCCATTATACTTTTTGCATTTACTCTCCTTCCGTCCTTTTCAATAAATACTTCTGATAAATAATTGCTAGCCTCTTGTACAAATAAAGCTGCAGGTCGCGCTTGTAGACCTGATTTTAAATCTACAGTAATTTCTTGTTCCACCATTGAACATCCTCCCCTTCATCAAAATAGTAATATATCTATTATACAAGGAAAATGAGTTTTTTGCTGTATTCAGAGAGAAGAATATTCAGTTTAGATGAATTTTTCTGATAATAAAGTTTAGGTAGCAATAAAAAATGGATAATATATACCCTTGTCTTGATATATTATCCATTCCAATTATTTTACTGCTTCTCCACGACGAAGAGCATCTGCAATTTCATCAATTTTTCTTAACCGATGATTTATACCGGATTTGCTAATATTACCAGAAGATACCATTTCACCTAATTCTTTTAACGTAACATCTTGATAAGCTACGCGAAGTTCTGCAATTTCTCTAAGTTTATCAGGTAAAATTTGTAACCCAACCGTTTTATCAATATAACGGATATTCTCGACTTGCCTTAATGCTGCTCCAATTGTTTTATTTAAATTGGCCGTTTCGCAATTAACTAATCGATTTACTGAATTTCTCATATCTCTAACAATTCGAATGTCTTCGAAACGTAGAAGCGCTCCATGCGCACCAATAATATTAAGAAATTCGGTTATTTTTTCTGCTTCTTTTAAATAAGCAATAAACCCTTTTTTTCTTTCTAACGTCTTACTTTTTAACCCAAATGTATTCATTAAATCACTAAGTGCATTGATATGTTCTTTGTATAAAGAAGCAATTTCTAAATGGTATGAAGATGTTTCTGGATTGTTTACAGAGCCACCAGCTAAAAAGGCCCCTCTTAAATAGGATCGTTTACAACATTTTTTCTTAATTAACTCTGGAGAGATTTCATGAGTAAACACGAAACCTTCTTTAAGAATACTTAGCTCCTCCAGCACTTCTTTACCATGATTGGAAATACGCACTATATAAACATTGTTCTTTTTCAAGCGCATCTTTTTGCGAACTAATAATTCAACTGGTATATCAAAATACCTTTTTATTAGGGTGTAAATTCTTCTTGCAATAGCCGCATTCTCTGTCTGTATATTCACAACTAGCCTCTGGTTGGAAAAGGAAAGTGTCCCGTTCATTTGAATCAGTGCTGATAATTCTGCTTTTCCACAGCAATTTTTGGCTTCAATTGTTGTTAATTCTTTTTTTGTTTCTGAAGCAAAAGACATATCCTTCCCCCCTTATAGAAAAACGTATTGTCAAAACTTTATATAGAAATAGGTTATTATATCCTATAATAGCGGGCTTTTTGAGCAAAAAAATTGCCACCCCCTGAATTCTAAGGATAATTGAGGTTACCACACACCCAACAACCTAGAATAGGAAGTGACAAGTTGTACCCTCAAATTATAACCTATTTACTTACTTTTATTAATTACCAAGATCAGGTTATTCGAACATTATTCACTCTTTTGATTGGGAAAAGTATGTTTGATAAACCTGTAGAAAAACCTGTAAATAAGCCTTATCGAAAACTACAGGTAGACGACCTCCCAATCATCGAAACCCTACAAAAGTTTGATTATAAACTTCTTTTGAATGAGTATCAGGAGAAAAATGGGAAACCCCTTAAACCTGTTCGAAGACACTCAAATTCAAAAACAACTGTTCCTTCCAGCATAAAATGTCCAAAGTGTGGTGCTCCATCTGATTTTCTTTATGCAAATAACGGAGACAAGGGACAGTATCAATGCAAGGTGTGTACATGTTTGTTTAACCAAAAAAATCATTATTCAAAAGAGGCAATTTTAAAATGTCCTCACTGTGCTAAAACGCTTGAAAAGGTCAAAGAGAGAAAAGATTTCGATGTATTCAAGTGTAAAAACAACGACTGTTCTTATTACCAAAAGAAACAAAATGGACTATCTTCAAAAGAGAAAAAACAGTTTAAAAAGGATCCACAGGCATTTAAAATGCGTTATATTTTCCGTCAGTTTCGTATCGATTACCAACCCTTATCGAAGCGTTCACCTCAGAAACCAAAGTTAGATTTATCAAGACTATATGTGTCGCCACATACATTGGGACTGATTTTGACCTACCATGTGAACTATGGGTTGTCAGCCCGTAAAACAGCTGCACTCATGAAGGATGTACATGGTGTATCCATCTCCCACCAAAGCATTTTGAATTACGAAAATAGCGTAGCACTGATGCTTAAACCTTATGTGGACCATTATCCTTATGAGCTTTCTGATCAATTCTGTGGAGACGAGACCTACATTCGAGTGAAAGGTCGCTGGCATTATTTATTCTTCTTTTTTGATGCCGTAAAAAAGATTATTCTGTCTTATCCTGTTTCTCCTAATCGAGATACTCAGTCAGCCATTCTGGCTATCGATGAGGTTCTTCTAAAGATGAAGGAAATCCCTAAAAACCTCACGTTTATTGTAGATGGCAATCCGATTTACCTATTAGCCCAACATTTCTTTGCCCAACATGATATTTCGTTTGATGTGAAGCAAGTCATTGGATTAACCAACGAAGATCCAGTATCAACAGAATACCGACCACTCAAGCAAATTATTGAACGACTCAATCGAACGTTTAAAGGAAATTATCGCTCGACTCATGGGTTTGGATCTGATCATGGATCTGTTTCTTTCGTCACTTTGTTTGTCGCATACTTTAACTTTCTACGGCCTCATTCAGCCTTAGAAGGAAAAGTACCTGTGATTCATCCAGAGTTACTTCAGCTTCCCAATATGCCAGCAAGATGGACTAAGCTAATTGGATTAGCTCAAGATTGGATTATAGAACAAACAACCTAGCTTTTGTTTAGCTGAGCCCTGAACCAGCAATCGGCGGAGCGAACTCTTGACAAACCGAACTTGCCAATGGTTTAAAATGGAAAAAATCAAGGGCTTATTTGGCATGCCTTCTTTTGTCCCCTTCGCCCTTGATAACCTGAATTCAAACCATTGGTGTGTTTGTCAAGAGCGATTGCGAGCCTCTCCACTTCAAAAAGGAAAGAAGAAAAAGACTTCAGGTTACTTTTTCATAGAAGTTTTGACACTACCTAGAAAAAAGCAGGTGTTCTTCTTAAATATATTTCTTTAAATGAAATCCGTTGCTTTTAGACAGTTATTAACTTGATTTCCTGTAAATATCCTTTGTCTAAAAAGCCATTCTTTCTTCAATCAATAATGGAATAAAGAATCTTCGCCACTTCTACTGTATTATGGCGAATAACACCTTGATCAAGCTTGATGATATCACCTGCTATTACATCTAGATCCATTCGTTCAAGCCGATTTATATCAAAAACCACAGGCTTTGCTTTTTCTTCATCATATCTTTGTTGTACATTTGCAGGTATGTTCGTTTTGTTCACGATAATAGTGTCGATAAACGGTGTTTCTACATGCTCATATAACGCCTTCACATGATCACTTGCCGTATAATCGGATGTTTCTCCTGCCTGTGTCATAATATTGCATACATATACTTTTTTTGCTTTCGCTTCTCGGACTGCCTCTTTGATTTCTGGGACTACCAAATTTGGCAAGATACTAGTATATAAGCTTCCGGGTCCAATTACAATTAAATCTGCTTGCTCGATAGCATGAATGGTTTCAGGAAGTGGTGCAGAGTCCTCTGGGGTTAGAAAAACTTTGTTTATTCTCTTCCCAACCTTCGGAATACTGGATTCTCCTACCACAACCGTTCCATCCTCCATTAATGCATTTAAAATAACACTATGACTAGTTGCAGGTAATACTTTACCACGAACATTTAGTACTTTGCTCATTTCTTGAATCGCATAGGTAAAATTACCAGTAATGGAAGTCATGGCAGCTAAGATTAAATTACCTAATGAATGTCCATCTAAGTCTTTACTATTAGTAAATCGATGCTGAAACATTTCCTCCACTAAGGGCTCTACATCGGATAATGCCGCTAACACATTGCGAACATCTCCAGGAGCAGGGATATCAAGATCCTCTCTTAGTCTTCCAGAGCTTCCTCCATCATCGGCTACTGTTACTATTGCCGTAATGTCTACTGGATATTTTTTTAGTCCACGTAGAAGCACAGAAAGGCCAGTTCCTCCTCCGATGATTACTATTCTTGGCTGTTCCTTTTCACTCATGCCTGTTGGTCCTTTCTCCTCTCCATATCACGGTGAGCAATAGCAATATTATATTCTTTTTCAAAGTGATGGCCGATATATTCAGCTAATGCAACAGACCGATGCTGTCCCCCAGTACAGCCAATTGCAATAACAAGCTGTGATTTTCCTTCTCTCTTATATTGAGGCAGCATAAATGTTAGTAAATCAATTACCTTTTCTAAAAATTGGCCTGTCTCTGTCCATTTCAACACATAACTGGATACCTCGACATCTAACCCAGTTTTTGGTCTCATATGCTCAACGTAATGAGGGTTTGGTAAAAAACGCACATCAAATACTAAATCTGCATCAATAGGAAGTCCATGCTTAAATCCAAAACTCATCACATTTACAGTAAAGATGGATTGTTTATTAACAGAGAATTCTTTTAAAATCTTTTCTCTAAGTTCCCTTGGAGAGCTTTGAGATGTATTATAAATAATTTGCGCTCTCCCTTTGAGCTCTTCTAACATTTCTCGTTCCAATTTAATTCCTTCTAAAGGAAGTCCAGACGGTGCAAGGGGATGAACTCTTCTAGTCTCCTTATATCTTCTAACTAGGGCGCTGTCATCAGCATCTAGAAAAAGGATTTTCGGTACAACCCAGGAAGTTGCTAAATCATCTAGTGCAGCGAATAAATCATCAAAAAATTCTCTGCCCCGTAAATCCATCCCAAGAGCAACCTTATTCATCTTATTCTCCGACTCTTTCATAAGTTCAAGAAACTTAGGTAAAAGTGTAGGCGGTAAATTATCTACACAAAAAAATCCTAAGTCTTCAAAGCTTTGGATAACGACTGTTTTTCCCGCTCCTGACATTCCTGTGATGATTACGACTTGTGGTTCACTTGCACTCATTTTAATTCCCCCTAATAAATCTTTAGCTTGGATCTAATCGGTAACTAATTAATTCGAAATCTGGTGTATAAGTAAATGTTCCATAGATAATTCCATTACCATGGATCATGTAATCTAAAATATGATAATCGCCTTCAGCCATCGGCAAGTTTTTCACATCATCTAAATCGTGCCAGACAATTTTCCCTTCAGCTGATTCATCTACATTGACACCATCTGCATTCGTAGAGAAAAAGGTGAACATCATCCACTCCGAAATAATCTTATCTCCATCTTTTATAATAAAGGTAAATATACCTTTGATGTTAGGATTTCTTAAATAAATACCTGTTTCTTCTCTGTATTCGCGAATACAGGAATCTCTCACAGATTCTCCAGGCTCCATTTTCCCGCCAGGTGCTACCCACCAACCACGTCTTGGTTTCTGTAGCAATAAGACTTTATTATCTTTAAGTAACAAACAATTTGTCACACGTTGCAAATTATTCACCCCAATTTTCTCTATATGTAGGCACTGCTTTTAACCATTCCTTTTATTATACTATTATTGTCATGCCCTCACAATAAATTGCCTTTTCCAATTATGGAGGATTCTTTATTCATTACAGAGAATAATTTAGATAATCTATAGAATAAGGATGTGGGCTTTCTTGTATGTTAATCTTGTTAAAAAAAGTTTGAAGTTAAGAAAATTAGAAGCACTCTTAAAACGCGGAGATAAATATTCGGCCATCCAAAAAGATGTTTCTATTCATTTGCGCGGCTATAAAGGAGAAAAGGAACTAACCTATTATCTCGATTTTATCCCAGATAAAGAATGCTTTATTATTCATAATCTTCGTTTATATGATGGGAAATCTTATTTTCAAATAGACTATCTCTTACTGACACATTTCTTTTTTATTATTATTGATTGTAAAAACTATTTAGGCACATTACTATTTGATACAACCTTAAACCAATTTACCCGAATTCGAAATAATCAAGAAGAAGGCTACTTGGATCCAATCTCTCAAGTAAAAAGATTAAAGCGGCAATTAGAATCTTTCTTACGAAAAAGCCACTTTACTATTCCTCCTATTGAACCCATCGTTATTATTTCCAAACCGTCTACTATCATAAAAGGAAATCCCTCGATAAAAAGTCATGTTCTCCACAGCCATAGTTTTCTTGAAAAATGGGATCAATTACAAAGAAAATATAAAGGAAATGTTCTAGATGAAAAGAGCCTTCGTAAAATCTCCAAATTTCTCCGCAAGCATCATAGTCCTGATAATACTAATGTATTGGAAAAATACAATATAAGCAAAAAGGATATTATAACAGGTGTTCAGTGCCCTCACTGCAAAGCATTTGCGATGATTAGAAAAAAGCGTAACTGGTTTTGTCCATCCTGTTCCACATTTGATAAAAAAGCCCATATAAAAGCAGTGGAAGATTATTTCCTTTTAATCAAACCTTCTATTACTAGTAAGGAATTTCGTGAATTTGTCCATATTTCTTCCAAAGATACGGCTAATCGACTTCTTGTTTCGATGAAATTACCTTATACAGGTGAAAATCGAGGAAGAATTTATTACCCGACAAAAGATTTTTTGGAATGAAATAAAAGTATTTACGTCATTTAACACTATATTCGCGAAATTCCCTCTAAAATTCTTGAAAAAAACAAAGTATTCGCTAAAACATACCAGTTATTCGCGAAAAATAATGCTTATCAGCCAAAACAAAAATCTGGTCACATCCACAAAAAAAGGCATAGGCTCCATGTTGGGCCTATGCAAAAAATATATCTTAAAAGGGGGTCAATTTCTACTTATATGATACCCCAAATATGTTTCACTACTGTTACATTCCAATTAAAACGGAATGACACTTTTAATACGCTTCTTTTAATGACTCTGCTAACTCTTCTACATAGTGCTGAGCACTTTGCGCAGCGATACTTCCATCACCTGTTGCGGTAACAATTTGACGGAGTGTTTTTTCACGAATGTCACCAGCTGCAAAGATGCCAGGAACCTTTGTTTCCATTTGATCATTCGTTTCAATATATCCATTTTCATTTGTAATTCCTAAGCTTTCAAACGGCTTAGACAGTGGAACCATGCCAATGTAGATAAACACGCCATCTGCTTCAAATTCCTGCTCTGTTTGATCCACTGTAGAAACAAGTGTCACACTACCGACTTTTCCATCTTTTTCATTGATTGACTTAATGGTATGGTTCCAAATAAAGTCTACTTTTTCATTATCAAATGCTCTTTTTTGAAGAATTTTTTGTGCTCTCAATTCGTCACGGCGATGTACAATGGTAACTTGGGAAGCAAAGCGAGTTAAATATACACCTTCTTCTACGGCTGAATCGCCACCCCCAATTACGAATAAACGCTTGTTTTTAAAGAACGCACCATCACAAACAGCACAATAAGATACGCCGCGTCCACCTAATTCTTTTTCACCTGGGACTCCGACTTTTTTATATTCCGCACCCGTAGAAATAATAATGGATCTTGCTTTAAATTCTTTTGAACCAGCTTTTACTATTTTATATTCTTTTCCATCCACTATTTCTTTAATATCGCCATATGCGTATTCAGCACCGAATTTTTTTGCATGATTAAACATTTTATTAGATAAATCTGGACCTAAAATACTTTCAAATCCAGGAAAGTTCTCTACATCTTCTGTATTCGCCATTTGTCCACCTGGTATTCCTCTTTCAATCATTAAAGTAGAAAGATTAGCACGAGATGTATAAACAGCAGCTGTCATTCCAGCTGGGCCAGCCCCAATAATGATAACATCATAAATTTTTTCTTCCGTCATTTCAAAAACTCCCTTTCCATTAACTAACCAATGCATTTATTATACTAAATTAACGCTCATATAAAAGAATTAATGTCCATTTCTTATTATAAGGATGATTATCTATTACTATCCTATAAAACTAATCCCCTATCCGTCCAAAAATCTGCTCAAAGTGGAAAAAGTTATCATAAAGTGAAACTTCCATCAGTGGGGGTTTTCCTTCCTTCCCTACTGATGGTTAGTTGAGCCAATCAGATCTTTATGGACAGTAAGAGTGGGATAAAGGATTATCTATAGCAAATCCCTTAATTTCTTTGCCTCATTTTCTATAATCAATCTCCGTTCTTGTATTTCTTTTTCTTCTTGCAAAAGTTTCTCTAATTGACCTGTAAAAATTTGATAAACTTGACCAATGAGTTGTTTATCCCCACAGTCTACTGCTTCTTTTAAAGAAAAGATTAGCTGGATGTCTTTTAAGGAAAAACCATATTCCTGTAGCTCTTTTACCACTTGAAAATCGAGAATTTCTTTATCGCCATAATCTTTTTTGTTATGAGGTTGCAATAAATTTAATTCTTCATACTGCCGTACCGTTTCTTTTGTTGTATTTAATAACGTTGCGAACTCCCCAATTTTCATTTTCGACTCTCCCTTTTATTGATATAGGGGTTACCCCATCATATTTAATTAGTTTAGGCTGTTTCTTAATTTATTCTATTGAAAAAACAACAATCTTTTAGAAAAATGTCCTAATTCCTAACGTTACTTTTAATGGAGGAGATAATATGTTGTTAATTGGAGTGATATCGTCCACTCTAGATGGGGGATTAAGCGGAATAAAGGCAAGGGAAATACCGATTTGGTCTGCATTGGGAATGCTTCTTTTCGGTATCATCATTTGTGGTTCTTCCATATTAATATTTAACCATATGGAATTAATCACCCTCCATATCATTAACATCCTTGCAGTAATAAATGGGTTGTATTTATATCGTAAAATAGATGTATCATTAGATTCATTATAACTCTTTTTATCATCTATTTAATTAGTTGACATTAAAAAAAGCAGTCTAGACTCTATACGACTCAGACTGCTTATATATACGTCATCATTTTTAATACATAAGACAGCAAAGATGATGGAATCTTAACTATAGATGGGTTGCATAAAGGATTTCAATGACTTTATATATTTCTGTAAAGTGGTTATAGAAAGCCCATATTGGTCAGCAATTTCTTGCTGTGTCTTTTTCGTCTTCGCCTGATTCCATAAATAGTCAATAGCCGCTGCACTAGCAATGCAATTTTTTAATAACATTCCTGCACTTTGCATTTCCATGATTGCTGAGAACCATAATAAATACAAACTAGTCTCTTCTGTACCAATCGGATGGTAATTTGTATAAATTTGTTCAGCAGTATGATGCGCAACATATAAGTATGGATCCTCAATCTCGTTACCAGTCTTAACAAAGGCTAAATACTCTCTCTCTATTTGCGTAAGAACATTCTTTTGCTGTATTGCAGAAGAAGAAAGAATTTTATCCTTTTGACTAGATACAGAAGTTAAGAAAGTAGCAAACAGTCTTTCCTCTACGTGACTGCTTTCAAACCTTTTCAAAATAGAACTAAGATGCTCTTCAAAACCACTAATCTTATATTCTAAATTGTTCCAAGGCTCTTGCCCTTCTTTCTCAGGATGCTCATCTATTACTTTTTTCCAAGCTTTTTTTGCCGTTTGCTTATTCCCTGTGTAATAAGCTGCATAGGATAACCAATAATAAAAAGAACCGTCTCCTTGAAATCCCTGTTTATAGATTTTCTTCAACCAGAAATAAGCAGTATCATATTCGCCAATTAAAGCAAAAGTAGTGCCAAGTTTAAATTGATGATCTATTGAAATAGGATTGATTTTCTTTAAAATGGCTGCCATTTCTTTGACGTGAGCTTCATTATTTTGGTAATATGCAAATACAAGTTTATTACATAATGCATGTAGGTTTCCAACATTGTTGCTTAATACATGCTCTAAAATCTCACTAGCCTTTTCCGATTGACCAAGGTAGAAATGAGCTAACGCTAAATTATTATAAGCAGACCAATATTCTGGATAATCCTGAATGACCTTCGTTAATACTTCCACAGCTTTTGCAAAGTTGCCAGACTCAAGCAATGATCTTGCCTGCTCTTGTCTCGTAATTAGGTCTTCTTCCTCGTTGGCTTCCTCTTCCTCCAACTCATCCGATTCCAGAGATAAAACCTCCATAAGGTCTTCTGTGTCCTCTACAAACTCTCCGTCTTTATCCAAGCTTAAATATAGTTTTGCATGATAATATGCATCTTTAAAAAATCCCAAATGGGCGTAATTATTCGCTAGGAAATAATAACACTCAACCATATCCTCATCTAATTCTTCGATAATAACATGGAGAAGCTCATTAGATTTTTGATATTCTCCAATATCTGCATATACGACTGCAAGCTGACATGCAATCATTGGTTCTCCCGGTTCTAAAGCCAGTGCTCTTTGCAAATATTTAAGGGATTTATAATAATCTCTTTGATGATATGCCTTAATTCCTTTGTTAAAATAAAATTCGCCTGTAGGATTAAATGTAATAAGTTTACCCACCGGTTGTACTCTATTTGAGTTTTTATTCATAAATCCTCCAATATATATGTTCCCTTTTAAAGCAAGAGTTAAATGCAAGCTAAAATAAATTGTTCCTGTTAACCAAACAAGTATACCATACTATATACAATTCGGAGAAGAGTCAATGCCCTTTTGGGAAAAAAGTGTACGGTTTTAAACAGAATATTTAGCTATCGTTAGAAAAACGGGATGTTATTAGGGAAGAGTATGGAAGCAAAATACTATTGCTTTCACTTATTGAGGATTCTTGATGAGATTAAAGTATTTCTAGCGGCTCGGTGCTCGCTCCTGAAAAGCGAGCACTGACCTCAGATAATAAATTTACCAAGATATAAATTAAATAAATATTCTCCCTTACTTCCCTTGCTTTTCTTCATGACGTGCTTCCAACACCTTTAAAATATCGGAAAATGGCAATTTTTGTTCTCTTAATAAGACAAATAAATGGTAAATCAGATCAGAAGCTTCCCATTTGAGTTCTTCTACATCTCGATTTTTTGCAGCAATAATTACTTCTGCTGCTTCTTCTCCCACTTTCTTTAATATTTTATCTACTCCCTTCTCGAATAAATACGTTGTATATGTATCTTCAGGGCGGTTAATATCTCTTTCTTCTATAATTTTCTCTAGATTTGCGAGAATTTGATAGTCTGAAACATTAGATTCGATTGCTTCCTTATTTTGATAGACGCTCTCTACGAAACAGCTGTTGGTTCCATTATGACAAGCTGGTCCATTAGGCTTAACACATACTACTAAAGCATCTTGATCACAATCATATTTAATTTCTACAATTTGCTGTGTATTTCCACTTGTTGCCCCTTTATGCCAAAGTTCTTGACGAGAACGGCTATAAAACCATGTCTCCCCTGTTTGCAAAGATTTCTCTAAGGATTCCTTATTCATATAAGCAAGTGTTAGCACTTCTTTCGTAGCAGCATCTTGCACAATAGCAGGAATTAATCCTTTTTCATCATATTTCAATTCCTCTACTTTCATCTAACAAGCACTCCTTTTTCCTTCAAGTATTCTTTTACTTCATGCACGGATGTTTCTTTATAGTGAAAAATAGAGGCAGCTAGTGCAGCATCGGCCATTCCTTCTTTAAATGCTTCTTCAAAATGCTCGGCATTCCCAGCTCCTCCTGAAGCGATTACGGGAACAGAAACCGCCTCACTTACCGCTTTTGTCAAAGCTAGGTTGAAGCCACTTTTCTCTCCATCCGAATCCATACTTGTCAATAATATCTCCCCTGCTCCAAGAGCGACTACTTCTTTTGCCCAAGTAATCACATCTTTATCTACAGGATTCCTACCGCCATGTGTATAAACACGCCATGTGCTGAGCTCTATATCGTATTTAGCATCAATTGCTACTACAATACATTGAGAACCAAAAAAATTGGCTCCCTCTTCAATTAACAAGGGATTTAACACGGCTGCTGTGTTTAAAGATACCTTATCCGCACCTGCCCGAAGAATTTTCTTCATATCCTCTAATGAATGAATGCCTCCCCCAACAGTAAAAGGAATAGCAAGCTGGGAAGCAACTTCCTTTACGACTTCTACCATTGTTTTTCTTCCTTCATGTGAAGCGGAAATATCAAGAAACACGAGTTCATCTGCACCTTGTTCATCATAATAGCGTGCTAATTCAACTGGGTCACCCGCATCCCTTAATTGAACAAATTGGATTCCTTTTACAACACGGCCGTCTTTTACATCCAAACATGGGATGATTCGCTTCGTTAACATTATTTAACCCCCTCTCACCATGAGCTCGCTATAAAGTCTCTTTCTCTTTGTTAATACACTTGTTCCAATGCTTCTTGCAGTGTGAATTTTTTTTCATATAATGCTTTACCGATAATCGCACCACCGACACCTTTAACGTAAATTTCCTTTAGTCGGTTCAAATCCTCCATACTACTTACACCACCTGAAGCGATTACTTCTTTTTTTGTTACGATCGCCAGTTCTTCAATCGCCTCAACATTTGGTCCACTTAGCATTCCATCTGTAGCAATATCTGTAAAAATAAAAGTTTCTGCTCCGGCATCTGCAAAGCGTTTCCCAAGCTCCACAGCCTTCACCTCAGAAGTAGATAGCCATCCATGCGTTGCTACATAACCATTTTTCGCATCAATTCCAATTGCAATTCCATCCCCATATTTACGAATCATTTCCATCGCAAAGTCTGGTTGTGAAACGGCTATACTTCCAATGATTACTCGCGTTACACCATTCTCTAAATAATGAACAATGTCTGCTTCTTGCCTAATGCCGCCGCCGATTTGCACGTGAACACCTAATTTTTTAGCTGCTTCAATGACAAATTGATCATTTACTCTTTTGCCATCTTTTGCCCCATCAAGGTCAACCATATGTATCCATTTTGCTCCTTGTTCTACAAAACTTTTGGCCATATCAAAAGGAGAATCACCATAGATTGTTTCCTTTTCATAATCTCCTTGAAGCAAACGGACACACTTTCCGCCCCTCATATCAATAGCAGGGTATAAAGTAAAGGTCATGTGGGTCATCCTTTCTGTATTAGATTCGCAAAGTTACTTAATAAATGCATACCCAATTTACTACTCTTCTCTGGATGAAACTGCATACCATATACATTGTTTCGTCCTACTACTGCTGGAACTTCTTTGTCATACGAACAGCTTGCAATAATGACTTCCTCTTTTGTATCTGCATAATAAGAGTGCACAAAATAAACAAAATCATCATCCATGTTAGGTGTTACTAATGAGTCTTTCTTAAAATGAAGCTTATTCCACCCCATATGAGGTACCTTATATGCCGTACCATCTTTGGAGATACCTGAAAAGCGTATCACTTTGCCAGGCAATAACTTTAAACCTTCGCTTAAGCCATTCTCTTCACTTGATTCAAACAGTAAATGCATACCGAGGCAAATTCCTAATAAAGGTTTACCGTTCTCGACAAATGTATGAATCATTTCAGATAAGCCCGTTTCCTTCAGTTTTTCCATCGCATCTTTAAATGCTCCTACACCAGGAAGAATTAATGCATCTGCCTGGAGCAATTCTTCTTTGTCCTCTGAAATAAAATAAGGCGCATTCAATCGTTCTAATGCCTTGCTAACACTGAACAAATTTCCCATTCCATAATCAATAATCCCGATCATTTACAGCATTCCCTTCGTGGAAGGAATCCCCTTAATTCTAGGGTCGATGGTCGTTGCTTCATCTAAAGCACGCGCCAATGCTTTAAAGATTGCTTCTATCATATGGTGAGTATTTTTCCCGTAGTGTAAAATAACGTGAAGATTCATCCTAGCTTCTAAAGCTAATTTCCAAAGAAATTCGTGCACAAGTTCTGTATCAAATGTTCCGACCTTATCACTCGGGAACTCTGCACGGAATTCTAAGTGAGGTCTATTACTTAAATCGATCACTACTTGTGCTAATGTTTCATCCATTGGTACAAAACTATTTCCATAACGCTTTATACCTCTTTTATCTCCTAGAGCATCTTTTAGTGCCATTCCGAGGCATATCCCTATATCTTCTGTTGTATGGTGATCATCTACTTCGATATCTCCATTTGCTTGGACTGTTAAATTAAATTGCCCATGCTTTGTAAATAAATCAAGCATGTGGTTCATAAACGGTACACCAGTATCGATTTCAGAAACCCCTTCTCCGTCTATATTTAATGATAACTGAATGTTTGTTTCTCCTGTTTTTCTACTAACCGCTGCGGTTCTTCCCATTTTTCTTCCCCCTTTATGTAGGTATTTTAATCGATTCCAAGTCTCAATCTAACCAATTTTTTGTAAATAGCAACTACTCCTCATATCGTGCTTCTATTGCTCTTGCATGGGCTTCTAAACCTTCTAATCGTGCAAATTTGGCTATTTTATAGGCATTTTCTTTAAAGGCTGCTTCACTGTAATGGGTAATACTAGATTTTTTTTGAAAATCGTCCACATTTAATGGATTGGAGAATCTTGCTGTTCCATTTGTAGGCAGTACATGGTTTGTTCCAGCAAAATAATCTCCAACTGGTTCTGAGCTATATCTCCCTATAAATATAGAGCCAGCATGGCGAATGTTTTCGAGGATATCATATGGATTTTCTGTTATTATTTCTAAATGTTCTGGAGCAATTGTATTAATTGCTGTGGTGGCTTCATCTAGTGTTTTAACGACTACTATCAACCCATATTGATCAATTGATTTTTTCGCTATTTCTTTTCTTGGTAAATCATTTAACTGTTGCTCCACTTCATTAATAACCTCTTCTGCTAATGAAATAGATGTTGTGACAAGAACCGATGAAGCTCTTTCGTCATGCTCAGCCTGTGATAATAGATCTGCTGCGATTTCTTTAGCAACTGCTGTTGCATCTGCTAGGATGGCAATTTCACTCGGACCAGCAATCATATCTATCGCTACATCTCCAAATACTTCTCTCTTTGCAAGGGCAACAAAAATATTTCCAGGACCAACAATCTTATCAACCTTTTCAATCGACTCTGTCCCATAAGCTAATGCTGCTATAGCTTGTGCTCCTCCTACTTTATAAATTTCTTTTACCCCCGCTATATCAGCTGCCACTAAAACTGCACTAGGAAGATTGCCGTTCTCATTTGGTGGTGATACCATCACAATTCGTTTCACTCCTGCAACTAAAGCTGGAATCACATTCATTAACACGGATGAAGGATAAGCTGCTGTTCCACCAGGTACATATACACCAACTGAATCTAGAGGCAGAATCCTTTGACCAAGGACTGATCCGTTTTCTTGGGTAAAGTTCCACGAAGTTTTCAGCTGTTTTTGATGGTATTCTTTAATGTTGGCTGCCGCTTCCTTCATTATTGAAATCATTTCCGTTTCAACATGATCGTAAGCAGCCGCTATCTCTTCTTCCCTTACTAGGAGACTTGTCAGCTCGGCGCCATCCCATTTTTTTGTATATTCTATAAGCGCTTGATCACCTTTTCTTTTGACTTGGTCCATTATCTCCATAACTGCTTTTCGCTGTTCTTCTGATCCAGCATCAACAGAACGCTTTAAGCAAATATTCTCTATATCTGTCACAATCCTCATCTAGAAACCCCTTTCTAGTTATTTCACTGTTAAATTCGCCTTTACTACTTGCTGAACTCTTTCTACCAATTCACTAATTCGTTTATCCTTTAATCGATAGCTTGCCGGATTTACAATTAATCTCGAGGTGATATCTACAATTCTTTCGTACTCAACAAGACCATTTTCTACAAGGGTTTTTCCCGTCGAAACTATATCTACGATTCTATCTGTTAAGCCAATGATTGGCGCAAGCTCGATTGAACCATTAAGTTTAATGATTTCTACTTGAGATCCTTGTTCACGAAAATAAGCTGCTGCAACATTTGGATATTTCGTTGCAATTCTTGGCGCAATTTCATTCAGCTCTGTATGAGGAAGACCTGCTACTGCTAAATAACATGCACTAATATGTAAATCTAATAATTCATATACATCTCTTTCTTCTTCTAACATAACATCTTTCCCAGCGATTCCTAAGTCTGCAACCCCGTGCTCCACATATGTTGGAACATCCATTGGTTTGGCCAAGATAAAGCGGAAGTTTTCTTCTTCGACATCAATAATTAATTTACGGGAGTCATCAAATTCTGCTGGTAAACGAAAGCCTGCATCTCTTAATAAGTCAGCTGCCTCTTCGAATATTCTTCCTTTCGGCATGGCGATAGTTAACATCTCATTCATTTGACAACCTCCACTCCTTTTTTCCCGACCAATAGGATGATTTCACTGTATTGCTTCGTACAAGCATCCACATCTTTAACTCCATTAATATCTTGCGTAATGACATGGATTCCAGCTTGCCTCTTTTCTTGCGCTAATTGGAACGCTTCTTTTCTACGCTCATTACTGAATAAAATGCATTGAATAGTTCCTGGTTTTTTCCCATTCCCAAGTGCCTCTAATAATCGATCAACCCGAATAGCAAACCCAGTAGCTCCAGTTCTTTTTCCGAATTTCTCTAATAATAAATCATAGCGTCCGCCGCTCCCAATCGGAAAACCTACCCCTTCTGCATAAACTTCATAGACAATACCAGTATAGTAACTCATATGACTAACAAGGGATAAATCAAATGTCACTCTATCTGCTACTTCATAATCAACAAGAATTTCCCAAAGCTGCTTTAAGTCATCAATTGCTTTTGCCCCCTGATTTCCTTCTATTAATTGATAAGCAAGACTTATAACTTCTTCACTTCCCCTAAGCTTTAAGAAATCATTTAGTCGCTGTTTATCAATGCTTGATAAAGCAAGCTGTTCGACATGCTGGCGATATCCGACATAGTTTTTCTCATATAAATATTTCGTTAAACTATCTGCTCTTTCTTTCGTTCCAAGGATTTGTTGAAAAAACGCCTGGACGAACCCTATATGTCCAACTGATACTTGATAATTGTCTACTTCAGCTTGTTGGAGAGAGGAAATAAGCAAAGAAATCCCTTCTCCATCTGCACTAATTGTTTTATCGCCAATATACTCAACGCCTATTTGCTCAAATTCAGCTGGTCTCCCTCCTTCTCGTTGCTGCGCGCGAAAAACAGACGCATTATAAGCAAGGCGCAATGGCAATTCTTCTGATAAAAGCTTAGATGCCGCTACTCTCGCTATCGGGGCTGTCATATCTGGGCGAAGTACAAGTGTATGTCCTTGTTGATCCAGTAATTTAAAAAGCTGCTGATCTAAAATAGCAGACGCTGTCCCAACTGTTTCATAGTATTCCAATGTCGGAGTTTCAATAAATTGATAGCCCCATTTTTTTATTTCTACATCTATCTTTTGTTTTACTTTATATTTTCTTTCGTAAATCGCTGGTAATGTATCTCTCATGCCTAATGGCTTTTCAAACATAAATAAGCTACTCATCATTACACCTCGTGTTTTAAAATTCAGAATGCTTTAGTTCGCTAATATACTACCAAATTAAAGAGTTGTTTTTAGTGTACTCTTCACCTTATCATAGGTCAAGAGAAAAGTTTCATTTATTGGATCTTTCTAAAAATTATTATTTTAATTAATGGCTGTTTTCGTAAAGTTTGTGGCTATGCCCCGCAGCCAGAATACACTTCGCTTTCAGTGGGGCTCGCGCTAAGTCTCCTCAGCTTCGCCTCCGGGGTTTCAGACTGTCTTGCTAATCCACAGGAGCCTACGTGTATTCCGGTTGCTCCATTTTTCCTACTAATTCATTTTTCCTATTGAAAAAATAATAATCCTCTAGAAAACAGCCTAATTAATAAAACCCCAACTATATAAAGTAAACTTCCATCAGTTGGGTTTTTTCCTCAACACCACTGATGGTTAGTTGCACTTATCGAACCTTTACGGACAGTTTATTCCCCACCTAGCTTCTTCGATTTTCCGCAGCTTGAGATAGTCTTTATGAGTGAGATAAAGTAATTGCTTAACATATATTTTTTATTAATTCTGAAATTTTTAAAAAGACCTATCTATTCGTTACTCAAAGATAATAAATCTTGGAATAACGGAAGATAGGTTTACTTTATTTATTCATCCATTACATAGGAAGGCTCGCTTTTTCTGCGCTCTTCCATTTGTTCTGCAGTATAAATGACTTGCATCGGATTTCCGCCAACAAAATATCCAGCGGGAACATCTTTATGTACTAGTGTACCTGCAGAGACAATCGCACGGTCACCGATTTTCACACCAGGAAGAATCGTTGAATTGGCACCTATCATTACTTCATCGCCAATTTCAATCTCACCTATCCTGTATTCCTCTATTAAATATTCATGAGCAAGAATGGTTGTATTGTACCCTATGACACTATTCTTGCCTACCCTGATTTTTTCAGGAAACATAATATCTAGCATTACCATTAAAGCAAAAGAAGTTTGGTCTCCTACCTTCATTTTCAAAAGCTTGCGGTACATCCAGTTCTTAGCTTTTAAAAAAGGCATATATCTTGCTGTCTGGATAACGATAAAATTTTTGATTACTTTTAAAAAAGGGACCGTTTTATAAACATGCCACAGCGAGTTTGGTCCACTTACCGGATATCTTGTCGTCTTTCTCATGATGATTGGACTTCAGGAATAGAAAGGATATCTTTCATATTCTCAAAAATATAATCAGGGTTGTATTCCTGTAAGAATTCCTTCCCCTTTAGTGTCCAAGCTACACCTGCTGTTAAAGTACCCGCATTTTTTCCTGACAATATATCATGTTTATTATCTCCGACCATAATCGCTTCTGACGGGGATGCCTTTAATTTTTCAAGTGCAAGAAGGACTGGCTCTGGATCTGGCTTTGCCTTTGTTACATGATCCAAAGCAACCACTACGTCAAAAAACTCATCTAATTTTGTTAATTTAAGACCCATTTCTACTACATCTGATAATTTCGTTGAAACAATCGCTAGCTTAAAGCCTCTTTGCTTCAGTTCTTTGATTGCATCATATACACCATCAAAAATGGTGACAATTTTATCATGATTTTCAATATTATAACTACGATACATCGTCATCATTTCTGGCGCTCTCCATTTATCAATCGATTCAAATGTTTCTAATAATGGAGGCCCCATGAAAGGAATGACATCTTTTCGCTCATATTTTCCTGGGTAATAATGATTTAATGTATGTAAGTAAGAGGAAATAATTAATTCATTTGTATTAATTAGCGTCCCATCTAAATCAAATAATGCTGTATTAATCTTTCCAGTCAACCGAAACATCCTTTCTATTATTAACCATTTGTATCTAAATAACGTTCATGTGCCAATCCTGCTTTTCTTCGATAAGCGATTGTGACAGCAGAAAGAACAATTAAAGCTAAAGAAATTAATTGAGCCATTCGTAATTCACCAATCATTAAACTGTCTGTTCTCATTCCTTCTATAAAGAATCTTCCAATCGAATACCAAATAACATAAGATAAGAATATTTCTCCTCTACGTAAATTTACTTTTCGTAAAGCTAGTAAAATCACGAATCCAACAATATTCCATAATGATTCATATAAAAAAGTAGGATGATAGTATGTTCCGTTAATATACATCTGATCAATGATAAAAGTTGGTAAATGCAATCCTTCTAAAAACGATCGTGTTACTTCCCCGCCATGGGCCTCTTGGTTCATAAAGTTTCCCCAGCGGCCAATTGCTTGTCCAAGAATAATACTTGGTGCTGCTATATCTGCCATTTTCCAGAAAGATATGCCCTTTTTCTTTGTAAAAATATAAGTAGTAACGACAGCTCCGATTAAAGCCCCATGAATGGCAATACCACCATTCCAAATTTTCGGGATATCTCCTAGGTGGTCTTTATAATAGCTCCACTCAAAAATGACATAATAAATTCTTGCACATATTATCGAGATTGGAATAGCCCATAGCATTAAATCGGGAAAGTCATCCTTTCCAAGTCCTCTCCTATTCCCTTCGCGCATTGCAATAATTAGCGCAAGAATCAATCCTGAACCGATTATAAGTCCATACCAGCGGACATCAATTGGTCCTAATGAAAATGCAACTGGATCAATTGGTCGTATATCTTCCATCTGATTTCCTCCTATTCCCAAGGAATGTTTAAAGGCATAATAAATATTTTACTTTTATCTCACCTTTTAGTTCCCTTTTTCTACCATCTATTTACTTTCTTTCGTCCGATATAACATTATTTAGTTTATTTGTGAATTGTTCTGCTGCATTCACGCCCATGCGTTTTAAGCGGAAATTCATTGCCGCTACTTCAATAATGACCGCTAAGTTTCGTCCTGGGCGAACTGGAATTGTAAGCTTCGTTACTTCTGTATCAATTATTTTCATTTTTTCTTCATCTAAGCCTAAACGGTCATATTGCTTGTTCTGTTCCCATAGTTCTAGCGACATAACTAATGAAATCTTTTTGTGCGTTCGCACAGCCCCTGCTCCAAATAAAGTCATTACATTAATAATCCCTAAACCACGAATTTCCAATAAATGTTCAATTAGTTCTGGTGAACTGCCGACAATTAAGTTTTCATCTTCTTGTCTTATTTCCACACAATCATCAGCCACTAATCGGTGTCCACGCTTAACAAGCTCAAGAGCTGTTTCACTTTTACCTACACCACTTTTACCAGTGATTAACACGCCCACACCATAAATATCAACAAGAACACCATGAACAGCCGTAGTAGGCGCTAGTTTTCTTTCCAAGAAATTAGTAAGTCGACTGGAAAAAAGCGATGTTTTATGCTTAGAACGTAATACTGGTACTGCTAATTCCTCTGATGCTTCGATTAATTGCGGTGGTACTTCCATATTTCGCGTAATAATGATTCCTGGAGTAGTATCACTACATAATTTCGTTAAGCGGTTTGCTCTTTCTTCCTCACTTAATCGTTCTGCAAAGGAAAGTTCAGTCTTACCTAACAGCTGAACACGCTCTGCAGGATAATAGTTAAAATAACCAGCCATTTCTAAACCTGGTCTTGATATATCACTAACTGTAATTGGTCGATTAATACCTTCTTCTCCACTTACAATTTCTAAATCAAACTCTTCAATCACATCTTTTATTAGTACTTTTGCCGCCATGAAGCTCCTCCTTTAAAGGTCCTTGCTGTTAAGTTTTTATAAACAGAAAAAAACTGTTTAATTTTAGTCATTATTTATAATTCCATATTCACCTTATTTTAGCATTAAAAGATAAATATATGCTAGAATTCAGTCAAATTATTAGGAAAAGGTATTCTAAAATAAAGAAAACTTTCATCAATAGTTTTTTTCCTCATCCCCTCCTAATGATTTGTTGTACTTAACGGATATCTTCTTCGATTTTCCGCAGCTTACTATCCGTTAACAGTAGGATAAAAAGACAAAAAAACTGCCAGATAAAGCAATGGAATAGTTTCCACTTCTATATCTGGCAGCCTCTTACCCTTTTTCTCGAAGGACTGTATTTTGAACAATTATATTGCAAAGTGAAAGTAAAATGCTAAAAAGCAAGCACATACCAAAACTTGAAATTTCAAGACTGTCTCCCATCAATCTGTCTGTTAATGACAATGTAATAGCATTGATGACAAATAAAAATAGTCCTAGCGAAAGAATTGTTACAGGTAATGTCAATAAAATTAATATTGGTTTAACAATAATATTTAGCAAGGATAAAATAACGCTTGCTCCAATCGCAGCACCAATCCCTGATAAATAAAATTGATCTTGAAATAAACCAGCCAATGCTACAAAGAAAATAGCATTAATTAGTATTCCTACTATCCATCTCATTCCAATTACTCCTCATTAAGCATAGTAGAAACCGATACTGGTTATAGGGAAAAAACAATCTAAACGAACAGAATTAGAAATTCGCATATGTTTTTCCATCCCGAGTTTAATTACCTTATCGGTTTCCTCTATTATAATTAATTATTTTTTTCAATCTTCTTCACTTTAATCGATCCTGTTTTTGTATTAGCATCAATTTTTGTATGATGCTCACTTGATTGTATCGATTTAAATTGTAACGTCTTTTGAAGAACTTCATTTTTCTCTTCTACTATTTGTATCCCCTCTAACTCTACATTAAATCCACCGAAATTCGTTTTTAACTCTCCACTAACCGCTAATGTTTCTGGTAAGCTTACCTCGATACTACCTGTTGTTCCTTGAAGTTCAAACACTTCACATGTTTCCGAATGGTTTGTGCATAAAATACTGCCGTTAAAGGATTGTAAATCGACTTTATTAAAATAACCTTCAACTGTAATCGATCCATTTATCGTTTCAGCGTCAAGTTTTTCTATATTGCCTTTTTCGACTTTAATACTGCCGTTTGCCGCATCCGCTTCTACTTTTTTATTTTCACCAGCCTGTAACATTATTTTACCATTAGCCGTTTTAGCATACAATTTTTCCGCTTTAACATCAAATGTAGTAATGGGTCCATTAAATAAACGAACGATGGCTGATTCATACGAAGTTTGTGGGATATAAACTTGCGTTTTTACCTTCATCCATTTATGATTCGTTTTTACTAGTAATTTCTCATCATCTACAATTACATCTACTTCCTTTAAAAACACATTTTTTGCTTCTTCTAACGAATTTACGCGATATACCTTTGCTTTACATTCAATACTAACTTCTTCTTGATCCCATGGAATAAGCTCCACTTCTCCATTTGGAATATCAATATCTAACTTTTTTGGTGTGATATTATTGTATTGAAAAATATGAGAAACTTCTTCAAAATGACCAAAGTTTAAATCTAGGTCTACTTCCTTCACCTTTTTTATCGTTGTATCAACAAAGTCAAAGAGCTTATCTTTCGCAGATTGAAAATTAAATCCATAATTTGAATTTGTTTCTTTCTTCTTTTCATGAAACTTTGTTTCTTCTTGAAAATCTTCTAATATTTTCTTTTCGTCTTCATTGAGTGACTTCTTCTCATTTACTTCATCAACCTTTTCCATTAGCTTTAATGCTTCATCTACGGTCAATTTGCCACTTTCCACTAGTTCTAAAATTCGCTTTTTCTCATCTGCCACTTTAAATCCTCCTCAAAAATGAACGATTTTATTCCTTTAAAACCTCCACCTAAATTAGATAAGATACGAAACTGCACATTATAAAATGAATGTAATCAAAAATAAGATTATTTTCTTCTATTGAAAAAAACAACAACCTTTTAGAAAACAGCTAAACGCAAAAACTTAATCGCTCCATTTCACTCCCGATTTAGAACAAAGAATGAAAAGCAACATTTTTTTGAAAATAACTACTTTTAATGATATTTATTGGCTGCATTTACTATTAATACAAATTGCCTCAAACATTCAGTAACCTTCATATTATCGGCTTCTGTATTTTTATACGAATCATCCCTTCTAAAAGTTTCATTTCGAATATATTCTTTGCTAAGAATCCTTTTTATTTTATGTAGTTATTTTCTATTTCAGAAGAATTTCTCTATAAGAAATGAAAAAGAGACGAGGCCCTCTGGTAGGTGAGCAACTTTAATAAGTCGACTCATCTGCTCTCCCCATCTCTTTATTCAATATTAAGTTGTAGCAATCTTCTCTGCTTCTTCGATACTTTTTTTCATTCTTTGCCGATCTCTTTCTAAAATTGGCTTTAAATACTTACCAGTATAGGAGCCTTCTAAATTGGCAATGTCTTCAGGTGTTCCGGATCCTAAGATTGTACCACCTTTATCGCCACCTTCTGGTCCTAAATCGATAATATAATCTGTCGTCTTTATAACATCAAGATTATGCTCAATGACAAGGACGGTATCGCCATTCTCTACCAATCGTTGCAGGACAGTCAGCAATCTTGAAATATCATCAACATGCAAGCCCGTAGTCGGCTCATCAAGAATGTAAAAAGACTTACCAGTAGAACGTCGATGTAATTCTGAAGCTAATTTTACCCTTTGAGCTTCTCCACCTGATAAAGTAGTGGCTGGCTGTCCTAGCTTAATATATCCTAAACCAACATCTACAATTGTTTGGAGTTTACGATGAATCTTCGGTATGTTTTCAAAGAAAGCTACACCATCTTCCACTGTCATTTCCAATACGTCAGAAATATTTTTTCCTTTATACTTCACTTCTAATGTTTCGCGATTATATCGCTTTCCATGACAGACTTCACACGGAACATAAACATCTGGTAGGAAATGCATTTCAATTTTTATAATTCCATCACCACGGCAAGCTTCACATCTTCCGCCTTTGACATTAAAACTAAAACGACCTTTTTTATACCCTCGTACTTTTGCTTCATTAGTTGTTGCAAAAACATCTCTAATATCATCAAACACTCCAGTATAAGTGGCAGGATTCGACCTTGGAGTTCGTCCAATTGGTGACTGATCAATATCAATGACTTTTTCCAATTGTTCGATCCCCTTAATTTCTTTATGCGCACCCGGCTTCGCTTTTGCACGATTAAGCTTTTGGGCTAAGCTTTTATGGAGAATTTCATTAATCAATGTACTTTTCCCTGAACCAGAAACACCTGTAACAGAAACAAACATTCCTAGTGGGATTTTTACACTTACATTTTTTAAATTATTTTCTTTTGCACCAGTGATTTCAATAAATCTGCCATCACTTTTCTTTCTTTCTAACGGAAGTGGAATGAACTTTTTCCCTGATAAATATTGACCTGTTATCGATTCTGAATCATTCATTACTTCCTCAGGAGTTCCGACTGAAATAATTTCTCCTCCATGGACACCAGCACCAGGTCCTACATCAATTAAGTAGTCTGCAGCCATCATCGTATCTTCATCATGCTCTACAACAATCAATGTATTTCCTATGTCGCGCATTTGTCTTAATGTATCAATTAATTTATCATTATCTCTTTGATGAAGACCGATGGAAGGCTCATCTAGAATATAGAGCACACCAGTGAGTCTTGAGCCAATTTGTGTCGCCAAACGAATCCTCTGTGCTTCACCACCGGATAAGGTACCTGCAGCTCTACTTAATGTTAGGTAATCCAGCCCAACATTTATTAAAAATCCAACTCGCTCTTTTATTTCTCTAAGAATCAAAATAGCAATTTGTTTTTCCTTGTCTGTTAGATCAACCTGCTCCATAAATTGATAGCATTCCACAACTGATTTTTCCGTAATTTTCCCAATATGCTGTCCATTAATTAATACAGCTAAGGCTTCTTTTTTTAAACGATATCCTTTACATGTACGACAAGGCTGTTCTGCCATATATTTTTGCATTTGTTCTCGAATATAGTCAGAACTTGTCTCCTTGTATCTTCTTTCGACATTTCGAATAACGCCCTCAAATTGAATATCATTTTCTCTCACTTGACCAAAATCATTTTCGTAACGGAAATGAATATATTCTTTTCCAGATCCATAAAGAATTTTGTCCATTAGGTTTTTAGGAATATCCTTAACTGGTATATTCATGTCAATACCATAATGATTACATATACTTTCAAGAAGCTGTGGATAGTATTGAGAACTAATGGATTCCCATGGAGCTATTGCATTTTCTTTTAAAGTTAAATTCCAATCAGGAATAATCAAGTCCACATCAACAACTAATTTATTTCCAAGTCCATCACAATCTGGACACGCTCCAAATGGGCTATTAAAGGAAAAAAGTCTAGGTTCTAATTCGCCAATCGAGAAACCGCAAATTGGACAAGCATGATGCTCGCTAAATAATAATTCCTCCTGTCCAATAACGTCAATAATAACTTTGCCATTTCCGAATTGTAATGCTGATTCTAATGAATCTGCTAAACGAGCTGTAATTCCCTCTTTTACAACTAGACGATCAATAACTACTTCAATATTATGTTTCTTGTTTTTCTCTAAAGAAATATCATCGCCAATTTCATGCATTTCTCCATCAATACGTAATCGAACATATCCTTGCTTTTTCACATCTTCAAGCACTTTCCCATGAGTCCCTTTGCGCCCTGATACTACAGGTGCTAAAACTTGAAGTCTCGTTCTTTCAGGATATTCTAGGATTCGGTCAACCATCTGCTCAATTGTCTGTGAGGAAATTTCAATTCCATGCTCTGGGCAAGTTGGTCTCCCAACCCTTGCGTATAATAACCTTAAGTAATCATAAATTTCCGTTACTGTCCCAACAGTAGAACGTGGATTTCGACTTGTTGTTTTCTGATCAATGGAAATAGCCGGTGATAATCCTTCAATCGAATCAACATCTGGCTTATCCATTTGCCCTAAAAACTGACGAGCATAAGCAGATAAAGATTCTACATATCTTCGTTGTCCTTCCGCATATATGGTATCAAAAGCGAGGGAAGATTTCCCAGAACCAGATAAACCGGTTATGACTACTAATTGATCTCTTGGGATAGTTATATCAATATTTTTTAAATTGTTTGCTCTTGCACCTTTTACAATAAGTTTATCTTTTGCCATTGCTTCTCTCACCCCTCAGCCTTTAATTCAAGCAATAGATCGCGAAGCTCTGCTGCTCTTTCGAAATTCAAAGCTTTGGCTGCTTCTTTCATTTCTGACTCCATTTGTGCGATCATTGCCTCTTTTTCTTTTTTCGTCAATTTATCAAGTTTAGTAGATGCCGCATATTCTTCTGGCTCTTCTGCTGCCTGTGTTGCACGGATTGAATCTCTAATGCCTTTTTGAATCGTTTGCGGAATTATTCCATGTTCTTCATTATATTTCTCTTGAATTTCTCTACGTCTTTTCGTTTCACTTATGGCAACTTCCATGGAATGAGTCATCTTATCTGCATACATGACGACATGACCATTAGCATTTCTTGCTGCTCGCCCGATTGTTTGAATTAACGATCTCTCCGAACGAAGGAAACCTTCTTTATCAGCATCTAAAATTGTGACTAATGATACCTCTGGAATGTCCAGTCCTTCCCTTAATAAGTTAATTCCTACTAGTACATCATATTTTCCAAGACGTAATTCCCGAATAATTTCAATCCGTTCTAACGTTTTTACTTCGGAATGCAAATACTGTACTTTAATTCCTATATCTTTCAGATAATCAGTTAAGTCCTCTGACATTTTTTTCGTAAGTGTTGTTACCAATACCCGTTCATTTCGTTTAATTCTTTCATGAATCTCAGCAATTAGATCATCAATTTGTCCTTCAATCGGCCGAACGTCAATCGTCGGATCAAGTAATCCAGTCGGACGAATTATTTGTTCAATCATAACTGGAGTATGCTCAATTTCATATGGGCCAGGTGTTGCAGATACACAAATCATTTGATTAATATGCTTCTCGAATTCTCCAAAGGTCAACGGACGGTTATCAAGGGCTGATGGTAAGCGAAAACCATGATCTACCAACACATTTTTCCGTGCTTGGTCACCATTATACATTCCTCTAATCTGCGGTAATGTAACATGAGATTCGTCGATAACAAGAAGAAAGTCTTTTGGAAAATAATCCAACAAAGTATAAGGAGTAGATCCAGGAGGTCTTAATGTTAAATGTCTTGAATAGTTTTCTATTCCAGAACAGAATCCCATCTCTCTCATCATTTCTAAATCATAACGTGAGCGTTGTTCTAGCCGTTGAGCTTCTAATAATTTATTATCTGCTCTTAATTTTTCTAATTGTTCCTCTAATTCCTTTTCAATGTTCTCAATCGCTATTTTCATTTTTTCTTCTCTTGTTACGAAGTGAGAAGCAGGAAAAATAGCAATATGGTTTCGTTCCCCTAATATCTCTCCTGTTAATGCATCTACTTCGCGAATCCGGTCAATTTCATCTCCAAAAAACTCTACTCTGATACAATGTTCGTCACGAGATGCCGGGAAAATTTCCACTACATCCCCGCGAACACGAAATGTTCCCCGTTTAAAATCAATATCATTTCGATCATATTGGATATCAACTAATTTACGCAGCAATTGATTTCTTTCTAATTCCATCCCCGATCTTAACGATACAACCATTTCTCGATACTCTTCTGGAGAACCTAATCCATAAATACAAGAAACGCTGGCAATAATGATGACGTCATCTCTTTCAAATAAAGAGGATGTTGCTGAATGACGAAGTTTATCGATTTCATCATTGATGCTTGCGTCCTTTTCGATAAATGTATCTGTTTGTGGGACATATGCTTCTGGTTGGTAATAATCATAGTAGCTAACAAAATACTCTACTGCATTATTAGGAAAAAATTCCTTAAACTCACTATATAATTGACCAGCTAATGTTTTATTGTGAGCAATGATTAACGTTGGCTTTTTTACTTCTTTAATCACATTGCTTACTGTAAAGGTTTTACCAGTACCAGTTGCCCCTAGCAACGTCTGAATTTTGTCACCTGCTCGAATACCTGATACTAGTTTTTCTATCGCTCCTGGCTGATCACCTTGAGGAGTATACTTTGAAACTAACTCAAAATCATGACTCACTAAACCATCCTCCGATCTGTATACTTTCTATTCCCGTTCGTACATTTCTTTGACACTCTATGATAAAGATTTATTTATGGTCCTTTAAATGTAAAACCACATTCGTTTAACAGTCTCCACTCTATCCATTTAAGCTATGTAATCAACATATCACCATTCTACCACAAACCATCCTTTTCAAACCACAAAAAAGAGAACAAACATTCGATTTATTTTATCACGCTTTTCATCTGTATTAAAAAGCAAAATTCCATAAAAAAATGACTAACGAAAATACCTATCATCTTTATCGACGTAAATTCGTTTAGTCATTCTCCTTCTCTATTCTTTTTTCTTTTTTTCAACTTAAACTCAAGCATCTTTATTTGCTAACCGATCTTTCCATTTCCTACTAATCATATAGCCAACCGTCATGGAAAAAGCATCGACGACAATGAGCAAAAATGTATCAGTATATCCTCTATAAACGGAAGCAGCAATTAAGGCGACGGTTAAAACTAAGCCGATAATTGGATAATAAGTCGCTCTTGAAAATAGGATTACTAATAAACACGGAAAAAATAGGGCAGCTAGATATTTTCCCATCTACATACACCTCTATTTACACATATTTCACTTCATTGACCGTTAGACCGAACTTCCCAAGCGCACTGGCTAAATTATTAAAAATTGGAATATGACTGAAATCAACGCCTAATTGAATAGCTGTTTGTGCGACTTCAGGTCTTAACCCAGAAAGATATCCTTTTACGCCAATTAATCGCAAAGCATGAATAACTTGAAATATTTGATGGGCAACCATTGTATCGATTAGTGGTACACCTGATAAATCAATGAATAAATGATTAAATCGTTTTTCATTACATTCTTTCAATGTATTTTCCATAATTAATTGCGCTCTCTTTGTATCAATATCGCCAATTAGTGGCAACACACCAATCCCCTTTGTAATCGGTATAACCGGACTACTTAATTCATAAATGGTTTCTTGTTGTGCAGTTAATTGCTGGAATTTGTATTCATCGTAAGAGCCAATAAATATATTTACAAATAAATCAAAAGCATAATGGATGAGACGTATCCATTCAAACAAGGTAGTTATTGTTAAATGAGCAGTAGATTCCTCTGAAAACTTCTCCACATAAGATATAAGAATTCCTTTAACCGTGTTAAGCTGTTCAATTGATTCCAAAATAGGAACTAAATCTTTCGCACGTTTTTCTGCAACTTTAACAGCCCATTTAGAAATATTTGCTGAATATACAGCTTCATCCTCAATAAAAACCTTAATCACATTTTCCAAAAGAATTTGGTGGGCTGTAATTAGTTCTTCTGTATTCTCTGCTGATTTATTGATTGAATAAAAGTTAGATGGGTTATTTTCTATTTTGTTTAACCATTCCTTGCGCATATCTACAAGATGATCATTTAAAAAGGTATATAGGCTTTGCATACATGGTTCCAACTATTTCTCCTCCTAATTCAAGAAACAATGCTTCATTGCATTTTATAATATCAAATTCTCATAGAAAAAATCGATATATTCACCACTATATTTAGTCGTTCTTACTTTTTTGAATTGCATTCTTCGCATTTGTAAATAAAGTGAAACTTCCATCAGTGGAGTTTTTCCTTCCTCCCCACTAATGGTTAGTTGAACCAATCGGACCTTTACGGACAGTTGATCTCCCTCCTATCTTCCTCGTATTCTCAGAAGCTTAAGGGGGAAGTCTTACTGTCCGTTAAGAGTGGGATAAAGTGAAACTTCTATCAGTGGGGGGTTTTCCTTCCTCCCCCACTGATGGTTAGTTGAACCAATCGGACCTTTACGGACAGTTGATCTCCCTCCTATCTTCCTCGTATTCTCAGAAGCTTAAGGGGGGAGTCTTACTGTCCGTTAAGAGTGGGATAAAGTGAAACTTCTATCAGTGGGGGGTTTTCCTTCCTCCCCCACTGATGGTTAGTTGAACCAATCGGACCTTTACGGACAGTTGATCTCCCTCCTATCTTCCTCGTATTCTCAGAAGCTTAAGGGGGGAGTCTTACTGTCCGTTAAGAGTGGGATAAAGTGAAACTTCTATCAGTGGGGGGTTTTCCTTCCTCCCCCACTGATGGTTAGTTGAACCAATCGGACCTTTACGGACAGTTGATCTCCCTCCTATCTTCCTCGTATTCTCAGAAGCTTAAGGGGGGAGTCTTACTGTCCGTTAAGAGTGGGATAAAGTGAAACTTCTATCAGTGGGGGGTTTTCCTTCCTCCCCCACTGATGGTTAGTTGAACCAATCGGACCTTTACGGACAGTTGATCTCCCTCCTATCTTCCTCGTATTCTCAGAAGCTTAAGGGGGGAGTCTTACTGTCCGTTAAGAGTGGGATAAAGTGAAACTTCTATCAGTGGGGGGTTTTCCTTCCTCCCCCACTGATGGTTAGTTGAACCAATCGGACCTTTACGGACAGTTGATCTCCCTCCTATCTTCCTCGTATTCTCAGAAGCTTAAGGGGGGAGTCTTACTGTCCGTTAAGAGTGGGATAAAGTGAAACTTCTATCAGTGGGGGGTTTTCCTTCCTCCCCCACTGATGGTTAGTTGAACCAATCGGACCTTTACGGACAGTTGATCTCCCTCCTATCTTCCTCGTATTCTCAGAAGCTTAAGGGGGGAGTCTTACTGTCCGTTAAGAGTGGGATAAAGTGAAACTTCTATCAGTGGGGGGTTTTCCTTCCTCCCCCACTGATGGTTAGTTGAACCAATCGGACCTTTACGGACAGTTGATCTCCCTCCTATCTTCCTCGTATTCTCAGAAGCTTAAGGGGGGAGTCTTACTGTCCGTTAAGAGTGGGATAAATATATACTATTATATAGTTGTCGCCATAGTGAAACAAGCAAGAAGCCTTTTCTTCGTAAGAGAGAAAAGGAACAACTTAGACATTTTTTAATAGACTCGTTGCAATCACTTGAAAGATTGGTTTCACAGATGATGCTCTTTTCTTCGCATTTTCTAATAAAAAGATGATCTCATCAATTTCTTCTGGGCTTAGTTTTTCTATAATCCAATCTTCTAACTCCTGATTTTTAATTTCGATATTTTGATTAGGTATTTTTATCGTGTGATATTTCATTAATTCATTATGAATAAGATTTATATGGTATTGATATTTCTTTTCCTTATGTATAAGCAACGATTTCGATAGATTTTTATTCATGTGTATTCTCCTCTCTAAAAACGTCTTATATCTTCTAATCTGGTCAATTCCTTCTATATTTTCTGGTCAATATATAGCTATTATAATAGGAAAACAATGTCAAAGGCCTTATTCCCTAGTAACTTCTACTAAAATAGGCAAAAAGAATTATTCCAACTAGTTAAAAAGTCTGTTTTATCCAAGATGGAGGTAAGGTAATATTTACTAATAAGGGGATGCGACGTAGCAATATGACCATTATATAAAGGAGACAAATGATATGGAAAAAGGAACGGAAGATATTATTGGGTATCGTATAAAAAAAGATGTTTATTCTAACTCCATTGAAGGTTTATTTCTACTAAAAAAGGGTGCAACTCTTACAAAGAAACATGTAGAATTGCTCACGAAGCATCAAGTAAATCCATTTGATGTAATTAGCTCTACAGAAGAAACCTCACCTGTCTCCGTAAGTGATACATTTACTAGTTTATTAGATGAAGTGAAACAAACCTTCCATCATATACTAGAACAGGATGATAGCAAGGTTGAAAATCTTCTACATACTTATGAAAAAATAATAGATTTTTCCCTGCAAGAATTAAATATTTTAGAAATTATTCATCAAGAAACTTCGCCAAAAGACTATATTTATCAACATAGTATTAACGTTGGTGTTATTTCAGCGATTATCGGAAAAATACTAGGCTTATCTAGAAAACAATGTCACTTACTTAGTCAAATGGGGTTATTTCACGACATCGGCATGCTAAAAATCGATTCATCTATTATAGAAGCACAGAATCGCTTGACCCAAAAAGAATATAAGGAAATCCAAAAACACACGATATATGGAAAAAGTATGTTATTTCAAATTGCTCAATTGGATATTTTAATATCAAGAACTGCTCTATTACATCATGAAAAAATAAATGGCAAAGGCTATCCATCTCAACGAACGGAAAAGGAGATTCCTTTCCTAATTCAAATCGTTTCCGTAGCAGACAGCTTTAATAGCATGTGCTCTGCTTATACCTATAAAGAAAAGAAATCTCACTTTGAAGCCATCTATGAATTAGTGAATGAATCATATGGGAATGCTTTAAATCCTGCTATTGTTATACCTTTCACCAATTTTATTATGCGGAAACAACTTTTTAAAAAGGTCACCTTATCCAATAATGAAATAGCAGAAATCATTTTTATCCATCAAAATGAGCCACATTTACCATTAGTTCGTCAAAAGGATGCTTATATAGACTTACGTAGGGCGTCCTCTTTGAAAATTTCTGGATTAGCAAATTAATAATAATTATTCCACCAATAAAAATGGCCAAATCACGAATGATTCGGCCATTTTTTCTGATTAAGATTTTTAAACCCCTTTATATGCTTTGCGATAAATATCTGCTAATTCTGTTACTAACGGCAATTTAGGGTTAGCTGTTGTACATTGATCTTCAAAAGCGCGGTCTGCTAAATAATCTACTTTTGCTTCAAATGCTTTTGCATCTACCCCTTGTGCTGCAATACTCATTGGAATATTCAGTTCTTTCCCTAAACGGATTACCGCATTAATAAAGTTTTCTACTCCTTCTTCCACTGTATTAGCTGGCAAACCTAAGATTCTTGCAAGCTCTGCATAACGCTGATCTGCCTTAAAATGCTCATATTTAGGGAAACTAGCCAGTTTTTTCGGCTTCTCTGCATTATAACGAATTACATGCGGCATTAAGATAGCATTTGAACGTCCATGGGCAATATGGAATTCCGCACCCAATTTATGAGCTAAGCTATGGTTAATTCCTAAGAAGGCATTAGCAAATGCCATCCCTGCTATGGTAGATGCATTATGCACTTTTTCACGTGCTTCTTCGTCATTGCCATTGCGATACGCTCTTGGTAAATATTCAAAGATTAATTGCACGGCTTTCACAGCTAATGCGTCAGTATAGTCATTGGCCATAATGGAAACATATGCTTCAACAGCATGTGTTAACACGTCCATTCCTGTATCTGCTGTAATAACAGGAGGAACAGTCATCACAAATTGTGGGTCGATAATAGCAACATCTGGAGTTAATTCATAGTCTGCCAATGGGTATTTGATATTTTGTTTTTTATCTGTAATTACGGCAAAAGAAGTAACCTCTGAACCAGTTCCAGAAGTGGTTGGGATCGCTACCATTTTTGCTTTTTCTCCTAATTTTGGATACGTGTACACTCTTTTACGAATATCTAAGAATTTTTGTTTTAAGCCAAAGAACTCTTCATCTGGATGCTCATAGAATAACCACATTCCTTTGGCGGCATCCATTGCAGATCCCCCGCCTAATGCAATAATACAATCCGGCTGGAATTTAACCATTTGTTCTGTTCCTCTTTGAACCGTATCTAATGACGGATCTGGTTCTACGTCTGAGAAGACTTCTACATGCACCATATTTGATCTTTTTCGTAAATGATACAATAATTTTTCTACATATCCTAACTTCACCATAAAACCATCTGTTACAATAAATACCCGAGAAATATCATTCATTTTTTGTAAATATTGAACAGCATTCTTTTCAAAATAAATTTTTGGTGGAATTTTAAACCATTGCATATTTACATTCCTTTTAGCTAGTTTTTTAGTATTGAGTAAATGAACATCTGTTACATTTGTAGAAACAGAGTTTTTACCATAAGATCCACAGCCTAACGTTAAAGATGGAACAAAAGCATTATAAATGTCTCCTATCGCACCTTGTGAAGACGGAGCATTATTGATAATTCTGCAAGCCTTTACTCTTAATGAAAATTCTTTTACTACCTCATCATCTTCCGAATGAATAACTGCTGTATGTCCTAAGCCACCGAATTCTAGCATTTCTTCCGCTCGCTTTATTCCTTCTTCTGTCGATTTAACTTTATAACAAGCTAGCACAGGACTTAACTTCTCTCTGGATAACGGGAAATCTGCTCCAACACCTTCCAGTTCTGCTAGTAATACCTTCGTATCCTTAGGCACTTCAACCCCTGCTAATTTAGCTATATAAGAAGCGGATTTCCCTACAATATTGGGATTTACAGCGCAGGTTGCTTCATTTATAACAAGCTTTTCTACTTTTTTTCTTTCTTCTTCATTCAAAAAATAACACTTATAATGAATTAACTCATTTTTAACTTGATTATAAATTTCTTTGTCAATAATTACTGCCTGCTCAGAAGCACAAATCATTCCATTATCAAAAGTTTTTGATAAAATCAAATCGTTGACTGCCCTCTTAATTTTTGCTGATTTTTCGATATAACATGGAACATTTCCTGGGCCAACTCCTAGTGCTGGTTTTCCACTGCTATAAGCGGATTTCACCATCCCTGGCCCACCTGTAGCGAGAATTAACGAAATTTCCGGATGATTCATTAGCTCTTGTGTCATTTCAATCGATGGTTTTTCAATCCATTGAATACAATCTTTTGGTGCACCGGCCTCCACAGCCGCATCTCTTAAGATTCGAGCTGCTTCGCTACTACATTTCTGGGCAGATGGATGAAATGCAAATATAATCGGATTTCTTGTTTTAATTGCAATAATCGCCTTAAACATCGTCGTAGATGTTGGATTCGTAACAGGTGTTACACCTGCAATAACCCCAATAGGATCTGCAATTTCCACAATGCCAGTTTGATCATCATCACGAATTATCCCAACTGTACGATCATATTTAATATTATTATAGATATATTCAGTGGAAAAAATATTTTTTATAATTTTATCTTCATAAACCCCTCTCCCCGTTTCCTCTACAGCTAACTTGGCTAAATACATATGCTTATCCAAGCCTGCTACTGCCATTTCTTTTACTATCCGATCAACTTGTTGTTGGTCTAATTGATAAAATGCTTCTAATGCTTTTTTCCCTTTGGTCGCCATCTCATTCATTAAATCGATATTTTCTTTCTTCTTATTTACCTCATTTTCTGTAATCGACATTTCTAACTACACCCCTCTCTTTTGATAGCGCTCACATAAAGAATACTAGCGATTTCTCTCTTCTCCCAAAAGAAACTATTTATTCAATTGACCACATCCCCTTTTTCATCATTAATTTGATGTCCTTCTTTGGATGCTCTTTTCATGTATCATTTTAAAAGGTATTTCCAAAATCTTCAACATAAAAAAACATTTTTTCGCAATTTATTGAAAAGGCTTTCATTTTTATTCACAAAAAATTCACAAAAGTCAAATAAGGATAACTTAATCTATCAAGTTGTTTCCCCAAAAAAAGAACTGTCCTTGAGGTATCAAACCTTACAAGTATTGTTCTTGTAGGGTCTGAACCTCTGTTTGGAACAGTTCGCTAACATTTATTTTTTGTCCATCACGAAAATTTCTCTTTCTTATCTTTAAACCCCTTTATACGCTTTGCGATAAATATCTGCTAATTCTGTTACTAACGGTAATTTAGGGTTTGCTGTTGTACATTGATCTTCAAAGGCACGATCTGCTAAATAATCTACTTTTGCTTCGAATTCTTTTGCATCTACTCCTTGTGCTGCAATACTCATTGGGATATTTAACTCTTTTCCAAGTCTGATTACTGCTTTCACAAAGTTATCTACACCTTGTTCCACTGTATTAGCTGGCAATCCTAGAATTCTTGCAAGCTCTGCATAGCGTTCATCTGCTTTAAAGTATTCATATTTAGGGAACGCTGTGAACTTCTTCGGTTTCTCCGCATTGTAACGGATAACATGTGGCATTAAGATAGCATTTGAACGCCCATGGGCAATATGGAATTCTGCTCCTAATTTATGAGCTAAACTATGGTTAATTCCTAAGAAAGCATTTGCGAAAGCCATACCAGCTATTGTAGATGCATTATGCACTTTTTCACGAGCCTCTTCGTCATTACCATTACGATATGCTCTTGGTAAATATTCAAATATCAATTGAACTGCTTTCACAGCTAATGCATCTGTATAGTCATTGGCCATATTAGATACATATGCTTCCACCGCATGTGTTAATACGTCCATACCAGTATCTGCTGTAACTGCTGGTGGAACTGTCATAACAAATTGTGGATCGATGATTGCTACATCTGGTGTTAATTCATAATCTGCTAATGGATATTTAATATTTTGTTCTTTATCTGTAATTACTGCGAAAGATGTTACTTCAGATCCAGTACCAGAAGTAGTTGGAATTGCAACAAATTTAGCTTTTCCACCTAAAGAAGGATATTTATAAACCCTTTTACGGATATCTAAGAATTTTTGCTTTAATCCGAAGAACTCCTCATTTGGATGTTCGTAGAATAACCACATACCTTTTGCTGCATCCATTGGAGATCCACCACCAAGCGCAATAATGCAGTCTGGTTGGAATTTAGCCATCATTTCTGTTCCTCTAACAACTGTTTCAATAGATGGATCTGGCTCAACATCTGAAAATACTTCTACTTGCACTAGGTTTGAACGTTTTCTTAAGTTATAAAGTAATTTATCTACATATCCGAATTTAACCATGTATGGATCTGTTACGATAAATACTCTAGAGATATCCTTCATTTTTTGTAAATATTGTACAGAGTTTTTCTCAAAATAAATTTTTGATGGAACTTTAAACCATTGCATATTTACATTCCTTTTAGCTAGTTTTTTAACATTCAATAAATGAATGTCTGTTACGTTAGTAGATACAGAGTTTTTACCATAAGATCCGCAGCCAAGTGTTAAAGATGGCATGAAGGCATTGTAGATGTCACCAATTGCGCCTTGAGAAGATGGTGCATTGTTGATGATGCGGCATGCTTTCATTCTTAACGCAAAGCTTTCAACTACTTTTGGATCTTCAGAGTGAATAACAGCTGAGTGTCCTAATCCACCGAATTCTAGCATTTCTTCTGCGCGTTTGATTCCTTCTTCTGTTGATTCTACTTTATAGCATGCAAGTACTGGACTCAATTTTTCTCTTGATAGCGGGTAATTTGGTCCAACTGCTTCTAATTCTGCAAGAAGAATTTTTGTATCTTCTGGAACTTTTACTCCTGCTAAACCAGCGATATAATGAGCAGATTTACCAACGATATCTGGATTTACTGCACATGTATTTTCATTAATTACTAGTTTTTCTACTTTTGCTAGCTCTTCATTGTTTAAGAAGTAACAACTATTTCTTATCAATAGATTTTTGACTTCATCATATATTTCTTTATCGATGATTACAGCTTGTTCAGATGCGCAAATCATTCCATTATCAAATGTCTTAGAAAGAATTAAATCATTCACTGCTCTTTTTACTTTTGCTGTTTTTTCGATATAACAAGGTACGTTACCAGCTCCAACACCAAGTGCAGGTTTTCCACAACTATATGCAGATTTAACCATTCCTGGTCCACCAGTTGCAAGAATTAAAGCAATGTCATTATGGTTCATTAACGCTTTTGTTGTTTCAATAGAAGGTTTTTCTACCCATTGAATACAGTTTTCTGGTGCCCCTGCTTTCACAGCTGCATCTCTTAAGATTCTTGCTGCTTCACTGCTACATTTCTGTGCGGATGGATGGAAAGCAAAAATAATTGGATTACGTGTTTTTATAGCAATAATTGCTTTAAACATAGTAGTAGATGTTGGGTTTGTAACAGGTGTTACCCCTGCAATTACACCGACTGGGTCAGCAATTTCCACAATTCCTGTTTGTTGGTCTTCATTTATTACGCCAACGGTACGATCGTACTTAATATTATGGTAGATATATTCAGTCGAGAATATATTCTTTGTAATTTTATCTTCGTAAATGCCTCTTCCCGTTTCTTCAACAGCAAGTTTAGCTAGATACATATGTTTATCTAAACCGGCAAGAGCCATTGCTTTTACAACTTCATCTACTTGCTCTTGATCTAAGGACATAAACTCATTTAGAGCTTTTTTCCCTTTCGCCGCCATTTCATCAATAACTGCTTGCACATCTACTTGCTCATTTTTCGCTTTTACTTCTTTTTCAACAACTGACATCGTAGATCCCTCCAATATAGAGAATAATTATAATGTGAAATTATTCACAAATTACTTTAAAGAAAAAACCACTTTATCCAAGTAGTCTATTTGTGAATATTTTCACAAATAATTCTTTAAAGAAAAACTACTAATATAGTAGTTAACTTTGCCTACTAACTTCCTACAATCTTGTTGCATCTTTTCGTAGTTTCTTGTTGTTTTTCTTTACAAACTAATCATATAACGACTTGCTGAAACCTTCAAGCCTATTCATAAAATTTTGTGCATTTTTTCACAATGTTGTTCACATTTTATACAAATTTGAAAAATCCCCTTATTTTTTCTATAATATAAAATGTGATAAAATCAACAATGAAAGGGTTTACAATGTGAATAAAAAAATAGATAGAACAAGTGCTAATCATGATACCTATCAATTTATTATCCGTGTCTCCTATCAGCTGTTTATGGAATTAGGATATCGAAAAGTTAGTACAAGAATGATTGCAGAACATTGTGGGATAACACAGCCAGCCTTATATCACCATTTTAAGAATAAGCAAGACATTTATAAAGCAGTAATTAATACCTCTATTCAACAAACAGAACACGCTCTATTAAAAATTACGGAAGAATTTCAAAATCTAGAAGAATGTATCTATCAAATCGCTATTTACTTTTTAGAAAATTATCAAGAAGATTTAATGCAAATGTTCCACGACTTACAACATGAAATGCCCAATGATATACAAACGCAATTAAGAATTCGCTGGCAAGAGGGATTTTTAAAACCCATTATTCAAGTGTTTGATCTAGAAGAAAAGAGCAATGACAGTATTTCCTTTCAAACCATAGAGAGTAATAGCGAGGAAATTGCGTTAATGTTTCTTCAATACATTCAAACAGCCATGCAACCTGCTTATATGAAACAACTTTCCACTGAACAACAAAAAAAGGAAATTAAGCGGAAAGCAAAGTTAATCGTTCACCTATTTTTATTTGGACTAGTAAATAGGTAATGTTCTTTCAAAAAACACTTCATTTATTGCAAAAATAAATATATACTCAACTTATCAATTGATAAGTTTTTTTAGAACCTGCTTATCGATTGATAAGTTACGCTTTTAAGGAGTGGAAAAATGAAACATTATATTTATCGTTATTTTGCCGCGGTAACTAGTAAAACGGGAAAGTGGATCACATTAATCTCTTGGCTTCTCCTTGTCGGGATATTAAGCATGCTCCTACCTCAAGCTAGTTCCCAAAAAAATGATTTGGCTGGAAATATTCCAACTACCGCTTTATCACAGCAGGCTGAAGAAAAAATGAAAGAGGAATTTTCTAATGAACAAGGAACTCCTGCGTTAATTGCATGGTTTCGATCAACCGGCTTATCCGATCAAGATTTAGAACAAATTCAGAAACTTACCAACCAATTAACAGAGGACCCACTTATTCATCAGGAAACGATTATTCCTTATCATCAACTACCTTTAGAGGCAATAAAAAAACAAATTTCCGAAGATGGAACAACTATAGTTCTCCCTATATTATTTGAGAACAACTTAGCAACAACTGAACTAAAAGTAAGTATGAAAGAACTAGAAACTGTTGCAAACGACATATTGGAGGATAATCCTTTTAATACTACATTAAAAGACGATACGAAATTACATGCGAGAACGACTGGTCCTGTCGGCATCTCTATTGATGCTACAGAGCTATTTAGCCAAGGTGACTTATCATTACTTATAGGCACTGTTATTATTGTATTAATTTGCTTGCTCATCATTTACCGTTCTCCAGTGTTAGCGTTAATTCCTTTAATTGGAGTTGGTATCGCCTATGGAGTAATCAGCCCTTTACTTGGCTTCTTTGGAGAGTTAGGATGGATTGAATTCGATTCTCAGAGCATTGCCATAATGACTGTATTACTTTTTGGAGCTGGTACAGACTATTGTTTATTCATAATTAGTAGATATCGAACTTTATTAACAAAAGAATCTATAAAAGAAATTGCGATGCAAAAAGCACTGGAACGTTCCGGCGGAGCAGTAGCAATGAGTGGCTTAACAGTAGTGTTTTCCCTCCTTGTATTATTATTAGCTCAGTATGGCGCTGTCCATCGATTTGCTATCCCATTTAGCTTATCTATCCTTATTATGATGATTGCGAGTCTGAGTCTAGTACCTGCTATTCTATCTATTATCGGAAGATTGTCTTTTTATCCATTCGTTCCTAAAACAGAGGAATTATTATTAAAAAAAGGTGCAAATAAATTACCTAATCAAAGAAAATCACTTGGAAACGCGATTGGTACTATGGTAACAAAACATCCATGGAAAGTGACGATTCTAACGACAATATTGCTTGGTTTTTTTGCTCTATTTTCCCTTAAAACAGAGTATACGTATGACTTATTGTCCTCTTTCCCTGATGATATGCCTTCTAGAGAAGGATTTGCTTTAATTGAAGATCACTTTAATGCGGGAGAACTCGCTCCAGTCTCTGTTATGATTAATACAGAAGGAAAAGATGTAAAAGTGGAGGAATCCTTAAAAGAATTGGATTTTATCGCCACCGTATCAGAGGCTGAAATAGGTAAAAGCAACCCTGAATTAGTAAAGTATTCCTTGGAACTCCAAAACAATCCTTATTCGAATGAAGCGATGGATAAACTACCAACTATTCGTGAAACATTGGAACAGAAACTTCAAGATAGTGGCATTAAAAATCCAAAGGATAAAATTTGGCTTTCTGGAATTACTGCAGAACAATATGATACAAGAGAAGTAACAAACGAAGATGCCCAACTAATTATTCCGGTTATTTTAGTTATGATTGCCATCCTTTTACTTATTTATCTACGCTCCATTACGGCAGCCATCTATTTAATCGCATCTGTTCTTCTTTCCTACTTTAGTGCGTTAGGTCTAGGATGGATTATTCTCCATTATGGTTTTGGCGTAGAAGCAATTCAAGGGTTAATTCCGTTGTACTCCTTCGTATTTATCGTGGCATTAGGAGAAGATTATAATATTTTTATGATTTCAAGTATATGGAAGAAAAGCAAAGAGATGCCGCTCTTACAAGCAGTGAAAGAAGGCGTTGCAGAATCAGGTGGCGTTATTACTTCTGCTGGAGTTATTTTAGCTGCTACCTTTATGGTATTGACTACTTTACCTATGCAAGTACTTGTCCACTTTGGAACGATAACGGCTATTGGAATTGTTTTAGATACTTTTATTGTAAGACCTTTTTTAGTACCAGGAATTACTTCCCTATTAGGAAATGCTGTCTTTTGGCCAAGCAAGAAAATTCATGTAAAAGAAAACGAATAATTTATCCCACTCTTACTGTCCGTACAGGTCCGATTGGTTCAACTAACCATCAGTGGGGGAGCAAGGAAAACCCCCACTGATAGAAGTTTCACTTTATTCAATCCTCCAAGCTTATTTTAAGAGAAGCCTTGGAGGAATTTTTATCTTCAAACTTACTCCTCTCACCCTTGCTTATCCTAAATAAAAAAAGCATAGTTTTAAAAAAGCCTTCTCCATTTTTTCTAAATAAATTTCAATTTCTTAAAACAAAACCCTCTTCCCATCCGTCTATCACTTGTAAAACTTAAGTTATTACGTATTTAATTCCATAAAGGAGCTCTTGTATGTTTAACAAAAATAAAAAAGAAACGGAGTTAATTGCATTTATTATGGATAATAAAGCAAGCTTCTATCGATTTGCATATTCCTATGTACGAAATCAAGAAGATGCCTTGGATATTGTCCAAGATTCTATTCATAAAGCACTTAAAAAACAGCACCAATTAAAGGATATTTCTATGATGAAAAGTTGGTTTTATCGAATAGTCGCTACTACCTCTCTTGATTTTTTGCGAAAAAGGAAACGATGGCATGTTACAGACGATGAAAATCTGGAAATACTCGCTTCAAGTTCAGTCGATACTTACAAAAATTTAGATTTAGAACAAGCTATTAATCAGCTTCCTCCATCTTACAAAACAATTGTTATCCTTCGTTTTTTTGAAGATTTAAAGCTGGAGGAAATTGCTTCTGTATTAGGCGAAAATATTAATACAGTCAAAACGAAGCTTTATAAAGCACTAAAAATACTACGCATAGAAATGAAATAATGATGGAGGAATATAATGGATAAAAAATTTGAGGATATGAAAAATGAATATTTAAGTGTTGCAATTCCAGAGGAACTTGAGAAGCGAATACTTAAGTCCATTAAAAGGCATCGTACTTTAAAAAGAATTTCACATAATGCTATCTTCCTAGCAGCATCCATTCTTTTATTAATTACGACAGTTAATATAAGTCCAGCAGCAGCAAGCACCTTAGCAGATATTCCATTTTTAAACAAAGTCATTAAAGTCGTTACAATAGCAGAATGGAAAGAAACGAAGGAAAATAGTCAGCTAAATTTAAAAACTCCTAAAGTAACTGGCTTAGAGAATGAAGCTCTTTCACATGCATTAAACCAACAATATGTACAAGAATCAAAAGAGCTTTATGCTAAATTTCAACAAGAAACAGCAAATGAAGCTGGAAACTATTCACTTGAAAGTGGCTATATCGTTAAAACAGATGATGATTTAATATTCTCCCTTGGTAGATATACAACAGAAATAAAGGCATCGGCTGCAGAAACTATTCACTATGTTACAATCGATAAGCAAAACGAACTATTAATCACGTTACCTAGCTTATTTAAGGATGAATCCTATATTAATTCGATCAGTGAGTATATTTTAAATGAAATGAATCAACAAATAAAAGCAGAGACCGGAAATTACTTCATAAAAAATCAAAACGATCCAGATGGATTTGAAAAAATCGATAGCTCTCAAAACTTCTATATAAACACAAACCATCAATTAGTGATTTGCTTTGATGAATATGAGGTAGCACCAGGTTATATGGGTACGATCGAGTTTCCTATTCCGACAGAAATCATAAAAGATCATTTAGTAAGTGATTTATATATAAAGTAAACATAAGCATCGGTTCAATAGACTTAGTCAGAGGAACGAACATATCTCATTCCCTCTGACTTTTTCTTTTTTATGGATGAAAAGTTTTCCTCTGTCAAACTGTTTTCTCTTGCTAACACTTTTGTTGATATGTATAAAAACGTTGCTCTAGACCCACCCTATAATGACTTGATATGATTAGTGGGTTAGTTAAGGGGGCGTTTGTGATGGATAAAAAATATGCAGACTTAAAACTCGGCGAACGAGCTGCTATATTAAGTATTTTTACATATATTATTTTAGCTTCTGTGAAATTATTTATTGGGAACAGTTCTGATTCCCAAGCATTGAAAGCAGACGGTTGGAATAATTTCACCGATATTATTGCTTCAGTTGCCGTTCTAATCGGCTTGCGACTATCCCAAAAACCAGCCGATAAAGATCATCCTTATGGTCATTGGAAAGCGGAAACTGTCGCTTCGTTAATTGCTTCTTTCATTATGATGAGCGTGGGTTTGCAAGTATTATTCCAAGCAGTATCGTCTTTCTTTACTCATTCAAGACAAGCACCTGATTTAGTGGCAGCTTATACAGCTATTGCATGTGGTATGGTTATGTTCTTCGTCTATCGCATCAATTTACGATTAGGGAAAAAAATAAATAGCCAAGCTGTAAAGGCAGCTGCAAAAGATAACTTCTCCGACTCGATGGTTAGCTTTGGGACTGCTGTTGGTATTTTTGGAGCACAATTAAACTTAGGCTTTTTAGATCCGCTAGCAGCCTGTATTGTCGGCCTGTTAATTTGTAAAACAGCCTGGGGAATATTCCGAGAAACAACTCACTATTTAACAGATGGATTTGATGTTCTATTGATTGACAACTATAAAAAGACCATTCTACATACGGATGGCGTTAAAGCTGTAAAAGAAATTAAAGCGAGAAACTATGGGAACAGTCCAGTCGTGGATGTTGTTATTACTGTTAATCAGAAACTAGATATTACCGATGCCCATGATATCTCTTCTGCTGTAGAGAATGCTTTAATAAATGAATTTAATGTGTTAGAGGTACATGTCCATATTGAGCCAGACGAAGAAAAACAGTAAAGAAAACTTCCAGCAAGCAGCGAGAGTCTTACTGCCCATTAAGAATGAAAAAACGAAGGAATTCGTATCCTTCGTTTTTCTATTTATATCACATCAAAAATTAATATGCTTTTGCCCAATACACTAATTTACTTGCTTTTTTACCACAGCATACACAAGTCTCGGCGATTGATTCCTGTTCAAAAGGCATGCATCTAGATGTTGCACTTGTCTCTTCCTTTATTTTGTCTTCACAAGCTTGATCTTCGCACCACATCGCTTTAATAAACCCTGGTTTTTCTTTCACTGTCCATTGTTTAAATTCATCAAAATTTAAAGCAGTATGAGTGTTTTCTTCTCTATGATCTGTGGCTTTCTTTAACAAATTGTCTTGAATCTCGATTAATAATTGCGCAATTGTTTCTTCTAATCCTTCCATCGAGACAAATTGTTTCTCTCCTGTATCTCTTCTCACAAGAACTACTTGGTTTTTCTCCATATCTTTTGGTCCTACTTCTAAACGCAAAGGGATTCCTTTCATTTCATACTCATTAAATTTCCAGCCTGGCTTTTTATCGCTTGCATCAATGCCAATGCGGATTGTACTGCTTAATTTCTTCTGTAAATCATAAGCAAAATCCAATACACCTTCCTTATGCTGGGCAATTGGTACAATCATCACTTGCGTTGGAGCAATCATTGGCGGTACTACTAAACCACGGTCATCGCCATGAACCATAATCATTGCACCAATAATTCTAGTAGTAAAGCCCCATGATGTTTGTTGTACATGCTGGAGGTTTCCGTCTCTATCCGAGAACTGAATGCCAAAGGATTTAGCAAAGCCATCACCTAGATTATGAGAGGTTCCTGATTGCAATGCTTTTCCATCATGCATCAAACTTTCAATCGTATACGTATATTTTGCACCTGCGAATTTTTCTTTTTCTGTTTTACGCCCTTTAATAACTGGAAGTGCTAAGTATTTTTCGCATATTTCAGCATAGACTTGAAGCATTTGAATGGTTTCTCTATCTGCATCTTCTTCTGTTTCATGGCATGTATGCCCCTCTTGCCACAAAAATTCCAATGTACGTAAAAATGGACGAGTTGTCTTTTCCCATCGTACTACATTTGCCCATTGATTATATAGCTTTGGAAGATCACGATAGGAATGAATGATATTTTTATAATGCTCTGCAAATAGGACTTCTGATGTTGGGCGCACGCAAAGTCTTTCTGCTAATTCCTCGTCTCCGCCATGTGTAACCCATGCTACTTCTGGTGCAAATCCCTCGATATGATCCTTTTCTCTTTGTAAAAGGCTTTCAGGAATAAATAATGGCATATAGACATTTTCATGACCTGTTTCTTTAATACGTTTGTCTAATGCTTCTTTAATATTCTCCCAAATTGCCGTTCCATATGGTCGAATGATCATCGAACCTCTTACACTGGAATAATCAATTAGTTCTGCTTTTGTTACAACATCTGTATACCACTGGGCAAAATCGTCTTCCATACTGGTAATGCTTTTTACAAAATCCTTTGCCATTTTAGGGGCCTCCTATTTTATTAGTCGTTTTTAAAAATATTTCGATTGGCCTTTTCTTTGAAAAAAGACCATAAAAAAAAGCTTTGCCATTCATTAGGGACCAAATAATGGCGGTACCACCCTAATTCAAAGCAAAGCTTTACACTCTTCCATGTTAACGGTCTTGAACCGCTGAATCTTTTTAAACAAAGTCTATTCGATACAGAACGAAAAAGGCAGGTTCAACAGGTGAGCCTATAGGTCCTTTCAGCATTTAGACCCTCTCTTTAATAGACATTGCTGCATACTATTCCTTTTTATAGTTTCTTTATTCATTTCTTTGTGAAAAATCATATCGGATAGAAACATTATTGTCAATATGGATTTTTTTTATTCTTTTTAGAAACTATTTTATCCCACTCTTAACGGACAGTAAGACTCCCACCTCAAGCTTAGGAGAATACAAGGAAGATAGGTGGGAGATCAACTGTCCGTAAAGGTCCGATTGGTTCAACTAACCATCAGTGGGGAGGAAGGCCCCCCCACTGATAGAAGTTTCACTTTATCCCACTCTTAACGGACAGTAAGACTCCCACCTCAAGCTTAGGAGAATACAAGGAAGATAGGTGGGAGATCAACTGTCCGTAAAGGTCCGATTGGTTCAACTAACCATCAGTGGGGAGGAAGGCCCCCCCCACTGATAGAAGTTTCACTTTATCCCACTCTTAACGGACAGTAAGACTCCCACCTCAAGCTTAGGAGAATACAAGGAAGATAGGTGGGAGATCAACTGTCCGTAAAGGTCCGATTGGTTCAACTAACCATCAGTGGGGAGGAAGGCCCCCCCCACTGATAGAAGTTTCACTTTATCCCACTCTTAACGGACAGTAAGACTCCCCCTCAAGCATAGGAGAATACGAGAAAGAAAGGTGGGAGATCAACTGTCCGTAAAGGTCCGATTGGTTCAACTAACCATCAGTGGGGGAGGACGGAAACCCCTCACTGATGGAAGTTTCACTTTATAGTATCCCTTCTAATCTCTTGAATAAAAATCTAATGTTGCCTGGAGTGCCTGACCAGCTGGGATTTTCACTCCGTGTCTGATGAGACAGGCTTCTAGACTGGCAAGCACAAATAGGACGTTTTCTTTTCGGCAGCTATAGCCCATCGTTCCGATTCTCCATATTTTCCCGTGTAAAGGACCAAAGGAGCTTGCAATTTCTACACCGAATTGCTGGAGCATCATACTCCGTACAGACTCTGCATCGATTCCTTCTGGTACTTTAATACATGTTACAGTTGGCAGTTTCCATCTTCTATCACCGAACAATTCAAGACCCATTCCTTCTATTCCTTCGATTAGTGCTTGTTCATGGTATTGATGACGCGCAAATCTAGTCTCCAAGCCTTCGTCTAATACTATTCTTAAACCTTCATATAGTGCGTACAACATCGAAGTTGCTTCTGTATGATGATTCAATCTTCTTGGACTCCAATAATCCTGTAATTGTGCTAAGTCTAAATAATTGGAACGAATAGGAGCATGCATTTTTTTCTCTGCTAATTCACTATCGGTTGCTATCCCACGTTCTACTTTTTTCCGCGCATTTAATACCTTTTCAATGCGTTCATTATAAGTGATTGGAGCATTGCCTGATGGCACAGATAAACATTTTTGATTTCCACCTATAACTGCATCTATATACCAATTATCTGATTGAACATCTACTCCACCAATTGTCGCAACCGCGTCAACGATAAAGAGAATATCTTGTTCACGACATGCTCTGCCAACCTCTTCTAACGGTTGCATGCACCCAGTTGATGTTTCTCCATGAACAAGAGCAACAATTTTCGGCTTCACTTTTTTCATTTCCGCAATAATTACGTCTGGATCAAAAACTTCTCCCCATTCGCAATGAAGCAAATGAATATCTGCACCATATCTTTCGGAAATCTCTGTTAATAAATGTCCAAATCTCCCATAAATAGGGATTAACACTTTATCTCCTGGCTCGATGACACTGGCCAATACAGCTTCAAGGCCTGATCTTGATGTCCCATCTATCGGAAATGCCCACTGGTTCTTTGTTTGAAAAACTTGTTGTATCATTCCCATCACATCATTCATAATAGCCGTAAACGCAGGATCAAATTGACCTAAAATCGGTGTACTCAATGCCCTTAACACTCTCGGATCCACTTCAACTGGTCCTGGTGTCATAATCGTTCTTAAGGGTGTGCTTAATTCTGAAAAAGTCATTGTTTACATCCTTTCTTTATCTATATTTTGAAAGCGCTAGATTAATTTGTTTTATTTTTACTTTTGATGAACGCCGCTTTTCCCCTTATGCCTCTGTTTTTTGGCTTTCATTCGCTTGATGAAAACCACTTTTCCCTTTGCTCCTCTGCTTTTTGGCTTTCATTCACTTGATGAAAACCACTTTTCCCTTTGCGCCTCTGCTTTTTGGCTTTCATTCACTTGATGAAAACCACTTTTCCCTTTGCGCCTCTGCTTTTTGGCTTTCATTCACTTGATGAAAACCACTTTTCTCTTTGCTCCTCTGCTTTTTGGCGTTCATTCGCTTGATGAACACCACTTTTCCCTTTGCTCCTCTGCTTTTTGGCTTTCATTCACTTGATGAAAACCACTTTTCCCTTTGCGCCTCTGCTTTTTGGCTTTCATTCACCCGATGAACACCACTTTTCTCTTTGCTCCTCTACTTTTTGGCTTTCATTCACTTGATGAAAACCACTTTTCTCTTTGATCCTCTGCTTTTTGGCGTTCATTCGCTTGATGAACACCACTTTTCCCTTTGCTCCTCTGCTTTTTTGGCGTTCATTCACTGGCTAACATTTTAATAAGCCAATCGATACAATAATTCAATTAGTACTATAATGCCTCTCGTTAAATCTTCCAGTTTTGTGTATTCCTTTGGTGAATGACTGATTCCCCCTACACTTGGAACAAATACTAACGCTGTCGAACAGTATGTTCCAAAGACTTGTGCATCATGTCCTGCTCCACTGATCATTTTTCGATAAGGAATATCCATTTCTTGAACAATTGTATAGGCTAGTTCTGTTAATTTATCATCCATCGCAACAGCCTTAACATCCAGCCATTGCTCCCACTCCACATTCATGCCAGCTGCTTTACATTTCTGTTCAAAACAAGCAAAAACTTTCTCACAATAGTAATCTAGCACTTCTTCTTGGTGATGCCTAACATCTAATGTAAAGGTAACTTCTTTCGCAATAACATTGGGAACGTTGGGTATTGCAAGTATTCTTCCAACTGTCGCAACTAACTGAGAGTCAATTTCGGTAACTTGTTTGAGTGCATATGTAATTAATTCGGCTGCGATATGCATACTGTCCTTCCGATAAGGCATTGGTGTTGTACCTGCATGGTTACTCTCGCCCTTTACTTTAATAGTAAACCTTCTTTGTCCAACGATATGGGAGACAATGCCAATGGACTTTTTCTCCTTCTCTAATACAGCACCTTGTTCTATATGCATTTCTATAAAGCAATCAATATCATCTCGTTTTACTTGTTCTTTATCTGTTTGCAATCCCATGGATTTCATCGCATGAGAAAATGAAACCTTCTTCGTATCGTATAAACCAGAGCAATCCTCCCTATTAAACTTACCCGTAATTGATCCAGATCCCCAGAATGCTAAAGGAAATCTACTCCCTTCTTCCTCACATAGAGATACAACTTCTATCGATTTTTGGGGTGATCCATAGCGTTGCTTTAAATAATTTACAGCAATGAGACTTGCAATTATTCCATATGCACCATCATATTTACCACCATCTATAACTGTATCAATATGGGAACCTGTTAAAATAGTTTTCTCGCCTTTTTCCGTCCCATCTAGCCTGCCAAACAGATTGCCGACACCATCAAAATGTGTCTTTAAACCACTTTCATTCATTTTTTGAAAAAGGGAATTTTGCGCTAACCGCCAATTTTCATCATAGAGAAGTCGTGTAACCCCACCGTTTTTCGTGTATCCAAATCCAGCCAGCCAGTCTATCCACTCACCCACCTCTTTTGTATCTATATCAATAGATGTCTTCATTTCTATCGCTCCTCTCGCTGATTCACCCTATTCATTCAAAATACACCTAAAACCTACGGAAGCTTTTTGTTATTTTCCAATAATATTTTTCTGATATATAAAAACATTAACTACGCGCTATTATTATGTAACCATTATTTTAATAAGCACCTTCTAGCAATACATTAGATAAAGTGTTAGAATTATCTAAATACTTTGTGTAAAATAACTAAATTATATTTATTGATAATAAAGAAATTGCTTTAGGAGGAATACGATGAAATTAGCAGAAATTCTACAGAAACCTGTCTTTGATAAAGTAGAAGTAATTGCAGGTCACACCGGATTAAATAAAGAAATAAAGCATATTACAATGATGGATGCACCTGATATCGTGGACTACTTAAACCCGAACGATTTACTAGTCACTACTGCCTACCACCTAAAAGATAAGCCTGGTGTCTTGCTTTCTTTAATAAAAAGTATGCAGGAAAAAGATTGTACTGCTTTAGGAATTAAATCAAAAAGATTTTTAGGACATATACCAAATGAAGCGATACAATTTGCCAATGATAAAGGCTTTCCACTTTTAGAAATTCCTTTAGAAACATCCCTTGGTGAAATCGTTAATGCCTCTTTAAATTATATGTTGAGTCAGAGAACAGCAGAATTAACTACAGCATTTGAAACCCATCGTAAATTCACACAACATATACTAAAAGGGAAAGGTATAAAACGACTTGTTGATGACTTATCTCATATGATTAACAAGCGTATTGTCTTATTTGATGCACATTTTCAGCTGCATACGTCTTCTTATAATAGAAATTCCATTGAGAACTTTTTTAGTTCGCTCCATACAAGTGGATTTGAATTTTTACTACCAAACTCGCCCTATTCTTATTTTTCGAGCAGAAATACAGAAGAGGTTTTTACTATCTTCCCTATTTATACGCACATGAAAAAACCAGCTTTTTTAGTTGTGCTAGGGGAAATCCCACTAGAAGACCAAAGCTTACTTCTTACAATTGAACAAGCAACTAACGTCCTCTCCTTTGAACTAATGAGGGAAAACACAGTTAAACAATATACCAGAAGAGCAAGAAATGATTTCTTCACTCATTTTGTGGAAGGAAAGTTTACTTTTGCTGAGGAAATCGAAAGTAGAGCTAAAGAATTTTCCTTAAAGAGAGAACAAGCTTCCATCGCAATCATAGGCAAAATGGATAGCAGCGAGCAATATAAATCCTTTACCCAACATTCTGTAGAAATCGATTATATTTATGAATTCTTAGAAACTGAAATAAAGAAAGCACCTTTCGCTTCCCAGCTTTTTATAAAAGATGATCATTGTATTCTTATCATGGAAGTCGTGCATTCCTCTTATGATCTAGACAGCTCCATTCTTCCTTATTTGCAAAATATTCAAAGTTATATTGCAAACACCTTTAAAAGACATATGTCACTTGGTATAAGCAACGTTTACCAGCAACTCTTAAATTTACCTAATGCTTATAGAGAAGCTCTTAGTGCTTTACATACTGGAAACCTTTCTGGAAATACGCCTTTTATTCAGATCCATCGCCCAAAGGATGTCTTTGAAATGTTAAGAATCATTCCAACAAAGGACCTTCTGGAATTTTATGATCATATTTTTCAAGCATTCTCAAGCAATCATCAGCAGGACGAAGAACAAATACTACTCAACACACTTTCTGTTTACTTAGAGACCCATTGTCAAATTTCCGAAACTGCAAAACGTCTTTATGTCCATCGCAACACAGTAATCTATCGATTGGAGAAATGCGAAGAACTATTAGGAAAAAGCCTAAAGGATCCTGAAACTACCTTCCATCTTCGCTTTGCTTTCCGGATAAAATCGATTTTAAAAACAAATGAAAGAAAAAAACAGACGCCAATATATTAGATATATAATCTATATTTTCTAAATATTTTGTACAATATAACCAATGACTTCTTTCTCCTTGCTAACTATTATGTTAATTAACATAACTATACGTGTTATCATTTCTAACACAAAGGAGAAAAGGAGTGTAAATAATGGCTCAGAGCGAAGAAAAGGGTTTGAAAATTTTTTCTTTAGGACTACAGCATGTGCTAGCGATGTATGCAGGTGCTATACTGGTCCCACTATTAGTTGGTAGGGCATTAAATTTAACCACAGAACAACTTGCATACCTTGTTGCAATTGATTTATTAACATGCGGTATTGCTACATTGCTTCAAGCTTGGAAAAATAAATATTTAGGAATTGGCTTACCTGTTATACTCGGTAGTTCCTTTGTCGCTGTTACCCCAATGATTTCAATTGGTACAAATTATGGGGTAACAGCAATTTATGGAGCTATTATTATTACTGGACTATTCATGATTATTTGTGCTCCTTTTTTCAGCAAAATTACAAAGCTTTTTCCTCCTGTTGTAATCGGAACTGTTGTAACAATTATTGGATTATCGCTTATTCCATCAGGCATTAAAAATATGGGCGGCGGTGCAACAAGTGACGATTTTGGATCCATTGAAAATCTGCTGCTTTCATTCGGTGTTTTATTGTTCATTCTTTTACTAAACCGTTTCACGAAAGGATTTATGCAATCATTATCTGTCTTAATCGGAATTATAGTAGGTTCTGTTGTTGCTGCCTTTCTTGGAAAAGTGAATCTTTCCCCAGTAAAAGAGGCTGGGTGGTTCCATTTCCCTGAACTATTTTATTTTGGAACTCCTAGCTTTGAAATTGGCCCGATTCTTACGATGTTAATTGTTGGTTTAGTCATTGTCATAGAATCAACTGGAGTTTTTTTTGCACTAAGTAAAATTACCGATACGCCACTAAGTGAAAAAGATTTAACGAGGGGGTATCGCGCGGAAGGTCTAGCAATTACTATCGGTGGGCTCTTTAATGCATTTCCGTATAATACCTTTGCCCAAAACGTCGGTCTTGTGCAACTTTCAAAAGTCAAAACTGTAAATGTCGTTATCGCAGCAGGTGGGATCCTCGTTTTCTTAGGGTTTATTCCTAAAATCGCCGCTTTTGCGACTATTATTCCTACACCAATTTTGGGAGGGGCAACAGTTGTTATGTTTGGGATGGTTGTTGCTTCTGGCATTAGAATGCTGAGCAAAGTTGATTTCACGAATCAAGCTAACCTATTAATAATGGCTTGTTCCATTTCCATTGGTTTAGGTGCAACAGCGGTTCCTACACTGTTTGATCAACTTCCCTCTGCACTTCGTATTATTGTAAGTGATGGAATTATTACTGGAAGTCTAGCAGCGATTTTCTTAAATCTTCTTTTTAATGTAAAAGCAAGTAAAAAAAGCACTAGTGCCTCCCTTCTTAACAAACAAGAGGTAAGTGAAACACATACCATTTCATAAAGGCTGTTTTCGTTGTTATCACTCGCAGTCTAACTAAAAGAGGCAGTTCATTGAACTAGCCTCTTTTATTATAGAAAAGAAAACCCTGGGCTATGCCTAGGGTTCCAAAAAGCTTACAGCGTGGTATTAAAAAAACTTCCTCGTGGTGCTAAAATATTTTTTGGTTCGCCAACCGAAAATAAATAGCCAGGAGGAAGTCCTTATGTCAAAAGACAATAATAGTTTAGCACACACAACTTGGAATTGTAAGTATCACATAGTATTTGCACCAAAATATAGAAGACAAATAATTTACGGGAAAATAAAGAAAGATATTGGGCAAATCTTACGTACCTTGTGTGAGAGGAAAGGCGTAGAGATAATAGAAGCAACTGCGTGTAAGGACCACGTACATATGTTAGTGAGTATTCCGCCAAAATTAAGTGTATCAGCATTCGTAGGATATCTAAAAGGAAAAAGTAGCTTGATGATATTTGATAGACATGCACAACTGAAATATAAGTATGGAAATCGAAAATTTTGGTGTACAGGATATTATGTAGATACGGTAGGAAGAAACAAGAAGGTAATTGAAGAATATATCCGTAATCAAATACAAGATGATCTAGTCGCAGAACAATTAACGATTATGGAATATATTGATCCATTTACAGGGGAAGAAGTGAAGAAAAAGAAACGAAAAAATTAGGAGAGAAGGCCTTTGAGGTCTGGCCAGTAGAAGTAGTACAATTGGCGAACCTTTCAGTAGCCCTTTAGGGTTTGGTCAGTAACAAAGGCTTTCAGCCGCAGAGAAAACCACCCGTTCTCACGGGTGGTCCTTATTAGTACCTATATTTACTTCTATATTGCCGTCAATTTCATTGTTTTCAATCTCACTTGCTCTGGATCAACTTGAATTCTAGCTACATTTGTTTCCATGGCTGCTTTTGCAACAGCAGCTGCTACAGCTGGAGCTACTCTGGGATCAAAAGGACTTGGAATTACATAATCCGCCGTCAACTCTGAATCCGCAATTAAAGCTGCAATGGCTTCAGCAGCTGCTTTTTTCATTTCTTCATTAATTGTAGTTGCACGAACATCAAGAGCGCCACGAAAAATACCTGGGAATGCTAATACATTATTCACTTGGTTCGGAAAATCAGATCGTCCTGTTCCTACTATAATAGCACCTGCTGCTTTTGCATCAGCGGGACTTATTTCTGGTACCGGATTAGCCAAGGCAAAGATAATCGCATCTTCCTTCATCGTCTGCACCATCTCTAATGTTAAGGTATCTGCAACAGAAACACCAATGAATACGTCCGCTCCTTTCATTACATCACTTAAATAGCCTTTTTCTCCCTTAGCATTTGTATATATCGCGACAGATTCTTTTGCTGGATTCATGCTAACTGGCCTTCCAGCATATATCGCCCCCTTTGTATCACATATAATCATATTAGTTACACCATAAGAATAGAGAAGCCTTGAAATAGCTATTCCCGATGCACCAGCCCCGTTTATAACAACTTTCAAATCATTCATTTTTTTCTTAACAATCTTAAGAGCATTGACTAACCCTGCCAATGTAACAATGGCAGTACCATGCTGATCATCATGATATACAGGAATTGTTAGTTCTTTGTTTAGTCGTTCTTCTATTTCAAAACAATCTGGTGCAGCAATATCCTCTAAATGGATCCCGCCAAATGTAGGGGCCATCAGTTTAACTGTTTCAACTATTTTATCTACATCGGTTGTATTTAAGGCAATCGGAAAAGCATCTACCCCAGCAAAGCTTTTAAATAAGATTGCTTTCCCCTCCATAACTGGAAGGGATGCCTCTGCTCCAATATTCCCTAAACCAAGTACAGATGTACCATTTGTTACTAAACCAACCATATTGCCTTTCATCGTAAAATCATATACCTTTTCCGGATTTTCAAAAATTTCTTTACACGGTTCTGCCACCCCTGGAGAATAGGCTAAACTTAAATCTTGGGCATTTTTCACTTCCACCTTCGCCTGGATTTCCAATTTCCCTTGTTTGACTTGATGCATATGTAAAGCATCTTCTCGTAAAGACATTCTATCTCTCCCTTTTAGCGCATTTTCCTCTTACATGATTGCTGCCTTCAATTTGCCGCATTTCTTGATAAGGATTCCCCTCCCTATCTAAGATGATATACCGTATAAATAAAAAAAGAAACGCTTTCAAGAAAATATAAAGAATATCTTAAAATCTGCTCAAATCAATTTAGATAGACTTATTTTTTACGGACAGTTGTCCTTTCCGAAATAGCAAGGATCACCTGTCTGTAAAAACGGAGTACTTTCCAATACTCATTAAAATCCATCCACTAACGTCCTTTTCCAAAGCGTTAATTTTGAACATATTCTACGCTAATTTCTTTATGCTCCTTAATAGAAATTAATACGTCTACCATATCAATAAAGAGGCCATTTTCTACTACCCCTACTATATTATTCAAGTCCTGCTGTAATTGAGTGGGATTTTGGATACTAGAAAAAGAACAATCCACAATATAATTTCCGTTGTCTGTTACGAAAATCTCCCCATCTTTTTCCCGTATCTCTGTTTTGCAACCAAATTTTCGGATTGCTCTCTCGGTTTGTTTATAGCCAAAGGGAACCACTTCAATAGGGAGAGGAAATTTACCCAATGATTGAACTTTTTTACTTCCATCAGCAACAACAATAAAGGTTTTAGCAGCATTAGCAATTATTTTCTCTCGCAACAATGCTCCGCCTCCCCCTTTAGTGGCATAGAAATTAGCATCAATTTCATCCGCTCCATCGATGGCAAGATCTAATTCTTCTACCTCATTTATATCAATCAATTGAATCCCGCATTCAATTGCTAATTTTTCTGTGGCTTTTGAAGTTGCAACTCCTTTTAGTGTCATGCCAGCTTTAATCATTTCTCCCATTTTTTTTATGACATAATAAGCTGTAGAGCCTGTACCTAGTCCAATTGTCATTCCATCCTTTACAAATTGAGTAGCTGCCGCTTCCCCTACTAACGCTTTTTCATTCTGTCTATCCATCTTATTCACCTACACACTTATTTTATATTTATCTAAATAGTTATCTTCCTTCTATAATAGATGATAACTCCTACTCTTTCATCTATTTTTCATTAGAAATTATCTCCTAAATAAACTTTCACTTTATTTATCACCTGCTCCATTTTATCTGCATTTTTTCTATACATGGCTTTTGCTTCTTGATTATCTGTTTGTAACGAAAACATTTCTAAATCTGCTTCTACTTTTTTTATTGTTGCTAGCAACAGTGGTCTTTCCTGTGCCTCTGCTAGCTTGATTTTATCATCAAATATATCTATGGTTAGTTCTCCATATGAGTTTACCTGCCCTAGAAATACATTATCTAATGTTACACCTAATTTTTCTAATTCCATATGCAACCAGGCCGGTGTTTTTCCTGCTTTTGTTAAAGAATCGTAAACGATATTGCCATCCATAATAATCGTTTGCGGTGCTTTTTCACTTGGCATTTTCATATTTAAATCTTTAGGGGTAAGTGGTCTATTTTCCTTTTTCAGTAAAACACTAAGCATTCCCTTTGGCTCGAGAATAGCATAATCAATTTCAGCTAAGCTAAAAACGTCTTTTTGTCGCAATAATGTAGAGAAATCGTCAATTGTATAATGCTCTTTCTTCAGATTTTCCTCTAACAGCTTTCCATCTTCCACTAAGACTGTTCCAGTTCCTTCAATCACATTACGCAATCTCTTACTTTTTAAGGAAATCACATCAGCTAAATAGGATATTACCGCAAATACAAAAATCCCAAGAATCCCATGCATAACACTAAGACTAGAATTTAATATTACCTCTCCTGCTATATCTCCCAGTGTAATACCTGCTATGTATTCAAAAAGTGACAGCTGGGAGATATGTTTTTTTTCCTAATAGCTTTGTTGTAATAAATAGAACAATTACAAATAGCAAAGCACGCAAAACTACTGCTAACATGTTTTCACCATCCCGTTATTATGAAGAACTATATTCCTTTTCTTCTCGCTCTAATTGATACACCCTTAATTGAATATCGTTTTTAATCTCTCCAACTAATACCATTGCGTCATGAAAAGCCTTTTGGGCCTCTTCTTCCATGGAATTCAAAGCAAAAGCAGATAGCTGTGACTCAATTCCTTTTAAACTCGCTAAAGTCTGTTTTACATTTGATGCAACCGTCATACCTTCCCTCCAATAAAAGAGAAGCCGTTGAATTAGAAGGGAAGTCAATTCTCCTCGAAAACGGCTTCTCGATTTTTTGCTAGCATGAATTATTGTTGAGCATATTGTGGTTCTTCTTGCTCGATTTCTTGTAAACGTGGATTTAAGGAATCAATAATTTGTTGTGTTTGTTGCGCAGCAGTCTGATATACCTGCTTTGCCGATTGGTTATCTGTGGATAAAGCAAAGGTTTCTAAACTTGCTTGTGCACTTTTTAGCCCAGCGATTGTTTGTTTTACATTTGTAATTACAGTCATGTCAGCTGCCACCATCCTTAAATTTTTTTGTTACTCTTATATGATTTCATTTAATTCCTTTGTTATTCCGTTAAAATGTTTCCAATTCGAGAGAGAAAATATCTTTAGCTAATTTTGTAACTTTTGAAGGCTATTGTCGTATGATTAGTAAAACAAAAATAAGGGAGTTAAAAAAATGATTACTATCATTATTGTTTTAGCTGTATTCTCCATTCCCCTAGCCGGTATCATAACTGATCATTTGGAAAAAAAGGCAAAACTTAACCATGCTATGTTAAAGGATCAATTGGAGCTTGAAAGATTAAAACATGAAAACTTTTTAATAGAAACGGATAAATTAAAATTAGAAGTGGTGAAAATGGAAAAAGAAAATAATTTATTGGAAAAGAGGGAATGATGATTTTTATTGTAAAATAAAAAGCTTCCAAAGTCGTAAAAACTTGGAAGCTTTTGTTTGTTCATTTAATGAGACCTGCTGTTTTCGTAAAGTTTGTTGCGATTACCCGCAGCCGGAATACACTTCGCTTTCCGTGGGGCTAAGCTTAAGCCTCCTCAGCTTCGCTTCCGGGGTCTCAGACTGTCTCGCTAATCCTCGTGGCGTCTTCGTGTATTCCGGCTGCTCCATTTTTCCAACTAATTCTTTTTCCCTATTGAAAAAACAACAATCCTTTAGAAAACAGCCTATTTCAACAATGTTATATGAACAACAACAAGCTTACTGCCATGACTGCCATTCCAGCTATTAGACCGTATATCGAGAGGTGTCCTTCGTCGTATTTCTTAGCAGCTGGTAATAATTCGTCTAAAGAAATAAATACCATGATTCCTGCAACTGCTGCAAATATTAGACCGAACATAACATCATTTAGAAATGGCATTAAGATGAGGAAAGCAACTAATGCGCCAACTGGTTCTGCTAATCCTGATAAAAAGGAAAGCTTAAATGCCTTTTTTCGATCACCTGTGGCAAAATATACGGGCACTGCTACTGCGATTCCTTCTGGAATATTATGTATTGCTATTGCGACTGTAATTGCTACACCTAGCCCTGGATCTTGTAAAGCTGCAGTAAAGGTTGCAATTCCTTCTGGAAAGTTATGAATAGCAATAGCTAGTGCTGTAAAACTTCCCATTTTTAATAAAGAATGGTCTGTCTGTTTCACATTTGATTTATTAATTTCTTCTACTTTCTTTAACTCATGTGGGTTTCCTTGCTCTGGTACAAATTTATCAATTAAAGCAATTAGCAAGATTCCTCCAAAGAATCCTGCAACGGTAAGCCAATTACCGGTTTGTTGCCCCAATGATCCGACTAGCGCATCTTTTGCTTTTACAAATATCTCAATCATTGATACATAAATCATGACTCCGGCAGAAAATCCAAGCATCCATGAAAGAAATTTCGTATTCGTCGTTGAAGTAAAAAAAGCAAGCATACTTCCTATTCCCGTAGCAAGACCTGCTAATAAGGTTAAACCAAAGGCAATCAATAAATTTTCGGGCATTTAAATCCCCCTTAATCTTTCTGTAGTTTCTACGTTTTTTCATTTATATAAAAATTATATCTTGATTTAAAAATGTTTCTCTTAGGAAAAATTTTAACCAAAATCCAAATATTCGTCAATCCATATATACATATTATGTGTAAATTGTATTTATCCCACTCTTAACGGATAGTAAGACTCATCCGTAAGCTTATGAAAAATCGAGAAAGATAGATGGGATATCTACTATAGTTCGACTAACCATGAGTAGGGAATGAAAGTCCCCCCATTGATGGAACCATTAAGATAACTTATTTAAATTATACGTAAAAAAGTAAATTTCTTTCCTCTCTTTTATGTATTTTCGAAATCTATATCTTGAAATTTATTTGATTGTTTTTTTTCCTTTATTATTCATCCCTTTATACACTCTTTTTACTCCTTCTGTAATAATAGTACTTCCAATTAAATCAATAATGATATTCCCATTAATCATTTTAACTAAATAATATGACAAGGTACCAATCCCCATATCCATCATAAAAAATCTTTTCATTTGCGAAAGTTCTATAATTACAATAATTACTTCTTTTCTGTTATCATTCATTTCTTCCATCGCCCCTTTGCATTTAGCGTATGAAAGAAAGAGATTGTCCAATGTCCGCAAATGATCCATACAGTCGAACATTCACTTCATAATCAATAATTGCACAATAAAAGGTTCAAATCAAAAGCGATTTGAACCTTTTACATCCCCTATAGTACAGTCCAGCAGAGCTAAACTTTTACTTGAATTTATAATACTTATTGTGCATTTACATAATCAACGGATTTCACACCAGCTTGACGACCAAAGATAATAATTTCAGCAACTGAATTTCCGCCGATTCTATTTTCACCGTGCAGACCACCCGTTACTTCTCCTGCGGCAAATAATCCTGGGATTGGTTCTCCCTCTTTATTAAGCACCTCTGTATTTGTATTAATTTTTACTCCTCCCATCGTATAATGGATGCCTGGAGCAATTTTTATTGCATAGAAAGGTGCAGTAGATAAATCATTTTCTATTCCTGTTGTTCTTCCAAAAGCTTTATCGTCTTTACTGTTAACAGCACTATTCCATGTTTCTAGCGTTGTTTTTAACTCTTCAGCAGAAACATTCATCTTTTCAGCAAGAGCTTCGATTGTTTCCCCTTCTAATACAAAGCCCATTTTTTCATATTGTTCAATAGCTTTCGCACGAGATTTCACACCAGCATCAAACACTAAATATGCAGATTTTTCTGGAAGCTCATTGATTGCTGCAGTAACTTTATCACGTGTATCTAATTCATTGGAAAATCTTTTTCCATCTGCAGAAACCATTATTGCTCCTTCGCCACGAACAGCTTCACCAATTAAGTAAGATTCATCTTGTTGCACAGTTGGATGGACCTGAATTTGATCTAAATCAACTGTTGTCCCGCCTAATTTTTCGATCATTTTAATTCCATCACCAGTGCTACCAGCTTGGTTTGTTGTTACATAGTCTCCTAAATCACTTCTTACTTCTTTGATCATTTCCATATTAGAACCGAATCCACCAGTAGTGACAACGACTGCTTTAGCAGTAATTGTTTTTTCATCGGTTTGATTGAATAAAACGTTAACTCCATTTACAGTTCCATCATTTTCCGTTATTTCCTTCACTTCTGCATTAACGAATAGGGGAATGCCTTTTTCTTGCACATTTTTCAATAGCCCATCTACTATGTACTGTCCTACCGCTGAGCCATCTTCAGGACGGTGGGTACGTTTTTCGCTCATTCCACCTGTAATAGTTAAATTATTCAAACGAATACCAATTGAATCTAACCATTCAATCGCACTTGCAGAGTTATCAACAAAGAAACGTAACATTTCTTTATCATTTGTTTCATGTCCACCTTTTAATGTCTCTTCATAAAAATTATCATTATTATCCTCTATACCTTGTTCTTTTTGAAACTTAGTTTCAGAAGCATTCATTCCGGAAGAGGCTTTTGTTGTATTTCCTCCCGCAACCGGCATTTTTTCAAAAATAACTGGGTTTAATCCTTTTTCCTTTGCCTCCAATGCAGCTGTCATTCCAGCTCCACCAGCTCCAACAATAATAATATCATAACTATCTTTAAGTTCTTCATACGGTGTGTAGCTCGTTTGAGATGCTCCTGATACAGCTTCAGCTTCCTTTTCTTCTTTTTCTTGTTTTGACGTGTTACTCGCTTTATCATTTCCACAGCCAGCAAGAACAAGCACTAGCGAAAAAGCAAAAATAAAAGCAGCTGTTAATTTCTTTTTCATCTTTTTTCCTCCATTAAAATTACATAATCTGATAATTGCTCTGATGCATTCCTCTACCAAAGTATAGCATCATAATTATAGTTTGTGCATAAGTTCACAAAAAATTAAAAATTCCTTTTAATTCTAGAAAAGGTAGGAATCAAAAAAGCTGTCGATTTTCTTTTTTGAAAAGGTTATCGACAGCTTGAGTTATTTTAACTAGATTAAATACATATTGCTATCTAAAGTAATTTTATCCACACTATTTTAGACGATTTAATATCTCCTGTCTTAATGCTATGATTGAGACTTATTTAATCAATAAATATTTATAATATTTCCATCCAAGTCTTCACTGCTGTCGCTAAAATTAAAATTCCCATTATTCCTTGTAAGACCCTTGTATTGACCTTTTTTCCAACGTTAGCTCCTATAGGTGAAGCAATCAGACTGGCAACAACCAAAATAAGAGAAGGCAATATAGGTACATGGCCTGTTGAGATTTTTCCTGAGACAGTTCCTATTGATGAAATAAGCGTAATGGCTAAGGATGATGCAATGGTCATTCTTGTTGGTATTTTTAATAGGACAAGCATGATAGGAACTAATAAGAATGCTCCTCCTGCTCCTACAATACCTGATCCTACACCTACGATAAAGGCAAATGAAGCAGCTAGCCATTTATTAAACTTGACTTGATCTAAACGGTTAGCATCGATTTCTTTTTTAGGTACAAACATTAAAATAACAGCAATAATAGCTAAAATGCCATATACGATATTAATTCCACTATCCGACATGTGAGTGGAACTCATTCCCCCAATAAAACTCCCAATTAAAACGCTAATTCCCATATTAACAATTAATGTTTTATTTAAATATCCGCCACTACGATAAGCCCAAACACCACCAAGCGTCGCAAAGAACACTTGGATGGCTGTAATTACTGAAACTTCATGTGATGTAAAATGACCCACCCCTAAAATTACTGGAATATATAATAACATTGGATAATTTATAATGGCTCCTCCTATTCCTAACATTCCAGAAAGAAAGGAACCAATAAAGCCAATTGTGAAAATAGTGATGATGAAATTAATATCCATATAGATCCCCCCTCTTTAGAAAAAAAAGGAACCTTAATTGGTCCCCTTATAGTTCAACCTTTTTTAATCCAAAATTTCAACACTCCGTTTTCATCTTCGTGTTGTAATAATTCATGCCCTCCTGATTTAGCCCAAGCAGTTAAATCATTTTTAGCCCCTTTATCAGTTGTATGAACTTCTAATACCTGACCTGATTCCATCTCTCCCATTGTTTTTTTTGTCTTTACAATCGGCATGGGGCAAGCTAACCCTTTTGCATCTAATACTTTAGTTGATTCCATTATCATATTTTCCTCCTATTTATAAATTATCGGACTGCACAACGGTTTGGCCCTATTTCCATCTCACGTTGTTTATCTAAGTCTGGACTAATTTTCCCCATATTTGTTTCACGAATTTCTTGATAAGCGTTTGGTTGTGGTGGTAGGTTCTCTGTTACAAGTCTTCTAAACTCATTTTCGTCTTCCATATTTAAACCATGATTTTTCTCAAACAATGTACCTAATCTTTCTGATACACTACCGTCTTCATTCAGTTCATCAATAATCATAAAGTGAGCTGGAAGTACAATTAGTTCTTCTGAAAGTTCTCTGTAACGAGAGTAGAGGCTTTCACGTAAATCTGCTACCCAATCTTCTGCCATTCCTGCTAAATCGGGTCTTCCAATTGAATCAATAAATAAGATGTCACCTGACAGAAGGAATTTCCCATCCACAACAAATGATGTAGAACCGATTGTGTGACCTGGAGAGTACAGCGCATGAATATCAATTTCTGTTTTTCCGATTGTCACTACTTCGCCGCCTTCTAGAGCGTTGTATTCAAAAGTTACCTCCGTCGCATCTTTTGGAGGTAACCAGTATGTTGCACCTGTTTTTTCAGCGATGACTCTTCCTCCTGAAATATGATCTGCATGAAGATGAGTATCAAAAACATGTGTGATTTTTACTCCCATTTCATTCGCAAAGTCTAGAAAAATATCTGTCATACGAGTGGCGTCTATAATTGCAGCTTCTCCGTTAGAAATCACCATATAGGATAGACAACCTTTTCCGATGCGAACAAATTGGTGTAATTCTCCACCTTCCGTTAAATTCCCAATCTTTACAGGCTCTAAATGTTCACTCCATGCCTTCATACCACCTTGCAAATAAGAAACAGTTAAACCTTGTTCTGAAAGCATCTCTGCCACCATTACAGAAGAACCCTCTTTAGCACAAACAACTAATATTTCTTTTGTAGCAGGCAGTTTTTCTAAAATTTCTTCCACTCCATCAAGTAATTCAAAATACGGGATATTTAAATAATCAAAGTTTTCCCCTTCAATTTTCCAATCCTTAAAATCACTTTCGTTACGAACATCTAGAATAAATAATTCTTCTTTGTTAAATATTTTTTTAGTTACTTCTTTTGTCTGCATAACTTTAACAGTCATATCATTTACCCCCTATGGTATATTTTTGGTTAAAAAAATAATAAACCCTCTTAAAAGTTAGTGTTGCGTCTGCATCTTTAGCAAATTCTAAAGAGGTTACTGCTCCTCCTACTTCCATTCCATCAACAAAAGCATCTTTTTCTAATCCCATAACATTCATTGTCATTTGGCAACCAATGAATTTAACACCCATTTCTTGGGCCATTGCAACTAATTCGAAAATAGTTGGTACATTTGCATTAGCAAACCCTTGCGCGAAATGTTCTTTACATTGAGGCATTGGTAGCTGTTTGTATTCATTTTTATAAATTAAGTTCCCCCCTTCAAAAGTAAAGAAAATGGCCACTTCAATATCTGTTGCTGCTGTTTGTTGTTTCAACTTTCACCTTTAGGAAAGGAACAGTGTGTTCTGCCAAAAAAGTTTTTAACAGAACACACTATGGACAACATGAATTAGTATATACTGTTACTTCGTCCATATTAATCTCTCTATTTGATTAAAGAATCCGATTTCCCTGTCCAAGCACTCATGCCTGGAACCACATTAATCACATTATCAAAACCCTTTTCAGCTAACTTTTGAGCAGCAAGATCACTACGGTTACCTGTGCGACATACCACATAGATTTCATCATCTGCTTTTAATTCGTTTAAACGCAATTCTAATTCTCCTAACGGAATCGAAACCGCATTAGGTATATGATTAAATGCATATTCAGCTTCTTCCCTTACATCAAGAACCACGATGTTTTCATTCGTTTCTAGCTTCTTTTCAAGTGCTTCATTGCTAGTTACATTGGGATGTTTTCTTTCAATTGAAGCATCATTAGATGATTTTCTTAAATAATGTTTTAATATATTGTCTTCTTCAATTGTGCCAAGATAATGATGACCAGCACTATTAGCCCATGCTTGAATATCAGCTTTTGAGCCCTTATCTGTTGCTTGAACTTCTAAGACCTGACCAGCTTGTAAATCATTCATTGCTTTTTTTGTTCTTACGATTGGCATGGGGCAAGCTAACCCTTTTGCATCTAATAAAAAATCTGTTTTTAATGATTCCATCTTATTAAAACCTCCCGTTTTACCCCATTGGGTATTTGATTAACCGAAAATATTTACTTCGTCTCGCCTTCCCATGCAAGCATTCCACCAGTCATATTTATTACTTTAAATCCATGATCTTCTAGAAATTGACTTGCTTGACCACTTCTTGCACCAGAACGGCAAACCATGATATATTCTTTAGATTTATCTAATTCATGCATACGGAATTCTACTAGCCCTAGTGGGATATGAATGGCTCCTTGGATCTTACCAGTTGCAACTTCATCAACTTCTCGAACATCAATAATATTTAACGCTTTACCTTCTCTTAAAAGTTTCTCTACTTCTTTTGCAGTTAATTGTTTCATACTTTTGCCTCCTTATGATCTCCAGCCGCTCATTCCGCCTTTTACATTGGTCACTTTAGTATATCCTAATTTTTTTAACATTTTAATTGCGTTTTGACTTCTCATTCCACTTTGGCAAATAACAATTACTTCTTTATCTTTTGAGAGTTCTTTCTCCGCTTTTTGCATAATTTGTTGAAGTGGAAGATTTTTAAATCCTTTAATATTGTTTACTCTATATTCCCCAGGAGTACGGACATCAATAAATTGTTTATTTTTATCCTTTAACTCATCCCGTAGCTCTAATGCTGTAATCTGTCTTACACCTTTTGTAGGAATGAATCGTCTAATAATAAAAATTAACAGTAGCCCAATTATTATATAGTTTAGATATTCCAAGATTATCTCTCCCTTTTATGCAGGGAAGAATCCCCTACTGATTTAGATAAATAGGTTTACATTTCCATCTTCTGCATCACCCAAATAAGCAGCAACACCTGCATATTCAATATTATCCAACAGTTCTTCTTTTTGAAGTCCTAATAAATCCATTGTCATCGTACAGGCAACAAGCTTTATATCTTGTTCTCTTGCCATTTCGATTAAATCTGGAAGTGGCATTGCATTGTGTTTTTTAATCACATTTTTAATCATTTTAGGACCAAAACCAGCAAAGTTCATTTTTGACAGCCCCATTTTATCTGCACCTTTTGGCATCATTCTACCAAATATTTTTTCCATGAAGCCTTTTTTCACTTGAATATCTGCATCTTTTCGCAAGGCATTTAGTCCCCAAAATGTGTGAAAAATGGTTACTTCATGATCATACGCTGCTGCCCCGTTCGCAATGATATAAGCTGCCATCGCTTTATCATAATCGCCACTAAATAATACAATCGTTGTTTTTTTCTTTTCTGTCATTGTAGTTCCTCCTCATGTATCAGTCACCCTTACCTGTATGGGTATATTTATAAACAAAAAAATTTTAACCTTTTTTAATCCAAAACTTTAATACATCATTCGCTTCTTCATATTTTAGTAGCTTATGTCCACCCGATTTTGCCCAAGCAGTGAGATCGTTCTTTGCACCTTTATCAGTAGTATGGATTTCTAATACTTGACCAGCAGTTAATTCGTTTATTGCCTTCTTTGTTTTTACAATTGGCATTGGACATGCTAATCCTTTTGTATCTAACAATTTATCTATATTCATTCTATTAACTCTCCTTTCATCATTTACATTTACCCATATGGGTATAATAGTAATAAAAATAAAAGTGGGTGTCAACCCTTTTATTTTTATCTACTTTTCACAAGCAGATTTACAGCTTCTTTTACTAAATCTTCTGTGTTTTTTTCTCCACTTTCTTCTGCATTGCGCACACACTCTACTAAATTAGAACTAACCACAACACCAATTGTCCGATCAATAGCAGCACGTGTTGCAGATAGCTGAGTTATAACATCCTTACAGTCTTTGTTTTCTTCCATCATCCTTAAAATTCCTCTAAGTTGGCCTTCAATACGTTTTACTCTATTTTTCATTTGCTCATTGTACTCCATATGATTATCCTCCTTAACAAATAATTACTTTTTAACTTGTCTCCTATCGTTACCTATGTTCTCCCATTTCATACTCATCAAAAAGGATATATCCAACTATCTTGAAACCTTTTTGGCTTAATAAACGAATTCCTACATTCTTTTCCAAGCGATTCGAAGCTACTACAATCAGATCGCTTTTTGATATATCTGTGTAATGCCTATTTATATAAGAAACTGGAATGTTAATCGCACCTTGTATAGGGCTTTTATAAGAAACATTATAATCTCTTATATCTACAACATTCAACATACTTAATTCAATATCTTTTTTATTTATTTGTGGAACCCCAATTATTGGGATATTCCTTCTAAAGATAAAGTAACCAATAATGATAAAACTTAAAATAGCAATAGTCATATGAATCTTTCCTCCTAAATTAAAGAGGCAGGAATAACTGACAAAATCTATATTATACCCCAATAGGTATTTTGTCAACACTCCTTTTTGTTTTTATTACTTAATCACTGGACATCTTCTTACTCAAGAGCACAAGCATTTGAAAACCTTGATAATATCGAATAAGTATAATTGCTGTTATTACCTCCTATTATTTTAACTTTTGGATTTCAATCCATTGAGTTTTTTTAATTACTCATTTATAATACCAAGTATTACAATATGATTTTAAGGTTATTGTGGAGGTGCCATTATGAGTTTATTTAAAACTTTATTTAGCGAAAAGTGCCCTGAATGTAAGAAAACGTTAGTAACGGATAAAACAGCTTTTATGAATTCAATAGTAAAAAAGTCTTGTCCTGATAATCATTATCAAAAAGAATATCATCCAGCTCTTGAAACGTATGTTGAAAGCAATCATGTTTCTTAAAAAATATTAAAATGACAGGAATCATAAATTTTATGGGAACTAAGACTATATCCTCCAACAAAGAATGAGTATACAAAAACATTAGTTATTAATTATATTCCCTAATGCCGTACTGTTAACTTTGACAGATTATTTTACGAAAGATAAAAAGTATGACTCCAAGAGGCATGCTTTTAAAAGTATTTTTGATTAAACAGAAGTTAAATGCTTCCCTTTAATTTTTCTTCATTTTTTTCAATCCAAAATTTAATCACTTTTTCCTCTTGTTTTGTTTTTAAAAGGGTATGTCCGGCATTTTTTGACCATGCAGGCAGATCATTTAATGCACCTTTATCTGTCACATGGATTTCTAATATTTGACCGCTATCCAACTGCTCAATCGCCTTTTTTAGTTTTACAATCGGCATTGGGCAAGATAAACCAGTAACATCAACAACAGCATTCACCTGTATTTCATCAATATGTTCTGTATCTGATTCCCCAATTTGATTTGTTTTCGTTTCAATCGTTTTGTTTATAACGCTTCTAAATACAGAGGAATACGTTTTAAAACCTCCATCAACATTTTTAACAATGTATCCACTATTCTTTAATATCCTGCTTGCCAGATATCCCCTTAATCCAACTTGACAACTGACATATATTGTTTGCTCTTTTGGAAGACTATCTAATCTGTTCCTTATTTCATCTAACGGAATATTCAAGGAACCTTTAATATATCCAAATTCCCTTTCCATTGGCTCGCGCACATCAATCAATAACCCTCCATCTTTAACAATCTCATCGATTTCATGCCACTGAACCATTTCTAATTCACCTTCAATTATGTTAGAAGCTACATAGCCAGCCATATTAACAGGATCTTTTGCTGAAGAATATGGAGGAGCATAAGATAATTCTAAATTGGTCAAATCATTCACCTTTAATCCACCTTTTATTGCTGTTGCGATTACGTCAATCCGTTTATCAACTCCATCTGCTCCTATAGCTTGTGCACCAAGTATTTTTCCAGTTTCTTTATCAAAGATTAATTTTAAAGCAATTGGTACTGCTTCTGGGTAATACCCTGCATGAGAACTTGGATGAATATGAACAACTTCATATGAAACTCCTAAGCGTTTCAGCGTCTTTTCATTATTGCCAGTTGCCGCAACCGTTAAATCAAATACTTTAGCAATGGAAGTTCCCAATGTGCCATGATACTTCTCCTTTTTCCCCATCATGTTATTTGCCGCAATTCTGCCTTGTCTGTTAGCCGGCCCTGCAAGTGGAATCATAGCTTTTTTCCCGCTAATATAATCTACCACCTCAACTGCATCCCCGACAGCATAAATATCTTCATTAGAAGTCTGAAGGTATTCATTTACAACAATTCCTCCACGCTCGCCTAATTCAAGTCCTGCTACTTTAGCTAATTCATTTTCCGATTTAACACCTATAGAAAGAATGGTCATATCGGTTTCTATTTCTGTTCCATCAGAGAGAATAACTTTCTTTCCCTTATTAGCAAATGCTTGGACCCCGTTTTCTAATATTAGATTCACACCTTTTTCTTTTATGTTTCCGTGTAAAATACTAGCCATTTCTAAATCAATTGGTGCCATAATTTGCTTTGTCATTTCAATAATCGTTACTTCTACTCCTCTTTCTAACAAGTTTTCAGCCATTTCAATTCCAATAAATCCTCCGCCAATTACAATCGCCTTTTTAGGATGATTGGTATCAATATATTTTTTTATTTTATCTGTATCTGGAATATTTCTTAATGTAAATAATACCTCATTTTCACTTAATCCTGGAATTGGTGGAATGATTGGTTTAGCCCCTGGTGATAATAATAACTTGTCATAGGATTCCTTATACTCTTTCCCAGATTGTAAATTCTTAATGGTAACTTTTTTATTTTTAGGATCAACGCATAATACTTCACTTAAATTCCGAATGTCCAAATTGAATCGATCTGACATCCCTTTAACAGTTTGGACTAATAATTTGCTTCTGTCTTTGATTGTTTCCCCAATATAATAAGGAAGTCCGCAATTAGCAAATGAAATATACTCTCCCCTTTCTACAAGAACAATTTCTACATCTTCACTTATTCTTCTTAATCTTGCTGCAGCTGTGGCTCCACCTGCAACTCCACCTACGATAATGAATTTCTGTGACATGTTATTCCCTCCAACTATTTATTATTTCATTCGCATCAATATTTTTAAATATACCCCATTAGGTTTATACCTATATGGGTATTATAGAATATAAATTCCTTTTGTGAAGATTATTTGGATTTCTTTCACAATATCTTCACATTTGAATCAATTTCATAATCCCTTATTTTAAAGAAACACAGTTTTGCAGAATTTCGCTTCATCGATTTTTAAAAATTATGCTGCTTGTTTTTGATTGTTCAAAGCTGTGTTCAGTCGATCAACAGTTAATTTTGAAGCATTATAAACTAAGGTCACTAGATCAAAGTGAACTTTAGCACGTTTTCCTGTCCGGTAGCGAACATTGTCTAATTGAAAGTATAATTTTAGATACGCATTCACTCTTTCCACGGCAGTTCGGCGTTTAAAGATGGTTTTCCAAGCTTTTGAACCACGAGCTGGTGCTGTATATTTCCGTAGATCTGTAGTGATTTTCACTTTATATATCTTTTGACAACTATCTTCATCGGCGAGCGGACAGTTTTTACATTCCTTTGGACGTGTATATTTAAGTGTTTCATACTTGATATCAAAACTATCATATCGGTACGAATGTTCTCGGAAACAAGTAGGTGCGAAATGTATATCAAACCCTATTGGCTCAGGCTCGTTACGCTTGTTATAAGCAATAACCGATTGGTGATCCATTCGATGAATTTGTTCATATATTGGTTCATAATCATAACCTGCATCCATTGTTTGATAACGTAGCGTTGGAAGTTGAAAGCGTTTAAAAAATTTAAACTCAGTGTGCGGAACTAAAAAGAACCTGATCTTATTACATGGAATCAAGTCTTGAATCACCCATACAGAGTTTCAAGGATTAAGGAGACTTTATAACTTAACTACTTCAACTTTAAGTTTTATATTCTTTTATTAATACAGCCAATGAAACCGTCTCACTATCTTGTGCAAGTTTCTTGATTTCTTCATTATTTACTAAATTAGCTAAAGCTGTTGGCCTAGACATGCCAATTTTAGTTTTTCCCCGGTCAGTATAACCAATCATTTTACATGATAGGAAATTCCAATTAACAAATTCTCCTTTAACACCCTATGTGCTTTATGTAGGTTACAAACCTCTAAAACTTTATAGTAAGATTCAAACTCTCGTCCTTACTCCTGTAATTTTTCTTTAATATCAATCATCCATAAAACACCAAACACTTTATCAATATATTGATAAATTACTTGAAATTACGCTGTACATTACTTCATCCTTGTATGGATAAGAAACATGAAATCATTCTCTCTCTTCTTATTTTTCAGAAAAAAAACTATAAAAAAACCTCTACGTCATCTATGAGCAGAGGTTTTCTGTTTTTTATATAATTTATTTTCCTTTAGATATTTAGTTATTTGTATTTTCTTTAAATCAGTAAAGAACATTTTTGCAAATCTAGAACTTTTTTTTAATGCAACTAACTCAATTATATTCGAATTGTTATGACAAATCATTCCGGGTAATTATGAAAACCACACATTTTTTGTTATTTTTCATAATCTTTCGGAATGCAATCTTGCTAAAGCGCCTATTTTTTTATTGTTTTCTTCATAATTATCAGGAACGGTCATTTTAATAGATAAACACTAATTATTTTTTCATATTTAATCGGAAAAAATATTTTGTTTTCTATTAGAAATAATATATTAGCTACAGAACTACAAAGAATATAAAGGTGGCTATGCAGGAGGAAGAGCAACTTTTGGGGCAAAAATAATTCAAAAAAGCTACACAAATGATAAAATAATCAAAATGTGTAACTTTAAATTTGGGTGTAAATTTTAGGATTTTAATTAACTCTCTATATAATACTAATCAACCCAATTTATTGATTTCAAGTCTTGCTCTAGCCATTTATAAATAATGTCAGTTATTGGTGTATCCTCGAATATATCTAATACTTGACCAGTACGAGTCACACTTAACCACATACAATCATCTCGACGATATTCTTTAATTTTTTTACCAATTTCATAGATAATATTATCATCAAGATGAAAATCATCTGAATCTTCTTTTGTAAATTGGATATCTAAAATAAAATCTTTATAATCTGACGGCAAAGGTTCTAAGTGCCAATTTAATCCCGGACCCGCAGAGAATCCATCTGTTTCTTTAGGTGCTTGTAAATCTCCTTTTAGAGTAAAAGGATAAAGTACAAACTTCCTTAACCTATTTTTTAATAATGGGAAGAATGTTTCAACAATCTCTTTATATCCAATAATCACTTCTTTATAAATTTTTACAGTTCTTATATATAGCTGTTCATCGGAGTAGGCACTCCATACCCAATCGTCTTTAGGATTTTCAATATCCTCCCCAGGTATCGGACATTCTACAACATTAATACCTTTAATCTCTAAATTTGCAATGTAATCCTTATACAATGACATTGGAACTCGTTTTTTATTTACATTTATATCTGAAATATTCTGATATTCTTTTTCAATTCTAGATTTTATTTCATTTATACTGATACTTTTGGTGTATAAAGAGCCTTTCCTGACTATTTTTAAGGAAGTGCTCCACATTAATTCTTTATAAATTATCTCTGTACAGATGGGCAATGCCTTATTTTTAATTATTTTTGTTAATTTACCCCTTAATTCCTCGAATGTCCATCTCCAATACCAACTTGATCTATCACCTGGTCTAGCTCCTTTATAACTTAGCCAGTCATATTCAATCTTATTTCCATCTAGGATATTGATTTCAGGCAGTTTTTTTCTTCCCCTATACCAAGATATATATAACCATTCGTCATCTTTCATTATTCCAATAGGTAGGATAGTTCGATTCATATCCACTGGTGCAATAATATCAGCTAAGATGCCTAAAGATTTTATCCAAGAACTCATGGTCATTCTAATTTTTTCTCCACATTCTTGTGTTGATAAAGAGGTTATATCATTATGAATTCCCCATTTTTTTATACTTTCCTCTATTAGTACTGAAGCAAAACCTGGTACCTTTTCTACAATTTCGCGAAGAATATTGTCAATAGTATCCTCCTTAAATATGGTAATTAGAATAATAAGAGGATATTTCCAGTAATCTAAAGTACCCTTTTCAATTATGTGATTAATATTTATCATATTTTCGGATAACGACTTAGCAGCAAACCATTGATTCAATATCGGAAGAACAAATGATATGTAACCATTTTCTTCAATAATCAAACCACTGTTTAAGAGACTCCTAACTTCGACAATGTCACCTATTTCAGTCTTTTTAACAGGAACATTTCCACTGCTAGTACTTATCATAGCTAAATTCATTAGTAACTGATTTGTATTTGATTCATTTATTTCTACATTTTTAAAGGCGTTTTCTATTAAGTATGCTAGTAGTTCGCCACTGGTATTTGGGATTATATTATTTGTTTTTCTTAAATATAATCCAAGTAAAATCGCGAAAAGAGGACGTTGAATTACTACTTCTATGTCTTTAGGTAGATTGTAAAAATGATAAAGTTTTTGCTGATTGTTGATAAAATTTACTATCTCTAATGCTTCATCTTCATTCAAACCTTTCATTCTTATCTTTTCAGAGATATTAGCAAAAATACTTAATGGTCTGCTTGTAAGGATTATGCAGAGATTATCCCATCTTTCAATAGCTATACGCATATTTTCTAATATATTTGATGCGATTGATACTGATACTTCATCCATTCCATCTACTATAATCCAGTATCTTTTTGATTTATCAAGAACTATTTTTTCTAGATACTTTTGAACGTCAATGTCTAATTGTGCTGCATTTATACATATCGGAATAGGAAAATCAAATTCATTCTCTGCTCTTAATAACAAATCTAAATAAATCTTATCAATAGCAAAAGATTTACCTAGTCCAAACTCACCTTCTATTACTACTAATCGTTTTTCGTCAGTTGGCTTTAAATATTCAAAATTATAGTGTTTATTCTCTAAAAAATATAAAGCTTGTTCTTTATCCAAACCATTTGCCTTAAGTCGTGAAATAGATTTTGCTAAAGTTAGCTTTCTTTGCTCATCTATTATTTTTTTTTTAATACAATATCTCTTTCAAAAATCTCATTTACTGCTTCACTAACATGTCTGTAACTTATAGAACTATGATTTTCTACTTTCAAGATCCCACTATGATCTCCTGGAAGAGGAATTCCTCCTGTCCATTTCGATCTGACAATATGTGGAATGGCGCTGTTTTCTGGCACAATAGTATCCTCTGTTCCAAAGAAAAATTTAAAATCTAAATTAATTGTTTCTAAATGCTTTTGCCATAATCTTATCGTTTCATCTAAAAAACTGCTATTAGGCTCTAAAGATGGAATTTGAGCATGCTTGTTTATACTTTTTATTAATTGATTATATAAAGCAAATGAAGAACCATTATATGGTGTAGCTAAACTAATCATACCTTTTACATTATGAGTTTGATTATGTTCAAGTTCCTCGAGAATATATCTTATAGCTACTAATCCACCCATACTATGACCGATTAATAATACATTTTTATATTGCTTAATTTTTTTAGAGTCAATTTCTCTTTTTAATTCCCTAGCCAAAGTTTCAATAGTAGTAAAAGGACCTTTTCCAACAGAAAAACTTTTAAATTTACCTAGTTTAAGTTTTTTAATTCCCATTAGAGCCAATAATCCGTTTGCTAAATGGAATGTATCATAAGTTATTTCCGCTACATCTACATTTTTAAATGTATCATCAGTTAAAAATAGATCTATCCATGAAATACCATCCTGTTTCCATGTATTATCAGATGCACCAAGTCCATGTATCAGTACGATTAAATTATCATTTTTTATATCATTTTTTTTATGTAACAATAAATTTAACGCCAATTCAAATCCCTCATTTATCCATATAACAAAATGTTAACACTCATAGTCAATTATACCAAGATATGCTTCATCATTCATTACAATAAGCGAAATACATTGAAACTTCGCTATCTTTCAAAATTACTAACTTTCACCATCTCTTTATCTTTTGAAACAAGATTGTAAGTTTGATTAGAGTTCATTATATCAATTTCTATCTGGAACGAAAAAATCATAATAATCACCTTGTATAATTATTCTGCTCCCATAGCGACAAAAGGAAGAGAAGTTCCATTTATTCAAGGGAAGCACCCATTTGTTTAAGTACATTTTTTTACAAGCTCTTCTTCTTAACTTAGTATTGGATATATAACACTTTTGCAAAAAAGACCCCAAGTACTCTACACCCGAGATCTAAATGTTAATTTTTATTTATTCTTCATATAATTTTGGTAATTCTTATTTCCACCAGAAAGATTATATATATCATTAAACCCTAAGTTACGCAAAACATTTTGTGCAGCATTCCCAGTGACTCCACCATTACAGTAAGTTACGGTTGGTAAGTTACGATCAAGCTCTCTACTTTTCACACGCAATTCACCTAGTGGTATATTTATCGCACTCTCCACTTTTGATACATTATGTTGTTTTGGTGCTCTGGTATCAATTACTTGAAGAGCTTCTCCTTTTTTTATTCTCTCCGTTAGTTCCTTTGGTGTCATCAACTTATTTTTCTTTTCGATAGCATTTTGCAGAGCCATTCCAGTGTACATTACTGGATCTTTTGTTGTACTGAATGGAGGTGCATAGGCAAGATCAAGATGGAATAAATCTTCTGCTTTTGCTTTAAACGTCATTGCCGTTACAAATACATCAATTCGTTTATCCACACCTTCTTCTCCTACTATTTGGACACCTAATACTCTGCCAGATTCTCTATCTGCAATTGCTTTAATAACTAATTCTTTTCCTCCGAGGTACTCTGCTCTAGCTGGCTTAATATTATGAAGTATTTCAATATCATATCCTTCTTCTAAAGCTTCCACCTCATTCATACCTGTTTGACCAACAGCCAAATCAAATACTCTTAAGATACCAGTACCTAAAATACCTCGGTGTTCTAAAGAACCTCCCGTTATTACATCTCCAGCTATTCTTCCCATTTTATTAGCTGTACTTCCTAATGGACGATAGATAGGTTTTCCTGTAATAACGGAGTAGCTTTCAGCAACATCACCAACAGCATAAACATCAGGAAGGTTAGTCTGCATTTTGGAGTTAACTGCAATAGCTCCAGTACTACCAATTTCAACACCGATTTCCTTAGCCAATTGTGTATTTGGACGAACACCCGTAGCTAATATAACAATATCCGTTTCAATAGCTTTTCCTGATTTAGTTTGTACTTCCTTCTTGCTTATCGCAGTTACCTCATCATTTAAGATGAGATTGACTCCTTTTTTAACTAAGTGTTCTTCCACTCGTGAAGCGATATCTTTATCCATATGTGCCATTACATGATTACTACGTTGTACGATTGTTACCTCTAAACCTCTATGAGTAAGCTGTTCTGCCATTTCTAATCCAATATAGCCAGCTCCTATGATGGTTGCTTTCTTTGGTTGGTTTGCTTTCATATATTGATCAATAGCTGCTGTATTTTGTATCGTACGAACTTGGAAAACATGCTCTCCATCTACTCCATCAATATCAGGTTTAATTGGAGAAGCCCCTGTTGCAAAAACCAATACATCATAAGAGTCTTCTTTTATTTCATTTGTATCTAAGTTCTTCACTTGAACTTTCTTCTGCTCGGCATCAATTGTAGTTACTTCATGACGAGTAAAAATATCTACGTTATATCGCTTTTTAAACCAAGCAGCACTTCTTGGAGTTAATGTTTCCAGATTTTCTACTTCTCCACCTAGAAAATAAGGAATACCGCATATGGAATAAGAAATGTCATAGTCTGCATTATATAGAGTGATTTCCGCATTTTCATCGTTCCTACGTGCCTTTGCTGCTACAGATGTTCCTGCTGCTACAGATCCTATAATTAGTACTTTCATATTTATATCCTCCAAAATTAGTATCAATATTACTCTGTATAATTAACAATTCCCGTTCATTTATGAAAGAATGGAAAGCCACAGATATAAGCCGATTAGAGTTATCAAAAGGGTTGGAATAGTTAAGACAATACCTGTTTTAAAATAAGTTCCCCATGATATTTTTACACCTTTTTGAGATAAAACATGGAGCCATAACAACGTTGCTAATGAACCAATTGGTGTAATCTTAGGACCTAAATCAGATCCAATAACATTGGCATAAATTAACCCTTCTTTTATTACTCCTGTAGCATTTGTATCTGCAATTGCTAATGCATCAATAAGTACAGTTGGCATATTATTCATTATGGACGATATGATTGCTGCAATGAATCCCATTCCCATGGTTGCAACAAACAATCCTTGGTCTGCAGCTGCTTGAATAACACTAGATAGCAGGTCTGTTAAACCTACATTACGCAATCCATAAATTACGACATACATTCCAATAGAGAAGAATACAATTGCCCACGGAGCACCCTTTACTACTTTCTTAATAGATACAGCAGCGCTTCTTCTTGCAAATACAAGGAAAATAATCGCAATTACACCTGCTATGATTGAGACTGGAATAGACAGGAATTCACTCACGAAATAGCCAATAAGTAAAACAGCTAAAATCATCCAAGATAAACGAAACATCTTTAAATCTTTTATTGCTTCTTGTGGTACTTTTAATTGATTTAAATCATAAACCTTTGGAATTCTTTTACGGAAATATAAGTACAACACCAGGATACTTGCTATTAAAGAAAAAATATTTGGCACAATCATTCTGGATGCATATTCTACAAATCCGATATCAAAGAAATCAGCAGAAACAATGTTGACCAAATTACTAACAACTAAAGGTAATGATGTAGTGTCTGCTATAAAACCACTTGCAATGATAAACGGAAAAACCATTTTCTCGTCTAACTTTAAAGCTCTAACCATCGCTAAAACGATTGGTGTTAAAATTAGTGCTGCCCCATCGTTTGCAAAAAACGCTGCAACAATAGCACCTAAAATAGCAACGTAAACAAACATCTTGAGTCCATTACCACCAGCAACTCTTGCCATATGTAAAGCTGCCCATTCAAAAAATCCTATTTCATCTAAGATTAAAGAAATAATAATGATTGCGACAAATGCAAGTGTTGCATTCCAAACAATTCCAGTTACGTCAATGACATCATAGAAATCAACTACACCAACAAGAAGAGCTAATATTGCCCCGCCACATGCTGACCAACCAATCGAAAGATTTTTCGGTTGCCAGATAACTAATGTCAGTGTTACTAAAAAGATAATTATTGCTAATATAGTTTGTAACAAAGCTGTTAACCTCCATTAATTACATATAATTCTTAAACCCTTTTCCTCCAGCCATTGAAATTTTTCTCTCTGACTTGGTACATGTTTTAATAACTCTTTTACTAATGCATAGTATTCACTTGATGTGTTTAAAGAATAAACCACCCATTGACCTTTTCTTTGTTCTTTAACAATTCCAAGATCTCGCATCTTCCGTAAATGCTGGCTAATAGAAGGTTGTGACATATTAAAAATTTCAACAAATTCACAGACACAACATTCCTGTTCATCCAACATGCTTACCATAGATAATCTTGTTTTATCTCCTAAAAGCTTTAATACATTTGCAGTATCCTTTAAATCCATTACAGTTGCCAGATTTATTTACCTCCCTTAGTATCTTCAAAAAAAAATGGTACTCATGTAACAAACCAAAGATATTAATGAAGAACTCATTTGCGTATATAATTATATGCTTATATGTTAATTATAAAAAAAGTTAATGTCAACGACATTAACCCTTATTATTTTATTTATTCACAAGAAATACGCATTCCGTTTTCCTCAAGCCAAATAAATTTTTCATTTTGATTTGGAATGTAATTTAAAATGTTTTTAATCATAGGGAAATATTGATTTCCTTGGTCTAGAGAATAGATAACCCATTTGCCTTTTCTTTGCTCTTTAACCAGACCAGCATCTTTTAATTTTCTCAAATGTTGACTTATAGCTGGCTGTGACATTTGAAACACATCCACAAATTCACATACACAGCAGTCATTTATCATTAGCATTCCCATTATGGATAACCTTGTCTTATCACCTAGTAGTTTCAAAATATTCGCAGTAGTATCTATTTGTTCAATAGTCATGTATAATCATCCGTTCCATTTGAATTACTTTTATACTAAATGGAGTAGTCATAGTATGCAAGAAAATAAGAGTTAGTTGAACTCTTATTTTCTCTTTTCAATAGTATATTTAATTAATGAGCTATTTCCTTCTCTAATTCGCAATAAGCTCGAATGAAATTATTATAGGATATAGATCCAAGTGTATTTTCTTTATTGCTAAATAATCTTGCAAAAGCCTTTTCTCTTGCTAATTCAATGGAAACTTCCAAACTATTCATGATTAATTTCATGTAAGCTTTAAAATAATCTTTACTTAGATTGCCACCTTTATTTATAACCATATATCTCCCTCACTCTTAATTATTAGGAGCAACACGAATTCGTCTCACAACTATTATTAGTTGTAATATTAGAGAAACTCACGCTACAAACCCCTGTCTCAGGTAAATCTAGTTCCACTTTTTCAGAAGATTCTATATCTCCTGCCATAAATGCTGCTATTGAACGTACCTGTTCATATCCTGTAGCCATTAAGAAGGTTGGAGCTCGACCATAGCTTTTAGATCCAACAATATATAGATTCTTCTCAGGCTGCCTCAATTCTTTTTCACCATGTGGACGAACTGTTCCACAGCTATGCAAATTAGGATCAATTAAAGGAGAAATTGCCTCTACACTTTCAGTAGCAAAATCAACTTTTGTACGTAATTCATTTAAAAAAGAGTAACTAGGTCGATTTCCTGTATTGACAATAACTTCATCAATCGATTCAATTTCCAGCTTTACACCGTTCACTTCTCCTATAATATTTAGCGTTGAGGTATTATTCCTTTTTATCAACTGATCTACTCTAAAGGAAGTGTGTACTTGAACGATCCCTTTATCCACCAATCCATGAATCCTGCTGCCTAATAATCCTCTTGCTTCTAAGGCATCCTTTTCCTCTCCACCATATGCATCCTCTACCCGTTCTTTGCGGATAATCCATATAATTTCTGTTTTAGGGTTCTTTTCCTTTAAAATCCCTAATTCTAATAAAGCATTAATGGCAGAGTGACCGCTTCCTATAACTGCTACTTTCTTATTTTTGTAGCGTTTTATACTTTCTCCCAAGATATCAGGTAACCCATAAAAAATGTTGTCCTTCAGGGATTTTTCTGATTCTAACCAAACTCCATTGGAGTTAGCTGGATTAGGATTTCCCCATGTACCAGTAGCATCAATGACAGCTCTTGCCTCAAGAACTTGAATAGTCCCTTTATACTCTGTATAAATAACAAATGGGACATTCTCTCTGTTAGCTGTCTTCATTTTATCGGTATTTTTTTTGGCTATAGAAATGACTTTTGTATTTAAAGCTATTACTTCTTGTAATTCTGGAATCTTTGATAAAGGGATTAAATAATTTTCCACAAGTTCTTTACCAGTAGGTATTTCCTCAAGATTCGGTTGTTCCCATCCATATCTCTCTAATAAAGTAGATGCTGCTTTATCGATGTTGTATTTCCATTGTGAGAATAGTTTTATATGCTTCCAAGTAAGGATGTTTGCTCCAACTTCAGTTCCAGCTTCTAGAATAATCACTTTTTGCTTATATTGAATGAAATGAGCTGCAGCAGCTAAACCTACAGGACCCGCACCGATAATAGCTATAGGTAATTCTTTTTCAATATAATCATTTTCTTCAATCGCACTAGAAGGCTTACAGCAAGTTGATAGGATATTGAATTCTGACATATTATTTACTCTCCTTTGTTTTTAACAAATAATAATCTTGATCAAAAAGCAATTTTTCCATAATCATTACATCTACAAATTCCCCTCTTAATTTTCCTTGATTTTTAAGTAATCCAACTTTCCTATAATTCTGCTTTCGATAAAGACCTTGACCTAAAGCATTGATAGGGAATGTAAAGAGCACTAACTTGTAAAAACCATGTGATTTTGCTTCTTCTTCTAAGACCCGTAATAATTGTTGACCTATTCCTTTCCCCCTAAATCCCCTATGTATATATATGGATAGTTCTCCTACACCCTGGTAAACAGCTCTTGTATTATAAGCATTTATGGAAGCCCAACCAGTTATTTCTCCTTGTTCGTTTGTTGCTACGAAAGCACAATATCTTCCATTATGGAGATTAAACCACTTGTAAATATAGTTTTCGTCTTTAAGTTCTTCTTCAAAGGTGGCTATTCCATCTTCAATTCCTTGATTATAAATCTCTAATATAGCCAATAAATCCCTTTCCTCTACTTTTCTAATCATTTTTCCAACTCCTTAATTGACTTTCACATTAATTGACTTTATCAATTATAATATTTAATGAAAGCCACCTTATTTGGTGGCACAACTACCTAGCCCATTGTTTTTATTCATTGCATATAGAAGCAAACTTAGACTTTCCATTACCTGTTGATGTTTATCTTCCTGAATATGTTGAAAAATATTACCTAGATACTCTAACATTTGATTGGAAATTTCCTCTGCCTTCAATTCCCCTTCATCCGTAAGTGACAAAAGGACATACCTTCTATCATTAGGATCTGGAACTCTTAAAATAAAGTTAAGTTCAACCAGTTTATTTACCTGTCTACTTAAAAGCCCTGTATCCATCATTAACTTTTCTGCCAATGTCTGTAGAGATATATTTGGGCTCTTACTTAACTCATAAACAATGTGACTTTGTGATACTGTAATTCCACAACAATCAGATCCGTCTTTCTGAAGAAGACCAAAGTCCCTTACCAATTGCTGGAGCAATTCACGTATTTGAATTTTATCCTGTGTTTTCATATATTATCGCCTCTAATTAGATGTTATCATCATTAATTGATAATGTCAAATAATATTTTGAACTTATACCTTATTCAACTCCCCCTTTAGTTACACAAGAGACTCCTCCACTAAAATAAAATGAGTGTTAACTTTTAAATTAAGCGTTAATTACTATTAACCTTAAATCTCATAAAAAACGTCTAATCCCTTATGAAACAAGGTTCTAGACGTTTATCAATTATAAAAGCGTTAATATTAGTAAAAACGAGTTCATTTATTTTTCACCTTCTTATTACGCGTTATTATATGTATTTTTTCATCCTTTTCTCTTTCTCAAATGCATCAATCAAATTAAATTTCTCATCATTAAATGGATTGATAACAAAGGGTCTTGTTGATAATGAAATGGATTTAAATGAAATATACAAGTCATCCTCAGAAATTAAATCACTCCCACTTTTTAAAGCCTGTACGGTTGATTCTTCTATTAGTTTTTTTATATAAAATGGATTTCCTTTAGTTGCATAAAAAATCTTCTTTGCTAATACTGGATCAGCTAAGAAAGCTTGCTCAGGAAAGGGCAGTTGCTTATCTAATCCATTTAAAAACGCTCTAAATTCTATTTCCTCTTCTTTCGATTGGTAGGAAAAAGGCTGTAAACTTTGCTTTTCACAAAAGCGGCGGTCTAATTGTTCATTATAAACAAAGACTTTATTTGATTCAGGCATTCCGCATACTAATATTGGTATTCTAACTTCATTAGATAAATTTTTCACCCAATTAGATGCTTTGTTTAATACATTTTTACTTTCGCTATCAATTAAATGTTGAAACTCATCTACTATAATCATTTCAACTTCACACTTTTCAACAAAAGATAATATTCTGACAGTCATATTATTCTCTGTACCACGATCATAGTTTGGATCTCCCATATTCAACAATATTTTAGAAGCCACTGACTTTGGTGTTGCTCCTACAGGAACTGTTAAATATAAAATCGGAATTTTTGTAAAACCATCAATAATTTTTCTCGGATATTTACTTTCATACTCTTTGAGTAGAGTAGATTTCCCAAGACCAGTTTCACCATATATAAATAAACCATCAGGCTGAACAGAACCAAAGGATAACTGATGGTGTTCTTCTATTTTATCTAATATTTTTTTATAACGCGGATATTGAATAATGATACTTTTAACGTGCTCTTTCCTTTTTTTTATTTCTTTGACATCAGGAATTTTACCTTTTAGTGGCTTAAATAATTCATTCATCGTTATGACCTCATTTTTTGAAACTCACTCCATAATCTGGTAATGAGTCTAAATCAATATAATCACTATTACTTTTCCCAATCATTGTTTCTTCATCTTGTAATTGCTCTTTTTTACTTTTAGTTGCATATTTTTTCTGTTTATTTTCCCTTTCTTTCTGTTCATCATAATGAACAACTATTGTATCAGCTTCAATAGGACTTTCAATTTGTAGTTCCGCTAATCCCATTGAAGAAATACCTTCATAATTATAACTCTTAGGCAAATCTCGTTTATTCAACTGTTCCAAGTTGCGTTTTTGTTTGTTATATTTCTTTTTATCACAATTTGTGAGCTCTTTTACTTTTCTTATGGTTTTTGCTAAATTAGTTACATCATCTTTGTTAGCGCCAAGTGTTCTTACCGAAGAGTCTAGTTCTAACTGAGACAAATAAACAGGTAAATTCGTGGGAATTTCCTTTCTTTCAAGAGATGTTTTAAATTTATCATAAACATAAACAGATCTCATATCCGCTAAGTCATATCGAACTTTAACAGACCCAATTTTCTTTTCGTGTTTTACCTCGTTAATTAAGTTAGCTCTAAGTTCCATTAAATCTTTACTATTATAGTATTCGTTTTCTATAACAACGCCTTTATTTTGTATCTTTCTATAATCTATTCCACTCATAAAAATTAATTTAAGCTCTTTTTTGCTTTGTGGTATAGGTAATTGTAGCAAAGGATTATTCACTAATCCTTTAAGCCATAGATCCTTTGGCTTTCCTCCTCGTCTCTTATCATAAGAATTCGCAATTACATCTACCATCACCAGATGAGCCATATAAATAAACGTCTGCATTGTTATACAAGCTTCTCCTACAGAATCATATAATCCTTTCTCATAAACATTTGAAAAAGTCGTTCCTTTTAATGTATGAATCCATGTAGTGTTAAGTGTTCTAAATCCTCTCTCGATAGTTCCCTTTTGATAACCAGCACCAACTTTACAAAAGTGAACATTTATATTTAACTGTTGGCAAGTATCCTTAACATCATACGATTCATTTATTATTGAATTATCAAATACTACCTCAGAGGGTTTTCCATATGCTACCCAATCATTTTCTATTAAGGGATATAATTTTTTCAGGTACGTTTTTGGCATAATAGAATGTAATAGACATTGTTTCACCGCAGATGCATTTACATCCTTAAATGTTACATAAAATCCTAGTGGATGACCGGTAGCTTTATCTATTGCATAGACTAGCCAAGGACGTTCTGGCTTTAGTGTCGATGGATTAATTAATAAGACATCGACAGGTGTCCAATCAATTTCCACTCTTTCCAAGGGTTTAGTAATTACAACTTCTTTTCTAGAACCTTTCTTCCTCAATTCAGTTTCAACTTTACCAAGCCTAATCTCTTCTTTTCTAAATTTGTCTTCTATAGTTTTCTTCCTTCTATAAAATGTAGAACGAGATACTATTTTAATTTTATTTTTATCATCTCTAAATCTGTTAATTTCTTCGATTCTTAATGAAAATTCAGAAAAAAGATGTTCATCTGTAAACTTTTCACCACTATATTGGAATTCATTTACCAGTTCTTCTATTAGTTCGACTATCTCTCCCTTTGTATAATGATTTTTGGGACCAGGCTTCTTTTTTACAAGAGTTCGAATATCTTCATATTTTTCCCATCTACTCTTCCATTCATAAAAGGTTGTTTTACTAACTTTTGGTTCTATCGTATCTAAATAACTCTTAATTTCTGCAGGTAGTATCTCTCCGTCTATCACTGGTTTTATAATTTTATACCTTCTTTTAGCCTCGTTAACTGAATCTATATCTAGCAATGAAAAGTCCCTAATTTCAAATTCATTGCTGCGCCAATCGTTGTTTCTGAATACTAATTCTTCTTTATTCCACTTTTCTAATAAGTGTTCTTTATCCCAAATCTCGATTTTATTGTAATTTAAATTCTCTAGTTCGATTGCTCCATTTATTTCTCTTCTAACTATATATCTATCTTCATCTATCATTAACTTTGTTCCTGCTAAAAATGCAAACATACTCATTAGTAACTATCCCCTCACAATATCTATAAAAGTTTCATCATTGAGTAATTCATTTATGAGCACTAGTGTTGCATAAATAGTGTCATAATTTTCAGTTTACTCACCTTCCCTGTTTAGAGGCAAAAAAGTAAATACCCAATCAAAGGTGGCCCCATCCATTTGGAAATTTATTTACAATTAGACTTTTGCAACGACGACAATTTGCATATTTAAGGGATGGCTTTTCCTTCAATCTTTCGAAGCCAAACATTCGCTGGTTTCCACAATGCAGCCCTTAGATAACGGCTAATCTGTAAGGTTTTTCGCTTGCTTCTGGTCTCGATTTGCACGAGAACATGTAGGCAAAAAACAATTAGTGCGATAAATACTTGATTTTGAATCGCCCATTCGCTTTGACCGTAGAACTTTTTGATGCTGAGATGTTGTTTGATCCATTTAAAAAACAGCTCAATTGCCCACCGTGATTTATACATTTCTGAAATTTCTTCGGCGCTTAAATCAAAACGATTTGTAATTAAATGAAGTTCATTTCCTTTTGAGTCCATCACTTTTAGAAGCCGAAAGTAATTTTCAGCACGGTTTTGAGTCGTACCTATCAACACCATTTGGTCTGATAAAACAGCTGTATCCTTGGGTAGCTTAAAATCGTAAACGTTCCGTATGACTGCATTTTTGCGTAGCCGTGAAAGAAAGAAGTAGCCATCATCAGTCATGCGATCAAAGCGCTCGTAGTCTAGATAACCACGGTCAAACACATACATGCATTCCTTGTCATCCACCATGATTTCAAGCTGACCACGGTCATGTTCTTTTGCCGTTGTCATAACGGCCTTTTCAGGATAGGATATACCCTTTTCCATAAACACAAGGCGCAAATGTAACTTTACACCTGCTTTTGTTTTGCGGAATTTAGCCCATTTATGATTGGTCAAATTAAGTGGCAATGTGCTTGAATCAATGATTTTTAACGGCATCACGAGTTTCGTGTAATGCGTTTTGGCATGAATTTGTGACACTAAATCAAGGAAAAGCCTTTGAAATAGATCAGGGTTTATGCCGTTTAACCGCCGTGACAACTGAGAAATACTAATAGAATCAAGGTCTATCCCTTTTTGAAGCTGGTCATCGAAAAGACAATCACCCAGCGCATGCAGACTTTCAATTTCTTGTAGCTGCGCAAAAAGTAGTAATTTTAGAAATGACTCTGTCGTTAATTTTTTCGTATAGTAATCTAATTTCATCGTTTTCACGTTTTCTTCAAATAATTGAAGATTTATAGGTGAAAACCATTGTCCAAATGAAGTTTTTCGTGTAATCTTGTCCATGTGATGGTCCTTTTTTAGTGGATTTGGACGGGTTACCACCTGACTAATCCATTATAAAGGACTTTTTCTTTGCGCAAAATAATAATATTGAACATTTTGAGTATTTTTAATAGTGAATTTAAATTAATGCAACACTAGTGATTTATGAGATCAATATTTAATTGCTGATTATAAATCATATAGTATAAATTCGAATAAATTTCTGGACTAGGTATACTATCATCAAACTTTATGATATCTTCCATCTTACTTTTTCCATTTTTTTGTATAAAATTATAAATTTTTATTTTTGTACTTTCTTTAGTTAACCTTTCGTCGACTCCTCTAATCTTATCGAGGTTTTGTATTAGATATCCTTGTCTTATATCTTTTTCTGTAACTATTTTGAATTTCCATCCTTTTTTTTCACAATATATTTTCCCTACTTCAAATTTAACTTTATTATCTTCTTCTTTAATCTTATCCTCTGGCTTAACTTCAAAAATAATATACTGTTTATCCTTAGTTTCCACTAAAAAATCAGGAAAATATTTGTATATCTTCCCTTTATATCTGTATTCTATTTTTATTGGTTGAGATTGAATTTTTATGATTGAAGGATCAAAATCTAAAACCTTAATGAAGTCCTTCTCTAACAGACTCTCCCAAGCAACCATTTCATTAGACTTTTTGCTATTTATAAAGCCTCTAAAGCTGCCTTTTTTGGATGGTTTTATTTTTCTAACTTGTTCCATATTATCACCTAGTTTACCAGAGTATTTTTTTGGAGATTATTATATTTGAGGTGAAGAACATCATGTTACTTTTTTATTTAAAGCCTAAGAACAACGAAAGCCTTACTGGATTCTTTTATAGGACGGCAAAAGAAAACTTAATGGATAACATAAAATGGATTAATGATCACTTTTCCGTATTTACAGGTTATCAGCCTAATGTTAATTTAATGAATTGGGGCGAACAAAACCATATTAAAGATACTTCAAACTTTTTACGCATCGAATATCAGCTTGCAAACAGTATGACTTTTACTTATCTATTAGAATTTCACGGTTTAAGAGTAGATTATACCAAGAACACTATTAAGTGCCCTTGGTTTTCATACCAAACAACAAAGGTTTGTCCAGTATGTTTAAAAGAGGAACCGATTCACCGTTTAGACTGGAGTTTTACATATAGTTTTATATGTAGAAAGCACAAATTATTTCTAATTGATAAATCACTAGTGTTGCATAAATGTTGTTAGAATATTCAGTTTAAATATGTCCCCTGTTAAGAGCCAAAAAAGTAAATACCCAACTAAAGGTGGATCCATCCATTTGGAAATTTTTTACAATTAGACTTAAGAGACGACGACAATTTGTTTATTAAGGAATGGTTTTTCCTTCAATCTTTCGAAGCCAAATATGTGCTGGTTTCCACAAAGCTGCCCGTAAATATCGGCTAATTTGTAGGGTTTTTCGTTTACTTTTTGTCTCGATTTGTGCGAGAACATGCAGGCAAAAAACAATAAGTGCGATAAACACTTGATTCTGAATTGCCCATTCGCTTTGGCCGTAAAACTTTTTGATATGGAGATGTTGTTTAATCCATTTGAAAAATAACTCAATCGCCCAGCGTGATTTATACATCTTTGAGATTTCTTCAGCACTTAAATCAAAACGATTTGTGATTAAATGAAGCTCATTTCCTTTTGAATCAATCACTTTTAGAAGACGAAAGTAATTTTCGGCACGGTTTTGCGTCGTACCAATCAACACCATTTGATCCGACAAAACAGATGTATTCTCGGGTAGTTTAAAATCGTAAACCTCCCGTATGACTGCGTTTTTTCGCAGCCTAGAAAGGAAAAAGTAGCCGTCATCTGTCATCCGATCAAAGCGTTCGTAGTCTAAGTAACCACGGTCAAACACATACATACATTCCTTGTCATCAACCATTACTTCAAGCTGACCGCGGTCATGTTCTTTGGCCGTTGTCATAATGGCCTTTTCGGGATAGGATATACCTTTTTCCATAAACACAAGGCGTAAGTGCAATTTAACACCCGCTTTTGTTTTGCGGAATTTTGCCCATTTATGATTAGTCAAATTGAGAGGCAATGTGCTTGAATCAATGATTTTTAATGGCATCACAAGTTTCGTGTTGTGCGTTTTGGCATGAATTTGTGAAACTAAATCAAGGAAAAGCTTTTGGAATAAGTCTGGATTCATGCCATTTAAACGGCGTGAGAGTTGGGAAATACTGATAGAATCAAGATCAATGCCCTTTTGCAGTTGATCATCGAAAAGACAATCGCTCAGCGCATGCAGACTTTCGACTTCTTCTAGCTGCGCAAAAAGTAATAATTTTAGAAATGACTCTGTCGTTAGTTTTTTCGTATAGAAATCTAATTTCAACGTTTTCACGTTTTCTTCAAATAATTGAAGATTTATTGGTGAAAACCATTGTCCAAATGAAGTTTTTCGTGTAATCTTGTCCATGCGATAGTCCTTTTTAGTGGATTTGGACGGGTTACCACCTAACTTATCCATTATAAAGGACTTTTTCTTTGCATAAAATGATAAAATTGAACATTTCAAGTATTTTTAATAGTTAAATTAAATTAACGCAACACTAGTGTTGATAAATGTATGTATTGTTCTAGAGATATAAATATTAAGACCGTTATTTCCGATAAATGTGTTTGTGGGATGCCTTTATCTTCAGCTAAACCCAAAAATGTTACATTATCTCTTCTATTTAATTATCAACAAGAGGTTGATAAATTTTTCTCCCATGATAAAACTGTTAATATTAATGATTGGATTTCAAATTCTTCGACATTCTATTATGCATTAGAGTTTTTAGCAACTTGGATACCACAAACAATCAATATTGATGAGATTATAACATTAGATGGTTTTAAATATAGCGGAAACGCAGTTGTTAATAGCCGTTTAAAAAAATCAAAAACACTTATTCAATCTTGTCCTTTATACATACACGCTTACATATTATTGAGGGATTGGCCAAAGCAATTTTATACATTCATTAGATTGATGAAAAATAAAAACAACCTTAATAGTTTTCGTCTATTTTGTAATGCTGTTAATAAGTTAATTGGCACTAATTTGGAACCATTGCACACTGAGTTTATGAACTATATACTTAAGAATCAATTACCAAATAGTTATCCAAATCAATTTATTAGTATAAAAAAGGCATGTGAAATTACTAAATTAAAAGAAGATACAATTAAAAGAAGTGATTTTTTTCAGCTGTTTATGTGTAACTTCAAGGAAATGGAATTTTTCTTTGTGAAAAAAATGGAAATCGAAAAATGGTTGTCCCTTTACAAAGAATCGATTTCAAAAGAACACTTACGGAATACTTGGCGGACAAGCCCAAAAGTTACTTTTAACATACTTTCCAATAATGTATTATGGCCAGCTATTAACATACAAACTGGTTCTGTAATGCAATGGCAAATCCCTATTGGCAAATTAGAAGAAATCACTTTAAGGTTACAACAGAGAACCACTCTAATAATTGGACCAAAAATTATTTTAAATAAAGCCTTTCAGTGGGTTGGTGTACATTACTCTTTTGTTGTAATTAAAGCAATGTTGGCAGGGTGCTTACCATTCGAATTAGATAAAAAAGTTTTGGGTAATTCTTTGGTTTCAAAAAGAGTACTTTTTAAAATAGTTCGAAATATTGTTGTTAAACTGGCTAAACAAAGTGGAGTTTTATCGCAAAAAGATGTTGCCTTCTTGTTTGGTGTTAAGAAAAAGGATATTGAATATTGGATTTGTACAAATAGACTTAAAACTAATAGCTCAGGGGCTATTACAAACGATTCCTTTACTAAATTTGAATCCAAGTACTTTACAACCTTTCAAATTTCCATGATTAAATCTATTAGTACAAAAAGAATATTAAAAAAATATAATAAGGGGAAATTGATTGCTGTTTCAGGACCTGAATTAAACGATGGTAAACGCTTATTATTCTTAAAAAGCGTAATTAACATAATCTAATAAAGATTAAAATAGCTTTCTAATGACTGAATCCTACTGAATTTTATTAATTATTCAAAAAAGCTGAGATTTTATATTTATTCTTCTATAATTAGCTTTACATCACTTTTACTATATATTTTAAATTTATTCTGGAAATGATTTAATACAGGGCTAATGTCTTTACTAGTTAATGTGTTTAACAGTAAGTCAATGTCTTGGGAAACAAGATCACTAAGCTGAGATAAATTAATATAATTATTTTTGTATTTTTTTGCTTCATTTACTGAAAAATATGGCTTTTCCATTAGTTCGGTTGGTTTTAATAGCCCATATTTGATTAACAAACTAATTTGACTATTTTTTATCCCTAGGTATTTAACTAGTTCCAGTCGAGATAATACCCCTTTTCCTGTTTCTAACTTATTTTTTAGTGACTCTTCCCATACTTCATTTTTTCTAATAAGATATCGTTTTAAGCCTGTATCTTTCACTCTTTTATCAACCACACGTATTTTCCCCTTGACTATAAGTGTAATCATATCGGATAAATTGGTGCCTACTGAATATTTAATACTCTTTGTAATATCTGTTAGCTCTTCTTCATTACAAGAAATTTGATTACTTTGTAAACAATATCTTTCATACCTTTTCTCTATAATTCGGAAGATTTGGTCAATCTTCCGCCGGTCATATAATACTTCATTAGTACCATTAATGATTGGAGAACTTTTTACTTCCAAAAGAGTCTTTTCTAAAGAAATCACACCGTTAAGTGATATGTTTAAAATACTACTTGTTACTTTTCTATTAACCAAGAATCTTTTATTTGAAAGATATCTATTAACACTTTCTCTCGATATTAATAAAAATTCTTCTCTCTCCTTGGTAATACTCGCTTTAAGAAATCCATTAGCTATAAGTTTTTTTACAGTAACGTGTTTGCATTTTAACATGTTAGCGACTTGTGTGATAATGAAAGATAATAAGCACTATAAATATCCTTGTTAAAACTCCTACTATTTGAAATTAATGAACTATCCCAGTTTTTAAATATATAATTTTCAAATTCATTTCTTAAGAAGTCCATTTGAGGATGATTATACTTATTATATAAATCAATAAAAAAGTAGCCAAAGTTATTAATATAACTGCCTCTATCATATTTAGGCTTACACTTCTTAAAATTTATGTACAATTCCAAAAAATCAGAATAATTAACAGGCCAATTTTCGAATCTTTTTGTAATGTTCATAATTAAGGTAGTAAATTCTCTATCTTCATATTCAAATGGAATTGAAATACTCCCTACTCTACTCTTATCTCTATAGTACAATCTTATAAAAAAGTGATAAATCAATAAGATATATTTTAGATCAAGTTTAGTTAACAAATTTAGATTACTTTCTTTAAAATTTCTGGTATCAGAGTTAAATTTATAATAGATGATTCTCGACACGAAGGAATTGCTTTCGTCAGCATTTTTAACTTTTAAGGTCCTTAAGTCCTTATTACATTTACAATAATAAAACTTCTTTCTATATTGTTTAATTGGTTTTCCACAGCTACTACATGAAGAAACAAGGAAACAATTATGTATTGGACATACTAAAAAAATTCTTATATCCCATAATTTATGATGAATACCAACAGTTTCAAGGCATCTAGGACATACCTTAGCATGAGCATTCATCAAACTGTCTTGATACAAAGAAAAATTAAAATGCTTAAATTTTCCTTTTTCATAGTCAAACTCGTTATAAAATGTAGTTATTAATAATTCATTAAGTGACAAGCCAGTTAAATTCATTAAAGATGAAAAATCAAATTTCCATGGTAGCAGATTGCGAGGACCAATATAGTGATTAAAATCAGAATCGTTTAATATCCATGTATTTGTTTCATACATATTTTCAATTGATAATCTATTAATATAACTAGGGGTACAGCCAACATTTCGGAAATTTTGTACGCTAAGCAAATTTCCATCTAAAAAAGCCGATTTTTCCTACGTTAAGGAATCATCGGCTTGATATTAAGAGATGGTTATCCTGCACAACAAGATAGTTTGGATACATCTTTGTCAAACGTTAGAGCAGCCAGCTTCAGTCCTTCTGCCATTGTCAAATATGGTGCAAGGGTTTCGCGAAGATCCTCTACGGTTAAACCGAATTTGACAGCTAATGTCGCTGCATAAATCACGTCTCCTGCGTTTTCTGCCACCACATGAGCCCCTAATATTTTCAACGTTTTCGCGTCCGCAACCAGTTTAAACACGCCTGTTGTTTCCCGATTAACCAGTGCTCTTGGAACGGCATCTAACGGCAAGACGGAAGTTTTCACTTCATATCCTTTCTCTTTTGCCTGTTGCTCCGTTAAACCAACTGTTGCAATTGCTGGAGCTGTAAATGTAACCCCCGGAATCACTTCTAAATTCAGCTTTTTGTTCAGTCCACCGATAGCATTTCCTGCCGCAACTCCACCTTGATAAGCTGCTACATATACAAATTGGGAACCAAGCGTGACATCTCCTGCTGCATAGATGCGTGAATTCGTTGTTTTTGAATACTCATCGATTACGATTTCACCACGGGGGCCTACTTCAACGCCTGCATCCTGTAAATTCAAGGTTGCCGTGTTTGGTGTTCTTCCTGTGGCAACCAGTAATTGATCTGCCTCAATGATTCGCTTCTTGCCATTTACCTCAACATGGACCTTTTTAATGTCTCCATCTTGTTCGATTCGTTCAAAAGATGCTCCCGTCACTAAGTTGACCCCTTGTTCTGTCAAGGCTTGCGTGATTGCTTCTGAAACCTCAGGATCGTACTCCTTTAATAATTGCGGGCTTCTTTGCATCAACGTGACTTCTGAACCTAGATTATGGAAGAGTTGTCCCAATTCCATCCCGATATATCCAGAACCGATGACCGTAAGACGCTTAGGCACCTTCTTTAATTCAAGTAGAGTTGTGCTTGTTAAATAATCGACTTCATCCATTCCAGGAATGTTTGGCACTGCTGGTGAAGCACCTGTCGCGATTAAGAATCGTTTGGCTGACAACTGCATGCCATTGACTTCAACGGTTTTTTCATCTACGAATTTCGCTTCGCCTTTGATTAATTCAAAGCCATAGTCATCAATCAAATCCACATATTTTGAGTTTCGAAGATCCGTCACCAGTTCATTTTTCTGCTTGATCAATGGTGCCAAATCAACGTCGCCAGCTGACGTGTGCAATCCGATGAATGGATTATTTTTTGCCAGATGATTGATTTCGCCAGCCCGAAGCAAAGTCTTTGAAGGAACACAGCCGATGTTCACGCATGTTCCACCAACCGTACCACGTTCAATGATTGCCACTTTTGCTCCGTATTTCACGGCTTCGATGGCAGATGAAAAGGCAGCCCCACCAGAACCGATGATGATGTAGTCATAATCACCTTCATCACCTAACTGCATCATTTCTTGCGATTGTACTTCTTCTGCTTTGCCTGGTTGATATTTCGCTTCAGCAATCGCTTTTTTCGCTGTTTCAACCTCTAAGCCATTTGGTAGCTCAAATACAGCTTCGCCACGACGAAAATCTACTTCAATCCCTCTTGCACCCATGTTTTCAAGAGCAACAGCTACATGCTCTTCACAACCCGTACAAGTCATCCCTTGAACGTTCACTCGATATTTTTTCATGTTAACCCTCTCCTTTTATTCGACTCCAAGCCCGAAATCCGAAACTGCCGTCTTAATTGCCTGTAAATCCGTTTTCTTATCATCAAAGGAAACCGTTACTTCGCCCTTGCTTCCACTGACTTTAATGGCTGTTTTGCTAACGCCATCTACCTGTTCCAGGACGCTTTCTACAACAGACGGCGGACAACAATCCATCCCCAAAACCGTGAATGTCCCTGTTTTAGATGTTTCAATGGTAGCTTTTGCTTCCTGCTTAGCATCCATAGTATTTTGTGCTTTTTTTCGTTACTACACGCACTAACCACCAGCAGAAGGGATAATGCCATCATAATCCTGATTATCTGTACTCTCATATATAGCACCCCAATCTTTATAGTCAACTTTCAACTAGAAATAAAAAAAGAAACATGCCGAAAACGAAAAACGTCGTAATCCATAAGCCAATGACAGAACTTTTACTTTTGCCCTTTCTCCCATAAACCATGTAAAACGAGTAAGCAAGAAGGATAATGGTAACGATGCTGAACAATAACCGATACTTTAGTGAATAGAAGGCTAATGCTCCTGCAAATCCAGTTAGTCCAAGAGGAATGAAAATCAGTGGACCTAGGCAGCATGCAGCCATAACAAAAGCTGAAAATACAGTAGCTACTTGCGACACTTTTTCCTTCATGATTTAAACCTCTCCATACTGCAACAATCATGCGTTTTTGTTTCCTTTTTTGTTTCTGGGTCAAGTTTTCTCCAGCCCTTGAAAAGAGCAAAGACAAATAACAGACCCATCACGATGAAAATAACATCTTTAAAGTCCGTGAAGTATGAACCCAGTGCCGTTCCTGCAACCAACGGAAGCAGTAAAAACAGATGACACGGGCATGTGATTAGTGCGACAAGAAACCAGCCTGAACTTTTTATTGTGTTTTTCATCCTGTTTCACCTCTTATTTCTTCATCAATGTTTCAATAATGGGGCATTCGTAAATATCTTTGTTTTCAGGACATCTTTCTTTAAGATCCATCAGCATTTGTTCAATTCTTTTGAGATCTTGAATTTTATGCTGGATGTCTTCTATCTTAAGAACGGTGAAATCATACATATCACGGCACTTTGCTTCATCGCGATCGACGACCCCTAGCAATTTGTCAATTTCATTTAAGCTAAATCCTAATTCCTGCATCCGTTTTATGAAATTCAACCGATCGACCGTTTGTTGTGAATACATTCGGTATCCTTTTTCGGTACGATCAGGCTCTGGAATTAAGCCTAAACGCTCATAATATCGAATGGTCTCTTTGTTAACGTTACACTTCTCAGCGATTTCCCCGACTCGAAAATGCAATTTACTTCACCTCACATATAATATAAACCCTGTACCATAGTACAGGGTCAATATATTTTTTACTACCTTCAATTAAATGATTCCAATACCGAAAACGACCGTTTATGGTACTGATAAATATTTTTTAAAAAACAACCAATTTCTATTAATCTATAGAACCAAAACTCATTCCCAAAATCAAAGTAACATTTTTAGTATCTAATACCGTTTTTGGTGCTAATATAGGGTTATAAACTACTTTTGCAGGTGATGAATGATGATATTTGGTTATGCACGTGTAAGTACGGAGGAACAAAACTTGGATATGCAAGTTGATGCACTTACAAAATTTGGGGTGGAAAAAATTTATAAAGAAAAATTGACCGGAACTAGAAAAGATAAACCCCAACTTGAAGAACTTCTTAAAGTCTTACGCAGTGGCGACAAAATTGTTGTATATAAACTGGATCGTATTTCACGTTCTACAAAACATTTAATTGAACTTAGTGAATTATTCGATGATCTGGGCGTGGATTTTGTCTCTATTAATGACAGTATTGATACTTCAACTGCAATGGGGAAGTTTTTCTTTCGTACAATGGCAAATATTGCAGAGTTAGAACGAGATATTATTAGCGAAAGGACAAAGTCAGGGCTTCAAGCAGCAAGATCCAGAGGAAGGAAAGGTGGCAGACCATCGAAGAAAAAGGACAAAGTTGAAATGGCAATAAAAATGTATAAGAGCAAGGATTATACAATCAACCAAATTACAGAAGCAACAGGAATTAGCAAAACCTCACTGTATAGATACTTAGACAAAGTAAATTAGGCTCATACCAAAATTATTAATAAGGATTGATTTAACTTGAGTGTGAAAGAACTGCTGACACAAGAACAGCGCAAGGAAATTTTAAACCTTAATAATTTATCAGAATTTGAATTTACTTCTTATTACAGTCTATCTGACTATGATATTGATGTTATAAATCGTCATAGAAGAGATCATAATCGCTTAGGGTTCGCACTCCAATTATGCATTCTTAGAAATCCCGGTTGTTCTTTAATTAATATGTTAGAAATACCCGAAAACCTTATTAAATATGTCGCTAATCAAATTAATGTAGATCCAGAGGTTTTCTCTTCATATGCTCAACGTGATACAACTAGACGTGAGCATTTAGAAGAAATACGTCAAGTATATGGATATAGAAACTTTAATAACAGTGATTATCGTACGATTTCTAATGTTCTTTTAAAAGCCGCATTGGAAAATGGGAATTCAATGTATCTAGTACGCACAGCAATTGATTTATTAAGAAAGGAAAAAACAATTCTTCCTGCCATACCAACAATCGAAAGGATGGTTTGGATAGCAAGAACGCGTGCAGAGAAAAAAATATATGCCATACTAACAAGTAATCTTTCCGAAAGACATAAGCGTGAACTAGAAAAGTTAATCGATTTAACGGTAAATAATAATAAAACCCAATTAGCTTGGCTTCGGGAAATTCCCGGACAGTCGTCACCAGATTCTTTTATAAAAGTCATAAAAAGATTAAAGTACATTAAAGAAATGAATATTGCAGCCAATACGGCATTAATACACCCCAATAGACTTTTACAATTGGCACGAATTGGGGCAAGATATGAACCCCATTCTTTTAGAAGATTTAACGAAGATAAAAGATATGCATTATTAGTCGCTCACTTAATCACTCTCTCCCAAGACTTAACTGACCATGCCATTGAAATTCATGATAGACAAATGATGGTGTTACAAGCAAAAGGCAGAAAAACACAAGAAGAGATGCAAAAACAAAATGGAAAGTCAGTAAATGAAAAAGTTGTGCATTACGCAGATATAGGAACGGCTTTAATTAAAGCCAAAGAGGAAGGTATTGATCCCTATGTGGCATTAGAGCAAGTAATGCCGTGGGATAAAATTGTAGAATCGATTGAGGAAGCTAAATTATTATCAAGACCAATGGATTATGATTACCTTGATTTAATAAAAACTCGATATAACTATTTAAGGAAATATACTCCGAGCTTGTTGGATTCTTTAGTGTTCAAATCTACTAAATCAGCAGAGCCTTTATTAAAAGCATTAGATACCATACGCGAATTAAATGATTCTGGAAAAAGGAAAATCCCTGATGGCTCACCTTTGAGTTTTGTTCCTAAACGTTGGCAAAAACATGTTTTTGATGATGAAGGTAACATTAACCGTCAATATTATGAAATGGCTGCCTTAACAGAACTCAAAAACTCTATCCGTTCTGGTGATGTTTGGGTTGAAGGTAGTCGATTACATAAGGATTTTGAAGAATATTTAGTGTCAAAAGATGATTGGGGAAAAGCAAAGACTGAAGGGACTAATATAGCTGTTAATATAAGTTTTGAACAGTATATACAGGAAAGATGCGAAACTTTAAATACTAAACTTCAATGGATTTCTAAAAATATTGATAAAGTTGAAAGTATCAACATTGAAAAACAAAGGATACATATTGAAAGACTTCAAGCTGATACTCCTGAAGAAGCTAGAAATTTCAGCTTATCGCTTTATAATATGCTTCCTAGAGTTAAACTTACTGATTTATTAATGGAGGTAGCTGAATGGACTGGATTTGACGAATCATTTGTTCACGCTTCTTCAAATCAACCCCCTAAAGGTGAGGAAAAGTCTATTGTGATGGCTTCAATAATGGCAATGGGGACAAATATTGGATTAACTAAAATGGCAGAAGCAACTCCTGATATTTCATATCGCCAGATGGCCAATGTTATGCAATGGAGATTACATGAAGATGCGATGACTCGCGCACAAGCTACACTGGTAAATTATCAGCACCGTATATCATTAACTTCATATTGGGGAGATGGGACAACATCATCTTCTGATGGTATGCGTGTTCCTGTCGGTGTATCATCGTTACATGCAGATTCAAATCCGCATTACGGAACTGGGAAAGGTACGACCATTTATCGTTTTACAAGTGATCAGTTTTCTTCCTTTTATGCAAAAGTTATTAATACAAATGCAAGGGATGCCGTACATGTGATAGATGGATTATTACATCATGAATCTGACCTTTCAATTGAAGAGCATTACACTGATACAGCTGGTTACACGGATCAAGTTTTCGGATTAAGTCATTTGTTAGGGTTTCGTTTTGCACCAAGACTAAGAGATATAAGTGACGCTAAATTATATACCATTTCTTCTCCTAATAATTTTTCAAACATAAAAGGCATACTTCGAGGAAAGATTAACACAAACGTTATTAAAGAGAATTTTGATGATGTATTAAGGCTGGCACATTCAATTCGAGAAGGAAGAGTTTCTGGATCATTAATCATGGGGAAATTAAGTTCATATGCAAGACAAAATAAAATAGCTACAGCTCTCAGAGAGATTGGGAGAATTGAAAAAACAATCTTTATTCTTGACTATATAACAAATGAAACATTAAGAAGAAGGATACATCGTGGGTTAAATAAAGGAGAAGCCATGAATGGATTGGCTAGAGCTTTATTTTTTGGTAAACGTGGAGAATTTAGAGAGCGTGGCATACAAGATCAACTACAAAGAGCCAGTGCGTTAAATATATTGATCAATGCAATTAGCGTATGGAATACTGTGTATTTAAGTGAAGTAACAAAAGAATTTAAGAAAAATAATGTCCTAAAAGAAGAATTACTTCCACACATTTCACCTTTAGGATGGGAACATATTAATTTTCTTGGAGAATATAAATTTGATTCAAATAGATTACCAGCTAATTCGCTAAGGCCCTTAAATAGAAACTAATCCCTAACATAAGCCAAATCCCTTAGCGTACAGGTATTTGGCTTTTTTTGTGTCGAATTTTGCTTACCGTACAAAATTTCCGAAATGTTGGCTGTACCCCAACTAAAGATATTTTCATCTTTTCTAGGTTTAACTACACAAAGTAATTTTTTGTTCAATAAATAATCACCCCCAAAAAAGTTATTTTACTTATAAGTTTAAAAGATATAATAATATATAATTGAGTAATCTTAAATCAATTTAAGATTACTCAATTTTTCATTCCGAATAATTATGAAAAACCATTCCGGTCAATTATGAAATTATTCCGGGGAATTAAGAAAAATCACATTTTTACACCGCTTCATTCCCATGAACTTTCTCATCCGGAATCAGCAGTAAGCCTAATTCATGATGATCTCCTTCAAATAAAGCCCTTTGCACAAAACGAATTTCACCATCATTATCAAAGACCTCAAGCTTACAATGGGCTGAATTTTTCTGTAAAGCTATATATAATTGATTTTTATCTTGGACTGGGATGCTATTTACTTTAGAAATCATCTCTCCAATTCTCAACCCCATTTTGTCTGCAGGAGAATCTGGAACAATTCCTAATATTACTACCCCATTGTTTTTTCTAGAAAAATAGAAGGACTGATTTTTTTCTTTATTTCTCTGCTTAATTGTAATCCATTCACGACCTATAATTGCTACTAGCACTAAACCAATAGAAGCAAGTGGAAAGAAATAAGATGCAGCTCCTCCTACTATTACAATAGAACCAAGAATAATAATATTTCGTCCTACATTTCTTAGTGCCCAAAATGGGTGTTCTCCTTGAACTTGCATTTTGGATCCGATCAAGAAAGGAACTAGGATGAGAGAGTATGTTTGGTTTCCAACAGTAAGCATTGGCCACCATTCCAATGGAATTGATAAGATCCCAGAAGGAACAAATAAAAACACTGGCAATATCCATGCTCTTTCTAAAAGATGCACGCCGATAACTTGACCTCGTTTACTCTTCCTTAATCTCGGTGAAGTTCCTTTAACACCATTTCCACGAACAAATATTCCCTCGGAAATAATCAAGAAGCCTAATAAAATGATAGCTGTTGGAAAAATATATTCAGAGGACTGAAGATTACTTTGAGAAAACAAGAAATAATCCCATCCAAGGAAAATCGAAACACTACTTACTATTATTCCTAATCCAGCTGTGTATACAGGTGATAATATTCTTGTTTTCCCAATGAGCGCTAATACAACCGTAAAGATCCCTGTATAAATTATAAATTCCATAGGAACTACTAAGACAAGGCCGATAGAAAGAATGGATATACACAATCCTACGATCAGCCCGAGTGGTACCATTTGCTTTAATTCAAAATAAGCATTCTGTGCTCTTACCGTAAAATTTCTTCTTTCTTTTTTTACTCTATTAACCCCTAAAAAAGCGGCAAATAAAAACGATAAATAAAATACAGGATGCAAAAATAATTTACCAAATCCTTTTAAAAGTTCGAGCAACCAATCTTGCCACATAAAAACTTCCCCCATCCTTACAATAAGCTTCCAATCTATTCATTCCTCTAAGTAAAGGAATTTAATCTTTTTATATTATAAATCTATTATATTCTACTAATATGGTAATAGAAAGACTATGGGCAGAATTATTCTCTCTTTGTTATCTTTTTCTTGTTTGTTTACTAGATTAAATGGAAAAAGAACAATTGATAAAGTGAACCTTCAATCAGTGGGGCTTACTTTCCTTTAATGAAGGATAAGCACCTATGTAATTTATTCTCAACAAAAAAGCCAATAACCTTAAAAGATTATTGACCTCTCTTTCCTGTTAATTCGTTTTAGCAATTGAAGCTTTTACTTTCACAACTACATTTTCTACGGTAAATCCATACTCTTGGAAGAGTTTATCTGCTGGTGCTGATGCACCAAAATGATCAATGGTAATGTGTTCTCCTTTTGCGCCGATATATTCTCTCCAACCTAATGATGCACCAGCTTCAATCGCAACACGAGCCTGAATACTTTCTGGCAAGACGCTTTCTTTGTATGTTTCCGTCTGTTCTGCAAAACGATCCCAGCTTGGCATACTTACCACATTTACTGAAATTCCTTCTTCTGCTAACGCTGCTTGTGCTTTAATAGCAAGAGACACTTCTGAACCAGTTGCTAAGATTAATGCTTGTGCTTCTTCTTTTGCAGCGGAAACGGTATACGCTCCTTTTTTTACCCCTTCATATGCTTCTGCTTTCGTTAACGATAATGTTGGCAAGTTTTGTCGTGTTAATACTAACGCTGTCGGTGTATTTGTACTTTCTAATGCAAGTTGCCATGCTGCTGCTGTTTCTTTGGCATCTGCCGGACGAATAATCGATAGTCCCGGCATAGCGCGAAGTGAAGCTAATTGTTCAATTGGCTCATGAGTTGGACCATCTTCTCCAACAGCAATACTATCATGTGTAAATACATATGTTACCGGCAATTTCATTAATGCTGCTAGACGCATGGCTGGACGTAAATAATCAGAGAATACGAAGAAAGTTGCTCCAAATACTTTCACTCCACCATGCAATGCTAATCCGTTTAAAGCTGCTCCCATTGCAAATTCACGCACACCAAACCAAATATTTCTGCCAGCATAGCCATCAATCGCAAAGTTTTTCTCAGCAGTCATTAATGTTTTATTCGAACCAGCAAGGTCTGCAGATCCACCAAATAAGAATGGGATTTCTTTCGCAGCTGCTTGAATTGTTTTTCCTGAAGAGTCTCTTGTAGCGATAGAATCTCCAGCATTAAATTCAGGTAGCTTTTCTTGTAAATCAACGGGTAGCTCTCCTTTAATCGCACCTTCTAATTGGGTTGCTAATTCTGGATATGCCGTTTTATATCCTTCATATAACTCATTCCAAGCTTGTTCTTTTTCTTCGCCTTCATTAGCCAATTCCGCATAATGCTTCGAAACTTCTGTTGGAATATGGAATGCTTCTTCATATTGCCAACCATATGCTTGCTTTGCCAACGCTGTTTCAGAAGCTCCTAACGGCGCACCATGTGAGGCAGATTTTCCACCTTTGTTTGGTGAACCATAACCAATAACTGTTTTCACTTCGATTAATGTAGGAATATCTGATTGTTTTGCTTTTGTGATGGCTTTATGAATTTCCTCTACATCATTTCCATCTTCCACTCGAATTACTTCCCAACCATAAGCTTCAAAACGTTTTTGAACACTTTCAGAGAATGATAGATGCAAATCACCATCTAGGGAAATATCATTGGAATCATATAATACTACTAATCTACCTAACTTTAAGTGACCAGCAAGGGATGCAGCTTCAGCAGAAACGCCCTCCATTAAATCACCGTCCCCGCAAATGCTATACGTATAGTGATCTACTACTGGAAAATTGTCTTTATTATATGTTTCTGCCAAATGCCTTTCCGCCATTGCCATCCCCACTGCCATTGCAATACCTTGTCCTAATGGACCAGTAGTTGCTTCAACACCTGGTGTATGTCCGAATTCTGGATGGCCTGGAGTTTTGCTTTCCCATTGACGGAAGTTCTTTAAGTCATCAATAGTAACACCATAATTAAATAGATGTAACAAGCTATAAAGAAGCATAGAACCATGTCCTGCTGATAAAACAAAACGGTCACGGTTGAACCAATTTGGATTAGCTGGATTATGATTCATTTCTTTTGCCCATAATGCATAAGCCATTGGAGCTGCCCCCATCGGCATTCCTGGGTGACCAGAATTTGATTTTTCAATGGCATCAATCGATAAAGTACGAATCGTATTAACTGCTAGTTTTTCTACATTTGTCACAACTGTGTTACTCATATTATCATTCCTTCATATTTTTTATTTTGGTAAAGAACGCCATCTTTTTTCACCATTATTTCTCCTGTAGGATGATGATTGTTTAACCACAATACAATCGTTTCTGCTATTTCATTTGCTAATATTCGGTCAATCGTTGTTGGATTTGTTCCCATACAAAGTGCTTCATCAATTTCTGTGTATTTCCAATCCACATTCAAATGATTAATTAAATGCTCTTTCACTCTTTCTCTGTTTGTATGACTGTATACTAATACAGAGGACGTATGAACATGGTTAAAACTACCATCAATTTTATTGGATAAAAGCTCCCCTTCTTCTCGTTCAAATGGATTTGCTATAAAATGTCCATCTACTGCCATCGAGATATCTTCAAGCATATTAATCGATGGTGATGGTGATCCTTTAATTGAAAAGCCAAATAATCTTGGTTTCTCATATTTTAAGGAGTGAATCGTGTCTTTCACTTTTAGAATCATTTGCGTAATACTATTAATAGCCGTGTCATAGCCTAAAGACCAATCAGAACCTTCGATATCGTTATATATAGAAACAGGAACATATAACGAATGGATTTTTCCGCTTCTTACTAATGATTTCTGCCATTGTTCTTTTGCCTGAGCATCACCAATAAAAATAATACTATCCATTGGGGCACAAATTTCTTCCCACCTCACGTTAACTGATAATGTTGAAGGCTTCAGCACTGACTCACTAAGATAGGGAGAATCATTATTTACAATAAATTCAAGATAGTCTGCTGCTCCTGTTTCTTTCTTTACTTCAATCCCAAACAATTGATGGCATGGAGCCAATTCATTAAACATTTTGTGAATAATTTGTTTAACTCCTGCAGGTAGTACCCCCGCAATAATGATGCCTACTTTCACAAAGATGCCTCCTGTTTATCCTTATTTATCAAGCCTCATAGATTTCTATTCCATTAGCTGTTTAACATCCTTTTATCTTTGTAATTATCTTTTTCTATGGCTTTTTCGTAAAGTTTGTTGCTATCGCCCGCAGCCGGAATACACTTCGCTTTCCGCGGGGCTCGCGCTGAGCCGCTACGCTCCTGCTTTCTTCTCAGACTGTCTCGATAATCCCACTGGAGTCTATATGTATTCCGGCTACTCTATTTTTCCAACTAATTCATTTTTCCTTTTGAAAAAACAACAATCTTATAGAAAACTGCCTTTTCTATCAACAAAGATGTTTCTCTAATTCGCCAATAGCTCCAACTCTTTTTTCATGTCTGCCACCTAAAAATTCCGCTTGGAGCCATGTTTCTACTATTAATACTGCTAATCCTTCTCCTGTAACTCTCTCTCCTAAACAAAGGACATTACTATTATTATGTTCTCTTGTAGCCTTTGCTGAGAATACATCACCGACTACAGCGGCACGGATTCCCTTTATTTTATTTGCTGCAATACTCATTCCAATACCAGTCCCACAACAAAGAATTCCTAATTCATTTTTACCTGCCATAATGGATTCTCCTACTTTTCTTGCGTAGTCTGGAAAATCAACACTTTCTCTACTATGACAGCCAAAATCCTCCACTTCTATTTCTTGCTCCAATAAATATTTTTTTACTGCTTCTTTTAATGAAAATCCACCATGATCACATGCAATGGCTAACTTCATGCTCCTCATCCTTTCTATTAATCAACTCTATTAGCTAGATAAGCTATTCACCTAATAAAAACCTAGCAATAGAGGATTTCATGAAACAATTAACTTCCATTACATTCCATTATTCTTCTTGACATGTTCATTTTATCACATGAAATACAGCTTATTGTATACGTTTTCATCTTCAATATTGTCTACCCTTTTGTAAACTATAGTGATTTGGTATTTCCATTTATCCAAGTAAACAAATAAAAATACTCCACTTTAACGATGTAAGAGGAGTATTTTTTATCTTATTGCAGTGCTTATGATTCAATTAAAACTTTTATTTCGTCACCAGCCATTACTTTTTCAAAACCATTGCGCCATTCTTCAAGTGATACGACTTTTGTAATCATTTTATCGGTATCAATTTTTCCATCCTCAAGTAATTTCAAAGCAATATCCCAAGAGCTAGGTTTTTGAGAACGACATCCGATATAGTTAATTTCTCGTTGAATGATAGATTCTTGATCAATCTCATTTGTTTTATTCGCAAATAGTCCTACTTGGACGAAAGTACCTTTTTTCTTCGTTAATGCAAGACCTTGGTTTACGGCTGGAACAGCACCAGAGCAATCAAACACTTTATCCGCGCCATAACCATTGGTATGTTGATTAACAATTTCGCTCAAATCTTCTTGTAAAAGATCAACCACAACATCTATGCCCAACTCTTTTGCAAGATCTAATCTTTTTCTATCTTTTGTGATTCCAGCCAAAATAACGAAGGCACCTTGTGCTTTTACTACTTGGCTTAATAACAATCCAATTGGACCAGGACCGAATACTAATACAGTATCGTTTTCTTCAATTGTTGTTTTTTCTAATGCTGCATGGACACAACAAGCTAATGGCTCTGTCAGTGCTGCTGCTTCTAGGCTAACATTCTCATTTAATACATGTACACTTTCTTCTCTAGCAATCACATACTCTGCCATACTACCATTTACTTGTGTACCAAGACCTGTTCGGTTTGGACATAGGTTATAGTCTTTTTCTTGGCAATAAATGCATTCTCCACAAGTTGTAAAGGTTGTTTCACTTGTTACTCGGTCACCGACTTTTACTGTGGAGACATCTTTACCAACTTCTACTACTACACCAGAAAATTCATGACCCAATACTACAGGAGTATTTTTGCTATTGTATTCACCTTTAAAAGTATGGATATCCGAACCACAAATACCTGTATAAGCAACTTTTATTTTTACTTTATCATCATAAGCAGAGGGCTCATCAATATCGACTAGCTCCATTTCATCATAGCCAGATTTTAATTTTGTTACAGCTTTCATTGCATAAATCCTCCTCGTTATTTTTAATGGCTATTTCCGTAAAGTTTGTTGCTGTTGAAAACAACATTCTTTAGAAAATAGCCTTTTTAATCAATTAAATATGGATTAAATTACACCTTGGAAAAGTTGAGAAACCTTTAAAACTAACCAGTTCAGCAAGTTTCCTCCAGTGTCTAAATTGGATACTTGAGTAGCTCCGCCCGGCATTTCAAATGATCCACCTGCAAGCATTTGAGTAAATACTGGTGCAAAATCTGTTGCCATATATAGGGAAAGCGCTATCATAATTGTACCCACAATAACGGAGTGGATGATATTTCCTTTTCTAGAACCAACAATGAATGCTACTAAAAATGGAATGGTTGCTAAGTCTCCAAAAGGTAGCACTTGGTTACCTGGAAGAACTACTGCTAAGAACAATGTAATTGGTACTAAAATAAGTGCAGTTGCCATAACTGCTGGATGTCCTACAGCTAATGCTGCATCTAGACCAATATATAATTCTCTGCCAGCATAACGTTTTCTTAAATACTCACGTGCAGCTTCAGAAATTGGTAATAAACCTTCCATTAAGATCTTAACCATACGCGGTAATAATAGCATAACGGCACCCATTGAAATACCAACTTGGAATACGTCGCCTACGTTGTAACCAGCTAAAATACCAATGACAATTCCTAAGATAAAGCCCATCATCATAGGCTCTCCGAAAATACCCATTCTTTTTTGAATAACATCCGGATCTGCTTTTATCTTTTGAAGTCCTGGGATTTTTTCAATCAATAAACCTATTAAAATACCAAGTGGTGCAAATGATGCTGTTGAAGCTGTTGGAAATGTAATACCTGGTAAACCGTAAAATTTTTCAACCATTGGCTGTGTTTTATCTGCAATAATTAATACAATTACTTCATAAACTACCGCACAAAGGATTGCAAATATCCAGCTATTTGTTAAAATATAACCAGTTGCACCAGCGGCGATAAAATGCCAGTAATTCCAAATATCTACATTTAATGTTTTTGTTAATTTTAAGAAAATCATTAATAAGTTTACGCCCAAACAAATCGGTAAAAGAATTGCTGCAACTGGTGATGCCCAAGCACCTGCTGCCGCCGCTGGCCAACCAGCATCAATTACGTGTAAATTCAAGCCAAATCTTTCAACCATTGCTTGTGCAGCTGGCCCTAAGCTGCCTGTTAGAACTCCAATAACTAAGTTAATGCCGACAAAACCAATTCCAATTGTTAAACCTGAACGAAATGCCTTTTTGAATCCTGTACGAAAAATAAGTCCAATAATAAGTATGGCAATTGGCAAGATAACGGTTGGTCCTAAACTTAGGACGTACTGTACTCCATCTAAAAGTTGACCCATTTTGAATCTCCTCTCATCATATGTTATTTATATTTGTGTATCCTATACACCACTTTTGGAAAGGGATTGTAGTAGGCAGGTTTCCCCGCCTCTACTTTTTGGCAAGATGTTCTTCTAGGATGTAACCCTTTTTAAGAAATTACTTTTTAAAATGACCAAGAATTTGCTGATCAATTTGCTCCATACCGATTCCACTAATATAACCAGTTGCTACAATAGCAGGAATATCATATTGTTTTGGAAGGATTGTTGTTGATACAATTAAATCTGCATCTGCTTGAAGTGAAGAAACCTCTGCTATTTTACATTGAACTACTTCAGCGTTTAAGTTATTATCTTTCACCAAATTTTCTACACGGTTACATACTACTGTTGATGTTGCAATACCAGCTCCACAAGCTACAAGAATTTTACCTTTTTTCATTTTAATAATCTCCCTTCAATTTTCGTAATATCTATATAGAAGCAATTCATTTTTTTGCTATCTAACCTTTTATGCATTTCATTATTTTTTTAAATAACTTAAAATTTCTTTGTCTAATTCTTCCATTCCTATCCCACTAATATAAGCGGTTGCACTAAGAGCCGGAATCGAATATTTTGTTGGTAATATTGTGCTCGAAACGATTAAATCTGCATTAGACTGTAAACTAGCAACTTCTGCTATTTTGCATTGAACAAGCTCCACCTTTAGATTTTCTCGTTCAACTAATTCTTCTAAATGATCAAGAACAACAGTCGATGTAGCAATCCCTGCGCCACAAGCAACCAGTATTGTTTGCCTGTTCAATTTACTCACCACCCTTTCAGGAAACGTTAATACTTTGAAATAATGCTGTTATATCTGATTTATCCTTCGCATGAATAAGCTTTTCTAAATGATCTTCTACTTGGATTACCTGCATTAATTCTTGTAGAACTTCAATTTGACTATGTGGCTGATTCAGGCCAAGCATCAATACCGCCTGAACTTCCGTTGTTTTTGTGTTATCTTCCATTAAATGAAAGGATACGGGTTTTTCTAAAACTGAAACAGCGATAAATTGCTCCACTACATGCTCCGGATCAGTATGAGGGATAGCGATACTATACTCATTGACACTTAGTCCTGTTGGGAAGATCGATTCTCTCTCCTTAATTTTTGGTAGGAATGTTTCTTTTACAAAACCCTGCTCATATGCCTTTTCAAACATTGCATTAAAAAGCTGATCTTGATTTTCCACCTTTAATCCGACGTTCACTAAGCTTTCTTTAATAAATGAAGCAACTGCCATTTTAAACTCCTCCACTTTCACTTAACTTTAAGAATATTTTTTGATAATTTCATATAATTGCTCTGGATTTTTGCTGATCTTTAGATTACTGATTTCTTCGCCATTTTTTGATATGCTCATAAGCTGTCTTAGCGCGTAAAGATGTTTATGCTTATCTGTAGATGCAAGCACTACGATAAAATGGACTCTAACCTTCTCATTAAATGGGATACCATCTTCTATTTTTAATAAGCTCATGCCGACTCTATTTACGCCAGCTTCAGGATCAGCATGAGGAATGGCAATCACATTTCTTAATACGATATGTTGAACCATTGCTGGATACTGTTTCAACATTTCTTCTACATAATTTTCTGTGATGCTTCCATTTTTCAATAGCTGACCAGCTGCTATTTGTATTCCTTGCTGCCAGTCTTCTACGCTTTGTACGACTGTAATCATTTCAGGAGTTAGTAAAGATGCGAGCGATAAATCCGTTTTTGTCATTGGCTCCTGAGTTTCACTGGTTGTCGTAATAGTAAAATGTTCTTGCAACGCATCTCTCAAAGATTCTTTATCCTTTATAGACGCATATTTCTCGATTTTCCCCATTAATTGCTCAATATTTATTACACTTGTATTTAAGTCAAATATTTCTCTAAGTACCCTCTGTCTAAGTTGAACTTTTTCAAAGTCTGATAGTATCCGATTGATAACAAATTGCTTTGTATCCGTTTGTAATGGTACTGGTGAAAAAATAATATCAACTTGATAATTGAGTTGGTGAAACTCCCGAATCGATAAAGCTTGATGAAAATAAAATTCAGGAAATAATTCACGTAGGGTGCTTTCCATTAGACGCGAGATAGATACACCGTTAGGACAAACAACAACTGCTTTCTTCTTCTTCTGAATGGTTTCTCCTGAGCTAATTAAATGTCCTCCAACAAAAATAGTGATGAACATTAATTCACTTTCTGGTATTGGACATCCTATATATTCTTCTACTGGAGCAATCGAATCCTTTACAATAAAATGAATCGTTTCGAATTCTTCGCTTACTTTTTCCATCATTGTGTAATTCGTCGATAGATTGTATTTCATTCGGTAATAAGCAGGCTTCATATGAAGTACTAACCTTTCAAGTAATGCCGCTTTATCCTTAAATGCAATACATGCTTTGTACTCAAAAGTATGAAGAAATGTTTCCAAAGCTTTCGTTAACTCCGGGATTTGGTGATCAGCTAAGAATTGTGCTGATAATATCTTGGATGTTAACAGCTGCAAGGTCATAAACAGATGTTCTTCTTTCGGAATATGTTTAATATCTTTAATCAAAATCTCAGCTGCAATAAATTCTTTCGTATCAGATAAGGAACGATAATCAATATGGTAAAAATCCTGGATTACTTTTCCTTTTTGTATACGCTTTAATATTACAGCTAAAATATATGGCAATAAGTTAATTCGTTCATCAATGAATTGGAGATTTAAACTACATTCGACTTCTGCTAGTCTTTCTTTTATCGTAATCAAATTATCTTTAGGTACATTGATAAACTTTTGAATATATATTTCGCCATTATATATAGATAAGATATTTTCTAGTACTTCCACTAATAGTTTACGAACATTCCATTCCTTCCCTTTTAACTCATAACCTTTCATTCTTGAATAACTAACCTCAAGTTCATAAGGCTCAATCATTTGCTGAACTGTTTTCATATCCCGAAGAATCGTATTTTTACTTACCCCTAAGGCACTAGTAAAATGAAGTAAGGACAGCTCATCATCGCTACTGATAATATACAATAGAATAAATTGAGCTCTTTCTGTTTCAGATGGGATATAATGCTTATCCGCTTGTTCATCTGTCTTTTCAGCGAATAACTCCATAATGACTGGACTAATAATGAACTTTCCGCCATTTGTTCTTTTAATAGCAGGATAATTATTCGATTCTAGCCAATCATTGATCTTCTGAAAACTGTAACTAACTTGTCTTCTTGATAGGTGAAATTTTTTCTCTAGCTTTATGTTGGAAGTATCAGGATTGCTTAATACTTCCTTTAATAAAATATTACTTCTTTCGTCAAGATACATTATCTATCACCTCTTAACTTGATTTCATTGTAGCATGGATGAAAAAGATATTGTATCCGTTTTCATTTCCATAACTAGTTTGTGAATTGTGTCACTAAGTGATTAACTTGCACAAACAGCTTTCCCTTCTCTATTTTTTTTGCTGAAGGAATTGTTGCCAAATTTGATAAAACTATGTATAAATCTCTATAAGCATATTACTTATTTTGACTGTATTTATCTACTTTTTCCAGCTAAACTATCGCTAAAATTGACACCTGCTACTAAGACAAAATTTATTTAATAACATTTTTATAGATCCTTTCTTTAAATTCTCCTGCACAAAAAAGAAGCTAATAACCATCTTTGATGGTCATTAGCTTCTTTCTTTTCACCAAGTACATTTCCCTTGATTATTTTGTTTTTGCGATAGAAGATTTTACTTTCGCAACTACATTTTCTACCGTAAATCCATACTCTTGGAAAAGTTTATCTGCAGGAGCAGATGCACCGAAATGATCAATCGTAATATGCTCTCCTTTAGAACCAATGTATTCTCTCCAACCAAGAGATGCACCAGCTTCAATTGCAACACGTGCTTGAACACTTTCTGGTAATACACTTTCTTTGTATTCAGCAGATTGTTTTTCAAAACGATCCCAGCTTGGCATACTTACCACATTTACTGAAATTCCTTCTTCTGCTAACGCTGCTTGTGCGTTCATTGCAAGAGATACTTCAGAACCAGATGCTAAGATTAATGCTTGAGCTGCTTCTTTACCAGTTGAAACAGTGTAAGCACCTTTTTTCACACCTTCATATGCTTCTGCTTTTGTTAAGTCTAATGTTGGCAAGTTTTGACGTGTTAATACAAGAGCTGTCGGTGTATCTGTGCTTTCTACAGCAAGTTGCCATGCAGCAGCTGTTTCTTTTGCGTCTGCTGGACGAATGATAGAAAGTCCTGGCATTGCTCGTAGAGAAGCTAGTTGCTCAACTGGCTCATGAGTTGGACCATCTTCACCAACTGCGATACTATCATGTGTGAATACATACGTTACTGGTAATTTCATCAATGCTGCTAAACGGATTGCTGGACGTAAATAATCAGAGAATACGAAGAATGTTGCTCCAAATACTTTCACACCACCATGAAGTGCTAAACCATTTAGCGCTGCTCCCATAGCAAATTCACGTACACCAAACCAAATATTTCTGCCAGCATAGCCATCAATCGCAAAGTTCTTCTCACTAGTTATTAATGTTTTGTTTGAACCAGCAAGGTCTGCAGATCCACCAAAGAAAGAAGGTACCGCACTAGCAATAGCTTGAATTGTTTTACCAGAAGAGTCTCTTGTTGCCATAGAATCTCCAGCGTTAAATTCAGGTAAGCTCTCTTGTAAACCTTCAGGTAGCTCGCCTTTGATAGCTGTTTCTAATTGAGTTGCTAGCTCTGGATAAGCAGCTTTATAGCCTTCATATAATTCGTTCCAAGCTTTTTCTTTATCTGCGCCTTCTTGCGCTAATGCTGTATAGTGCTCAGAAACTTCTGTCGGAACATGGAATGCCTCTTCATATGACCAACCATATGTTTGTTTCGTTAATTGTGTTTCAGAAGCTCCTAGTGGTGCACCGTGTGATGCTGATTTTCCACCTTTATTTGGAGAACCATAACCAATTACTGTTTTCACTTCGATTAATGTAGGTACAGCTGATTTTTTTGCTTGCGCAATTGCTGCTTGAATTTCTGTTAAGTCATTGCCATCTTCGACGCGAATAACTTCCCATCCATATGCTTCAAAACGTTTTTGGACACTCTCAGAGAAAGAAAGATTTAAATCTCCATCTAAAGAAATATCATTTGAATCATATAAAACTACTAATCTGCCTAATTTTAAGTGACCTGCAAGTGAAGCAGCTTCTGCAGATACACCTTCCATTAAATCACCATCACCACAAATGCTGTACGTATAGTGGTCTACCACTGGATAATTTTCTTTATTATATGTTTCTGCTAAATGTCTTTCTGCCATTGCCATCCCCACTGCCATTGCAATACCTTGTCCTAATGGACCAGTAGTTGCTTCAACACCTGGTGTATGTCCGAATTCTGGATGACCTGGAGTTTTGCTTCCCCATTGACGGAAGTTCTTTAAATCATCAATTGAAACACCATAATTGAATAAATGTAACAAGCTATATAGAAGCATAGAACCATGTCCTGCTGATAACACAAAGCGGTCACGGTTGAACCAGTTAGGGTTAGCTGGATTATGATTCATTTCTTTTGCCCATAGTGTATATGCCATTGGAGCTGCCCCCATCGGCATTCCTGGGTGACCAGAATTTGATTTTTCAATAGCGTCGATTGATAAAGTACGAATCGTATTAATTGCTAATTGTTCAATATTTGTTTTTACTTGATTACTCATTTTCCTCATCCTTTTTTGATTTATTTAATGCTAAACCTAAACTATTGAATGGCTTTATTAACTTAGGCTTAGGGGTTTATTTAAATTGAATTCCATCCTTTTGAACGGCGAGTTCACCTGTTAAACAATTATTTTTTATCCATCTTAATACTTCATCTGCTAGTTCGTTTGCAAGGATTCGATCGATGGCTGTTGGGTTTACTCCCATGCATAATGCTTCATCAATTTCTGTATATTTCCAATCTACATCAAGCTTACTAATCACGGAATTTTGGATTACCTCTTTTGAAGTTTCGCTGTATATTAAGACATTAGAAGTTTTTATATATGTATACCTCTTCATTATTGCGTCACATAAGGCGGTAATTTCTTCTTCCTCGTAATCTACTGCTAAATAGTTCCCATCCACTGCAAGAGAGATGTCCTGCAACATATTGGTCGACGGATTCCCCTCTATCGAAAAACCAAATAATCTTGGTTTATCATATTTAAGAGAATGAATGGTATCCTGAACTTTTAACACATTCTGAGTAATACTGTTAAGTGCTGTATCATACCCTAAAGTCCAGTCATTTCCTTTCATGTTATTGTAAATGGAAACTGGAACAAATAAGGTACGAATGGCTTCTTTATTGGCTATAGAAGTTTGCCATATTTCTTTGGCATGCGCATCCCCAATTACAACTGTCATATCCATTGGAGCAAGTGCTTGATTCCACTGATAGTTTACTGGTGTAGAGCTTACCTTTAAGATAGCATGGCTTAAATATGGTGCATCACTAACTTCTTTCAATTCCGTATAAGTGACTTCACCTGATTCTCTGTCTATTTCAAGTCCAAATAGTTGATGCATAGAAGCTAACTCCTCATATAATCGATGAAGAATTTGTTTTACCCCTGAAGGCACACAACCTAAGACAATCACACCAACCTTCAACATCTTACCCCCTAACTTTTACATAAGCTATACGTAACTAATAATATACAGAAAAATGTCCATGATTTTTGAAGAAAAAGTATTTTTTTACCTTTTCTTCTCAATGATATATTTTTCCAAAACCATTATACCATACAACTTTCAAAGAATAAACCATACATATTTAGTATAACCTATTAATGGTACGTACAAGTTATAATATGTTTCATTTGATAAATAGGAGGTCAATTTGTCCTACTATTAACAATAATATGATTCTAATTCTTTAATTCCATTAATTCTATTAGTATGTCTTCCACCTAGAAATTCTGCGCTTAACCACGTATCTACAATTAAGCATGCTAATCCTTCACCAGTAACTCTTTCTCCTAAACAAAGGATATTGCTATCATTATGTTCTCTTGTTGCTTTAGCTGAGAACACATCTCCGACAACCGCGGCACGTATTCCAGTGATTTTATTTGCAGCAATACTCATACCAATCCCCGTTCCACAGCACAAAATCCCTAATTGGTTCGCTCCATTCACAATAGATTCGCCAACATTTTTGGCGTAATCTGGAAAATCTACACTTTCCCGACTATGACAACCAAAATCCTCTACTTCCAAGCCAGTTTTAAGTAGATGTGCTTTTACCGCTTCTTTTAGCTGATATCCGCCATGATCACTAGCTATTGCTATTTTCATAAACTCATCCATCCTTCCTAGTTATGATGGTTCTTTTTCAGATGTATTCTATCATAAAAGCAACCATTTGTATTCGGTTTCAAGTGAAAACTTATTAATTTTTAATAGTAGTAGTGATGTTTAACAGTCTTTATGGAAAAATGAAAAGGCTGGGACAAAAGTATTCCAGCCAAGGATAATTCCGAACAATTATACGAAGATGCTAATCAAAGTTCCGTATAATTGTTTGGTTTTTTATTCGTTTTTTAAAGGATGTTTCCATGTAGTTTAGTGCGATTCCCCGCAGCCGGAATACACTTCGCTATCCGTGGGGCTCGCGCTGAGCCGCTTCGGCTTCGCCTGCAGGGTCTCAGGCTGTCTCGCTAATCCCCGTGGCGCCTTCGTGTATTCCGGCTGCTCTGTTTTTCCAACTAATTATATTTCCTCTTGTAAAAGTATGCGAAAGCAGCCGCTATTTACTAGCTAATTCGATATTGTTCGTCTTTACAGAGTATCTATTTAGTTATGTCCATCCTCTTTTTCTGCTACTTGATTAAAAGATAAAGCATATATTAAAAATCAAAATTATCTGGATCTGGACCAACTCGTTGATCCATGTTTAATGCATCGATCTTATCCATTTCTTCTTTTGTTAAAGTAAAATCAAATACATTTCCATTTTCGATTATACGGTGCTCTTTCACGGATTTCGGAATCGTAACAATACCATTTTGCAAATCCCATCGAATAATTACTTGCGCAACAGATTTCTGATACTTTGTAGCAATCTCTACTAATTCAGGCTGATCTAATAATTGGCCTTGCATTAATGGAGACCATGCTTCTACTTGAATTCCAAGACTCACACAATAAGCAATTAATTCTTTCTGCGTTAGGCGTGGATGCAATTCAATTTGATTGATCATTGGTTTCATTTCTGCATCTTTCATTAATTCCTCTAAATGATGGATTTGAAAATTACTTACCCCAATCGCTCTTACTTTCCCCGCTTTGTATAGTGTTTCTAATGCTCTCCATGCTTCTTTATATTTGCCTTCTTTTGGCCAATGAATAAGGTATAAATCTAAATAATCTAGTCCCAATTTTTCTAGACTTACTTCATAAGCTTTTAGTGTCTCTTCATAGCCTAAATCGTCTGTCCATACTTTTGAAGTAATAAACAAGTCTTCTCTCGCAACTCCTGCTTCTTGCATTCCTTTTTTTATTCCTTCACCAACTCCAGCTTCATTCCCATAAATAGCTGCCGTATCAATGCTGCGATAGCCATTTTTAATCGCAGAGCTTACAGCATCAACGAGTATTTGACCTTCTTCCACCTTAAATACGCCTAATCCTAACCAAGGCATCTTTACTCCGTTTGTTAAATTAACTGTATCTTGTAAGTTTTTCATCGTGTTAAAACTCCTTTTTGTAATGAATTTTTTTCTAAAACTAAACTGAAACCTGTTAGGAAGATAGCAGCGACAACCATTATTCCGCCAACCCAAGAAGTATGGATTAGTCCTAGTGAATTGGTTACTATTCCTCCTAAATAAGAACCGATAGCAATTCCTGCATTAAAGGCAGCAATATTAACAGCAGAAGCAACATCTACCGCACTTGGTACATAGCGTTCTGCAAGCATTACTACGTAAACCTGCAATCCCGGAACATTCATAAACGCCAATAATCCCATAAAAAGAATGCTTATTAAGCCAATTACTTTAAATGGCAGCGTAAAAGATAAAATGAACAGTACCATTGCTTGAACGATAAACATATAAAATAATGCCTGTAGCGGATTTTTATTAGATAGCTTGCCACCAATCATGTTCCCAATCGCAATTGCCACGCCATACAATAATAAAATTCCTGCTACCGTATTTTGCTGAAATCCTGTTATTTCATGCAGCAATGGAGAAAGATAAGTGAAAACGACAAAAGTTCCACCATATCCTAATGCCGTAATTAAAAAGAGCATTAAAAGTCGAGCGTTTGTAATTAACCGCAATTGGTCTTTAAAGGTTGCACGGCCGCCCTTAGATAAGTTACTTGGTATAAGTACACCATTTGCGATAAACGCAATAATTCCAATAATAACAATGATGATAAATGCCAATCTCCATCCAAAGTGTTGTCCGATAAATGTCCCAAATGGAACTCCCGTTACGGTTGCAACGGTTAATCCGGAGAACATAATAGAGATTGCACTTGCTCTTTTTTCTTTTTCTACTAAATCTGCTGCTATGGTTGAACCAATTGACATAAATATACCGTGAGCAAAAGCTGATACAATACGTGCAATCAGTAAGATTGTGATATTTGGTGCAAATGCAGCTATACTATTGCCGATAATAAAAACAATCATGATCCACAATAATAGTGATTTTCGTGAAAAATTTGAAGTAATAGCTGTCAAAACTGGTGCTCCGATGGTGACGCCGAGTGCATAAATAGAAACGGTTAATCCCGCTGTTGTAATCCCTATATGAAAATCTTCCGCTATTAATGGAAGTAAACCAACACTTATAAATTCCGTAGTCCCAATCGCAAAAGCACTAATAGCTAATGCAATTAAAGCGAAAGTATTCTTTCTATGCTTCAATTTTCTTTTCCTCCTATTAAATATATCGTTAACCACTAGTGGTAGTTTTTTTCTTATCTTGCATTTTAACCGGCAAGTGTTATTATGAATCATATAAGACAAATAGAAAAGTACGTACTTTTTTGTAATGTAGGAACCTAAAAGTTATATAGGTACAAAAAAGTACCTATAAAATGGAGGATATCATGGAAAATAAGAAATATAATATATCCGTCGAAGCCACTTTAGAAGTAATTGGGGGGAAGTGGAAATGTGTGATTTTATGCCACTTAACACATGGTAAAAAGAGAACAAGTGAGTTAAAACGATTAATGCCAAATATTACACAAAAAATGCTTACACAACAATTAAGAGAATTAGAAGAAGATGGCGTAATTAACCGTATTATCTATCAGCAAATACCACCAAAAGTAGAATATGAATTAAGTGACTATGGAAAAAGTTTAGAGCCTATTTTAAATGCCCTTTGTGCTTGGGGAGACACTCATATAACTAAAATTTATGGAGATAAAAATTTAGTGTTGGAAGATAGTGTGCTAAATAAATAAGGTTTTACAAAAAAATCTCCTGCTTTTGAAAAATGGGCAGGAGATTCTCATTTTTATCGTTCACAATTTAATGTACTAAATATCGTATAGCCGTTTGTAATTGGATATCATTTTCGTCTTTTTGCTTCGCTATTTTAACCGCTTCTTCCAGCTTCGCAGCCGTTTTTGAATCAATTATGCCAGTTACCTCGAGCGTGTTTTTATCTTGGAATGCTCGCACAGCAACTTCTGTTTGCGGACTATAATAGCCATCTTGTCGATCTGTCGTGAACCCTAGGCTTGTCAAAATTTCTTGTGCATATTTGACTTGTTCATCATTATCTTCTAACTTTAGCGAGTCTACAATTTGCAAAGGATGAGTGTGATATAAATCTGTTTGCTTTACTTCAATGGTTGGTTTTATTCCTTTTTTATGGATCCAATTTCCATCAGGAGTCAGCCATTTAGAAACGGTTAATTTGATTTCACTGCCATCATCCATCAAAATTGGTTGTTGGACTGTTCCTTTTCCAAAGGAATTCTCCCCAATTAGCGGATAATCTGCCCCTTCTTTCAAGGCAGCAGCTAAAATTTCCGAAGCGGACGCACTACCATTATCAATCAGCACTACAACTGGATAGTCCTTTTGTTTATTTAAATCAGAATAAAACGGTTCGCGGTCTCCATTTCTATTCTCTACTTGTAAATAAGGTTTATGGTCAGTTAAAAATTGCTCCACAATAGCGTTCACACTAGTAAGCAATCCACCAGGATTACCGCGGACGTCTAAGATAAGACCAGAAATTTCATTTTTCTCTAAAGTACTTAACGCTTTTTCAAATTCACTTGCCGTATCTTTAGAAAAAGACGTAATTTCTATATAGCCAATCTTTTCTCCACCATCTTTTTTGATATCAGAATAAACCGTTATTTGGGGAACTTCATCTCGTACAATGTCTACCTTTAGCGGTTTATCTACCGATGCTCGTTTAATTTCTAGTTCAACCTTGGTTCCTTTTTCCCCTCTAATTTGGCCAATTACGTCATTTAAGTCTTTTCCTTCTACCTTTTCTCCATTAACGGAAATAATTTGATCTTGTGGTTTAATGCCCGCTTTTTCTGCTGGAGAACCTTTAATTGGAGAAACAATGATCATTTTATCTTCTTCTATACTAATTTCTGCGCCAATTCCTTCAAAAGAAGAATCTAATGCCTGTTCAAATTGTTTTGCAGCCTCTTGATCCATATAAACAGAATATGGATCCTCCAAGGTAGCGAGCATCCCTTTGATTGCTCCATCCTCTAATTTCTGCTTGTCTACATTTTCTACATAATTTTGCAGGATGATCTGATAGGCTTTATCTAACTTATAAAGAGATGTTGTCTCACTTGTTTGATCATTCGTTTGATCCCCTTGTCTTTTTTCTAAAACGGTTATTCCCATATATGTCATTCCTGACCCCGCTAGTAAGGAGCCTGCCATGTAAATAGCCAACCATTTTCGATTCATTTCAACCGTCCCTTCTTCTACAACGATGTATTTATCCCTTTTTTATGTATATGATGGGTTCGGACAACTTATGATGAATCTATTTCATACAAAAAAAAAACGGTGCCAAAGACGAAATAGCTTTAACACCGTTTTTCTTTTTCTAAAAGAATGTATACATGTGGATCAGTAAATTTATTATTCCTTACAACTCTTTTATCCTCAGCACGCGCATTGCATTTAGAACGGCAAGAACCGTAACACCTACATCGGAGAAAACTGCTTCCCACATCGTTGCAATGCCAAAGGCTCCAAGTAATAAAAAGATCGCTTTGACCCCTAAGGCGAATATAATATTTTGCCATACAATTCGTCTTGTACGTTTTGCAACAGACAGCGCTGTTGCTATTTTAGAAGGTTCATCTGTCATAATGACAATATCTGCTGCCTCAATCGCTGCATCTGCACCTAAACCGCCCATTGCCATTCCTACATCAGCTCTTGCTAAAACAGGAGTATCATTTATCCCATCCCCAACAAATAAAATTTTTTCTTTCACCTGCTTTTGTGCATCTAGTTTCTCTATTTCCTCGACTTTATGCTGTGGCAACAGCTCCGCATGAACTTCATCTATTTTTAATAAAGCGCCGATCTTATCGCCAACCTTTTTAGCATCACCGGTTAACATGACCGTTTTCTTTATCCCCAACTCTTTTAAACGTTGAATAGCTTCTTCTGCATCTTCTTTTACCTGATCAGAAATAACAATGGAACCAATAAATTCTTGATTTACTGCCACATAAATAACCGTACCAACTTCTTCGTTTTGTAAGTAATCTATGTTTTCTTTTAACATCAATTTTTGATTACCAGCTAGCACTTTCTTCCCATCAAACTTCACAATAATTCCATGGCCAGATAGTTCCTGATATTCTTCCAAACGTTCCTCGATTATTTGAGCATGATATGCTTTTCTAATGGATTCCGCAATCGGATGATTAGAATGCGCTTCTGCATAAGCTGCATATTCCAAAACTTCTTCTTCTGAAAATCCAGGAGAGGCTTTGATTGAATTTACTTCAAATACTCCTTTTGTTAAAGTACCAGTTTTATCGAAAACAATATACTTAACATCATTTAATGCTTCTAAATAATTGCTCCCTTTTACTAAGATCCCCTTTTTTGATGCTGCACCAATTCCGCCAAAGAATCCTAACGGTATAGAGACAACAAGAGCACAAGGACAAGAAATAACAAGGAAGACTAGTGCACGATACAACCAGTCTGAGAAAGTTGCACCACTTATTAATAGGGGTGGCACGATAGCTAATAAAGCAGCTGTAATCACTACTACCGGCGTATAATATCTTGCAAATTTAGTAATAAAATTTTCAGTAGGTGCTTTGCGATTACTTGCATTTTGTACAAGCTCTAATATTTTCGTGACTGTTGATTCTCCAAAATCCTTTGTTACTTCGATTGTTAGTACTCCGTGATTATTAATAAATCCACTTAGTACCTCATTACCAATCTCGATATCACGAGGGACGGACTCGCCTGTTAACGCTGATGTATCGACAGAAGAGCTTCCTTCTATAACCCGTCCATCAAGCGGAATTTTTTCCCCTGGCTTTACCATAATGATATCACCAATTTTCACTTGCTCTGGTGGCATCTTCTTTAATTCTGTTCCATCCTTTACATTTGCATAGTCTGGCCGTATATCCATTAAGCTAGTAATCGATTTTCTGGAACGATTGACGGCTACCCCTTGGAATAGCTCACCTATTTGATAGAAAAGCATAACCGCTACTCCTTCAGGATATTCCTGAATAGCAAATGCGCCTAATGTTGCAATTGACATTAGAAAATGTTCATCAAATACTTGCCCACGTAAAATGTTTTTTATCGCTCTAAATAAAATGTCTCCCCCAACAATTAAATATGCCAAGAAGAATAGAGCAAATTCGATAATTCCAGTAAACGGAGCTATAATTCCAATCGCTGCAACAATCGTTCCAGCGATTAATCTTCCAATTAATTTCTTTGTATTTTCCGCACCGTGATCATGCGAATGTCCATGCGAATCGTGGTCATGCTTGTGATCATGTGCATGATTATGGGAGGCAGAAGAAGTAGTTCTTTTTCTCTTTTCCACCATTTTCACATGTGGTTCTAGTCTCGTAATTGTTTTTTCAGCCTTTGCTAAAATATTGTTTTGTTCCGATTCATCTAACTGTAAACTTAACGTTTGTGTAGCAAAGTTCACATTACATTCACTAACTCCATTAATGGAGGAAATTCCATTTTCTATTTTCATTGCACAATTAGCACAATCTAAGCCTTCTAATGTAAATTCTTTTTTCAATAGCTGCTTCTCTTCTCCCATCTCTATCCCTACTTTCCTTTGAAAATTTTATCTATTACACACTGACTTATATTATTTTTTAATATATGAACAATTATTCATATACTCATATTTATATTATATGAATTATCTTATAAAAGTGTCAATCTATATTCTGATTTTTTATAATAAAGAAACTTCCATCAGTGGAGTATAAAAAAGAAGGGAAGGCATCTTGAAAACATCAAAAAGACTGTAGAATCCCCTTTCCTTCTAGAAGCTTCTACAGTCAATATAGATATTAGAAAGTATTTGTTACTTAGTGATGTCTTGCATGATCAATCATTTGTTTTAATACACCCATTACATGCTCATCATCACAGGAATAAATCATTGTTGTTCCTTCTCGCTTATATTTAACTAAGCGCAAATTCTTTAAAAAACGAAGTTGATGAGAAACAGTCGATTGGAGCATATGCAGATTTTCTGCGATTTCATTAACAGAATGCTGCTTTTTTGACAATAAATGGAGGATTTTTATCCTTGTAGGGTCTGATAGTGCTTTAAACGTTTGAGAAACAATAAATAGTGTTTCTTCATCCAATTCATGCTTATTTATTGGATTCATTGATTCATTTTTATCATTAAATTCGCTCATCTATAATCTTACCCCTTTATTATTACAAACCTTTCCATCTATTATAGCATACAAATTTATACTTTCTGTAGCGACATGACTCCTTCTATTTCCTTCTGATATCCAATCTTTCCACCAAAAGAAATAATGGCGTTCATTGAAAAATGAACGCCATAAAGTCGGGTTTAGGAGAAATAACATATGCCTATCATTTCATGTTTAACTCTCCTTATTTCGGATAAACTAGTACTATACTATTCTATTACAATGGAACAATTCCAATTGGATTAATTGCATTTGATTTTGCTTGGTTCCAAGGTCCTTTATGCAATTCAAAATGTAAATGCTGTCCAGTAGAATCACCTGTATTACCCATTGTACCGATACGTTGTCCTTTTGAAACAACATCTCCAGCATTTACTAAACGACTGCCATCTCTCATATGTGCATAAACCGTTGTGTATTGCTGTCCATCAATGTAATGACTAATAAAGATAACTTGTCCATAACTACTTGAATTATACGATCTTATAACTACACCATCTGCCGCCGAATAAATCGGAACAGCTCCAGTCGCTGCAATATCAACACCTGCATGGAAAGTACCCCAACGTTGTCCAAGCCCTGAAGATAAATAGCCGCCGCCTGCTGGACGGGTAAAGTTACCAGATGATACAGAAGTAGATGACTTCGATACACTTGGAGAACTGCTGCCTCCACTAGACGAGCTGATTGATGTAGTTTTATTCGAACTAGATTTAGTAGCTGATGCTTTTTGTGCAGCAGCTTTTTGTGTAGCAGCTCTTTCCGCAGCAGCCTTTGCTTCTGCTTCTTTACGTTGTCTTTCTGCTTCTGCCGCTTTTCTTGCTAATTCTGCTTGTCTTTCTTTCTCTAATTTTATCGCCTTTTCCATAGCTACCTGTTGATCTTTAAGTAGCTGTTCTTCTTCCTCTAAAGAAAGCATTTCTGCATGTACGTGATTTTCCTCTTCTTTCAATTGAGCCATTAATTTGTCTTTTGCTTTTTTCTCTGTATTCAACTGAGAACTTAGCGATTCAAGATCAGCAAGCATTGTTTCTAGTGAGCTTAATTTCGACTTTAGCTCTGCTTTAGAGTCCTCTAATAGCTTTTTATCCGCTTCTTGCTCTTTAATTATCGTTTGATCCGCTTCTACGATTGTTGCTACAGCACCAACTCTATCAATAAAATCACTGAAGCTTTGTGAACCCATTAACACATCTAGGTAATTAACCATACCTCCAGTTTGCTGGTAAGATCTCGCACGCTCTTTCAGTAATTCATTTCTTTTTTCAATCCTTGCTGTTACTTCTTCAATTTGCTTTTCTAATTTTTTCACTTCTTCTTTTGTAGTAGAAATCTGCTCTTTTTTCTCGGTAATTTTGACTTGTGTGCTTGAGATAGACGTATTTAATTTCTTAATCTCTGTTTCTACTGATTCTTGTTCTGAATGAATATCATTTAATTTATTAGAAGAATCATCTAGTTTGGATTTCACATCATTTTGCTTATTCTCAATATTGCTTTTTTCCTTATTCAACTCACTTAGCGAACCTTGGGCATATACCGGTGATGTAGTTGATGCTGTATAAGCGATAACACTACTTATAGTTAACGCAGACACAAGTGTTAATTTTGCAACTTTCTTTTTCATTTAGTACAAGCTCCTTCCCCGTATACCAATATGTAAACTTGGTAAATTTGTTGCTTTCTCTCTTTTTATTCAAATAGAATAGCTTGAAGCACTATAGTTCTCGTTCTCCAAGCTATTGACCCTTAGACTAATTTTTTTATCGACAACCAACTTACACTCTTAAAAACTTGCGGATACTCATTACAGAACCCCAAATTCCAATTACTGCTCCCATTACTAAAAGTAATCCAGACACTTGGAATACAAACGGAGTATAATCTAAAATTTGAATATAGCTTCCTGCTAATTTTGCTATTAAAAATTGATACGCATAATAATAAACTGCGCTAACCGCAGCTATCGGAATAATTGATCCTAATATGCCAAGCCACATACCTTCTAGGAAAAATGGCCAGCGGATAAACCAATTGGTTGCTCCTACTAAACGCATAATTTCAATTTCTTTTCTTCTCGCAACAATCGTAATTTTAATCGTATTGGAAATAAGGAACATTGCTGTAAATAGTAAACCGATGATCAGCACAATCCCTACATTTCTACTCATATCAATTGCGCTAAATAGCTTTTCAACAGTACCTTGTCCATACCTTACTTTTGCAGCGTGTTCAAGCTTCTCAATTTTATCTACTACGGTTAATGTATCTTCTGGATCCTTCGTTTTCACAACAAAGACATCATTTAATGGATTATCCTGTTCAAAGAGTTTAAAGGCATCCCCATCTTCTCCTAGACTACTGATTAAGTTGTCCAATTCTTCCCCTTTAGGAGAAAAGACAACACTACCGACTTCTGGAATAGCCTTTATTTGATCTTCTAGCGTGTTTCTCTCTTCCTCTGTTGCTGCTACATCAATATGCACTCTTATCTCTACATTTTCTTCAATAGAAGTCGCTACATGATTTAAATTCATCATTATAACGAAGAATACTCCAACAAGGATTAATGTGATGGTTACCGCACTAACAGAGGCAAATGTCATCCAACCGTTACGAAGAAGGCTTTTAAAACTTTCTTTTGTGTGCCTAGCTACTGTCCTAGCCTTCATATCCGTATTCACCTCTCGTTTCATCACGTACAATTCTGCCGCCTTCAATAGCAATAACACGGTGCTTTATCGTGTTAACTACTTCACGATTATGGGTTGCCATTATAATTGTTGTACCTCTATTATTTATCGTTTCAAAAATATTCATAATTTCCCATGATGTTTCAGGATCCAGATTTCCGGTAGGCTCATCTGCAATCACTAATTTCGGGGAATTGACAATGGAACGTGCAATGGAAATACGTTGTTGCTCTCCTCCAGATAATTCTGTTGGCAACATCCTTGCCTTATGCTTTAATCCAACCAGTTCTAGAGTCTCCATGACTTTTTTCTTTATATATTTTGGGTTTTCTTCAATAACTTCTAACGCAAAGGCAACATTTTCAAAAACAGTTAACGTAGGAAGGAGCTTAAAATCCTGAAAGACAACTCCCATGTTTCTTCTTAATAATGGAACCTTCTTGTCTTTTAATTTTTCTAAATTTATACCGTTAATTCGAATACTTCCTTGTGTAGGCTTTTCTTCACGATACATCATTTTAATAAATGTAGACTTACCTGCACCACTTGGTCCTACTACATAAACAAATTCACCTTGATTGATCCTAACATTTATCCCATTAGCGGCTATTACACCGTTAGCATACTTCTTCATTACATTCTTCATTTCTATCATCTATTATCACACCTGAATTATTTTTTGTATGGATTATTGAAAAGTGAAGAAGTTACATATGAGTTTGAAAACATAAACGAATCACAGAAGAGTTATATGGAAGTGATTTGGTTTATGAATTTATCCTCTGGCAATAAGTTTAATTTTCCTAACCTATTCCTTCTACTTTTCCATATGATTCAAAAACCAAAATTCGACAACTTTCAACCGACTTAAAGTGACAATCTGTAATTATTCACAGGCTGCCCCTTTGCTTACTTAAGCTATTATATCATCATAATACGTCAAATTAACGTAAAAAATTATTACATTTTCTTTTCAAACATAACATAAAGTACTATTGTTTTCATCATATGCCAACAATTTCTATTAATATAGTACTACAAATCGATCTATTTCCCCTTTATTTTCGTTATTTTTTTCGATAAATAGTATTATATACCTAAATCCATTAATTTTTATTGACATTATTTACATATTAAAAACCGTCTTTTGTTAAGACACAAAAAATTCACAAAATTCATTTCCTGTATACTACATTCTAAAAAAAGAAAATTCGACAAATTTATAATAAAAAGCTGTTTTCGTAAAGTTTGTTGCGATTACCCGCAGCCGGAATACACTTCGCTTTCCGTGGGGCTCGCGCTGAGCCTCCTCAGCTTTGCCTCCGGCTGCTCCATTTTTTCAACTAATTTTTTTTCGATTGAAAAAACAACAATCCTTTAGAAAAACTCTCATGGCGGCGTTACCCGCCGCCACCGTCTATCATGAAAACTTGCTCCTATCCCATGATAGAAAGTCTAAACCACTTAACACCTGACCATAATTAATAGTACAATACGACCAGTCCGAAGACTGTTTGGTGGATCAATACAAGTTGATACCCCGTTAGAAAAACTGGTTGTGACAGTTTAAAAGAACCGTCTAATGTGTTTATAAACACGAATACAAAAATTTTGTATGATGACTTCTGTCGCTTGTATTGTATTAAAAATCTTTGAGGTGATTATATGGAAGCTATGATTGAACGGTGTGCAGGCCTAGATGTACACCAAGAAACAGTAGTTGCTTGTGTTTTATTTGGTTCATTAGATAAAAAACCAAATAAAGAGATTCAAACCTTTCCAACAACCACAAGTGGCCTTTTGGCACTTAGCGACTGGCTATCCTCACACAAAATAACGGATGCTGTAATGGAAAGTACCGGTGTATATTGGAAGCCCGTTTGGAATGTTATAGAATGTGACTTCCAATTAATCCTCGCCAATGCCCAACATGTTAAAAATGTTCCCGGAAGGAAAACAGACGTAAAAGATGCGGAGTGGTTAGCTAAACTTTTGCGTTCTGGACTAATTGAAAAAAATTTTGTACCGCCCAAAGAAATTCGTGATTTGCGAGATTTAACCCGGTATCGTAAAAAACTCATCCATACACGAACTTCTGAGCGCAATCGAATCCACAAAATTCTACAGGATGCAAATATTAAACTAACTTCTGTTTTATCTGACATTTTTGGTGTCACTGGTTGTCGCATTATTGAAGCCCTAATAAACGGCGAAAAAATAGGTGTGTTTGAACTTCAACAAATGGTTGATTCAAGAGTTAAGGCGAGCACAACAGATATTGCAGAAGCCCTTAACGGTGGAATACGTAAACATCATATTGATATGTTACGTTTCCATTGGGACCATATCAATCACATCGATGAAACAATCGAAAAAGTAGTTGAACGCATAGACCAAGCGCTTATTCCTTATCAAGAGGAGTGCGAACTACTAGATACCATACCGGGTGTGGATAAAAATGCATCCGCAATCTTTATAGCTGAAATGGGTGTAGACATGTCAGTATTTAAAAGTTCTAAACATCTAGCCTCATGGGCTGGAGTGAGTCCAGGAAATTATGAGAGTGCCGGTAAAAAAAAAACAGGTAAAACTCAGTACGGAAACAAATCATTAAGAACCACCGCTGTTGAATGTTCCATGGCTACAGATAGACAGTATAATCGCATATCTGCACATAGAAAAAGAATTATGAAACGACAAGGAAAATCGAAAGCACGGATCGCTTCCGCTCATTTAATCCTAACAATTGCTTACAATATTTTAAAAACAAGGCAACCATATCAGGAACTAGGCCCTGATTATGTTGATCTCGAACAAAGTAAAGAACAAAAAATGATTCAATACTTAAAAAGGAAAGGGTATCGTATTGAACCCACTAATGAACAAATTGCTTAATGAATAACAAAAGCACTATATTTAATCATTCCTAGCCTTTTAAAAAAGTTCAAATTTAGAAGGTTCAGCTTAGTGTTGCCTTTTACCTAAAGAGTTTTCATACAAACAGCCTAATAAAAAGAATATCTTCTTTAGTTCCGATTCCTTTTAAACCCAATGAATCATCCCTAAAAAAGATATTCTTAATAAAGTGAAACTTCCATCAGTGGGGGCTTTCCTTTATCCCCACTGATGGTTAGTTGAACCAATCGGACCTTTACGGACAGTTGATCTTCCTCGTATTCTCCTATGCTTGAGGGGGAGTCTTACTGTCCGTTAAGAGTGGGATAATCTTATTTAAAACCTCTCCCAAGAACCTCTGAGGCATCTGTTACAACAACAAATGCTGTTTCATCGATAGACTTCACTAATTGTTTTAGCTTTATAAATTGCGACTGATCTACGACACACATTAAGATTGGTCTTTCTGAATCAGTATAGCCACCGTGTGCAGTTAATCTTGTTACACCACGGTCAATCTTATTTAAAATACCTTCCCTTACTTCTTCTTGTTTATCGGTAATAATCAAAGTCATTTTTGAACTTCCAAATCCTACTTGAACAAGATCGATTGTTTTACTCGTTACAAATAAAGCAATTAATGCATAAAGACCTTGTTCAATACTAAATACGATAGAAGCAGTAATAACAATAATCCCATCAATTAATGCGACACATTTGCCTAACGAAATACCTGTAAATTTATTGATGATCTGAGCAGCTAGGTCTGTTCCACCAGTAGATGCTTTCCCTCTAAAAACAATTCCTATGCCAAGTCCAATCCCTATTCCACCATAAAGGGCAGCTAGTAATGGTTCATTTGTCCATGGCTCTAACCCTCTTGAAAGGTACACAACAAATGGTAAAAATACGGTACCCACTAACGTCTTCACTCCGAAGCTCTTTCCTAATAAAAGGACGCCTAAAATAAATAATGGAATATTAAATGCCCATTGCACATAGGCTGGTTCCCACGCAAACATTGCCTTTGTAATCGTGCTAATACCACTTACTCCGCCAGAGGCAATATTGTTAGGTAATAAAAACAAATTAAATGATAAAGCGACAATTGCCGACCCTATTAGCACATAAACATACTCGCGCAATTTCATTCTTTTACACCTCTATTTTCTTGTCAATTTCTGTCACATTTTCAAAGCATTCTTATTCGACAATCTTTTTTATTATGTAAAAATTGTAAAGAGCATAATCAAAAATATGACATCCTTTTTATAATCAGTGCAATTTATTTTAAAAAAAACAAACGAAAAAGAGGAATCGATTCTCATTCCTCTATTCATCATTCAATGAACTGATTCTTCCCAAGCAGAGAGTATATCATCTATTATTTGAAGTGTAAATGGTGGTAAATTAGCGTGGTAAAGCGATGAAATAAGAAGATTTGACCCCGCAAAAGTAGTTTGCGAGGTCTGTTAAAGACTATAAAATAAAAATCCAAAAGAGGAAGGCAAGTCCGAATCGATAATAAGCAAAAGGAGCCAACTTGATTTTGTTGATTAGCTGCAAGAAAAACTTAATAGCTAATAATGCAACAATAAAAGCAGTGAAAAAACCAGTCAGGAAAAGAGGAAGGTCTTGTGGAGTTAAATAGTTCCAGCTTTCGAACAAATCCTTACCAGTCGCAGCTGCCATGATCGGAATTGCCATAATAAAAGTAAATTCCGATGCTGTTTTGTGGCTCATTCCAGCGAGCAAACCACCAGATAAAGTTGCCCCAGAACGGGAAAAGCCAGGTACCAATGCAAAGCACTGAAACATTCCAACTGCAAATGCTTGTCGATAAGTAACTTGATCTAAGGTTTCTGCTGTAGGCTTGTGCGGTTTCCATTTCTCTGCTGCCAGCATCAATAAACCCCCGATAATAAGCGTAATTACAACCGTTCCTGATCGAAAAAGTACTTCCTTAATAAAATCATAAAATAGGACGCCTCCTATCCCAAAGGGAATAATTCCAATGGCAATATGAAAAATGCTTAATGTCCCAACCTCTTCCCCCTTCTGCCACTTTTTTATTCCTAGAATACTTAAAATTCGTCTCCAAAAAACAAAGACTACCGCAAGAATACTTCCTAATTGGATAATAATTTCAAACGTTTTGGCTTTCTCCCCTGTGAATTCTAATAAATGCGCAACTAAAATGAGATGGCCAGTTGATGAAACTGGAGCAAACTCAGTTAATCCTTCTACTATTCCTAATATAATAGCAATGATAATCTCCATGAAGTTCCTCCTCTTAGAAAGATGGGCGTGCTTTACAGAAAAATACTCAACAAAAATTAACGCATGTCCATTTAAATATATTTTTTAACGCCTTAATCTAGAATCGAAAAATAAAAAAAGAGCCAAGTCAGGCTCTTTTTTCACATGGCTTTATATAAATAAATATGCCAATTGCTTTCTTTCGATTCAAAATCCTTCATAAATTCAAGATTTGTTTCTTCTGCATTATTGATTGGGAGTGCAGATAGAATATATTGTCCCCCCATCTCTTTCAATGCTTCTACATTTAACTGTAAATGGTTAATCTCTTTATCGGATTGCTTAGAATATTGATAGTACTTGCCCAATTCATCGACAAAAATATAACATCTACCGCCCCAGTCGTCGTAATAGTTTCTTAACGCTTTATTTTTGTTAAGCTCTGGCTCGATTATTTTTCTAAATTGAAGCTTATATGTTAATGGATAAATATTGCTATAGGAATCCAGTGTATACATCCCATTATACTGTGCTACATTTGGATGGATGCCGATACTTACTACTCTATATTGATCCAGCGGCTTTCCGATAAATTCCTTAATGTCTGCAAATTGCTCTTCAGCAAAGTATTCTTTATAGCTTGGTTGATTTTTATACATGATCTGTTCATTTGTCGGCACTAAAATTAGTAACTGACCGATTATCAGCACAGAGACAAGCTTACGACCGAAATGGCCATTCTTCCAGATCATTTTCAAAGTAAGCGCAAATAAAGTATAGATAATCATCGGTCGCAAATAATGAAATCTAGCAAAATTAAAGCTTGTTAAAATACCAAACTTCTCTTTTAATGGCTGCCATCCTTCAAAAAACCAAAAGGCATACCATGTCGAGAGGACGATATTCAATAAATGAAGACCTACATATAATTTATTTTCCTTCCACGTTTTTTTCAAAAGAACGATGATAAGACCATGTAAAGTTAATGGTAAAATAATAAATTGATGAATAGTTCGATCTTGATTATGACTGATCACATAATTTTTCACGACAAGCTTCAAGGTTTGCACAAAATTTAGCTTCGATTGATAGAATACATCTCTGTTTGTTAATTCATCCGATAGTGGTGCAATCATGGAAAAAACAAGACGATAATCGATTGCTAAATAAATAAAAATCATATAGATAATGGCGATAAAGAATGCCCAATTTCCTTTTCTGTTCTTGATACAGTCGTATAGCCAAAACATTCCCATCGCTGCAAGGAAATAGAAAAAGCCAATAACAAAGGTTGAAAAGAAGGGAATGATCGTTAAAACAGCTGCATCCTTCCAGTTTCTTTCTCCCTTTTTAATATTCATCATACTCCATAAGGCAAGGGGCATTCCAAGAATGCTGAGCATTCCTGACGGCCAATACGGTGTTAAGCTAAAGGCTAGCGCAACGCCAATTGTAATCAGATAAGCATTTTTATGCTCCTCTTTCATCACATATTTTTTCAATAATAAATACATCCCTAAAAATGCAACAAAGTGAGTAATTGCTTGACTAAGTCCATATGCAATGACAGGAGGGAATAGTTGAAATAGGAAGACCATCGCATAATACTCGGAATAATAAGTGTCTCTCGAAAATTCCCCATTCATAATTTGTTCCACTGGTGTATGTAACGGAGAGAAGGCAATTCCGTTATCTTTCATTACTTCATACCATCCCAAGTTAGAATCTAGATTGTCATGTACTCGCATATGAGCATCTTCATTTAGCACAAAATAAGGCAGTACCCACAGTAAAACAATTACAATTGCTATATAAAAAAACGTTCTTTCTCTCTTTAAATAATTCATTTGACGCTCCTAGCATTTTCTTGATAGCGTTTCGGAAAAACAAAATATTTCTGCCCTGCATAATTTAATAATGTATAGAAGCCACTTCCAAATAGAACGGCAATTTCATCTGTATAGAAAGATAAAAAGGCCATTTCACTCAGCAGCATTTCCACAATTACCAAGCCTGCTTTATAAGCAAGAAAATAAGAGGCTAAAATGACTGCGATGAAGCGTAGTCCACTACTTCCTAAATCCGCATTGCTTTTGAATGTAAATCGTTTATTTAGAAAATAACTTACACATGCTCCTACTGCATTTCCTATAAACGTTGCAGTCCAATAATGGAAATGCAGTATGTTCAAGCATAAATAAATGATAGATAAACCAATAAAAGTATTCATAAGACCAACTATTAAGAATATAAGAAACGATTTATCCTTCATCTAGAATGCACCTTTGATTTATTTCCTACTTTCTTGCATAAATTACTTTCAATAATATAACGTGGTCGCTGCTTAACCTCCTCATAAATTTTTCCGATATACTCTCCGATTAAACCGATACTCATAAGCATTAATCCACCAAGTAGCCAAACAGAAATCATCAAAGATGTCCATCCAGATTCTGTATGCCCCATAAAGTTCTGAACTAACGCATAGATACCAGCAAATACACTAATCACCGAAAATAAGAAACCTAACATCGTAATAAGACGGATTGGTTTTACACTAAAAGAAGTGATTCCATCTAAAGCAAAAGCAATCATTTTACGGAAAGGATATTTTGATTCCCCTGCTGCTCTAGCCTTTCGTTCATAATAAACTTTTGTAGATTTGAAGCCTAATAGAGGGACAACACCTCTTAAAAACATGTTTGATTCTTTAAACCGAAGCATTTCCTCGATTGCTCTTTTACTTAATAATCGATAGTCAGCATGATTATAAACAAGTGACAAGCCCATTTTCTCCATTAATCGATAAAAGCCTTGGGCCGTATTTCTTTTGAAAAAAGTATCTGTATCCCGTTTGCTTCTTACTCCATAGACGATTTCATTGCCTTGTAAATACTGAATAATGAATTCTCTTATTACGCCTGTATCATCTTGAAGGTCAGCATCGATACTTATCACACAATCTGAAAATTTGACTGCCTCTTCCAATCCAGCTAATAATGCACGCTGATGGCCAAAATTTCTCGATAGTTTCATTCCACTTACTAACGGATCAAACAAAGTCGCATTTTCGATTTTCTCCCATGTAGAATCTTTACTGCCATCATCAATAAACAGTAATTGACTTTGCTCACTGATTAAATTTTCTCCCATTAAATCGCACAAAACGGTTCGTAAATTTTCCATTGTCTGATCAAAAACTTCTTCCTCATTAAAACAAGGTACAGCAATGGTTAATATTGTTTTTTGCATTTGTAATACCTCTTTTCTTTCCACTTTTTCCTATAATGAAATATCTTTTTATTAAATACCCCACTTAAGTAAGACGGTGAAACGGTGAAATAGTTTCATTAATTGCAAAATATTATGTAAAAAAAACTGTAAAAGAATAGTAAACAGAAAGTGAAAACGGATACTTTCATTAATAGTGCTATATAAAAAAGCCAAATTCGCCTGGATTAGCAATCACTAATCCATTCCGAATTTGGCTCTGTTTATTAAGAATTAATTTTGGAACGAAGATAAGCATTAATAAAGATATCAAGGTCACCATCCATGACAGATTGTGTATTCCCAACTTCTGTATTCGTGCGGTGATCTTTAACCATGGAATATGGATGGAAAACATAAGAACGGATTTGACTTCCCCAACCAATTTCCTTTTGTTCTCCACGGATTTCCGCAAGCTTTTCTTCTTGTTCTTCGATTTTACGTTGATATAATTTTGCTTTCAACATTTTCATTGCGGTTTCTCTGTTTTTAATTTGCGAACGCTCTGTCTGGCAGGAAACAACAACGCCTGTTGGAATATGCGTAATACGAACAGCAGAATCGGTTGTATTAATATGCTGACCACCCGCTCCACTAGCACGATACGTATCAATTTTTAAATCTTCTGTACGAACCTCGATTTCAATTTCATCGTTAAACTCAGGCATTACATCACAGGATACGAAACTTGTGTGTCTGCGGCCAGACGAGTCAAATGGTGAAATACGCACTAAGCGATGAACCCCTTTTTCCGCTTTTAAGTATCCATATGCGTTATGTCCTTTAATCGCTAACGTTACACTCTTAATACCAGCTTCGTCTCCTGGTAAATAGTCCAAGGTCTCCACTTTGAACCCTTTTTTCTCTGCGTATCTTGTATACATGCGCAGAAGCATGCTGCCCCAGTCTTGAGACTCTGTACCACCCGCACCTGGGTGCAGTTCCAAGATGGCATTATTTTTATCATACGGTCCACTTAATAATAAATTTAATTCGAACTGGCTTAAACGATCAACTAATTCCGTAAGCTCCTCTTCCAACTCCGCACGAAGCTCAGCATCGTCCTCTTCCTTCACCAATTCGTAAGTTAATTCAAGGTTCTCAAATGTTTCTACTAATTGGTAGAATTCATGAACCTGGTCCTTTAATGCATTGCTTTCTGAAATTACTGCTTGAGCTGCTTGCTGATCATTCCAGAAGTCAGGATGAAGCATTTCATCTTCTAACCCAGCAATACGCGCCTCTTTGTTCTCTAAGTCAAAGAGACCCCCTAAAGTTTTCTAGTGTTACATTTATCTTTTCTAACTCATTGCGAATATCTGCTAATTCCATTAATGTCACCCTTTATATAAATTATAGTTCTAAGTAGTTTACTACTTCCTTTATGTATTATATGGCTTTTTGAAAAAAAATGCATGTTTTCCTGTTAATTTAATAGTGAAGCGGGAAATTGATCGTGCGTTTTGCGGGCTTTCTTGCGATTTTCACACCTTTACTTGCGACTTCTCCACCCTTATTTGCGATTTTCGCACTTTTACTTGCGACTTTCGCACCCTTACTTGCGACTTCTCCACCTTTACTTGCGACTTCCTCACCTTTACTTGCGACTTTCCCTCTTTTACTTGCATTCCAATCCAATCTCCCGGCCCCCAACCCCCATCCAAATAAAAAAAGTCTACCGTTTTCCAAAAGGAAAAGGTAGACCCTTCACTACTATATATTATAAATTTGCGCCATGGCAATTTTTATATTTTTTTCCGCTGCCACAGAAGCATGGTGCATTACGTCCGATGTCTAGTTGCTTAACTGCTGGTTTTTTCTTTGGTTTCTTGTCGCCGCCTTCTTCTTTTGGGTTTACTGCTTGGCCTTTTGCCACTTCTTCCCTTTCCAGATTATTGCGGATTTCTGCTTTCATGATATATTTTGCAACGTCTTCTTCAATGGCAATAACCATTGCTTCAAACATAGCAAATCCTTCTGATTGATATTCACGAAGCGGATCGATTTGTCCATATGCACGAAGATGGATACCTTGGCGTAATTGATCCATTTGGTCGATATGGTCAATCCACTTACTATCAACTGCACGAAGAACAATAACTTTTTCAAATTCGCGCATTTGCTCAGGCGAAAGCTTCTCTTCTTTTTCATCATAGCTTTGTAATACTTTCGTGAAAATGAATTCAACGATTTCATCACTTTCTTTTCCACGAAGATCCGCTACACTTACATCACCTTCGTTAAGAAGATTTCCATTTACATAATCCACGATAGCCTGTAAATCCCAGCTTTCTCTGTCTGCATTATCTGGAGTATGTGCTTGGACATTTCTCTCTAATGATGATTTAATCATCTTTTCCACAATAGAGCGCAAGTTTTCAGAAGTTAATACTTCATTACGCTGTGAGTAGATGATTTCACGTTGCTGACGAAGAACATCATCATACTGTAGTAATTGCTTACGTGAATCGAAGTTATTTCCTTCTACACGTTTTTGTGCAGATTCTACAGCACGGGATACCATTTTACTTTGGATAGGCTGGGAATCATCCATACCCAGTCTCGCCATCATATTTTTCATATTGTCTGAACCGAAACGGCGCATCAATTCATCTTCCATGGATAGATAGAATTGTGTTACCCCTGGATCTCCTTGACGACCAGAACGACCACGAAGCTGGTTATCAATACGTCTACTTTCATGACGCTCTGTACCGATAACTGATAGACCGCCTAATTCTTTAACACCTTCGCCAAGTTTAATATCTGTACCACGACCAGCCATATTTGTTGCAATGGTCACAGAACCTTGTTCCCCGGCAGTTGCAATGATTTCCGCTTCTCTTTCATGGTTTTTCGCATTCAAGACATTATGCGGAATTCCCTTTTTCGTTAAATACTTCGAGATGATTTCAGACGTTTCAATTGCAACAGTACCAACAAGTACTGGTTGTCCGTTTTTGTGACGCTCTGCAATATCTTCCACGACTGCTCTAAATTTCCCGTCCATTGATGCATAGATTAAATCTGGACGATCATCACGAACGATATCACGGTTTGTTGGAATAACAACAACGTTCATATTATAAATATTGCGGAATTCCTCTTCTTCCGTTTTTGCTGTACCAGTCATCCCTGCAAGTTTTTCATACATACGGAAATAGTTTTGGAATGTGATCGTTGCAAGCGTCATGCTTTCATTTTGAATTTCTAAGTTTTCTTTCGCTTCAATTGCTTGATGCAAGCCATCACTATAGCGGCGGCCTTTCATTAAACGGCCTGTAAATTGGTCAACAATGACAATCTCGCCATCTTGAACCACATAGTCTATATCCTTGTGCATACTAGCATGAGCTTTTAATGCTTGGGTAATATGATGGTTAATCGCAACATTGGAAACGTCAAATAGGTTTTCGATTTGGAAAACACGCTCTGCTTTTGACATACCTTCTTCTGTTAATTGAACACCTTTTGTTTTTTCATCATAGGTATAATCTTTTTCTGGCTTTAGGCTGCTAACAAAAATGTTAGCACGAACATAAAGCTGTGTTGATTTTTGTGCAGAACCAGAAATGATAAGTGGAGTACGAGCTTCATCAATTAAGATGGAATCGACTTCATCGATTACTGCATAATACAATGGTTTTTGTACCTTTTGCTCGTGATAAAGAACCATGTTATCACGCAAATAATCAAAACCAAATTCATTATTTGTTCCGTATGTGATATCGGCACTATAAGCTGCTTGCTTATCCTCTCTAGAAAGACCATTTAAGTTAAGTCCGACTGTTAATCCAAGGAAATTATATAATTGACCCATTTCTGCGGCATCACGAGTAGCAAGATATTCGTTGACTGTTACAACGTGAACTCCTTTACCAGATAGGGCATTTAAGTAAACAGGCATTGTTGCCGTTAATGTTTTACCTTCCCCTGTTTTCATCTCGGAAATATTTCCATCATGAAGGGATGCTCCCCCCATTAGCTGTACATGATATGGATAAAGTCCAAGTACACGCTTGGCAGCTTCTCTCACTACTGCAAAGGCTTCTACCAATAAGTCATCTAATGTTTCCCCTTTTTGGAAACGCGCTTTAAATTCTTCTGTTTTTCCTTTTAATTGCTCGTCCGATAATGCTGCAGTTTCATCTGCAAGCAATTCAATCTTATCAGCAATTTTTGCTAATTTCTTAATATCGCGTTTGTTTTGATCAAATACTTTATTTAAAATTCCAAGCATTAAAAAACGCTCCTTTTTCTATTATAATGAGAAATCGTAGTAGATATTGGGAAGATTATCTCTTTTTCATTAAAAGCAGATGAAAATTAATTGTCTTCTTTGTTAACATATCCGTGATTTCATCGAAAAAAATCAATTTTTTAGTTAATTACCTTTAATTATATCGCATACTATATATTATAGAAGAAAAATGATGGCTAAATACCCATTTTTCTTTAAAATGAAACTAGTATCATCTATACATCTTACCATTTCCACAATAGCGTGACAACTTATACCTTGACAGAACAATGGATTCTATCAAGACACACAAAAAAACTCCCTATCAATTTAGGAAGTTTTTTACGATAATCACTTCTGTTTTTTCATATACTCAAGTACTTCTAAATCGATGAGTCCTGTTGGTTGCTCTCGTTCTTCAAAGTTTTCGGTATGAATATATGTTTTTAGCGCTGTTGATACGTCTGTTGTATTTTCGTTTAGATAGTTTAATCTTTGTAAGTGTGTCGTTAGTTCTTCTTGCGTCTTTCCTTCTATCGAAATAATATTCTCTGGCTTTGATGGGGCGAAATAGAGTTGCTGTAATTGATAGATGCGTGCAAGTTCTTTGATTGGCTCCTCGTGATCTTCTACCCGCAAGTCAACATAGCGATCATTAAAACCACCATATCCTCCACTTTCTTTTACAACAAGCAGCGCTGCTGATTGCTGCCCTCTACTATCACCACCAGCGTCCTGTCCTGCTTGCAATGCTGCAAGTAGCCGTTCTGCTAGTTTCCCTTCTGTTTTTTGAAAAATATCCGCCATTGCCTGTACTGTATTTTCATCAACAAGAATATTTCCCTGTGCTGCAAAATGAGGACCTGTTACCCCTCCAGCCCAGTTATAACATTCCTTTCCCGTAAAAGTTGCAGCATTCCCATTTGCATCAATAAAGCCAACCTGTCTTTGCTCTCTTCCTGGGTCTTTGTCTAATAGTGTATGCAAGGCTTCTTCTGCTGATTTTCCTTCTTCCATTAAACGCAAGCCTTCTGGACCAAAGGACGTATTTGCATAAGATTGCGTCGCAACGGCTCCCACTCCTGCTTTTGCCCAAGGAACAACTGCACCAACGCCAAGAAATTTAGACTGGACAGCAATGCCCCATTCTTTTTCCTGTGGATCATAGCCAATAATCGAAAATGTCATTGCCTAACCTCCTTCTCCATTTAAGCCAAGAAAATAGCCCCATACATAAGGGAACCTGCTATCACATAAGCAGGATGAACTTTTACTTTTTCTAGTAAAAGTAAGCTTACGACGCCTATGAAAACTGTCTGGTAAATTCCGATTCCATCATACGAATTCTGAAAAAAACTAATCGTCATCATTGCTAGTAAAACCGCTATCACTGGTCGAACTAAGTTTGTCAGTAAATTTACTTTAGGTGAATCTTTAAATTTCATTAAAAGACGAAGCAAGGCAATCATGAGTAACAAGGATGGAGCAACCGTCGCAAAGACACCAATAAAGGCTCCAATTACACCACCTTCTTGAAATCCGATGTAGCCTGCCATTTTTGTTGCAATTGGTCCAGGCAATGCATTTCCCATTGCCAGCATTTCACTAAATTCATTTTCCGTAACCCAGCCATACCGGTCGTCTACTTCTTTTTCCACTAAAGGAATGGAAGCGGGTCCTCCTCCATAGCCAAGTATCCCAGGAAGAAAAAATGCCCAAAAGATGTGCCAGTAAATCATGAAGCCTTCACCTCTTTTACTTCCTGCTTCTCCTGCTTACTAAGAAGGGAAACAACAATAACAACTCCAATTACAATCGCTGGATGGATATTAAGAAGAACTAAAAGGATAAGACTTGCTATCAGTAATCCAATCGTTAGCTTCACACCAAAATGAGCATTTACTTTTTTTAGAAAATCTACTGTTAATACCGCTAGCATTACCCCAACTACGGGAACAACTGCCTTGGCCATTCCTAATACCCAAGGCTTATCTTTAAAGGAATTTAAAAAGGTTAAAAGAACAATCATTAATAAAATCGTCGGAACAACGGATGCGATAATGGCATTTAACATTCCGAGGACTCCTTTTACTTGCCAACCAATATACCCGGCCATCTTTGTCGCAATCGGTCCAGGCAAAGCATTCCCTAATGCTAAAACATCAGAAAACTCGTCATCTGTCATCCATTTATATTTATCGACTACTTCATTTTTTACAAGGGGAATAGAAGATGGACCACTGCCATATCCTAGTATCCCAACTCGGAAAAATGCAAGAAATAGATGCCAATGTGTCATAAAATCAACAACCTTTCCGAAGTCTTACCAGGAAGCAATCGCTCCATCTGTTCTTGATTCTGTCCCGCCAATTAATACCCCCGTCTCTTCATCTCGCCAAATAATCTGTCCTCTGCCAAAGTGCCCATACTCCGTCGCGGTTTGAATCTCATGTCCACGTCTTGCAAGTGCTTGGGCAAGATAGTTTGGAAAATGAGGTTCTACGAGAATTTTCTTTCCTTCCAACCACTGCCATCTTGGTGCATCTAATGCCGCTTGTGGGTTCAAATGGAAATCAATTGTATTGGTGACAACCTGGAAATGTCCTTGTGGCTGCATATAACCACCCATAACCCCAAAAGGTCCGACTGGTTTATTATTTTTCGTAAGGAAACCTGGAATAATCGTATGATACGTTCTTTTTCCTGGTTTTAATGCATTGGGATGAGTGGGATCTAGTGAAAAATCATGCCCGCGGTTTTGCAAGCCAATTCCTGTTTCTGGAATAACAATTCCCGAACCAAAGCCCATGTAATTACTTTGAATATACGAAATCATATTTCCTTCTTCATCTGCTGCGGCTAAGTAAACCGTTCCTCCTTTTGGAGGGGATAATGGTTCTGGAGTAATGGCATGCTCGCCGATTTTTTCTCTTCTTAAAGCCGCGTATTCTTCGCTTAATAGTTCACTTACTGTATGAGGCATTTCTTTCTCTTCCGTAATAAATGCTTTTCCATCTGTAAATGCAAGCTTCATTGCTTCGATATGCTTGTGGTATGTATGTACCGAATCCTTCTCTGTTAAATCAAAGCCTTTAGCAATATTTAATGCCATTAAAGCAACTAACCCTTGACCATTTGGTGGAATTTCCCAAACGTCATAACCTTTATAAGAAACGGATATTGGTTCTACCCATTCTGGATAAAAACGAGCTAAATCGTCTTTATGAAGATAGCCATTATGATCTTCCATAAACTGCGAAATTTTTTCTGCCAATTCTCCTCGATAAAAGCTCTCCGCATTTGTTTCTGCAATAGAACGCAAGGTAGAAGCATGACCTTCTGATGACCAAACCTCGCCAATTTTTGGCGCTCTGCCATTCGGTGCAAAGGTATCGAACCAAGGTTTATATTCTTCTCCTTGAAACTTCTCTTTAAAACGATTGTACGCAAGATCCCAATACTTCCCTAAAGTCGGGCTAACTGGATAACCTTCTTCAGCCAGACGAATAGCCGGTGCCAACGTTTCACTCAAAGGTAACTTTCCAAACTTTTCTGAAAGTGCAGCCCATGCAGATGGAACTCCTGGTACAGTAACGGGGATAACGCCATGGGTTGGCATCTTCTCTAACCCTTTTTCTTTTAAATCGTCAATAGAAATAGAACTTGGTGCCGGGCCGCTCGCATTTAATCCGTGCAACTTGTCTTTTACCCATACAAGGGCAAACGCGTCGCCGCCGATTCCATTCGATGTTGGCTCCACTACTGTTAAGGCTGCTGCTGTTGCAATAGCCGCATCAATCGCATTCCCACCCTTCTGCAAAATTTCAAGACCAGCTTGAGCAGCTAAAGGCTGGGAAGTAGCGACCATTCCCTTTTTGGCAAATACAGTGTTACGTTGGGATGGATAAGGATGATACAAGTAATCTAGTTTCATATTAATTCAATTCCTTTCCGACATAATGACAGGCTACGAAGTGATTCGCCTCTGCTTCTTTCCACTCTGGTTTCGATTGTTTGCATAAGTCAGTCGCAATCGGACAGCGTGTATGGAACGGGCACCCAGATGGCGGGTTAGCAGGATTAGGGATCTCTCCTTTTAAGCGAATACGTTCACCCTTTCCTCCCATTTTAGGTCGCGGAATCGAGGATAACAATGCTTTTGTGTAAGGATGAAGGGGATTTTCATATAATTTTTCCGAGGAAGCAAGTTCCACCGTATTCCCTAAATACATAACTAAAACTCGATCACAAAAATAGCGAACTACCCCTAGATCATGAGAGATAAACAGATATGTTAATTGATATTTATCTTTTAATCCCTTCATTAATTTTAATACTTGTGCTTGAACAGAAACGTCTAAAGCAGAAACTGCTTCATCACAAATAATCAAAGAAGGATTAAGAGCAATTGCACGCGCAATCCCAATACGTTGACGCTGCCCGCCACTAAATTCATGGGGATAGCGATCATAATGTTCTTCCTTTAAACCGACCTCTTGTAAAAGTTCTACTACCCTTTGTTTTCTATCTTCTTTTGATAGATTGGTATGAATAACAAATGCCTCTTCTAATGCATTGCCAATTTTTTGGCGCGGATTTAAGGAAGCATATGGATCTTGGAAGATCATCTGCATATCTTTTTTGATTGCTTTTCGTTCTTTACTCGAAAGTGCCTGTGTATCTTGGCTTTGGAAATACACCTTTCCATCGGTTATTTCTTCTAATCCAAGAATCGTTCGGCCAAGCGTCGATTTCCCACAGCCAGATTCTCCAACAACACCAACACTTTCTCCCTCAAAAACTTCTAAACTAACATTTTCGACAGCCTTTACATTGCCTTGAACTCTTTGCAATAAGCCACCTTTAATAGGAAAATACTTCTTAACCCCTTCTAATTTAAGAAGGGATGGTTTCTCGATCGTCTGCATGTATTTCCACCTCCTCCTGCAACCAGCATTTTACGCGATGAGCGGAATGCAGCTCATATTCTTTCGGGGAATCTGCTTTACATCTATCTGTCGCAAATGGACAGCGCGGATGAAAGCGACATCCACTGATTTCTTCATTTAAGTTAGGCAATGAACCTGGAATTGCTTCAAGTTCAAAAGATGGATCATCAATATCAGGTACAGAGTTTAAAAGGCCTCTTGTATAAGGATGCTGCGGATTGGTAAAGATACTTTCCACATCGCCTTCCTCCACCTTTTCCCCGGCATACATAACCATTACTCGATCCGCTATTTCCGCAACTACTCCCATATCATGGGTAACCATAATAACACCCATGCCAAGCTGGTTCTTTAAATCATCCATTAAATCCAATATTTGTGCTTGAATTGTTACATCTAGCGCAGTAGTTGGTTCATCGGCAATCAATAATTGCGGACGGCATGACAGGGCAATAGCAATCATAACCCGTTGTCTCATCCCGCCACTTAATTCATGTGGGTATTGCTTCATTCTTTTTTCAGGATAGGGAATTCCAACTTGTGTTAATAATTCAATTCCTTTCGCATGTGCCTTTTGCTTCGATAAATGTTGATGAAGCATTAGCGGCTCTCTTAGCTGATATCCGATTGTTAAAACCGGATTTAGTGCCGTCATCGGTTCTTGGAAAATCATCGAGATGTCGCGACCTCTGATAGAACGCAGTCGTTCCTTCGGGAGTTTGGACAAATCGGTGCCATTCAAATTAATCGAAGACTCTTTGCTAATATAGCCATTACTCGGAAGAAGCCCCATAAGTGAAAGGGAGGTAATACTTTTCCCACAACCGGATTCTCCGACAATGCATAATGTTTCTCCCTTATCTAAGTCAAAAGAAATTCCTCGTACAGCTGATAGTTCCCCATCAGCTGTACGAAAATTTGTCCGTAAGTCTTTTACAGATAATAGCTTCTTCTCCATTTTTAATCCCTACTCTCTGTAAACTTTATATAGTGACCAAGTTCCTGTTGGATCAATCTCTAATCCTTTAACAGATTTATCATAAGCAAGTGTTACTACTCCATGGTTCATAACAATGGCTGGTGCGTCTTTTACAAGAAATTCATTCGCTTCTTTTAGTTTCGCTGCACGCACATCTTGGTCTACACTTTCACGACTTTCTTCTACTAATTTATCAAATGTTTCATTGCTATATTTCACCTTGTTAGAGGATTCTACATTATCAGAATGGAAATTTGGATATAATAATTCACTTCCATCTGCTGTTGAATTGGACCAGCTTAAGAAACTCAACTCATAATCTCCAGTCCGGGTTGCATCAAGATATGTTCCCCATTCCATTGTTTCAATTTTGATTTTTAAGCCTGCTTCTTGCAATTGAGATTGGCTGATTTCTGCCATTTTCATATAGTTCGCTCTGTTCGCAACTAGTAATGTATACTCTTTGTCACCAAAGCCATTTTTCTCTACTAATTCTTTTGCTTTTTCTAGGTTATATTCATAACCAACGTCATTGCTTGCCTCATCATAGCCGAATACTTTTGGCCCAATAACACTATTACCAGCAACCCCTAAACCGTTAAGTTGTTTCACATAAGCATCACGATTCAATGCATATGCTACTGCTTGTCGAAATTCTAAATTGTTCATCGGTTCCTTTTGCATGTTAAATCCAAACCAGTAAACAGGTGTTCCTTCTTTTTTCGTTATTTCTACATTTTTTAGCCCTTCTACACGAGACAATTGCTCTGTTGGAATTGCGTCAATAAATTGAACATCTCCTGATTGCAGCATGGAAATTGCTGTTGTTACTTCTGGCACTACTTTAAAAGTAATTTTGTCTAGTTTTGCTTCCCCTTGCCAATAATCAGGATATTTTTCTAATACAACAGATTCTCCTGGTGTCCAGCTAACAAATTTAAATGGACCAGTACCTACAGGATTTTTCATTAAATCGCCGTTTTTATCTGCCTCTGGGCTAACAATTGCTGCATTAGAATGAGAAAGTGCTGCAAGTAATGCACCATATGCATACTTTGTTTTAATTTCTACTGTGTATTCATCTTGTACATTGACAGATTCAATTGGTTCAAGCAATGAAGCACGTGGTGCAGCAGTTGCAGGATCGCGGAATTTATCAAATGTATACTTTACTGCTTCCGCATTAAATGGTGTACCGTCTTGGAACGTAATTCCTTCTTTTAACTTGATTACCCATGTTAATTCATCAGGATTTTCATAGGATTCCGCTAAAAGTGGTTCAATTTCCATTGTTTCTGAATTACGCGTGAACAATGTTTCGTATACTTGCTCATTGACAGAGGCAGAAACAGAGTCATTTGTTAAAATGGGCGATAGTCCTACTACATCTGAAGTTGATGCATACGTTATTTCCTGGGTAACATTTCCTCCGTTTGATCCTCCACTAGAACTTTTCGAACAGCCTGCTGCAACAAGCAGTAATAATGCTAACATGGAAAAAACTAACTTCTTCATAAATAACTCCCCTTCATTATATGTATTTGTTATTGATTAACTTTCATATTTGGATCGAGCGCATCTCTTAATCCGTCTCCTAAGACATTAAAAGCAAATACTGTTAGCATAATGGCAATACCAGGAATAATCGTCATATGTGGGGATGTCCACATATACGCCTGTCCTTGAGAAATCATTGCTCCCCATTCAGGTGTTGGTGGCTGCGCTCCTAATCCTAAATAACTAAGAGAAGCTGTCGAAAGAATTGCGGTCGCCATACGCATGGTGGCGAACACGATAATTGGTGCTGTACAGTTTGGCAAAATATGCTTAAACATAATGCGAATATCGCTTGCTCCAAGTGATTTCATTGCCAGTATATATTCTTGTTTTTTTACAGATAAAACAGAGCCTCTGACTATTCTGGCACAAGAAGGAATCGACCAGATACTGATGGCAATCGCTACATTTACTAAGCTCGTTCCAAGAACGGCAATGATAAGCATTGCAAGCAATATACCTGGAAAAGCAAATAGTAAGTCTACGATTCTCATAATAATTCCGTCTAATTTACGATAATAGCCTGCCAACAAGCCTAGCGTAATGCCGCCTACTAATCCAAGAGTAACGGCTATACTACCAACTACTAAGGAGATTCTTGCCCCATAAGCTATTCTGCTCCACATATCACGACCATAATTATCAGTCCCAAGCCAGTGTCCTTCAGAGAACATCGGTAATTCTGTTGCTTCAAGATTTTGACGTGCAGGGTCATAGCTTGTGATTAACGGTGCCGTTATAGCGATTGCTACTTGCAATATAATAAGAATCAGTCCAACAACGGCCAAACGATTTCGAATCAACTTTTTCCAAGTAGATAATAGAAACGAATCTTTCTTTGCCTTCTTTACAATGGGTGACACTTGCGGGTTCGTTACTGTTTCCATCAACTTCCTCCTTTCTTAATTGTCATAGCTAATTCTCGGATCTACAAAGACATAAATAATATCAACGATTAAGTTCACTAAAACAAAGAGGGAAGCAACCAATAATACTGATCCTTGCACCATCGGAAAATCTCTTGATGCAATCGCATTAATCATTAATCTCCCAACTCCGTTTATTGCAAAAACCTGTTCGGTAATAATCGTTCCCCCTAATAATCCTCCAAAGTTAACGCCAATTACGGTAATGACAGGAATCATTGCATTTTTCATTGCATGGACGCCAATAATTGATTTTTCCTTCACTCCTTTGGCTCTCGCCGTTCGGACATAATCCGCTTGAATCACTTCCAACATCGAGGAACGACTCATCCTAGCAATCATTGCAGCTGACCCCGTTCCTAATGTAATAGCAGGAAGAATTAACTGCTGCATTCCCTCTATTGTCCAAAACGGAGCATCCAATCCTCCAACCGGCAGCATCTGCAAGTTGACGGCGAATACGAGAATCAAGATAGAACCTAGCCAGAAGTTAGGGATCGATATCCCGCCTAATGAAAATACAGTACTGAATACATCTAGCCATGAATTTTGTTTAAGTGCTGAGATAATACCAGCTACTAATCCAATCACAACCGCAACAATGATACTTGCAATCGCTAAATTCAGTGTATTCGGAAATCTTAGCGCAATCGCTTCTGACACAGACTGTTTCGTTTGATAGGAATAACCCAGGTCGCCCTGTAAAACATTTTTTAAATAGTCCCAATACTGAACAAGAAAAGGCTTATTCAAACCTAAACTTTCTTGAATGGCGGCGATATCAGAATCAGTTGCCGTTGGTCCTGCTATAATCGAAGCTGGATCACCTGGTGCCATGTGCATACTAGCAAAAACTAAGAAAGATATTCCAATAAGTAATAATACGAGCTGAAATAGCCTTCTAATAATCATCGAGATCAACCGTCTCACCTTCCCCCTCTTTGCAAAATAACCAATATTAACTTTCAAAAGTAAACTAAATCCTTTCATTTAATTAACAAACGAAAGCAAATAATTAATATTCATGATTATAAGACAGTTACAAAAAGAATTCTAGTGATTTTTCTAAAAAAATTAATAATTTTATATATTCGATATTTACAGAAAACAAGAAAACCCTTTCGCTTCTCTAATATTTATTTTATCGAAATAGTAATATGTTTTTCACAAAGTTAGCGACTTTGAAAAAAGGAGAGTTTCTATAGATTACGGGGATTGGATTCAGTTAATAATCATACATTTTCGGGTATTTTTATACTATCTTTATTCTCTTATAGTAATTTATATGGATGGATTCGTCCTGATTGGTAGGAATGTTAAGCGGTGAATACTATTTCAAAAAAGTAAATTTTCTTATATTTTTAGTTAGAGAATTTTTAAAAGTAATTTATAAATTTTCTTGGGGGAATTGGTTGGGGTTTCTATATCCTTACAATTAATCTGAATTTTATAATGATGTGATCAGAAGGTTGATTGGAGAGGGAGGTATGAAATTCCTACAGTGAAAATCAAATGTTTAAAATAGAGTTCACCTATGTAAATTAAGTCATTATAAAGTGAAACTTCCATCAGTGGGGGGTTTTCCTTCCTCCCTACTGATGGTTAGTTGAACCAATCGGACCTTTATGGACAGTTGATCTCCCTCCTATCTTCCTCGTATTCTCCTTAGCTTGAAGGGGGAGTCTTACTGGCCGTTAAGAGTGGGATAAATCATTAAAATCAAGTTATTCCTTTTAAAGGATGTTTCGCAAAATCAAATTTCTTTAATTATTACGGTGCAAACTCAATTTGCCCCGTAAACAATAGGAAAATAAAAATTATCCAAAATATAAACAAAGACGAGGATAGTATTAAAGCTATAACTGGGATTAACTTTTTCTCTGTCTTCATCAATAGTGCAATTATAGATAGTAGGATACCAGCTCCCGTAAGAAAAAATGTTATATAATCCCCAACCACGCTCCCGATATTTGCTATTCTTGTCGGTGTGACAAAAACTATAAAGACGCAAATAATGCCAATAGCAAGGGCAATGTAACTAATTATACCGTGCTTCTTTGGTGTGATGATTTCATTTTCCAAATAAACACAACCTTTCTAATTTTTGTAGAATAAAATTATTTTAACACATTTTTCCCTAATTATGGAAATTGTCTAGAATAAATTATAGTTTTTATTTCGAATTTTTGTCTGTAATTCCGCAATTCGCGTTTTATTTTATGTAATAAATTTATCTGTTTAAGGGAGAATTTTCGTTTAGTAACCTTATATTGAAAACGTTGCGTCCCTAATCAAAAAGGACACAGAGAAGCTTTCTCTATTACCGTAACCAGAAGAATAAGCGCAAAAAGGACACAGAGCAGTGTTCTCTGTTACCAAGAGTAAGTGATAGAGAATAAAAATGTACATTCTTAAACTGTCTGAAGTTACGCCCTTAGCTTAGCAATTACATCTAATCTGCTTTTTCTTTTTGGCTGTTTTTGTAAAGTTTGTTGCTATTACTGCAGCCGGAATGCACTTCGTTTTCCGGGAGGCTCAGACTGTCTCGCTAATCCCACAGGAGTCTTCGTGTATTCCAGCTACTCTATTTTTCCAACTAATTTTTTCTCCTAGTGAAAAAACAACAATCTTTTAGAAAACTGCCTTCTTTTTTTATAGAACCCACTAAGAACATAAAAAATACCAAACAAAGGACTACAATAGTAAATTGGATCTTTGTTTGGTACGGTCATTAAATTTTCAAGCCATTTCTGCTTTTAAATCTTCTTAAAAGGATATGGCTTTCCACTCTTGTGATTCCTTCTAAAGAATAGAGCTCGTTGTTGGTAAAACTTTCTAGTGCTTCGAAGTCTTCGACTAGGACGTGCATATGTAAAGTGCTTGGACCTGTCATTTGATAGCAGCTTGCTACAACTGGATTTTCCGCTAGCGTTTGCGCTACTTGAATAAGAGAAGCTGGCTCGCAGTCGACTTCAAAAAAGGCGGAAACTGTCTTGCCTACTTTTTCAGAATTGATAACAGCGCTGAATTTCTCTATGACTCCATTTTCGATAAGTTGGCTGACCCTCTCTCTTATTGCTACTCGTGATAAATTTAGTTCTTTTCCAATCTCTACATAAGATAGTCTGCCATTTGCTGTAAGTAAATCTAATATTCGTTTATCTGTTTCATCTAACTTCATTTAACCACCACGCATCTTCTGTTTTAAATTATGTTTCATTATAGCTTGTAGATTAGAAATTAGGAAGTATTTTTTAGAATTTTCAAAATTTCACAGATAGATACAAAAGTGTTTGAAAAATTTAGTAGGGTTGTCTATTGACTTATTTGAGGTTGGAGAAAGTATGAAAATGAAGGAAATAACGCTAGGCTTCAAATCTATCCTGGTCTTATTTTTCGCTAACAAAGGCAGCTTATTATTAGTCCAAACTTTGCCTATTATATAGGTTTTTAAATAATAAAAAGCCTGCAGCTTGTCCGCTGCAGGCTTTTTATTATTGTGCTTCGATTAAGCCGTACTTTCCGTCTTTTCGTTTATAGACGATATTAGTGTTGTTTGTTTCTGCGTCTGTGTAGACGAAGAAGTTATGGCCTAAAAGGTCCATTTGTAGGATTGCTTCTTCGCTATCCATTGGTTTTAAATTGAAGCGTTTTTGACGGACAATCTCTAGATCCTGTTCTTCTTCCTCTGTATTTGGCGCACTCTCGTAAGAACCAAATAGTTCGTTAAGATTTCCTTTTTCTCTATGCTTACGATTTACTTTTGTTTTATGTTTTCTTATTTGTCTTTCTAATTTATCAGAGATTAAATCAATGGCTGCATACATATCCATGTGGTCTTCTTCTGCACGTAACAGCAACTGGGACATTGGAATTGTAACCTCGACCTTAGAAGTTTTGTCATTATACGTTTTTAAGTTCACATTTACTTGTGCATCTGGTGTTTCAGAAAAATATCTTTCTAATTTTGATATTTTCTTTTCTACGTACTCTCTAATTGCTGGAGTTACCTCAATGTTTTCTCCTCTAATGTTGAAGTTCATAAGTTACTCCTCCTTTATAATTTCCAGTGCAAGTCTTATTTTTTCCTAATGGTAAATGAAAATATACCATATAAGAAATCATTTTGACTATACAATATATTTCTAGCATACCCTCTCAAAATCCTGCTAAAACGAGAATAAATTTCGACAAATTTGTGAACTTTTTTCAAAAATGAACTACTAGTGAGTATTTCTAGGAAAATTATTCTAAGAAATTTTTTATGTCAGAAAATGTTTCAAATTGATTAGTAGAGGTTATATATACAGCATAATTAAAACGTATAGTTCGATACGAAAAAACGAAGTAGCCGGTTTACTAGTAAAAGAACTAGTTCTTTGAAAAAAATTAGATAGGCAAAGAAGGATGCATTCCTAGTATTTTCCCTATCAAAAGTTAAGTCTATTGTATATAAAGATCTATACAATAACTCCTTTTTTAAAAACATTTCGACATAATCTATGAGAAGAAGCCTATATTCCTAATGATAAATGGAATTATGAGTAGCACTTATCCATTATATGTCGAGATTTAGCGAAATTAATCAAAATATTTTTACAATTCGTTGTTTTATATTTGCTACAATGAACACATTAAGAATTTAACCTGGAGGTAAAAGAATGAGTGAGAAAATCTTACAAAACCAACCTGAATTAGAATTAAAAGAAATGGAAGAGGAAGAATACTATTACAAACTCTGGGAAGACGATCGTTTATAAACCGAAATAGATCTACTTGATAAGAAAAAATCAAGAACATTTGCTTTTCCAAGAGATGTTCTTAAAATTTGAAAACTTTCTGGAAATATAAGTAATATATTACTTTCTTTTGAATTTCTAACTAATGAACTTTTGACAACGCATACTGGAGGGATCTATTTTGAATAAGAAATGTATTGCAATGCTATTGGCTGGCGGAAGAGGGACAAGATTAAAAAAACTAACAGAAGAATTAGCAAAACCAGCAGTACCCTTTGGAGGAAAATATCGTATTGTTGACTTTACATTAAGCAACTGCCGTAATTCAGGTATAGATACAGTTGGTGTATTGACACAATACCAGCCACATGTACTGCAAAATTACATTAAAGACGGAAAAGATTGGGATTTGGACAGCAGAGATGGCGGACTTAGCATCCTCCCTCCATACCAATGTGGTACTGAAGAGCGCTGGTATGATGGTACAGCCCATGCTATTTATCAAAATATATCCTATATTGACCAGTATAACCCGGATTATGTTCTTGTTATTTCTGGTGACCATATTTATAAAATGGATTATAATTTAATGCTACAACAGCATATAAAAACAGGGGCAGATGCAACGATTTCAGTTACGGAAGTTCCTTGGGCGGAAGCAAGCCGATTTGGCATCATGAACACAGATGGCACGAATAATCGCATTGTCGATTTTGAAGAAAAACCATCTAACCCAAAATCGAATTTAGCTTCAATGGGTGTTTATATTTTCAAATGGAAAACGCTTAAAAACTATCTGCAAAAAGAAGAAAAAAATGAATTATCTTCAAAAGATTTTGGGAAAGATATTATTCCTGCCATGCTGACAGATAACCGCAAATTACACGCTTATACATTTAAAGGTTACTGGAAGGACGTTGGGACAATCGACAGCTTCTGGAAAGCAAATATGGACTTATTATCGAAGGAAAGCAATATCTTTCTAAATGACAAAGACTGGACCGTATTCACCCACGAACAGTGCTTTGCCCCATCCTATATTGAATCTTCCGCTACCGTAAAACGCTCCATTATAAGTGAAGGCTGCGAAATTTATGGAACAGTAGAAAACTCCGTCATCTTTAATGATGTCATTATCGGAAAAGGATCAATCGTTAAAGATTCTGTACTCCTTCCTGGAACCGTTATCGGTGAAAATGTAGTCATCGAAAAGAGTGTAACGGCCTGTAATGTAACGGTTGAAGATCACTGCATTATTGCTCCAGAGGATGCTGATTCGGAGATTGTTTTGATCGGAGAAAGTGTTGAGAATAAGCAGACTCGTGTTGGGTTGTCTCGAGTGATTTAACTGGGGGACAGTGGTTCAGGTTCCTTGTCCCACTTTCACATAAAAGAGCTAATATTCACTATTAATTGGATATTAGCTCTTTTTCTTATGTTTCCAACTTTTGAGGAAACTAAAATGTTTTATTGACTTCTTACTTTGCACGCTGAACTTATCTGAAATAGATTCCTCTGGGTCTTTACATAATAGATGGATATGATTGTCCCTCAAACAATAACCATATAACTTTTACTTACTAATGACTCTGCCTAATTATTTCAGCAAAGATATAAGAACAGAAAAAAAGTGGGACAAGGAACCTCGCCCCTTGACCCACTACTATTTTCGCTTATCGTAAAACATACCATCTGTTTGCAACGATTGATACGGATTCACATATTTTTGATTGGATGATTTTTTGTGTTCTAAACTACGCAATTCCTTTTGAATCGATTGCTTTTCTTTTGCCAGCAATGCAACCAACTCTTTATCTTGTTGCAATAGAGCCTGTCCGATTTTCTTTTCCGTTTCCGTTGTCGGAGAAGTAAGAAGTGTTAAGCAAGCTTGCCTTTGATCCAGAAGCTGATTCACTTTTTCCGTATCTACCTCAGCTTCTCCTTTCAACAGCTCCACTAACTCATTCGTAATAGCATAGCATTGCTTTAATGCTTCCATTATGCTTGACCACCTTGCCCATGCTGTTTTTGACGATTTAAAACAATCGCTTCTTTCCACGTATCACGGAATTCAGTCACAAGGGATTCCACTTCCTCAATAATCGTAACGTCATTCTCAATGTTCGCCTTCATTAACTGGCGGTTCATATAATCATACAAAGACATCAAATTTTGTGAGATCGGAATATCCATATTTAACGTTACCATTAATTCCTTAATGATATTTTGTGATTTTTGAATATTGGTGTTTCTTGTTGGAATGTCATTTTCTTTAATTGCATTTTTGGCTAAGTGTAAAAATTTCAGACAGCCGTTATATAGCATTAATGTCAAATCTCCAGCAGATGCCGTGTTTACGGAGTTCTGCTGATAGGATTGATAGGGGTTTGAAATGGCCATTATTAAATCTCCTTTTTATTAAGAACTGAACATATTTGTTAAATAGGTTGATTGGCTATTTGCTTTGTTAATTGCTGTTTCCATTGCTGTGAAACGAGCCCAATATCGGTTTTCAATTAATTTCAATTTATCTTCAAAACGAGTAATTTGACTTGCATAGTTATTTAATACTTTACCTAACGTAAATGTATTATTTACACTAGTAGTTTTCCCAGCTTTGGCCGTGATATCAGTCATCGCTGTTTTTAGAGTATCCCTTAAGCGACGTGCAATTCCTTGTTCTGAACTCGTTGATCCATCCTTTTGAAACAGTTCATAAACAGCGTTTGGATCAGCCGAAATCGCTGCTCTTAGTTTATCTTCATCAATTGTTAGCTTCCCACCATCTAAATAATTGGCAGTAGTTGAAATCCCAATTTGCGATAGTTGCGAATAAGTAGACGTCCCACTTACTGGAGAACTAAAATTCGAACGCATTTTTGTTAAAACATTATTTAAAATTGAATCATTTTTCAGCGTACCACTTTTCGCAAGCTTATCCCATTTTTCAATTTCATCCTCTGACATATCCTCTTTTTGCGCATCTGTAAGAGGTTGATAATCTCGGTACTTTGTTTCTGTTGTTTTGGCACGGATTTTTTCTACCAATTCGTTATATTTATTTACAAATTGTGTTATTGTGTCCAAGATACCATCTACATCAGGTGTAGAGGAGAAGGTTACTGCTTCTGTTGTTACTTTTTTTGCAGTGAATTCTACACCGTTGACGGTGAAGGTGTTGGAGCTTCTAGTAATATTTAGACCATTATATGTGATGTCAGCGTTTGTTCCAGCAGTTCCAAAAACTGTCCCATCCTCACGAGGTTTAGCTGCTAAATCATTATTAGAGTTTATTCCCAATATATTATTAAAAAATTTATTTGGAGAATCCCCATCATCAGAAAGAATTATTTCAGGCGCTCCCTCGATACCGCCAGTGTTTTTTGCAGTAAAAGAGATTCTTTGAGTCTTATTATCAAAAAATGCAGTTACTCCAGAATCTTTATTAATCCTTGTAATTATACTGTCCAATGTATCATCCTCAGAAATTGGTAATTTATAAGAGTTTTCTTGGATAACACCGTCTTTTGTAATCGCACTAATAGTTATTGTCTGACTTCCTGAAAACCCAATATCACTGAGTTTTTTGGATGAATCCCTTATTTTTGAATCCGTGAAACTTTGCATCGTTGCGGCACTAGCCAATTCATTTATTTTAATAGAACCAGAAAAATCTATCGTCGAATTCACATTCTTTACCGAAAGTGCATCTGAATTGGATATAGAAACTGTTTTTTTAATATAACTTGCCTGCTTAGCAACTCCATTAAAAATAGTATTATCTAAATCTAGCAACAATGAATTCATTTCCCGATAGTCATCACGTTGCCACTCTGTATATGTCTTTTTCTGATTTATCTTATCTAGTGGCACTCGTTCTGCAGTCATTAACTGCTCAACAAGTGTATCAATATCCATTCCACTAGCTAAACCACCAATTCTTAATACCATTTTAACTCACCTCTTTTAAATCTTCTCATCAATTACTAAGCCCATAAATTCCTTCATCGCTGCATACATATCGAGCATTTTTTTAGATGGAATTTCGCGAACTACTTCTTTCGTGTCATCATCAATAACTGTTACATAATAATCATTTAATTTTTCATGAAGCTCAAATTTCAAGGAAGTATGTGAAGGCTGCATGAAAGCATTCATACTTTCAATTACTTCGTTTAATTGCTGTTTGTTTGGTTTTGGACCATAAAGCTGTAACTGAGGATCCATACTATCTAATTTTTTTTCGATACCATTAGTGTTTTCCGCTTGTCTAGGTGTGTAGATATTATGTTGGGAACCAATCCGTTCAATCATAAATTATCCCCCTGTGAATACATCGTATTGTCAAAACTTTTATAGTAAATAGGTTATTAAATCCTATCTGAGAGGGCTTTATAAGCAAAAAAATTGCCACCCCCTGAATTCTAAGGATAATTGAGGTTACGACACTCTCAACAACCTAGAAAAGGAAGTGACAATTTGTACCCTCAAATTATAACCTATTTATTAACTTTTATAAACTATCAAGAACAACTAATTCGAACATTGCTTACTTTATTGATTGGTAAGAGTATGTTTGATAAGCCTACTGAACAGCCAGTAAATAAACCATATCGAAAACTTCAAGTGGACGACCTTCCGGTCATTGAAGTTCTGGAACAGCTTGATTATCGAGTTCTTCTTAGTGAATATCTAGAGAAGAACGGGAAACCACTTAAACCTGTTCAAAGGCGTAAGAATGCAAAAGTTTCCGTACCTAAATCCATGAACTGCCCAAAGTGTGGTGCTCCATCAGATTATCTTTATGCCAACAATGGAGATAAAGGCCAGTATCAATGCAAGGTGTGTACAGAGCTCTTCAGTGAAAAGAACCGTTATTCTAAGGAAGCCATCCTGAAGTGTCCTCATTGTTCCAAAACTCTCGAGAAAATAAAAGAAAGAAAAGATTTTCACGTGTTTAAGTGCAAGAACAATGACTGTTCTTATTATCAAAAGAAGCTCAATGGGATGACTTCAAAAGAAAAGAAAAGGTTCAAAAAGGACCCTCAAGCATTTAAATTAAGATACATTTTCCGTCAGTTTCATATCGATTTCCAGCCGTTATCCAAGGAATCACCAGAACTGCCGGCCGTTGACTTATCAAAGATTTATGCATCACCACATACATTAGGATTAATCCTAACCTATCATGTAAACTATGGCCTTTCGGCCCGTAAAACAGCTGCGATTATGCAGGACGTACACGGAGTGATGATTTCACATCAGACTGTATTGAACTACGAAAATAGCGTAGCTTTATTACTTAAACCTTATGTGGATCACTATCCCTATGAACTTTCAGACCAATTCTGCGGTGATGAAACGTATATCAGAGTAAACGGTCGATGGCATTATTTATTTTTCTTTTTTGACGCCGTGAAAAAGATTATTCTTTCGTATCCGGTGTCGCCTAATCGAGACACAGCAACAGCCATTCGAGCAATTGATGAGGTCTTAATCAAGATGAAAGAGATTCCAGAAAATCTGACCTTTGTGGTAGACGGGAATCCAATCTATCTTTTAGCCCAACATTTCTTCGCTCAACATGGGATTTCATTCGATGTGAAGCAGGTCATTGGATTAACCAATGAGGACCCTGTTTCGACCGAATATAGACCACTGAAACAAATAATTGAGAGACTTAACCGCACCTTTAAGGGCAATTATCGCTCCACTCATGGATTCGGCTCTGAACATGGTTCCATTTCATACGTCACCTTATTTACGGCCTACTTTAACTTTTTGCGTCCGCATGCCGCCTTAGAAGGAAAAGTGCCCGTAGTGAATCCAGAACTCAAGGGGCTTCCAACAATGCCAGCACGTTGGACAAAGCTCATTGGATTAGCACAACAATGGATAGTAGAACAAAGACAAGCCTAACTTTTTGTTTAGCTGAGCCCTTAAGCTAATTCAGCAATCGGCGGAGCGAACTCTTGACAAACCGAACTTGCCAATGGTTTAAAATGGAAACAACCAAGGGCTTATTTGGTATGCCTTCTTTTGTTCCCTTCGCCCTTGTTAAACAATCCTCAAACCATTGGCGTGTTTGTCAAGAGCGATTGCGGCGCATCTCCATCCAGTAAATAGGAGAGAAACTAACCCTTTAGGTAGTTTTCATAAATCTTTTGACACTACCGAATACATCTAGAATTTTATATTTTTTATATCGGTTAAATAATGAAAGTTTTAAGGAATATTACTGAAAGATTGCTTAATGAGAGAAAATTACTAGTTTAATAAGGATAAATAACCTATAATAAAATAGAACATACATTCTTTTCGAAAGGATAATAATAATAATGGATAAATACTCTAATTTAGAAATAAGATTCTCTTATGAAGGATTATGCATGTTAACTGGGAAACTTCTTGGGGGATGGAAACTTATTTCAATCACCAGGAAGACAAGCTAGATTTCGATTCAGTCACCGAACAGAGGAGAGAGAATAGACTTTCCATTGTTATCATCAACTGATGAAAGATATTCCATTAGTTATACCTAAATACAAAAAATAAAGGATCCTAGAATTTCAGCTGGCTATACAGAACATTTCTATTCACAATCAAGAAACAGTAAATATTTTTCTGATTTAATGAAAGTATGGTATCCAGAAGGTAAAAAAATCCTTCCATTAACATTTTTAGAAAGATACCTAAACGTTTTTGCCCTTGCATGGTTTTATCAAGACGATGGATGCTTAATAATGAAAGATTCAAAAATAAAAAAGATTATTTTATCCACTGAATGCTTTACTATAGAAGAAAACAAATTGTTAGCCAAACTAATTTACCAAAAGTTTCATATACTATTTTCTCAGGATAAACAAAATAGACTACTACTGTATGATCAAAAACAGATACTTTATTTTCTACATATGGTAGACCCATATATGCACTCTTGTATGGATAGAAAAAGGAGAGTAGCTCTTTTTCTCCCATCTAAATTACTTGATAAACGAACAACGATAAAACTTCCACTATCCATAACTATAAAATGTCCTACAGAAGAAATCTATCAAATTCTAAATACACTTCCAAACCTACTATCATTAATTAAGTCTAAAAACGGATATAGAAATTTATTTATAAACGACTATTTTTTAGAGAATTTTACTAATACGAAGAAAAGCTATCAAATTATTATTAAAGGAGAGCATAGGGACTTATTAGAAGAATGTAATTATATTAGTGGTTTAAACAATAGCCAAATTACTGAACTTTGCTACCGAATAAATAAAATGAGTGAGAAAGAAATTAGTAACCTATTAAATCAACAAACTACTAAATAAAGAGATATCAGAAAAACTGATATCTCTTTAAAAAAACTCACTATTAACGTAATAATTGAAGAACACCCTGCGGCTGTTGGTTTGCTTGAGCCAACATAGCTTGTGCTGCTTGAGAAAGAATAGAATTCTTAGTTTGTGCCATCATTTCTTTCGCCATCGTGCGAACATTTACTTTCATAAATGACTAGACTATATCTTCACCCTCTAATATTTCTAGTAGGGGTCGGGCACTTCGGATTCACAATACTGATGTATATTGTTTTACCTATGGATTTCATCATCATAGCTTCAGCCTTAGATGGTTTATCCTAGTCGTTGAACCTTCTCCACTTTTTCAAGTAAGGAGCTTGGCTGCTGATTGCCCAATCTTTTCTTTTTTCACACATTCACGCCTACCATTTCTAGTTACGTTGTAGTAAGAAAAGCTCTAAGAGTTTTCCAGCAATTCACCCGATAGTAATCTCTAGCCGTTACCAGCTAGGACGACTGTGCTTGTTACTGCTTTTTACGCAGCTAAAGCATAATCAACGTCACGGATACGAGATTCCGCAGCAGTTAAGTTTTCAGAAGAAGTACTTAAGTTGTTGATAGTGTGGTCTAAACGGTTTTGGTTTGCACCAAGTTTAGAACGCTCAGCAGAAACTTGGTCAATAGCTGATTGGATTTTAGTTACTGCATTCGCAGCTTTCTCATGTGTTGATACATCAAGCGCTTGTTCAGTAGTTGTATTATTGGTACCATCAGTTACAGCTAGTTTAGAATTACTAGTACCTGTTTCAGAAATTCCTAAAGCAACAGCTCTCATATCAGATATATCAAGGCTTAAACTTTGTTTTTCGTTAGCACCGATTTGGAATTTAAGACTCTTAGTAGAATCTGCGGCTTTACCTACAGTTACTGTTGATTCAGTTACTGCAGCAGCGCCTTTTTTAAAGTCACCAGAAGTAACGGAATCAACACCAGCTGTTTTAGCAGTAAGTGTAAGCGAGCCATCGTCATTAGCAGTAGCTGTATATTTATTAGTTGTGTCTGCATTAACCAATTTTGCTAGTCCAGCAAGACCATTATCAGTAGTAGTAGCAGTATATGCTTTACCACCAATTGTCATTTCTTTTGTGTTTGCAAAATCAATATCTGTAGATGCTAATTTATATTCTGCTGCTACTGCACCTCCATCTTTATCACCATTCAATAACTTTTGAGTATTAAACTCAGTGGTATTACCAATACGGTTGATTTCAGAAGTTAAAGAGTTCATCTCTTTTTGGATTTCTCCACGATCTGTTTCAGTATTTGTATCGTTAGCTGCTTGTGTTGCTAATTCACGCATACGTTGTAGGATATCAGTAGTTTCGCTTAAAGCACCTTCAGCAGTTTGGATTAAAGAAATTCCATCTTGAGCGTTTTTAGCTGCTTGGTCTAAACCACGGATTTGACCACGCATTTTTTCAGAGATTGCTAGACCAGCTGCGTCATCAGCTGCATTATTAATACGAAGACCAGAAGATAATTTCTCCATTGATTTGCTTTGTGCATTGTTTGCGCTACTTAATTTGTTGTAAGTGTTAAGAGCTGCGATATTATGATTGATTCTCATTTTTGTTTTCCTCCTTGAATTTAGGTGTTCACATCCTTGTGAACATGATAGTTTTTATTGGAGTTAGGAAGGTCGGCCGCCCTTCCCCCTCTTACTTTATATATCGTCTCTGCTATTCAAAGTTTAATAGTTTTTTATAGTTTTTTTATTTTTTTATAAAAAATTTTAGAGATTGCTATCTAATAGGGTTTTCAGCAAATAAAAAAGCATAGCCTCTATCAGCTACGCCATTTTTTCTAATATCTTTCTTATTAATGCTTCCCTTTAAACAAATTCATCACTGCTGCAACATCTACTGATGCCTGCTTATTTTCTGCTATTATTTCTTCATATACCTCTTTACGATATATTTCTACATTCTTCGGGGCTGATATACCGATTTTTACTTGCTCTCCTTTTGTAGCAACAATCGTTATCTCCATATCATCGCCAATTTTTATAACCTCACCTTTTTTCCGTGTCAAAACTAACATCGAATCACCCCTTTACCAATGTTGGATTATTTTTTTGAAATAATGGGTGCTTTGTGTGGTAATTTGGTTCATTTAAAATGACTTGCTTTGCGATATTCTTCTTACTATTAATGACAACAGGTGCTTGCAGATTTGCCGTTGTCTTTTCAAATTGATCTTGAACAGTTAATATAGAAAAAACTTGGATATCTTCTTCTGATTCTAATTCCAATAGCTCAACAATATGATCTTCTAATGTAAATTCATATTCCTTAAAGAAGGTAAATGGATTAGAAAGCACAAACGCTAATTGTTGATTTTCTACCGATTGTAAAACAATAAATTGACTTTCCTCATCAAGGGGTAAGAGAACAAATTCCTTTTCTTCAGGAAAACCAGGAATTGCTTGTGGAAATGTAATGACTTCTTTTTCTTGTATTTCTTTTTCACCGTGATATTTCGTCGCAATTTTCACTTACATCATTCCTTTATATGTATTGTTCATAGTTTACCCCAATATACTTTAAATTTTCAAAGTCTATCTCTAAAGATGGATATTGTGCTAGTTGGATATTAACCTTAGAAGGTGTGTATTTAATTTCAGGTTTGTTTATTGTACTATTAATGATAGCTTTTTTCGGTTCAATCGAAACATTCACTTCTCCTGGGTCATAATTGATTTGCACACTATTTGGAGAAGGAATCCATCCTAAACCAAATTGCTTGGGATCGCCTTGACTATTTCTTTTCGCTTGGCTAGCGATTACATTCCCGCCATTTTGAATTTGCAATAATTCATTACGTTCTTGTCCTCGTCTGGCTATCCCTTCCATTACAGCTTGTTTTCCTTCAGCGGCCGAATCTTCAATCATCCGTGGCACACTTTTATAACCGACATCTTCCCTTGCCTTTGTCTGATCAATCGTTAATTGAGACGGTCTTCTTTCAATCGTTAATTCCGCTTTCGGCTGTTCCATCTCTACCTCAGCCTGTTTCTGCTGAATCTCAAGCGATCCCTTATCCACCCACATATCTAGACGCGCCGGCGTCGATTGTAATCTAATTTGCGGAAACATACATTTACATCCTTTTCTACTTTATAGTTTTTTCAACACATGATTGTCGTTCTATAAAAATTCAGCTACTTAATTCCTTATAATAAACTGGTTGATTGTAGTGGAAGGTGCGAGACTCCTGCGGGAAATGCGGGACAGGTGAGACCCCACAGACGGAATGTCGAGGAGGCTCACCGCCCGCCCCGCGGAAAGCGAGCATCCTGGAACGAAAAGCAACCAACCTATTTAAAAGCATGTATTTTATCCTTTTGTCAATTTCCCCCAATAATAAAGACAAAATAATAAAAAGGAGCCAAACCATCAGACCAAAACAATAGTCAGGCTTGCCTCCTTCCATTTTTATCGTAAGAAATCAATTAAAGACGTTTGAATTAATCGTGCTCCAACTGCCAATGCTGCATTATGGACACTTTCCTGAACAGATAAATTCGTAATCGCCTTTTCCATATCCACATCTTCATTATCAGAAAGGACCTTTGTCGCCATTACTTCCTGTGCATCAATTCTCGCCTCTACCATTTCCAAGCGATTTGAGCGAGCGCCAAGCTCAGCTCTTTCACTGTTCATCGAATTAAGAACCTTATCAAGACGCTCTAATAAATCATCTAGTCCCTCTGTATCATTATTATTGAATTTATCTTCAATACCTTGCATCACATCAAACATCTCTTGATTAAATGTGCTAGCAGGACTTACATTTGCTTTCATTGTAATTCCTTGAGAAACTTCAACTCCATAATTATCAATTGCTGGATCATTAATATTTGCTGCAACAGTTGGAGGTGATCCGCTTGTTACTAACGGATTCGATACATCTGTACCATGGAAAATGAATTTTCCGTTAACCTTTGTATTAGCAACATTCACTAAATCATCTTTCAGCTGTCCGATTTCTTTCGCAATTGCTGCTCTTTCATCGCCACTATTTGTATCATTCTTACCTTGAAGTAATAGTTCACGAGCTCGATCAAGTCCACTAGTCGCTTGCTCAAGTCCTGCCTCTGAGTTATCCATCCACAAATGAAGCTCGGAAAGATTTCGTTTATACTGTTCCACTTGATTTAAATTGGAACGGAAGTACATTCCTTTCATTGCAACGACTGGATCATCAGATGGCTTTGTTATTTTTTTACCGGTTGCAACTTGGTTATTTAGTTCAGCTAATTTATTGTAGCTACTGCTAATATTGCGAAGGGAATTCGCTGATACCATTGATTGTGTGACACGCATTATTTATTCACCTATCTTCCAACGACGCCCATGCCGTTTATAATCTTATCTAGCAATTCATCCATTACCGTTATCATTCTTGCCGATGCATTATATGCTTGCTGGAATTGAATCATATTCGTCATTTCCTCATCTAATGAAACAGAGCTAACACTCATTCGTCTATTATCAACCGTTTGCTGAAGTGTTGCAGAATTGGCAGCCATCTTATTTGCTTCTTGTGCGCTTACTGCCATACTTCCGATAACCCCTTCAAAATAGTTGCGGAAATTTGACTGCTCAGAATTATTACCATAATCATATTTGTTATTGATGATTTCTGCTAATTTACTCACATAGGTTGCATCACCAAGTGTTGGATTTGATGGATCTGCATTTGCGATATTATCCAAGCTGTTTCGAATATCCTGTGAAATTGTCATTCTGCTCGCAAAGCCATTGCGATCCGTAATGCTACCATCTACACTTTCCGAATCGGCAAAGAAAGAAATCGCTTTGTCGCCATCTTTTATTTCATTCGGACTTAAACCTTCTTCATGCACCTTGTTAAATTCTGTTGCAAAAGTATATGCCAGATTGTCTAATTCTTTTAACATATCATTAAAAGTCCCAGCTAATTCGCCATTTTGATCTACATATCCATACGATTCTACTACACTCTTTAATTTTCCAATAGAGTTAAAGTTATTAATATCAACTACTGTATCTCCAATAGTAATAGACTGAACAGCTGTATCATCTGCATTGCTGTTAACCTTTACTTGTTTAGCACCATCTTTATCAACCAATGTTCCTAGAGCATTTCCTTTATCATCTACTAAAGTAACAATTGCTTTTCCCTCTGCTTGTGCTAACGCATTTCCGCCTGGAGCTTCATAGCTTACTTTGATATTCGCAAATTTTGATAGTTCATCTAGTAAACCGTCTCTTTTATCATATAAATCATTGGGTAAATAGCCATTTGGCTCGATACTGCCAATTTGCTTATTTACTTGGTCAATTTGTGAAAGCAATGTATTTATTTCTTTTTCAGCTACACTTAATTCATTTTTTGCATCTGCTTTTTCTGCTGAAACAGTTTGATGTAAATAATTAAATGTTTCTGCTACTGCAATCCCACGCTGGCGCACTACTGCACGAGCACCAGCATTTTGCGGATCAACTGCCATGTCCTGAAGTGACTTCCAGAAAGAATCCATCGCTGCAGATAAACCAGAGTCAGACGGCTCATTCAAAATGGTTTCTAAATTGCTTAATGCTGCGGAGCGATTTTCCCAGTAGCCGAGCTTGCTCGCTTCAGATCGATACTGTGTATCAAGGAATGTTTCTCTTACACGCACAACTGCCCCTGCTACAACGCCAGTTCCCATTTGCCCCGGCATTTTCGGTGCATTTGTCCCTACAGATGGAAAACTTTCTGATTGCTGTAAATCGACTCTTTGACGAGTGTAGCCTAAAGTATTTGCATTAGCGATGTTATTTCCGGTTGTATATAAAGCACCTTGTTGTGCTGTCATTCCTCTTCTTGCGGTTTCTAATCCCATAAACGTTGAAGCCATTTTCTTTCCCCCATTATGCCTTTATATTTAATAAGCTGTTTCCTTGTTTTCCAATTGCGTTCGTTTGAATATTATTGCCGCTCGGCTTACCGTAATTAATGCTTTTCTGCGTCGGCTTTAATAAATTTAAGGAAACATTGACAAATTGCATGGATTGTTGAAGAAGCTGTTGATTCAATGAATTTGTTTCTGCTAAATTCATGATAATTTCTTTCAGATGATTGGCAATTTCCGATACTTTCTCTGCATCTTGTGAATCAAGAAACTTTACGCAATCCATCACTGTAGGATCTGGAATAGTTGGAACCATTCGTTTAGAGATAGTAACCCTTGCTTCTTCCAGTTTTTGTATGCTCATAATATGAGCTTGTTCATCCTTCATAATTTGCTTGAGGGCGTCCATATCGCCAATCTTAATTGCTTCTGTCTTCTTTTTTGCTACTTCATGTAAACTTTGATGTAACTTCACAAGCTTGTCCAGTGTCTGTATTAATAATGTTGCTGACATGTTAGCCCTCCTTTTTTATGAATGATTTAGTTTTTGGAATAAAAGTTTAAAATGCTTTTTGCTACATCTTGCGGATTTACTTCATACGTACCGCTCTGTACTTGTTTTTTCAGTGCATCGATTTTTTCCGTGCGCGCAGCAGAAACTTGGGAAACTTGCTGTAATTCTTTCGCAGCCGCAGAGATTTCAACTTTATCTGCTCCTTTTGTTCCTTCCGCTTTATTGGATTGGTCGACTTTGTTTACTTTTTTATATGGATTAATGCCCTGTGTTCCATAATTATTAATTTTCATTGTGTACTCCTCGCTTTCTTTCCCGTACAAGTTTTATTCTTATTACTAGTATCGGATGATTAGCGTTTTATTTAATCATTTCCTTTAATTTTTATAAAAATACGTCAAAATAACTACTTTCCCAATCATATGTGTGAGTATATTCCTAGAGGGGATTTTAGGTTGTAGGTTTAACGCCGAACGAGTTCGGCGCTTGTTTGGAATTAACGTGTAAAATAGGTAGTCCTTTTTTTAAGCTCTTTTTGTCTTTCTTCTTCTTGTTCGACTGCATGCAAGTCATTTTTTATCTCCGTTAAACAAGAATTACAAAGCTTGCCTTCACGAATAATCGTACCGCACTGTGCACAAGGATAGCCAAGGTTCGGAAATTGAGCGAGCTTAATTCTACCTTTTTTGATAAATTTATAAATCAGCGTTCTCTCTACGCCCGTTGCTTCCACTACTTCATCCATTTGCGCTGTTCGATTCTGCTTTTTGCGAATAAATTGATAAACTTTTTCAAAATCGGCTTCTTCTTGTTTATAGCATTTTAGACACACATCGCGAATATTATTTAGCACATAAATATCGCCACATTGTGGGCAATTCCCTAGTTCTGCCACCAAAATTCCTCCTCATCTTGCAAGCGTAAAGGAAGAGATGGACTTTGCTCCCGCTTCCTTTAATAATTTTGCTGCACTCCGTAACGTTGCACCTGTAGTATATATATCGTCCATAAGAAGAATATCTTGAGCAATTATCGACTCTTTCTTCTCTAGTTTAAAAATATTTTCTATTTGCAAGCGTTCTTGTCTTGTTTTTTTCGATTGTTTTTCGCTATGTATGCGTACAAGACAATTGGTGTAAGGGATTTTCGTATAAAAAAATATAGCCTCTACTTGATTAAAGCCTCTCTCATACAATCGTTCCTCGCTTAATGGAATGGGCACAACCACCTTATTTTTTCCGAAATCCTTCGGTAAAAAAGAAACGAAAGCAGAAGCTAAGCGAAAGTCTCCTCTATATTTAAATCGAGCAATTGTCTCTTTCAAAAAATCATTATATAAAAATAGCGACTGATTCGATTGCAGTATACCTTTCCATTCATTTAGTTCGTCCCATTTTTGGCAATCGCGGCATACCCCATCTTTAACATGTCTAGTCTCCAGCATTTGAAGAGATCGACCACATACTTGGCACGTCTCCCCTTTAATTACTTCTAATTTCTCCTTGCAATCTGCACATAAATAACATTCTGGCTCTCTTGAGAAAAGATAAGTCCAATTAAATTCTGGGGTTACTGGAGCTAAGCAAATCACACAAATCATCGAAGCATCCCCCTTTCTCTTGCTTCTTTATTACTTTTCATAATTTGCTTTCGTGCTGAAACCATACTATTTGTTTTTCCATAATGAAAAAAAGTAATCGTTCCACCCGGAAATTCTTTTTTCCTGCCTACCCTGCCTGAAATCTGAACGAGAGCACTTTCGGTAAAAATTGGATTTTCTGCCCCTAACACCGCAACATCTACATTAGGAAAAGTTACCCCTCTTTCTAAAATGGTTGTCGTGATAAGCAAGTCCACTTTTTTATCACGCATTTTTTGGACCTTTTCTTTTCTATTAGGATCTTCTGCGTGAACAGCTTCTAAGCTACTTATAATTGGTTGTAAGAGCGTTTTTATTTTTTCCATATAATAAATTTTCGGCACAAATAAAAGTATTGGCTTCTTCTCAGGAACTCGTTCATGAATCCATTTAATAAGTGGGGCAGGTAACTTTTCCTTACTTAATCCTTTTTCCCAATTTCCACACCACTGAAAAGAAGGAACTGGCAAAGGGTATTGATGAAAACGAGCAGGGATGGTGACGAAGGGAATCTTCTTTTGTCTACATTTTTCTTGCCAAGCTTTATCAGGGGTTGCTGTTAAATAGATAAGTGTCGAGTGTTCTTTTCTCGCTTTCTGTACAGCATATTGAAGGGATGTATCAACTGAATAGGGGAAAGCATCCATTTCGTCCAAAATGACGAGATCAAATGCTTGTTGAAAACGAAAAAGCTGGTGTGTTGTGCTTATCGTTAGGGGACTATATAGATGACGATCTTCACTGCCGCCATAAACAGGAAGAACCTTTATGTCTGGAAAAACCTCCTGCAATCTAGGGGCCAATTCGAGGACAACATCTGTGCGAGGGGTTGCAATACATACTCGTTGGTTTTGCTTTAATGCTTTTTCGATCCCTTTAAAAAGTATCTCCGTTTTTCCAGCTCCACACACCGCCCAAATAAGTAGTTCAGATTGGTCTTCGATAATTGCCTCCATTTTGTCAGATGCCTCTTGCTGTCCTGGTGATAATGTTCCGCTCCATTGTAGCGCAATTTCTGAAGTTTCTTGAATTAATTTAGGTCCATTCCAAGTAATTAATGGAGTACATTCACTAATTCTCCCCATCATGATGCAGTTCCGACAATAGGTACATGTTTCTTGACATCTCGCACATGGAAAACTTGCAAACAGCTGCTGATTCTCATTACCACATCGCTTACAGCTATATTTATTGCGAGCATTTTTTTCAATGCCTTGCATGTAGGAACAATAACCATTTTCGTAATGTGCTTGGATTTCTTCTTCGGAAAAAGGCAGTTCATTTAGTAGTAATGCTTTACCTTGAAGAGTAGCTTGGAGTTGGGGATTAAATGGATAAGCACTATTAAGTGGGGGCGTTAAGAGCAGATTTGGTGAAGCATTCGAAATTCGAAAAGAGTGAGGGGGATTACTTTTAGTGGGGATTATTATATTGTGCATTTGATAAAACCGCATCATTTTCCTCCTAATTCTGATTTAAATAGATTTAAGGGTAAGTGATGGACAGTCATTTTTCCTGCTCCAGTCACTTTTAAGTTTAATTTCGCTAGTATTCTGGAAGCAGTGTAAATAGAATCTATTTGTAAAAATTCCCTGAGTTGAGAATTGGTGATTTGCTCCCCGAAAAGAAAGTAATAATCTTTTAAAGTTGGGATCATCACTTGATTTGTCTTGTGTTTGCAACCAAGGCAATACCAATGTTGCATATGTTTTTTCATTAAAAATTGGTTGCAACATTCGCATTTCACTCCGGATATGATATCTGCTTTATTAACTTGATACTTTTGCAGAATATCCGTATCTAAAGGAGTGTTCTTTTTCTTTAAGCATTTGATTAATTTCTTCCTTTCATCTGCTGGGAGGAAGGATGCTTTAAAAGATAAAGTAAGTTTAGGAATTAATTCTGGCAAATACTCTTTATGAATGATGGTATTTTTAAAGGTTTGAATTTGAGGAGGGGATAAACGTAAAATCGATTTGGGATTACTAAATACAACGAGAGAGTAAATCGGAATAGCAGGAAATTGATTGGCTAGTAACCAGTCTTCAAGTTGTCTCTTTAATCTGTTCACTTGAATAATAGGGTCCGGAAAGGCCTCTTTTTCCTCTCCTTTTATTCGTGTCATTTGATGCAAATCAATATCAAAGTACAGTTCACCGACTATGTTTTTCACTTCAAGAATTAGGGCATATTTTGCATGAAGAATTAATACATCAATTTGAAAAAAATGTTTTCCATCCCATAGACGTAAATCATGAAGAATAAAGTAGTCCTCATCTGGTAAAAAACTAAGTGGGAAGTCTACAGCCTTCTCTCCCCTGTAGCCTGCCAATTTTCTTTGATAATCTTGATTTATTAAAGAAATATTAGGATGATGGGCTCTAATTCTGGAAAGTAAGGCTTCTAATTGAAGCGCTCGATATGGATATTCAATTGGTCTTACAATCAACTGATCACTTCCTTTCATTTTTATACTGTTTATTCTATACTTTAGCTTGAATTCCTGCATATTTTATAAAAAATTACGAACGTTAATATAATCTGTGCTTTCTGATATGAGTGGTAGCAATCTTTGTTGCCGTTTTATAGCTTTTGCTTGTTTCTTTTTTTACTTTTACTTGCGACTTCTCCACTTTTACTTGCGACTCTACACTTTACTTGCGGCCTCTCCACCTTTCCTTGCAACTTTCACTCCTTTACTTGCGACTTCTCCACTTTTACTTGCGACTTTCACTTCTTTACTTGCGACTTTCACTCCTTTACTTGCAACTCCTCCACCTTTCCTTGTGACTTTCACCTTTTACTTGCGACTCCCCACTCCTTTACTTATGATCAACCAACCCCCCATCAAAAAACCCGGTTCTCATCAAGAACCGGGATCTCTCTAACACAACCTATTATCTCTTCTTCATCCACCCAAGCCCCATAGACCCCTCACCTAAATGAGTTCCAATTACGGCACCAAAGTAGCTTAAGGAGAATTCAATATTCGGGAATTCTTGCTCTAGTTCTGCTTTCCATTCTTTTGCTTCTTCTTCGCGATTAGCATGGATAATGACAGCATAGTAGCTGTCTCCGTTTGTTGCTTCGCGTAAAAGTTCCACAATGCGCTTCATTGCTCTTTTTTTTGTGCGGATTTTTTCAAATGGGACGATTAGTTTATCCTTGAAATGTAGCAACGGTTTTACTTGCAGGAGACTTCCTATGATTGCTTGGGCGCTTGAAAGGCGTCCTCCGCGTTGGAGATTGGACAGATCATCTACCATAAAGTAGGCGTGGCTTGTTTCTTTTAATTCATCTAGAATTGGCATAATTTCTGCTGCTGTTTTGCCTGCACGGACTAATTTCGCTGCTTCAATGGCATAGAATCCTTGAACCATGCAACTCACTTCTGTATCAAAAGCAAATACAGTAATTCCATCTACCATGTCTCCCGCAGAGATGGCGCCTTGATAAGTACCGCTAATTCCGCTTGATAAGTGGATACTAATTACTTCATCATAATTCTCGGAGAGTTTTTCAAATAGCTCCACAAATTTTCCAATTGATGGCTGAGAAGTAGTAGGCAGCTCCTTTGTTTTAATTTCTTCATAAAATTCGGATGCTGTTAATTCTTTTTCTTCTTCATACACTTCTGACCCAAGAATGACCGTCAATGGAATCATATGTATATCGTACTTCTCCCTTACATCTTTAGGGATATAAGCCGTACTATCTGTAACAATAGCTGTTTTCATCCAATTAGTTACCTTCCTTATCTATTCGTTTGTATTCCATTTTAACTAAAAAAGAGTTTATTTGCATTATATATTAACTCTATTATAATGCACAAAAAGAGGAATTTATATGGAATTTTAATAGGCAAGAAAATATTATAACAGATTTTTTACTTTTGAGGTTGATTCGGAATGGGAATTTCTCTTCTCTTTAATTCTACAAAGAGGAGCAGGATGAATTCTTCGGCGAGTTCTAATTTTATCGCTTCTAAATATGCTTCTATTAGGGTGTGATCAGGAAGTCTCTTGATTCCATTCATTGGAATTCCTCCTATCATCTTCTTTACCAATATCTTATCAATAATCCTAGGTAAAAACACCTAATTCACTTACAATATTATGACAATTCCACAAACTACTGTAAGGACAAATAAAAAAGGAGCTCCTTAAACCAACTAGTGATTCAGGTAGCACCTTTCCTATTAACGAACTTCTACCCAACCGTTTTTAATAGCAACAACAACTGCTTGCGTACGGTCGTTTACATTCATTTTTTGTAAAATATTACTTACATGGTTTTTAACCGTTTTTTCACTAATAAATAATGCCTCGCCGATTCCTCTATTACTTTTACCATCTGCAAGAAGCTGTAAGACTTCACATTCACGTCTAGTTAATAAATGTAATGGTCTTCTAATTTCTACAACTTGTACATGGTGTTCATCAGAGTTTGCATTTTCTAATGCTAGACGACGATATTCATTTACTAGGTTATGGGTTACTTTCGGATGTAAATAGGAACCTCCGTCAGCTACTACTTTAACCGCTTCAATAAGTGCATCTGCATCCATTTCTTTTAGTAGATAACCGCTAGCACCTGTTTTTAATGCATGGGTTACGTAGTTTTCATCATCATGAATGGATAGAATGATAACCTTTGTATCAGGAAATTTCTCTAACAATTGTCTTGTTGCCTCTACTCCATTAATTGTAGGCATATTTATATCCATAATTGTTACGTCTGGTTGGTATTCTTCAATTAGCTGAATGGCTTGTGTGCCATCATCCCCTTCAGCTACGACTTCGAAACTCGATTCGAAGTCGAGAATTCGTTTTACCCCTTCTCTAAACAATTGGTGATCATCAATAATAACTATCTTAGTAGTCAAATGCTCCGCCTCCCTTATTTTCTTTAGGCTCTTTTCGAATAATAATACGTTTTGCTATGTATGAAGTCCTTGATTACAGACACAAACAGTTAATCCAGAAAGAATAGCCCCTTTCAGTTTAGGGACCTCCTTTCCCTCAGAAGTCAAGATTATCTGCTTTAGTCAATACTACTCAATTAACTATCTTACAAAGATTGGATTCTCCTATGAAAAACAGTTCCTTATATCATCTAATAGGAACGTTGATCATAATAATGGTTCCAACTCCGATTTTTGAATCGATGGTTAATTCCCCATCAAGAAGATGTACTCGTTCTCTCATCCCAATTAAACCAAAAGATTCGTCCTTTTTTTGATCTTTATCGAATCCCTTGCCATTGTCCTTAACCAAGACAATAATTTGGTCTCTTCGTAGTTCCACTTTAACAGAAATATTAGATGCTTCTGCATGCTTTAAAGCATTTTGGACAGATTCTTGAACTAAGCGAAAAATTGCCACTTCGTACTTACTTGGAAGTCTTGTTTCTTTTCCAATTATGGCAAACTCAATTTTCGTTGATTCATGATACTCTTCTATTGTTTGTAAATATTTTTTTAGTGTTGGAATAAGGCCAAGATCATCTAAAGCCATTGGACGAAGATCATAAATGATTCGTCTAACTTCATATAATGCACTTCGTACCATTACCTTTAAATTTCTAATCTCTTCAAATGCCTCTTTAGCGCCACGCTCTTTATATATTCTTTCTACTAAATCAGAGCGCATCATTACATTAGCCATCATCTGTGCTGGCCCATCATGTATTTCCCGAGAAAGTCTCTTTTTCTCTTCTTCCTGAGCACCAATAATTTTCAATCCAAAATCCTGCTTTTGCTTGGCGTCTTCGATTACTTCGCCAACCTGTTTTAAATCACTAACTAAGTAATTCATCACGACAGAAATTTGCGTTACCAGATGTTCTGCACGCTCAATTGTTTCATCTAGTCCTAACAATCGACGTTCTAAATCATCTCGTCTTTCTCGATATTGCTTTTCTAGGTGACGATTCATGCTTAAATCCATTTGCAGCGTATGTGCTCTTTCATAAGCTTCCCGAACTTCCGCTTCCGAGTATTCATTAAAATGCTTACTCACTTCTGATAAGCGTTTACGAGCAAATCGAGACTGGATCTCTAGCTTGTCTCCTTTTTCTATCGTATCTAACACGAGTACTTTCATTTCTTTTAATTCTTCGGTAAGGGTTTCATAATCTTGTCGACATTGTTCTCCAATACGAAAAATCTCGTCTTTGCTGGAACCAACGGTCTTAATCATTTGTTCCACAATATAATCTAACGTTTTTGTGTCAAATTTCCTTATTAACATATATAATTCCTCCAAAAAGGCTAAAACCCTTCCAACATCCATTCTTATTTTAGCTTGAAAGTTAATAATATGTATAATTCATTGTAAAATAAATTAAAATCGTTATTTAGACACATCTTCCTCCACCAAAAACCATGCCTCAAGACCTATTACCAACAAGAATTACTGTGAAAAAGTATGTAAAAATGCAATAATATAATTTTATCCTATTCTAAACCAAAAACAAAGAAAAAGAAAATAAATAGATGAGATAAGCTGGAAATTAAAGAATCTTAAGCCTATCCATGAAATATAGCCCATAACATATGTAGCGGGTCTTTTCGAGCATTGAGTTTTACTTATTATATCACGCTTGCTAAATCGCTATATTAAGATTTGATTACAAAGAGAACAATAATTGAAGAAAAAAGAATGTCGAATTATAATGAAATAAGACTAATTATCGATTTTCTATTTTTTTTCAAATAGAAAAAGTTACAAATACTGACTTATATAACGAACAGAAGAATCTCATTACGATATTTGGTGGATAACAAGTATAGGATAAAGACACAGAAAGGAGCTTTCCATTATGCTTCCTTCCTATCTAACTGTGCCTAGCTACGGGGAATATGAACTAATTATTCAAAAATCACGTTTTATTGCTCATATCGCTCGAACAGAAACAGAAGAAGCAGCACAGGCTTTCATAGGAGAAATAAAGAAAAAACATAAAGATGCCACACATAATTGTTCTGCATACTTAATTGGAGAACATGACCAAATTCAAAAAGCGAATGATGACGGGGAACCAAGTGGAACGGCAGGAGTGCCAATTCTTGAGGTACTAAAGAAAAAAGGACTAAAAGATACGACAGTTGTTGTTACAAGATATTATGGTGGGATTAAGCTTGGCGCTGGAGGTCTTATTCGCGCATATGGAAAAACTACCTCCGAAGGATTAGCAAATGTGGGTATCATTGAAAGAAAATTAAAACAAATCGTTAGTGTATCCATCGAGTATCCATTACTTGGAAAAACGGAAAATGAATTACGATCTTCGAATTATCAAATTAAAGAAATTCATTATTTAGAAAATGTCGAGATCGATGTCTTTGTTGATTCTGAACAGGTGGAGACATATAAAGATTGGATAACAGACTTAACGAATGGACAAGGTATTATTAAAGAAAAAGAAACCTTGTATGCAGAAACCCATATTTGAATTATTTACTATTATTACAAAAATATACCTTGAATAGAAATAAACTGCTAATTTACGCAGAATAGAGATAGAGGTAATATAGTAACTATGATTTCATTACGTATTTCTTAATTCACAAAGGAGAAACTTATGGCAAATAATACAAGAGAAACTTATATAAAGGATACAAAGAAAAAGAAACGAAAAAAAGTAAAATTGTTTATTTTTGTACCATTACTTGTGATCCTTATAGCAGGCATCGGTTATGGAGCAACCTTATACTCAAAAGCAAAATCAGTTGCAGATGATTCGTATGAGCCAATTGATCGTGATTCGAAAAGAGACGCAAAAGTAGATCCTAATATCGATGACGTCTCCATCCTATTTATTGGAGTAGATGACAGCGAGAAACGATCTAGTCAATCTGGTACTACCCGTTCTCGTTCCGATGCCTTAATGGTAGCGACTTTAAATGAGAAAGAAAAATCGGTTAAATTACTCAGCATCCCACGTGATTCCTATGTATATATTCCGGAACGCGGCTATTCCGATAAAATTACTCATGCACACTATTTCGGTGGAGTTACGTCTACTTTAGATACAGTAGAAGAATTACTAGAGATTCCGATTGATTATTATGTAAAAATGAATTTCGACGCCTTTATGGATGTAGTTGATGCTTTAGGTGGTATTGATGTCGATGTCCCAGTGACATTTACAGAACAAAACTCGAAGGATAAAGCAGGCGCTATCCATCTTGAACAAGGATATCAGGAATTGGACGGAGAACAAGCACTTGCCCTTGCAAGAACAAGAAAAATTGATAACGACATTGAGCGTGGAAAAAGACAACAATTAATTATGCAAGCCATCATGAAAAAAGCGATCTCTGTTGAAGGGATAACAAAATATTCAAAAGTAATGGAAGCTGTCGGAAGCAATATGACAACAGACCTATCATTCAGCGATATGCAGTCCTTAATTGCTTATGCAACTGCCGATAACGGTTTACAAGTAGAAACACTTACACTCGCGGGTACGGATGGCCGTGTAGATGGTAAATATATTTATCAATTAGATGAAACAGCATTAGCGGAGACAAAATCTGTCCTTCAGCAGCATTTAGGTCTAAATAGCAGTTTCTTATCAGACTCTAACAACTCTACTGAAACAGAAACAGATTCAACAACGGATTCCTCCACTTTAAACTAATCACTATATCTGACATACACCAATTTTCATTGGTGTATGTTTTTTGGTTTATTCGATTCAATAGAAGATAAGCCTAATGTACTTCCCTCATCTTTCCCAATATATTATTTAGAAAGATTGTTAACCGAATGAATATCTACTTTTCAAATTAAGAAATTTGTCACTAAACTAATAGAAGATAATAATTCTATATTTTGTTCTATATTTTTCCTATCTAAAATTCCCCCTACTTATTTATCTAACCATTAATTCTACTTATTATATTCTCTATTAGATATTCACCATAATTATCCATACTAACACAACATGCTATTATGATAGAATCATATTAGTCCCTTATTTTAGGTAAAAAGACATAATTTTTAAGTATTTCTTTCACCTACATTAAAATTTGGTATAATTCTAATTAATTGTAACGGGGTCTAAAGTATTAGATTTTTTTACTAGATTCATAGTTTATTACTAATGTATGAAGGAGAAAAAGATGTTAAAAAAATTACTATCCATGTTGCTTTCATTTGTTTTACTGATTTCTATACTGCCAATTTTCGAACATAATGCCTATGCTAGTGTTAACGAACCACAAGTACATGTAAAACTTAAGAATTACCTCGGAAATAAAACACAAGTTACTCTTAAACCATCCGGAACCTATAAAACCATTGATGGCAAAGTTTCTTTAAACAGCAACACAGAATATATCCTTAAATTAGAGCAATCTCAACTAAAATTGTATCAAGGAAGCAAATCTATTTATCAATCCACTTCCTTTACTCTAGCTTCTTCCGACTCAGACAGCTCCTTATCGATTAATAATCGTTCATATAAAGGATCTTTTGAATTTATTATGGAAACAATAAGTGGCAAAAACTATATTAGACCAATTAATACGGTTGGTATGGAAGATTACCTTAAAGGGGTTGTTCCGCGAGAAATGCCAGCTTTATGGGATCTTGAAGCGTTAAAAGCTCAAGCCGTTGCAGCACGTACTTATTCTTGGAATTATGGTGGTCAGACAATCACAGATACTATAAACCATCAAGTTTATGGCGGACTAACTGATTCCCATCCTAACTCCAATAAAGCTGTAGATTCTACTACTGGACAAGTCTTAAAATATAATGGAAAACTAATCAGTGCCGTATTCTCAGCAAGTAATGGTGGCGTAATGGAGGCTGCTAAGAATGTTTGGGGATACGAATATGGATATCTAAAAAATGAACTCGATCCTTATGATACAAGCTTTAATTGGGATTTTAGCTTGCAAAAAACGCAAATCGACATGAAAGACAAAGATTTAGTTAAACCAGATACATGGTGGAAAAATGCGTCTGAAAAAGATAGTAAAATTATCTCCCTTATTAAAACTTGGTTAAATAATAATGGGTATAAAGATAAAGATATCAAGATTGTCTCAATTCCAACTCTTTCTTTTAATAACCCTTCTTCCACAAAACGTGTAACTACAGGTTCCATAACGGTTCAGTTTTACGTGAAGGATATAAAAGACAAAGACGGAAAACTAATTTTACAAGAAGTAAAACAAACGAATGTTGCAGCATCAAGAGTTAGAGCAATGATAGGAATAGACAATGTAAAAAGTTATCTTATTACAAAAAGCTCCTCTAATTCAACTGCTCATAGCATTGCTGGAAAAGGGTACGGTCACGGAGTTGGCTTGAGCCAATATGGTGCAAATAATCGTGCTAAGGCAGGACAAAAATACAATGAAATTCTAGCATTCTATTATCCTGGAGCTAAACTAGTTACTGAATATACACAGACTGATATTTCTGCTCCCGTTATAAAAGATATAAAAGCTTCGTTCGTTAACTCGAATGATAATGTGAGAATATCATTCAATATCAATAAAGCAGCAACTGTCATAGTAAGAATTAAAGACAGCACTGGTAAAATCGTATCAACACTTTTGAATAACAAATCTTTAAACGCAGGTAGCTACTCCTACACTGCTGATGCTTCAAGTTGGAGCAACGGAAGCTATACAACAGAAGTTATAGCAACAAACAGTAATAATCAAACAACTTCAAGTAGTGCCATTGTTCAAGTATCAAAAGTAGAAGCACCAACTATTAGTTCAATCAGCACTAAATATGATTCAGATCCAAACAGAATAGTTGTTTCCTTTAAAGGAAACCAACCAACAAAAACAACTGTAATAATAAAAGATAACAACAATAAAGTTATCAAAACATTAGCAAGCAATCAATCAATCGCTGTTGGAACAACTTCGTATAATTGGGATGTATCAAATGTCAACAACGGAAACTATACTCTAGAAATTACATCTGTTAATAGTGTTGGCAAATCAAGTTCTGCTAAACAAAATTTCACTTTAAAAAAAGCAGAAATAGTAGCTCCTTCTATTAAAGATATAAAAACAAGCTATACCGCAAGTAACAACCAGGTAAAAGTTAGTTTCCATGTTGATCAAACAGCAAAAACAACTGTCGAATTGAAAGATAGCAACAATAAAGTAATTAAAACGCTAGCTAGTGATGAATCAAAGGCTGCTGGTACGAGAACGTATAACTGGGATGTTAGCAAAGTTAATAATGGAACCTATACTGTTGCAATAACTTCAACTAATAATAGTGGACAGAAAAAGACAGCTACTCAAAAATTCACTTTACAAAAGCCAACTGCTCCTACTATAAAAGACATAAAGACAAACTATACAGCAAGTAACAACCAGATGAAAATTAGTTTCAATGTTAATCAAACGACCAAAACTACTGTGCAAATTAAAGACAACAAAAATAAAGTCATCAAAACATTAGCAAACAATCAATCAATTGCCACTGGTACGAGAACTTATAACTGGGATGTTAGTAAAGTTAATAATGGAACCTATACTGTTTCAGTCACTTCTACTAATACTAGTGGGCAGAAAAAAACGGCTAATCAAAAATTCACTTTAAAAAAAGCAATTGCTCCCACCATTAAAGAGATGAAAACGAGCTATGATACATCTGGCAATAAAATCAAAGTTAGCTTCCATGTTAACCAAGCTTCGACAACAACTGTAAAAATCGTAAATGGTAAAAACAAAGTCGTCAAAACCCTTGCTTCTAATAAGTCCATAAAAGCAGGAATTCATTCTTATACATGGAATGTTGGCAATGCAAGTGATGGAAGCTATACGGTATCTATTGAATCTGTAAATGGCAGTAAGCTAAAAAAAACAGCTACTAAAAAGTTTACGTTATATAAAGTAAAGACAGGGACTGTTAAGGCAACAAATCTAAATATTAGACAAAAGCCGAATGCGTCATCCAAAAAAGTCGGTTCAATACCTAATAACAAGAAAATAACAATTTTTGAAAAAAGCGGAGCTTGGTATAAAATTAAATATGGTAAAGTTACTGGCTATGTTTCAGTACAATACGTAAAGAATGTGAAATAATAAATAAGAAGTAAGGCAAATCTAGCCTTACTTCTTTCCTTTCTATTTACTACATAAAAAACAAAAGACCCTCCTTCATTCTTGAAGGGGGTCTTTTACTATCGATTTTTATCAGTAGAATATCTTATATCATTAATAAATTTTAAAATAGGTTTATAGTTCTTTCCAACTAAACCTATCTTTTCAACAATTAATTCAATTACTAATAATACAGTAACTATTAGGAGTATTGCTCCCCATACTTTTGCCATTGAAAAAATCACCGCAACTAGTCCAAAAAAAGATGCCATTGCATAAATTATAATAACCGTTTGACGATGTGTAAAACCAACATTTAACAAGCAGTGATGTAAATGCGACTTATCTGGAGCCATCAATGGCTGCTTATTAACTAATCGACGAATAATAGCAAAAAATGTATCTGAAATAGGAACTCCTAGAATAATTACTGGAATAATAAAAGAGATTAACGTAACATTTTTAAATCCTAATAGAGACATTACCGCAATAATATAGCCAAGAAATAATGCTCCCGTATCTCCAAGAAAAATCTTTGCAGGATAAAAATTGAAAAATAAAAACCCAAGTGTACTTGCTAAAACAATGGAAGATATAGCAATTACATATCCATTCCCCATAATCATTGCCATACCAGTGATCGTAAATAAAGCAATACAGGAAACACCTGAGGCAAGCCCATCTAATCCATCAATTAAATTAATTGCATTCGTTATGCCGACAATCCAAAGAACGGTTATCGGTATATCCAAGAATCCAAATTCCAATTGTCCTCCGAATGGCAAGTTAATAAATTCAACTTGTACGCCACCCCAAACAACAACAATTATAGCCGCGATTGTTTGAGCAAGAAACTTAATCTTTGCAGAAAGATTATAAATATCATCCAATACTCCCGTTAACACTATAATGACACTACCAATCAATATTGGATAATGGTAAGCTTTATCCGGATTAACTACTAATGCACCGATCACAAAACTAATGTATATAGCTAAACCGCCCATACGAGGCATAATTTTTTGATGTACTTTTCTTTGTTCTGGTTTATCCATTGCTCCAACTTTAAATGCAAGCTTTTTTACTAATGGAGTAAGTAAGATAGAAGCAATGAAACATACCACAAGCATTATATAAATCATGCAAATCCTCCCTAATGCCTTAATTAACGTACTTCATAGGCATCTATTCTTGCATATAATCGAAGTTTATTATAACACAATACCCACTGGCATGTTTATATTAATTTCATCATTATTTTACATTTATATTACATTTTTTATAAACTAAATTTAAATAACTGCTTATTATTATATATGACGTATTTCATTTTAGAAAGTTTCATCTTAAATTTTTTTATTAATTGAATCAATTTCATAAATTAAATCCTTAGAGCCACAAGCTATCAAATGTACGAAAAAAGGAGTACCTCCCCAAAATGTCGAAATAAGTAAGCACCACACAAACTTATAAGACTGGAGGAAGACTCCCTATGACTATTATACGACAAGGAAGCCTATTTGACCTACAAGAATTATATAATTTAGAACCTACCCAACGTTTTGAAGCTATTTTTTCTTCTATTGATATAGACCCAATCTTCGCTGTGGTAACGAAGAAATCACGTTTTGGAAGACCCGTTAAGTTGAACTATGCAGCGATGATTTATTCACTCGTTGCTAGAATCACAGAGCGTATTTCATTTATTAAAGATTTAGTGAAAAGATTACAGAATGACATGATTTTTCGCCTTGATTGTGGCTTTTTAGTGTCAGATACTATTCCGTCAGAAGCAGCTTATTCCAGAATGGTCACAATCCTCAGTGAATCGAATGTACTTGAAAAAGTCCAAGGAACCTTGCTTCATCAAGCGATTTCAGAAGGTTTTATTTCCGATGACACAGTAGCCATTGACGCTACACACTTTCTCGCAAAAGATGGAGCACCACCAAAGGAAGAACAACCGAAAAGTGAACCGAAAAAGCGTGGGCGTAAATCAAAAGAAGAATATGAAAAATGGCTCATTGAAAAGGCGGAACTGGAAGCCAATCTGCCTCTTTTTGATAAAAAAATCGAAGATCAGTTAGACATTCCTTTAGCCGACCTTCGAGCTGAAATTCCTCAAGATCCACAGTGGGGTGTGAAAAAAAACAGTGAAGGAAAAAACGTTTTTTGGTATGGATTTAAAGCTCATTTGGCTGTTGGAACATCCAGTCAATATATTCTTCAATCCCTTCTTTCTTCGGCCAACTTGAATGACGGAAAGGCTGCGATTCCTTTATTAAAAGGAATTCATGAACGAATATCGCTTTCTTCTTTACTCTATGAAACAATGGACGCTGGTTACGATTTTGAAGCCGTTTATACGCAAATACATCGAATGGGTCATCGAGCTGTGATTGCTTATAATAAACGCAATGAACCAGAACCAATTGGTTTTGATAAGCATTTCGCTCCTACTTGTGTCCGTGAACATTCCTATCGCTATGATAGCTTTGAAGTAAAATATGAAACACTAAAATACACACGTCCAAACGAATGTAAAGACTGTCCACTAGCCAATGATGCTCTATGTCAAAAGGTGTATAAAGTAAAAATCACTACAGATTTAAGAAAATTTACAGCGCCAGCACGTGGATCTCAAACATGGAAAAAAATCTTCAAAAGACGCACGGCGGTAGAACGTGTGAATGCTTATCTTAAGGGATATTTCCAATTAAACAATGTTCGTTATCGTACAGGAAAAAAGGCTAAAGTCCATTTTGACCTCGTTACGTTAGTTTATAATGCTTCAAAATTAGCTGCAGACCGTCTTAATCAAATGTTAAATCAACAACAAGTTGCTTAATCAAAGTAAAAAAATTAAAAGGAATTAAATTCTGCAAGTTTTTGATTTTTTAAAAGTTGGACTTATGAAATTGACTCAATTACCTAAAATTAAACTCAATTCTAAATTTTTTATAATGAAGAGTTTTTAGATTATTGTTTTGAAATGTTTAATATTTTTTTCAACTATTGCTTTAAAACGTTCTAAGTTAGTTCATACTATTAAAAATAAAAAACAATATAAAATGAGGGATAGAAATGAAAATCTGGACGTTCAACAGAACAAACCTTGAAAATTTACAGCACTATAATAGCAAACTATTCTACAGCGATGATGAAGAAGGCGAAGAATTATTAGATATACCCTCAAAAATAGCAATAAATGAGCAAGATTAAACATACTCATTTAGCAAATACTTCCTAACAAAAAGATCTATATAAAGTGGTAAATTCACCTCGTATAGATCTTTTTTTGATTAGGAGATAGACAGATATTATCCTAATTATTATGAATTAATTGCTCTTATCCATCTCTCTTCATACTTTTGATAATTAAAACGTTCATTTACTTCTAGTGCGTTCTTGGACAATTGATTTCTAGTATCGTCATCAGACAAAATCTTTACTACTTTTTCAGCTAACTTCTTTTTATTTCTACATGGTACTAAAAACCCATCTATTCCATCTCGAATAATATCACTTGGTCCATATTTACAATTATACGAAACAACCGGAGTTCCTACCGCCATGCTTTCTGTAATAACCATTCCAAAACCTTCATAATCAGATGTCAAAATAGAACAGGATGCGGACTGATAAACTGCAGATGCTGCATTCGTAAACTCTTGTAACATTATATTTTTCTTTAAATTCAATTCTTCTATTAACGCTTCTAACTTTACTTTTTGGGGACCAAATCCATAAATATGCAATTGAGCATCTGGTATCTTTTTTACAACATATTTGAATGCTTTAATTGCTTCATCAATTCTCTTCTGAGATTCAAATCTTGCTAAATAGACTACTAATTTTGGATTATATTTCTCCACTGTAGCAACCTTCATTTCAGGCACAGCATGGGGAATCACATCAAATGTAGGGAGATTCCCCACTAATGTTCCAATGTCTTTCTTTTGATCATTCGTTAAAAAAATGACCTTATCATATTCATGAATTCTATTGAGAAAGGATTTCCATGTTTGCTTAGTATCCGCTCTAGTATTGTATGGCCAGGAATAATGATTGTTATGTAGAACAGCAACTCTTTTTATATTCTCTACCTTTAAATCAAGAACGAGACCATCAGAAAAACGTGAATCAGAGAAAGCAACCGGATTCTCAATATCTTCTAACTTTTCCTGCACCCAAAAAGTAAATAATTTATATAGTGATTTAAATTCGTGGCAAGTTGGTTCATACAAGAGAGAACGTCCTTCTTTTTTAGTATAGTCATCTATCCAAACAGTCATATAGCACTTCCCATTTTTAGCATAATAACTTTTTAGTCTTGGACTATTATTTATTGGGTCCATGAATTGTGAGCACACCAAATAGCCATTTTTATCATACTCATCTCTGCGAGTTCGATTCCGACTTTCACTCATATAATCAACAAATACTAACCTTCCCTCTTTATCGAATCTTTTATATTTTATATAAACACCATTTTTATAGTAACGATAAGAAGGCAATTCATTTCCCTTATCAATAAACTCATATAAGCCCTCTTCTTTGATTATATTGTTTTTAGGTTCTTTTATATCTACTTTATTATCGCCTACCTTTTTTGATAAATCATGGAAACAATTAAACACCTGTACACGCTTATCTAATCGACCTGTACTATATAATTCCTGTAGAATATCTTCAAAATCTGGTTGGAAGCTTAAAGTAAGAATATAAACTTGATTATAGTATTTTATTAATGTATTCGCTCTTGTAAGAATCGCTTTAGTGAGTCCACCTCTTACTATATTTAGTGATTTAAATATAAATACTGGAGTATAATTTACTTCCATTACTTTCTCCCTTTCTTTCGCTATATTTACTATTTCATTGTTGACTGAAACATACGTAGATAAACATACAGAAAATCTATTGTTCTAATAAGTTAGTCAAGTCTTCTAGATAGAATGGATTAAATAACTTGGTCAGTGATATTTAGACTTAGTATGCAACTAGATATAAATTTTTTTAATCAAAGGTGTGTAACAAGTAGCCCCTTCAATATTTTTGTAATTTTCATAATATTCTATCTCACTAACGAGAAAAATGTAGGTATTACTCAGAAACACTATCTGCTTGAATATCGTAACAATAGTCAAAAGGGACAGTTAATTTCCATAGGAATAGAAGAATTTAAATTAAGCTGATAAAACTCATTTAGAAGAAACAAAAGCATGATCTTCCTTATAGAATTTATATAGTGGTTATCTATAATATCCAAAGATACCAGTTAAACGTACAAACCTAATTTAGTTTTCCATAAAAAGGGGTACAACAATGTTTAAAAATTTTATCATCAATACTACTTATGTAATTTAGAGTTAGTTGTAGATATAATTTAAAATAACAAAAAAAGCTAGATGTGATTGAGGTCTCCAAAAAATCGTTAAGGTTTCCTATACACATCTAGCTAATATATTATTTAACTTTCAAACCCTTTTTCTCTAAAAGCTTGCTTTTCCTCAGGGGACATTTTATTATATGTCTTTAAAAACTCCTCATAAGAGGATAAAACCTCATTTATACTTCCAATCATCTTAACTTGTCCATGCTCAATCCAGATTCCTTTTTGACAAAATTGCTTCATCTGTCCAATAGAATGACTTACAAAGAACATCGTCTTACCACGCTCTTTAAACTCTTCCATTTTCGCTAAACATTTATCTGCAAACGCCTTGTCTCCTACTGACAATGCCTCATCTATAATAAGAACATCAGGATCTGTATGAACAGAAATACCAAACCCAAGTCTTGATTTCATTCCACTTGAATATGATTTTACTGGCTGATCAATAAATTTTCCTAATTCGGAGAACTCAATAATCTTTGGTTCAAGCACTTTTATCTGGTCTTTAGTAAAGCCAAGCATCAAACACTTTAGCTCAATATTTTCACGACCCGTTAATTCATTATTGACACCCGCTGCTACAGCTATAAGAGATGCTTGTCCGTCAATTAAAACCTCACCAGATGTAGGCGGAACAATTCCTGCAATAATATTAGATAAAGTAGATTTACCGGATCCATTTACTCCAACAAATCCTATAACATCGCCATGGTCTGCTTCAAAACTAACGTTTCTTAAAGCATAAAATGGTTCTCCATAATCTTTAGGAAAAAATACATCCTTTAGTTTTTCCGATTTATTATTATATAACTTATATCTTTTTGTTAAATTTTTCACTACAACAGATTTTTCCATCTAACCACTTCCAATTATAAAAAGTCAATAAAGTGTCTTCTGAAACGCACATGCATATAAGATCCTATAGTCAATAATAGGAAAACTACAGCCCAAAAGTATATCGTTATAGCTGGATGTTCTATAATAAACCAACCTTGTCCTAATAGGGCATATCGATATCCTTCTATTAAATAATAGACTGGATTTAATTTCATGATAAATTTAAATGTATCACCTAAATTATGCACTGGCCACAATATAGGAGTTACATACAACAGAACTCTCATTAGGGATTGTAACAGCATTTGAAAGTCACGAACTATAGTAGCTATAGTCGATGTAATAAGTGATAATGAAAATAAAAAGATAATGGCTGCAAATAAGAAGTACGGTAACTGAATATAATATATAGATATTGGATAACCAATAAATTGAAAAATTATAATAACAGCAACCATTAATAAGAGCTGCGGATATAATAAGGACAGCATGACATAAGACGGAATGGCACTTAACGGAAAATTCATTCTTGAGACCATTCGTAACCTAGTGTATATAGATTTAGATCCTTGCGTTATAGCTGGATAAATGAAAAACCACAGCACAATCCCAGCTAGCATCCATATAAAAAAAGGTATCTCTTGTCCATTTGCACCATCAACAGTTGGTCTTTTTTGAACATATCCAAAAACAAACCAATAGATTGCAATTTGAATACCAGGATTGATAAACTCCCATAATATCCCCAAATAATTATTCCTATTTGAACTCTTAAGTTCATACATAGACAATCTTCTTATTAAATGAAAATTATCTATTTGCTCTTTTATAACATTGATAATAGAACTCATTTTTATTATGCCCTTCCTAAAACAAACCTAATTGTATTTATTTTTTTATCATTATTTTTATTTAAAGTTATTATTATCCTATAAGTAAGTGATTCTTCCTTTTTATCTCATCTCTTTATGATTCAGTTTATGTATATTCCCTCCCTTAGCTTTTAAAGTAATAGCCTACATATTTTATCATATATCTTCATTTTCTTCTAATATTCTTCCCAAATTTAATTCACTTTTTACGCTAATTCGAAACATTAAATTCTTTATACAGGAAATTATAAAAGAATAAAGTATAATTTTTTTTAGTAGATTATTCTTTTATAATAAAAACAACCATGAACTTTCGCTCTCAACCCAGGAATGAAAATAGTTTTCCTTCCCCATAATGTAGATACCACAAACAGTGAGCATATAACGTGTCTTTTAATGGTGGTTTTACCCTGTAATAAAAACTGTTGGAATAAATTTGGTGTACAACCCATTGTTAGCTCTCTATTTTTAGAGATGACTACGTACAGAAAAATGTCTAATTTCAAATTTATTCCACTGTTTGTGGAATAATCTTATTGAAGGTGGATGAAGTGGAAACATTATACAAACGTTGTGCTGGCTTGGATGTTCATTCAGAAACAATTGTAGCTTGCGTATTGTTGGGCGATTCAGAAGCAGATATGGAAAAAGAGACGGAGACTTTTCCAACTTTAACGAAGGATTTATTTCGTCTTCTTAAATGGCTAGAAGAAAAAGGGGTTACTCACATTGCCATGGAAAGTACGGGAGTGTATTGGAAACCAGTTTACAATATCTTAGAAGATTTTTTTGATATTACATTGGCTAATGCCCAAAGGATTAAAAACGTTCCAGGTAGGAAGACAGATGTTTCGGATGCAGAATGGATTGCCAAACTATTAAGACATGGGCTAATAGAGAAAAGTTTTGTCCCTCCAGAAGACTTTCGTAACCTACGAGATTTAACTCGACTCAGAAAGAAATGGATTGGCCATATGACATCTGAGAAGAACCGAATTCAGAAAGTATTAGAGACTTCCAATATCAAACTAAGCACCGTTATTTCAGATGTATTTGGTGTATCAGGAAGGAAATTATTAGAACAACTTATGACTGAAGGTTATATAGATCAAGAAGAGGTGGAGAAAAAGATACATGGAAGAATGGCTCATAAAAAGCAATTAATTGCAGATTCATTATTTGGTACATTAAATGACCATCAACTTTTTCTAATCAAACAATCTTGGATGCACATTATTTATCTTGAAGAACTAATATCTGATATTGAGAAAAGAATCGATAAGACCTTACTAAATTATCAGGAAGAAGTTCAGCTTCTAATCACGATGCCGGGTATTAAGAAAGATACAGCCGCAATTATTATTGCAGAAATAGGTGTAGACATGGAGCAATTTCCTACTTCTAAACATCTGGCTGCATGGGCAGGGCTGTCACCTGGAAATTATGAAAGTGCAGGAAAAAGGAAAAGCACACGAACATTAAGAGGAAATCCACATATTAAATCTGCATTGTGCGAGGCTGCATGGGCTGTTTCTAGGAGTCGAAATAAAAGATTAGGAATTAAATATTGGTCGTTAGCTGCACGAAGAGGAAAGAAAAAAGCACTCGTTGCCATCGGACATCGAATGCTTACTATTGTCTATCACATGCTTCAAAACAAAGAACCCTACCACGAGTTAACTTCCAATTAGCATCATAGACAAAAAATAGAAAAGTTATACGAGAAACCGTAAAATATGGTAGCTCTGCTTTCCTATTGCCAAATTTCAATTAATTATAGCTTTAACAAAAATGATCTAGTTTAAACCATTATTTATTTTCACAGAAAAAAGAAAATCTTTTTATACTTATAAGATAAATTGCTATACTATACAAAGACCAATGTTAAAAGAGGAGTATATTAAAAATGGCCATAAAAAATTTTTTCAATAAAATATTTACATTAATTGAGCTTATTAGATTACCTTATATTAAACGAGCAACAGATAGAGAATTTAAAATGATTAATTCATATACTGACTATTTTAAAAAGAAAGCTATACTACATAACACTATATTATACCAGTCTCATAATGGAATGGGGATGTCCGATAGTCCTTTAGCTATTTTTAAGGAACTTATTTCCCATCCAAGCTACAAGGGTTATAAACATATATGGGTCGTAAATGATATAAATAATCCCACGATTAATCAATATAGTTCTATGTCTAATGTTAAATTTGTTAAACTTCATAGTGATGAGTATTTAATGTATCTTGCTTCTGCAAAATACTTAATTAATAACCATTCATTTCCAAGCTACTTTCAAAAAAGAGAAGAGCAAATTTATGTGAATACATGGCATAATACACCTTCCTTATATGATGAAAGCTCTAACTATGGGAGAGTTTATGCAAATACTCAAAGAAATTTCTTACAAGTAGACTACCTACTTACAGATAGTTTGCAAAACGCAAAAAATTTGATGGGTTCATATGATTTAGATGGTATATTCAAAGGGAAAATTTTAGCAGAAGGCTACCCGAGAATTGATTTGGTTTTGAATTCAAATAGTCAATTGGTTAAGAAACAGTTATCAAATTGCACCACCTATAAGAGCAATCAGAAATTAATCATTTATTCTACAACATGGAAAAATGAGTACTTCAGTAAACAAAATGATGATATAAAACTAACAGATTTCCTTGCACAACTAAAGCTGAATATTCCTACAGGATTTCAACTTTTACTAAATATTGAGGGACTTCCTCCTGCTACTATAAATGAAAATTTAAAGGATCTCATAATTCCTTCCTATATGGACATAAATGAAATATTATCTATTACAGACTTTCTTATTTCAGATAATATGCATATTATAAATGACTTTGCTTTTACAAATCGTCCAATAATATTTTTTACTAACGAAGAAGTTGATTCTTTTGAAATTCCAGTTAAAATTTGTACAGATTTAACTGCTGTTACTAAAGCCATGAGAAACATGTCTAATACCTTAACTTCTGACATAAAATATGGAAGTGAAACGAGTAAGATAACACCAAAAATTATAGATTCCGTTTTAAACAACAATTCTTCATGGAAAATCTATAGTATAGCAAATGAAAAAACCAATTTAATTTTCTATTGTGGAGGTTTTTTAAATAACGGTATTACCACTTCTGCCATTAACCTTATAAACAATATTGATTACGATAGGTTTAATGTGATTGTAGTGGACAATATAAGAACAGACAAAGCATCCATTGAGAACTTCAAAAAAATTAATCATAACGCAACAAAGTTAATTAGAGTTGGCGCTATGAATATTTCTGTAAGCGAATGGTATATCCATCATTACATCACTAAAAAAGGATTAATTAATAACCGATTAGAAAAATATCTTCCTTTTAACTTATATAAAAGAGAGGCTCAAAGGCTTTTCGGTAATATAGATTATGATGTGGCCATAGATTTTAGTGGATATGTTCCATTTTGGTCATTTATATTTGCTTTCGGGGGATTCAAAAAGAAAGCAATATACCAACATAACGATATGCATGCTGAATACTATAAGAAAATCAACAATAAATTTAAACATAAACAAAAGATGAATCTAATTTTTCCTATCTATAAATATTTCGACAAAATAATTGCTGTTTCCAAAAATACAAGAGATGAAAATATTAAAAATCTTTCTAAATATATGGAAGAGACCAAAGCAGTTTATGTTCATAACTGTATAGATTCAGAAAAAATTAAGCAACAGATCAAAGTAAATGAAGAAATGGTTTTGGAGGAGACTACCTTTTTACTCTCTAGCAAGGACATTTCTGATGGAAATTTGCAAATTAAAGGTATAAAAAAACCAACTAAGAATAAAATTAACTTTGTTACTATGGGAAGACTTTCTCCTGAAAAAGATCATGAAAAATTATTAAGGGCATTTAAAGAATTTTATACGAAAAAGAAAGATAGTATGTTATATATTATTGGCGAAGGAGTTCTTGAGACACAATTAAAAGAATTGACTTATAATTTAGGATTACAAAAAAATGTAATCTTTACAGGCCAATTAACAAATCCGTATTCTCTAATTAGCCAATGTGATTGTTTTATTCTTTCGTCTAATCATGAAGGACAGCCTATGGTGCTATTAGAAAATCTTATTATTGGCATGCCTATAATAGCTACAGATATACCTGGAAATAGAAGTATTTTGCAAGAAGATTATGGATTAATTGTTGAAAATAGTGTAAATGGATTAGTTCAAGGTATGGAACAATATTTGAATAATAATCTACCAAGATTTAATATGTTTAACTATACGTCTTATAATAAAGAAGCATTAGATAAATTTTATAAAGAAATTCTTTAAACAGAAAAAAGAATCTCCAACTTTTACACTAGTAGGAGATTCTTTTTTCTATCATTATAAATTCGCTAACATGTCAATCCATTTTTGTGATATTTCTTTTTCATTATATCTTTGGACAACTTCTGGACCATTTTCAGACATTCTTTGATACAATTTTTTATTTTTTAATAATTCAATTACAGCTTTTGCAGTAGCATCTATGTCATATTTTTCTGTTATAATGCCATCTACTCCATTTCTAACTACTTCGTTTGGGCCATACCTTGTATTATAAGATACAATTGGAGTTCCACAAGCTAAAGCTTCGTTGATAACTAGTGGAGATCCCTCATATAAAGAGGTCATTAACATAACAGAAGCTTTCTGTAATTCTGCTATTGGATTATCGGTAAAACCCTTGAGCTGGATATTATTTTCTAGATTCAATTCTTTAATTTGATTTTCTAACTCTTTTTCTAGCGCACCATATCCGTATATGTGGTACTTTACATTAGGAATTTTTTTTGCAACCTTTTTTATAACTTGTATAGCATCTTTTAAATTTTTTTGTCGATGATATCTTGCTAAAGAAATGACTAAATTCTCTTCCCTCGTTGTGTGAAATATCTCCACTTTATTTTGAAAATGTGGTATAACTACCATTTTATTTTCATGACCAAACACCTTACTTATATCTTTATATTGTTCATTAGTAAGCACTACTAATTTATCTATACTGTTAATATTTTGAAATAGCGGTTCACAAGTTGGTTCCAATTTCGTAATATCATCATATGGAGTTTTAAGATGCACGTTATGCAAAATAAAAATTTTCTTTAAATTTTCATGCTTTATATTCATAAATGGAAGAACAAATTCTCTTTTATCTATAAAAAGCACAGGATTACTAAACATATTTACTATTCCTTGTAACCAACCTGCTAATAATTCTAATTCATTTTGGTATTCTTGACCATTAATATGATAAAAGAAATTAGTTTCTTTTCCTGTATTTATATCAACTTTTGTAGATAGCACTGATGTTCCATCAGGTGAATAATAACAATTAAAAGCTGGTTTATTTTTTAATTTATCCATATGTATTACTTTTCTAGTATTTCCATTAGAATCAAAAATTTCTTTTCTAACCCTTGTCCACGGCACCTCAAAATGATCAACAAATTCAATGTTATTCTCTCTGTATAACTCATACATTACATAATGACCAGACTTATTAAAACATCTATAAACATTAGGGTTATTTTTATCCTGATATCTCATGTTTTCATCCAAAAATCTTGCTTCTTTTGAGTTATTAATATAAGTTTGATTATTTATAAATTGATCCGTTGATTCAAACAAGTTGAAAATTTTTACTTTTTGATCTATATTTCCGTTACTCTTATGATACTCTACTAGTTCGTTAAAATTGGGATGATAATTAAAAGTACAAATTATTACCTCATTATATTCTTTTATAAGCGCGTTCACACGATGGTATATTGCCTTAGTTACTCCTCCATTTTTTTTAAATATATTTCCCATTACCATTATAGGAGTTAGATTACTATTTTTCATAAAACAACTCATCCTTATTCTTATTTTAACCTTTTTAACCCTTTATAACTTTTACTAACCATATATATTTTGGGAAGATGTTGAATAAAGGACATCTTCCCTATATTGTAAATAATTAAACCTGAATATAACTATAAAACATTTCCATAGCAGACTTATTATATTCTACGTAGTCAAACTTCTTAAATGTTGGTTTTACTTCTCTCATTTTTTTTAAGCCTTGCACTAAACCTTCTATACTATTCTCCACTAATTCTCCATAGCCATTCTCTAGAACACTTCTATTCCCTGGTATATCTGTTGCAACAATAGGTTTATTTAAGATTAAACATTCCAACAGTACCATAGGCTGTCCTTCATGGTTAGAAGATAAGACGAAACAATCGCAATCTTGTATTAAGGGGAATGGATTATCTAATTGTCCCACCAGATGAATTTGATCATTTAACCCAAAAGACTTAATAGTTGATCTTATCTCCTCTTCTAATTCTCCCGTACCAATAATATATAACTCTGTATCCTTATACTCTTTATGGAATTCTGCGAATGCCTTAATCAATTTAATTTGATCTTTCTCTGGAGACATGCGACCCATGGTTACAAAGTTAAATTTAGATGTATCAGGTACTTTTATTGCATTACCATCTAGGATTTGATTTATGTCCCCATTTTTTTCAATATAATATTCTTTGTTATTCACTTGCACTTTTTCCACTGAGGCAATGGCGTTAAGGACATATTGATAATTAATAGAGTTATGAACATAAACCATTTTTTGATCACTATTGACCACTAGATGAGATAAACCTGCTTTATTCTTATTTCTTGTATGCTTAGATACCGCAATAACATGATCATACTTATTATAAAGCGGAAAAATAACACTTAGATTTTCCTTATGTTTATATTCATTATCTACAATTTTATCATATTCCTCCATCATATCATTATGTTGGAAAATAGCTTTTTTGGAAATATCATTCGCTGCAAAAAGAATACTCCAAAATTTAACATAACCGCTAAAGTCAATTGCTATATCTATATCAACTGTCCCAAACATGCGTTTGAATTCTCTTTTGTACATAGTAATAATATCTTCTTCTAGATAATTCATTGGACCTTTTTTATAAAATTGTTCAGCTGCATAAGCAAATAATTGATTTTGACTTTCTAGCTCATTCAATGAGACATTCATACTTCCAACTCTATATAATTTCTTCACATGATTATTTAACTTCATGAAGTTTTTTGAACTTTCTTCATCAAATTCTGATTTGTCCGCTACAATAACATTGTATCTCTCGTAATCAATATTATTCATCAGATTGACAGCAGAAGTAGTGACTCCATTATTTAAGAAACCTCCACAATACATAACAATTGTTTTTTTATCATTTTTTACCGAATAAGTATGTTGCTTATTCTCGAAAAATACTGTATCAATTACTCTTTGTGTGCTAGCACCGTCTTCTAAATATAAAAATTCATTTATACATTTGTCCAACTTTTCATTGAATACGTCCTGATAATTTGATGCATTTTTAATCTCTTTTATCACACTTTCAATGGTAGAACAGATAGCCCCCGGCATATCATCTAAGTTTAAATAAAAACCTCTATCACGTTCGTATTCTTCTCGATCATAGGCATAAAAGATAACCGGTTTTTTTGTTGCTAAAAAGTCAAAGAAAATACTTGAATAGTCCGTAACAAGAATATCTACATCACTAAATAACTCATTACTATCAATTTTATCCGGAACTACATCGAAATCTAATTTGTTTTGCTTTATATATTTCTGCATTAACGTATGAACTTTTAATAAAATGACATATTCTTTCCCTAGTACTGACTTAAGCTTTCTCATGTCTCTTATTATCTTATTGATTTCACCAGAAACATTCCCAACTTCGCCCCTCCATGTTGGGGCATAAAGAATCACTTTTTTATCTGTTTTAATATTTAATTTATTAGCAAGTACATTGTTATCTTCTTTCACCAAGTCAATCCGTGGGTAACCTGATTCAATTATCTGTCCATTATATATTCCCCTTAAATCATGAGAATCAATAATTTTGTCGATGGTAAATTTATTAGGTGAAACTAAGTAATCTGTATGTAGAAAATTTCTCATGAGATTCTTATGCTGACCTAATGATCCTTCCATATCTTTACCTAATGTTTTTAATGGCGTACCATGCCATGTATTAACATAAATTTGCCCTTCTTTTTTTATAAAGTAAGGAGGAAAAGATGTATTATTAATTAAATATTTACAAGAAGCTAAGTATTGGAGATATTCCTCTGAGTTTACTCTAACAAATTCCACATTTGGCAAATTGAGATACTCTTTAGGGCAATCGTTTAAGTTATTTAGTGCCCAAACATGATGAAAATCAGAGAACCTCGGATCCTTAATTAGTGTTTTGAAAATTGCATAAGGATTACAAGTCATATTTTTCCCGTGGAAACTTTCATAAAAAATAGTATTATCTCTGACTTCCAAAATCTCATAATAATTTGTATAATCAACTACTTGACTAAAACTCTTATTTGTAAAATACATTTTCTCAGTGTTAGTTGAAATATCTCTATTCTTTCTAACAATTAATTCTTTCTTTTCAATCATTTCTTTCTTAATTAAAGTATTAAATTTAGTCTTTTTTCTAGATCTTCCATTTGGGTCTGTTACATTAATTTCATAACCAGTTATTTTTTCCACTGTTTTCCTAGCTAATCTTAGTGGTTTTAAGATATTTTTCTTCAAGTTTATTTCCCCTTATACGGTGATATTAATTTTAACTTTTACCTTACGTTTCTTTTTTATTCTATAGAAAATAATTCATTAAGAATAAATCATATTTAATATTCAACCATTATTATAATGTTTTTATATACTTAATTCTACCGTTTAGGCAAGATAGATTAATTCCCCATAATAAAAAGGGGAACGCTCCTATTTCCCCTAAAAGTAACAGTTAAATATTATTTTGCTCTCCTACAAGTTTTTGCGTTAGCTGAATTAAATAATCCTTTAAGGGTTCACTAAGATCTTCACGCTTTAACGCAAATTCAATTGTAGTTTGAATAAAACCTAATTGTTCTCCAACATCATAGCGATTGCCCTCAAATTGATAAGCAAATACTCTTTGGATTTGATTTAATTTCTCAATTGCATCCGTCAACTGTATCTCTCCACCTGCTCCTATCTCCTGCGTTTCAAGAAAACGGAATATCTGAGGTGTGAAAATATACCTTCCTATAATCGCTAAATTCGAAGGAGAGGTACCTTGCTTAGGTTTTTCAACAAATCTACTAACTTGATATCTTCTACCAACCTGGCTTGCAGGGTCAATAATTCCATAGCGATGAGTTTCTGATTCTGGAACACTTTGAACACCAATTACCGAAGATAACGTCTCATCGTATTGTTCGATTAATTGCCCTAAACATGGCTTTTTACTATCAACAATATCATCACCTAAAAGAACCGCGAATGGTTCATTTCCAATAAAATTTCTAGCACACCATACAGCATGTCCTAGACCTTTGGGTTGTTTTTGTCGTATATAATGGATATCTACATTTGCCGATTCCTTTACTTTCGCAAGTAGCTCGAACTTTTCCTTTGCAACTAGATTTTCTTCTAATTCCAACGAATTATCAAAATGGTCTTCTATCGCCCTTTTACCTTTTCCTGTTACAATAATGATATCCTCAATTCCCGAGGCAACAGCTTCCTCTACAATATATTGAATAGTTGGTTTATCTACAATAGGCAACATTTCTTTTGGCATCGCTTTAGTTGCTGGTAAGAATCTAGTTCCAAGTCCGGCAGCTGGTATTATGGCTTTTTTCACTCTACTCATTCATTAGCCTCCTTAAGAAAAATAATAATATATTTTATTATTTTTACCTCTTTTTGTCCAACATAACTTCTATATATTATTTTTCCCCTATATTCTCAATAATATTTATTATCGCTTGTATAAATTCAACTTCTTATGATGCATATTAATAGAATAGCGATTAGATTTTGCATTAAGCAACTATTCAAATTAATTATACCTTTTATTGATTCTTTCTGGTATTCTTATATTAGTTATCAATTTTTGTCAAGATATGGAGGATTTAGAAGAATGGATACTAAAAGGCCCAAAAAAAAGAAGCGTAAATGGCTACGAATTACCCTAATAGTAGTATTATTACTATTAATAGGTGTTGGAATTTATATATATAGTGTTTGGAACTCTTTAAATAATGCTGTTGAAACTATGCAGCAACCAATTGAACGGGAAACTTCTAAACGAGATAAAACATTAAGTTTGAATAACAAAGAACCCTTTTCCATATTAATGCTTGGTGTTGATGAACGTGATGGAGATAAGGGACGTTCTGATACCATGATTGTGGTCACAGTTAATCCTGAAAAGAAATCAGCAAAATTATTAAGTATTCCTCGTGACACTCGTACAGAAATCATAGGGCATGGAACAACTGATAAAATCAATCATGCATATGCTTTTGGCGGTGTCGCCATGGCAATGGATACAGTTGAAAATTTCCTTGACATTCCTATTGATTACTATATGCAAATTAATATGGAAGGTTTTCAAGATATCGTTAATGCTGTAGGTGGAGTTACAGTAAATAATGACCTCGATTTCACCTATGAAGGAGTACATTTTAAAAAAGGAACCCTTACATTAAACGGAGAAGATGCATTAAAATTCTCACGAATGAGATACGACGACCCTAGAGGTGACTTCGGCAGACAACTTCGACAAAGAATGATTATTGAAGCTGTTGTGAAAAAAGGGGCTAGTTTAAATTCATTAACTAATTTTCATAATATCTTTGAGGCACTGGGTAAAAATATAAAGACAGACATCACTTTTGATGAAATGGTTGATATCCAAGCTAATTATAAAAGTGCTGCCAATAATATCGAACAATTAACTATCACTGGTACCGGGCAAACAATTAACAAAGTTTGGTATCTAATTGTAGATGCATCAGAAAAAACTAAAATCCAGAATACATTAAAAGAACATTTAAATATAAAGTAAATATAAAAAAGAGCGATATCAAACTTTAGGAGTTGATATCGCCTTTTAATACTTCTTTCCATACTCTTTCTGATGATTTTCCACATTCTAAATAGCAAAACCTTTTGTAGAAGTTTTCAAAATCAACACTTAAACCTTCTAATTCAGCAACCTTTATCGCACCAATCACTTCTTTCGTTGTTTTCACAAGAGGACCTGGAGCTTTTTTTTCAAAATCGAAATAGAACCCTCTGAGTTTATCGCGATATTCCTCGATATCATATACATAAAAGATCATTGGTTTTCTTAAGTTAGCATAATCAAAAAATACAGAAGAGTAATCTGTCACTAAGAAATCTGAGATCAGATAAAGTTCTCTAATATCTTCATAATTTGAAAAATCATATGCAAACCCCTCATATGGTGTTAAATCAAAATTTTCCGCTACAAGATAGTGCATTCTAAGTACTACGATGTATTCATCACCTAATTGCTCTCTCATTAAAGGCAAATCTAATTCTAAATTAAATTTATATTTGCCCCTTCCATAAAATTGATTATCTCTCCATGTTGGAGCATAAAGAATAATCTTTTTATCTGATGGTAATTTAAATTGAACCTTAAGTTCCTCTATTTTTTCATTCGAATTATCTCTATATAATACATCATTTCTTGGATAACCCGATTCAATCATTTTCTTTCTAAAATCGAACGCTCGCTCGAATATTTCAGAGGAATACGAATTGGGGGATATTAAATAATCCCACTTGGAAGACTCTTTAAGAAAATTCTCCTTATATTTAATTGTATCTGTTCCTGGCATATGTACCTCATCCATATCAGCTGCTAATTTTTTTAGAGGTGTTCCATGCCATGTTTGTATGTACTTAGTGTTTCTTGGTTTAGGTATCCATAATGGAAGCCTACTATTGCTAACCCAATAGTTAGCTCTCGCCATCACAAACATCCATTTAATAGAAAATCTCTTAACAACCTCTACATTCTTACCTTCGAAATTGTGTAGATATCTTTTGTCTACACTCCAATATAATTTATAATTAGGATAATTTTCTTTCATATATTCGTATAATGCGCGAGGATTGTCACTATACTGTTTTCCTAAAAAACTCTCAAAAATCACCGTATTTTTTTTTACTGGTAGCATACTTGTTAATTTAAACAATACTTTGTATATTCTTTTTAACATTTTTTTATTTTTCCACTTCTTTAATTTAATTTTAATTTGACTATTCCATTCTCTTCTTCGATTATACACATAAATTTTTGTAGATAAAAACTTTTTTGACTTTGTCTGTTTTACAATAATTTTCCTTTTAAGCCCTTTTATATAGATTAACGCTTCATGACTTATATCTTCAAAGGGAGAAACTTGAACTCGAGGACTATATTTTTCAATTATTTTTGTATCTTTTTCATAAGTTTCTTTTATGTAAAACCTAAAAAACTCTAAACCATCTGTCTGAATATATTTTGGCAAAAACATCTCACCACTATAATAATAAAGAGAATAGTCTTTTTGGAATTCTTTTGTATCCAATATTCTCAAAGGCATTTCTTCCATTAATTCACTATCGTGATTTGTAACTACTAAATATCTTTTAGGGTTAATTTCATTTTTTTGTTGAGTATTAATAACATAACCAGAAAAGGATAATAGACCTTCTCTATCTAGATGGACCTCACTCACTCTTGCAATTATACCATTTCGTATTGTTTTAAAAGATAAATTATATTTATTTGTTGTATATGGATAAACAGTCTTTCCTAAGGACTCATATATATATAACTTAAATTCTAATGGCTCATTCTTGCTTTTTAATCGATATTTTGATTCTGATTTTCCATTATTTATTATTATATATACATCCAGTACATCTATCTCACTGAAAAAAATTTTATTTTTTTCTAAGTCAATTTCTGCTTCCATTAATGCATGGGAATTTTTAATTTTTTTAGTTTTTACAGGAAACACTAATTTTTTTCCTTGATTATTTCTTTTATTAAGTTGTAGTAACAGTTTATTTCCATCTAGCAAATTGAGTTTTATATCAAATGATATTATCATCTCTGTTTCCATAACATTTAAGCTACTTAAAATTATATGAGGTAATTCCTTTTTCAAATTTCACATCTCCTAATTTATACTACACGTTATGTTTTTTATTATTACTATTGATAATATAGAGAATAAACTAGTCTTATTATGTAATACTAAAATTACATATTTATTCCGCCAAATTACAAATTATTTGTATTTACTTGTCAGTTTAAAGGAAGTGCTTTAATATATAAGAATGAAATAAATCCTAATACCATCTTTACCAAGTTTCCATCTTAATAAAATAAAAAAGAAAATAATATTTAGGCTCATACTTAAAATAATTTATTTAAATAGGAGGCAAACAATGAAGAAAGTAATTACTTATGGAACCTTCGACTTATTACACTGGGGCCATATTAATATCTTAAAGAGAGCTAAGGAATTAGGCGATCATTTAACAGTTGCCCTTTCCAGCGATGAATTTAATGCCATTAAAAATAAACAAGCATACCATACTTATGATAATCGAAAAATGATTTTAGAAGCAATTCGTTATGTTGATGAAGTAATTCCTGAGCATGATTGGGACCAAAAAATAAGAGATGTTGTAGATCATAACATTGATATTTTTGTTATGGGAGACGATTGGGAAGGAAAATTTGACTTCTTAAAGGATTACTGTGAAGTGGTTTATCTTCCAAGAACGGTTGGGATTTCCACAACAAAAATTAAAAAGGACTTATTTAAAGTAAATGGTTAGAGAGTTAGCCATTTACTTATACTTAAAACTATTTTCTTTTCTATTTGGAATTGCAAAACTATTTCCTTTACAGAAGAAAATAGTTTTTTGTGTGTCTTTTGTTGAAAATACTACTCATCTCTATGAGGAATTAAAGAAAAATTACCCAAACATCCAATGCATTTTATTAACAGATGATAAAACTCATCCTTTTTTTAAAGAACGGATTACAAGAGATACGGTTTTGCACTTCTCTCCAAAACATCCTTTATCTTTCCTTAAAGGAATATATTTTTTAGCAACATCTCAAGTGATTATATTAGATAATTATTATGGTTTCTTATCTTCTATCACATTCAAGAAAAGTGTAAAAAAATTACAGATTTGGCATGCGAATGGCGCAATTAAAACTTTTGGCTGGAAAGATTTAAGTGTCAAGGATCGTTCAAATAAAGCGAAAGAGAGATTCGCGGCTGTTTATAAACAGTTTGACTATATTCTTTCTGGTTCAGAAAAAATGTCTGCTATCTTTTGTGAAGCCTTCTCTGCTTCCTCCTGTCAAATACTACAAATGGGAATACCAAGAACAGATATTTTTTTTGATAAAGAACATATAGAGAAAGTGACAAGCTTCTTTTATAAAAAGTATACCAATCTAAAAAACAAGAAAATTATTCTCTATGCTCCAACTTTTCGAGAAAATGAAGCAGAATTATCTAATCAAATTCATTTAGACCTTTCCTATTTAAAAAATGCTTTAGCATCGGAGTACATCATTCTTGTTCGTCTTCATCCTAGCATTAATAATCAGATAGATTTTAGTGACTATAACGGCTTTGTTTATAATTTTTCTGATTACCCTATTTTGAATGATTTATTATTTATTACCGACATATTAATAACGGACTACTCCTCTATACCTTTTGAATTTTCATTTTTGCAAAAGCCAATGATTTTTTATCCTTATGATTTAGAAGAATACAGAAAGACTCGAGGTTTTTGGGTACCTTATCATGAACTTGTTCCTGGTCCCATTGCTTTTTCAACCGAAGATATCGTTGAAATCATTCACCATTCTTCTTTTCAATTAGAAAAAATTGCAGATTTTCATCAAGAATGGAATACGTATTCAGTTGGTAGTTCTAGTAAAAACGTAGTTCAAACTATAAATAACTGGTTAACAAAATAATATTTATAAAAAAGTGGTCTTTGCAATTTGCTAAAGGCCACTTTTTCACCTCCCGACATTTCTCGGGAAATACTTGTCAGCTTTTGTTGATAATTTTAGTGTTTTCAATGAAATTAAACGCGGTATATATATACTATAAGAAAAAATAGTAGAAAGGATGATAAATATGAAAATAAAAGCTGGAAGCTGGAGATTACTAAGTTCTCAAGATAAGCAATTTATTTTACAAACTGTTTGTTCCCTTTCTCAATATAAGGGAAAAGCACATGCTAATTAAGCCTCATATAGTTCAATTGGTAACCCATCAGGATCTGCAAAAAAGGAAAACTTTTTGGCTGTAATTGGATCAATCCGAATTTCTTCAACTGTAATATTGCTCGATTGTAAATATTGTACAGTTTCTTCTATGTTATTCACTTCAAATGCAATATGACGTAAGCCAGCAGCCTCAGGATAACTTGGTCTTTCCTTTGGATTAGGAAAAGAAAAAAGTTCAATTTGATAAATATCATTTACTAAAAGGTCTAGCTTATATGAGTCTCTTTCTTCTCTGTATACTTCGTTTAGTGGTTTAAAACCTAATAGATCAACATAAAATTGTTTAGAAACTTCGTAATTACTACAGATAATTGCTATATGATGAATACGATTTACATTAAACATTTTTTAGCTCCCTTTGTGTTAAATACGATTGCTGAGACAAGCTATCCAACCTAAAATAAGACCGGAGTGTTAGAAAAAAGCGAAGAAATTGTATTGATTCCTTCGCCTTCAGTATTATTTATTATGCCATTTCCAAGCACTTTCAATAATTGTCTCTAAGCCTCTTTCTGCTTTCCAGCCAAGTTCGCTGAATATTTTATCTGAAGAAGCAACTAATCTTGCTGGGTCTCCTGCTCTTCTATCACCAAGAATTACGTTCGCTTTTTCACCAGTAACCTTTTCACACATTTCAATTACTTGTTTTACAGAATAGCCCACCCCATTGCCAAGATTATAGGTTTCTGCTTTCTTTGTTCCATTTAATAGGGCGTCTAATGCAGCTATATGAGCATTTGCTAAATCTGTTACATGGATATAATCGCGAATACAAGTCCCATCTTCTGTTGGATAATCTGTACCAAAGACAGAGATAGACTCTCTTTCTCCCAATAATTGCTGTAAGATAATCGGAATTAAATGTGTTTCCGGATCATGATTTTCGCCGATTTCGCCTGATACATGAGCACCTGCGGCATTGAAATAACGTAATACTACATAATTAAGTCCATAAGCTGCATGAAAATCAGCTAAAATTTGTTCTACCATTAATTTTGATCTTCCATACGGATTAATAGGGGAAGTTTCTGATTTTTCTACAATTATTTCCTCCTTCGGAATTCCATATGTAGCCGCAGTAGATGAGAATATAAAGTTTTTAACATTATGTTTTAACATGACATTTAATAATGTTAATGTATTAGCAACATTATTCTCATAATACTTATACGGATCTTGAACAGATTCACCTACTAGACTAAAAGCAGCAAAATGCATGACTGCTTTAATTGGATACTTCGAAAAAATGGATTCTAAGTCCTCCACATTTCCTAAATCACCTTTTACGAAAACTGCACGAGAATCAACAGCTTCCTCATGTCCGGTAGCAAGATTATCTAGTACTACCACTTCTTCCTTTTCCACTAATTCTTTGACTAGATGGCTACCAATATAGCCAGCTCCACCTACTACTAAAATCATAAGAATAATTCTCCTTTAAATTACAATTTAAATTCTTTCCTATTTTATCACATCTTTTACATTTATTATTCTTATAAGAAGTTTAATATAATAACTTAAAAAGAAAAACCTATATTGATACCTTACTCTGTCAGATAAAAATTAAAATAATCTAGTCATTATATCACTTTTTCTCATATTAAAAACTACAAAAACTATTGTGATTGAGTCAAGTTTTTGTGGGAGTTTTTTTTGGATAGAAAAACTCCCCTCTTATTTAGTTATATTTCCCACCTAAATGAAAGCGTTATCTAAACAATTTAGTTTTGTTTTTGTTCATTTCCTTCATTTTTTAAAAACCTCGTAAGGCTTGTAAAGCATGGTATATCGGCTTTCCTTTTTGCCGATTTAAATATGATAAATTATTTCTTGTTAGCTCTCCGACTGAACTCTTTAACTTTTCCACATAATATTTTGGCTGAGAAACAGAAGCGGTTTGATCGTTAGGGTTAATTCGTCCTAAAATCGTCTTGATTTCTAATTCATCCTTCATACCAACCATAAAGTCAATAAATGCTTGTATTCCTTTATCGCACCAGCTGCGGCCGTTTTTAAGCCGTTTAGCGAATACACTCATCGTTCCTTCCGCACTTCCCATTGGACGATAGTGGCTTGTGTCTATGTCTTTTTCCTTCAACCATTCGCGATAATCTCCAAGGGCCTGAGGATATTTTGACAGCTGTTGTATGAACTCTTCTAACCGTTCTTCTTTCTTTTCGTTTTCAAGAGTACCAACTGCACTATTAAGTTCCACTAGGAATCCTTTCGCATCATATTGAGCCAGTTTCTTACGAATGACTCTATATCTCTTATGGCCTTTGAAAAGCGTTTTAACCTCACGAGCTACATGGAATCGGTCGATGACAAAGAATGCATTCTTATAGTGATCCTGACAAGCCGTAATCCACTGGGCTCCATCCCCATTAATTACGAGGTGATGTTCACTCGGATTGTAGTTGTAATTATCTATTAAGAACTGCTCAAATCCTTCCCAGAACGCTTCTTTACCTTTGTGGACATAGTGACGTTTTGCGATTAAGGATGTTCGTTTCCCGTTGACTATCCAGCCCTCATGTACGGAAGCAATCTTTTCTTCCCGCCCACGTCGTTTTCCACGTTGCCTTTTCACATATAGTCCGTCTACTTCTACAAAGAGCACTTTCCTCAATTGGTCGGTCGGCTTGACGAAAGTAACTTCTGTTTGTAGAAGGTGTTGACGAATAGTCTCATGGCTGATTACTTTGTAACCTAGAAGTTTCTCAATCATGGAGGAAGCATGACGATAGGATGTACCTTGAACTGCCATTTCCATTGCCATCGTTTCAACTAGGGGACTGAAACCTTTTGACCCCTCAAACTCTAAATAGTGATCAAGGAGATAAACGTATCCACCCTTTTCCCTGTCCCTATAGTAATTCCGATTGATGATAATAGAACCGAATGAAGTATCCATCTCTACGGCTCGCTTATCCTGAAGGTAAAATCTCTTTTTATCTCTATTTTCTGCAATCTGTTGATCCATTTCTTCGAGTTGCTTCGTGAGAACTTCACCAAATGTCTTTTGAAGCATAACAAATAAATCTTTTTCCAGTTCTTTTAATGTGGGTAATTGTATGGTATCTTTTTTCATAGGACTCCTCTTCCTTGTATTTGTGGTTTTCGCAGACTTTACTATACAAGAAGAGAGTCCTTTTTTCATTTGATTTTATTTTCCATCTACCGCACTTCCGTTTGGTGACCTGTTTCTCAATGGATGGATCTACGCCCCATCCATTGAGAAACAGGGTACAACATCTCCCACAAACATTTTACTCATACAACTATTGTCAAAAACCGAAAAACATAGTATCTTTAAAAAGAATCAGCAGAAAACGTTTTCAACAATTAAATTCAACCATCTTCTTTTTTTGCTATTTTGCGCAAACGTTTTCACAAACCTTTTCATCATGACTTCACTTTCTCGATAAATACCTTTATTTTCTTAGCGCAATCGTTTTCTTGGAAACAATACATAGGTAGCAACAGAAGTCATTCTGTTTCTCATAAAAAAATGGAAAGGAGAATGTTTTTTGAAAACGAAAAAACATCCTTATCTCGCACTATGTTTAATTTTTCTTCTTATTTTCAGCAGCTTTGGAGGCTATCTTCCAAGTAAAAAAGCACAAGCAGATAGTTTACTAGATTCCCCTATCCTTACTGCTGATAAGTCCGTGCAGTTTTTCTATGATAATGCAGCTGCAAAGGAAGTTAAAGTGGCAGGAAGCTTTACGGATTGGCAAAATGGAGCATTATCAATGGAACAGGATGCTGATAATCGATGGTCGCTTACCGTTCCGAATCTCGCAGCAGGTGTCTATCAATATAAGTTTATCGTGGACAATGAATGGATAACAGATCCAGCCAATGAAAAGATAGAAAATGGAAACAGTACCTTCGTTGTTCCCGGCTTAAATCTTGATTTAATTCCTGTAAAAGTTGAAAAAAATAAAGCCTATCCATTAGAAGCAACACTAGTAAACAAAGATGGCAGTGTGCAAAAGGAAACGCAGCTAACTTGGTCACTGAAAGACAAAGTTGAAGGTATCGAGCTTGTTGATGGACTACTAAAAGTGCATGACAATGCAAAAGCAAATGAATCCTTTACCCTTCTTGCTGAAAAAGATGGGGAAAAAGCAGAAAAGAAAATCGAGATTGTTGGAAGCATGTATACGTACAATATAAACTATTACCGTTTCGATGAAGACTATACGAAATGGGATTTATGGATTTTTAACAGTGGCGTACCTGATAATGGCTTTCCTTTTACGAAGAATGTTACAAATGATTATACGTTTATAAGTGGAACTTATTCTTTTCCAGAAAACGAGATAACCATTATCCCCCGCAAAGGAAACTGGGAAGCACAAGATGCGCAAAATACAATTGTTGTTGCTGATGGCAAACAAGATACTGAAGCATGGGTAATTGAAGGATTAGAAACTGTTTTTTACTCGAAAGAAGAAGCTATTAAAGCCATTGATAAGTTAAAGGGAGGCAACTATGAACGGCGACATATCCAATTTATGTATGATCGACCTGATTCAGATTACAAGGATTGGCATATATGGGTTTGGGGAACTGGTGTAAAAGATGATCAAATCGATTTCGATCAAAATCTCCACGGCATGGCGACTGCAACGATTAATGTAAGTGAAGAAACGCAAAACGTTGGATTTATTTTACGAAAGGGTGAGAATTGGGATACTGCTATTAAAGAAGGTAATGGAGACCGTTACATTTCTCTAAATAAAACAGATTTAATAACGAAGGTTTATGTAACTAGTGGTCAAGAGGATCTTTATATTGTCCCTGAAGTTACTGGTCCTGTTTTGGAAAACGGAAATGCCACATTCTACTACAGAGACAAAGATTTATTTGCTAAAAATGAAATGGACAAAATCGAGCAAGTAGAACTTCAATACAATGGAAAACGTTATAAGATGGCGAATGAAACAAAGAATGAACGTTTTTCCTATACGATAGAAAATATTCCAGAAGGAACGCATTCTTATTCATTCTTTGTCACAATTGATGGGATAGAAACAGAGGTTACTGATCCTTACAATACAGTCGATGGAAAGTCCCTTCTCGCTTATGAAAAAGCAGATTTAAATATACTTGCGAATATCCATCCAAAAGAAGCTACTTATAACGACAATGCAGTACTAACGGTTGATTGGAAAACAACCAAGAATACAGCTATTAGAGAAGTTTATGCTGATTTACGAACAATTGGTGGAAAAGAAAAAGTAGCGATTGATCCACAATTAAAGGAACTAACCATTGCTATTGACCAAAATACAACTACTGGACCAAAAGAAATTCCAGTATATATTATCGATCAGTATGGCAACACTCATACAGAAAAAGCAGAAATCACCGTTAAAGCAAGACACTCAGTAGGAAAAGATGATTTTGACTGGGATGAGGCAAGAATATACTTTATGCTTACCGATCGATTCTTTGATGGAGATACATCCAACAATGATCCGTACGGTATTGGCTATGATACGAGTAAACCTGGAACCTATCACGGTGGAGACTTTAAGGGCATAACGAAAAAGTTAGATTACCTCGAAAACCTTGGAATCAATACAATATGGATTAATCCTATAGTAGAAAATATCCAGTACGATGTTCGCAATGAAGAGCCAGAAACCCCTTATTATGCGTACCATGGATATTGGGCTAGTAATTTTGAAAAGTTAAATCCTCATTTTGGATCAATGGAAGATTTTCATGAGCTAATTGATGCAGCCCATGATCGTGGGATAAAAATTATGGTTGATGTTGTCGTAAACCATGCCGGCTATGGTTTAAAAGCAAGTGATGCAGTAAATGATGGAAAAATCGCCAACTTCCCTACATCGGAAGATCGAAATCGTTTTGCTGGAATGTTCCGTGATGGTGGCACAGATACTGTACAAGGGGAACTATCTGGACTACCTGATTTCTTAACCGAAAATCCAGAAGTACGAAAACAAATTGTAGATTGGCAAACTAGCTGGATTGAAAAATCAAAAACAGCGAAAGGCAACACGATCGATTACTTCCGTGTCGATACAGTCAAGCACGTTGAAAATACAACATGGATGAGCTTCAAAAATGAATTATCAAAAATTATGCCAAGCTTTAAATTAATTGGAGAAGCTTGGGGAGCACAGGTAAATGATGATCAAGGCTATTTAAATAGTGGCATGATGGATTCCTTATTAGATTTCGATTTCAAATATTTAGCACGTGATTTTGCAAATGGCGATATAGAGCGTGTCCAACTTGCATTAGAGGAAAGAAATAATAAGCTTTCAAATACAGGAACATTAGGCCAATTTTTAGGTAGTCATGATGAAGATGGATTTTTAGAATCTGTTGGTGGTGACATAGGAAAGCTTAAACTTGCAGCAGCTCTCCAAATTACTTCCAAAGGTCAACCTGTCATTTACTATGGAGAAGAGCTTGGACTGTCAGGAGCAAATAATTACCCTTACTATGATAACCGTTATAGTATTGATTGGAATTTAACACAAAACAATGATGTCCTATCACACTATACAAAACTATTAAATGCTAGAAAAGAATACTCCAGCGTATTTTCAAAAGGAACTCGTGCTCAAGTAACGGGGAGTGATGAAGAAGGTTATTCTGTATTTAAACGTGAATACTCCAATCAGCAAGTTTTTGTGGGATTAAATACGAAAGAAACAGCAAATGAAGTAACTTTTGAAGTTCCATTTGCTAAGGAAGCAGTAGATTTATATTCTGGAAAGACATATCCTATTAGTGAAAATAAAATTACGATAAGCCTTCCTTCTAGAGAAGACGGTGGAACTATTCTATTAGTCGATGCTGATGAGAAAGAGCCAACTCAGCCTACTGAACCAGAAACACCACCTACTTCTGGAGAAACAGATTCGGAAACACCACCGCCTGCTTCTGGTGGTAACGATGTTAAAACACCAGGCTCGGAGGATTCAAAGCAAGTCACAGAATCATCAAGTAATCCAAACAAAGGAAAAGGAGAATCACTTCCTAATACTGCTACAGGTACTTATAACCTTCTTTTAATTGGGTTAAGTCTCCTGCTAATTGGGGCAATTGTATTTCTAGTACAAAAAAGGAAAAAGCGAACAGCTAATTAACAGAGAAAAAATACCTGACAAGGAGTTTTCCTTATCAGGTATTTTTCTCTGTTTTTCTTTGCTTATAAATAGAATAGAAAAAAGCGAAATGCCCCACGAAATTTCGTTTCCATAATCTTCTCGGCTCTTTTCCCATTCGATATAGCCATTCGAGACGAAGGTCGCGAAAAATTTTAGGAGCTCTTGTAACTTCACCGGAAGAAAAGTCGATAAAAGCACCTACAGCCATTGTAATCGTGCTCTCAAGCTTTGATCGATGTTCCTTAATCCACTGTTCTTGTAGCGGCATTCCAAATCCTACTAAAAGGATATCTGCTTTACTCTTATTAATTTCTTCAATTATATTTTCTGTGGTTTCTTTCGGAAAATATCCATCCTGACAGCCTACAAAAAGGATATTATTATATTTTTCTTGAAGGCGTTCTTGTGCCTTTTGGGCAACACCAGGTTTCGCTCCTAAAAGAAAGACACGATATTGGTTACCCTTCTCTTCGTTTAAAGATTGAAATAATGCTGGAATTAAATCAGTGCCATTTAAATTCTCTTTAAAAGAAAATCCAAAAAACTTTGCTCCCATTTCGATACCGATTCCATCATTTAACAACAAATCAGCATTATTCAGTATGTCAAGATATGCTGAATCCTTTTGCGCAATATTGTATCCATGATCATTTAGGAAAAAAATATCCGAAGCTATTTTCTTCGCTAGTTTTTCTTTTATATAAGTAATAGCTTCCTTCGAGCTTAAAATATTTACTTTTACATTTCCTAACCATTTCTTATCCATTATGTATCCCCTAATGAAAAAATTTTAAAAAAGCCCCTTTCTATTATATAAAAATTGTCTGCTAGAAACAATTCGAGCTAGAAATAGTTACTCTAAAAGCAGTAGAATACTGCGGACTTGTCCTAACTCTTTTGCTTCTGCCGACTATATTTGCTTTCCGAATAATTAATTACTATAGATATGTTGGAATATGTCGAAACATTGTTTATGAAAAAGTTGTTAACTTTTGAACAATAGTGATAAAATTTAAATAGTACAATTATCAGATAAAGGCAAACCATCTGAAAAGGTGGGACGCAAAGCTTCAGGTCTAAGGTAGATTTATACTATGATGGCTGGGCCACCTTATATTCTATAAGGAGGTTAATTATCATGATTAATTTGTTTCCCACCAAAGTTTCAAAAGAAAGTAATTTGGACAATGAATGGATATCGCTCATAATGGAGGCAAAAGAACAAGGCTTTACGCAAGAAGAAGTTCGGGCTGTACTAACAATACTAGAAAAAGTCGATTGGTAAAATATCAGAATATTCGATAATTATAGCGATTCATCCTTAATAGGAAATTTCTTTATTAAGGATGTTTTTTCTTTCTCTTCTCTACGTTGATAACCTTCTGTATTATCCTTCCCCTTAAATCCTTACTAGAATTTTCCGTATTTATTATTGAACTACCAGCAAACAAAAAAGTGCCACAAAGGCACTTAAATAATGGGGAATATAATCGGAGTGTGTATTGATTCTTTCTAATAAAGATTGATTGTTTCAAAGAGGAGTTTTGAAACGAAAAGATAATAGTGTGAGTAGTGTATAGAATGAAAGTCTTAAGATGCTGAGGAAGTACGAGTGATTTTTTCGGTGTAAATAATATGTTCTAATTGTTTGATTCTTACATTGCATTGCTCTAATTTTTCATTTGTCTTTGCCTGCATTTTAATTAATGTAACCATTACATCTGGCACATTATTCACAATTTTTTCCTCCTTTATGGAATGGTTTGTTCCACTTTTTTCGGGTCCAAGAAACGAACAGATTCTGCAATAACTTCGGTCACATAAACTTTTTTTTGCTCCTGATTTTCATAATTTCTTGTCTGAATTCTTCCAACGATTCCTACTAAAGATCCCTTATGACAATACTGTGCTGTATTTTCTGCTACTTTATTCCAAAATATGCACTGGACAAAATCAGCCTCGTAGTTACCAGCTTGATTTTTATAGTTTCTATTAACTGCGACAATAACATGGACGATAGATGTACCCTCTTGTGTTACTCGCAATTCTGGATCTTTCGTTAGTCGCCCGACTAAAGTAACTTGATTAATCATCTTTTCCCTCCTTTCTCTACTAAATTAGTAAAATCATACTATGAATTTCAGCAAATGGAAAATGTCAAAAATTCAATTTTGGGGAGTGTTTACATATAGAAAACTTAAGTTTCGTCTAGGCGATTTTTGAACTTTAGGGCAATAAAACGCTCTAAAACTCAATTTTTGCATTTTTAAATTTTTCCAATAAAAAACTCCTTCAGAATGTCTAGACTGAGAATGACTTCTCTTTACTAACACATTCCTTGAAGGAGTTTTTTATTATTAATCTGATGAATTATTTGTTATATCCATCGATTACAGCGTTCACTTGCTCCATTACGCCTGTCTTCAATGCTTCTAGTTTACTAGAACTTTCTTCTAAGGAAGGGCTATTCACACTAAAGTAGAACTTTGCCTTTGGTTCAGTTCCAGATGGGCGCAAGCAGAACCAAGAACCGTCTTCTAAATAGTATTTGATCACATTGGATTTAGGTAAATCAATCAATGTTTCTGTTAGACCTTCTTGACGTTGACTTGTTAAATAGTCTTCTACTGCAACTACATTTAAGCCATTTATTTCTTTGATTGGAGCCTTACGGAATGTATCCATAATATAAGCTATTTGTTCTGCTCCATCTTTTCCTTTTAACGTTAATGACTCTAAACCTTCTTGATAGAAGCCATACTTTTCAAAAATTTCTAGTAATCCTTCATAAAGCGTTAAGCCTTTTGCTTTATAATAAGCAGCAACCTCTGCCGCAAAAATAGCAGATTGAACAGCGTCTTTATCACGAACAAAATCACCGATTAAATAGCCATAGCTTTCTTCATATCCGAAAAGGAAAGTATGCTCATGTGTTTGTTCAAATTCTTGAATTTTTTCGCCAATAAATTTGAATCCTGTTAATGTATCGATTGTTGGAATGCCATAGGACTTAGCAATCGTGCGGCCAATCTCAGAGGTAACGATTGTTTTAATAACCACACCATTTTCTGGCAGGATCCCTTTCGCTTTTTTCTCGGATAATAAGTATTCTAGCATTAATGCACCTAATTGATTTCCTGTAAGAACGTCGTATTCGCCACTTAAATCCTTCACAGCAACCCCTAGTCTATCTGCATCTGGATCTGTAGCAAGGAGAACATCTGCATCGATTTCTTTTCCATAACGAATCGCAATTTCAAAAGCTGCATGCTCTTCTGGGTTTGGCGATTTTACTGTAGAAAAGTTAGAATCAGGTAATTCTTGTTCTTTTACGACTGTTACATTTTCAAATCCAAATGCTTCTAATCCTGCACGAACTGGCTTGTTTCCTGTACCATGTAGTGGAGTAAAGACAATTTTTAAATCTTTTGCTTCTGGCAAACGATTTAATTGGATCGTTTTTAATTGTTCAACATAGGCAGCATCCACATCTGCACCAATATATGTTAATAGGCCTTTTTCTAATAGTTCTTTTTCTTCTAAAACCTCTATCGTTAGCTCGTCTTCGACTGCATTTACATATTTAATAATGATATCTGCAGCCTCAGGAGGAAGTTGTCCACCATCTTCTCCGTAAGCTTTAAATCCATTGTACTCAGGAGGATTGTGACTAGCGGTAATCACTACTCCCGCGAATGTATTTAAGTATCTTACAGCAAAAGATAATGCAGGTGTAGGACGAAGCTCTTCAAATACATAGGACTTAATTCCAAGCTTACCGACTACTTTCGCAACTTCTAATGCAAATTCTGGAGACTGATGACGGGAATCATATGCAACAGCTACCCCACGATTCATCGCTTCTTCCCCTTGTTCTACTATGTATTTCCCTAATCCTTCAGCTGCCTTACGAACAGTATAGATATTCATGCGATTAATACCAGGCCCTAATTCTCCACGCATACCACCAGTACCGAATTCTAGGTGCTTATAAAAACTGTCCTCCAGCAACTTATCAGATGTTTGTAATTCTGTTAGTTGCGCTTTTAAGTTAGCTTCTAATCCTGCAAAACTTGTCCATTTTTCTACGATTTGTTTATAAACCATTGTCGCTGTTCTCCCACCTTTAAATTAATGTAACTATCTATCTTTACATTACCTAAAATATGTATATAAGTAAAGATTTTTTAAAACCCATCATTGTGGAACCCTCCTCCCTGATTAGGTCTTAATACTCACATTACTAAGGGTCCCATCAACATTTTATGCTAATTATTTTTGTCTCCACATCTTTGCAAGTGGACCACTTTCCCCATAGACTGGATCCGCTTCAGGAAAAATTGCGTTTTCTATTTCCTCTTGTACACCGTTTAAATCTTCCTCTACATCTTTTTTGATATTATAATCTTCCCCACTGGGATAGGCACCGATGACTTGAAAATCTGGTGAAGCTGATAATTTCTTATGACCAGTTCCAGCTGGAAGTAGCAAGATATCTCCACTCTTTACAATAAGCTTAGAGCCTCCTTCCCCTCCTATTTGTAGTAAAGCAGAGCCTTTTTTAATCCCAAGAACTTCATGTGCATTACTATGATAATGATGATATGGAAAAACTCCATTCGTCCAACTATTTTTCCAATTATTATAATGAAAAACTTTTTCGATATTTTCTTCCTTATTTTCCATTGCCTTCTTGTAATGAAGTGCTGGTAAATATGGGTGGTTAGGTATATACCTATTTTGTTCAAAATAATACATTGTAATATCTGGATTAGCCATGTATGCACACCTCTCTATCTGTTGTGATATTACTATATACCCTCCTTCTTCTTAAATCATTCCTTTGTTTCTATATCTATGAACTTGCACCATTATTTTCAATAATTACCACTTTTCTTTTAATTCCGACTTTTACCTTTCTACTACAAACAAGGAAATTTCCGCCGATATAATTCGATGTACCTATGTTTGGGAGCTAATTAAAGCACCTTAACAAAAATGTTTTATCAAAAGAAAGGAGAATAGAATGAGAATATCCATTAAACATAAATTATCTGTAAGTTTTTTGATTGTTTCCATTTTATTTATCATACTGTCTTATTATTCTTATAAAAGTACAAAGGAAACAGTAGAAACATATGATTACCTAATCGAAACAGTTACAGAACTGCGCTCTATTTCAGAACAAATTAAAACGAATGCAGCGAGACAAATCTCCTACTTAAGGGGGTATTTTGTCTACTCTACGCCTAGTTTCAAAAACAGATTCAATGGTGCTAGCAGTAATATCAATACCTTTGTTGACAAGGGGGTAGAAATTTCCGCTGACGGAGATATAGAAAAACGATTAACGGAATTAGCGGCTTTAAACAAAGAACTTACACATAAAGGAAACGCACTGATGAACAGCAATAGCCCTTCTCAATCTGCTTTAGATGAGGTTACTGCTCTATCAGATACTTTGTCGGATCAGGCTGATATTTTAAATAATTTGCTTACAAATGATATTTTGAAGCCAGAAATTGAAAATGCCCAGAGAGAGTCTGAACAAAGAATGTTTCTTGTTGTAATTTTTAGTGCAATAGTAACTGCTATCTCATTGACGATTGGTTTCATTCAATCTTCTCTTATTACGAAACCGATTCAAAAATTACAAACAAATATGCAGAAGGTTGCAAAAGGAGATTTACATACAGCTAAATTCTCTATTAAAGCCAAAGATGAAATTTATCATTTAAATGAAGCTTTTGAACAAATGAAAGACAATTTATCAAAAATGATTTCTAATATGTCGGAGAGCTCAAATATGGTAGCAGCATCAGCTGAACAATTACATGCAAGTGCAGAACAATCAAGCAATGCCTCTACTACGATAGCCTCTTCCATTCAGTCGATTGCTGAGAGCAATGAGCATACACTTGGGAAAATTTCTGATAATGCCCTTGCCTTGGATTCAATCTTAAGTGGAGTAGAGGCGATAAAAGACCGTTCCCATTACGTCTCTTCATTATCGCAAGTTGCCTTTACGAATGCAGAACAGGGGACAAAGCAAATTCATGATAATTTAACGCAAATGGAGTTCATTTATGATTCTGTTCAGCGTTCCAATTCGATTATTGCTTCCCTAGCGGATCGTTCAAATGAAATTGGAAAAATGATTGAATTAATAAGCAATATCGCTAATCAAACTAATCTGTTAGCGTTGAATGCAGCAATCGAGGCGGCTAGAGCAGGAGAAAACGGAAAAGGATTTGCTGTTGTAGCAGATGAAGTGCGGAAATTAGCGGAGCAGTCACAAGCTTCCACACAAGATATTTCGCAATCCTTACAGGGAATTCAACAAGATACATCAGAAGCAGTCACGATGTTAAACGAGACATTAGATCGAGCGAAGACAGGAGTAAGTATATCAACAAATACTGTTGAATCCTTCTCCACGATTGTAACAAACACGCAAAAAGTAGCTCCAGCCATAGAAGAAGTTGCCCAAACGGTGGCTACGATCACGACACAGAACAAAGACGTCGTAAGGGTTGCTAATGAGATTGCCCTTCTTTCTAAAGAAAACGGGAGCAGTACAGAAGAAGTCGCTGCCTCTACAGAAGAACAAATGGCATCTATGGAAGAAATTAAAGCTTCTGCTGAATCCTTATCCAGTATGGCAGAAGAATTAATGGAAATTGTGTCCCAGTTTAATCAAAAAGAAGAAATTTAAATTTTAATGTTAAGGAGAGTATAGAATAATCTGGGTGATTGTTCTATACTCTTTTTTTTGGTGTGAGAAATTTAACTCGATTGGGTTGGCTGATTTAACTTGATTTTGGCTGATATCCCGATTGGGTTGGCTGATATATTTTGATTTTGGCTGATATCCCGATTGGGTTGGCTGATATACTTTGATTTTGGCTGATATCTCGATTGGGTTGGCTGATATATTTTGATTTTGGCTGATATCCCGATTGGGTTGGCTGATATATTTTGATTTTGGCTGATATCCCGATTGGGTTGGCTGATATATTTTGATTTTGGCTGATATCTCGATTGGGTTGGCTGATATACTTTGATTTTGGCTGATATCCCGATTGGGTTGGCTGATATACTTTGATTTTGGCTGATATCCCGATTGGGTTGGCTGATTTACTTTGATTTTGGCTGATATCCCGATTGGGTTGGCTGATATATTTTGATTTTGGCTGATATCCCGATGCGGTTGGCTGATATACTTTGATTTTGGCTGATATCCCGATTGGGTTGGCTGATATACTTTGATTTTGGCTGATATCTCGATTGGGTTGGCTGATTTACTTTGATTTTGGCTGATATCTCGATTGGGTTGGCTGATATACTTTGATTTTGGCTGATATCCCGATTGGGTTGGCTGATATACTTTGATTTTGGCTGATATCTCGATTGGGTTGGCTGATTTAACTTCTTTTTGACTCCTATCTCCATATATTTCACTGATTTAACTTCTTTTTGACTCCTATCTCCATATATTTCACTAATATAACTTCTTTTTGGCTGATATCTCGATGCGTTTATCTAATAATATTTATTTATTGAAGCATAAATAAAAAAAACAGCTTTACACAAACAAGTCTTTAAAAAATTCCCTCTGCATCTCGTTCTTTTCTTCGAAATACCGAATAAAGAAAATAAATACCAATCAACACTAGAAGAATAAATAAAAGTAAAAATAAATAATGAAATCCTAACATCACTGCCTCAAATTCTGAGCGCCTAGTATCATTCATCCAATCGGTTATCGTTCCGTCTAACCATGTATTCATAAAGGTAATCGCAAGTGCTGTTCCGATTACCATTCCTATATTTCTAAGCAAAGCAATCGTACTGCTCATCATTCCTAAATATTGCAGGGGCACATATAGCATCATAATACTGTAATTAGGTGAGGTTAAAATCCCCATAGAAAAGCCTAATAAGCTAAGCAAAATAATTAAAGTGGATAAAGATGTCCCAGGAGATAAAAAGCTTAAACCTAGCATCGTAATACACAACAGTCCTAAGCCGACAACTACTACCTTTGCTCCTCCAAACTTGTCTGATAAAGATCCACTGATTGGTCCAAGAACAGCAAGAAACAAAGGATAGCACATCAATAATAGCCCCGATTGCTCGGCAGAAAATCCCAAAACACCCCTTAAATAAAATGGCAAAATAACAGTGGAAGCAAATGCAGCACAATAGCTTGCCATTAATATTAATCCACCTGCTTTAACAATCGGAGATGAAAAAATCGATGGCTGTATAAATGGGTACTCTTCTTTCTTGCTATGGAAAAAAAAGAAAAGAAAACAGGCAACACTGACACAAGCTATTACTAATAAATATACCTTATAAACGCCTTCTCCAATCGAATTAAGTACAAAAACAAAAGTTACGATTCCCACACCAAAATAGATGCTTCCTTTGTAATCAAAGCTAGAATTTTCAAAGCTTCGATCCATTGGAACAAATTTTTGCGCTAAAAAATATGCCCCAATACTTATTGGCACCACAGTCCAAAATAAGCTATGCCACGAAAAAGCTTCAATGAAAAAACCACCAACAGATGGACCTAATAATGCACCAATCCCAACAGAGGTACTAATAATCCCAAGCGCCTTTCCACGATGTTTTTCTGGATAAGCATCTGTAACAATCGCCATATTAACTGCTTGGAGCATAGCAGCACCACTGCCTTGGATTACTCTTGCAATAATTAACAGAGGAATATTGAAAGATAGAGCTGCTCCACATGCTCCCACTGCAAAAATAAGATAACCAAGATTATGTATACGTTTCTTGCCAAACTGATCAGCTAGTTTCCCCATTAGAGGTAAAAATAACATAATCGATAGAAGGTAGCCATTGACAATCCATTGTGTAACGGAAAGCTTTGCAGAAAAGTCTATTGATATATCTGTTAAGGCAATATTGACAAATCCAGCAGAAAAATGGGACAAAAATGCCCCAGTACAGACAGATATCAATAAAAGTATGGATTGGAATTTATGGTCCTCCGCTTTGGTGCCATCCCTAGCCTCGAAATAAGTTACTTTGTTTTTTACCATTCGAATCATCCTTTATGATGGTGAACATCTGTGTTCTCTATAATATGACGTTCAACTATTCTCTCATAGTTGGTAATATCCTTTCATACCGCTAAATCTACAATATTCCTATGGGAGGAATGGGAGCTTCTTGCCTTCACCCACTTTCGGCAGAAATCAAGTCTATTCCACTCCATCCATTCACAATAAAATCATTCGCTTCCTACTGGTAAAGCATGAATAGATTTAACAACTTCTTTACTTGTAGCAACTGTTCCAAAGAATTGATTGATTGTTTGCAAAGTCATATCATGTGCCTCTTTTGAGAAGGCGGCAGTACAATCAGATAAGAAAATAACATCATAATCAAGCATAAAGCCGTCTCTTGCTGTTGATTCCACACAAATATTTGTACTAACACCTGCCATTAAAAGAGTTTGGATTTTCAAAGCTCTCAATACGGAATCCAATCTTGTATTAATAAATGCACTATATCTATGTTTTATCACGATTACATCTTTATTCTCTGGTTCTAATTGATAAAATTCTGCTCCCCACGTATCCTTTCTGCAAAGGTTCTTCTGATTTTTTCCTTTTAATCGTTTAATCCACGTTTCTGAATCGGTACTATCCTCATGGATGGTTTGAATATAAATAATGGGGACATTTATTTCTTTCATGGAAGTAATCATGCTTTTCAGATTTGGCATCATTTCATCCACCATAGATACATCCAAATCCTGTTTAGCTAAACTTCCTTCTTTATGACAATAATCATTCTGAACATCAACAATTAGTAGAGCACTATGTTTAGGATCCCATTCCAGCTGATTCATCCATTTCATCCTTTCCAGACAATTTCATTTTCGTGATTTTTACCTCATTCCATATGCCTTCTTTTCAAAAATGATTACCAGTTATTTAGAAAGCTCCTCCACAAATTGCATGTCAATTAATTCATCATAGCTATATCCATTTGTATAAACGCCTGTTTTTTCGACAACCTCCATTGGTTTTGCAAGGGCTTCTTCGGAAATAAATCCATCTTTACTCCAAAGGCTATCTGCATATGCTCGATCAAGTGACGCCTTCAAGCTTTCTTCTGTAGTAGAAGGAAATTCCTGTTTTAAAATTTCCATTGCTAACTCATGATCCTCATCTATCGCCTTTAGTCCTTTCATCACAGCTCTTACAAAGCTTTTTACCGTCTCTGGTTGTTCTTCTATTGTCGACTTTTTTACACTTAATACAGAATAGGGATAATCGCCGAGACTGGCAAAGCTGTAAAATGGTTCAGCCCAGACTCCCTTATTTATTCCTTCTGTAATCTGGGGTTCTGCTCCATTTGCTATATCTGCTTGCCCTGATTCTACTAATGAAACGACAGCACTTGCATCTGCTGGTTCTTCTAGTTTGACGTCTTTTTCAGGATCTAATCCTACATCCATTATTAACCATCGAGTTAGTAAATTGGGGCTTCCTCCGAAACGTCCCGCTGCAATTGTTTTCCCTTTTAAATAGTCAGCAAGGCCCTCCTTACTAGTATTTGCTATTGTTTGATCTGTATCCGCCATTAAATATACATTGGCTCGATTTACGACATTTACTACCGAAACAATTGGATCAGAGTTCCCTGTGTTTGCCATTTGATTCGATTCTGGACCACCGATATTTCCCCAGGCATCACCACTAACTACAGAAGTAACATGAGCGCCACCTGTTGCTGTAATTACTTCGACCTCAAGCCCCTCTTCCTCAAAAAAACCTTCTCGAATCGCTGCATATAAAGGCAAGTAGCCTATTAAGTGAACCGGCTCTGCAATGACAAGCTTCTTTGTTCCATTTCCAGACGATTTTTCTTCACTTGCTCCTTTGGTTGACGAACATCCACTCAAAATCATTAAAAGAAGTAACAGATAAACTCCAACTTTAAAGTGACCACTCTTTTTCATGTGAACTCTCCCCCTATATGCACACTTTTTATATACATTTGATAAAGCTAATAGCATTTATTCTCTAATTCGATTTCCTCTCAATAAGCGTTTTTCTAACCAAACGGTGCCTCCATACATAAGTACAGATAATATAGATAAAACAACAACTCCTACCCAAACTAAATTTATATTCATAATCTGGCCAGCATATAAAATCATGCGGCCGATTCCTTGTCTTGAACTAATAAATTCACCTACAATTGTCCCAGCTAAGGCTAAAGCAATATTGATTTTTAAGCTACTGACAATCCATGGCATTGCTGATGGAATAACAACTTTCATGAAAATATGATGTTTTTTCGCTCCGAGGGAAAAGAGCATCTTTTCTAAATCAGCATCAACACTTTTTACCCCACTATGTGCAGCTATCGCTGTTACAATAACGGTCATCATAAGTGCTAAAACCACTTTTGAACTAAAACCAATCCCAAAAAGAATAACTAAAACAGGAGCTAACGCTAGTTTTGGTATGGCATTAAAGGCAACTAAATAAGGCTCGGCTATTTTTGCATAAAAATAAGACCACCAAAAGGATAATCCAAGCAATGCACCAAAAAATGTCCCTAAAAGAAAGCCGATAATAGTAGCACCTGAAGTATATATGAGATCACTCCATAAAGTTCCTTCCGTAAAGGCAATAACGGCTGTTTCCCATATAATCGTCGGGCTACTCCAATAATAAGAATCGATTACTTCCCACTTCGCCAGCAGTTCCCAAAACACAAAAAAGAGGATCCCTATTAAAATCTGCCCAATAATAGTTATTCGCTTTCTCCTTTTCTCCTTCAGCTCTTCATCCTCCATAATAACGGGAAATGCTTCTACCTCTTGCAATTTTAGCTCCTGTTGGAAGATGATTTGCTCTGAATTGTCGCGCATATTTATTCCTCCTACCCTACATTTATTTTTCTAGCAGAACTTCTTCCTTTAATAACGCAAATAAATGCTGTTTCAAATCAATAAATGCTGGCTGTAATAACGTATTTTCATTTCTTGGTCTTGGTAAATGTACCTCTACCTTTTCTTTTATTCGTCCAGGTCTTGGAGATAACACATAGATTTCATCTGACAAATATATCGCTTCATCGATATCATGGGTCACAAACAGAATCGTTTTCTTAAAATCAGTCCAAATCTGGAGCAGCCATGTTTGCATCAATAAACGCGTCTGTGCATCTAGAGCACCAAATGGTTCATCGAGCAAAATAATATCTTGGTCATATAAAAGTGTGCGTAATAATGCAGCTCTTTGTCTCATTCCGCCTGATAATTCATCTGGATAATGATGTTCAAATCCCTCTAACCCGTATTTTTGAAGAAGCGGCATTGCTCGTTCAACTGCTTCTTTCCTACTCACCCCCTTGATTTCCAATCCTAAAATCACATTTTGTAAAATACTTCTCCACGGTAGAAGTAAATCTTTTTGAAGCATATAGCCTACATTTCCATTTTTGCCGACAATATTTTTGCCATCGAGGAGAATCTCACCACTTGTTGGTTTAATTAGACCAGCAATAATATTAAATAATGTCGATTTTCCACATCCACTTGGACCAATTAAGCTGATAAATTTTCCTTCTGTGATTTTCAAATTGGCATCTTTTAAGGCCACTACTTCCTTTCCTTCTTTTTTAAAAATCTTATTCGTATGGCGAACTTCTAGTTTATACATAAATGAGCTCCCTTCCATTAAGAATATTGTTCTCTTTAAATACACCACGTTAATTTTCATTGCTTGAACTTGCTAATCCCAATAAAAAAACCGCCAGAATTTCCTGAGTGTTATAACTCAGTGTAATTCTGACGGTTTTCCTGCTCTCTTGTAAGGAGTTCATTTAACCAGCCAAATAGGATTCAATTTTCTTGTCCAAGACGATAATCGTTCCACTTATTTCTTTCATGGAATCATAATCCTTTAATATTAACTGCACGTTAAAGTGTAGTTTTTCCTCTAAGTTACGCAAAAGCAACTCCTTGTATTTGTCAATTAGTAGACGATCAATGATCTCCGCTAGGCTATCACTTGAACTTTCGATAATTTCCAGTACAGGGATACGCTTATGCTTAGCAATAATGATAATTTTATTATCCATTAGACTAATCTGCTGTTCGGTTAGACCAACTTTAAAAATCAATTGATTTACAAGATTGTTTTCCCTCATGATGCTTTGTTTCAATTCTCCTAGTGTTCTTGGTAGTTGATCAACTAATATAATTATCACCCCCCAATAGATATAGCAGAACGAATGAGTCATTCCTTTGCCTATCAAATGCTCCAAGCACATAAGCAAAACGTAATCTACTTGTATAAAAAAGAGAATATTCTGTTTATTGGATAATACCATATCTTTGTACGACTTTCTTTCATTTTGTCAGATTTTCTTACTCTATTTTTTATAGCAGATTGTAAAACCCAGGTAAACTACTTAGATGTCAAGTTCTAAAGAAAGGAATTTATATTCTAAATAGTCCTCTAATCCATATTTTCCACCTTCACGGCCCACTCCAGATTCTTTTACTCCGCCAAATGGTGCTTGCGCAGTAGTAGGTACTGGATCATTGATACCAATTATTCCATATTCAAGTCCTTCAGACATTCTAAAGACTCGAGATACATCTTTTGTATAAAAATATGCTGCTAATCCATAGGAAGTATCATTGGCTAAGCGTAATGCTTCCTCTTCTGTATCAAATTCAAAAATTGGCGCTACCGGACCGAATGTTTCTTCTGTCGCAATTTTCATCTCATGGGTGGCATGTAATAAAATCGTCGGTTCATAGAAATGACCTTTTTCAAACATTTCGCCTGCTGGTTTTTTTCCTCCATATACTACTTGAGCCCCTTTATTAATAGAATCTTGAATATGATCCTCTGTTTTCGCAACAGCTGCTTCATTAATAAGTGGTCCAATTGTTACTTCCGGCTGCAGACCATTTCCAACAACCAATTTCTTCATTTTTGTTACCAAGATATCAGCAAAACGCTCTGCAATTGTTTTCTGAGCATAAATGCGATTGGTGCATATACATGTCTGTCCTGCATTACGGAACTTACTTGCAATAACACCTTCAGCTGCTTTTTCTAAATCAGCATCCTCGAAAATAATAAAAGGAGCATGTCCACCCAGCTCCATTGAAATCTTCTTCATCGTTGCAGACGCTTTTGCTGCTAGCTCTTTTCCAACTTTTGTTGATCCTGTAAAGGTTATTTTTCTTACTTCTTGTCTTTCCATCATCGCATCTCCAATGGAAGCTGCATCACCGTGGACTAAATTCAACACTCCTTTTGGCAGTCCGACTTCATGAAAAACCTTCATTACCTCGATTGCTGTTAAAGGAGTCGATTCAGCTGGTTTCAAAACAACCGTACACCCTGCAGCCAGTGCTGGAGCAATTTTTCTGGCAAGCATAGCAATTGGAAAATTCCATGGTGTAATCGCACCAACTACACCTACCGGCTGTCTTAATACAATAATCCGCTTTGTTTCAGAACTAGCAGGAATCGTATCACCATAGATTCGTTTTCCTTCTTCGGCATACCATTCCAGATAATCAGCAGCTAAGTTAATCTCACCCTTTGATTCTGCAATCGGTTTTCCCATTTCAGTCGTAATGATTCTTGCTAATTCCTCTGTTTTTTCCCGGAGCTTATCTGCTACCGTTTTTAAATAGTTAGAACGTTCTTTAGCTGTTTTCTTCGCCCATAAAGGTAGCGCACTACTTGCTGCATCGATCGCCAGATGTCCGTCTTCTCTTCCTCCTCTTGCTACATGTTCAATAACTTCTCCTGTAGCTGGATTATAGACAGAATAAGACTCCCCTGAGACTGAATGACGCCATTCCCCATTCATATACTGCATTTTCATTCTCCTTTCTCCAATGTTGTTTTCTTATCATAACAAAGATTTTCGCTAATTCCACTTGATTAGCTTTGTCTCGACATACAATTAAATTTAGATTACGACTCTTATAAAAAAACAGAGCATCTTTTTTTAAGGCTCTGTTTAAGGTAAATGTTGATATTTGATACCTGTCGCAAATCTTGATATAATCAACACAAGAACAAACATTCGGGGAGGTTATCAAGGTGAGCAAAGCGTTTAGCAACTTGTTAAAGCATATAGACAAATTACCACACCCAAAAAGAACAAGTGTATCAATGGGTTAAACGCTATGTTGACCCTTCTTCCTCGGCTGGTGGTCGGTTAATCAATGAAATGAGGGACACGTTGTTCGGTTCGGCAAAGTTAAGGGTCATCAACGGTATCGTTGCAAAAGTTGCAGAAAGACCTTTACAGATACAACTAATACAGTTCTTTATCGCACACGAAAAGGTAACGAATGGATTACATTTGTTGATTGTATGTTCAAAGGATATTCCCTACGAAAATCGGCTGACATCGTTGGGGTAACTTGGGTTACGCTTTTTTACTGGCGGCATAAACTACTGACTGCTTTAAAACAAATGGATGTTGAACATTTTTGAAGGTATCGTTGAAATTGACGAGACCTATTTCCTATACTCTCAAAAGGGGCAACGTGGCATCGCTGACCGTAAACCTCGCAAACGTGGCGGTAAATCCAAGCTCAGAGGAATCAGCCACGAACAGGTTTGTGTTCTCGTTGCCAGAGACCGAACTAAATCAACTATCTCCAAAGTTGCCTGTATGGGGCGTATTGTAAAACCGAAAGTCGATGCCTTGATTGGTTCTAAACTTTCAAACGAGAATGTGATTGTAACCGATGCGTGGAGAGCCTATAAAACCTATGCAAAAGAAAAAGGTTTAGAGCATTATCGGATAAAATCTGATAATGGAAAACACGTTATTAAGGGCTTATATCACATCCAGAACGTCAATGGTCTCCATTCTCGTTTAAAACAATGGATAAATCGCTTTAAAGGTGTGGCTACGAAATATCTTGATAATTACCTTGCTTGGTTGTTATTTGTCGATAGTCGTAGTAACGAAAGCACTAATCAACATTTAAAAGAGTTCCTATTAACATCATTTGTGTTTGAAATGACTGACACATATGATAGTTTGAGGCTATCAAAATTTAATGTGTAGCCCTTATTCAATTAACGAAGTAGAAATTACAAAAATTTACAAAATTATCACATTTTTCTGTTACAATTGGAACGTGAATAGATGAAAGGAGGTAGTATCTTGAAAAAACAAAAAGAATTTTATCCAATAATTTTAACTTTAGTATTGTTCTTAGTTGCACTACTTGTTTTCTTTGTCTTTAATGGTCGGATATTCCCAAATATTAATCTATGGATTCCCATTTTCTTATATATTTTGATAGATGTAGGATTTATTGTGTCTTTAATATTGGGAATCAAGTCTAAAAATAAGACTGTAAAAGTATTCAGTATCCTTTCAAACATTGCATTTATGATACCACTATCAATATGGTTATTTCTGTTACTATTGGCAAATGGAATTTCTGAACCATAGAAAATTAAAATTGAGGAAACCCGAACGAGTTTCCTCAATTTTTATTGAATTATCAACATTAAAATTTAACAGAGCCTTTTTTAAAGAATACTCTGTCTTTCCATTAATGCACATAAAGTGAAACTTCCATCAGTAGGGGTTTGCCTTCCTCCCCACTGATGGTTAGTTGAACCAATCGGACCTTTATCTCTCACTTATCTTCCTCGTATTCTCCTAAGCTTGAGGGGGGAGTCTTACTGTCCGTTAAGAGTGGGATAAAAATATCCTACAACACCAAGAATGACAACTACTATCAAAAGCACTCCGTATTTCCGAAAGAATTTCACTCCTGGATTTGCGGTTTGTTCGCGCACCTCTTTTAATAGTTTTTTCAAGGATTGTGAACGAATGCTTGCTAATTCTCTCTTCATTTCTTTTTTCTTCCAAATAGAATTTCGATCAGTGATTAAATAATTTTTTAAGGCATGACTGAATCTTGGACTTGTTCCAAATTTTTTCAGCGACCATTCAATATAATTAAGCATTTCATCCTCAGAGCCGTATATAGCAATATAAGAAAATACTTGACGATGTTCGACACCTTCCATTCCGCCTGGGAATAGAAGCAGAAATCGTTCATATGGTTTAAATAAACCATTTTCTTTTATAATATCCTGGGCTAATTCACATGCTTTCGCTGTAATTGGCGCACTTGCCATCCGAAAAACATATTGTGTTTGTTCAAACGCTAGATAAAAGTAGGTATACAGTAACTCTAGTACTTCAAACTTTTCTTTTTCCCAGCCCTTTATCTCAAAGCTACGTTCCTCTTTCTCGAGTAAAAATATCTCTCCAAAATGTTTAACATCTGCAAGATTTACTTTTTCTAACTGTAATTGCACTAAAAGCTGTCCCTTTACATCAGGCAGCACCATGCGTTTATACGATTCAAAAGGAAGGGATCTTTGAAAATAGGTAACTATTTCAAAAACAATAGAAATAGGATGGCTATTTTTTTTGACCTCATACACAAGTCTATTTTTCGTTGATTTTAAGAAAGTGCCGTTGTGCTCAAAAGAAGAATTAATTTGCAATAAATTTTTTATATTAATCAATACTTTTGATAAGGAATGCTGAAAACTAAATTGATGCTTTAAATAATCCTCAATGATCTCCGCATAAGAAAAAATATCGCTCATATAAGATAAAACTTGCTGATACGTATCTGGATACTTCTCCAGTATCTGCCATAGTGATTGACAGACAGCTTCTCCTTCATAGTAGGCAATCGTTTTAACTATAAATTCAACAACATCGACATGTTCTACTACCTTTTGAATCTCCAAAACTAATTTCAGATAGTCCTGAACAATGGAAGCATCTTTCATCAGCTCTTCTCTATGCAGCACTTGTTTGAAAATATGTACGAGTTCAAGCTTTTCCCGATGTTTTTTTTGAAGAAAAACTAACAGCATTTCTAGGGTAGCAACTTTATCATTATCGTAAAAATAATAATCTAGCTTTTCCATATAAAATAAGAGAAATAAGCTATTATACGTTTGAATCGTTAGTTTTGTCTGTTTATCCAAGCCTTTTAAGGCCCGTTCACAATAAATGAAAAATTCGTCAAGCTCTGTCGCTGTTACAAGGGCTTCATAGGCAAAATGAAGATAATCATGTTCTTCTTCCTTGAAATTCAAACCATTAATTTTATCCTGGCTTAAATCAAAAGTAAATTGATTTTCCACTGCTTTATTTCTGAGACGAATTGATCCTTGTTCTACAAACATCACATGAACATTCTCCATAATCTCTGGCTCATTATGAAAAGTGGTCGCACCAAACAACCTTCTTGTTTCATAGGGCATATAAAGAAATAGCAATTCCAATAGCCACATTGCATATTTATGTTGCATATCATGTGAAGCTTGAAACGATATATATACTCTTTTGTTTTCGGCAACAGCAGTAATACAAGCAAACAATAGTTCTTTGAATTTCTTTTCATCTAGTTGCAAAACATGAAACAGTTCTTGCTTTTTAGCAAATATATTTTCCTTCGTATATGCGAGATGCTCTATTTCTTCTAGTTCTTCCTTTAAATGCTCTGTATCTTCCAAGCCGTAAAAATGTTCGATGTGAAAGATGTTGGATGAGTGATGGATCCATTCCTCTTTTCGAATAGCCGGAATAATATAATTATGTACAAAAAGACGGTTCTTTTGTTTCGCGCTTTCTGCAGGGGCAAAATTTGCTTTTCCTAGCACTAATTCACCTGTTTCAGGCTGTATAAATGTAAATAGCGGCGGATAGGCAGCTATTTCTTTTTCGCCACTTTTCTTTAAGTCACTTGGTATGTGATAAGTATTAATAGGATTTAAATATTTTTTTACGAACCTTTCATTAACATTCGGCGAGACGGCAATTGTATCAAACCCATCACCTGTAAGAAAAAGACCTTTACTATCCTTCGTTACTATTTGTTGTTGTATCAGGCTTTTTCCCATTAGCCTCTCTCCTTTCTTTCTCCCTTTAAGCAATTTTTTTAGTTTATATAGGGGAGGTCACTAGTGTTGCATAAATAGTGTCATAATTTTCAGTTTACTCACCTTCCCTGTTTAGAGGCAAAAAAGTAAATACCCAATCAAAGGTGGCCCCATCCATTTGGAAATTTATTTACAATTAGACTTTTGCAACGACGACAATTTGCATATTTAAGGGATGGCTTTTCCTTCAATCTTTCGAAGCCAAACATTCGCTGGTTTCCACAATGCAGCCCTTAGATAACGGCTAATCTGTAAGGTTTTTCGCTTGCTTCTGGTCTCGATTTGCACGAGAACATGTAGGCAAAAAACAATTAGTGCGATAAATACTTGATTTTGAATCGCCCATTCGCTTTGACCGTAGAACTTTTTGATGCTGAGATGTTGTTTGATCCATTTAAAAAACAGCTCAATTGCCCACCGTGATTTATACATTTCTGAAATTTCTTCGGCGCTTAAATCAAAACGATTTGTAATTAAATGAAGTTCATTTCCTTTTGAGTCCATCACTTTTAGAAGCCGAAAGTAATTTTCAGCACGGTTTTGAGTCGTACCTATCAACACCATTTGGTCTGATAAAACAGCTGTATCCTTGGGTAGCTTAAAATCGTAAACGTTCCGTATGACTGCATTTTTGCGTAGCCGTGAAAGAAAGAAGTAGCCATCATCAGTCATGCGATCAAAGCGCTCGTAGTCTAGATAACCACGGTCAAACACATACATGCATTCCTTGTCATCCACCATGATTTCAAGCTGACCACGGTCATGTTCTTTTGCCGTTGTCATAACGGCCTTTTCAGGATAGGATATACCCTTTTCCATAAACACAAGGCGCAAATGTAACTTTACACCTGCTTTTGTTTTGCGGAATTTAGCCCATTTATGATTGGTCAAATTAAGTGGCAATGTGCTTGAATCAATGATTTTTAACGGCATCACGAGTTTCGTGTAATGCGTTTTGGCATGAATTTGTGACACTAAATCAAGGAAAAGCCTTTGAAATAGATCAGGGTTTATGCCGTTTAACCGCCGTGACAACTGAGAAATACTAATAGAATCAAGGTCTATCCCTTTTTGAAGCTGGTCATCGAAAAGACAATCACCCAGCGCATGCAGACTTTCAATTTCTTGTAGCTGCGCAAAAAGTAGTAATTTTAGAAATGACTCTGTCGTTAATTTTTTCGTATAGTAATCTAATTTCATCGTTTTCACGTTTTCTTCAAATAATTGAAGATTTATAGGTGAAAACCATTGTCCAAATGAAGTTTTTCGTGTAATCTTGTCCATGTGATGGTCCTTTTTTAGTGGATTTGGACGGGTTACCACCTGACTAATCCATTATAAAGGACTTTTTCTTTGCGCAAAATAATAATATTGAACATTTTGAGTATTTTTAATAGTGAATTTAAATTAATGCAACACTAGTGAGGGGAGGTATTAAATAAAATGTTTATATTCATCACTATAATTACTATTTTCAATATAAAGAGAAACTTCCATTCCTCTCATTCTTTAATTTAGGTTTTAGAAAAATAAAAAAACAGCTAATACCTGTATTATACAGGCATGCTGTTTTTTTAAAAACCAACTTCGCTACACTTTTCAAATAAATATAGAAATTCTTTTCTTAAATCCATAAATCATCGAAAAAATTCCACAACCTAAAAGTTTTAAATCAGATTAGCACTATCGCTCTATCTATTCTCCTCCATATGCTACTGAATATTCTTGATAGAACAAGAAAGACGTGCTGTCTATTACTTTTTTCTCTTCTATTTCTTGCTTATGGTAACAGACTCAGCTCCTCTGTTACCTTTCTCCCTTTCATTTCTTACTTAAGGGTACAGAGCATACTCTCTGTTACCTTCTAATACAATTTCCAATAAAAAATGTGCTTACACTCTCTCCTTTCTTTCATTTTCCCACTGACAATTAATAAACTCTATTATTCTTCCAAGATTATTCAAAATAAGTCCAACGATTGAATCCGGTTAGCTTATAGTGCTTTTCTAATATTCTACGAATTCTTTTTTTGGAATGAATGATCCTACACCAATCATTATAATAAGGGCGTTGTTATTTTCTCTTGAGGAAAAAGTAATTTAAGTTCATCTACATTGCGTAATACCACTGTTTCGACTGTTTCTTCATGGCCGCATTCTTCGCAAATCACATTCATTCCTGCTTCTGTTACTTCGAATGAATTACATGTTTCACAGAATATTCCTTTCTGTAATTCTTTATAGTCATATGGTGGTAATTTTGAAAAGGGGAATTGTCAATATGCAATGATGTTAATTTTCCAGCCAGTTGCTTCTGAATCTTGTTTAGCTTTAAGGAATGATAATCCATTCTTTTTAAATATCGCTGAACTTGCGTTGGAAAAATAAATGGTAAAGATAAGGAGGCTTGGTAGAGGGTAAACTCGGGATTAATAAAAACAACAGAGGAAGTAATTGTTTTATTTCCCCAACCATTCTTTTGAAGTAACTGTTGAAATAGCGTTTCATTCCTCCTGATTTGATTAAGCGGATTACTGATTTCCTTATGATTCATCGTATACATTCGATCATTTTGATAGTAATAATCCCCTTCATAATTCTTTATTTCAAAAAGGTGAATTCCTTCAGAGCTAATAATAGTGGCATCCATTTGAAAGGTAGTGTTATTTATTTGCAGTAGTAAATCATTGATTATATAACAGTCCTCTAAAAGATTTTCTGTGAAGTAATCAAACATTTTTCTCCTTCCCAGCCTTTTTGCAGATGAACTAAATACTGTTTTTCATTTAAATCTAGTTCATTTCGTAGATTCAAGGATTGTAAAACGAGGATTTCTGGAGATACGGCACGAGGTTTATAAAGCATACTAATTTATTTCATTCTTTCTATCTTTTCTTAGAGGCCATTCCGTAAGAACAGCCTCTCTTTTTTATTCTACTGCAACAATAATTCTTCCTGTTATACCGCCTTCTAATATTTTTGGCAATTCTTCAGGTAATTGCTGTAAGGATACTTCCTTATAAATAAATGAAGATAGTTCCTCTGGTTTAAGGTCGGTTGCAATTCTTCCCCACAGTTTTTGTCTAATCTCCATTTGGCAATAAACAGAGTCGATTCCAAGAAGGTTTACTCCTCGCAGAATAAATGGAAATACACTTGTTGGCACTGCTCCGCCACCTGTTAATCCACTTACTGCAACGGATCCACCATATACTATTTTGCTAATAATGGCTGCCAAAGATTCACCACCGACAGGATCAACTGCACCAGCCCATACTTGCTTGTCCAACGCCTTTATTTTGCCGTTATATACTTCTTCTCTTCCGATAACATTTGATGCTCCAATACTTATTAAATAGTCTGCAGCTTCTTTTTTCCCAGAGCTTGCTACAACCTCAAAGCCTAATTTGGAAAGCATCGCCACACCAAAGCTACCGACACCACCAGTAGCACCTGTAACCAATACAGGTCCATTCTCTGGCTTCAAGCCATTATCCTGCAATCGTTGCACAGAAAGAGCTGCGGTAAAGCCTGCTGTTCCAATGATCATTGCTTCTTTTAAGCTTAATCCCGCTGGTAGTGGAACAATCCAATCTGCAGGAATACGAGCATATTCACTATATCCCCCAGAATGAGATACACCAATTTCATAGCTAGTAGCGATGACAGAGTCTCCTTCTTTAAAGCGACTATCTTCTGATGAAACAACAATTCCTGCCAAATCGATTCCTGGAATATGTGGATATGAACGCACAATTTTGCCGTCAGGAGTGCTAGCAAGCCCATCTTTATAATTTACTCCAGAATAATGAACTTTTATTACTACTTCACCAGCGGATAAATCTTCCAACCCCAACTGCTTTGTTTGTACTGAAAAATTACTATCTTTATTATCAACTACGACTGCTTGGAAATTATTTTTCATTTTTAATTCACCTCGTACTCATAGTACCAATTTAAAAATAACAGGTCAAAGCAAAGGAATTACCCTATGATTATAGTAAAAATACAGATTTCCTCCTACATATGGCGATGACCATTTACGCCTTCTAACTTTTATCGCCTGGATATAACTTTTGATAGAAAGCAATCGCAAAATCATAAAAATACATGAGACCAAAACGCTCGGAAGAGAATCCTGTTCTATCATATGTTTTTCCATGCAGTCGATATACAATATCAGCTTTCTCTATAAAAGGAATCTCATCATTATGGGTTATAATAATTATTTTTGCTTTACTCTTTTGAATAAGTCGCATCAATTCCACATTCCCTTCTATAAATCTTCCAGAGGGGCTTGTGATAATAGCAACGGATTGGTCATCTAATTCTGCTATATTCTCCATTTGTTCTTGGATATCTGAAAAAGCATGAACGAATTTTCCATACTTCACTAAACGATACTGAAAATCTTGAGCCATTGCTTGAGATAGCTGCGTTCCAAAGAAAGAAACTTTCTCTGCGTCATGGATTACTTCTAAAATCTCTCTAACATCACTAACATTCATCCCTGTTTCCATTGTATGCAGCCACTCAACCATTTTCTGATAAAACTGTTTGTGAAGCACTTTTGCTACTTCATTCACTTGCAATCCTTGCTCAATATATTCATCGATTGAATTTTCTATACTATCTTTTTTAGCAATATCTTTAAATTCTTGAAAGGAAGCATAGCCAATTTTTTTGCAGAACCTTGTAATTGCTGCTGGTGAGGTATAGCAGGATTCTGCTAAAACAGAAATATTCATATTAGCAATCTGTTGCACATCTTTTAATAAAGCCAGTGCAATGAAATAATTCGTATCTTTTGTTTTATGATTATTAATAAAATCTAATAGCCGAAAAATAATATCCTTCAAACGGTATCACCAAATTCTTTGTTTATTTTAACCAGTATTATCTATTCTGTTTCAATAAGCTTTCCTTAAATAAGTTAATCTGCTTTAGCCTATTATGCAATCAATCATCTTATACAAATAAGTGGACTAAAACAAAAAATTAATGGAGGTATAGGTTAAGCAACCAACAATAATTACTGGACTGAATGGACCAATATATCAAAATTTCGCTCTGCCCTACTATGGCGCATGGAATCAACAAATATTAGGAGATAGCCCCTATCATTATATGATTGGTGGTACTCACTGTTCTATTAGTCCTGCGCCATCTGGAACTGAAACTTTCCCTGCTCTATTTCCATATATAGGGCCACATGTTACTTTCGGTCTTAGAAGATGGGCTTAATATTCTTGTATCGCTCTCCCTCCCGCAGGAAGGAGAGTGCGTTATTAATCAGTGATAAGAAATTGGAAGGGATTCGGAAAATTCGTTATATATACATATCAAAATCCTGTAACAAATACTATTTCACTCTTTTCTCTAACTCATAGGCTGTTGTCATTATTACTGAACGCAATGTACCATTAATTAAATAATTATCATTATCCCCCAAATAGATTATTCTTCTCTTAACTATAGCAAATTTATACTGCTGTTTATCTATTACTTCATCTAGTTAATTAGATTATTTGCAAAGAATACCTACATTTCGTTTACTGAAAGTTGTATAATTTTTAGAATAATAGAATTTATTCATAGAGACTATCTGTAAGGAGGAAAAAATCATGCACATTCAACCAGAGGATATTGTTAGAAGTGGTCCGAATCAATATATTTGTAAAGAAGGAATTCTAAAGGAATTAGACAGTTTACTGTCCCCTTTTCAAACTCCTACAATCATAACAGGCTATAAGTCTTTTCAAGCTTTTTCGCAGTATGTAGATTCTATTCCTACTCATTGGAAAATTATTCAGCATGGAGGCTACAGTTCTCAACAAGCAGTTGATCAAATCACGCCATCCTGTACAGCAACCGATGTCATTATCGGCATCGGAGGTGGAATTATTTTAGATACCGCTAAAGCTGTTGCAGATACATTAAATATCGAAGTTATTTTAATTCCAACCGTTGCTGGAACATGTGCGGCAAGCACTCCATTAAGTGTTATTTATTCTCCAGAAGGAGCATTTGAAAGAGTAGCTTATCATCGTCGTTCTAGTTATTTAACATTGGTCGATCCAGCATTTTTAATTCATGCACCAATTGATTATTTAAAAAGCGGGATTGGCGATACTTTAACAAAGTGGTATGAAGCAGAAGCCATTATTCGTAATGCAAATGATGAAAGATCTCACTCTTTATTTGTACAAGCAGCATTAAGCCAATCTATTTTCATCCGTGATATTTTATTAAAGGAAAGCATAGAAGCAGTACAAAACAGTGCATCTGGTTTAGTGACACCAAGCTTTACAAAAACGGTGGAAGCCGTTATTACTTTGGCAGGAACAGTGGGTGGATTCGGTGGACGATATGGTAGAATGTCTGGATCCCATGCGATTCATAATGGTCTAAGCTTTATCGAAGAAACACACACAATTCTTCATGGTCAAAAAGTGGCTTATGGTATTTTAGTACAGCTTGCTTTAGAAAACCGGATAGACGAAATCGAAGCATTGTTGCCATTTTATCAACAGCTTGGTTTTCCAACTAATTTAGCGGATTTAAATATTGTTGACAACCAAACAGATGCCTTACAAAAAATTGCTACTCATGCTGTTAATCCGAAAGAGTCTCTTCAGCTTATAGGTTCTTATCGTGCAGATGAGGTTATTGCGGCAATGAACGTCCTCGAAAGCCTAACTAGCATTAAACATATATAAAAAAACTAAAAAAAGGGCCGGAACTCAACATCGCTTAAAGCGATGTTGGTCCATCTCCTTTTAACTCTTTTAAAACAGCCATCACATCTAATTCCCCTAACCCATTTTCAAGAGCAGACTGATATGTTTTATTTGCAGAAGCCCCGATAGCATTTAATTCCGTTGTTTCACTTGCTAGGCGTAAATCTTTTGCCATATGTTTTAATGCAAATGCTGCTGGGAACTCATCATTCAAAATGGATAGTGTTTTCATTTTGGAAATAGCTGTACCAACTGCACTTTCGTTAATAATGGTTAACATATTTTCCTTTTTAATCCCTTGTTTCTCCGCAAAAAGGACGGATTCAGCAATCCCTTGTACAGTGATTCCTAATAATAGATTAATGGCAAGTTTTGCATTACTTCCAGACCCAGATGGACCGAGATAAATAGAGAGCTTACTCATCGGTTCCAATACAGATTTGATCTGTTCGTACACATGTTCCTCTCCGCCAACTAAAACAAGCAGTTTGCCGTCCTTAGCCGGCTGTACACTTCCTGATACAGGAGCATCAAGAAACTTCACTCCATTTTCTAAAGCAGTCTTATAGATGAATTGAGACGTTTGCGAGGAAACCGTACTCATATCAATAAATACTTTTCCAGCTTTAGCATGAGATAAAATTCCATTTTCAAGATAGATACTTTTCACAGCATTATCATCAGACACCATCGTAAAAATTAAGTCACAGTTATCAACTAGTTCTGTTAACGATTGAGCCTGTTTTGCACCAGCAGCAAGTAGTTCCTCTCCTTTATCCGGTGTACGATTATAAAACGTTAAGTCATAACCAGCCTTTACTAGATTCAAAGCCATTGGAATTCCCATATTTCCTAATCCTATCCAACCTAATTTCATGCAGCTATCCCGTCCTTTCTTTACAATATTCATACACATTTTACCATATGTGCTTTTAAAATACGTTAATTAAAGCATTTGAATAGTAAAAGAGCATTAAAAAAAGCCTATTCTATAATTAATAGGCTTCCTCTATTTCTATATCGACTCTAAATCAGTTACCGTTTTTTCGTTCACTTGATTTCCTGTATTTAATGTGGTTTTGGGTTCTAACAATAGAACATGAACTTCTTCTTCCGCAACTGGCATATGCTCAACACCTTTTGGAACAACAAGAAATTCGCCTTCCTTTACCCAAACATCTTGATCGCGAAATTTAATCAATAAATTTCCCTTCACTACCAAAAACATTTCATTTTCATTTTCATGTTGATGCCAAACAAACTCTCCTTTGAACTTCGCTAGCTTAACATAAGATTCATTCAAGTCACCAACAATTTTAGGATTCCAATAATCATGAAATAACGCAAACTTTTCAGCTAAATTAACCTTCTCCATCATTTCCCTCCACTAATTTACAAAGTGAACTCTTCATCATTGAGATATATTCATATTATCATATATTTTCAATTAATTCAGATATTAATCCTATCTCACTTTAATAAATAGTTTAAGAAAATTAAGGAAGCATTTTATCATTTACAATCTTCTAAATAATACATTGTTCTCCAGATGAATATGATCGAATGTCAGACTTTCCAACTCTTCTAATTTTAAATACGTTAATCGATACGTATTACATGCATTCAGTGGAAGCTCATAATCATTCGTAGCTTGACGGATTTTCTTTAATATTTCCCCTGCTCCTTCATGTTCCTCTTCCAATATAGCTATTTCAGCTCTAGCTGCTTCAAGGCTTTCTAGTTCATTATTTGCATCATATTCTATTACTTTTGGAAAAATTCGTTGCTCTTCTCCAAGTAAGTGTTGTTCTAATTCATCCTTTAATAAGTAAAACTGAGTGTACACTTCTTTCAAATATAAATCTCTCTCTCCATGTACACGATATACTTTACTCACAAATCCATCTAATTCTTCTAATAACTCTCTCGTTTTTGCATGATAATGGTGGATGATATGATTCACTAATTCTGCTAATGGCATATTCATCCAGTCTATTTCTTCCGTGGTCTGCATTTGTTCATACATAATATTAAGAACTTTTACTAGGTCCTTATCTTCCAGTTGTAGAGATTTAATAACCTCACCTATCGGACGATTTCCTCCACAGCAAAAATCAATTTTATATTCTCTAAAGAGCTTACTAGCTGCTGGGAACTTAATAATAATATCGCCTGTTTTTGTATCATCTGTAAAAATGGAATTCATATCGCCACTCTCCTTTATTAGAATAGCTACAGTATAGAAGATAAAGACAAGATAAAATAGGATTGAAATCACAGATTAAACATTGTTATAATTTAATTAGATATTCATTGTATTAATTGTGAAAAAATACACAAACATATTGGTGGTGTTAATTATGCAACAACATATAATTACCCCGTGCCCAAAACGGGTGCCTATCTTTCATTCTTTATCCGAATTAGAAATAAAAAAAATAACAGATGTTGTTCACCATAGACTTTTTAAAAAAGGCGAGATGATTATAGAGGAAGGGGAAATTTCTACATCCCTTTTTATTATTCATAGTGGGAAAGTCAAACTATCTAAATTAACCGTTCAGGGGAAAGAACAAATTGTTCATTTATTAACTGATGGTGATTTTTTTGGAGAAAGCAACCTCTTCCATGATGACATCGTCATGAACTTAAGTTGCCACGCTTTAGAAGATACAAAGATCTGTTTATTAAAGAAAACAGATTTTGATCAAATAATGGCAAATAATCCGGACATCTCTTTCAAATTGCTAAAAACAATCACAAAGCGTTTATCCCATACAGAAGATTTAGCAAGAACTTTAGCAACAAAAGACCCTGAAGTAAGAATTGCTGATATGCTTCTAGAATTTTGTGAGAAATTTGGATCAGAAAACCAAAATACAGTGCTTATTAAGCTCCCCATCACAAGAGAAGAAATCTCCAGTTATGTAGGTCTTACTAGAGAAACCATTAGTAGAAAACTTGCAAAACTTGTAGACAAAGGAATCCTTACATTAATCGGAAACAAGCAAATCCTAATTCATGATAAGGGAAAACTTCAAACAATGGGGGGATAACTCTCCCCCATTAAATGAATTAGTAAAACCAATTAACTTTCCCGCTCTTACTGGGAAGTGAGTGCAACTAAGAACAAGCAGAGATAAAGAAAACTCCCACTAATGGAAGTTTTCTTTATTATATCCTTAAGCTGTATGCCGCCCACGCAATGTCCAAATCTGATAAACCATCATGAGAGATTTTATAATTGTTAAGTAAGTTAACGTTATCCATCCGCCCATTAAATATGGATTAATTGATTGTTGAACAGCCTCACTAGTTAAATAATCACGATAATAGAAGCACACATATCCGATAATTAAGACACATATAATGGCAACTAATATTCCTTGTGCTAATTTACTACGTGTTTTCCCAGACTCTGCTGCATATTGATTGGCCCAACCATCCTTTTTATTAGCGGAAAGCTTTTGGAGCCACACTTGGCTAAATGTTATTAAGTTCACCCATAAATAAATTTCTGGTCCTATTAATAACGTGGCAAGGATAATATCGATCGGCCGATACATCGGTGTTTTTAGAGCTAGAATAGTGTTCAGGACGGATGCCAAGGCGATCGGTGTTAACCAAATCCAAGACCAATAGAATTGGTCTGTTGCTAGAGCTATCCCTAACAAAACAACGAAAAGAACTCGGATTACTAAGTCCGATAAGGATTTCAACTGGTTTCGCCAAATTTTCCCCTTATGGCGCGTATGAATACTTAAATCTTTATTGGTTAATAAATCTACTGTTCCTGAATTCCACTTATTTCGTTGTTCTCTAAAGGTATGGTAGGAACGCATTGCATCAACAAAGCAACGTCCTTTTGGACTAATAAGCGTCTTCCATCCCGATTTCTGTAATTGCCATGTAAGCAGCATATCTTCTACATCACTATCATTTTGCCAAGGTCCATCTAATTTATTATGATTAACTACTTCTTGCAGGGCTTCTGGGCGAAACAATGTTGCTTGCCCTCCAAGTACATATGTACTCCCTCCATGATATTGAAGATCTAATAACCAGCTTGCCATATCTTGTTTTTGTTGATGAGTCCACCATCTACTAATTGGACCACCATATTCACCACTTGCTAATTTTTCTTCATAATAGACATCATTTTTACTTAATAAGCTTTTCTTTTTCGGCATCCTCATTGTATACTTTGCCATAACTCCGCCAATGTTACGACCACTCATTAAGCCTTCCCACAGATACTTTAAACAGTTAGGAGCTAAACGACTATCTGCATCCATCCCAAGAATCGCTTTAATACTTTGTTTATATAATTCTTGGGATTCGGTTAATTGGATATGATAAAAATCCATAATGTCGCCATACAGTAATTTCCACCCACTATTTAAAGCTCCTACTTTACGAAGCTTATTTCCTTCTGTAACAATCACCTTAAGATTTAGGCCAAATTCTTCTCCTGCCTTTATCGCTTTTTCCTCGGTGCGATCCGTACAGTTATCTGCAATAACATAGACATCTAACTCTACTCCCTTTGGAAGCAATTGATCATTTAATCCAGCTAAACAATCCCTTATCGATTTTTCTTCATTATGAGCGGGAATTAAAGCGACAATTCTCGGTTTCATATACGATTTCTTTACTCCAGGCATGCTAAAAAACGATATACTTCCTTTTTCCTCTTCTACTACTAAGGACAATGAATCCACCAACTTTCTTTTTTCTTGAGGCTGTTTTCATAAAGTTTGTTGTGATTACCCGTAGCCGGAATACACTTCGCTTTCCGTGGGGCTCGCTCTGAGCCTCCTCAGCTTCGCCTCCGGGGTCGCTAATCCCACAGGAGTCTACGTATATTCCGGATGCTCTATTTTTCCAACTAATTCTTTTTTTCAATTGAAAAAACAACAATCCTTTAGAAAACAGCCTTTCATGATCACTACACGTTAGACTTCATCAGGGTGTCTTTTCTATCAATTTAGTTGTTCTTTAAAAAGAACAACTAAGCAAAAAATAATAATTTACTTCTGTTTTATATTCCATTAGTTCTTATTTAAGAACATATTATCATTATAATCTATACATAGTCAATTACTTCTTTTACTTTTTTGTTTCTTTTATAGAACAAATTTTTTCTTGATAATAAGAAATCAATTCAAAATAATGAACTACTGAATCATCCCACTTCCCCTTTATTCGTGAGTCTCATCATATTGAAATTAAAGTTTCAGCTTCCATCTTCAATATGAAGACCTCTTTCCCTTTACTTCCTGTACATTCAACATCATCTTCCATAAAAAAATTGATTTTCCAATTCACATTTTTTGTCGAACACACTCACCACCAATAGCTTCTATCAAGCTAAACTCAATCATTTCCATTTAAATAGGAGGTGAACCTAGTAAAGTTCACCTCCTTGCTTCTTTAAGTACATTGAAAAGAACGGATGCGGTTAGTATCTGTTCCGTAATAAGTCCAACGATTCATCCGCCAGCGATATCCTGCGATAGATTGGCGGCCAACAAAGGTTGGATAGAACCAAAATCCGCGGCCATTTTCTAGCCAAACATACGTAAAGCGGAACAAACAAGGTCGCATGGATCCAGAATCAATCGCAAATGTACTTACAAGTGACTGGTTTGATTGTGGTGTATAGGATGGCGGTGGTGTTGTTGGTGGTCCATGGTCCGCTCCTCCTCCAATATGTGGGCCATCCGGAAAAGCTGGTGGTTCCCCTACTATAGGCGGAACTTGACCTCCAGGAAATGGTGGCAATACCCCCCCACCAATTGGAGGTAAACTTGGAACAGTGCCTCCGCCAATTGGTGGAAGATTTATACCAGTTCCACCACCTATTGGTGAGATGATAAGTCTACTTTGTGGTTGTGAATTTACTTGTTGTCCATAGTAAGGATAATACGGCTGAAAATACATCAGTTTTCCCCTTTCGTTTTTGATGTATTACTCTATGCAATTCGCCCAATTGAGGTGCAAGGTCTTAATTGATTTCATCCTAAAAATAAATCTCCTATGGACATTACAAATTATTGCTTCACTTCATGATTTGTTTTCCATTTCTTGCGGAAGACAAAACCAGAAACCCATAATATAACGACTAACCCGACAACGGTTCCGATACTTAATAACACCCACGGGCCTTCAATAAAACCCATAGCTCGATGATGATCTTTTACTAACCAATAACAAGTTATACTTAAAACGATTCCAACTGGGATAATTACTGGACGATAATCTTTTAATCCAAAAAGTTTTTGTACAGCAATAGCTGAACAGAGAAATGTCATAATAATTTGGGTTAAAATTGATAATGCAAAAAAGGCAACCATAACCATTTCATAACGATGAATAAATAGCCCAATTTCCGCACTTCTTGCCATTTGCATACAAGAAACAATATATTGTGCTGTAACATCTGCCGTAAGAACACCTGTTTCAAGTATTGGCCACATAACTACAATCATTCCACCATAAAACATACCTGCAGTAGAAGATTTCATCCAAGTCTGCTTATCTCTTACTAACGGAAGGATCATGCAAACCATCATCGCAGTCATTGCATAATCTGTATTATGGTGTCTACTCGCCCATACCGTCTCTGTAAATCCTGATTGAAAAACAGGAAGTAATTCTTTTATATCAAAATTACTAAGAGAGCCTAACATTAATAAAATATTTAAAGCAAGGATAGAAAATACGCCTATCAATGCCATTCTTGCGACCACTTCTATTCCAAAATGGATAGCATAAATGCCTATTAAAAAAGCAGCCAATATAAATAATACTGTAGGAGCCTCTGGTAAAAAATAATCTCTTAAATGATAAACAAATGTTGCCATAATACTTCCATATGCTCCTATAAAAAAGACAAACACAGAAATAGCGACAAATTTCCCAGGAAATTTCCCTAAAATTTGGTGGAATTGATCAATTAAATCTCCCTCTGGTATACGCCTCATCACTATAACGATTAATGCTATAATTAGCAGTCCTTGAAATGTGGAGAAAAACGTTGATATCCAGATATCGCCTTTTACTTCCCGTGCCATTATACCTTGTGTCATTCCGATAGATTTTGCATAAAGCATATTAATAATTAATGCCATTAGCATACCATTCGTTATTTGAACCTTCATTATTTTTCCTTCCTTTCTTCTTTACCAGATATAGTTGGCTGGAATAATAATGAACCACTGTCTACACTTGCATGAATGGTAAGATTTATGTCGGCAGCTGAAAAACTATTTTTCCAGTCTTTCTTTACCTTCCTCCACTCATAAGGGTATTTATTTTGAAAAACTTTTCCTAATTCTAGTACATCCGTTTTATATTCCTTTTGGATTTTTTCAATAGACTTATTGATATCTTCTCTTAATTTAGCTTCTACCGCTTTTTCTAATTGTTCCACATCATCTTTATTACTAATGGAAAAGGAGCAGCCCGCTTCAACCACTGTAACCGAAGCGTCCAGCTTAGCATTAAAACCTACCTCTTCATTTTTGTAAGTTGGTTTTACTTCAAACTTTTGCTTATTTAACTCAACACTAATATTGTTATTCTTCTCTTTGGGACATGAAACAACCACTACTCCCGAGTCAATATTATCTCTAAAAAGGATAATTCCTTGTAATTCATCTGCTTGTAAGATTCCTACCAATTTATCATTTTCAAATACCCCAGCACCAGATAGTTCTACTTGTTTCCCTTTTGCCCCTTCTTCTGGTTTAAGTCCATCAATTTTTCTTTCTTTCAAAGATACTCTTGCAAGTAGCGGCTCAGAAGATTCACTTAAATAAGCAGCTAACAAATCTGTTATTTCCGTATACGGGGCAAGTGTTGAGATATTTGTATACCGAAATAATTTACTTAATGCTTCTCCAGGCGTAACCTCCAAACTTGTTATCGTAGAGGTTAGTTCGCTAGCCTTATCGGGGGTTAAAGCAACCAATGTTCTCATCCTAAGCTCTGGATTTCTTGTAAAAAAATCAACTATGTCTCCAATCCCTTCTTTGGCTACTTCTTCATTTATAACGATAATAAAATTATGAGCCCAAAATACTCTTCGCGACGCAACACCAGTTAAATTACGAATCGCCTCAAAAATGGACTCTCCTTCTGCTTCTACGTTCCATGTCGTTTCTCCTGATTGGCCCGTAGGAGCACCAGTTTGTCCTCTGGCATCACCTGGTCTAGAAACTTGCACAGTAACTTTTATCTTTCCATCCTCTGATCCTTTATCAATTCCGACTGCCATTACAAGAGCAAGATCGTTTATTTCTCTTTTTCCCACACAAGCAGTTAGGAGCAAAGTACTAAAAATAATGAGAATAATTAAATTAGCTCGCTTCATTCCTTTCTTTTCTCTCCTTTATTACCTCCACTTTTCTTTTTCCATCTTCTTAATCCGGTAATATCCTCGTAATCTTTGTTATTATCTTCATCATTTTTCGTCTTTTCTGATTCAGATTGATTTTCGTCATTCAGCTTTAAAGGTTTCTTTACTTTATCAGGCGGAGAAGGCTTCTGATGATCACCTAACTTTATCGTATCTCCATCTGCAAGCTGTGGCCTTTTTTTCATTGCCCACCAAGGAAACCGAATGAGAGTATCCTTTTGATCATTTGGCTGAAAAGGAGTTGCTGGCGCCAAATAAGATTCACCAAACGAACGAATACTTAGAGCATGAATCGCTAATAGAGAGAACATAACGGAAAAGCCGAGCAACCCTAATGTTCCCGAAGCAATCAATAACGGAAACCTGATTAAGCGTATGGAATAGGAGGCAGAATAATTCGGTATTGCAAAGGATGAAATTCCAGTAACTGCTACAACAATTACCATAAACGGAGAGACAATGCCCGCCTGGACCGCAGCCTGTCCGATAACAAGTGAACCAACAATACTTACAGCCTGCCCAACTGGTTTTGGCATTCGGAGCCCAGCCTCACGCATTAGCTCAAAAGTTATTTCCATTAATAAAGCTTCTAAAAGAACGGGAAAAGGAACAATTTCTCGACCAGATGCAATGGTCAATGCTAAAGGCGTTGGAATCATCTCCTGATGGAAACTTACTAACATGACATAGATGGAAGTAAGCGTCAGACTAATTACAAAGGCTATATAGCGAATGATTCGAAAAAAGCTGCCTGCCATAAATCCCATATAATAGTCATCACTAGCTTGCAAAAATTGCCAAAAGTAAGTAGGAACTACTAAAACGAATGGGGTATTATCAACGAAAATCGCTACTCTTCCTTCTAATAATGCAGAAGCTACTTTATCGGGTCTCTCGGTACTCATTACCGTTGTAAACGGGGAAAATGGCGAATCTGCAATCATTTCCTCTATGTAGCCACTTTCTAAAATTCCATCAATTTTAATATTATTTAATCGCTTCTTTACTTCATCTACTAATCCCTTTTTTACCGTTCCTGTAATGTAGGCTATATTAATATCCGTTTTTGATCGTACTCCGATACTCATTGTTTCTAATCGCAGCTCAGGATCGCGGAGTCTTCTTCTAACTAATGCAGTATTTGTTCGTATATTTTCCGTAAAGCCATCTCTTGAGCCACGGACAACCTGTTCTGTCTGCGGCTCATCAACACTCCTCGTGTCCCAACCCTTTGTTTGGATGTGGAAAGCTTTTTCACATCCATCTACAAAAAGCATACTATCACCAGAAAGGATTGCTACTAAAGCCTTTTCTACTTCTGTAATCATGGAAAAAGAAGTATTCATTAAAACATGTTGTTCGATTAAAGTTTCCAAATCAGAGATCATTAATTGGTTTCTTTTAATAAATTCATTTCCTTCATACATCATTGCATCAATTACTTTTTCCACATGCTCTACGCTGGCGAGCCCATCAATATAAAATAAAACAGAGGAAACTTGTCTATTCCCTAAAAAGTAAATTTTCCTTTTTACAAGATCGACACTATCTCCCAAATGCTTTTTAATTTTAGCTATATTTTTTTCTAACTCTGTCGTGAACCTCATGTCTTTACTTGTTGTTTCCATATCGTCCACCCTTACTTTTTACTATTATCTTCTTAACCAAGTAAAAGAAATTCTATTCGTATATCAAAAAAATGTATAAAAGCATTTTTTTTCGTATAAAAAAGAGACTAGTGGCATCAATAAAGGCGGAGATATTTTGAATTTTTATCATACTTGGCTCTATCAACATGTTTTCGTATTGTCAAAACTTTATATAGAAATAGGCTATTATATCCTATAATAGAGGGCTTTTTGAGCAAAAAAATTGCCACCCCCTGAATTCTAAGGATAATTGAGGTTACCACACACCCAACAACCTAGAATAGGAAGTGACAAATTGTACCCTCAAATTATAACCTATTTACTTACTTTTATTAAGTACCAAGATCAGGTTATTCGAACATTATTAACTTTTTTGATTGGGAAAAGTATGTTTGATAAACCTGTAGAAAAACCTGTAAATAAGCCTTATCGAAAACTACAGGTAGACGACCTCCCAATCATCGAAACCCTACAAAAGTTTGATTATAAACTTCTTTTGAATGAGTATCAGGAGAAAAATGGGAAACCCCTTAAACCTGTTCGAAGACACTCAAATTCAAAAACAACTGTTCCTTCCAGCATAAAATGTCCAAAGTGTGGTGCTCCATCTGATTTTCTTTATGCAAATAACGGAGACAAGGGACAGTATCAATGCAAGGTGTGTACATGTTTGTTTAACCAAAAAAATCATTATTCAAAAGAGGCAATTTTAAAATGTCCTCACTGTGCTAAAACGCTTGAAAAGGTCAAAGAGAGAAAAGATTTCGATGTATTCAAGTGTAAAAACAACGACTGTTCTTATTACCAAAAGAAACAAAATGGACTATCTTCAAAAGAGAAAAAACAGTTTAAAAAGGATCCACAGGCATTTAAAATGCGTTATATTTTCCGTCAGTTTCGTATCGATTACCAACCCTTATCGAAGCGTTCACCTCAGAAACCAAAGTTAGATTTATCAAGACTATATGTGTCGCCACATACATTGGGACTGATTTTGACCTACCATGTGAACTATGGGTTGTCAGCCCGTAAAACAGCTGCACTCATGAAGGATGTACATGGTGTATCCATCTCCCACCAAAGCATTTTGAATTACGAAAATAGCGTAGCACTGATGCTTAAACCTTATGTGGACCATTATCCTTATGAGCTTTCTGATCAATTCTGTGGAGACGAGACCTACATTCGAGTGAAAGGTCGCTGGCATTATTTATTCTTCTTTTTTGATGCCGTAAAAAAGATTATTCTGTCTTATCCTGTTTCTCCTAATCGAGATACTCAGTCAGCCATTCTGGCTATCGATGAGGTTCTTCTAAAGATGAAGGAAATCCCTAAAAACCTCACGTTTATTGTAGATGGCAATCCGATTTACCTATTAGCCCAACATTTCTTTGCCCAACATGATATTTCGTTTGATGTGAAGCAAGTCATTGGATTAACCAACGAAGATCCAGTATCAACAGAATACCGACCACTCAAGCAAATTATTGAACGACTCAATCGAACGTTTAAAGGAAATTATCGCTCGACTCATGGGTTTGGATCTGATCATGGATCTGTTTCTTTCGTCACTTTGTTTGTCGCATACTTTAACTTTCTACGGCCTCATTCAGCCTTAGAAGGAAAAGTACCTGTGATTCATCCAGAGTTACTTCAGCTTCCCAATATGCCAGCAAGATGGACTAAGCTAATTGGATTAGCTCAAGATTGGATTATAGAACAAACAACCTAGCTTTTGTTTAGCTGAGCCCTGAACCAGCAATCGGCGGAGCGAACTCTTGACAAACCGAACTTGCCAATGGTTTAAAATGGAAAAAATCAAGGGCTTATTTGGCATGCCTTCTTTTGTCCCCTTCGCCCTTGATAACCTGAATTCAAACCATTGGTGTGTTTGTCAAGAGCGATTGCGAGCCTCTCCACTTCAAAAAGGAAAGAAGAAAAAGACTTCAGGTTACTTTTTCATAGAAGTTTTGACACTACCCATGTTTTAAACACAGAGTGGCTTTTGTGGATTATTGTTATTTTTGTTCTGGCATTTAATATATTATCCCCTATCATCATATGGGGATTAATGAATGGAAAATCTATTCTTAAGTGGGGGAAAAGAAAGATAAAAGGACAAAAGAAACACACTAAAAAGGAAGATGGAATAAAATCATAGTTTTCAGGACTTTAGTAACTGGTATAATGAACTACTTAGCACTAATCTTAAGTATATAATTTAACCAATCGACGAAAGGGCAAAATCATTGAAAAATGATGACGCAAAGCTATAGGGGCTTCGGGCTAGACTAAAAAGGACAAAACCTTTTCCCAATCATTCAACTACTCATGCCAGCCAGCTACCGAATACACCTTCGACGATGCAAATGAAGGGGACTATAAAAGTGAGACAAAAAAATAATAATGAATTATTAGTAAAACAATCAGTACTTTTAAAGGATCATAGCTATCAAATACCAGAAACCGGAAATATAGGAAAAGGTTTATTTTTTGGCATGCTCATCAGCATTCCTTTATGGATTTCTTTTTTTGGATGGCTCCGTATTATTATTACTTTTATTGGTAAATAGATTGAAACGATAGGCAAATATTTTACTTATACGCAGCAAGAGCATATAATCATTATAAGAATAGGCATGAAAACCATTAGGAAAGGAGCTTTCATAATGGAAGATTCAAAAGAAAAATTAGAACAACAAATAACTGTATCAGGAAAGCATTTCTCTGAAGAAAAATTTTGGGCAAAACTCGCTCGGTATGCTAAAAAGGCTGGTTCTTCTGTCGTCTACGCGGTGTTGCTTTTGTATTACACCTTACAAAAACCAAATGTACCTAAAAAAGTCAAAGCGACAATTATTGGAGCTTTAGGCTATTTCATCCTGCCAATTGATTTGATACCTGATTTTCTAGTAGGAATAGGCTACACAGATGATCTTGGCGCATTAGGAATTGCCTTATTTCAAGTAGCGATGTATATTGACGATGATATCAAATCAAAAGCGAGAACAAAGCTTGCAGAATGGTTTGGTAATAAAGTGGATACAACAGATATTGATAAAAAAATAAATTAAGAGACTATAATGAAAAAAAGGGACTAGAAACAGTCCCTTTTTTCATTATTATAAAAATAACCCTACAATTGTCGCTGTTAAAATAGAAGCTAATGTTGCTGTTAATAACATTTTCAAACCAAATTTTGCAACGATATCTGCTTTTTTGGCATTAATTGCTTGAATAGACCCAGCAATTATTCCAATACTAGAGAAGTTTGCAAAAGAAACAAGGAATGTCGAAACAATTCCTACTGTCTTCTCTGAAAGCTCCCCGATTAATGGCTGGAATTGCAGCATTGCCACAAATTCGTTTGCAGCCAGTTTCGTTCCCATTACTGAGCCTGCTGTTACAATCTCACTAACCGGAATACCCATTATCCATGCCACCGGAGCAAATATATAACCTAATATTCCGGTAAACCCAATTCCAAAGACACTTGTGAAGAAACCATCAATTAAAGCAAGTAGACCGACATATGCTACTAACATTGCAGCAACAATTAAAGCAACTCTACCACCATCTAACGCACCAGCTGAAATCGCACCAAATACAGAATTTGTATTGGAAACATCTTTGACATTAATGGTTTCATCTTCCTCTTTGCTAATAGGTGCAACTAATGTTGCTATAATTAGTGCTGATAATGCATTTAAAATCATCGCTGCAAGTACAAATTGAGGTGGAATCATTTCCATATATGCTCCCATTATAGAAGCAGAAACAGATGCCATTGCAGATGTACAGACAATAAATAACTTATTAGCATTCATCGAATCTAAATGTGATTTAATAGCAATAAGTGATTCCGATTGACCGAAAAAGATGGAGTTAATGCTGTTAAATGTTACAACCTTTGATAACCCTGTAATCTTTGCCAATGCCCCGCCAATATATTTAATAGCTAATGGCAATACTTTTATATGCGTTAATAAAGATAATAAAGTAGAAGTAAAAATGATCAGCATCAATACATTTATAAAAAAGACACTTCCACCTTCTGGAACTAAGCCCCCGGTAACAAAATTAACGCCTTCATATCCATAATTGAGCACATTGGAAACTCCATTTGATGTAGCTTCTACAATTTTTAGCCCAACAGTGGTTTTAAACATTATTAGAGCTACAATAAATTCCAGCACAAATAATACGATAATAGCTCTATAGTTAATCCTTTTTTTATCATTTGATAATAAAAAGGAGATAGCTATCGTTACGATGATACCTAATATCCCAACTAATATTGACATAGAAAATTCCTCCTAAATAAAAAGCAATAACAATCCTTCATCGAATACATCAAACTATTTCAATATAGTTAATATACATTTGAAAAACATTGTTAATACATTAAAAAAGATATACAGTTTTAGATGTTACCTTATATTAAGGACGTTGTCATCCATTAATTGATTAACAAATTAAATTAATAAAATTTAAACCTTTCAAAATATTATCTAAATATATTTAATTCCCATCATTCTAAATAATCTCTTAAAAATGATGGCAAATAAAAAAGCAACTGGGGTATTGATACCTCAAATTGCTTTTTTTCTATTATATCACTAGTGTTGCATAAATATTGTCGCAATTTTCAGTCTGATTATCCTCCTTGTTTAGAGCCAAAAAGGTAAATACCTATTCAAAGGTGGCTCCATCTATTTGGTTTTTTTTTACAATTAGACTTGTGCGACAACAACAATTTGCTTATTAAGGGATGGCTTTCCCTTCAATCTTTCGAAGCCAGATATGGGCTGGTTTCCACAATGCAGCCCTTAAATAACGGCTAATTTGTAAGGTTTTTCGCTTACTTCTTGTTTCAAGTTGTACGAGAACATGTAGGCAAAAAACAATCAGTGCGATAAACACTTGGTTTTGAATCGCCCATTCACTTTGACCGTAGAACTTTTTGATGCTGAGATGCTGTTTGATCCATTTAAAGAACAACTCAATTGCCCACCGTGATTTGTACATCTCTGAAATTTCTTCGGCACTCAAATCAAAACGATTGGTAATTAAATGCAGTTCATTTCCTTTTGAATCCATCACTTTTAGAAGACGAAAGTAATTTTCAGCACGGTTTTGAGTCGTACCAATCAACACCATTTGATCTGACAAAACAGCTGAATTCTCGGGTAGTTTAAAATTATAAACTTCCCGTATGACTGCGTTTTTCCGTAGCCTTGAAAGAAAAAAGTAACCATCATCTGTCATTCGGTCAAAGCGCTCGTAATCTAGGTAGCCACGGTCAAACACATACATGCATTCTTTATCATCAACCATGATTTCAAGCTGACCACGATCATGTTCTTTTGCCGTTGTTAAAACAGCCTTTTCAGGATAGGAACTCCCTTTTTCCATAAACACAAGTCTCAAATGCAACTTGACACCCGCTTTTGTTTTGCGGAACTTTGCCCATTTATGATTGGTCAAATTAAGTGGCAATGTGCTTGAATCAATGATTTTTAACGGCATAATAAGCTTTGTATAATGTGTTTTTGCATGAATTTGTGCGACTAAATCAAGGAAAAGCCTTTGAAATAAATCTGGATTTATACCGTTTAATCGGCGTGAGAGCTGAGAAATACTGATTGAATCAAGATCAATGCCTTTTTGTAGTTGGTCGTCGAAAAGACAATCGCTTAGCTCATGCAAACTTTCGACTTCTTGTAGCTGTGCAAAAAGGAGTAATTTTAGAAATGAGTCTGTTTTTAGTTTTTTCGTATAGTAATCTAATTTCAACGTTTTCACGGTTTCTTCAAAAAGTTGAAGATTTATTGGTGAAAACCATTGTCCAAATGAAGTTTTTCGTGTAATCTTGTCCATGAGTTGGTCCTTTTTTAGTGGATTTGGACGGGTTACCACCTGACTTATCCATTATAAAGGACTTTTTCTTTGCATAAAATAATAAAATTGAACATTTTGAGTATTTTTAATAGTAAAAATAAATTAATGCAACACTAGTGCTATTATATATATTTATTTAAAGCGAGCTGTCTTTCTCGATCTTCGCAGCTTCAAATGCTTTATTAACACGGTTTAAAAGCACGCTATCTGAAAGCAAACGATATCCTGTTGTAGCAAGTGCCTGAGCACCTTTAATAATAGCTTCATCTCCGATTGAAGATTTCGCTGCTTCTCTAAATTCATTCGTATGTGCAATCAAATCATCTGGTCCTATTTTAATATGCGGATGTGCTGTTGGTACTTCATAGCTTATATTCCCAGCGTCTGTTGATCCTTTTCCACGAGATCTTTTTGTTACAACCGTCTCTCCAACTGCCTCTAGCTCTTCTTTTAATATCTCATCTAAAATTGGGTTTAATACAAAATCCTTCACTTCATTTTGGAATCTTTCCACTTTAACAGTTGCTCCAGTTGCAAGGGCAGCTCCTTCAGCAATCGCACGAACTTTTGTAGCAGCCTCTTCTGTTTTATTCCATGTTTCTGCTCGAATGTAGAATCGTGCAGACGCATATTCCGGAATGATATTAGGTGCATCTCCCCCGTTTGTGATAATCCCGTGAATTCTTACATCATCAGGAAGCTGTTGTCTAAGCGCATTTATGCCAACAAATAATTGGATAACTGCATCAAGAGCGTTTATCCCTTTTTCAGGTGAACCTGATGCGTGTGCCGCTTTCCCGTAAAAATGGAAATCGAGTGGATCTACAGCAAGCGTTTCACTTGTTAATGATGTTTGACCAGCAGGATGAATCATTAAGGCCACATCAACATCCTTTAAATAACCATGTTTCACGAAGCTTCCTTTTGCACTTCCATTTGGTCCTCCCTCTTCCGCTGGTGTCCCTAAGACAACAACCTTTCCACCTGTTTCGGAAAGTGTTTGGGAAAGTGCAATTCCAGCTGCTACACTTGTTGTTCCAATAATATTATGCCCACAAGCATGACCCAATCCAGGGAGTGCATCATACTCAGCGAGGAAAGCAATGGTTGGACCAGATATCCCACTATCTTTTACTGCATAAAAAGATGTTTCATGACCAGCTACGGCAATTTCCACTTTGAATCCAGCATTTGTTAAAATGTCTACATGCTTTTTACTTGCGAAAAATTCTTGGTTCCCGATTTCAGGATTCGCATGAATCGATTGACTTGTTTCAATATACAGTTCTTTATTTGCAAGAATGGATTCGTGAATAAGATTGATACCAGATAAAGTGTTACTCATTTTCCCTCTCCTCCTTAAAGTCCTTTAAATTGTTTTTGTAATTCGTCCTTGTCAATATCTACTACAATGGAACCACCATTTGTATCTGCTTCAACTGCTTTAATCACATCTTCTTCATGATAAAGCTCCACAATTTTTTGATATGTTTCGTTATTTGCATCCTCTGTACGAGCTGCAAAGATGTTTACATATGGCAATGCATTTTCATCGTCTGCATCTTCTAAATAAATAGGATCTTTTACAGGATCAAAGCCAGCTTGACCGGCAACACCATTATTGATAACAGATGCTGCAACATCAGGTAATACTCTTGGCGTTTGCTGTGCAACAATCGGTAAGATATCGAGATTTTTTGGATTTCCCACAATTTTAGATGGATCTCCAAATAGTCCAAAGTCATCTGCTAAAGTAATTAATCCAGCTGATTCAAGTAATTTTAGAGCACGTGCTTGGTTGGAAGGATCGTCCGGAATAGCAATTTTATCGCCTTCTTTAATTTCACTTACATCTTTCACCTTTTCAGAATAGATCCCCATCGGCGCTATCACAGTTGCTCCAATTGGCGTTAAGTCGGTCTTATTTTCTTGGTTAAATTGACTTAAAAATGCGATATGTTGAAACGAATTAATATCAATTTCGTTATTCGCTAAAGCTTGATTTGGCAATGTATAGTCAGAAAACTCAACAAGCTCAATTTCAATCCCTTCTGCTTTCGCCTTTTCTTTCAAAATTGGCCAAACCTCTCCATCAGATCCAGTTACACCAATTTTCACCTTCACCGTTTTATCCCCACCAGATGTACTTTCCGACCCGCATGCTGCAAGTGCCCAAATTGTCGTTAATAATAGTAAAATAGCAAAATATTTCTTCATCACACATTCTCCTTAATTAGTAAATTTTGTATAATTTTAACTTTAAATAGTTATAAAAATCCCTCCGTTAAAGCAATATCCCCCTTAACGTCTCATTATTTTTCTTGATAATGTATTTCCAATCCATTGAGCGATTTGGACGAGAATAATTAAGATAATAACGGTAACAAGCATTACACTGCCGTCAAATCGTTGATAGCCATATGTCATCGCGACATGTCCCAGTCCGCCTCCACCAACGGTACCAGCCATCGCAGAAAAATCAATTAAGCTGATGGTTACAAAAGTTAAGCCAAGAATAAGTGGTCCTAACGCTTCAGGAATTAACACTGTAAAAATGATTTGCAAAGGACTTGCTCCCATCGCTTTAGCAGCTTCAATAACACCTGGATCAATACTAACTAAGTTATTCTCTACTACTCTAGCAATTCCAAAAGAGGCTGCAATAGTCATTGGGAAGATCGCTGCCCATGTCCCAATCGTAGTACCTACAATCGCTCTTGTTAACGGGCTGATTGCTACTAGAAAAATAATAAATGGAATAGGGCGGATAATATTAATTAAAATATTAAGCAAACGGAAAACTAATTTATTTTCTAAAATATTGCCTTTTCTTGTTACGAAAAGGAGTAAACCTATTGTAATTCCTATAATAGAGCCTAAAATAAGCGTCATGATAACCATTAATATTGTTTCTCCTGTTGATTCCACAATGCGTGGCCAAAAAGTACTCCAATCGACCTTCATTAAATAAGCACCTCCTCAACTGTGACTAATGTCTCTAATTCATTAAGAACAGATAAAATATTTTCTTTACTTCCTTCAAAGGATACGAGCAGATTGCCGTAGAACTTTTCTTGCAATTCACGAACTGAGCCATAAACAATATTTACATCGACATTAAACTTTTTTGTGACCTTTGAAAGTACTGGATCACTTGCAATTTCACCTTTAAAGATTACTCTGTATAACTGTTTACCACCCTTTTTCCTCCATTCCGCTAATAAGGAGTCAGAAGGACGATCCTGCTGTACAGACTGAATAAAGCGCTGCGTGGTTGGATGTTTCGGATTTGTGAATACTTCAAAAACGGAACCATTCTCTATTACTTCTCCATTTTCCATTACTGCCACTCGATCACATATTTCTTGAATAACATGCATTTCATGCGTAATTAATAGAATAGTAATGCCTAAATCCTTATTTACCTTTTTTAATAGACGCAGTATTTCCCCAGTTGTATCAGGATCCAGTGCAGAGGTTGCTTCATCACAAATTAATATATCTGGAGAAGTTGCTAGGGCACGTGCAATACCAACTCGTTGCTTCTGTCCCCCTGATAACTGTTCTGGATAATCGTCTGCTTTATCGGATAGACCCACAAATTGCAGAAGCTCTGCCACTCTTTCTTTTATTTCTTTTTTCGGTACACCAGCGAGCTTTAAAGGATAAGCAATATTCCCTGCTACCGTTCGAGAAGAAAAAAGATTAAAGTTTTGAAAAATCATCCCAATTCTTCTGCGAAGTTTACGGATTTCTTTTTGAGATAAGGACGAAACATCTACTCCTTGAACTTGTATATTTCCGTTTGTCGGTGTTTCTAATAAATTGACAAGTCGTAATAAGGTACTTTTGCCTGCTCCGCTAAAACCAATAATCCCAAAGATTTCCCCTTGTGCAATGGATATCGATACATCCTTAACCGCGTTTACTTCACGACTGCCAAGCTTAAAGGTCTTAGCTACCTTCTGAAATTCAATCATTGCCCCTCACTCCTATGCAGTATCAAAAACATAAGTATCTTGTGAAGAAGAAACAGGTCTATTAAGAGATACAAAAAGGCCCTGCTTCTTCTTTCCAGAAAGAAAAAGCAGGGCCTTTATAAGACAAAGAAACTACTTCTTCTCATCTTTCAAATGCTAATTTAGCATTTGCAGGAATTGGCACGGTATTTAAATAAATCCGCTGCCGAGACTTCTTCGGGCCTGTCCCTCCGTCTCTCTGGATAAGAAAAATGTTTTTATTTAATTTTGTAAGATTTGATAACAACTATAAAACTAGATAAATAAATTGTCAACTATGTTTTTTTATTTTTTTGTTTTTTTTCGCTAAATTTTTTATAAAAAAACCTATTTTTAAATTATATCAACATATCTTTTTCACCATACCCGCAGTCAGCATACACTTCGCTTTCCATAGGGCTCGCGCTGAGCCGCTTCGCCGTCGTTTCACTCTTGATTGGTCTAATCTGTCTCTCTAATCCCACAAGATTCTATGTGTATGCTGACTGCTCAATATTACTAAATAAAGATTCACCCATACGAAAAAATTCCTTATACCTAAGAATCTAACTATATATAAATATAATAAAAATCCATTAATACACACTAAATAAATCGGAATAATATTTTTTGTAAAAAAGGAAAGTGCTATTTTTCCATTAGCACTTTCCTTTTCGTTCTATTGAGTTATCTCTGCTTGTTTTGATAAAAAAAGCTGTACTATTTCTTCTTGACTATATTTTTGTAGGAGAAGAGAATCGATCATTTCTCGAACTGCCCCATCCCCTCCATTTGAATCTGCAACAAACATGACTTGATCTTTTACCATATCCATTGCATTTTTTGGAGCACATGGCCATCCTACCTTTGTTAAAATAGGAATATCGTTGAGATCGTCACCCATATAACATACTTCCTCAAAGCCTATTCCTATTTCATCGATTATCTTCTGAAGTGTTTCTAATTTATCGTGAATTCCTTCAAAAACATAGTCAAAGCTCAATTCCTCTGCTCTTTTTCTAACTGCTTTCGACTTCCTTCCTGTTATAATAGCTGTCTTTATCCCTGCTTGTTTTGCCAGACTAATGCCCATACCGTCTTGTGTGTGAAATGCCTTATACTCGTTACCATCTGAACCAATATATAGTCTCCCGTCTGTAAGTACACCATCAACGTCTAATACAATTAGCTTAATCCTCATTAATTACGTTATATACCTAATTTCATTAAATCATGAAGATGAAGCATTCCAACGGGCTTATGATGGCTATCAATGATTGGCAATACGGTAATTTCTTTTTCCTCCATTAATTGTAGAGCTTCAGCAGCTAAAGCTCCTTTTTCAACTACTATAGAAGGGGCAGAGATTAAATTTTCCACATTTTCATTCAGGACATCCATTGAGAGCGCAAATGCTCTACGAATGTCACCATCTGTAAGGACACCGATTAATTCATTTTTCTCATTTACAATCGATGCGGCTCCTAGTCCTTGATCTGTCATCGTAAATAAAGCGTCCTTTACTTTATCTCCTTTGTGGACAACTGGATTTTTTCTTGTGTGAAATATAACATCATCTACCTTTAATAATAATTTTCTTCCTAACGAACCGTTCGGATGATAAAGAGCAAAATCTTCTGGCCTAAACTTGCGTGCCTCTAGTAAGGCAATTGCAAGTGCGTCACCTAATGCAAGTGTTACCGTTGTACTTGTTGTTGGTGCTAATCCTAACGGACAAGCCTCTTCAAACTCTCCTAAACATAATGTAACATCGGCTTTCATCCCTAGAGTAGAAAACACATTTTTCGTAATAGCAATCAACTTTGCCCCAATTGTTTCAATGGATGGAAGTAATCTTACTACTTCATCACTTTCTCCACTATTGGAAATAGCAAGCACAATATCATCAGACGTCACCATTCCTAAATCCCCATGTAAGCCTTCAGATGGGTGTAAAAAACAAGATGGCGTTCCAGTACTTGAGAAAGTCGCCTTTATCTTTCGAGCGATAATCCCCGACTTGCCTATCCCAGTTACAACCACTTTTCCTCTGCAGGCTAAAATTAATTGAATAGCATCTTCTGCTGATTCATCCAATATATCTCTTAAATCCAAGATTGCCTTTGCTTCTTTTTCTAGAACGATTGCTAAAGTATCTGTATAATCGAATTTTGGCAAATTAATTTCTTGCATATCAACCACTCCCATTCTTTACAGATTTTTCACCAATGCATCAATCTCGACAATCGGCTTTAACACTTCCTCTAACTCAGCTAATTTCACCATATTTGGTCCATCTGACATTGCTTCATCTGGATTAGGATGAACCTCCATAAAAATCGACGAAATCCCAACCGCAGCAGCGGCTCTGGACAAATAAGGGACAAACTCACTTTTCCCGCCAGTCGTCGTGCCATTTCCACCAGGTATCTGGACACTATGGGTCGCATCAAAAACAAATGGAACTCCCAATTCCTTCATCGTGATAAGAGATCGCATATCCACAACTAAATTATTATAGCCAAATGTAGAACCACGCTCTGTTAATAGAATCTGTTCATTTCCAACCTCCCTTATTTTTGTACGTATTGTCAAAACTTTATATAGAAATAGGCTATTATATCCTATAATAGAGGGCTTTTTGAGCAAAAAAATTGCCACCCCCTGAATTCTAAGGATAATTGAGGTTACCACACACCCAACAACCTAGAATAGGAAGTGACAAATTGTACCCTCAAATTATAACCTATTTACTTACTTTTATTAAGTACCAAGATCAGGTTATTCGAACATTATTAACTCTTTTGATTGGGAAAAGTATGTTTGATAAACCTGTAGAAAAACCTGTAAATAAGCCTTATCGAAAACTACAGGTAGACGACCTCCCAATCATCGAAACCCTACAAAAGTTTGATTATAAACTTCTTTTGAATGAGTATCAGGAGAAAAATGGGAAACCCCTTAAACCTGTTCGAAGACACTCAAATTCAAAAACAACTGTTCCTTCCAGCATAAAATGTCCAAAGTGTGGTGCTCCATCTGATTTTCTTTATGCAAATAACGGAGACAAGGGACAGTATCAATGCAAGGTGTGTACATGTTTGTTTAACCAAAAAAATCATTATTCAAAAGAGGCAATTTTAAAATGTCCTCACTGTGCTAAAACGCTTGAAAAGGTCAAAGAGAGAAAAGATTTCGATGTATTCAAGTGTAAAAACAACGACTGTTCTTATTACCAAAAGAAACAAAATGGACTATCTTCAAAAGAGAAAAAACAGTTTAAAAAGGATCCACAGGCATTTAAAATGCGTTATATTTTCCGTCAGTTTCGTATCGATTACCAACCCTTATCGAAGCGTTCACCTCAGAAACCAAAGTTAGATTTATCAAGACTATATGTGTCGCCACATACATTGGGACTGATTTTGACCTACCATGTGAACTATGGGTTGTCAGCCCGTAAAACAGCTGCACTCATGAAGGATGTACATGGTGTATCCATCTCCCACCAAAGCATTTTGAATTACGAAAATAGCGTAGCACTGATGCTTAAACCTTATGTGGACCATTATCCTTATGAGCTTTCTGATCAATTCTGTGGAGACGAGACCTACATTCGAGTGAAAGGTCGCTGGCATTATTTATTCTTCTTTTTTGATGCCGTAAAAAAGATTATTCTGTCTTATCCTGTTTCTCCTAATCGAGATACTCAGTCAGCCATTCTGGCTATCGATGAGGTTCTTCTAAAGATGAAGGAAATCCCTAAAAACCTCACGTTTATTGTAGATGGCAATCCGATTTACCTATTAGCCCAACATTTCTTTGCCCAACATGATATTTCGTTTGATGTGAAGCAAGTCATTGGATTAACCAACGAAGATCCAGTATCAACAGAATACCGACCACTCAAGCAAATTATTGAACGACTCAATCGAACGTTTAAAGGAAATTATCGCTCGACTCATGGGTTTGGATCTGATCATGGATCTGTTTCTTTCGTCACTTTGTTTGTCGCATACTTTAACTTTCTACGGCCTCATTCAGCCTTAGAAGGAAAAGTACCTGTGATTCATCCAGAGTTACTTCAGCTTCCCAATATGCCAGCAAGATGGACTAAGCTAATTGGATTAGCTCAAGATTGGATTATAGAACAAACAACCTAGCTTTTGTTTAGCTGAGCCCTGAACCAGCAATCGGCGGAGCGAACTCTTGACAAACCGAACTTGCCAATGGTTTAAAATGGAAAAAATCAAGGGCTTATTTGGCATGCCTTCTTTTGTCCCCTTCGCCCTTGATAACCTGAATTCAAACCATTGGTGTGTTTGTCAAGAGCGATTGCGAGCCTCTCCACTTCAAAAAGGAAAGAAGAAAAAGACTTCAGGTTACTTTTTCATAGAAGTTTTGACACTACCTTTTTGTAACAACATTTTTCATATCCCACGGTGCCAAAAACTGTCCTTTTTTTACATTCACTATCATCCCAGTATTTGCTGCCGCTACTAATAAATCTGTTTGTCTGCATAAAAAAGCAGGAATCTGCAGAATATCTAACACTTCTGCTGCGACTATTGCTTGTGCTGGCTCATGTACATCTGATGTGATTGGAACATCAAATGTCTCCTTTACCTTGGCTAAAACTTTTAGCCCGTTCTCCATTCCCGGTCCTCGAAATGAATGAATAGAAGAACGATTTGCTTTGTCATAGGAAGCCTTAAAAATAAATGGAATGTTTAGCTTCGTTGCTACCTCTTTTAACTGCTCTGCTGTTTCCATGACAAGTTTCTCATCTTCTATAACACAGGGGCCGGCAATTAGAACAAATGGAGCTTTATCTCCAAATGAGATGGTATCATTTAACGTGACTACTTTAGTAATAATACATACCTCCTTTATTAGTTAATGCCATATGATTTTAATGATTAAATTTGTTTGTGAAAAAGTGGTAAATGAAAGAAAGAAAGGAAGATTATTTTTCTGAATTTTCTAACTTTATACCGTGTAGTTTACATAATATATTAAGTTGGTTGCTTTGAAAAGTACTTTGTAATATTATCTGACAGACTTTTTTCTCTTTTCCTCTAGAACCATTAATTTTTCTGACAAAAAAGACTTTTCCTATTTTTGGAAAAGTCTTTTTTTAACACTCTATTTTAGCGTCTAAAATTAAGCTACTGTCTTTTCTTCTATTTGTGCTGTTTTTGCACGGGAACTTGGAATAATATTAAATAAAATATTTAAGATTATAGCGGTTATTCCACCTGCTACGATACCACTTTGGAAAAGAATACGGATGTTTTCTGGGAATTCCATGAAAATATTAGGAACGACCGTAACACCAAGACCCATTCCAATTGAACAGGCAAGAATTAATAAGTTTCCTTGTTGATTAAAGTCAACCTTGCCTAACATTTTAATTCCATAGGACACAACCATTCCAAACATTGCAAGCGAAGCTCCTCCAAGTACTGCTGTAGGAATTAATGTTGTAATAGCTGCAATTTTAGGAATAAATCCTAAAATAACTAAAATTGTACCAGCAGCATAAATGACATTCTTCGTTTTTACACCAGTTAGCTGAACTAGACCAACGTTTTGAGAATACGCAGTGTATGGAAATGAGTTGAAAATTCCACCAATAACAGATGCTAACCCTTCTGCACGGTATCCCTTTCCTAAATCTTCTTCTGAAACCTTTTTGTTTGTAATATCACCAAGTGCCAAATAAACGCCTGTTGATTCAATTAAACTTACGATCGCCACAAGGGTCATCGTAATAATAGAAGTTAAATCAAAAGTTGGTGCTCCAAAATAAAACGGAGTAATTCCATGAATCCACTTTGCGTCTCCTACTTCTGAAAAATGAACCATCCCCATAAACGCTGCAACAATCGTGCCAATAATAATACCAAGTAAGATAGAAATTGTTTTGATAAATCCAGTTGTAAATTTATTAAGCAATATAATAATAGCTAGTACTCCAAAAGCAAGAACTAAGTTTTTTAGATTACCAAAGTCTGCACTTCTTTGTCCTCCCGCCATATCATTAAAAGCGACAGGAATCAAAGTTAGACCAATGATTGTTACTACAGAACCAGTTACTACCGGCGGAAAGAATTTTACTAGTTTACTAAAAATAGAAGAAATAAGTACAACAATAATACCAGAAACAATAATGGCGCCATAAATTGCAGTTATTCCATGCTTACTCCCTATTGCAATCATCGGACCAACAGCAGTAAATGTACAGCCAAGCATAACGGGAAGACCAATCCCAAAGAATTTATTTTTCCACACCTGTAACAATGTAGCCACACCACAAGTTAAAAGATCAATCGAAATTAAATAGGTTAGTTGTTCAGGTGTTAATTTTAATGCTCCACCAACTATTAAAGGCACTAGTACAGCTCCAGCATACATTGCTAGCACATGCTGCAGACCTACAGACCACGTTTTTACTGTCATTTTTTCCATTTTAATATCCTCCTGCATAAATGCCTTCATGTGTTCGTTGTTCCGCAAATGTAACTTTTCCATCCTTTAAGGATGCTATTCTGGCTAATGATTCTAAGCGATAGCCTTTAGCAATTAAATCATCAGCTCCAGGCTGAAATGACTTTTCGATTAATATCCCAATCCCACTTACCTTAGCACCAGCTTGCTCGACAATATTTGCTAAGCCTAAAGCAGCCTGTCCATTAGCTAAAAAGTCATCAATTACGAGAACATGATCATCTGGATGAATATACTTTTTGGAAACAGTAATTTCATTCGATTCTTGTTTTGTAAAGGAATAAACCGTTGCAGTATATAAGTCACTTGTTAACGTAAGCGACTTTCTTTTTCTTGCAAAGATTACGGGAACATCTAATGCTAGACCAGCCATGATAGCTGGTGCAATCCCAGATGACTCTATCGTTAATATTCTAGTAATGCCTGCCTCTTTAAAAATGTTCGCAAATTCTAGGCCAATTTCTTTCATCAGATGAGGGTCCATTTGGTGATTAATAAAAGAATCTACTTTTAATACATTATCACTTAAAACAATACCTTCTGCTTCAATTTTTTTCTTCAATAACTCCATTACTAGACTCTCTCCTTTTTTGGAGGACAGTTTTTAGCAGCAAAGAGATGCTCGACTATCCTTAAATAATACAAAAAAAAGCACAGTTACTTACTCTATGAGTAAGCGACTGTGCTTTTTCGAGCAAAATAGACTGCTCTATTTATGCATAGATCAGTATATCTCCATTTTATACGCTTACCCGTAGTCAGACGATTAACGGTCATCTGGTAGAAACTTGCAGGCCATATTCCTGCTATTATACGAGTTTTATATTGTTTGATTATTTGACAACATAATGGATTATAACGGATTTTCGCTGAAATGAAAACTAAAATTTTAAAAAGGTGAAAGTTTCCAGCTTTTTCACTTTAAATAACCGTGCTTTTATTTAGTTTCCTTAGAATAGGTAAAAACCCATCGATCATCCATTTGCTTATTGGAATAGTTATTTAACCTTTTGCCATTTCTAAAGAAATTTCAAATCCCCACATCCTAGTTGAATTGGATACCTTATACTTTTTCGGTAGCAATACGCCGAGAAGACGCACCGCTTATTCTTGTATGACGGATTTCATTGATGCCGAATGCTTTGGTGTCATTCAAACTTCCCAAATATCTTCCTATCGTCTCAAGCAATCTAATGGGAAACTTAAGATTTAAATCCATACTTTTTTTGAATACATGTACTTAATGTGGATAAAAAAGGAATCAAACAAAATGTCTGATTCCTTTTTTTATTAATTTGCTTCCTGGCTCCAGCCAAAAAGTTCATTCTCTCTCTGTTCCGATTCTAAAACCGTATGATGAAAGGTTCTGAAATCAATTGCCTGATCTTTTTTCTCTGTAATCACCTTAATATATTCACCAATCTTCACCTTATTCTCTGGGGAAACTTGGCCAAAAGGAATTTCCGCTGATCTTCCATAGTAAATATTAGCTGATTTATTAGCCAATTTTATTTTTTTACTATTAATTAAATAACGTGAATTAGGAACCGTATAAACTGTCTCCCAATCACTCTCTGTCTCGAATTTAATTTTTGATAAATGTTCTCCCGCAACCGAAATAAGGATAACATCTGGTTGTAAGTATTCAATAAGTTCATGCCATAATTTTACACCTTCTGCTTGAAGGTCTTTCTTCGCTTCTTTGCTTAAACTATCCCAAGTAGGATTTGTTGCAAGCGGTGAGCAAATATCTGTATGCAATGCCGTATTTTCTTTGTTACCATAAAAGCTTGCATTTATTCCATTCAATAACGGTTCAAAAGAAGGCTCATACCATGCTTTATATGGGTCTTTTTCAAAATACTGGTCAAGTGCAGTAATATACTGTTGATTGAATTGATAGTGATGGTCTCGTTTCATCGATTGAAACCTTTGGAAAGGGTCAGGGTCAGGGAAATCGCGTCTAGACGGATTTAGACCTACAGTAATGATGCGGATAGGGGATTCAAAATATTTCTTACTATTACCAAAATACATAATTGGCATCGAGGGCTTTACAATATACGTCCTCTCTTTCTTACTTTCATACATTTCCCAATACTTTTTAATTAATTCGGTTTGTACTGCCTGTTGAATAACAATAAAAATCATCCTTTCGATTTAGTAGAAAAAATATAGCAAGTCCACAAAAAAGTGGAATTCCTTCCTCTCTATTATATATTATCCTTAGCCTATTGGTAAAGAATACGTCACGTTTTATAAAAAAACTCTTAAAGGTTAAATATAAGAATATGCTGCATTTTGATTGTTTTAAAACTATCTAAATATATTTTGGTATTTTTTTCATTCTCGTGTACTGCTCAATAAATACCAGCTTAAGCACTTATTCATTTTTTATACAGTAGGATAGCTATGTAATCTATCTATATAAGTAAAAAAACGAATACAAGGAAAAGGGCCTAATCATAAAAGATACGTTTTAAACAAGTGTATTCATTTCAAGTACACTTATGTTAAAAGGATCTTAATTAATCAGACCCTACACATAGACTAACTTATTTCAAATCAGCAAACTCTCTCGCGATTCTTTCTAACGCTTCTTTTATAATTGGTCTAGGCGAAGGAATACAAATTCGTTGATAAGTAATGCCTTCTTCTCCAAACATACTTCCATCTTCTAGTAACACATTGGCTCTATGATAAATACGCTCATGTACTTCTTCTGGTGTAATCCCATAACCACTGAAATCCATCCACATGATATAGGTTCCCTCCGGAATCGTCACTTTCACCTTTGGCATATGTTCATCTATGTATGCCTTTACCCATTCCATTGTTCCGTCAATATATTCCTTTAGTTCCTCGAGCCATTCTTCTCCATCATTATATACTGCAATAAGTGCAGAGATCGTAAAAGGTGATGCCAATTGGTGACCCATTTCTTTATTAAAAGCCTTTCGCAACTTTACATTCGGAATAATTAAATTAGTACAGTGGAGTCCTGCCACATTAAATGTTTTATTGATAGCCGTACATGTAATCAAATGATCATTATTTGCTGCTACCATAGCAATTGGAGTGAATTTCTGATTACATCTGATCAAATCACCATGGATTTCGTCTGCAATAATTAACACATTATGTTTAACACAAATCTCATTTAAACGCGTAAGTTCTTCCACTGTAAAAATGCGCCCAGTTGGATTATGGGGATTACAAAGAATAAACAGCTTCGTTGATTCTTCTTTTGCTTTTGCTTCAAAATCGGCAAAATCTATTGTATAGTATCCTTCTTCATCTTCAAGTAATGCATTATTTCTAACCACTCTTCCATTTCTTTCAATAGCAGAAGTGAATGGTGGATACACTGGACGTTGGATGATTACACCGTCTCCAATCTCTGAAAAAGCTCGAACAGCCATGTTAATAGCATGAACCGTTCCTGGGCTGTAGACAATAGAATCTCTGTCTATTTCCCAATTATGTCTTTTCTTGAACCAATGCTGAATCGCTTCATAATACTCATCAGGAAAAATAGAATATCCATATATGCGATTATCAACCGTTTTATGTAATGCATCTACTAAGGCTTGTGGCACAGGCAAATCCATATCTGCCGTAAATAGCGGAATAGTTTCTTCATCATATCGCTCTGTTAGCCCCATCTGCTTAATAATCTTTCCACCATCCCATTTAATGGAATACGTATTCCGTCGATTTACTACTTCATCGAAGTTATTAATCACTACATCCACCATCCTTTTTCTAGTTTGAAGCCATTATAACATGGAGAACAACCAAAATACCTGTTCCTAACATTTCCTAAAACGTTCATTCAACTAAAACTCTAAAAAAAATACTATACAGAGAAAAGATACTATCTCTTCTCTGTACAGTATGAAATCATACATTATTTACGCTTTTTTTCTTCTTTGAATAATGAATAAACTTATACCAGCAACAATAATAATCACACCTGCTAAAATCCAATTATAGGTCGAAGTTGCCGTGTTAGGCAGATTACTACCGGAACTACTGTTTGTACCCCCTGTGGTTTTTGTTCCATTTGAATGACCATTATTTGCAGTTCCATCTTTAGTAGAATCGGATGGTGTACCATTATCTGATCCGTCATTATCATCCTTAACTATATCCGGTTTTTCATTGACAATAATGATTCTTTCTACAGAAATTTTATTGCCAGAAGAATCAGCAACTGTATAAGTTAGTGTATAGGCTCCTACTTTATTCGTATCTATTCGTCCAGAAATCACTACTTTATCAGTTATATTACCATCGACATTGTCTTTCGCTTTGTAACCAGGCTCTTTATATTTCTCTCCTTTTATAAGCGTAATAGAATGGCTACCTTTTAAGGTTAACTCTGGTGCCGTTTTATCAACGACTTTAACAGTACGTTTAGCAGTTGATTCATTTCCGGCAGCATCTGTCACTGTATACATAATTGTATAAGTTCCCACTTCAAAGCGAAGTGTTCCAGATACTACTACTTGATCCGTAATATTGCCATCTAACGTATCAGTAGCGGTAAATCCAGGCTCTAAATAGGCTTGACCTAAATCTAAGGTTATCGTGTCTTCACCAGAAAGCTTAATTACTGGTGCTATCGTATCTTGAACCGTAACCGTACGAGTCGCTATCGCTTCATTACCACTAGAGTCGATTACATGATATTTTAATTCGTATTCTCCTACTTTTGTTACATCTACGCTTCCATATTCCGCAACAAATTCAGTAAGATTTCCATCTACAATATCCGTAGCAGTATAGCCAGGTTCTACATATTCTGTCCCGCCTTCAATGACGATTTTTTCTCCACCCTCTAAAGCTAGATTTGGTGCAGTTGTATCTATTACTTTTACTAGGCGTGTAACAGAATAGCTGTTATCACTGGAATCTTTAACTGTATAGGTTAACGTATATTCACCTGGTTTTGATGTATCAACTTCACCAGTAACCTCTACTTTATCTGTAACATCTCCATCGACATTATCAATGGCAGTATATCCTGGTTCTGTATATTCAGCTCCAGCTTCTACTTCTATCGTACCATCAGTTAAGGAAATATAAGGCTTTTCTTCATCGACAACATGGATTTTTCTTTGAACTTCTCCCATATTTCCAGCTGTATCACTTACTGTGTAAGTTAATACATATTCTCCAGGATTCGTTATATCCAGTGTTTCTAAATCTTTTACCTCAACCGAAGAGGTTAAATCTCCATCGATATTATCTTCTGCTGTATATCCTGGTTCTACATATTCAGTACCAGCTTGAATGACTAATGGATTATCTCCCTCTAAAGTGATAACCGGTACATCTGTATCCACAATAAATGCGTTAGAGGTCCATTTAATTGTATTATCTACTACATCCTTTCCTCGAACATGAAGATAGTATGTTCCACTATGTCCTTCTAAGGTTAATGTATCTCCATTCTTAAATGGTTTCCACGCATTTAGTTCTGTTACCGAGTTTCTCATTCCTTTTGCCGTTACGGACTCTACAGAATCTAACTCTTTCGATTCAGACCATAAATATTCTAGGGTATCATCCTTCGCATCTGGAATATTCACCGTTACTGAAACATGATTAATTGGCTCTGTTGAACCATTATTTTCTCCAACATCTGGAATTGGCGCTTCATTATCTACCGTAAATGTATCTGTTTTTGACACGATTACTTTGTCTGTTGTTGCTACGGTAACTTCTAGCGTATATTGACCAGATTCTAATTTTTCAGGAAGAGTCAGCTGGAAGTTTAACTCTTTCTCTTCTAAATCAGAGACATACTTTTGTTCCGCAGAAACAACCGTATCTTTCTTATTATTTACTACTTTTGCTGTTACAGTAATAGCTTGATCTAATGCTTCATCGTCACTAATGACAGATAAATCAAGGGTATTATAGCCTTCATTGCTTGAATAAGTTTCTTTCAAGCCACTAACTTCTACTTTTGGATTATGATCATCATAAGATAATTGAATCTGTGCTACACTGTTGTCCTTCGCTTGTGAAAGTACACTAATATTTAATCCATATTTCGGCACATTTCGTCCAGAGTATATTTGACCTGGATTAGAATAATCTTTGTAATCATTAAAAGTCGGAACTGCTGGCTGAGAAGGTAACGTGATACTTGTATTATCAACAGCTAAATAGTCGATAAACATTTTATCGGTTGGATTTAAAGAAAATGCTGCATCTTGGATTTGGTATCTAGTAGAAGCTACTTCTCCACCAGACCAAGCTGCGGTTGCTTGATGTGCATCTACTACTCCTAAAAATCCGTCACCTGGATGATCTCCTACCCAGTTATTGTCATATAGATTGTCCACATACCAAACAACCATTCCTGGATCAAGTGTCAATACAGAGTTACCGCGTGTTATTCTGCCTAACGCTGTATCCGCTGCCGCCCAGTTTCTCCATTCCACTAAGTAATAATGCTCTGACTCTTTTAAACCATCGCTTTTAGTAAAACCTTCAAGCGTAAATGCTGCATCATCAGATTCTACATCATCTACAATAACGTCTTCTCCATCAATATTTACAACTAAATCATCTACATATAAACCTGGCATCGCAACATAACTATCTGTCCAGTAATTAATTTTCAGTTTAATTGTTTTACCTGCGTATGCAGATAAATCAAATGAAGCAGTTACCCATCCATTCGATGTTCCAGTAATACCATGCCCTGGATTTTGTCCATATCCTTCTGGATCCTGATCTGTTGTTATATTACCTGGTATTGCCTTCCATCCTGACCCGTCATCTACTTGGACAGATCCGTAATCCCAATTTTCTTCAATATCGTAATTAGCATTAAAGGTAAATTCAGCATGTGTTGCTTTCGTTAAATCTACTGTTGTAACAAGATCATTATTTAAATCATTTCCACTTCCACTATGATACTCATATTGCCCACTAGTTGGTGTATTAATAACTGTTTTCTTATTAGGAAGAGACACTCTTACTGCATCTGCGTTTGTCCCTTTCATACTTGCTTGGTCGATATTAAGTGTTTTTGTACCATCTATAATATCTTCTAGGCTATATTCTACTGGTTTGAACCAGTTAGAATTTGGCCATTTATTTTGCAAGTACTCCTTATCATATGGACTAAATCCAGTAGGCTCTGTACCCCCAATGATCCCTGCCCAGCTTCCAGAGGCCATGATCGTCCAGTAATCTGTAGGAGCACCTACACCACCAGCCGTATAATTCGTATCATATTCATCAGGTAAACCTAAGTCATGTCCAAATTCATGGGCAAAAACGCCTGTTGCACCATCTTCAGGTTGAACGGTGTAGTCATAAGCAGTTAACCCTCCACCCCAGTAAGGAACTTCTGCTTGTCCTTCCGTACCAGGAATAACAGTAGGCTCTGCTAAACTCCAGCTATGAGACCAAATAGCATCAGCACCAATAGCACCACCGCCAGCTTCTTCACCCGTGCCCGCATGCACAATCATTAAATGATCAATGATTCCATCTGGCTCACGGTAATTGCCATCTCCATCTAAATCGTAAAGATCCTCTTTGTCAAATTGTGACAAATCAATATTAGGATCTTTTGATGCAGCTTCTAATGCTTCTTGAACTAGATCTCTCGGTCGAATGTCACTTCCATCTGCTGTAGGATAGTTTCCTCCATAATAAGCAGCTGGGTGCTTTGCAGTATACCAGTCAGATACAACGCCATCAATTGTATAACTCCCACCTGATTGTTCTTCATAGTATGCTTTCATTGAAATGAAATTTTCGTCATTTCCACCTTTGTATGTAGAGTCTCCGAAGACCATTTGTTCATAGTGTTCTTTTGTGTAGTCATCGTATAATAGAACAGGATTATCCTCTTTAGTAATACTGCTATGTGGATAATCAGGGAAGTCAATAAGTAATACTAATACTTCATCTGTAGTTACTTCACCATCCCAATTTTCTTCTATAATAGAGTCTGGTGATGTCTTTTTCGCTGCAATTTTCTCTTTTTTTGACTCTTTCGGAGTACCTGCCGCTACAGGCCCTAGTCCTGCTTTCTTTTGAATACCATTTCGTACTTCTTTCGGATCATCAACTAATGCCTCCGCTTTATCAGCACGCTTCTTTAAATAGGATAATAATTTCTTTTGTTGTTCTTCTTTCGAGGCATTTTTACTAATAATTCCTTGTTCAATTAAAGATGCAAGTACTTTTTCTTCATTTACCATTCCAATGTCAAATGGACCACTTGCATGTTTGCTCACAAAAGGTAGAGCTGAATCATCATGAGTATGTAATACTGGGGTGGACTTTGCTTCTACTTTATTAACTGATCCAAATAATGAAGCAAAGGAAGTAAAAACTAAACTTGCCGATAATACGAACGTTCCCATTACTTTCTTCCAATTTACCATTTCATATCCCCCAATGTTTTTTATGACAGATTTAATGTCCCTCTCTTTAGCTCTGTCACTGTATAATAAATATAGATATAGGAATATTCTGAGATGTCTGAATAATACTATAACAAAAACAATAGGGAAAAAGAATATATTTTTATAATTATTGAAAATTTCTTACTTTTTACTCATTTTTCTTACCCGCTAATATAATACTATTATAATAAAATTGATATTGTGTAACACTATAATGTTCTGTAATTCTTTCTATGCTTAAATCAAAATAAGAAAAGGAGCTTTTTCATGGCGCTTAAAAAAGGAATTATTTTCTCCATCATCCTATTATTAACAGCTTGTTCAAACGGAAAGATAACAGAAACTCAGGAACAACCTTCCAGCAAACAAAGTGAATCATCTATTGAATTGCCATCACATAAATCAGTGAAAATCGATAAAAATATAGAGGCTTCTATTCCTGCAAAAGATGATTTCGACTTCCAAGATGGGGACAAGAATGTTTTAAGCATGATAGAAGCTTCTATTTCTTATACCCAAGAGAAAGATGTCTTACTTTTTGTTTTTCAAATAACCAACAACGCCAAGCATCCATTTACTTTTCATTTTGATACAATGCAACAATACACTTTCACTATTCGAAAAGCGGATGGAGAAGTTGTGAAAGAGCTAAAAATGACAACCAATAAAAAGCTTCCTTCAACTCTATTCTTGAAACCTGGGGGAACAGTTGTCTATGACGTTTCAGTGAAAAAGTTACCTCATGGTTCTTATACTATAAATTTTGTCTTTCCCTCAAAAGAATTAACCTTGAAGAAGTCTATCGATTTTTCCATAGAGGAGTAATATTATTATAAGACTTGTTCCAAAACCTAAAATTCCGCTTCATACAAAAACCCCCACTAATCAGTGAGGGTCTTACATCTAGCTCTTTCAACCTTTAGAAACAGTACCAAGTAAAGTGTCCTGTGTAGCAGCTGGAAAGATTATCGTTGCTTTTGTTCCTTTATTTAATTCACTTTGGAAAATCAATTTACCATTATGGCTTTCAATAATTTTATAACAAGTCATTAAACCAAGGCCTGTCCCTTTTTCCTTTGTTGTATAAAATGGTTCCCCAAGTGTACTAATTCTTTCATCCGAAATTCCTACTCCCTGGTCAATAATTTCAATCGATATATTACCATCTCCCAAGGACGTTCCCTTAATTGAAATATAGCCACCTTCTGGCATGGCTTCGATTGCATTTTGCAAGAGGTTAATAAATACTTGTTTTAGGCGTTTTTCTTCACATAAAATCATTGGCATTTCCCATTCATATACTTCCTTAATCTGAATGTTATGTAAGCTCAATTGAGTATGTATTAACGTAACTACATCTTTAATTATACTGCGAATATCTTTAACTAAGAAAACATCAGCTGTAGGCTTAGCAAGAAATAGTAATTCTCCAACAATACTATTAATTCTTTCAATTTCTGACAATACAATTTCAAAATACTTGTTCTTCGGATTTTCTGACTTGGCAAGTTGAATAAATCCTTTTATTGATGTTAATGGATTTCTAATTTCATGAGCAATTCCTGCTGACATCTCTCCTAAAATCGCTAGTTTCTCTGATTTTTGTAGTAAATTCATCGTTTCTTCTTTACTCGCAGTGACATCTTTTCCTATTGATAATACTGCGTCATTACCATTTAACTTAATCGCTAAACAAGATGCCTCATAGAAAAAAACACTTCCATCCACACGCTTCATTTTATATTCAATATGCGAGAGTGGCCTTTTTTTTCTAACGCAATCTTTATTCTCATTTTCCATCGTTCCATATAATCAGCTGTTACAAATTCTCCAAATGAACGATTAATTAACTCTTTATTACTCTCTGCCGCCATCATTCTAACAGCAGCATGATTAACATAAATCAACCTATTTTCTGGATATGATTGAATAAATATAGATTCAGGTAATGAATCCATTAGAAGACGGTAGCTTTCTTCACTATCCTTGGCTTTCTTTTCGTAGTATTTAGATACATCATACCTCCAGCCAACAATCCATGCTATTATCGTAAACAGGAAAAAATCAATGTTGAAAAATGGTTCATGATTTATCACAAATTGATAAGTAGTAAATAATATGGAGATAGAAACTAACGTAATTTGTCCCCATATTTGCCTATTACGATCCCAAAGCAGCATAGACATTGCCCCTTCAACGAAATAAATTCTATACTTGTTCGTTCAATTGAACGTCTTTTCTCCTATATTAACATTTTTATACTTTAACTTGAAGAGGGTTTACTAATGATAGAATAATTGATTACTTATTTTATTATTTCTTATCGTAAAGTATAATTTAATGAAAGGAACTTCCCAAAAGGAGGAAAATAATGGTAGAGTTTTTTAAAATTATCGCTGAGATTGTCAACATTTTTCACGATATTATTATGGACGTCGCTACAATCCTTGGCTGGCAAGCTACAGACAAGGATTTACATTTATGGATTATCGGTATCATTGGGATTATATCATTTTTTATTGTTCAATTTATCTTTAAACGATTAGCAGCTTGGAGCATCAAAAGCATTTCTTTTATCTATACATTTACGCTTATCCTTGTATTAGTATTTGCAATTGAAATCCAACAAGGGATTACAGGAAGGGGTAATATGGAATTCGCAGATGCTGTTGCAGGGATTAATGGCTTTCTCCTTTTTTTCGGAATATATCTAGTCATTACCTTATTCTTTAAAGGCATTAAAAAAATCGTTAATAAACAAAAGCTTCCATCTAATAGTGATAATAATAGTCCAACGGAAGATAGCAACCTTCCTTCTCGACATTCTCGTTATCACAAATAATATTTCCTTAGAAACTCACTACTTACAACGTTAGAAAAAAGAAAGGATTATCTATGGATTGTGTGAATACTTTTAGTAAGAAACAAGCGAAATTCAATTACTATGTTCTACTTGTTATTATTTTTGGCGGGTTCCTTATTTTCGGATTATCAGAGAATGTCAAAGGTCCTGCCATTCCTATTATTCAAGCCGATTTCCTTTTAAGTGAGTCACAAATAGGTTTTTTACTTGCTATCAACTCACTTGGCTATTTAATTGCCTGTACCTTTACTGCTGCTCTCGCAAATCGAATTGGTATTAAATGGACTGGTATTGTTGCTTTTGCCTCTATGGCTATCTCTGGGATTTGTCTTTATTTCTCAGAAAAGTATTTCGCCCTTTCTTCCTCTTACTTTCTTTTATATATTGGAAACGGAATGCTTGAAATCGGCCTTGGAATAATGGCGGCTCGTATTTTCACGAAAAATACTGGCTTTATGATGAATTTGGCTCATTTTTTCTATGGATTAAGTTCAATGATAGCGCCGATTATTGCATCATGGATGATGAGATGGACAATTGCAGGAGGAGAATTAGGCTGGCGAGGAATGTACTTCATTGTGTTGTTGTTAGCCCTTTTGCCCATCATCCCTTCTTTTTTTGGTAAATTCCCAGAGGAAGAAACAAGCGATGATGAGACAGTTTCTTATCGATTTTTACTCCGGGATCCAGTTGCTTGGCTTATTGTCATGATTCTCTCCTTTGGGGTAGTATCGGAATTGGCTGTAGGAGGATGGTTAGTTAACTTTTTAATTAAAGCGTATTCATGGAATGTAGAAACAGCATCTGGTATGCTATCGATATTTTTCCTGTTTTTTATGCTGTCTAGACTATTTCTTGGCCCTTTAACAGATAAAATTGGCTATACCATTTCTATTATGATTTTTGCTGCTTTTTCCGGTATTTGTAGCTTTGCTGGCATTATTATTGGAGAAAAAGGTGCCATTCTTTTTGCTATCGCAGGAGTTGGTATTGCCCCCATTTATCCAACCGTCATGGCACTGCTTGCCAAACGATATCCTAAAGGAACTGGTACAGCTATCACCTTTACTGTTACTTTAATGGGAATCGCTAGTGTACTCGGCAACCTGCTAATTGGCGTAATTATAGATGGGATAAATCGTTTGTTTTATTCCAGTAATGGTGTCATTGGCCAACAGGCAGGCTATGGATTTATTGCATTACTATCTATACTTTGTTCCATTTGCTGTCTGATTTTATACTATTATTTACGTAAAAAGAACGAGATTCTCTAATGGCTGTTTGATGCATACTTAATCTTTAGATAGATAGATTTTATCGTAACCATTGTCATGATAAGTAGCAAAAAAACAACGCAACATCCAATATAAAACAGGACATTAGGATAATACCCTGATTGATAAAAGAAATAAATAGATATACCTATTAACACTGTAAGAAATAATTCAAATAGAAACGCAGTAATCATAAAAGCGAAGTAAGGATAAATGATTCCTTTGTGGTTTACATACGTTAAAGTCATGCCGTCCCAAAAGCGATCTGCTAGTCTAGTAATACTCAATGTAGCTCTCTCCTTTAAAATTGGTATATATACTAAACTATGAATGCATCTTAAAAAACATGCTTATTCCTTACAACGAACGAGGATGAGACATAAGTATTCCAGCCAAGGATAAATCCGAACAATTATTCGAAGATGCTAATGAAAGTTCCGTATAATTGTTTGGTTTTTTATTTGTTTTTAAAAGGAGTTTTCCATGAAGTTTAGTGCGTTTCCCCGCAGCCGGAATACACTTCGCTTTCCCGTGGGGCTCGAGCTGAGCCTCCTCAGCTCCGGGGTCTCAGGCTGTCTCGCTAATCCCCGTGGCGTCTACGTGTATTCCGGCTGCTCCGTTTTCCCAACTAAACATATTTCCTCTTGTAAAAAGTATGCGAAAGCAGCCACTATTTATTTACTAGCTAAATTAGAAATTGTTCGTCTTTACAGAGTATCTATTTAGTTATGTCCCAACCTCAGTCCATTTGCTTAATTAAGCTCTGGCCAATATTCTTTATTCACTTCCAGTAAATCATCTAAGATCTGTTTAGCTATTTTAGCATTTGGCACCATTCTAGATAATGTAATGGCTTGCCAAAGTTTTTGATAGGAATGTTCTTCCCAAGCTTACACTACTAATTTTTCTACGGCTACTTGTTGCTCCATTAATCCTTTTTGGAATCTTGGAATAGTTCCTTGCACTAATGGTTCTGGACCATTCGCTCCAACAATACAAGGTACTTCTACCATTGCAGTTGGATCAAAATTTTGAATCGCTCCATTATTTTCGACAATTAAAAGCATTCTTTCTTGTGTGTCATATGCAATTGCACAAGCTAAGTCTACGATATAAGAAGCATGTTCATCTATTTCTAACTCTGATCCTTCTGTGGAACCTAATTCTGCTATTCTATTACATTGAGAGAATATTTCCTTCTTAGCAGTGAAATAAATAGCTAATGCAATACCGGGTGCTGCAAACATTTTGGAGTTTCCATATAACCCAAAGCCACCAGCTGGGAACATTGCCTTTAATGATTCCGTGCTTTGCGCAAAGCTACCAAGATTCCCCATCCAATATTTCACAATTCCGTCTTCTACAACAGCTGGACCAAACATAAATGGTGTATAAATAAAATGATGCAAACCTGTTGGGATTAATGCTCTTTCAAAAAGATGATAAAACCAAACACCCATTGTTCCCGAACTAGCTAAAAACCCTTGAAGAGAACCGATTCCAGACTGAACAATCGGCCAAACCCAGGCAACGACAACTGCGATTGGAATCATCATAAAGTAACCAAGGATTACCACGTAAGCAGAACCTTGAAAAATGCCAAGCCATTCGGGTAGTTTCTTTTCAAAATACTTATTATGTAGCCATACAGTTAAACTAGAAATTACAATGGCTCCGATAATCCCTGTATCCAATGTTTTTATGCCAGCAATTAGCTTCATTCCACTAGTACTGCCAACATTTTGACTAAAATCAACTCCGAATGTTGATCCAAAGTATTCTAATATACCTGAAAGAAAATAATTAAAAGTTAGATATACGACGACTGCTTCCATTACAGCACTTGCATTAGCTATTTTAGCTAATCCAAGTGCAATACCTATTACAAAAAACAATTCCATCTGATTAAATACAGTCCATGCTCCATTTTCCAAAATACTTAAGATACTATTCCATGTGGTACCTTCTTCTGCTATACCTCCTACAATTTGAGGATTATTTAGCATAATAGTTATTGCAAGTACAATTCCCGAAAAGGCAAATAAAAGTACTGGTGTAAACATAGCTCCCCCATATCGCTGAAGCTTTTGCATCATATAAATTACCTCTCTATAACTATTTTTCTGTATTTTGTTAACTTCTATTTCTATTTAAATATCAGATGAAAGCGGATTCAATAAACTCAAAGCAGTTAGGTAAACGCTATCATTTATAGATAAACGTCCCAACCAACGGGAAATTTCCCAATAAGTTAGGACTTCTATTCCTTATTATCTGAGCTCACTTTTAAATGACCAATCGCAAATACAATAGCTGCTATTCCTAACCAAAAAGAATGTCCCCAAATAGCTGCAGTAATAAAAATACAGCAAGGCAAGACTGCTAACGGAATGGGTATGAAGAGAAAAGACTTCATCAGAAACCGATATTCTCGGTCACTTCTTACATACCTCACCCATAGTAGATAATATAGAATAAGAGAAAGAAAGGATAAGAGAAGCCAGCTATTTATTATTTCTCCAGCAGGATTTTTAGTAATGATTACTAAAAATAGGCAGCCTATTTGTCCTACCCTTTCAAAAACAACAAAAAGCCATGGCGTTTTATTTGATTTTGAAGGTATATTTTTTGGTGGAAATAAGAGCATAAATAGGATATTTGGTACGAGTAAGCCTAAGCAAGAAAAATACCAATTGGAGACAAGGAAAAAGACATTTAAAATCCTCCTTTTTAGTGGAAACTATGTGATTTTATTATCATTGTTTTTCCCCCCACATACAACGAAAAATGAAAATATCTTTCCTATAAGCGGCTTTCTTGCTATCGCGTATTGAAAATAATAAAATAGACAAAGTATCATATACAGAATCAATAGGTTGAAAGGAGTTACTTATAATGGCACAATCTTTAAAAGGAAAAATAGCATTCATTACGGGAGCAGGTAGAGGCATTGGGAAAGCAGTAGCGATTGCATTAGCAAATGAGGGCGTAAATGTCGGCTTACTTGCTCGTACAGAAGAAGCGTTAAAAGAAGTCGTTAAAGAGGTTGAAGCTCTTGGTGTTAAAGCTGCATATGCAACGGTTGATGTATCATCCTTAGAAGAAGTAGAACAAGCAATTTCTACATTAACAAACGAGCTAGGAAAAGCAGATATTTTAATCAATAATGCAGGAATTGGTAAATTCGAGTCACTTTTAGAAATGAACCCAGAAGAATGGAAAAAGATTATTGATGTAAACTTAATGGGACCATACTATGTAACAAAAGCTGTTTTACCACAATTAATCGAAAAAAATGGGGGAGACATCATCAACATTTCTTCCACAAATGGCTTGAATGGGGCAGCAACATCCAGTGCATACAGCGCTTCTAAATTCGGTTTAATCGGAATGACAGAATCATTGGCACAAGAGGTACGTAGAAACAATATTCGTGTTACTTCCTTAACACCAAGCACAGTTGCCACAGAGTTAGCTGTTCAAACAGATTTGATTAAAGGCAGTGCAGAGAAGTACATGCAGCCAGAAGATATTGCTGAACTGATTGTTTCACAGTTAAAATTACATCCAAGAATCTATGTAAAAGCAGCTACTGTTATAGGAACAAATCCTTTCTAATAGTTAAGAAAACAGAGGGCACCAAATTAACTTCAGAAAACTTATAAGTTCTTAACTGTAAACAAAAGTAAAAGAGGCTGGGGCATAAGTCTTCCAGCCAAGGATATTTCCAAACAATTATACGAAGATGCTAATGAATGTTCGTATAATTGTTCGGGCTTTTATTTGTTTTTCAAAGGATGTTTCCATGAAGTTTGGGGCTATTCCCCGCAGCCGGAATACACTTCGCTTTCCATGGGGCTCGCGCTGAGCCGCTTCGGCCTATGGCCTGCAGGGTCTCAGACTGTCTCGCAGCTCCCATAGGAGTCTTCGTGTATTCCGGCTGCTCTATTTTCCCAACTAATTATATTTCCTCTTTGTAATGAATTACAAAAGAACGGCTTTGTATACCATATAGTGAAACTTCCCCTCACTGATGATTAGTTGAACCAATCGGACCTATACAGACAGTTGATCTCCCACCTATCTTCCTCGTATTCTCATAAGCTTGAGGGGGAGTTTTACTGTCCGTTAAGAGTGGGATACAAATATTCACAAAACCTTCATAGACTTATGAACTTATTTTGAACATTGATATTTACATAACGAGTAGTTGGACATTTTCACTATGATAGACATTGTGAAACATTGAACAATAAAAAGAGAGGGGTTAATTTTTATGAGAAAATTGTCTAGTATATCGCTCGTCCTTATCGCTATATTTATGCTCATAATAGCAGGATGTAGCAACAGTACGAATACAGAAGAAAAAGGAAAATTTAATGCTGGTACATATGAAGGCGTTTCCAATGGTCATGGAGGAGAAATTAAAGCCACTGTAACGGTTTCAAAAGATAAGATTGAGAAAATTGAAATCAGTGCAGATGGAGAAACAGGCAGTATAAGTGATTAAACACTACAGCTGATAGTTTAATTGAAAAAGATGGCGCGATCGTAGGAGTAAAAGCTACCGATAAAAATATGAATCCATTCACCGTTACTGCAAAATCTATTATTTTAGCAACTGGTGGTTTTGGTGCAAATGCTGAAATGGTTATTGAATACAATGAAAACTTGGAAGGTTTCTCTACAACTAATCATGCTGGAGCAACAGGATCAGGAATTGTTATGGCAGAAGAAGTTGGGGCTGATCTCGTCGATATAGACCAAATCCAAATACATCCAACAACCGATCCAGAAACAGGATATCTATTTACAGAAGGATTACGTGGTGACGGAGCTATTTTAATAAACAAAGAAGGAAAAAGATTTACCAATGAATTATTGACACGTGATGTTGTTTCCAAAAATATTTTGGCACAAACAGATAAAGTAGCTTATCTTGTCGTAAATCAAGAAATGGCAGATGAAAATGCCTCATTAGCGGGATATATTGAAGATGGTTACGCTACAAAAGGAGAAACAATAGAATCTTTAGGAAGCGAGAGTGGAATAGACAGCAGCACCCTTGCTACTACTTTAAAAAATTATACAAAATACGTTAAAAATAAAAAAGACGAAGAGTTTGACCGAGTTCATCTAACCCAAACGTTAGAAGAAGGACCATATTATATTATTCCTGTAACTCCAGGTATCCATCATACTATGGGTGGATTAAAAATTGATACACAGACTCATGTTCTAGATAAAAAGGGCAATACAATTAAAGGACTTTATGCTGCTGGTGAAGTTACTGGTGGTGTTCATGGAGGGAATAGAATTGGCGGAAATGCAGTTGCTGACATTATCGTATTTGGCCGTATAGCTGGTGAAACCTCTGCAAGTGAGATAGAATAATTTTTTTAGAAAAGTGCCTTTTTCCTTCAAGAATCAAGGCACTTTTTCTCTATTAATCAATAAAATTTCGTAATTTTATCTAGTGGCAATCGGCTTGTATTAAAGGCTGGCGCAGCTGCTTTCCCTATCGCAATTAGTGTAATAGGAAATTGATTTTCTGGCAATTCAAAACGTTTCGCAAATGCAGCTTTATCAAAGCCACCCATCACAACTGTATCATACCCGCGTTCTTTTGCTAGTAATAAAATCTGCATAGAAATTAATCCTGCATCATAGCTAGCAATTTGTGTAAGAATTGGTTTTGGTAGATTTGGATATAAGCTTTGCGTATTATTTACCGTTCTATCTGCAATCGCTTGATCCATATATCCAAGGGATACATTTTGTTCATAGATTTCCTCTACATTTCTATAAGCCTCCGTATCTCCTAAAACAGCAATAATAGCAGAAGAATCCTCTATTTGTGCTTGATTGTTTCCAATTTCTCTTAGCTCTTTTTTTAGTTCTTGATCTTGAATCACAATAAATCTCCAAGACTGCAAATTACTAGATGATGGAGCACTCGTTGCTAAATCAATGATTTCTTCTAATTCTTTTTTTTCTATTTTGTATGTGGAATCATACGCTCTAACCGATTTACGACTCTTCATAACTTGTTCTAATTGTGACATTATTCTTCCCCCAACTAATTAGTTCATTATATTCAAGAACTAACTTACCATTAGTAAGTATCTTTTGTCAAAGATAGTGATTTTAAATCTCCATTTTCTTCTTACTTTCAATAATTTGAATGAGGCTTAACATGCATGAAGTAATCGCAAAACAGCTATGGCAGAACACTTTTCACCAGGCGAGTCTTTTTAGTAGTATTCTTCTTAGCCTTTACTTCCTTCATCGGATACTATTACTTCTAGCAAACTTGCCTTTTTAGTAAAACTTGAAAAGTATGTCTCACCCTAAAGAAAATCTCCTTTAATATGAATAATTTTTCACTACTCCACATAATTTTTATTACTATCATAATTATGTAAGGAGAACCATGAATGAATCCAAACAATAAATGGAATGAAATACAGAAACTCTTAAAACAATGCCACTCCGATTTAAAGATAATTAAAAAAGATATAACCGCCTTAGAAAAGACCTTACAACGGACAAAGAAAAAAGTACATTAACTTCGTTTCGTTATTATAGACACAAGTTTTTTCATTTCTATATAAATAGCACCTCTGTAGCATTGGACTTCTTTTTTTGTAACAGCATAGATTATTTCTTGTCGTTCCTTCTATTTGTATTCATATTAACTAAATCCTCACTATAGATTTTTTCCACTTTAGTATAAGCATCGCTATAGAAAACATACAAAAAACAGATTTTAAAGTGTTATTAACACCTTAAAATCTGCCTCCTTAAAATTTAAATTTCCACTATCAATGTCTTAATCTCATATGGTTTTATTTCGAATGTTATCTCTTCATTTTCCTGTTTTTCATCCATTGTTTCCTCCATGAGGTTACATTCCTGCCACGATTTTATAGAAGCATCTGAGGTTAATTCTACCGCTCCTCTTTTCCCCATAAATTCATGTAAACGAACAATGATTTTATTTTCATCTTCTGCTTTTTTAACAGCATCAATCATACAATGGTCAGACGCTAATTGGAATAAAGAGAAATCTTTAGATTAAACTTTCCTTCCAAACCTTTTAATGGCTGATTCAAATCCCATGCTTCTTGAACTGTACCGCCTTCTCTCCAGTCTCCTTCATGTGGGAAAAGAGAATAAGTAAATGTATGTGCTCCTTGATCCTGCAAATAATCTGGATAAGTACCAGACTTAATGAGAGATAGACGCATCATAGAATCTTTGATGTCATAGCCATATTTACAATCATTTAATAGGCTTATTCCATAACCATGCTCCGATAAATCAGCCCACTGATGTCCAACGGTTTCAAACTTTGCATAATCCCAGCTTGTATTCCAATGAGTTGGTCTTTGGACATTTCCAAATTGAATATCATAGGTAGCTTGAGTAGAACGAATCTCAACAGGAAACGCCACTTTTAATAGCTGATGCTGTTCATGCCAATCAACAAATGTCTTAAAGTCTATTCTTTGGTTTTCTGAATAGAGAATAAGCTCTTGCTCTATTTTAGAATGGTGATATGTCCAGGTAAATCGTATTACTGCTCGTAAAGAATTATCTTCCACTATTTCAATCTCTTCAAGAGCTGAAATCTCGTGATGCTTTTCTTGGTAAAAAATATCAATATCCCAAGCTTCCCATCTTAATGGTTTATCTTCAAATACTTGTAGTACATTTCCTGCTTGCTTTTCTTTTAAGATCTCTCTTTTGGCTTTTTTATCAAAAATTCGAATTAATTGGCCTTTTTCATTCCAAAGAATTTTATAAAAAGGTGTATCTATCCCAGATTCATTGATCACAAAAGAAGATTGTTTATTCCTATCGCTAGCTTTAGTCGATTTAAATAAAAGATTAGCTAATCCATGAGATGGAATCTTTTCCACCTGCACAAGCCACTTTCCAGCCACTTTTTCAGCTAGCAATACTTTCTCTTTTTCCGATAGCCATTGTCCCTCTTCTAACTCAGGCTTGTCTGGAATTTCTACCAATCCTGAACGTGTCCAAGAAGAGTCATTTATCACTGTATAGTGATAGATACTTTTTTCTATTATACTAGTTGAAACTTTTTCTTGCGCTTCAAATGCTAGCGCTTCTGCTTCTTCATATTCTAAAATGCTATCTTCATATACTTCACGAATGGATGAACCAGGAATGATATCGTGGAACTGATTTCTTAATAAAATCGTCCAGCCTTTGTGAAGCTCTTCCTGCGGATAAAAAGACCAATCTTCAGTAAATATACTAGCTAATACACTCAGCAGTTCCGTTTCCCGATACAATAATTCTTTTTTTCGATTACTTCTTTTATTATATGCTTGGCTAGTATAAGTTCCTCGGTGAAATTCTAAATAAAGTTCTCCGTCCCATGTATGGACATATTCCTCTGTGTTATTCACTTTCTCATGAAGGGCGTCAAAATAATCTCCTGCTTTTGTCGATTTCACAGCTGGCAGACCAGGAATTCGGTCAAATCTTCTCCGCATCTCCAGCATATCTCGGTTTACTCCACCACCACCATCTCCATAGCCATATGACAGAAGTAAATCCTGAGTAATATTTTTGTCTTTATAGTTATCCCAAGCGCCTTGAACGACATCTGCCTGCATTTCTCCATTATAGTCATATGCCCAGCCTCTACTGTTCGGATATGGAGTCGTAACAAAATGAGTCAAAATTTCCGTCCCATCAATGCCTCGCCATTGGAAGGTATCATGTGGCATCCTATTGTACTGATTCCAGCTAATTTTTGTCGTCATAAATGTCTCAATACCTGATTTTTTTAAAATTTGCGGCAACGACCAGCTATAACCAAAGACATCTGGTAACCATAGATACTTGCTCGTTACACCAAACTCTTCTTTTAAAAATCTTGTTCCGTGTAATAATTGACGGACGAAGGATTCCCCAGATGGCAAATTACAGTCAGGCTCGAGCCACATCCCGCCTTCTGGCTCCCATCTTCCCTCTGCTACTCTTTCCTTCAATTGGGTATAAATCTCTGGATAGTCCTCTTTGATATACGCGTATAGCTGTGGCTGTGATTGCATAAATAAGTATTCTGGATATTTCTCCATTAAGCGCAATACTGTTGAGAAAGAGCGCGCTGTTTTTTCTCTGGTATGCTTCAATCGCCATAGCCACGCAACATCAATATGTGTGTGACCAATTGCATGAATGGTAACAGCAGTATGTTTATCCATTTTTTCTAATGAAGTATTCAAATGATTATTTGCTTTGCTTATAGATTCATAGAATAGATCAGAGCCTGGCTCCGTCCAGTCTATTTCATAAAAAGCTCGATTTAAAGCAGTTAGAAGAGTTTGATATTCTGGTCGATTTTCATCTAAAATATGTATCGTTTGGATTATTGCTTTAGCCGTATAATATAAATCATCTGTCGCTTCGTCGAGCCATCCAATCTCTGCCTTTTTTATTTTATGTTCTTGGATGCGTGGTTCACCGCCGCCTTCTAAGCCAGACCATAAACGAAAAATCAAACTGATATTTGTTCCACAATGTTCTTCTTTAAAAAATACTTCTCGATGATTGGCATCTACGCCCTGATACGTTTTCTGATTTACATACAATAGTGATTCAAAGCCAGAATTCGTACCACCATCTGTTACACCAAAATCAAAATATCCCAATACTTGTTTATCATTCCAGTTAGCAGGTATTGATACCTCTGCCTTTAACCAAGCATAATGATCCCTTCCTGCCCAATTATTTCCAACACGAATAGTTGTCCATTCCCCATTTTCCGGTGGTCTCGCGCCAATTTCTCCTTCTTTATCTAATTGCATCTGAAAGGATTCTAATGAAATAGCTTCTCGGTAGCGGTATTTTTCTAGCTCCTTGATTCGTGCATCCAACTTTTTCTCTGTCCAGAACATAAAAACCCTCCTTTTAAGATAATTTTTAAAATATTTAGACTACCTTCATTATCTTACAATAAGTGTTTTAGTCAATGATTAAAATAAAGCAACTCTTTATCGATCTCATTAAAAATATGAATGTATTTTATTAGAATCCATTCAATTTAGATCCTATCTATATAAATTGAATGGTGGGTCAAGAAAAGGAATTCAAAAGAGGTGCTAAGTAAATTTGGCGAGCCTTTTTTACAATAAAATCCAAAGGAACAAGAATCGGCCTTATGATTTGCTTTTAGATTATCGAAAGTCCTCGAGGAACTATCAGTGTAACAAGTGAGGTAGATGTTGGCACAACATTTACAATTAAATTACCTAAAACACTGTACTAAGAAAAATTAAAAAACAGCCCACAATATAGGCTGTTTTTTATCATTACACTAGGTAACTAGAAAACCGTCTCCACCTCTTCCTCCAACTTCCATCATTCTAATTTCTGGTCGTCCAATAGAAAAATAATTAATCTTCGCCTTTCTTACCTCTTCTAGTGAGAAACAGTTTCTTCCATCGAAGACAAACGGTACTTTCATTTTGTTAAAAAAGGATAAATCAATAGCTTTAATTTCCTCCCATTCGGTGAAAATGAAGCAAAGATCTGCCTCCTCTAATGCTTGTTCTGCTGTTTTTTCATAAACAACCTCTGTCGAAAAGTGCTTTTTAAAGTTCTCTTCTCCAACTGGATCATATACATGAACTCTAGCTCCTTCGTTTAATAATAATCGTACATTTGGGATAGAAGGAGCTTCCCGTAAATCATCTGTTCCAGGCTTAAAGGTAAGTCCTAATACTGCCACTTTCAATCCATTGAATGAGGAAAATTCATTCCGTGCCTTTGAAATCAACTTAAATTTCTGCTTCTCGTTTACTTCTATAGCAGCCTTTACCGTCCGTAAAATATAACCTTCTTCTTCTGCAAGCCAATGCAAAGCCTTTGTATCCTTTGGGAAACAAGAACCGCCATACCCAATACCAGGATTTAAGAACTTTTTTCCAATACGCTCATCATAACTCATCCCACTTGTTACATCCTCTATATTTGCTCCAACTGCTTCACATAAATTAGCAATATCATTAATAAAAGAAATCTTTAGGGCAAGAAAATCATTTGATGCGTATTTCACCATTTCTGCACTGCGGCGATTCATCGTTAAAATCGGTTGTTGAAAAGGTTCATATATAGCTGTCAATATTTCCTTCGCTTGCTCACTTTCTACCCCAATCACAATTCGTGACGCGTGCAACGTATCTTTAATTGCACTGCCTTGGGCAAGAAATTCTGGATTTGACGCAACCTCAACAGTTACTTTATGTTTCAAGTGATTTTTAATATAAGTTTCAACACGATCATTTGTCCCAATAGGAACAGTTGATTTAATGACAATTAAACAATCATGGGTTACACTTTCAGCAATTTGTTTTGCAACTTGAAAAACATAATTTAAGTTAGCTGATCCATCTTCATTTTCTGGAGTTCCTACCCCTATGAAAATAACATCTGAATGCGCATATGCCTGTTCGTGATCGGTTGTAAATGTCAATTTCCCTGCACTTGCATTTTTTTCTATTAATGTATCTAATTCCGGCTCATAAATAGGGGAAATCCCTAAGTTTAGAAGAACTATTTTCTCTTTAACCTGATCAACACAAGTAACCTGGTGACCCACTTCTGCTAAACAAACACCTGTTACTAAGCCAACATACCCTGTACCTGCCACTGTTATATTCATCTATCAAAACTCCTTATGTAAAAGATTCCGGACGGACTAAACCAAAACTACTTGGAAACAAACAAGAAGGGGATTCTAATCTCAATAAATAAAGTATACAATCTTACTTTTCACTCCCTTTTAACCTTTTTTATAATTTTAGTAAAGGAATGTAAATTTTTGATTTATTAGGAACCATATTTTAAGAACAATCATGTTAAAATATATTTAAATTAGAAAAATTTGGAGGGAATCTGTTGGTTATACTTTTCATTTTAATATCTTTCTTGTTTTCTGTTCCCCTATCTATTTTTACTTTCACCAAAACAAAAAATAAATGGATAGCATTGCTAGTGACTTTCTGTTGGAATACAGTTTTTTTAGTAGGTGTTACGTGGATTATCTATTTACTTAATGACGAAGTAAGATTATTTGGGATTGGGCATACTTCTTTTTATATACTTCCTTTTTTCATCCCACTCATTACTTGGATCGACTATTTTATCATTGAGCTGACAAGGAAAAACAATAAAAAAGTCGATTCTATTTAGTGGAGAACCGACTTTTCTATCAAACAATTGTTTTCAACAAAGCTATCCTAAACGTTGTTCCCTGCCCTTTTTTGCTGACAACAGATATTTCCCCCTTCATATCTCGAATAATTCGGTATACTAAGGTTAAGCCAATACCTGTTCCTTTATCTTTCGTGGAATAATAAGGAGTGCCTAGTTGTTTGACCTGTTTGCTCGTCATCCCTATCCCATTATCCTCGATCTCAATAAAAATCTTTTCTCCTAAAGCATATGCACGAACCTTTAAAACGCCGTTTCCATTCATGGCTTCTACACTATTTTTCATCATATTAATCATTGCCTGCTTAAATTCATTTTTCTTTCCTTTACAATATAGCTGATTAGAGATAACAGCATCGATTATAATATTATGAGTATTAGTATAAGAAGTCATTACTTCAATAACGCCTCTTAGTTCTGTTGTAATATTTAAATTTTCTTCTTCTTCTTTTGAAACTGGTTTTGCCATCGATAAATAATCACTGATGATTGTTTCTGTCCGCTCTAATTCTTGTAAGGAGATTTCTATGTATTTCCTTTGTTTTCCAGATAAATTGTTGTCCCCACTTATTAGTTGCAAAAATCCTTTTACCGACGTCATCGGGTTCCGTACCTCATGGGCAACAGAAGCAGCCAATTGACTTACCGCATTTAATCGCTCTGCTATTTGAACTTTTTTCTGATTGAGAATTTTCTCATCATTATATTGAATAATGCTGGTAACGATAAATAATGCTCCCCACGTAGTAAATGAATAAATCAATACGAAAGGAAGCTGGGCTACTTGTTCTGTTATAAAAACAAATATAACTCGTGTCAAAGCACAAAGCCAATAAACACCCATTATCAATTTCCATTTCGCTCCAAATGTAAGAGTTACCAATTTATTTTTTAAAAAGAGGATAATGGCTCCTGCAATAGAATAATTTAAAATATATATGTAAAAACCGTTTCCTAGTATGAAAAATTTATAACCAATCAAAATGACAGTTAAGAGAATGCTCGTGCTTAATCCACCATAAACAAGAGCTAATAGAATGGGAACCACTTTAAGATCATAAAACAAGCCCTCTTCCATTTGAATTGGATGCACCATAGTGAAAAAAAGCATGATAAAAAGGATAAGAGAAAAATTAGAAATTAGTTTTTTTCGTTGAGAAACATCTTCTTTACTTACTAAAAGGTACCAAACGATCGGTAAGATAATTACTAATAAATGATACGATAATTGTTCGATATTAGGAAAAGCCAACAATTTAGAACCAGCCCTTCTAAGTAGTTTTAGCTAATTTATAATTCGAGCCATTTCTACTAAAACCCTTTTAAAAACCCAAGATAATCCTCGACAAATTCCGAGTGGCTATTAAATTCCTAAAATAACAATATATTTACGTTTAAAATTGGATAAAGCTAAACTTCCATCAGTGGTGTTTTTCCTATATCCCCTGTTAGTTGAACCATTCGGACCTTTACGGACAGTTGATCTTCCATGTATTCTCATAAGCTTACGGTTGAAACTTACTATCCGTTAAGAGTGAGATAAAATATTGCTACAAACACCGGAGGGGAAATGATGGAAATCAATGATTTTGAGGGCATGAAATATTTTTGATTTTTACGACTTGGATGGAAATCCATCTAGTGTGGTGGATGAACCAGGGGGTTAGCCTTTTCATTCTGTAAATATTCAAAAGCTGCAAGAACGCGTTTGAACCTATTATTAAGTAAAAGCCAGCTCATATGAAGCTGGCTTTTACTTAATCTTCTGTTTTATCACTTTGATCTTTGTTCCGCTTATTTCCCTTGCTATTATCGCCACTAACACTAGACTGGTTTCCTCTAGGTGCGTTTTGATTCTTACTACCATTATTAAATTTCTTTGTCATTTTTCATGCTCCTTTCTTTTACCTATAGTAGGTTTTCCAGATCGAGCAATCATTAATATGGTAAAAACAGGAATTAAAAATGCAGCTTCATTACTTAAATCGAGATGTTAAGAAATGACAAACCCCATCTTCATCACAGGTTAACTCTGTTATTTCTGCTGCTAATTCTTTAATGTGATCTGGTGCATTTTGCATAGCAACCGGCATGGAAACAAATTGAAGCATTTGGATATCGTTATCACTATCGCCAATTCCCATTGTCTCTTCTTCTGAAAGATTAAATTTCTCTAACATTTGCTTAATACCAGTGGCTTTATTTACATTCGCAACCATTACTTCTACATTATGTGCAGAAGAAGTAGAGGCAGTAAAATCTACTTCTTTTCTTAGTTCCTCTAATACGTGTTTCCATTGATTAATATGCTCTCTTGTACGAGCAAAAAAATAAAACTTCGAAAATTCTTTTCCTTCAATTGTATTCTTCCAAGCAATTTTTCCGCTAATAGCTTCTTTACGAGACAGCCATTCGTTAATTCCAACACTGTCTGGTTTTGGGTCCCTAATTTCATGGATAACATACTCTTTATCCTGATTTAATACCATCCGAGGATCGTCATAAGGGAAAAGTTCGTAATACACTTTATGTTCTCTTGCCTTATCAATAATTGTTTTAACCAATTCTAGAGGGAGCGTGTGCTGAAAAACAGGCTCCTTTCCTATATAGCCGGCCATGCCGTTAGAAGTAACATATCCGTCCACTTCAAACCCTTCTGGCACAACAGATGCAATTTCATCAAAGGATCTTCCCGTTGCAATGAATACAAAGAAACCATCCTTTCGTAAATCATCAATAATCTCTTTTGTCTTTAGGCTTACCTGATTCTGATGATTCAAGATAGTCCCATCCATATCCAGAAAAATAGCCTTTGGCTTTTGTAACAAAATAAATTCCTCCTTTAATAATCTCCTTTGGCAAGTATACACCTCGTTTCGTTTTCGCTCAAATGCATTGTTTTAGATTATTTGCTATTTGCAAAGAGTTGGAAGATGAACGATCTTTTTCTGGAGTCTTCTATGATTTTTGGCTTTCATCTTCCTTATGGCCACCTTTTTTCTGTTGCTTCTACAATTTTCGGCTTTCATCTTCCTTATGAACGCCTTTTTTCTCGTTGCTTCTTCGATTTTTGGCTTTCATCTTCCTTATGAACGCCTTTTTTCTCGTTGCTTCTTCGATTTTTGGCTTTCATCTTCCTTATGAACGCCTTTTTTCTCGTTGCTTCTACAATTTTCGGCTTTCATCTTCCTTATGAACGCCTTTTTTCTCGTTGCTTCTACAATTTTCGGCTTTCATCTTCCTTATGAACGCCTTTTTTCTGTTGCTTCTACGATTTTTGGCTTTCATCTTCCTTATGAACGCCTTTTTTCTCGTTGCTTCTTCGATTTTTGGCTTTCATCTTCCTTATGAACGCCTTTTTTCTCGTTGCTTCTACGATTTTTGGCTTTCATCTTCCTTATGAACGCCTTTTTTCTCGTTGCTTCTTCGATTTTTGGCTTTCCTCTTTTCCTCTTCCTTATGAAACTAGTTTCTCCGGAGGCGAAGTGAGGTGGCTGCGGCGAATTGCACTAAACTTCATGGAAACATGTTTTAAAAACAAATAAAAAACCAAACAATTATACGGATCTTTTATTAGTATCTTCGTATAATTGTTCGGATTTATCTTTTGCTGGAATACTTATGTCCCAGTCTCATTAAAAAAAGTGCTATCTTACTCTTCTTCTTTCGTATGAATTCTAAATCGTAACATTAGCTTAGTAAACCAGTATGCTACAAACACAATTACCAAATCCAAAAGGAATAAATGAAAAGAATTAAACCCTTTATGAAATGTTACTAAACCAACTGCCTCTTCGATATTGGCAAATATAAAAGCATTTGCAGCACTTAACAGTATTGTTAGGATATAAAAAATTTTTTTATGGTTTGTGGCATATTGGTATACCAACAGAAATCCAACTGGAAGAAAGGATCCTGTAATATGTAACGGAAAAAGAAAATATGTATGGGTTAAATAGGTTCCTCTACTAAGCGCTATATCAATATATGCCCAAAATAAATGAACAGTATAGCCAAAGAAAAATATTTCGAATAGCCTTTTCCTATCTACTACAAAATAAAGGATTAATAATGGTAAAAGTAATGAAATAAGAATGACCCAAAACTGCCATGTAGAAAAATCCGAGTATTTATGCCAATAGGAACTATATAAAGAATGCAATATGCCATTCTGTTCATTAATTTTGTCCCAGTATTCCTTGTAATTCACTTTATTCAACTACTACTTAAAAGTTTCCATGATTGAAGATGTAATGAGCATCTCCAATAAGTAAAGCTAAAGAGACCTTTTTATTCCACTAACCAACAATGAGCCACTGTTCTACTTTAAATAGTTTGTACAATCTATTGGTTATTACTCATTAAAAATGGAAAATCTTTCGTTCTGTTCAAATATATTGGTCTAAACAATTACTCTTTCAGAAAAAAGAGGATGGGACATAACTAAATAGATACTCTGTAAAGACGAACAATTTCTAATATAGCTAGTAAATAGCGGCTGCTTTCGCATACTTTTTACAAGAGGAAATATAATTAGTTGGAAAAACAGAGCAGCCGGAATACACGAAGACTCCTATGGGATTAGCGAGACAGTCTGAGACCCTGCAGGCCACAGGCCGAAGCGGCTCAGCGCGAGCCCCATGGAAAGCGAAGTGTATTCCGGCTGCGGGGAATCGCACCAAACTTCATGGAAACATCCTTTGAAAAACAAATAAAAGCCCGAACAATTATACGGAACATTCATTAGCATCTTCGTATAATTGTTCGGAATTATCCTTGGCTGGAATACTTATGTCCCAGCCTCTTCTAGATATGATTACATCATCCATTAAAGTTCTGTTTTCAGCTTTTTTATATATGGAGGAATTAGATTTTCTCGGCTGCAATTGTTGCAATAGTATTGTTTTACCATGTCATCACATAAATACGTTTTTAGCACAAACGCTGGAATACGTTGAGGCAATCCACAATGCTGGCAGAAGAATACGTATTCAACCTTTTTCTTCATGGACCTCACTCCATTCATTCATTTTTCACGCTTACTTGATTCCATTTGACATTTACTACATATACAGCTTGCTCTTCAGCTTTTCTTCCATTATACTCCTTGCCTGCATAGAAAAGAATGAATATTAGGACATAACTTTATGCAACTTTTGCCTAACTATGCTAGAAAGCACATATAGATAAAATGATCGCTAGCAGTTCTGTTTGATTATTAAACATTCTCGTTTCCATTAAATTGATTTGCTTCCTGCTCTTAAAGCTTCCCATTCCTCTCTTAATATTCCCATTCGAATGGAGTCATAGTATACTCCATTATAGTAACGGCACTTTCTCATCCGCCCTTCCATCGTCATTCCAAGCTTTTCTCCGACCTTTATCATTCGCTCATTCCCTGACCATGTTGTATATCCAACTCGAACTAAGGGCAATGCTTTAAATAGATGGTCCATCCAAATCTTTATCACTCTTGTTCCATATCCACCGCTCCAATAATTTGGATCATAAATAACAATTCCCATCTCTAACCATCTTGATGGTTCATGTTCCCAATAATAACCGATGATACCAATCAACTTTTCATTTACAATAATTGACCAGCGATCATCTCTATCTACATATTGTTCTTTTTTTGTTAAAAAATCTTCATAACTTATTGGTTTATAAGGATAGTACGGAGCATCCCACTTTTTCCATTCTGGGGCTTCCTCTTTAAACGCCAGCGTCCAAAGACGATAAAGATCCTCTTCCATAATCGGTCTTAATGTCAATTCTTTATCTTGATACAATATCTTTAACTCTCCTCTCTTTTTAAAACCGTCCCTCTGTAGTCCATGCTTACTTAAAACACAATCAGCAAAATGTAAGCATTTACATGATTGTGATTAACTAATCTTCCAGGGAATTTTTATTGTGTATAATGAAATTAACGGTAGCGTAATACAAGTAATATAACAGATAGATATGGAGGTGAAAACATTGAAGAGTGAATTAAATGAAATTATTTTTCATCTTTTAGTCAACCAATCTACTTCTTTAACGCGGATTGAAGGAGATGTTCCTGATAAGAAAATATCACCTAAAGAACAAATTCATTTTATTAATAAATATTTGAGGACGAATAAAATACCACCCATTTCGATTGACTACGATGGTCGTGTTAAATTAGAAGATAAAACAAGAGAATATCTTTATCACATTCTTAAATCATCAAAATTTATCAATCTAGATTATTTATCACCAGAAGTAAGGATGAGTTTAATTATTTTATTATTGCTTACAAGTTCATCTTATTATTCGCTGCAAGGCTTAGCTGATTTCGTTGACGTTAGTAAGAATACGTTATTGAATGATATCAAAATAATCAAGGAACGAGTAAAAGGTTATTCCGTACAAGTTGAATATTCAAGAACAAAGGGATATAAAATTATCGGTACAGAATATAACCTTCGCAAATTATTAGTTACTGAATTAAAGACACTACTACTTCATGATTTTGCTATTCCACTGTTAGAAAAAAAGAAATTTATTGTTCGAAATGAGCTTTTCTTATTAGAACAAAGACTATTGAAAGTCGAAAAAGCACTTAAAATTTCATTCACGGATGAACAAATTGAACACCTTCCCATTATACTAACCCTCTTGATAAAAAGAATGAAGGCCTATAATCGGGAATGGTTTTCAGAAATTAAAAGATTTGATTTAGAGAATACCAATGAATTAGAAATATTAAAAAATATATTCTGGGACTTAACAGACTTATCTGAGAAGGATAAGCTTTATCTGGCCCTTCAAGTTTTATCCTCTAATATGTTGGAATCAGCTTTGGATTTGTCTCGAGGAGAAGATTTACAATTTGCTATAGATGAGTTTCTAGATGTAGTAGAACAAAATTTAGCAATTGACCTTATCCGAAAAAAAGAAATGAAGGAAAAGTTACTTGTCCATTTAAGACCAGCTATCTATCGATCTTGGATGCGATTAAATATTCAAAATGCTATTATTGAACAATTTATTGAAGAATATTCTTCCCTTTTCGCTGTTATTTCCAAATCGGTGTACCCGCTCGAAAATTTTGCTGGAAAACCTTTTTCCAAAGAAGAAATCGTCTATCTTGCGATGCATATACAAGCGTGGCTCTATAAAACACAAGATGATAGAGAATACGTTTTTTCTGCAATGGTAGTATGCCGCAACGGGACATCTGTCTCTAAATTTCTATTAGAGACTTTAAAGGGCATGTTTCCCACCTTCCGATTTCTTGGCGCTTTTGCAGAAAGAAATTTTAAAAATTATGAAGATGAGGTAGATTTCATCTTTGCTACCGTTCCCTTAAATACAACAAAAAAACTAGTGATTGTAAACCCAGTCTTAAACAAAGAAGACCGCCTTGCACTGAAAAAACAAATAAGAACATCAATTGAAAAGGATATAAACAAAAAGGCTAAAGAGTTAGTTCACCATATAAAAAAATATTTAAATACCGATGATTATGAAAAAGTTTCTAATAAAATAGTAGATTTTTATCAAGAAACAATGGCAGAACCAGTTATAGAGAAACATGTAAACGATACAGAGCAATTATTTACTTTTTATCCTGAAAACATTCTGTTTACTCAAACGGAAATGGACTGGAAATCCGCATTAAATATAGCCTTAGAACCTATGCAAAAACGGGGCTCAATAACAGAACGCTATGGAGAAAAAGTCATCGAGCTATTTGAAAATGACAGTAGTCGAATGATGATTGGTCCATCTGTCTATCTCCCCCATGCCAAACCTTCTGAGGGCGTATTAAAAGAAGACTTTAGTCTCCTAGTATGTAAACACCCTATCTATATGCCAGATGGAGAACTTGCGAAAATGATTGTAGTAATAGCACCTGAAGATAACAACCATCATGTCCCTACACTACTAGCACTGAATGAATTATTTTTAGATGAACACAGGGCAGAAATTCTTTACAAAGCAACGCAGCCAGACGAAATACTGAATTGCTTAAATTCTGCTACTGAAAGGAGGTGAAATTATATGCTTAAAACTGGCCTAATTAAAGAAGAGCTAATTTTTACAAACATAGAGGCAAAGACGTCCCAAGAGCTCTTTTACTTCATCGGTAATCAACTTCTTGCACTTGATTATGTAAAGTCGACTTTTATCCAAGCAGTAATTGATCGAGAAAAGGAATACCCAACAGGATTAGCTTTGGAAGAATTTAATGTTGCCATTCCCCATACAGACTCTGTGCATATCAAACAACCTTTTGTTGCTGTTGTCAAAAATAAATATAAACTTCCTTTTGTTCATATGGGGACAGATGATCATATTATTGATATTGATTGTTTCTTTATCCTCGGCATTACCGATCCAAATGGCCATATTTCACTACTTCAGACTTTAATGGAACGCTTTAATATGCCTCCATTTGTTGAAAAACTGAAAAAATATGAAGGAAGAGATTTATTTACGTTTTTACAAACATCTCTTTAAGGAGGAATCAAAATGAAAAAAGTAATCGTAGCTTGTGGTTCAGGAGTTGCAACTAGCCAAACAGTAGTTTCTAAGGTTAAAAAAATCTTAGAGAAAAACGGAGTTCGCGCAAATGTTGAAGCAGTCGATATTAAATCTTTAGATTTACATGTTAAATCAAGTGATGTCTATATTGCCATCACGAAAGCAAAAAAACAATATGATATTCCGACATTAAATGGAATTGCCTTTCTAACTGGGATGGGATTACAAGAAGAAACAGAAAAGTTAATCTCTCTATTAAAATAATATGAGGTGAAAAGAAATGGATGTAATTCAAAGTTTCTTTCAATATATTTTAGATTTTGGAGCAGCAGTATTCGTTCCTTTACTAATGATTATCGTCGGGATCATCGCAAGAATGAAATTCCGTGAAGCCTTAAGTTCTGGGATTATCTTAGGGGTTGCATTCATCGGAATGGGGATTGTAATAGGATTTATGCTTGATGCACTAACACCTGCTGCACAGTCTCTTGTAGAAAAAACGGGAATTCAATTAAACATAATAGATGGTGGTTGGACTTCCATGGCTACTCTTGCATGGGCTTGGCCTTTAGCATTCTTAATGTTTCCCTTGCAAATGCTTGTAAACGCTATCTTACTGGTGCTTAATAAAACGAAAACATTAAATGTTGATTTATGGAATGTTTGGGGCAAGATTTTGACAGCTGTCTTAATTATAGGAGTTAGCGGAAGTATTGTTTTAGCTTTTATCGTTGCTGCCATTCAAATGGTCGTTGAATTGCTGTTAGCCGACGTAAACCAAAAACAGATAGAAAAAATCACTGGTATTCCAGGTATTACCTGTTCTCATAGCATGATGATATTTGCCGTTTTCCTTCTTCCTTTCAATTGGCTATTAAGTAAAATACCTTTCTTAGATAAACATGTTGATGCTGATACATTAAAAGATAAACTTGGAATCTTTGCAGAAAATCATGTCATGGGTTTTATTATTGGAGGGCTACTGGGCATCTTTGCAGGTTATTCACTCCAAGACATATTAATGCTCGCCGTACAGGCAGCCGCAGCTTTAACTTTATTCCCAATGGTAGCAAAATTGTTTATGCAAGCTTTATCTCCGTTGTCTGAAGCTATTTCTGATTTTATGAAGCGTAAATTTGAAAACCGTGAATTATTTATTGGACTAGATTGGCCTATTTTAGCTGGTAGTAATGAAGCTTGGGTAGCAATGATTTTGATGGTCCCAATCACCTTAATTTATGCAATTATTCTACCAGGAAATAATATCCTTCCATTCGCAGGAATTATCAATATTTCCTTAGCAGTACCAGCTTTAATTATTACAGGAGGCAACTTGCTTCGCATGCTCCTTCTGGGTGTAATTACAACCCCAGTATTCTTATATGTTGCTACTGGCTTTGCTTCCACTATTACAAAATTAGCGAACGATACAGGTGCAGTTACCGTTCAAGATGGACAATTAATTTCCTGGAGTACACTTGAATACCCAGTGTTCCGCTATATTTTTGCAAGTACATCGGAGGGAAATATTATCGGAATTATTATGGTAGCAGTATGGCTCGCTTTATTTGTCGCTTACTATAAAATGATGAAAAAACGAACAGAGAAATTTGAGAAGGAAGAAGAACAAAATTCTGCTGCCTAAAAAGAGGGTGAAAAGATGATTTACACTATAACTCTTAATCCGGCAATCGATCGGCTCATAAAAGTAAAAGGAACACTAACAAAAAAACGAACGAATCGAGCTCATCAAGTAGAATACGATTTAGGCGGAAAAGGGTTGCACGTCTCCAATGTATTAACAAAATTCAATATGGAAAATAAAGCACTCGGTTACATCGGAGAAACAAATCGACCATTAATGGAGAGTATTTTGGCTAAGAAGAATATCTGTCATCACCTTCTCGTTGAAGATGGCGCTTCAACGAGAGAATGCATAGTTGTAATGGACGACACCAATGCAGGGAGTTTGATGATAACAGAAAATGGCTTCCACGTTTCGAAAGAAAACCATTCTAAACTAATTGATTTTCTCCATCAGTTTTTAACAGAAAAAGATATTGTTGTTATTGCCGGCTCTATGCCGCCTAATTACACTATAGCACAATTGCTGGAAATTATTAATACCATTAAGAACAAGAAATGTTTTATCGCCTGTGACTTGTCAGGAGAAGCTCTTGCTGCCGTTGTAGATATGGGCATAAATTTTATTAAACCGAACCAATACGAAGTGGAAGTACTTTTTCAAAATAACCAGACTACACTTATTCAAAAAATAAAAGAACTTGCAATTAAGATTGATTATGTCGTCGTTAGCTTAGGCAAGGATGGCAGTTATGTCGCACACAAGGATAACCTTTACCAAGTTACTTCTCCAACTGTCAAAGAACGAAATGATACAGGTGCTGGTGATGTATTCGTAGGATCATTTATCGCTCAATTCGTTCAAGGAAAAGATCTGAAGACTATCATGAAATATGCGACAGGCTGTTCAGCCTCAAAGGTTACCAAGCACAATTCTACTGATTTTGACATAAAGGAAGCAGAAAGTTATTTTAATAGAATTTCGATAAAAAAATTAGGGAGCGATGAGGATGTTGTATCGTAAAGAGCGAGAAGATTTATGTAAAGTTGTCAAAACAATGTTTGATCGATTTGAAACAAATGCAGCTGGTGGAAACGTTAGTGTTCGAATGAATGAAAATCATATTATTATGACCCCTACATTAATGTCACAAGCTAAGCACTGTGACTTAAACCCAGAAGAAATTTTAGTCGTCGATATGCAAGAGCAAAAAATCGAAGGAGATGGCAAAATAACGAGGGAGATTAATATGCATATGGCTTGCTACCGGGAGCGAAGTGACATTGGCTGTGTTCTTCATGCTCATCCAAAAGAATCAATGGTTTTTGCGACGATTGGAATGGATCTTCCTAATTTAACAGAAGCCACTCAAAAGCTTGGCCAAATCCCAGTCCTCCCTTTCGCTCCAGCGACATCCATGGAGTTAGCGCTAATAGTGAAAGAGTATGTTGCCAGTTTAAAAGAAGAAGCAATACCGAAAACAATGCTGTTAAATAAACATGGAATTTTGGTACTTGATAAGACCTTACGAAAAGCATACGACATGCTAGAGCGCGTTGAGTATAACGCATATGTCGCTGCAAAAGCACTCATTTTTGATGCACTAAACATAAAAAAAATGGATGAGAACAAAGAATATCAATTTAATCTAGAGGAGTAAAGACAATGAAAGCGATCGTCCAAATATGGATATTTATTAGTGCAGGGTTACTTGTATTAGGTTACTTTTATTCATCCATAACGATATCAACCATTGCCTTAATCACAGCTGTACTTGCCTATCGACAGTATAAGAAGGTATAAGTGAACAAGGCTGGGATATAAGTATTCCAGCCAAGGATAATTCCAAACAATTATACGAAGGTGCTAATCAAAGTTCCGTATAATTGTTTGGTTTTTTATTCGTTTTTTAAAGGATGTTTCCATGAAGTTTAGTGCGATTACCCGCAGCCGGAATACACTTCGCTTTCCATGGGGCTCGCGCTGAGCCGCTTCAGCTTCGCCTGCAGGGTCTCAGGCTGTCTCGCTAATCCCCGTGGCGTCTTCGTGTATTCCGGCTGCTCTGTTTTTCCCAATAATTATATTCCTCTTGTAAAAAGGATGCGAAAGTAGCCGCTATTTACTAGCTAAATTAGATATTGTTCGTCTTTACAGAGTATCTATTTAGTTAGGTCCCATCCTCTTTGTTTCTCTCTTTTTAAAAAGGAAGGTTCCTATATAACCTATAAGTAACCCTAATATTACACCGATTCCATCAATAATAATAGCATCTTGCCAATGTCCTGTTCTTCCGGGGACAAAGCTTTGGTGCCATTCGTCTGTTAAAGCGTAAAATATTGCAAGAGCACCGCTTAGTATATATACCCATGCTCGTTTAAGCTTTGTTTGCATAATGGTGAGAAAAAGCAGAAGAGTTAGGAGGCAATAGCCAAGTACATGCCCTGCTTTCCGAAACAAAAATTCGATAAAACCGTAAGGATCAGAATCTGAGGAAATAACCTGTCCATCGTACTCAAAGGTAATGGAGGGGATAGGAACATTTGCAAGGTCTATTTTATCTCTTAAGAATGGCTTTATATCTTGTTCCTCATATGGCATATGGGAGAAGAGAAAGATAATAAACATGGAGGTAATACAGATAAAAAATAATAAATAAAATCTTTTTTTACGGGAGAATTTCAAGGGCAATTTCCATTCATTCCTTTTTGTTTATTCCAATTTCAGCAAATTATCCTTTTACCTCAAAATGTAAAATTTAGTGAATTGGTGAGCGGTTTTTATTCATTATACAATTATTTATGGGAGGAAGCGTAGTTTTTTTATCTTTACACCAGAGAAAATAAACAAACTATTCCCACTTTTCATTCGTTTATTGTATAATCAAATTAATCGTTTCGAAAAACGAAATAAAATGGAACTTCCATCAGTGGGGTTTTTCTTCTTCTCTCACTGATGGTTAGTGAACCAATCGGACCTTTACGGGCAGTTGATATCCCACCTCTCTTCCACGTATTCTCATAAGCTTACGGTTGAGTCTTACTGTCCGTTAAGAGTGGGATAAATTACTAGCAGAGGAGAATGATAATGAATAAAGAGATGGAAAAAACACTTTACCGTTCAGAGGTTCCTGTAGAGCACACCTGGGATTTAAGAGATTTATTCGAAAGTGAAGAATTGTGGAAAGTAGAATTACTATCCATTGAAGAAGACATTCCTACTGTCACTCAATATAAAGGAAAATTGGGCCAGGATGCAAAAACATTATTGGATTGTCTGAAAGCACGAGATGCACTAAGCGAAAGATTAGCAAGGGCTCTCACCTACGCAAACCTTAATCAGTCTACAGATGGATCTAATCCTGTTAATCAAGAGAACGATGCGATTGTTTCTTCCCTCTATGCAAAAGTAAGCTCTAGTCTTTCCTTTATTGATTCGGAAATTCTTGCTCTCTCAAACGAAAAACTAACTACATACATACAGGATGAAAAAGAGCTACAAGTTTTTTCCAAAACACTAACAGACTTAATGGAATTAAAACCCCATATGTTAACACCAGAAACCGAGGAAGTATTAGCTGCCTTTGGGGAAATCCATCATTCTCCTTATATGATTTATCAAAGAAGCAAAACTTCGGATATGGAATTTTCCTCCTTTGTAACAAATGACGGATCAGAATATCCATTAACTTTCAATTCCTTTGAAAAATACGAAGAATCCTCCGATAAAGAACTAAGAAGAAAAGCATATGCTACCTTTTCAGAAGGGCTTGATCGCTATAAAAATACATATGCGGCTATCTATGGAACAGAGGTAAAAAAACAAGTAATCGAATCACGTCTACGAAACTATGAATCTGTAACAGATATGCTATTACAAGAACAACAAGTAACGAAAGAAATGTATCATAACCAGCTGGATACCATCCTCACAGAATTGGCACCACATATGCGTAGATACGCTAAGTTAAAAGAACGGATATTAGGTTTAGAAAAAATCCATTATTGTGATTTAAAGGCACCACTCGATACTACCTATGATCCCGAAATCACCTATGAAGAAGCATCTAAGCTTATTTTAGAGGCACTTGATGTGATGGGACCAGAATATATGGAAATCATGGAAAAAGGCTTAAAAGATCGTTGGGTAGACTTAGCAGATAACCATGGGAAACGATCAGGTGCCTTCTGCTCCAGCCCTTATGGAGCACATCCCTATATTTTAATGACATGGCATAACTCTATGCGCAATACGTTTACACTGGCACACGAACTTGGACATGCTGGACATTTTGCTCTGGCTGGCAGAAATCAAATTATTTCAAACACACGACCATCTCGCTACTTTATCGAAGCACCATCAACTATGAATGAAATGCTTTTAAGCAAGTATATTATTAAAAAATCGACAAACGATCAAATAAGAAGATGGGTCATTCTTCAATCTTTAGGAACGTATTATCATAATTTCGTTACCCATATTTTAGAAGGAGCCTTACAAAGAAAAATTTATGACTTAGCAGAACAAGGAACTCCAATCACAGCTAAGATATTATGTGAACAAAATGTGGATGTCTTAAAGTCATTTTGGGGGGATAGTGTGGAAATTGATGAAGCAGCCGGCCTAACATGGATGCGGCAACCACATTATTATATGGGACTTTACCCATATACTTACTCCGCAGGACTTACAGCTTCTACTGCCGTATCTCAAATGATCGAGGAAGAAGGACAGCCTGCAGTTGACCGCTGGCTAAAGGTTCTAAAAGCTGGAGGCACGTTAAAACCATTTGATCTAATGAAATTAGCGAATGTGGATATGTCAACACCTGAACCAATCCAAAAAGCCGTTGCTTATGTTGGTAGTTTAATAGATGAACTTGAGGCAAGTTATTAAAAAAATAAGAAACCGAAAAGGGGCTGGGATATAAGTATTCCAGCCAAGGATAATTCCGAACAATTATACGAAGGTGCTAATCAAAGTTCCGTATAATTGTTTGGTTTTTTATTTGGTTTTTAAAGGATGTTTCCATGAAGTTTAGTGCGATTCCCCGCAGCCGGAATACACTTCGCTTTCCGTGGGGCTCGCGCTGAGCCGCTTCGGCGTCGCCTGCAGGGTCTCAGGCTGTCTCGCTAATCCCCGTGGCGTCTTCGTGTATTCCGGCTGCTCTGTTTTCCCCAATAATTATATTTCCTCTTGTAAAAAGTATGCGAAAGCAGCCGCTATTTACTAGCTAAATAAGAGATTGTTCGTCTTTACAGCGTATCTATTTAGTTATGTCCCAACCTCTTTTGCAATCTTTATAATTTTTCCCCGTTTGATTGGATAACTTCTTTATACCAATAAAAGGAGTCTTTTTTTGAACGATTCATTGATCCTTTTCCTTCATTATCCCGATCCACATAAATCATGCCATAACGCTTTTTCATTTCGCCTGTTGTAAAGGACACAATATCAATAATTCCCCATGGCGTGTATCCAATCAAATCTACCCCATCGTAAGTTACTGCCTTTTCTAAAGCTTCAATATGTGCCTTTAAGTATTCTATTCTTTCTTTGTCATGGATAGAGCCATCTACTTCAATCGTATCAATTGCGCCAAATCCATTTTCTACAATAAATAACGGAATTTGATAGCGATCGTACAAGCGATTTAGCACATAGCGAAGACCTGTTGGATCAATCGACCAACCCCAATCACTCGCTTTAATATACGGATTTTCTACCGCATTTGGTAAGGCACCATTTACGATATCTCCTGCATTGTCATTTTTCACATCACTCTTTACTGTAGTAGACATATAATAGCTAAACCCTAAATAGTCAACCGTCCCATTTCGTAAAATTTCTTCATCTCCTAGCTCGATTTTAATAGAATATCCTTCTCGCTCAAATTCCTTTAATGCATAGTTAGGATAAGCGCCTCGAACTTGTACATCTGGGAAGAAATATCTTTGTCTCATTTCTTCTTCTGCTAACATAACATCTTCTGGATTAGAAGAATAAGGATAAATAGGGATATGAGAAACCATTGCACCAATTTGGAAATCAGGATTTATTTTTTTCCCAATTGACACAGCCAACGCACTAGCTACTAATTCATGATGTGCAGTTTGATACATTACTTCTTTGGCATTTTCTCCTTCTTTTACAGTTACGCCAGAATTCGTCCATAGGAATAACGGATTTGATACATCCATTTGATTATTAATTTCATTAAAGGTCATCCAATATTTCACTTTATCTTTGTAGCGCAAGAAACATGCTTCTGCAAATCGTACGAAACAATCAACCACTTTCCTATTTCTGAAGCCACCGTATTCCCTTGCAAGATGTAGTGGCATTTCAAAATGAGATAAGGTAATAACAGGCTGGATTCCATACTTTAACAACTCATCAAACACTTGATCATAGAAGCGTAAGCCTTCTTCGTTTGGTTCTAGTTCATCTCCTTTTGGAAAAATTCTGCTCCATCCAATTGAAGTTCGTAAACACTTTAATCCCATTTCTGCAAACAAGGCAATATCTTCTTTGTAGCGATGATAGAAATCTATCGCCTCATGATTCGGATAGAATTGATTTTCTTCCATTGTATCTGTTATTTTCCTTGGCACTCCATGGGCACCTGCTGTCATAACGTCTACAACACTTGGTCCTTTTTCTCCTTGGTTCCATCCACCTTCAAATTGATGTGCCGCTAACGCTCCACCCCATAAAAAATCTTTCGGCATTTTAGTCACATTTCTTCCTCCTTCTCATCTAGCGTAATCCTATTTATTTTGTTATCTCCACGATTATTAATAATAAACATTATTCTTTTTACAATTGTACCGGTATAATTGTAAAAATACAATATAATTATTTTATGCGCAACTAATTAAGATTAAATTTTTTATCCTATATGCTATAATCGAGCTATAACATTTAGATTGTCGAGGAATGAATATGTTAAAGTACCAGCAAATCGCAGGAGAAATAGAAAAATATATTGAAGAAAACGAACTTAAACAAGGAAGTAAGCTGCCTGTTATCGAGTCATTAATGAAGCAGTACCGTGTAAGTAAAAGCACCATTACGAAAACCTTAGAGCTTCTAGAAAAAAAGGGAATTATTTTTCAAGTAAGAGGAAGCGGTATTTTTGTAAGAAGACAAAAAAGAAAAGGGTATATTAGTTTACTGTCTAATCAAGGATTTAAAAAAGATTTAGAGGATTATATACTTACTTCGAAAATTATCGAGTTAGATGTAAGAAAACCGTCAGAAGAAGTCGCTCTCCATTTAAATATGGACCTAAACGAAGATGTTTATTATGTGAAAAGAATTCGCTATATAAATGGGCAAACCCTTTGTTTAGAGGAATCCTATTATAATAAAGCGATCATTACTTATCTAAATAAAGAAATCGTTTCAGAATCTATCTTTCATTATATAACAGAGGCTTTAGGATTAAAGGTTGGTTTTTCTGATGTTTATTTACTTGTAGATAAGTTAAATGAGGAAGAAGCAAGCTACTTAGGATTGGAAAAGAATTCCCCTAAATTATTAGTAGAAAGCCTCTTTCATTTAACAAATGGACAGCCCTTTGACTTTTCAAAAGTAACGTATAACTACCAACAATCCCAGTTTTTTATTCAGGCGAATAGCCTTTTCTTTTAACAATTTTTAACTAACAGCCTGTATTTTCAAGCTCACAAGTGAGGGACTGCAGAAAAGCAATCCCTCTTTTTTATTTATATTGTCTACAACACTTTTTCTAAGCATGCTAGGAAACTGTCAATGTCCTCTTTCGTTATGACTAATGGTGGTTGAAGAGCTAACACATCTCTATTTAGCCCATTATTTCCAATTAAATATCCAACATCTTTTACCTTTTCTAAAATTTCATCTGTTCGTTCTGCTGATGTAATTAATGGATCGGGAGACTGAATTTGTACTCCTATCATTAACCCTGTCCCCCTTATTTCTTGAATGAACGGGGAATCTATTTGTTGTAATTTTTTCTTTAAATAATCACCTAATTCCTGTGCTTGTTTGACTAAATTGTTTTTTTCCATATATTGAAGAACATTTAAAGCTGTTTGTGCTGCCACTGGATTACCACCAAAAGTGGAAGCTGATGGTTTTGTAAATGCCTCTGCAATTTCACTTCGAGTCGAGAAAGTGGAAATTGGGATGCCATTTCCTAAAGCCTTTGCTGTCACAATAATATCTGGAACAACCCCATAATGTTCGACCGCAAACATTTTCCCCGTTCTTCCATAGCCAGTCTGTACTTCATCAACAATAAGCAGCACTTGATAAGCAGCTAACAGCTCTTGCACCTTTTTTAAATATTCTTCTGGGTACATAATAATGCCACCATTGCCTTGAATAGGCTCCACAATCATCGCAGCAATGTTGTCTCCATGCTTATTTAGAATCATTTCCAGCTGCTTTAAAGACTGCGTCATTGCTTCTTGCGTACTGATTTCTACAGAATGAGGGCGATCAATAAAATAAATATGCTCTTCCACTAATTGATTGTCTAAGCGCCACATTGGAATTCCAGTCACACTTAAAGTTAAATGCGTTCTTCCATGGAGCCCCCTTTTAATGCAATAAAACCTTGTTTTTTCGTGAACAGTCTAGCTAATGCCATGGCACCTTCATTCGCTTCGGAGCCCGTTACACAAAAAAAAGTTCTTGTTATATCTCCCGGTAAGATTTGGGCGAGCTTTTCTGCAAGTTCGACCATCGGCTGAGTTAAATACAGGGTGGTCGTATGCTGGAGATCATTTACTTGTTCGTTCGTTTTCTTTGCAATTTCTGGATTGGAATGTCCGCAGTTTACTAAGGAAACCCCTGCATAAAAATCCGTGTACCTTTTATTCTGCTCATCAAATAGGTATTGCATATATCCTTTTACAATCTGGGGAGGATTTTTGTAAAAATGACCTGTTGCTGGGCAAAAAATATTCTGCTCTTTTAGCGAGTATACTCGCTGGTCCAATAAAACTCATCATACTCTCTCCTTACTATTTTAAATGTGATCTATCTCACAATCCTATTTATTGCAATACAGAAGTTTGCTTTGTGCTCTTATAACTTAAGCACCCAGCAGTATACCCTGCTCTTACAGATGCTATAGAAGCAAATAGTTCCTGACAACTTGCAGGGTAAGCAAGAGCCTCTTGATATACTTTAATAATAGTTTTTAGCTCTTCTGTTGTATAAGTCTGCCCTTCAATCCGATAGCGTAGCTTTTCCCCAAATTGAAGATGCTCTAAGATTGGTAGCATACAAAATTCTTTTGATGTATACAAATGATTTTTGCGATTTTGATCAATATAAACAGGATTTTCTCCTTTATCTGTACATAGCGTTAGAATTTGATTATCTACATAGAAATTATCTTCTTTTTCCTCAGGAGAGAAATAATCTGTATTTTTATATTAATTATGATTCAAATACATCACTCTTAAAGGGCCATGTACAATTAACTCAACCTGCATATTGGCAGTACTTATGAAATTCGCTAACTGATCTGATTTCATTTCTATAGAAGCTGTAAATTCGCTCGCTCCAAGCTTTTCATAAAATTCCATTGCTTTTGCATTAAAAATATTTATATTATAATCTGTAATAACCTTATAATCCGTTCCGTATTTTGCAATTGCACCTAAATTGGAAACCAATAATCCATCAAAGTATATACCATGTTTATCTAAATACTGATCGATGATGTCAAATTGTAATTCATCCATCATTTGTGGCAAATCCAAATATAATTCTGTATCTTTTTTCATGATTACTAATTGCTTTAACTGCTCACTAGTTAAAGGAGTATCTGTCAATAAAACCTCACTTGGTAAGTAGATTCGCTCCACATCAAGTTCTACACAGGCTTTTGCCTGCTCAAAATTATTAACCTTCACAGATAACTTTTTCGAAGAAGACGCTTCTATATTATAAGAACTAAATTCTTCTTTCATTTTGCTAATTGTCCGATCTGTCAGCTTAGGCTCTTCTGTTGGGGTAGAAAAAACTTTTCCAGTTGAATAAAATTTCCCAGTACCTTCATAACGAGTATTAATAAAATCTACTCCGGGCTCTGAAAAAGCATAGGCTGTGGTAAAATCACGCTTTCTATTATTATATAGTTCTTCGGCACCTTGTTTACGTTGGAATGCTAATGGATTATCCAAATAGCGATCAATTGCATCTCCATATGTATTCACTAAATCAACAATAAAGTCTGTTTCCCTCATTCTTCCTTCTATTTTAAAGGAAGTAACACAGGCATCAATTAATTCAGGTATATGCTCATACATATACATATCTTTAGCAGCTAGTGGAAATTCTGTCTTATAAACATAACCGTCTTTTTTCACTCGGTATGGCCATCTACATGGCTTAAAGCATCTTCCACAGTTTGAGCTATTCCCCCATATAAACGAACTATAATAACAGTTAGAACCATTCACTGTACACATATCACCATGAATAAAATATTCCGTTTCTATATCTAAGTGGTTTTGAATGAGCTTAGCTGTTTTTAAGTCCATTTCTCTTGGCAGCACTACTCTTGAAACGCCACATTTCTGTAATGCTTTAACAAACTCAAGGTTATGTGCATTCATCATGACAGACGAGTGAATTTCAAATTGATTAAATTGATGGTCCTGACAGATTTGGAGTATTCCCGTATCTTGAACAATAATTCCGTCAACAGAAATACTGTTGAGAAAATCTAAATATTCGACTGCTTCATTAATTTCATCATTGCATACTAAGTTATTGACTGTCACATATAACTTTTTGCCTTTTTCACGAGAAATGTTCAACACTTCACAAATTTGTTCATTAGAAAATATATCCTTTTCTAATCATCCTCATGTTAAGTTTTTGTCCCCCAATATAAATAGCATCACAATTCGCCTGTACAACTTCCCTAAAAGTTTCCATCGTACCAGAGGGTGCTAAAAGCTCAATCTTTTTCCCATTAAAAAACCTAGCCATATCTTCATCTCCGATTTCTTTAGAAGGTTGTAAATTTCAGATGATTATTAATGAAATAATCCGCTTCGTTACTTTCCCCTCTATATCTACTAAACTATAAGTTAATTATAATGAATGGCCTTTAAACAAACTACAAATGTCATAAAATACTCATATTTAATTATCAGTTAGTTCACATTTTATCTATATTAAGAAAAATTGTTTTAAGTGAATCTAGTTTATTAAAATTAAAAATCCCCTCAAAAGAAGGGATTAAATAGTGTCATATTTTAAATCGATAGACTAATTCCTGTAATTCATCTGACATTTTCGATAAAGCAATTGCTGAGCTTGAAATTTCTTGGAATGAGGCAGTTTGCTCTTCTGTTGCTGCAGCTACACTTTCTGTTCTTTCTAATGTTTCACGAGAAGTATGAGCAATTTCTTCAACAGATTCCTGCACTTCTTGCACTTCTGTAGTAATTTCTTGTGTCGTGTCCGCCATATTTTTAATATGATCGGCTATCGCTTCCACGCGATTCAGTATTTCTTTTATATGTTCATTCGTTTTATCAGATAATTTCATTCCAGAATCTACATTATCTTTTACTAAAGACATATTTGTTTCCGTAGAATTAGATTGGTCGTGAATGGAGCTTATAAGAGTATGAATCTGATTCACAGAAGTACTTGTCATCTCCGATAATTTTCTTACTTCTTCAGCTACAATAGCAAAACCTTTTCCATGTTCTCCAGCTCTTGCTGCTTCAATGGAAGCATTCAATGCCAGCAAATTAGTCTGATTGGAAATATCCTCAATGCTAGTTAAGACATCAATAATTTCATTTGTACGTAAAACTAAAGATTGCAAGCCATTCCCTGCCAAATCGACAGATGCATGAATTGCTTCCATTTGTGTATGCATTTCTGCTAATGCTAATTCTCCATCTTTTGCTTTTCCTTTAATAAGCAAAGACTCGTTTGCAACTTGTGTAGCAGTGTTTGCTACATTCTTAATATTCTCTAAGGTGTTATTAACCTCTATTAAACTATTTTGTGTAATTATGTCTTGTTTATTTCCATTTTCAGCAATGGATTGAACAGCATCTGCAACTTGTTCTGCTGCCACAGTTGATTGTTCCATACTGGAAGCTAATTCGTCAGATGCAAGCGCGACATTTTTAGAAGTTTGTCCTACACTGCCAATCATCGTTTGAAGAGAACCAACAAATGCGTTAAACGAATTGGCTAAATGGCTAAATTCATTTCTCCCATTTACTTTTACTCGTTGAGTTAAATCCCCTTCACCTGAAGCAATATTTTGTAATTGATTATTTATTTTATTCAATGGCCCCATGATTGCCTTTAATAAAAGTAGTCCTAATACAACACTAATAATAATAGATATAATGATAATTACTATTAATATTATTTTCGCTATTTCGTTATTCTGTTGACTCGATTCCTCTATCTTTACTACATCTTTGTTTATATGGTCTACCAACTGATTAACAGCCGGATCGAGTACTTCTTTTCGTAACGATCGCAAATCTCCAAAATGCAAATTCTCTGCAGAAGAAGGATTTTCTACATATAGTCCTGACACTTTATCACTCATTGTCAGATAAGATTGCAAACTTGAATTAAAGGATTGGATGTTTGCTTCATAGATTGGATAATTTGATAAGGCCTCCATTGTTTTCAATGTATTATTGATATCTGATTTTTTCTCATTTATTCCATTGATATATTGATTATCTCCTGTAAGAAGAAAGCCACGTTCATCATTAGAAATCCCTGAAATACGGTATTGTAAATGCGTAACCAAACGTTGCATTTCTTTTGCATCTTCTAATTCTTTACTGTTGTTGATTAAAGATTGCATACTATTACTGCTGTATAAGCCGATTCCTAGCATAGAAATAATTGAAACAAAAAAGATAATAACTAATTGATATTTTATTTTCATTTTATCCCCCTATGTACGTTTTGCTGCAATTGCCTTTTTCTAATGTACCATATATATATCGGAGACAATTATTTTTTATATAGCTTGTATGCGATACCAATTTCATCTACAAAAAAATAAAGTTTATAAGCAGCTTAAGATTGAACTACTTACAAACTTTATTAACGGAACAACTAATTTAACACCTGTATCTTTCCATTATTCGTTTTCAATTTCACTAAATTTTCTCCATTTCCAATCACTGTACTACCTTTATACTTATCCAAAATATTGACGCTACCGTTATCGACTTGAACATCAAATGTTACATTTGTTGGTTCCTTCTCTGTCTCAATCTCGATGCTGCCATTATCTGTTTCTAGCTGTATTGGCATATCTAAAGTTGCAGTTTTCAGAGAAATTCTTCCATTATTGGTTTTCCCTTTAATATCGCCACTTACTTGATCTAGGTTTACTTTGCCATTATCCGATCTTACTTCCACCTTTTCTGAAAGAATATTTTTGATATTGATTCGGCCGTTATTACTTTCTGCTTTTAGCTTCTTAATATTTAGATCTGCTAAATGAACTTTTCCATTATCATTGTTAATTGTCATAGACTCATATTGCTTCTCTGGCAATGTAATCTTTAATGTCAGCGAAGAAAAATCAAGGTTAATAATACCGAACTGTCTTTCTTCCCATTTTACAACAAGTGTTTCCCCTTCTACCTTTGCAGTGAAATTTGGTATTGTTTCCTTGGATCCTTTTCCAAATAACTCCACTTTTGTTTCTGTATCTTTTGTTGGGATGATTTCGATTCCTGCATTATTTGACTCTAATTCTATTGTCGTAATGTTGCTTTGCTTAAACACTTTTTCCTCTGAGATGTCTATTCCATGATTACGGAATGTAAGCAAACTACCTATCGCACCGATTATAATTAGAACAATTCCGATTATCATAAATTTTTTCAAATTAATCATTCTTTAAGCCACCCTTCACCAATTTAGCATTGAACTTTAAGTACTTGACGAATCCATTCATGGAAAGTTTGGTAATATAATACATAGCAATCACGATGAAAATTCCCAATCCTACAAGTAAAATGGACATAAACAATTGGAAATATGCAAATCCACTTGGCTGTAATATGCTATCCACAACGACAAGTAATGGAGAAAGAAGGAAAGAAGCTCCGACAATCCATCCAGATACAATAAGTGCTGCTAATGCAATAAACGGACCAAGAACGATGACAATATTAAAAAATCCTAAACCAATCACTGCCCATATTGCTCGAAAAACATTTCCTGTTGAAATTGCATTCTCTGCCTTTTCGAGATGGTAAGTAGCCATTAACTCCTTAGAGATTTGTTGTGGAGAACCTAATGAAGCAGCAATTTCCGCTTCTGTTTTTCCCTCTTCCAATCCATTGAAGAAATGCTCTTCATAATCATGCAATATATCCTGTTGCTCTTCTATCGAAAGCTTTTGTAATCCAGCTCGTAACTGTTTTAAAAATTGATCTTTAGTCATTATTCACACCTTCTTTTATTAATTGATTCACGCCATTAGAAAATTCATTCCACTCTGCAATAAGTTCATAAAGATACATTCTTCCTTTACCGGTTAACTTATAGTATTTACGTGAAGGACCTTCTGTAGACTCTTGCAAGTAGGTTGTAAAATACTCTTCCTTTGTTAACCTTCTTAAAAGCGGATAAACAGACCCCTCAGAAATTTCTATTTGATTTGATATCTTTTGAACGAGTTCATAGCCATAGCGATCCTTTTTATCTAAAAGGACAAGTACACACAACTCTAATACTCCTTTTTTAAACTGTACATTCACCTTTTCCACCTACCCATATTTATCATACAGTACCTTACAATAAATAGTACTGTTGTATAACTAATACTTCTTGCTAATAATATAACATCTTAGTATTATTCATTGCAAGGTACTGTTTAAAAAATAAATATATTTTTTTCTATGATGACTTTACTAATAAAGAAAACTTCCATCAGTGGGGATTTTTCCTTATCCCCACTGATCGAGTTGCATTTATCAGACCTTAATAGAGGGTTTCCATCTTGAACTGGGGACTTACTGCCATTAAAAGTAAGATAAATAAATAAGGTAACAGAAACTATCCCCTCTGTTACCTTTTGAACTCGAAAAGAGGCTTTACTCCCCTTCTCTATTTCTTCAAATACGTTATTTCATTTTCTTGAATAAAATGACATCCATCAACTAAAGGAGTCTTCTGCAATTGGCTGGAAAATCTATTTAACAATTGGATTAAACCTTCTTTTTCTTCTGGTTTCACATCAAAATTAATTCCATATTGATAGACATCATTATCCTCCTGCTTCCAAACAATCACTCCATTTAATGTTACTTGTTGATTCATTATCATTGCCTCAAACTGTAAAATAAAATCAGATCTCACTGGAAGTTCTAAAGTTGATACTATTTTAATGCCTCCAAAACCAATATCTTTAACCAATACTTCTGTTTTCCCAAGATCAACCTTACGTCCATTTATCGAGATTAGTGTCATCTGCGCACTTAGTGGAAACGTTAAATGGAGACGATTGTATTTTCTTCTATTTTTAATATTGGCCAATTCATCCGGATTAGTTGGATATAGAACTTTCTGTTTAAGTAACCCCTTAAATTCCGGTTCAGAAACCGGCTTACTAAATAGATAACCTTGGATTACGTCACAATTATGACGCTGTAAAAAATCTAATTGCTCCATAGTCTCTACGCCTTCTGCTACAACTGTCATATTTAAGCCTTTTGCAAGAAATATGGTGGACTTAATAATCATTTCAGAACGTTCATTTAATTCTTTTCCAATGAAAGATTTCGACATCGATGGGTTCACCATTTTTTTGAAATACAACGGCTTGATAGTTTTGCGCAGTCCCCTTTAGAGCACCGTCAAAATTATATTTTCTTTTCTCCAAATCTTTTTTCTCAAAAAAAGGAAGAAAACTTTCCGAAAGCTCTTTATCATTGTATCCAAAGATTCTTTTGACTGAATTATTATAATCAAGGACATTTCCATTAACATCTAACATAAATACAGCATCTGGATGATTATCATAAAGAGCTCTAAAAGTATCAGCATTAAGGGCAGATGCATGGTCATAATTAGTAAAATCCGGATGATTTTTTTCATCCTTTTTAAATTTCTGCATAAAATCCTTAAACCCGCTCACTTTTTTCCTCCTCTTCTTACACCATTACCAATTCTTTATTGTTAGATAGCTTAAAATTTGTAAATTACAAACAGTTTGTAGCCAAGCAATATATGGAAGTATTTCTTTTATCCTACTTCTATTTAACTATATTATAAGGAAATTGATCGAAAAAGCTAAATATTATCATTTTATAACTATTTTTTTGGGGGACGAATGAGAAGGATTTATTTGAAGTTTAGCAATGCAAAAAAAAAGAGAGGATTCCTCCCTCTCTTTCTTTCTTCTACTTATACTAATTCCTTACGCCATGCAGTTACATTTTCTGCTCTGTAAATTTCTTCCTTTCCAATAGATTGAAATAAATTCATTTTATATTTTACTATCTCTTTGGCTGCATCAATGCACGCTGGATAAATAGCGTTTGGATCCCATAGCTCAGTTTCAGCCAAAATTTCACGGCATTTTTTATAAAAAGCGTACTTATAATCCGACGAAATATTTACTTTTTGAATACCAATTTGAACAGCTTCTGCAATCTCTTGATCTGGATTAGCCGAGCCACCATGCAATACTAACGGAATATCGACCGTTTCTTTAATTTCCTTTAAAATATCTATTCTAAGCTTTGGCTTCCTATCTTTTGGATAAATACCGTGACATGTTCCAATCGCAATAGCCAACGTATCGACACCAGTTCTTTCTACAAATTCTTGGGCATCTTCTGGTCTTGTATAAATTACTTCTGATACCCCTCCTTCAACAGATGTGCCTGTATTACCAATTGTTCCTAATTCTCCTTCAACTGATACTCCTAGCGCATGACTAACTTCCACTATTTGTTTCGTCAACTGGATGTTTTCTTCTAGTGGGAGTAATGAACCATCGATCATTACAGAACTAAATCCTACATGAATCGCTCGCATAATATCTTCCAGATTCCCACCATGATCTAAATGCAACACAAACGGAACATGACTATTTTTTATTCTTGATAGCACATAGGAAAAAAAATCATCCTTTACAAAGTCTAATTCAGTTGGATGTACAGCAATAATAGCTGGTGAATTATTATTCTCCGCTTCTTCTACTACAACTCTAAGAAAATTACTATCCGCTACATTAAATGCTCCTACTGCGAATTGATGCTTTTGTGCAACTTCTAATAATTGCTTCATATTTAATAACATAATATACTCCTCTTTTCCTTAAATTTATAAAGACTTTCCTTTAGAGCCTGCCAATTCAATATAATATTGAACTAACGCTTTCCCTGCCGTGATGGTTTGATGAATAATATCAAAGTAATCCAGTTCATTAGAATTCAAGTTTTCTTTTATACTATTTAACTGCGCTTTAAAAAAATCAGAACCTACATTAATCTTATTAATACCAAGTGAAATAGATTTTTTTATGTTTTCCTCCCCACATCCGGAACCGCCGTGCAGCACAAGAGGGATACCAGTTTCCCCTTTAATTTTTTCTAAAATATCAAAACGGAAAGCTGGAACATAACCAGCTGGGTAATCCCCATGACTGGAACCGTAAGAAATAGCCAGTGCATCAACATTTGTTTCTTTAGCATATTTAATCGCTAAATCAGGATTGGTATACATTTCATCATCCGTCATATGATTACTAGAAATAGAACCAATATTGCCTATTTCTCCTTCCACACTTGCATCATATATTTGTGCGAACTCTACCATTTCTTTTGTTATTCTAATATTGTCATCAATTGGATAAGCAGAGGCATCCATCATTACACTAGAAAACCCATCTTTTAAACATCTCTTCACAAACCCAATATCCTGCCCATGGTCTAAATTAATGGCAACTTCTACACTCGCTGCATTTGCCATTTCTATAATGGGTCGTGTCAGCAGTTTACTTCCCAAATGCTGAATTAAATGGTCTTGTAATAAATCAATAATAATAGGTGCTTTTAATTCTTGTGCTGCTCCAATCACCGCCTTTGCTGTTTCCAAGTTAAAGCAATTAATTGCCATTACTGCGTAATTTCCCTGATTGGCCCGAGCAAGCATGCCCTTCATTGAAACATACATTCCCTTTTTCCTCCTTTCATACTTCTCTATCAAAAATAGAATTTTTTACACTCATCTTTAAAATGAAATTTTAATATCTGATAAATCTACTTCTTCCTCTTCACTAGATGTTTCTTCTATTTCTGCAACAGGTTCCTTTTTCCATAAAAACAGCATAATTCCTGTAATGAATGAGCCGATGAGTAATGCCAGGCAAAATAGAATTGGATGTGTCATTGCAGGAACAATAAACATCCCTCCCGATGGTACAGGAGATCCCACTCCCCACATCATAGAGAACCCTCCTCCAATTGCTGCTCCAATTGTGCAGGAAGCAACAACTCTAACAATATCAACCGCTGCAATAGGAATAACTCCTTCCGTAATCATGCATATTCCCATTGGAAGAGCAATTTTAATATTATCTTCTTCTGATTTTGTATATCTTTTCTTACGGAATAATTTCGAAAGTCCCCATGAGATAGCCACACCAAATGGAGGAACCATTGATGCTAATATTTTTACAGCCTCTGGCTCGTATATGCCTTCTAATAGCAAACCATCTGCAAACAAAGAAGCCACTTTATTAACTGGTCCACCAAAATCGAATGCTGCCATTCCCCCTAAAATCGCACCAAAAACAAATCGCATGGAACCTTGCATACTTGTTAAAAAGGAGGTTAATCCTTCTGTTGCCCAAACAATCGGAACTCCAAGCACAAAAAACATAAGTAATCCGATAACTAAACTAGAAATTAAAGGTATAATCATCATTGGCATTAAACCCTCTGCCCACTTTGGTACTTTTAATTTCTTTCTTAAAAATAAGACAAAGTAACCGACAATAAATCCACCTAGCATCCCACCTAAAAATCCTGCTCCAATTGCATTTGCTATTAATCCCATTAATAGTCCGGGAGCAATACCTGGGCGATCTGCTATCGAATACGCTATTGCTCCCGAAATAACTGGTGCTAATAAGCCCATTCCAAGCACCCCTAACGAAACAAGTGCCGATGGAATATCGAATGAAGTTTTATAATCTTCAATAACTGAACCACCAGTAAGATTGCCAATCGCAATTAGAAGTCCTGATGCTACAACAAGTGGCAGCATGTAACTAATAGCTGTTAAAGCATGCTTTTTTATTTGCATTTTCTTTAGCATATATTAAACCTCCTCACTGTTTATTTAACTCAGCGTCAATCTTTTGATAAAGTTGTTTCGGAGCCTTTATCGCAATATGAGTTGGTACCTCTACAATTTTTTTGCCTAAAAAACGTTCTTTACCACTTACCTTAATATCTGCCGCAATTATGACCAAATCTGCTTCCGCTATCTCTTTAGTCGTTAATTCATCCTCAATTCCAATCGTTCCCTGTGTTTCAATACGAACCTTATGTCCTAGTTCTTGACCAGCTTTAATCAATTTTTCTTTTGCAATATAAGTATGAGCAATTCCAGAAGTACACGCTGAAATACCAACAATATTCATAACAATTCCCTCCAAATTAATAAGTTTTCAGTAAGATTCACCTTAATCTTTTTCAGTTAATATCTTTAAAAACTCTTTCTTTGTTTGAAGTGTTTGGAACTTACTAATTGTCTCTTCATCTGCTAATAAGACAGCAACTTTTTGTAATAGTTTAATATGGATAGTTGTTTTATCAGTATCTTTAACTGCAAATAAGATAATAATATTAATAGGATTCCCGTCTAGTGATTCCCATTCTACAAAGTTGTTTGTTCTCCCAATTGCAATTGAAGTCTTTAATACATGCTTCGATTTCCCATGGGGGATGGCTACCCCCTTTTCTAGACCTGTAACACCTTCGTTTTCGCGAAACATCACATCCCTTATAAATCCCTCCTTATTTGAAATACAACCATTTTCAAATAATAAGTTGGTTAACTCATTAAGTACTTCTTCCTTTGTAGTACCTTGTAAATTTAACTCTATAAGGTCTTCGGTTACGACCTTATTAAAATCTAATTCTTCTATTCTCATGTTCACTTTACACTCTCCTATCTGTTCATTTTTCATCGATTATAGGCTGTTGATTGTAGTAGTCCTTAATAAATTGGTCTATTTTAAATTTATCCTCTTGGTTTAGAATGGGGCTCACAAGTATAGTAGGCTTACCAATGATACTATGTGTTTTCACAGTAGAAATTACTAGTTCTATATCTTCGTAATCAGTGTGTTTTATTCGTTGCTGAGCAATTATTTTCTTTATATGGATGTTAGGAAAAGTTCTTCTTATTTTTTCACTTAACAAATGAGAAGTGCCAATTCCACTTGTACATTCAATTAATATAGGAATTTGATTAGCAAAATGATCATCATATGAAATTTGAAAATATAAAGTCATATAACCAATTTCTTCATCTGTTATATACTTTTCACAATGCCCCTCTTCTATTAACTGTTTTACGCTAGCCTTCACTAAGCTAAATATATTGGCAAAGTTCGCTTTTATGGACTTTATAATTGGGTTAATTATATAGATTCGATGACTTAATCGATATATCATCGCGTGCATATGCAAGGTTAATCTTTCTAATAACTCATCATCTGTATCAAACCGATACCCGCTATTTTCTGTAACTCTTGCTATTAATCTATTAGTTAAAAGAATCACCTGTTCATTTTTATACTGCTCAGTATCTTGATTCAATAAAAACCGAGAATTAAGTTTATACGCTTTCAAAATATAATAGAGAGAAGAGATATCAAATGACTTCAATGGAATAGAAAACTGTTTTTTCAATTCATCAATTAAATCTTTACATATACAGTAAATATTAGAACTGTTATCTATCTCTTCAAATACTATTTCTTCTTCTAACGATAGCTTATTATATTGTTTTTCTATTATGGAAAGAAGAGAACAAAATAATGTTAAATAATATGGTTGATCTAAACTTAGATCGTGTTTCACTTGAATTTCATGGAGCAATTTCTTAATTTTTAATAAATTACTATTTTTCACTTTCACTTTTTTTATGGAATCAGGAATATCATATTGACTAAAAGGATCTCCCATTTGAGTTAAGTAATTCTCGATAATCACTGCCATCAAACGATAAATGGATAGTTTATCTCCCCTTAAAAAGGTTCCTTCATTTGTTCTTACTAACCTTAAGTTATAGAACTTTAATTCTTTTTCAATATGTTTAAAATCATTGAGGATAGAACTTTGGCTTACGATGTACTTCTCTGCTATTTTCTGAATTGAAGTCTTACAGGGTGCAATCGATAGAAGGTATAATAATAGATTTAAACGTCGTTCATCTGGTGAATCAAATACTATCGTTTCACTTTCAAGGGTTTCCTCGATTTTTTCTAAATAATAACCAAAACTCTCCTTTTTAATGATCCGAAACGGCATTAAATTGGCTTCTATTATTTGTTGGATATCTCTATATATCGTTTTTTTCGAAACTTTTAGTGAGGCTGCTAACTCAGCAGCTGTCACGTACCGCTTCTCCTTTCGTAAGATAGTAAGAATATTTTGATGACGCTCATTTATGACCTGACTCACAAATTACTTCACCTCTTTTCTTAACTCTATGGTAATATCTTATCCAATTGAAAACGGATACACAATTACAAAATTATATTTAATTTTATGTCCCTATTGAAGCGGATTCTCCTGTTTTGTTAAATACTAAAAAATTTATAAACGAATATAAGAGCTGTTTAATCATCGTCGATTATAGTTAATTTTCTCTTATAAGATTTTTCTTAGCAGTAATCGTTTATTGGCACTAAAAAAGCACAATAGCTATCCTATTGTACTCCTCAAGCAATCTATTATTTTCTAAAAGTTTAAAGTAAATAAGCAACCACCAACAGTATCGAACCAACGATAAAGCAGTAATAAGCAAAATATTTTAAGTTTCCTTTTTCCATAATACCCATTAACCATTTCATGGAGAAATATGTGAAAACTAAAGCTGTGATAAAAGCAATGAAATAAGGCAATGCCAAAGTTTTCATATCAGGGCTGTTAATCATATCCGTTACTCCAAGAATTGCTCCTCCAACACTTACAGGAATATAGAGCATAAAGGAAAAACGCAATGCCGTGCTTTGTTTCATTCCCAATCCAATTGATGCTATAACAGTCGATCCTGAGCGACTGATACCTGGTATAAGAGCAATCACTTGGGCACACCCAACAATAATGGCATCTTTCAAGGATAAATCGCCATCTCTTTTTACACCTCGCATATTTCTAATGATCCATAAAGCAACACCTGTAATTAGTAGTGTAATGGAAATAGTATAAAAGGAAGTAAAATAATCAGCAATATAATCGCCAAAAAGTACACCAACGACACCGGCAGGAATGGTTCCAATAATAACATAAAGGGAGAATCGGAAATCGGCTCGATAACTTTCCTTTCGAGTTTTTATATACAAGAAACTATGCGTTATTAGTTGCTTTATATCCTTACGATAAATGAAGACAATCGCAATTAAAGACGCCGTATTCGTAATAATCTCAAACGATAATCCTCTCTGCTCAATTCCAAGTAACCTTTGACCGATAATCAAATGACCACTTGAAGAAATCGGGATTGGCTCAGCAATCCCTTGGATTGCTCCTAAAATAAAATACTTAACAATTAATATAAAATCATGTAAATCCACTATTCAACCTCCAACACGTCTAGTTTTTCCTAGTATACGTGAAAATGAGATAGAAATACAGAGATCGCTAGCTATTATGTTCGGACTCTATTAAAGTGAATCCGTTTTAAAACCTGCTATATTAGAAAAAGCATAAGGATTTCCTATGCTTCATTTCAATATTTTAAAATCATAAGAATAAATAGAGGTTCCTTTTACAGATGATAGGATTTTATCTAGTCCTTCTATCCCTTGCTCTTCTACCTTCTCTCCATTTTCCAAGGAATAACTTTCTAGATAATACTTATCTTTTTTGGAATCGTCATATCTTAAGACAAACAATTGATCACCTACAAAATAAGCTTCTTCATTATGTCTGATTCCATCTTGCGGAAAATCCTCAAGTAGGAATTTATTCTGTTCTTGTCCATCTTTACTTACAGCAAATACTTCCCCTATGCCATTTACATAGAAAAAGACATCTCTCCACAAATAAGCTCCATTTTTAGAATTAATTGAAAAAGCTGCTGGATCATTTGTCATGTACCCCGTATTTAACTCCACTTTCGTTTGTTCCAACGTTTTCTTATTAAGTAGAAATAAAACGGTATTTTCTCTATTATCATTTGAAACTTCAGAAAGCAATATATAATAATGGAGATTATCACTCAAAATAGGCGCTAATGGAGCATACTGATATCCTTTCTTTATTTCTAATTTTTTTATATCATTTTTTTCTAATTGATTATTTTTCAAAACCACTTTCCTTAACGTATATTCATTTTTTTCTAAATCAGCAGTTAAAAGAAAAATTTCCTCCTCTGTTGAACCAGATGACAATATATAATAAGGAAGATTCCCCCCTCGAAATCCTTCGTCATTTCCCCAATAAATATTGGAATTATAGCCATCCGTGCTATTAGTTCCGGAATTATATATAGAGAAAAAGATATCCTGTTTTGCTAAATAACCTGTTCTTTCTCCTGTATGTTGATATTTCCTATCGATTACAGCATTCTTTTCTCCAATCAACCTCATTGTATGCTTGTCTTCTATTAACAGTTGTTTATCACTTATTGCCATGCTTCCTAATTCTAAGCCAGCCATTTGAAAGCCACATGCTTTTCCTTGGTCATCGATAAAAACTGCATAGCTAATCCCTTTATTATTCATATCTTGATCAGCTGTTGTCGATAAATAGACTACCGCTTGTTTATCCTTTAAAAAATCTGGATGATTGATAGTATCAATAGTAAGTTCATTTTCCGAATGGCCAATTTTAGTAGTTACAGTAATCATTAGAACGATAATTATAAGCAGAGCTATACCAAGTTTCTTTTTCATAATATCCTCCATAGTAAAAAGGCGGTATGCCTATATTGCAAACTCGCCCTCATAATCACTGATTTTCTACACTATGAAATTAATGAATCTCTAAAACTATCTGTGGGATACAACCACTGAACGAAAATATAAGGCGGCAACAATAGTTTTCTCTCTTGTTGTTCCGATAATAAATCAGCAATTGCGATCGTCGATTCCACGCCTCCATGTAAGGAAAGGTAATAATTTAGCTTTTTCATTACCTTAATTAACATATCCAATGTCTCTTTATCTTTTCTTAAAAGTTTATACGATATCCCTAGATTTGACTTTATTCCAAGTTGCTTTTGATGGATTGAAATCTCTTGGTAATGATTACTTCCAAGCTGATCTAATTGAACAAAAATTTCATTTTCAGCATCTAACTTATAAATTCCATTTTTAGGTATCCCTGTAACAACATCTTGATTTAGCTTTATAATCAAAGGAGAAATGTCATTAATAAGTTCTGAATCAAACTTATCAAATACTTCGAATAAAATTTGTGCGAGCGTATTTTTATGAAAAAGTGAATCTCTTGTTTTCAACATACTTTTTTGGTGTTTTTCAATTGAACATGCTACGATATGAGAAGTTGATGGCTGTAAATAATCACAATTCATTTGATCTTGATAAGTTACAAATATCCGTTGCATCAACTGATTATTCATCTCCACCATTTACAATTTACTCCGTGGTTACCTTAATAATACTTAACGGACCTGGTTGTGCCTCAGCCTCAGCAAATGCTTTATCTAAATTAGTCCCAAAAGTTAAGATTACAAGAGCTAGAATAGCGAATACTACTTTTTTCAATGTAAACAACTCCAATTCATAATATTTTATTACTATTAATTTAACGCAAAGGAATTGTTTAGTGAAAGAAGTAAAATTCTATTAAATTTTCTAGTATTTAAATAGTTTTTTTCCTCTACTATTTAACAAACTAGTTATCACGACGGAGTACTTCTTTGTTAATTTTCGTAATCAAGTGCTTTCATTAATAGATCTGCTGCCTTTTTATAGGCTTTTTTTTCATAAAAATGACTTCCAAGTTCTTTCGTAATTCTTCGAATTAGTGCACCTTGATTTAATTGCATAGCTGTATCAAGAAGTTTCTGCATTCCCTTTTCATAAGAACTTTCATTTCCTTGCAATTTTTTCACCGAAAACTTTATGATATTAAGTAGAATATAATCATACTTTAACCCATGTTTTTCTGTAATAAAAATTGCCTTTTCTAAATATTTATCTACTAAAACCCAATCCTTTAGCTCTATATAAATTTCTACTAATCTTTTTAATGGATAAACATTTTGTTGCTCTGACGAATGACTTTCAAATAATTCTATACTTTTTAAATAATATGTGACAGCCCCCTGATAATCCCTCTTTCTTTCAAAGATTCTTCCCATATTATGTTGAATCATTGCAATATAGTTCACAAACTTCTCACTCTCTTTATCCTCCACTATAATAGCTTCTGCCTTCTTCAAACAATCCATCGAAGTATCTAATTCGTTATTTAATTGATATTGAACACCAAGTGTAATTAATACAGTAATAATGTATTTTTTCTCCCCATAATTTTTAAAAATATCATAAGCCTTTTGGGAATAATAAAGACTTACTTCCTGGTTATCATACGTTCTTTGCTTAACCAAGCTGAGATTATAGTATAGTTTCGCAGCATCTAAATTATCTCGATCAATTAGTAAACTTTCGCCTTTTGAATAATAGTGATTTGCACGTTCAAAATCTTGGAAGTAATAAAAATAGTTACCACACGCCAAAAAATAATAAAAATATTCTTCCTCTAAACCCTCACTTATTTCTCCAGAAATAAATCTTTTAGATAAATTAAAAATGCTTCTAGCCTGCTCTATTTCTCCTTTTGTCGTATAGTATCTCAACAAAACTCCATAAAGATGTAGATTAATTTTTGTAGAATTTAATTCATATGTCTGAACAAGCAGATAGGAAAGATCTTCCTCCGATATTTTTTCACTTTGTTTATAGTTTTCCACAATTTCTAATGTCTTTTCATCTCTATTCGGAACACTTAATTCCGTTAAATCATAGCCAAGTCTTTTCGATACTTTCCTTAAAAATTCTGCTGATGGATTGATTTGCCCATTTTCAATCCTACTTAAATAAGTGATAGAACATATTCCTTCCGTTAATTCCTTTTGCGTCAGCTGTTTATGTATGCGCAGTTGTCTTATTCTTTCACCTACCATTTTATCTCCCTTCTCTCCTGTTATTTCCATTTCTCTATGTATTGATATTACAATTATTATAGCGCTAATGTACCATTTTTTTGAAAATATATGATAAAAATTCACAAAGATTGTTTCAAAAGGTTTATAAACTTCACATAATTTGGATAAGGAAAGAAAAAGCCCATAAAAAAACTTGACCATCAAAAATAGGTCAAGTTCTCTAATAAAAAGGAGGCTTGAAAATTACCCAATCGCTTTCGTAAATGCTCGGTTTCCTTTCGAAATATGAACAATGAGAGCGAAAAACGGAAAAGCAATCGCAAACAATAAAGCTGTCTCTGGACTGAATTGATAATAACTATAGCTTCCTATCCAAGAACCAAAAGCTCCCCCTAAGAAGAAAATAGTCATATACAGCCCATTTAATCTATTTCTAATAGCCGGGTTTAAGCTAAAAATCACCTTTTGTCCTAATAGCATATTTCCTGCTACCCCGATATCTAAGACGAGTCCAGAGATTACAATAAGGGCAATGCTTATAACAGAGTGATCCCTTACAAAAAATAAGAGAAAGATAGATAAGATTACTAATCCCATTGATACATTTGTCATAAAAAAAATATACCCTTTATCTGCCAACTTCCCAATATATGGGGTTAGTAATGCACCAGCAATGGCAACAAAGCCGATTAGCGCAATTTCATTATTAGAGAAATGCAAAGATTCGGATCTTAATAGAATCGGCATAACCGTCCAATACAGACTAAAAGTAGCAAAAATACAAGCATGATAAAATGCTCTTTGTTGTAAAGGCTGTGTTTCTTTCAGAACCCTTACCATCGAACGCAATAAAGCTGGATAGGTTATCCCAAGATTAGATTCTACTTCAAAATTCGGTAAGAATTTTAATAATAATAGCAATATAGAAACTAGGAAAAATAACGAAAAAAGAAATACCATTCGCCAGCCCAGCCAATCCGTAACGGCGATAGAAAAGGGCCGTGCCACCATAATTCCAATCAAAAGACCGCTCATCACTTTTCCAATATAATTCCCCACTTGTTCTTTAGGTACCATTTTCATCGTTAACGGCACCAACATTTGGGCAGCACTTGCGCCAATACCGATGATAGTGACAACGAACAAAAAGAGCATACCGTTTGTCGAAAATAAAGCACCTACCAAAGAAAGAATTGTCACACCCAATAATAAAATAATTATTCGCTTACTTTTATACAGGTCTGCCATAGGCACTAAGAAAAATAATCCAGCCCCATAACCAATTTGCGTTAAAGTAGTTAACAATCCAGAAACATTTGACGGAATATGTAAATCATCAGAAATATATTGAATAATCGGCTGGGTATAATAAATATTAGCGACTAAAGCTCCACAGCTTACTGCCAATAACAAGATGAGAAAATCTGTTTTGTTCTTCATTTACTTAACATCCCTCCCTAGAGACCAGATGTAATATAATATAATTACTTACAATGGAAAAGTCTAGAATAATTGCTTGACCTAGTTTTGGTAGACTTCAAGCAGAGGGAAATCATTCTTTTAAAAAACAAAATAAAAAAGGAGTGTTTCCCGTATTACAAACGGTAAAACACTCCTTGCACTTTCATTCCCAAATAAATGTACAAATTTCCTCTTCTGTTATTTGCTTGGAATCAAATACTTCTTTCTCTATTTCTTCTAATAGATTTCCTCTTTTCGGACATTTTCCTTTATATAATACAGATAAAGGCTGTTTTTCAGCTGTTAAATTATAGCCACGCAGAACTATTTCATTACTATTTTCCTTCTGCTTGAACGCCGTTAATCGGAAGGCATTCCCTTCTAATTGAATAAACTCATATTCTGCCGGATAATCCCCTTGATGGATATCTGTTTGGACACTAGAAAGAGGAATTTGAAAGTTAATAGCTGCATGATAGGATTCTAGTTTATCCATACTACCGTGAAACCCTACTGCAAATTTCACTATCTGCTCTCCCAAACACTGGGCTTCTGGTGTCGGGAAATACCCCCAATCCCCCAATTCTCCAACCGCTCGCATCAGCGTTACCGCGATAACATCATCGATTATTTCATACTCATTTAATCCATAATTCGCAACCGTTACACCGCGAAGTTCATCATTTAAATTGACAAAGGCATGCTGATGCTGCGGATTCGTTGGATTTTCCCAGCTTGTATTCACTTGGTTCGGTCTTTTCACCACTTCAAAAATACTGTCTGCTTCGTGCTCTGCTACATGAATTCCTGTCGGGAAAAGAACACGCAATCGGTGATCCTTCATTTGATTATCAAAGGAAGTTTCAAACAAAAGTTGATTACTATTGCGTTCTAATCTTATTTTTGTTTTTAACTCCAATGTTTTCAACTTTTTCGAACGTCCCGCATTACGTTCTCTAAATTCAATCAATCCCTTTTGTTCCTCCAATAAGCTTTCATCAGCTGATTCAGGAATGACCATTTGTTGGATTATGAGCACTTCCCCGTACGATACAACATCAGAGACAATCTCGACTTTTGCATTCCCTGCCGAAGATAAAATTGCTTCATCTCCTTTTGGCATTTTATAGATATATTCATTGCCAATATCTCCAGTATTCTCAAAAACGAGAAAATTAGTGTACGAACTATTCGTAGATTTGTCCAAAATAGTTAGTGTACCGTTTGATTCTATTTGCACCTTTACATATTCATTTTCTAAAATCCGCCCATTATTTTGGACAATACTAACATATTTATTCTGCTGCGGCACTCCTTCGATGAGAGCATATGTCTTCCACGATAATGGACTCATTTGATCTAGCTCAAGCTCAACAAGCACATAGGCACCGATAAATGGCTGACGAAAACGATCCTTGGGGAGATCATAATCAAAACGTATGTCCGTATGAATCATTCTGGCCGGAATCTCCACTCCCTGTTCATCGATTACCTTCATAGCTGGCAGTTTTTCTTCTTTTAGCTCACGATACAACTCATCTGGTCGACCATTGGAAAACGGTAGCCGTTTCCACTCTACCTCTATTTCTACAGTACCCGTCTTGGCACTACCAGCTGTGTTAAAGACAATAAATGGATGGCTTTCATCAGGAAAATGGCTAGTATCAATTTGTTCTGCAAGTTTATTCAACGCTTCACTTTGTATAAACTTTCCAACTTCCTCTGCTTTAGCAAAACGAGTCATCATTTCACGATGCACCGCATCCACACTACAACCACAAATGCTATCATGCGGATGATTTTGCATTAACTGCTTCCAGGCAAACTGAAACATTTCATGCGGATATTCCCCCTTATCGTTATACGCCATAGTAGCTAGCGGCTCTGCAATATTTTCTAACAGTCTACTTACATCAGTATTTCTTTGTTTTAGATAAACTCTTGACGATGCAGTGTTTGCTAATGTATACCATCCATCTGTTTCTTGACTCGTTAACTCTCCTTTAACGGTGTGCAAGTTATCAGGAATATCCTGCTTTAAAGCCTTCATATACTCATCAAAATTACTATGTATGAAGGTTATGTCTGGATATAATTCATTTGCAACTTCAATGGCTTTCGTTATATCTTTTTGAAGTGGTTGATGGTCACAGCCATTCATAAACAATAGATGATCTGTTGATGCATATTGAAGTGCATCGTTTATTTTCTGATCCCAAAATAGCCTTGCACCTGCTTTGTCTACTGGAATTTCATTTCCATTACTATACCAATTGGCAAAAAGAATTCCTAAAACAGATGATTGATCCGGTCCTTCCCACCACATCTCTGAAAATGGGGAACTATAGTGATCATCTTTGATAACAATATTGTTGAATCCAGTAGGCTTAACGCCTCTGCCAAAGGCTGCTACCTCCATACCAGACTGTTTGAGAATTTGTGGCGCTTGCCCCATATTACCAAAAGTATCAGGAAAATAACCTAGTTTAACAGGTGAACCCCATTTTTTGCATTCTTCCAAGCCAATTAATAAATTGCGCACATTCGCTTCACTGCTAATCAAAAAATCATCTTGTAAAATGTAAAAGGGACCAATTTTTAATTTCCCCTCTTGAATATATTTTTTTAGCTTCCATTCATTTTGCGGTTTCACTTCGAGATAATCATCAAGTATAATCGTCTGTCCATCTAAATGAAAACTATCAAAATCAGGATCTGTTTCAAATAACTCTAGTAAATCATCGATTAACTGAACTAACCTCATCCGATGCTGCTCAAAAGGCAAATACCATTCTCTGTCCCAGTGACTATGAGACACAATATACACTTTTTTCATCTCCAGCGCTCCTCTTTTTTTCATTTACTGCCCCTAACTATTATTCTTTCTTCACTCGAATATCAAAGTAATCCATTACAAGTTCGCAAAACATCATATTCGCCCATGAGAACCACTCTCTTGTATATTGTGAAGGGTCATCTACATCAAAGCCTTCATGCATTAAATGAGTTCCCCCATCACATGATACGAGTAAATCTAGTATTCTTTCTTTCTCTTTTTTATCCGTTGTCGTAAGTCCTTCCATCGCAAGCGCAATTGGCCAGATATAATTTTCTGGTGTATGAGAACTTCCTATACCTGCTGCATATTTCCCCTTATAATAGTAAGGATTTTCATTACTAAGCACTGTCCGGCGCGTTGCTTTATATCGTTCATCATTCGCCTCTACATATCCAAGATACGGGGCAGACAATAGATTAGGAATATTCGAATCATCCATTATATTAAAGTTGCCTTTTCCATCTACTTCATAGGCGTAAATTTCTTCTCCACTTTTATTACGCACAACAGCAAACTCTTCAATCCCTTTTTGTATAGCTGCTTGTAACTTTTTAAATTTAGGGACAAAAGTGTTTTCTTTCAAAACAGTTTCATATATTTCTATTAAGTAACCAAGAACTACACTAGCAAACATATTTGAAGGCACTAAATAACCATAAACACAAGCATCATCACTTGGTCTAAAACCTGACCAAGTCATTCCAGTTGGTACAACTTCTGGTCCTCTTCCCTTGTTTACCAGAGTATCTTCTTTTCTGTCTGTTACTCTTTCAAACATATACGCTGAATTCGTATGATCTTGTTCTATCGTCCATACTTCAATTATTTTTTGAACTGCTTCCTGAAATGTATGATTAAATTGATTCGTTCTCCCTGTTGCCTTCCAGAACAAATAACTAAGTTGAATCGGATAGCACAATGAATCAATTTCATACTTTCTTTCCCAAATCCATGGATTCATTGTCGTTAAATCACTTTGGTGTCCAGCATTATCCGCCTCTTTATTGAAAGCGTTAGCATAAGGGTCCAAACAAACATACTGAAATTGTCTTTCGATTAGACCTGCAATCATATTAGCCATTTCTTCATCCGCTTCTGCTAGCACTAAATACGGTCTAACCTGTGCAGTTGAGTCTCTAAGCCACATCGCCGGGATGTCACCAGTAAGAAGAAAAGTCGTTCCGTCCTCCAGCTTTTCAACTGTTGTTTCTAATGTATTAGCAAAGCAAGTATTAAAATTAACTGCCCAATCCGCATGTTCATCTCCACATTTTTCCGTGATCATTTTCATAAACTCTCTAACTGATGACATTGCCGTTTTTTGATATGACATTTTTTAAACCCCTCCCGAATTTGATATATCATTTAAAATCATTTTAATTTTAAATCTCGTTATTGTCTAATCTTTCTTTTTCTTATTTTATGAAAAAAAGTGGATAGATATCAATGAACAGAACTATTTCCTTTATTTAAAATCATTAAAAACAGTCTTTTCTTTCCATTTAAATCTTTACGGAAAGTATTTTCATGTTATAATAAATTTGATATATCATTTAAGGAGTTTATGATGAAAAAAGAACCACTTTATCAAAAGATCGTCACAGACATACTGGCACAAATTCAAGCTGGTGATTTAAAGCCAGGGGATCAAGTACCAACTGAATTAGAAATATCTAAACAATACAATGTTAGTCGTATAACTTCCAAAAGAGCTTTAACCGAATTAGAAAATAAGCAATTAATCGAACGAATCCAAGGGAGAGGAAGCTTTGTTGCAGAACAACAGCAGCCTCATTCTAATGTCATTCTCTTTATTCTTCCTTTTCCCAATAATCCCGGACTAGGAGATTATGCGCAAGGAATTAGCCGTTTTATTGCGAACACATCCTATACTGTTCAAATACAAACAAATGCTTACTTAAGCCAACTCGATGCAAAAAAATTATCATCTATGTATGCTGGTCTCCTCCTTTATCCAGAGGCTGGAACATCGCATTTAGATATTCTTTATACCTTATATCTCGAAAAATTTCCGGTTGTCGTGCTTGATAAAAAAATTGAAAGCATCCCATTTCCCTTTATCACATCAGACAATATGCAAGGTGGCTATCTAGCCACTCAACATTTGATTAACCATGGGCATAAGAAAATTATTTTTTATACCACACAGAATTTAGAAAGAAGTTCTACTATCCGAGAACGGTATTTAGGCTATTTAAAAGCAATACACCAAGCAAATTTAGAATATCATGACTCCAAAGTAGTAAATCCAGATGAGGATAACAGTAGCTTTATCCATCAAATGAAAGAAGAGCAAATTACAGGACTTATAGTAGAGAACGACATTAATGCAATTCATTTAATGAAAGAAATTAAAAGATGTGGCTATCAAATTCCTAAAGACTTTTCCATTATTGGATTTGATAATATCCAAGCAGCTGAGCTTGTTGATCCAGGGTTATCCACCATCGCCCAAAGTTTCGAGGAGATTGGGTATCAAGCAGCCAAACAACTTATTCAATTAATCGATAACAACCAAGATATTCATTCTGTAGTAGTTCCTATTGAAATGATGATTAGAGAATCCACTAATTAAGGAGAGGTGTCTATGCTAGAATTAATGGATACAAGACAAGGTACGGAGAATCAACATAGCTATTCAAATGGGAATACCCTTCCCTATACTGGTTTTCCATTTGGTATGAATTTCTTTGTTCCACAAACTAAACACACTAATGGAAGTTGGTTCTTTCATCCAAGAGATCGGGTGTTTCAAGGATTTCGATTAACTCATCAGCCAAGCCCATGGATGGGTGATTTCTCCCATTTATTACTAACACCTCTTTCAGGTGCTTTTCAAAATGCAGATATTTACCATTATCAAAGTTCCTATCGACCTGAAAGTGCCATATTTCAACCACATTATTTACAAATAACACAGGCTCGCTATCAAATTAAGAATGAACTAGTTCCTACTACGTATGGCGCCATTCTTCGTTCCAATTATAGAGATTCCAATCTACCAGGTCTGTCACTACATCTCCCAGGTAAAGGGGAAATTTCACTAGATAGTAATAAGAAACAGATAAGCGGTTATGTCTCTAATTTTGCTGGCTGTGAAGATCCTAATTTTAAGATGTATTTTATCATGACTTTTAATCATCCCATTGATCAAGAGCATACCGGATTTTTCCAAGGGGATAATCCATTTACTCCAGCTCTTTCAGCATCTGGTGAGGATCAGCACTTTTTGATTCGCTTCTTATTAAACCAGGAGGAACCGCTAGAAACCCGACTTGCAACTTCTTTTATTAGCAGTAATCAAGCAGAGTGGAATTTAAACCAAGAGCTATCCCCTTTTTCTTTTGATACACTCCAAAAGCAAGCGGCAGATGCATGGGAATATTATTTAAATAAAATTGAAGTAAAAAACCAAGATTTTTCAGCAGTTAAAACTTTTTATCACTGTATGTACCGTATGTTTCTTTTTCCGCAAAAATTTTATGAAATAAATCAACAGGGCGAGCCGATTCATTATGATACAACAAGCAAAAGGGTAAAAACTGGTGTCCTATATACAAATAACGGCTTTTGGGACACATTTCGGACCGTCTATCCTCTATATTCTCTTCTTATTCCAGATGAATACGAGGAAATGTTGCGAGGATTTCTAAACAGTTATAGAGAAACTGGCTTTTTGCCAAAATGGCTATCACCAGATGAACGAGGTCTAATGCCAGGCACATTAATTGATGCTGTTATTGCTGATGCATCCCAAAAAGGGATTGCTCGTGATATCATTCCCGAGTTATTTGAAGCAATGGTTAAAACAGCTTCTACTGTAAGCTCAAAGCCTACTTACGGACGGCAAGGTATCGAAGACTATGATACATACGGCTACATACCTTCCAACCATCATGAAAGTGTTAATCATACACTGGATTATGCCTATAGCGATTTTTGTATTAGCAGGGTAGCGAAAGAATTAGGAAATAAAGAAATGGAGCAAATGTTTGAAAAACGGGCTTATAATTATCTTAATATTTTCCATGAAGAAACAGGATTTATGCGCGCTAAAGATAAACAAGGCAGAGTGGAAGAACCTTTTAATTGCTTTAGCTGGGGACAGGATTATGCAGAAGGAAGTGCTTGGCAAAGTAGTTTTGCTGTTTTTCATGATTTTGCTGGGTTAATTAATGCCTATGGAGGTAATAAGCCTTTTAGAGAAAAATTAGTACAGCTTTGTAATCAAGAACCAATTTTTGAAACAAAAGGCTATGGATTTGAAATACATGAAATGAGCGAAATGGCGGCAATCGATTTTGGCCAAGTTGCCATATCCAATCAGCCGAGCTTTCATTTGCCGTATTTATTTACCTACGCTGGTGATCCTGCTTCATCTCAAGTATTATTAAAGCAATTAATGACACAGTTATTTACTAGTAGTCCAACTGGCTATCCTGGTGATGAGGATAACGGCAGTATGTCTGGCTGGTTCATTTTCAACAGTATGGGCTTCTATCCAGTCTGCCCTGGAACTGGCGAATATGTAATTGGAATTCCTATCTTTGATTCCATTACAATTCATCTTCCAAATGATAAGAAAATCGAGATTTCAACTAAGTTCAACCAGCCACAATTTAGTTTTGTTCATCAGGTTACCGTTAATAACGCAACATACAACAAACTAACTTTAGAACATGATTTACTTATAAAAGGTTGCACAATCGACTTTCAGCTTGGCATTGTACCGCCAAATAAAGACTATGCAGAAACAGATTTACCTTATTCCTTGTCGACAGACAGTGCCGCCTCCGAATATAAAAGCAATGTTTAATCAAAGGCTGGGACATAAGTATTCCAGCCAAGGATAAATCCGAACAATTATACGAAGATGCTAATGAAAGTTCCGTATAATTGTTTGGTTTTTTATTTGTTTTTAAAAGGAGGTTTCCATGAAGTTTAGTGCGGTTCCCCCGCAGCCGGAATACACTTCGCTTTCCGTGGGGCTAAGCTTAAGCCTCCTCAGCTTCGCCTCCGGGGTCTCAGACTGTCTCGCTAATCCCACAGGAGTCTGCGCGTATTCCGGCTGCTCTGTTTTTCCAACTAATTATATTTCCTCTTGTAAAAAGTATGCGAAAGCAGCCGCTATTTAGTTATGTCTCAACCTTTTTCTTTGCTCTAAATATAAATGTACTATGATTTAATATTTACACAACTATAAAGGTGCGGGTGGTATGCACTCTTTTCCTGATTAAGAGGGAAAGGAGGTGACATACTAATGGATTTCGTATTGGACTTACTCAGAGATGTGGCAAAAATCTTTTTTACTACTCTTTCTGCTGGCTTTGCTAATCGCTTAGCAAGCAGAAAAAAGAACAAACGAAAACCTACCCCGCGCCGACCAAAGCAAAAGGATAGGTCTTCTAAATAAATATTTAGTATACCACTCGTAAGGAGTTACCGCTCCTTGGTTTTTAGTTTATTTCTTATATATAATAATATACTTACTGTAAAAATTTCAATCTATCATCACTTAAAATGAAGAAGATAAGCTTCCACTAACTCTTCCATTTCCATCGCTGAAGAATTTAAACAAGTTACAGCGATGGCATCTCTTTCCTTACTCATCAATCGGCTGAAATAATTGCTGATAGCTGTCCCTAAACTCCTTCGGGGAAATCCCACAATACTTTTTAAAGTTTTTATAAAAATAACCTGGGCTCATATAGCCAATTTTTTCAGATATTTCATTTATATTCAATTCTGAATGGAGTAATAAATTCTGTGCTAGCTTTATTCGATAATGATTTAAATATTGGGAAAAGCTTTTATTTGTTTCTTTCTTGAAAATCTGGCCTAGATACATGACATTTAAGTGTAGCCTTTCCGCAATAGACTTTAATGTTAAATCTTCTCGAAACTCTTCTTGAATTATTTGCAGGACATTTTGCACATTGCTGCTGTATTCCCTTTTGAATTTCTTATACTTTAAATTATACATAAGATCTGTAATCAACATTTGAAGCTCCTTAAAGGAACTTGCTTTATTTATTTTCTCAACCATCTCTTCATAAATTAATTCATCTTGAATTTCAAGCTCCCGATAAATATCCATAAACACCAGAAAGATAATATAGCGGGTGTATTCTGGAGAAGCAGCAGCTTCCATCAGCCCAGCAAAAATTTGCTTTATTTCTTTTTCGATCGTATCTATATTTCTTATCCCTAGCGCTTTTTTAAACGCTGAGAATGACAAATTAGGTAAACTTTCATTTAACAAGGCCATTGTTTTCGAATCTGCAAGGAGTTGCTGCCGTTCGTAAAAAGCACAAAGATATAAGCTACTCTTCGCATGTTCATAACTAATCGAAACATCGGCCATCCTCTTTACTTCTTCCCCTCTGCCAAAGGCAACCTTTTTTTGACGATAAAGAACTTGAATCAATTTTATTAAACGATCAATCCCCATTCTTTCGCCAAAGTAGATAATGACCCATTGCCCTTCCTCGTAATGATGAAAAAAATACAGGTCCTTTCTTTTTTGTAGCAGCTGATAGACAGCGTCATGATATTCCTTCTCATAGGTAAAGATAAGAACCTGAAACTGACTTGTCTCTGTATAGCTATCAAAGGTTGCCAGCATCTTCTTTAAATCCATATAGTCAATGTCATCATGAACCCAACGTTTCAGCAGGTGTTCAAATAAAAACTTTTCTCCTTGCATTCTCAGCTTTTCCTCTTCAAATTCCTTGATGCACTTTTTTAACGTTTCCATTAATTCTTCCTTGTTAATTGGTTTAATTAAATAATTCTCAGCTCCCATTTGAATACTTTCTTTTACATATTCAAATTCTTGATAACCAGACAACACGATAAAACGAAAAAAAATCGACTCTTTTTGTGACTGCTTCAAAAAGTCGATCCCAGAAAGAATCGGCATTGTTACATCCGTTATTACGATATCTACTTTTTGCCTTTTTACAAATTCCAATGCTTCTTGTCCGTTACCAGCCGTACCGACAATTTCAAATCCAAGTTCTTCCCACGGTATGAGCTTTTGCAAACCTCTTACGATCATGTATTCATCATCAACAAGCAGAACTTTATACAAGGATTATCCTCTCCTTTAAAACAAGATTTCGATTGTTAATCCTCCTAATTGATTCGTCTTTAACGTCATACTGTAAGTTTCTCCAAAAAAGGAGCGCAATCTTGCGTTTACATTATGTATTCCAATAGAGGACTCTAGCTTATTTTCAGAAGAAGGCGTTTTCAATAATTTGTTAATATTCTCTATTTTTTCTTTTGCGACTCCTGTTCCATTATCTTTGATTATGATACAGGTATGCTGGTCTTGCTTCGCAACCTTTACACTAATTGTATTGTTTTTCCTTGTATGATCAATACCATGCATAAAAAAATTCTCAACAAGCGGTTGGATTGAAAATTTAGGAATGCTAATGTCTCCAAGCTCTTTATCAATCTGAAACCCGTATGCGATTCGATCCCGATACCTCATTTGATACAAATAAGCGTATTTCTCACAAAATTCGAGCTCGTGCCTGATTGTTACTACTTTCTCATGTGTGATGCTATTTCTTAATAAGCTTCCAAAAACATATACAACATTCGATAATTCATCTGCTCCTTCACTAACAGCATACATGCGAATGTATTCAAGCGTATTATAGAGAAAATGCGGATCTATTTGAGACTGCAATGCCCTCATATTGGCGTCTTTTTGTTTTATTTCCAAGTTATAGATATCCTCAATATTTCGATTAATACTATCTAGCATCTGATTAATACTATGGGAAATATCCTTTAGCTCTCCTTGTTTTGTGTTTTCTTTTATTCGAACTTCCATATTCCCCGTTGAAACTTGATTGGTACCCTTTAGAATATCTTCTACTTGAATCACATATCGTTTAAACGTTTTTCGAAGACCAAAAAGTAGAATGCCATCTAAAATGGCACTAGAAAATAAAAAGAAAAACAGGCTTTGCATCGATTGTTTATATACTTCCTTTTTACTAATGAATGCTAGGACCTCAAAATCGTTACTAGTATGCACGCTTTTAATATAATATTGTTTCTCCAATTCCTTTAAACTAATAATAGATGATTCCTCTAAATTGCTTCTATCTTTTTTTTGAAGCATCGCATCTTGTCTGTATCTTCCTTGATAGTATACTAGTTTTTTCGTATCGGAAATAATCGCTACTTGAAGAGAAGTTTTCTCTTTGTCATTATTTAAAATCCGTTCTAATTCCTTATCATTAAAGACAATTGACACAATTCCGATTTGGGATAATGTATTAGGGTCCTTTATTGCTTTTTGATAGACAACTTGGTTTTTTAGATAGGAACATGGGAATATTTCTTGCCTCCCTTGTTTTTCTTCGTCGAGTAATAGATTTCCTTATAATCATTTAAAGAGATGCTTACCGATTCAATATCATCATCCATATAGTACATCTCCGTTACAATTCTCGGCAGATAAAGAAAAGTATTATTTTTTTGCTCACTTAACGATTTTTGTAAATATGCTGCAGGTTCCAACTCAAAATACTGATAAATACTCGTAACCATTTCTGAGTTAGCCATTAAATTGGCCACTACTTTATCTAATTTTTTCTCATTATATGTCACAATATTTTCTAATTGGTTAGCCACCCTTTCAACGGAATCTATTGCGGTTCTTTGTTTATCCTGACTTGTATTATAGCTCACTAATAATGCAAATAGTGTAACAGCAGCAATCAAAATGATTGAGTACGTTTTTAATAGCGAATTAATAAAATATTTACTTCCCAATTAGCATCATCCTTAAGAAACATATACGAGTTTTTGACTTAACCGTGCAAAGAGTTTGTTGGAAATAAAGCTTGCTAGTATGATAAACAGCGAGATACTTCCGAATAAAATCAAGGCTGGATTATAATAGGTAAGAACAGAAACGCCGATGAGTAAGCCTCCCAGTTTAATGAGCGTCCAAAAGTCCATAAAAGACAGGAGTAACGACAGTTTCCATACATCTTTTACCGTCGCTTCATATTGTGACTCAATAAAGAGCGCAAACAAGAAGCTGATAGCCATTAAAAATAGAGCAAAGATAAGCAAAAAGTCAATGATAAGAAATATTAAATGATTGATTTGGAGAGAAAAATAAAGATTATAGCTTAAAATCACACCTAATATTAGGAATCCGCCAAAAAAGAAATTTCCTCTTTTAAAGCTAGCCTTAAAAGTAGAAAAAACATTCTTCCATGATAATTCCTGATGGTTCCAGCGAAATTCTAAAAACAGCTTTGCAATCGACAAAAATGCAGGTCCAATGCCAAAAATAATCCCTCCCATTATGGTTAGCAGCCAAAAATAAAGATTTAGTTTTAATACCACATAAAATCGATTAAAAAAAGTAGTCAAAAGGGATGCGATCATGTCTTTTCTCCTTTCTATTATTATATGATGAAAAAAGGCACGTTAACTAGAGCTAACGCACCTTTTCGAGATTAGTTTTTAGATGCTTGAAATGCATCAAATTGCTTTTGCATTTCTTCACGCACTTTTTCATATCCAGCACCTTTTAATTTCTCATTTAATTCTGGAATAGCTTTATCTGGATCTAATGTTCCAGTATTTAATCCATCAAGGTATTGGCTCATCACATTAGAAATATTCGTAATTTCTGTTTTCACCGAATCCGTATTAAAGGTGAAACCTAGAATTGGAGAGCTTGTCGCATTCGCGATATTTTCATCTCTTTGAGTAATCTGTTCATCTGTAATTGAATCTTGAACATAAACAATTTTATTATTTCCTGTATTCCAAGCTGCCATATGGTTATTGGATTTATAACCATCTAATAATTTCACTTTGTTTTCTCCAACCTTTTCCCACGCATTGCCTTCTTCACCATAAATGAGACCATTTAATAAGTCCGGATCTGAATTTAGAAGCCCTAAGAACTCCACTGCTTTTTCTTTATTCTTGGAGTTACTGGAAACGACAAAGTTTGCCATTTGCGCTTGTGCTGTTGACTTAATTGGATCAGTAATAGCCTTTGATACAATTGGCTGCTCCGCAACTGTTGATAATAGTGTATCACCATAGTCATACGGTCCTTGTGTTTCTTGACGAATAAACCATGTACCACTATTTAATGGATATTCCGTATTGCTTGTTGCAGCATCCTTGGCAATATATCCTTCATTATAGTATTGATGCATAATTCTTAAGTTATCTTTCATTTGTTCATTATCATACTGATTAATAATTTTTGATGTATCTCCATTTAAATCGACTGCAAAAGGCATGCCATTTCCTAATACAAAATCCATATTAGGTAGTACACGGAACCCTTGCCCAACAGAGAATGGCATCACATCTGTTTCGTTTTCTTTGATTACTTTTAATAGAGGTCCGAGATCTTTGTATGCTTTAACATTAGAGATATCTAAGTTATATTTATCGATATACTGCTTATTAAAGGAGAACATCGTTTGTGCATATACATTGCCGTTTACCGGGAATGCATAAAGCTTCCCATTTACTGTATTTCCTTCAATGTAAGCTGAATCTAGCATGTCATATGCTTCTTTCGCATATTTCGGAAATAACTCCGTTAAATCTGCATAAGCACCTTTTTGTGCATTCGTTACATAATTATTTGCATACGCAATATCATAATTCTCACCGGAGGATACGATAACTGACATCTTTTTTTCATAGTCTCCCCAGCCGATATATTGTAAATTAACACGAACACCAAGTTCTTTTTCTGTTTTCTTATTGACATTTTCCATCAACACATCGAAATTTTCTGGTTTATCTCCAATTTGATACATTAATAATGTTGTTACTCCATCTTTAGAACTGTTATCAACCGTAGAATTCCCTTTAAGACTACAACCTGCTAACACAGCGCCAATCAGTAACATTAACACAAGTAGAAAAGGAACTTTTTTCTTCATCTTCATTTACATATCCCCCTTATCATTTACACTACTCTTTTACACCGCCAATAGTTAAGCCACTAACAAAATAACGTTGGAAAAATGGATAGCTGCACGCAATTGGTAGGGTAGAAATAACAACCATCGCCATTCGAGTTGCTTCTTTTGGAATGGCAGCCAACCCCCCCGATAAATTCCCACTTAAACCAGCATTTTGCGTCATAAAATCAATATTGCTTTGGATCTTCATTAATAAGTATTGAAGTGGTACTAGATTATCGCTTTGGATATATAGCAATGCATTAAACCAATCGTTCCAGTATCCTAAGGCAGCAAATAAGCTAATTGTTGCAATTCCAGGAACAGCTAATGGTAAAACAATCTGTGTAAATATCCTCATTTCACTTGCTCCATCAATACGGGAAGATTCAATAATCGATTCTGGAACCTGTCTTCTAAAGAAAGTGCGCATCACAATAATGTTAAAAGGACTTAAAGCCATCGGAAGGATGAGGGCCCATACTGTATCTTTTAACTGTAGCATATTGGTCATGACAATATAGCTCGGTACCATCCCAGGGCTAAATAACATCGTAATTAAGGCGAAGATTGTAAAAAATCGCTTATATCGAAAATTTGGCCGGGAAATGGCATAGGCATAGCTTGACGTGAAAGCTACATTAATAAAAGTTCCAATAACAGTTACAAATACGGTAATAAATAATGATTGAATGATTTGGTCTTTCAAATCAGCCAAATACGTATATCCTTGAATACTCCATTCGCTCGGCCACAATGCATAACCATTTGTTATAAGTGAAGTTTCACTAGTAAACGATATAATAATTACAAATAAGAATGGAAAAATACAAGAGAATGCAAACAACCCTACCATGATATTAAAAAAGATATTTGTATTTTTATTAAAGGTTCGAACTTGAACATGCTCTATTTTTTTCTTTTTCACTGTGTGATTTGGACCTCCTTCATCAAAACAACGCAGATTCTTCATCAAATTTGCGAACAATAAAGTTAGCTAGTACTACTAAAATACAGCCGACAACTGATTGATAAAGACCGGCAGCTGCAGTCATCCCGATATCTCCTGTACTCGTTAATCCATTATAGATATAAGTATCCAATACACTTGTTACCTCATATAAAGCACCAGAGTTTCTCGGTATTTGATAGAATAATCCAAAATCAGCTCTAAAAATATTTCCGACAGACAAAATAGATAAAATTGAAATTAATGGGATTAATTGTGGAATCGTAATATTTTTAATCTGCTGCCATTTCGATGCTCCATCTACCATCGCCGCTTCATAATAATCTGAGTTGATTCCCATAATGCTTGCAAAATAAATGACGCTATTATAGCCGACACCCTTCCATATTCCTAATATAATCAAGATAACTGGCCAATATTTTTGTTCGTTGTACCAATTAATTTCTTCACCGCCAAAAAGGGTGAGGATGCTATTCATTAACCCTTTATCTGGACTCAAGAAGGCAAATACAAAATAACTGATAATAACCCATGATAAAAAATACGGAAATAGCATTGATGTTTGATAGATTTTAATCATTCTTTTTGAACGTAACTCACTGAGCACAATAGCCAAGAAAACAGCAAAAATTAATCCTAACACAATAAAGGCCACATTATATAAGACTGTATTTCTTGTAATTAAATAAGCATTATTGGATGAAAATAAAAATTTAAAGTTATCCAATCCAACCCAAGGACTTTCTCGTAAACTTTGAAAAAATCCGCCGCTGGAATAGTGAAAATTTTTAAATGCTACAATATTACCGAATACTGGTATATAGAAAAATAAGATAAGCCAAATGGTGCCTGGCAATGCCATGAATAAAAACGCCTTATTTCTCCACAAATTTCTTAACATGGCCATTTTTCCATCTCCCCCCTCTCTTTAGAAAACGCTTTCTCAAGTATGGATAAATTATAATATGGGAGAGAATCATAACCAATAAACAAATTATAGGAAAAAATAAACGAATTATATGTTTTTGTGGTTGTACTATGCATTAGATTCAAGTATCTTTTATTTTAACATCTGAATGAGTTTAGTATTTCGCTTTACCATCGCAAAAACGCTTAAGACAAAAAGTCTTAAGCGTTCCATTTCAACATTACCTTAAAGCCCTATTCGTAGGTCTAAAGTTTATACATTTCAAAAATCTCGAGACTACGATTTTTTTCAAAGCTGCACTTTATGGAAGTTGCCTGGGAAATGACGGATTGCTCCATTATCCAAAGAGGAATATAGACATCAAACATTTGATTAACTTTCACTCCATATGTGCGATAAGAAGACCTTTTTCCTTCTTCATTTCTTATTTCAATATCAAAGCCATCTTCATTCTCTTTATCTAATACTCTAATAACTAAATAATGATTTTCTGAAAGGTCAACCGGCTGCTGTAAAGTCCAAATTACACTTCCCTTTTCTTCTTCATCACTTATCCCTTTTAAAGCAATTGGCTTTACAGAAGAACCTTTTATCCCTATACCGTTTGTCTTTTCCGTTAATCTAGTATGATCCCTCACGAATTCTTCATACAATGGCTTCGTTGTTTGACGGTCCATTCGATACATTCCCATCGTTTGATAGAAATTATTATGATTGACATACCAGTCAAATGCTGTCCAATAATCAATACCTGCCATATAGCCATCTTGATTTAGAAGTCCTTGTGGATAAACAGTTGCCTTTTCAAGCAAGGCATATTGGACATCCTTATATATTTCTACTTGTTTCTCAAGGAAACTATCATCCGCGTTACTCCAAATCCCATATTCCGTGTTTATGATGGGCTTATCTGGCCATTTGGCATGTGCTTGCTCAATAAAGTTACGAGTCCCTTCATATGGGGTACTGCCATGGAAAATGCCAAAATACATCGTCCAGCCTGCTACATCGAGCGGTTCCATTGAAGCATCTTCATAGCCAGGTTGATCTGCCGCTGCACTTTGTGTAATTAGTCGCCCATCGTTATATGTTTCCTTTAACTCCTTCACTAATTTTTCATTATATGCTTTTCGATAAAGAACATCACTTGATTCATTCTGTGTACTCCACAGCATAATCGAAGGTCTATTATAATTAGAAAAAACCATTTCTCTCCACATTTGATAAGATATTTTTCTCGTTTCCTGTGCTTGATAATGGCTTGTTTCAAACTGCCAGAGTGGAATCTCACTCATCGAAGGCAAGCCTATTCGATCAAGAAGTAGAAAGGTATAAATATGGTTAGGATAATGGGCAGTTCTGATTAGATTAACTTGCAAATCGGCAATTTTTAATAAGTCATCTTTGATGCGATTCCAAGATGCTGTCCTACCATAATCCGGCCATTCCTCATGTCTAGCAACACCTGCTAAAAACACGGGATGATCATTTAAAAGGATGTTAGCATTTTTTGCTTCCAGTGTACGAATCCCGAACTGAGTCGCAAATCGGTCTATTTTTTTCTGATTAGATGATAGTTCTACGGTGAGAACATATAAATTGGGTTCTCTGATGCTCCAAAGCTTCGGATTTTCTATGTTAACATGATAGGTAATGATTTTTGTTCCCTTTTCCTCCAGTACTACTTTCGTTTCTTCCAACCCTGACACTACAACCGATTGATTACAGATACTTTCAGCAGAAGGACTAGTTAACCAGCTTTCTGTTCGATAATCTGTATCAAACAGCTCCCCCTTTAAAATTACCTCTACTTCCTGTTTCAAACGATTTTCTAATGTTACCGAAATCTCTACGTCGCCCTGCAAATTTTTCGGGACAATATCTGCTCTTGCTACATGGACTCCTTCTGTTGCCTCTAGATATAAATCATGAATAACACCCGTATAGTTAAAAAAATCATTATTTTGTGCAGGAACAGTATCTACTCTTGTTGTCCAAGGTGGATTATCTACTCGGATAGTAATCGTGTTAACGCCACTTTTAATAAAGGCAGTGACATCAAATGCAAAGGGAGTATAACCGCCCTCATGGTAGCCAACATACTTTCCATTGATCCAGAAATCACTCACATAGGAAACAGCTAAGCATTTTAGTGTAATACTTTTGCCCTCCCAATCAGCATCTATTTCAAAGGTTTTACGATACCAAACACCATTTTCGTATGTTTCTGCCCCTCCCTTTTCTTCTTTTCCCGTTAACTTGTTCTCCGGTAATGGTAATGAATGGTTTTCCCACTTTTGATCATCAAACCCTGACTTCGTAATCCCTTGTGCCTCCTCTTCTGTCTTCTGGATCCACTTAGCGTCACGATAGGATAAAGACCAATCATGATCTGCTTCAAAGCGCTTTTTCTTCCACAAGCCTGCAAGAGACAATACTAATCTATTTTGTGGTTCAAAGGATGGATACGGAATTTTATTTTGAAAAGCAATGGTTTTTCCATCTATCTCCTTTAATAGCATGGAAGCTGCTAAACTACCAATATTCTTTTCTTTTTCTTGTATTGCTATCTTTGACACTCCTCATCACCAGCCATTCTATTCTTTTAGTTGATATGCCTATTAAAAAGGAAGAATAAGGAGAGATACTCCTTTCATTCTTCCAAATTTTTATCTATTTATTTAAACCAAGCTTTTCAATATTTTTTTCCATCTTTTCATTACGGACTTTTACAATCGAATCAAAATTATTCCCGTCCAAAAATTTCTTATAGTCATTTAAAACTTGATCAAATTGTTCGTCATTTTTTACTCTTAATAAGGTTGCTAATGTAGTTGCCCATTGGGAATTAATATTTGTTAAAGATCTTGCTTCTGCTGTTCCTTGATCTGGATCTATATTTTCAATAACGAACTGCGGTTTTAAGTATGGAGTTCCCCAAGCTTGAATCTGTTCCGTAGACTCTAGCGGCTCCACTTCCCCATGCTGGACTTTAAATGTATCATGCCCGAAGAACCAGAACTCTCCTAAACGATACTTTGTTTTATATTCATCTGGGTTATCTTGTTGCAATTTCGCTACCTCTGGTAATAAGGTTGCTTTGCCATCTTCATTAAATTCAAATGTCTCGTCTTCCACCCCAAATGTTGTTAAATACTGCCCTTCTTCACTTAATAAATACGTATACAACTGAATCGCCTTTTGTGGGTCTTTTACTTTTTTCGAAATATAAGTTACGGACCAACCAGAGATTCCAGATTGAGTCAAGGTTGGTTCGTTTCCTACTGTACTTTTTGGACCGTCGATAGCAATATATTTTTGATCAGGATGTGCAGCTAGATTTTTTTGTAGAAAAGTGTAAAGCTGCGCTACCCCACTTGCCATAATTGTCGCGTATTTTCCATTAGAAACTTTTTCCTCGAATAATGGACCATCATCCGAAAAAGTATCATCATTTAAATAACCAAGCTTATACGCTTCATTAAATGCTTTAATCCAAGTTAAATAGTCTTCATCTAGATTTCTGTCATTCCATTTTCCATCACTTGTCGTAATTGGAACGCCAATATGATTTTGGAATGAAGCACCTAAAGAGCCAGCATCCCCAGCAGCAGAGAATCCTTTAAAGCCAAAAGGAACTAAATCAGGGAATTGTTTCTTTATTTTGTCTAAAGCAGCTAAAAACGTATCTGGTGTGGACATATCTGGGCTGCCAATTGCTTTATATACATCCTGTCTAATGATAAATGCATCATTACCTGGGATTGCTCCGCTTTCATAATGCTCTTGTGTATTTGAATAACTAGGATAGCCGTATGTGTTTCCGTCATCTAATTTATACCAATCCAATGTTTGCTGTTGTGCTACTTTATAAAAATAGGGATCATATTTATCTGCTAATTTATTTAATGGGAGCGCCCAAGATTCTGCATCTAATGCAGCCTTTGTATTCCCGCCAAAAATAGTTACGATATCTGGTAAGTCACCACCAGAGAAATATGTATTTAGTTTCGTATCATCCCCGGTTAAAAACTTAATATCAAGGTTAAGATCTTCTTTTAATTTTTTCGTAATCGTATCATTGCCGTAATCTTTGTTCCACCATTCTGCATTCACATACCAAGTTAACTCGGTATTTTCTTGTTTATCTAATTTCCATGCTGGGGTATTCTCATCGATTGTATATCTTGCCTCTTCATCTAAATTTGCCTCTGTCTTTTTCGAAGTATTGCTACAGCCCGTGAATATTAACGAAATAGCTAATAAGAAAACCAAACTTATCCGATAGATTGATTTATTCATGATAAAGCCTCCCCTATAATTGGTATTTATAAAAGTAGATTATCTCTGTGACAAATACTAGTTCTTATCTGTCCCACTATTGTGAATAACATTCTATTTATTTAGACTAAATCATTTCTCCCTTAAATCCTCTACCTAAATTATTGGAAATAAAATATGATCGTTTTTTCTGAAAGAACCACCTCCTTCATACTTTAGAGAAAAACTTCCCTATCCTATTCTTTCACTGCCCCAATCATCATTCCTGACAAGAAATATTTCTGCAAAAAAGGATAAACAAGGACAATTGGTACCGTCGCAATCACAATCGTAGCTAATTGTATTGACTCTGAGGTTGTGGGGATGACCACAGAAGTTGCCGTTTGCATATTGGCAGCAGCTTGAGTTTGAACGATAATCTCATATAGTTTCATTTGAATTGGATACAAGGCTTCATTGCTAATATATAATTTTGCTGTCATATAATCGTTCCATTGAAACACACCATTAAATAAGGCAATTGTTGCTAACACAGGCGTGGAAAGCGGTAGGACTATTCGCATAAAGATGGTCCATACACCAGCACCGTCCATTTTTGCTGATTCTTCTAGCGAATGAGGAATCTCACGGAAAAAGTTCATCAAAATCAGCATGTCATAGTAGCTAAATAGCGATGGGATAATATAAACCCAAAAGCTATCAAGCAATCCAAGGGATCTCATTAATAAATAGGTTGGAATCATCCCACCGCTAAAAAACATTGTTCCCACACCTAAAATGGTGTAAAAATTTCGCCCAATCAGATTTTGTTTACTCATACCGTAGGCAACCATTGCTGTTAAAAGCACATGTGTAAAAACTCCTATCACTGTCTTTAGAACGGAAATCATAAACGCATTCCAAATAGTAGGGTCATTGAATACGAGTTTATAGTTTATAATGGAGAAATCCTCTGGCCATAGTTTTAATCCGACTTGATAAAGGGTATCTGGACTACTAAATGATTTAACAACAATATTCCAGATTGGATAGATGATAACAATAGTAAATAGCGATAAAAAGATGATATTCACGATATTGAAGACTCTGTTTTCTTTTGGCTTTTGATTTTTTTGACGAAAAACTTTTGGATTTAACTCCGTTATATTCGGATTTGTTTTCATGACATCCTCCTAGAAAACAGACTTATTATCATTCATTTTTTTAGTAAATTTATTGGTCACTAATACAAGAATTAAGGAAACAACTGAGACGGCTAACCCAACAGCTGTTGCATAGGAGAAGTCCCCTTGGGCCAATCCTACTTTATAGACATAAGAATTGATTACTTCCGCATGAGATGCATTTAACGGATTTATTAATACTAACGTTTGATCCAAGTTAGATCCCAACAAACCACCTACTGCTAAAATGAACATTAAGGAAATAATAAACTTCATCAAAGGCAGTGTAATATGGAAAATTTGCTGTAGTTTTGTTGCTCCATCCATCTTTGCTGCTTCATAATAAGTTGGATCAATTCCTGACATAGTTGCTAAGTAGATAATCGTTCCCCAGCCAGCTTCCTTCCATACATCTGATAATACAGCGATTAGCCAATAGCTATTCGCTTCAATCATGAAATTCCGCGGTTGATCTAATATTCCAACCCCAACTAACAGCTCATTGATAATTCCAGTTGTGGATAGCCAGCTTAGCAGCATTCCCCCCACTACAATCCAAGACAAGAAATGCGGTAAATAAGAGACAGTTTGCACAATTTTTTTAAACCAGCCATTTTTCAATTCAAAAATAAGAATCGAGAGAATAATAGGCGCCGTAAAACCAATCAATAACTTAAGGAAACTGATTGCTAGTGTATTGACTACAGACTCCCAAAAGAATTTATCAGAAAAGGCAATTCTAAAATTTTCTAAGCCTACCCATGGGGCAGAAGCAATCGTGTCCGTTACAGAATAACTTTTAAAAGCAATAACAATCCCGTAAATAGGAACATAACAAAAGACAATCATAAAAATAATGCCTGGCAAAACCATCATTTGTAACGGCAGCTGCGCCCTAAATCCTTTCCCAAAATGGCTTTTTTTCATTTGAATACCTCCTTACAAAATGAATTAAAACGTTTTTATCAAAAACTGCAATATATTAAAGCGTTTTCATTTTATATAATAAGGTAATACATAAAATATTACCTTATTAATATGTTTTTATTGATGGTGCATGAATCTCTGACAATTAAGCTTCCTTGCAATTTATCCAATTTCCCTACTTCTTCTCCTCTAATAATACCAAGCAGCCTTTCTATCGCATGCTTTCCGAGCATAATAATAGGGTTATTTACCGTTGTTAACGGGGGAGTGAAGTATTCGCTTAAATCTATATCATCAAAACTAATTATACTAATATCTTTTGGAACCAAGATCCCTTCCGATTTCAATGCTTTAATACAGCCAATTGCACTAAGATCATTAGCAGCCACAAATGCATCAGGCAAATCTTTTCCACTTCTCACAAATGCTTTTACCGCACTAAAGCTTGCTTCTTCTTCAAAATATCCGATTAATAAATCTTCTTCATAAAAAGGAATATTGGCATCTAGTAATGTATCTCGAAAGCCCTCATATCGCTTTATATCATCATATAAATGATCATACCCTCTAATATAGCCAATCCGTTTATGCCCGAGATTGATAAGATAACGTGCTACATCTTGCCCTCCTTTATAGGAATCAAAGACAACGGATGAACTTGTTTTGCTTACTCTTTCTCGATCAATGAATACGACAGGAATTCCTGCTTCTTCCAGAACGGCAACATCCTTTTCATCGATAAATTCATTGGAAATAATGGCTCCATCTACTCTTTTCCCCAAAATATTACTTAACGCTGTCCGGTCATTTTTCGTAATAAAAATATTTAGTTCATACCCTAACTTTTCACATTCTTTCGAGATAGAATCAACCAACTGATCATAATAAGGTCCTCTCATGCTTGTGATGAATAGGCCAATTACTTTTGTCGCATTTGATTTCAGGTTCTTACCATTTAAATTCGGAATATAATTCAATCGTTTTGCGACATTTAATACATGCTCTCTTGTATCTGGATGCAGAACATCGACGCCATTTAGAGCATTGGAAACAGTGGAAATCGATACTCCCGCTTCTCTTGCAACATCTTTAATGGTAACTTTAGAAATGGGAATCACCTCCTCGTGATTAAAACGTTTTTATTTCTATATTCTTTTATACCATATATAGTTGGTGCTGTCACCGCGGCATTTAAGCTAGTATAGCGGTAACAATCGAATTGGCTGCTATAGAAAATTGACTAACTTCTCCATTCATTCGCAAAGCAACCGGCAAATCTTCTTCGAATCGATTAAGCAGTACGAGAACAATTTGATTATTAGGATTCTTCATCGCAACAAGCTCTAACTTATCTGTATATTTAGTAGCAGCTATTCTTTTTGCTCCAGGTTCGATATATCGGCTGAAATGACCTATATATGTATAAGAAAGATTTTTCATCATTTGATCATTCTCTGTGTCACACATAATCGGAGCATCACAATAATTCCCAACATGATTTGGACCTCCCTGTCTGTCTAGAATGATATTCCAGTCAATAAAGGCATTCATCCCAGCATTTATATTACCAATCATGTCATGTGCATACATTTGTGCTTTTTGTAATTGGCCTGCAGTGTTAAATCTGCTGTATTCGACACAGCCTTCTGTAAAAATTAATTTTTTATTTGGGAACTTCTCACGTACTAGACCAATGGCGTCAAAGTGGTCACCTGTATACCAATGGAAAGCTACGCCAGCAATCATATTGTCCGTTTGATTATCAATTATCGCAGCAGCTCTTTCATACATTCTTTCTTTATTATGGTCCCAGATCAACACTTCTATCTCACTTAAATTATTTTTTTGCAGAGTAGGATATAGATAGTCTCTAAGAAATTCTTTTTCTTCGATATCTGTATATAAACAAGAATCCCATGATTGTCTAGCATTGGGTTCATTTTGGATCGTTAGCATTTTTACAGGGAAACCTTTCAATTGGTATTCCTTTATGTAGTGGCAGATATAATCGGCCCAAAATTGGCGAAACTCTGGTTTCAATTTACCACCTTTTACTCTTTCCTCGTTCGTTTTCATAAAAGATGGCGGAGACCAGGGAGATAGCATTAAATCAAACGGCTTAGCAGAAACTTCCGTCACTTTTTTCAATAAAGGCAAAATATATTCTTCGTCTCTAGCTAGGGAAAAAGACTGGAATTCCTTATCCTCTGGATTACTCATTGCCTCATATTGACCGACAGAAAAATCACAGCTGTCAATATGTGTTCGAATCAGATTGTAGCGATTGCCGTTTTCTCCAAAATAGGCGTCTACTAACTTCTGTTGTGAACTCTCACTCATTTTCGAATACGTATAGCCAGCAGCCTCGGTAATCGCACCACCAAATCCATCAAATGTTTGGTACTCTATTTCTGGATATATATTCACTACTTTCATTTCTACATTATTATCTTTTGTAAATTCAGCTATGGTATCATTTGTTACCGGTTTGTTTTCTTCATAAGTAGTTGTAGATAAGTTAATCTTCATCTGATGCACTCCTTTTCCTATAAAAACGTTTTTATTATTTTTATAAAAAATACCCACATTTTCTGGTAGGTAATTATCTAACATTCAATATAAAGCGTTTTCGAATTTTAAAAGCAACTTAATAAATGAAATAAGAGCTGAAACGATAGAATTTACTACAATCCTTATAAAAACGTTTTCTTCGTTTATAGAATAACACCTTCCTATACTAGTGACAATACTTTTTTTCATAAATATTTTGATTTTCCTTTTAAAAAACGAAGAGCAGAACAATTTTTTTCTTTTATTATTATTTTATTTACCAATTAAAAATGGCATGTAATAATAGAATTATCACGTAAATATAAAAACGTTTTAATTTTTTATAAAGAGATTGGAGGAACTCATTATGGAGACAAAAAGTATAGTTACTCGTCTGTTTATTGTTTCAGAATGGATTACAAGAATTGCTTTTTTAAATCTTATTTGGCTGCTATTTAATCTTCCTATTTTTTATTTATCCTTTCATTTATTTGTTAGTACTCTGTCACAACAATTGCTCGCTATTGTCTCACTTATAGCTGTCTTATCACCATTACTCCTTTTTCCATCTACCACTGCCCTCTTTGGTGTAGCACGAAAATGGGTGCAAGGGGAACTAGGAGTAAAATTGCTTCCTTCTTTTTGGAAATTATATAAAGAGAATTATTTACGTAGTTTATTAGGCGGCATTGCTTTCACTATTGTTTGGCTATTTCTGATATTGGACTTTTACTACTTCTCCACTATAAAGTCACCTATTTATTATCTATTTTTAGTTGTAGCCCTATTTATGGTAGTTATTACGATTAACTTTTTCTCACTCTCTGTACATTACGAGGGAACACTTTTTCAGACAATGAAAAATGCCTTCTTACTAACATTGGGACGTCCCGTTCATACACTCGGTATTGCATTTATTAGTATCGCCTGTTTTTATATAAGCTTTAACCTTTTACCTTTTTTACTATTCTTAGGATTTGGATCCCTTTGTGCCTACGGATCTTTCTTCATCTTTCATCGTGGGGTAACTCCAGCTGCGTAGTTTAGCGGAAAATGAAAAAAATCTTCCATATATGCTATTTTTAGCTTCAAGCGAAAGGCAGCATAAGGAAGATTTTTTTCTCTTCTCGGAAATTTATATTGATAAGGAATCAGTAGAACCATCCCCCTGAGGACATGCTTTATCCTTATACTGGAGGCCAAATTGGATGTGCTAGGGCAACTAAAAGGATTGCTGAAGCTAATAAGAATTTTTTCATTATTTTCTTCCCTCCATTTCTATGTATTTAATAGCTATTTCAAATTTTCCTAATCGTTTATAGTATTTAGATAGTTGATTAGAAAAATAATGAAGCTCTTCTCTATGTTCTCCAATACTTTCTAAATAAGGAATGATTTTATTCTCTAAATACTTGAATCCGACTTCTTCATCGCCATTTATCATATGTAGATAATAAATAGATAAATACTGATACTTCAAATTGTTTAGCTCTTTTGATAAAGCATATACCTTTTCAAAAAAAGCCTTTGCTTCACTAGAATTAAGATCATGATAACATTGTGCCACTGTATACAGACTAATAATATAGTGAACAGTCCCGGGAGTTTGCATATTTAAACCTAGTTTGTAATAATAAAGCGATTCTTCATGAAGACCCATCTTATGCTTTAAATATCCTAGATTATTATAAATTCGTGGCAGTAATGATGTCTCTTTCAAGAGCTTTACATTTCGAATGATATGTTTATAGCAATCTAATGCCTCTTGATAAATGCCAGCATGTGTATAATTAATCGCAAGTAGCATAAGTGTATGAATAATTCGTTTAAAATTATACTGATTGGTAAACAATTGCAAAGCTTTCTTTCCATAGAAAATGGCTTGTCCCGATTTCTCTAGAGATCCCTTCACTAATGCTATATGATAGTATAACTCTCCTGATGCAAGAGGGTTTGTTACATCATCATGCAAAAGCTGCAATAATTGATCTCTTGCATCATTGAATTCTCCTCTTAATATTAAGTGTATTCCATGATAATAAGAAAATAAATAGGATTCATGTTGGGAAAAATTTTTTCTTTGCTTATATAGCCATTTACGGTGATTGTCGGCTTTTTCTAGATTTTTAATAAATAAAAAATATCGATATTTATAAAGCTCGTATAGATAGATATAAGGGGTAAAAGTGATTAGTTCGTTTCGTTTCTCTAGTTCTACAAAGGCAAATCCAGCTTCCTCCTCTTCAAAGTATTCCATATGTTCAATAAATCTAGTAATGAGTGATTTAATTTGCTTCATATCGTTTTCTACTACTTGAAGATCAATATGCAAACGCTCAAATAATAGTTTGACTGTTTCTTGATTTGCTTCTTTATGATTATTTTCAATTTTACTTAAGTGTGGAATCGAACATATACCCTCTGCAAGCTCACTTTGTGTCAAATTTGCTTTCGTTCGATAGTATTTCAGTAATGAGCCAGTTTTCATGGACATACCACCTATTTTCTTATAGTTAATCACTTATGATATATAATTAGTATATTAATAGAATTAATATTGAACTGTAAATGCTATCCAATCGCATTTTTCCCAAATTTAAAAGGTTGTAAAGGATAGATTTCTCATTCTAAAGTCCCTATTTCCCACCTATAAACTTATTAAAATGGCAATTTTAGTCCATTTGCTCCTTAATATTTTCCCAATTATCCCTACTATTTTTCTATGATATTATCACACTAAGAATTTTTTTAATATTCTTTTTTCATTCCAAAATTAAAGGAGCGATAACAAATGAAGAAAAGTTTATCTCTATTACTAGCAACTGGTCTAGTATTCGGAGCTGCTATTCCAAGTGGATTAGCAGCAAGCAATGAACAAAAAAAGTTAGAAAAGTTCCAATTGTCTCAGAAAAATTGGGATAATAAAAAAGATTTACCCACCTTCCTATCTGGAAAACTATCTACTAAAAAATATAAAGTAGAAAAAGAGATTAGAGCTTATTTAAAAGAAAATGAGACACTCTACAAAATTAACCCAAGTAAAGATCTTACGCTATTAGAAGAAACAACAGACGAGCTTGGAATGAAACATTATCAATATGTTCAATCAGTAAATGGTGTTCCTATTGAAGGCGCGGCATTTTATGTTCACACAAATAAAGCTGGTGAAGTCGTAGCTGTCAATGGTGGATTACATCCCGAAGCATCAAAGAAAGTTACAACAACAAAAGCGAAACTAGCAGACAAGGATGCAATCGAGAAAGCATGGAAGCACTTAGATTTATCTAAAGAAGAGACAAGCAATGGCGATACAGTTGAATTAAAAGGATTAAGTAGCAAAGCAGCAAGTGAATCAACTACTGTTGAGAAAGACTCATTAGTTGTGTTTGAGAAAAATGGAATTTACCATCTAGCATATAAAGTAGAATTTCAATTTATCGACCCATATCCAGCAAACTGGCAAATTTTCGTTGATGCCAACGATGGAACAATTATAGATTCCTTAAACGCAGTAACTGATGCAGCAACCACAGGTCGTGGAACTGGAGTAAACGGAGACACTAAAACATTAAATACATATTTTTCAAACGGGACGTATTATTTGTATGATACAACAAAGCCAATGAGTGGCGGCGTTATTCAAACAGCTACTGCACAAAATCGTTCGACGCTTCCTGGGGTGTATTCAACAGATGCTGATAACGCTTGGACTGCAAGTAATCAACGTGCAGATGTAGACGCTCATTATTATGCTGGAGTAGTGTATGACTATTATTACAATACTCATAACCGAAATAGCTACGATAATAGAGGAGCATCTATTACATCAACCGTTCATTATCAAACAAACTATAATAATGCCTTCTGGAATGGTTCACAAATGGTTTACGGGGATGGAGATGGAACTACTTTTGCACCACTTTCTGGCGCACTTGATGTAGTGGCGCATGAAATTACCCATGCAGTAACAGAAAGAACAGCTGGCCTGCAATACCAAAATCAATCTGGTGCACTAAATGAATCTATGTCTGATGTGTTTGGCTATTTCCTTGATCCTAATGATTGGTTATTAGGAGAAGATGTCTATACACCAAAAGTTTCTGGCGATGGTCTGCGTAGTTTATCTAATCCTGAAAGCTATGGACAACCTTCTACAATGAGCAATTATGTCAATACAACAAGTGATAACGGCGGGGTTCATATTAACAGCGGTATTCCTAACAAAGCAGCTTATTATACAATTAGTTCTATCGGAAAAGCACAAGCGGAAAAAATTTATTATCGTGCATTAACAACCTACTTAACACCTACAAGTAATTTTAGTAACGCAAAATCTGCTTTATTACAAGCTGCTTCAGATCTTTATGGCAGCAACAGCAGCACTTATAATGCGGTAAAAAGTGCTTGGGATCGTGTAGGTGTAAACTAATTTTGATGGGCAGTTTCCTTTTAAGGGTAACCTTGACAAGGAACTGCTCATCCTGCAAAAAAAAAACGAATACCAATTAACAACCTCTCTCCCTATATCTAATAACCCCCTCCTTAATCAAAAAAAATATATAATATAACAAAAGAAAACCTGCAATTTACAATCCAAATATTCAGATCTCCCATTATTTCAAATTATCTTGTATTTTTCTCACATCACTTTTAGGCGGCAATCCAAACATTCTACTGTATTCTCTACTAAACTGTGATGGACTTTCATAGCCAACCTGAAAAGCTGCTTCTGCAGCTTCTAATCCTTCTGATAACATTTGCCTTCGTGCTTCCTGTAGACGGACCATTTTTTGAAACTGTAAGGGAGACATACCGGTAATCGACTTAAAATAATGATGAAAAGATGAAAGGCTCATATTCACAGATTTAGCTAATTCCTCTACGCGAAGTGGTTTAGCATATGCATGATTGATTATTTGAATAACCTCTTTTATTGCTTGTGCATGGCTCCCTAAAATAGCAAATTGCTTGATTTGATCTCCATCCTCATTTTGTAAAATTCGATATAAAATTTCCTTTTGATATAAAGGTGCAAGAACAGGAATATCTTTTGGTGAGTCCAGCAGCTTTAATAGCCTTACTAATGCATCTGTCATATCTGAGGTAGTTTTATTTACTAGCATCGCCCTTCTAGGAGGATAGGAATCTGCTTCCTTTTGATTGGCAACAGCTTCTAAAATCTGCTCTGTTGTAAATCCAAGTCTTATGCATAAGTACGGTTTTTCTTCGTCCGCTTCTGTAATTTTCCCGCGAATCGGCAGATGGACAGAGGTGACAAGATATTGACTGGAGTCATAATGAAATAGTTCCTCGCCTAACATCACTAATTTGGAACCTTGCACAATGAAACATACAGAAGGCTCTATAATAGAATGCAGTGGTTCTGTTAAGGTAGATGCTCGAATAATGTTTAAATGGTTTATCTCGGTTTCATGAGTACCATCTATTTTTATGTGCTTTTCTATTAATCTCGTTAACTCCCTTTTAGTGTCCAAGATATCCCCCCTTTATTTTTTTATTCATTTTACATCTTATTTGGAGAATTAGGCAAAGATTATACATGAATCTTCTATCTCCCTTTCTTCTGGCTTCCTTATAATAACCATACATCATCCTTAAAAGGATGAAAAATTATACATATTGGAGGGTAATGATGAGTAATTTACAAGACAAAGTAGCTATTATTACTGGTGCTTCTAGAGGAATTGGCACAACGATTGCAGAAGAGCTTGCACAATTAGGTGCTAAAGTGATCATTAACTACGCAAATAGTTCAGATAAGGCAAAAGAAGTTGTTACAAACATTGTAAATAATGGTGGGAAAGCAATTGCCATCCAAGCAGATGTGAGCAAAATTAAAGAGCTAGAACGTTTATTTGCAGAGACACTTCAACACTATGGAAAAATAGACATTCTTGTAAATAATGCAGGAATTATGCACACCATTCCGTTAAATGATGTAACAGAAGAAGAATTTGATTTGCATTTCTCCATCAATGTTAAAGGAACGTATTTTGCATGTCAGCAGGCGCTCAAATATATGGAGCAGAATGGGAAAATCATTAATTTTTCTACATCAGTGGCAGGGATGATGTTCCCTGGATACAGTCTATACACTGCCACAAAAGGCGCTGTGGAACAGATTACTAGACAGTTGGCAAAGGAATTTGGACCAAAGGGCATTACTATAAATACAATCTCACCTGGCCCTACAAACACAGAATTATTTATGAATGGCAAAAGTCCAGAACAATTAGAAAATCTAAAAAAGCTTAATGCCTTTGGACGCTTTGGAGAAACCGATGATATATCGAAAGTTGTTGCCTTTCTAGCAAGTGATGACGCCCGTTGGATTACAGGACAAACGATTCGCGTAAATGGTGGAATGGTTTAATCAAAAGAAAAACGATTGAAAGAGTGGATAACATCAAGAAGTGTTATCCACTCTTTCAATCGTTTTTTCGTTCTGAAATTTACTTTATTAATGAGATGGATGATCCACTTTCACACGTTTAATAAAGAAAGATAGAACAAAACCAATTATTGCGACAATAATTGCGAAGCTAAATGATTTTTGTACGCCCGCTGTAAAGGCAAGCAATGGATTTAACGGATTGGTTAAATCTGTCGCATTGCTCAAATAATTGCTAGTACCTGAAGCTAATAAAGAAATTGCAATTGCTGTTCCGATTGCACCACCAACCTGTTGCAATGTATTCATAATTGCAGTTCCATGTGGATACAATTCTGGCGGCAGCTGGTTTAACCCATTTGTTTGTGCCGGCATCATTACCATCGATACACCAATCATCAGAACAATTAGAAGACCAATAATAAAGCCTGATGATGTATCAATATCAATGGTGGAGAATCCGAATAATGCAAGAGTTGCTAACGCAAGACCAGGAATAACTAGCCATTTAGGTCCAAATTTATCAAAAAGGCTTCCCATAATAGGTGATAGAAATCCATTTATTAATCCACCAGGCAGAAGCAATAATCCTGCTGTAAATGTACTTAATGCGAGAACGTTTTGTAAATACAGTGGCAATAGGATCATTGACGAAAGCATTACCATCATAATCATAATAACGAGCACTAATCCCAACACAAACATCGGGTATTTAAACGCACTTAAATTCATCATTGGCTGTTCCATTTTTACTTGACGGATAGAGAAGATGATTAGTGACACAAGACCAATTGCGATTGAGATAATTACAACCGGGTTTCCCCAACCTCCACCTTCTCCAGCATTACTGAACCCATAAACAATTCCGCCAAATCCAATGGTTGATAGAATTATCGATAAGATATCAATTTTAGGCTTCGTTGGTGTCGTTACATTTTGCATAAATACACTTCCAAAAACAAGCGCAAAAACTAATAATGGGAGTGATACCCAGAAAATCCAATGCCATGTAAGAGAGCGAAGAATTAAACCAGAAATAGTTGGCCCTACTGCCGGCGCAAAACTAATTACTAGCCCCATCATTCCCATTACTTTTCCACGATTATGCGGCGGAATTAATACAAGAATTGTGTTAAACATCAGCGGTAATAAGAGTGCTGTGCCGACTGCCTGGACAATACGAGCAATCATTAAAATAGTAAAGGTTGGCGCAATTGCCCCTATTAGTGTTCCTGAAATCGAAAAGATTAACGAAGTAATAAATAACTGCCTTGTTGTAAACCATTGCAGAATAAGTCCAGAAACAGGAACCAATATACCAAGTGTTAATAGAAACCCAGTTGTTAACCATTGTACGGTTGTTTCCTTTATAGCAAAATCAGTAATAATTGTATTTAATGCCATATTCAGTGCCGTTTCACTAAATAATCCAACAAAACCCGCTATTAAAAAAGATGCGATAATAGGAAGTGTCTTAAACTCACTTTTTCCGATTGCATCGCCTTTAGCGGAAATATCCATTGTCATATTCATTTTCCTCCTTTAATATCCATAGAAATTACTGTTTTAACAGCACTGCTATTTGATTTGAAATGCAGCGAAGCGGGTTACTGCTCTTGTTTGTTAGAGCTAACATACATCCACCTTCTATCATTGCATTTAACGTTATACCTAACTCTTGTGCTAGCTCTTTTTTAAAGCCAAATTCTTCTAATCGATTCGTATAAAGAGCTTGCCAGTCTGTAAAAGTAGCATCACATGCTACTCGCAGCGTTTCATGTGTTAACGCTGTTTCAGAAGCAATCAAACTAATTTGCAAACCTTCAAGTGCACTACAGCCCATTTGATCAAATTCATTTGCGATAGAGTTCACATGTTGCTGAAAAGCAGACACAGGGGTATCGCCATCATTTAAGTCTTCTCTCATTTTCTCCACTACTAGTTCCCTCATTCGCTTAATTGCTTCTAAAGCAATTTCTTCTTTCCCATTCGGAAAATGATAATATAAGGAGCCTTTAGGAGCGCCACTCTCTTCAATAATTTGATTAAGTCCAGTAGCGTGAAATCCTTGTAGCTGAAATAATTTAGTTGCAGTAGTTAGAATTGCTTCTCTTTTATTGTTGGATTTCTTCATTAGAATCATCTCTTCTTAATAAAATTATAACAACTGGTCTACATAATATTAATGACATCAATGAGAAGTGTCAAGAAATTAATTGTGATTTTTTCTTATAAACAGACAATATTTACGTATTTTTTAAAGTAAGCATTTACATTTACAATTCTTATAAAGCGAAACTCCATCAGTGGGGTTTTTCCTCATCCCCACTGATGGTTAGTTGACCAATCGGACCTTTATCTCCCACCTATCTTTCTCGTATTCTCATAAGTTTGAGGCGGGAGTCTTACTCCGTTAAGAGTGGGGTAAAATAAAACATTCATCTTGGGGAGCCCATACAAAAATTCCTGCTGCAAGCCATTTTGTGATTTTATTGGCTAGAACAAAATTGGATACAGCCTATGATTCTGCCTATTTAAAAGATCAATTTACAAATGTATCAAAGCTTCCTGCTGAAGTTATTCCCAAAGTGATGGAACGCATAGAAGCATTTCAAAAAGATGACTTCCGTTTATTGGACAACGACCGTGCATTATTCGACTGGGCTTCCAAACAAACCTATCTTGCTCTTGGTAATATGATGACAGCTGCTTCCCAAATCGGCATTGATTCTTGTCCAATTGAAGGATAAATGAATCAGCTTCTAAAGGAAGAAGGACTTTTAGAGGATGGGCATTTAGGCATTTCCGTTATGGTAGCATTCGGCTATCGTGCCAAAGAACCTTATCCGAAAACACGTAGAGCATTTGATGATGTGGTAAAGTGGGTATAGGATTGTTCGTTTTATTAATACCGATGAAAAGATTTTTAGAAGCTTACATTGAATTTTCATGCGTTGCTTGGAGTGGAAGGGGTGAGACTCCTGTGGGATTAGCGAGACAGCTTAGACCCTGCAGGCTGTAAGCAGACCGCGGCTAAGCGCGAGCCCCACGGAAAGCGAACCCCTGGAGCGGAAAGCAACATCCCTATTCAAAGGGACTGATAAATATACTGTAGACAAACCTTTATATCTAAAATTCAGAGGTTTGTCTACAGTCTGAAGTGACGTTTTTATATACGTCACTTCTTATTTATTCTTTAGGGAAATCTAATTACTGCCTCTTTTAATTCTTTCGATACTGATGACTATATGGATTAAACGGAGTGAAATAAGAAACAGAATAATCCAAGTTTATCATCTCACTATATTCAAATACTGTGCCATTTTGTAGGATTCCTCTATTAAAAATTTTCATAGCCGCGACACCTTTTTTGCAATTCAGCAGCTCAGCATCTTCTTTACTTACATTGATTGCACTATAGGTAGTAATGAAATGAGAGATTTGATAGCCACATTGCTGTACATATTCATGAACGGAGTTTTTCACTTCTTCTTCTTCTAAATCTGGAAAATACGCACACGGAAGTCTTGTTGTTTCTATTTGCATTTTTTGATAATCGACAATTCTAACACGTTTGTATTCCCACACTTTTGTTTTTCTTCCGCTTAAATCAAATATTTTTTCTAATGTATGATCTGCCTCTATTTTTTTAAAATAAATAATTTTTGATTGGATATCTTTAAACTTTCTTTCTGTGAGTGAATTATAAATTAAGGGGCTTTTATATCTTGTTTCATTTACAAATATCCCTGAACCTTGAATGATTTTTACACATCCTATGTTCACAAGCTTTTTTAATGCTTCGCGAATGGTGTATCTTGATACATCATAATGTTTGGCAAGTTCTCTTTCCGTTGGAATCTTTTCCCCTGCTTTATATTTATTTTGATAAATCTTACTTAAAATATCTTCTGCTATAAAATCTCTCTTTTTCATATTATTACCCCTCAAACAGAATAGGTTTAAATCCACATCATCATTCTAGCATACATTTAATTTTTTCTTTTCATTGCTAAAGAAAAGAAAGAGACAGATCTAATAGGAAGACCCCTCTCTTTATAACTACTATGGTGTATGAATTGAACCATTTGGTATTCGCGCTTGAGTCCATTCGTGTTTACGATAGATAACAGGATACCTTTCAGCCATATCCTCATCAAATTCCACCCCAATACCTACTGTTTCAATAGGATAGATATAACCTTCCAGCACTTCTACTGAATGAGGGAACATTTTCTTTGTCGTTTCATCTGGTTCTTGTATCTCTTGAATCGCTGCATTATGAAGATGAATATTTAGATGAGTATTTACGGCTACCCCTATTGGTGTCATATCGGAAGGTCCATGCCATGCAATCCGCACACCAAAATTTTCACAAAGTGCCGCTAGTTTAAGTGCTGGTGTAATTCCACCAATCTGCGAAACATGACAGCGTATATAATCAATTTGCCTATTTATGATAAGATTTCTCCATTCCATTGGATTATTAAAAAGTTCTCCAGTGGCAATGGGAGTAGTACATTGTGCTCTTAAATGAGAAAGCCATTCATTTTGATCAGGTGGCAAAATATCCTCTAAGAAATAAAGCTTTCATCATTGGTACCCATGTCCAAAAATTTTATACAGCAATCATTGATGAATTAGGAATAGATGAGGATAAGCAAGTAGCGCAAGAAAGCGAGAAAAAAAAGGGGTTTTCGGAAGATTACTAGATGTTGCTTCAGGCGTTTTTGGACCAATCGTTCCGGCCATTGCTGGCGCTGGTATGATTAAAGGGATATTAGCTGGACTAATTGCTTTAAATATTCTTTCAAAGGAAAGTGAAACAGTCACTATTTTGGATTTAATTGCAAGCGGTGTCTTTTACTTTCTCCCATTCTTTTTAGCAGCATCAGCAGCGAAAATATTTAAAACAAATCAATACCTTGCAATCGCGATACTGGAGGACTGATGTACCCAACCTTATTGGATGCAGCTAAATTAGGGGAAATTAGTCAGTTCCATTTGATCGGGCTACCGATTCCTGTTATTAATGCTATCACACCAATCGCACTGCAGAATTTCGCAGATAAAGGCTACGATATGTTAATGCCAATGATGTTTATGACCAATATGGCAATCGCCGGTGCAACCTTTGCTATGTTCTTTAAAGCAAAGAATAAGATGGAGAAATCAATTATTATATCTGCAACTATTTCAGCCCTACTTGGCATTACAGAACCTGCCTTATTCGGTGTGCTAATTAAAAATAAAAAAGCATTTATAGCATGCACAATCGGAAGTGCCATTGCTGCAACCTTCTTTGCTGCTACTGGTGTAAGAATATACGGCTATATCCTTTCCAGTATCGTATGCTTAGTTGCTTATGTTGTACCTTACTTCCCTTATGCCATTGCTGGAATTATTATCGCCATTGGATCATCTTTCTTGATTGCTTACTTTACGATTAAAAAGAATGGTTCTAGTGAATTAAATGATCGTGTGTCTAATGCTGAGAAGATTTAAGTAAATACAGGAGGCTATCCCGACAGCTGGTTAAACTAACTTTTGGGATAGCCCTTTTTTTGTGAATACCTTTAGTACAATTACTTAATATTGGCAAGAGTAAAGGGACGGTTCTTGTGAGTACATCAAAGATACAAGCTGTTTTTCACACTATTCTCATAGTATAAATTAAACGTGTTGTTATAAATCGTTTTATTACAAGAAAAGCCTTCAGAAGTTTATATTCTTCTGAAGGCTTTCTTATACATTCTAGAAAGACACCCTAACTATTTTAAGAAAAACACTTTTTAAGCCTTATCAACTGCAGCCGGAGTTGACTGAACTCTGTATGCTGGAATAAATTTCATTCCTGCCCAGTATAGAAGTGCGCTAAGCGGCATACTAACCATCCACGCTATAGAGAGGAAACAGATACCAATAATCCCGCCAATAAACATAGAGCCAATGCCTAACCAATTGTACTTAACGTCTCTTTGATACAATTCTTCCACACGATAATTTTGTTTATGGACAATATAATAATCGGTCAGCAGGATTCCTAGTAGTGGTCCTAAAAAGGCCGAATAAAATGCTATAAATGTATTAAAAGCAGAACTTGATACAAGAATCCAAGGAAAAGTAGCTATACTTAAAATTCCAACTAATATGACCGCAGTTCCCCATTTCAAATTAAACATTTCCATAATGACTAGAGCAGGCGGTTTAATATTAATGGTTAAATTGGTTGTAAACTGAGCAACAATGATAAATATCATCATAGCAACCGCTACAACTGGATTCGGAATAACAGATACAATAGCTTGTATGGGATCCCAAATTCCGGTTGCAGCAGCAGATAATATCCCAATAAACATCATAATAAGAAACATCGGAACAATCCCAAAAAAGTGACCAATCCTGTTATTTTTGGGCTTATTCTCTAGATATCTACTTAAATCTCCATTATTTATAGCCGCTGTAATTAATACCCCTACCGAGGCAGTAATAGCTGCAAAAAATGGCATCCCCCAAGATCCATCATTATTTTCCCAGCTATTTTCCATGTTCAAACCACCAAATTTTATAAGCTGAATCACAATATAGATAAGAAAACCTAATACTACAAAGGATAGTATAGAATCAAACCATTTAATAGAATTCATCCCAGAGTATGCAATTATCGTTTGAAGTACTTGGAATAAAATGAAATATAACCAGATATTACTGTAGCCCCATATCGAGTCAGTAATAAAGTTCGTTGCGCTTGCTCCAATCCATGAGCCTATCCCATACCAAAAAACTGCAGGCAACACACGAATGAGTGATGCTATTCTTGCACCATTATAGCCAAAGGCAGATCTTGCTTGAACAATAAAAGGAATTCCATATGTCAGACCTGGTTTAGAATTAAGAACAAAGATTACCCAAAGAAAAAGTGCTGATACAAAGGTGACTACCCCTGCCTGAAATAAGTTCAAACTGCCTACCGGTGGAAGAAAAGATTGTCCTACCATGAAAATTTGAATAACTACCATGGAAGAAATCCACATCATTATATATGTCGATAACCCAAACATTCTTTTTTCATTTGAAATTGGATTTAGTGATTCTCGTCTCGATCCTTGTGTAAGATTGGAACTATCCTTTGTCATACTTTCACCATCTTTTCTATTTTTTTAAAGAGATGGGATCACCCACCCCATTTTATCCCTTAAATGTACTGCAGTACTGCTTGAAGCATAATTTCCGTTCCCATTGCAATATCTTCTTTCGTTGCACTTTCCTCTGGCTGATGACTAATTCCCTTTTTACATCGAACAAAAATCATCCCTATATCTGTTATCTCCGACATTAGCATCGCATCATGTCCGGCTCCACTTACCATAATAGGAATATCCATATCTAGTTTTTTTCCAATTGAAGTGAATACATCAATAATTTCTTCTGAACAAGCTACCGGATCAAGTTCAATATTTGTTTTGATTGTATAGCTTAATCCATTTTCTTGGCATATCGCTTGGAGCCTTTCCTCGATTTCAGCAAATATGCGGTTTTTTCTGGTAAGATTTATATCTCTTAAATCAAGTGAAAATTGGACAGCATTAGGAATTATATTGCTCCCACCAGGAAAGGCCTGAATAATTCCAACAGTTCCAACTGTTTGTTGATCAGGCTGGCTACTGCATATTTCATTGATTTCTTGAATTACTTTTGCTGCCCCTATCATAGGATCATTTCTTAAATTCATCGGTACGGTTCCTGCATGACCAGGAGTACCTTCAATCATAATCGTGTACCAAGACAATCCAGCTATCCCATTTACGATACCTACTGGATGACTATTTACATCTAAATAAGGACCCTGCTCAATATGCATTTCTAAGTAAATCTTTATTTCCTCTTCCTTCCGCACTGATTCTTTATAACGTGCTGGGTCAATTTCAGACCCAAAATTCTTTAAAGCATCAAATCTAGTTACTTGCTGGTCATTCTTTTTTTGAAAATCTTCTTCGGTTGCTTTTCCAACCATCCCTCTACTTCCAAATAAACCATCGTTAAATTGAGATCCTTCCTCTTCACAAAAAGCGATTACTTCTAACGTATGAGCATGAGATATATTATTGGAATAGATAAACTGAGCAATTTCTATTCCTCCCAGTACCCCTATAATTCCGTCGAACTTCCCCCCATTTCTTACTGAATCAATATGAGAGCCTATCATCACAATAGGGAGATGCGGTTTTTCTCCTTCTTTTCGACCAATTAAATTTCCAAAATGATCATGAGAAACTGTTAGACCAGCCTCCTCCATCCATTTAGTGACAAGGATTTGTGCTTCCTTATCCTCCTTACTTAAAGCTAAGCGTTGTACTCCACTCTGCTTTGTCCTTCCTATTTCCCCTAATTCCATTATTCTTGAGTAAATTCTGTTGGCATCCACATAGGCTAGTGATTGCATGTATACACTCCTCATTTTTGTGATAAAGTTATTCTGCTTTTCTTCTTCTCCACTCATTTGTCTTTTCATAATCGATTGTATTTGTTTCTGTGATGAAGACTTTATATACCTCTAGAGCAGTCTCAGCTGAAATATATCCGTCCAGAAAATCAGCTAATACTTTTTCCGGATCTCTTTCTAATGGGTTGCCATATCCACCTCCACATGGGCCAACTAATTGAATAGTACTTCCAGCCTTAGCAGGACGATTCGGCAGTTTTGAAGGCAGCTTAATTGTGTCGCCTGTTTGCTCTCTGATGGATAATTCCCCAACAGTTCCATTCTCTCCACCTTTAAACCCCCATGGAGCAAATTTATGTCCGTCTGCTTCAACAGAGAAGCTCCCATCTTCTAGGAAGGTAATTTCACGGATAGATCCAATTCCACCTCGCCATTTCCCTGGTGCACATCCAGTGTCTCTTAATTCATATCGATTCACTCTTAATGGATAATGTGTCTCAATATCCTCAATAGGATTATTTCTCGTATTGGCATATAATGTATCAACAGCGTCCATTCCATCTTTTCCATAACGGCCGCCATAGCTGCCCTCCATAATGTCCATGTAAACCCAATAATTTTCTTCGTTAGCTAACCCACTAAAAGCCACTACTTGCAGGTTGCCGATACCAGCACTAACCTGATCTGGAACAACTTGAGCTAGTGCTTTCATTAAAGTATCTGCAATCATGTTGCCAGAAGTAAATCGAGCAATGGTTGGAGCTGGAAAAACTGGATTACACAACGTACCTTTTGGAGCGATTATGTGAATCGGCCTAGATAATCCAGAATTTTGCGAAAAATCACCGTAAGTTGTGGAATCTAATAAAATCGATCTTAATGTTAAATAAACAGCGATATCTACAGTTCCAACTAATGGCATATTAATAGGGCGATCCTTGACTTGAGGTGATGTACCTGTCAAATCAACCGTTAATTCGCTTCCGCTAACCTTTACTGTCACACAAATTTTTAAATCTTTTTTATATGAATCAGCACTATCCAGATAACCATCTAAAAATCCTTCTGCCTTGTATTCACCATCCGGCAATTTTGTAATGGCCTCTCGCATCATTTTCTCTGAGTAATTCATCAATTCATTGCTCGCAGCATAAATAGTGTCTACTCCAAATTTATCCAACAGCTCTATATATCTGGTTGCTCCAATTTTAGCAGCTGCTATCTGAGCCTCTATATCCCCTACTACCATCTTTGGTGCCCGAATGTTATCCATTAATAAATCCCAAACATACCGGTTCTTTTTTCCTTTCTCATAGACTTTGATGGCTTTAAACTGGAGCCCCTCTGCATAGGCATCTACAGCATCAACAATTCCACAGCTGCCTGGAGTGGAAGCACCTATATCTAAGTGATGGGCTGTCGTAACCGAAAAACCAATCAACTCTTCTTGATAAAAAACAGGAATACAAATACCAATATCTGGTCCATGAGACGCTCCGTGATAAGGAGAATTATGCATAATGATATCACCAGGGGAAAAGTTATCATCCCTTTCTTCCATAATCTCCCGAATTCCTTTTACATAGCCTGGAATCGGTCCAGATTGAAGAGGTGTACTATGGGACGATTCACATAATTGATTGCCATAAATATCTACTAAAGCACAGCCAAAATCCTCTGATTCTCTGATAATACTGGAATAAGACATGCGCGCAAGCTTATGGCCCATTTCTACTGCAACGTTTTCTAAAGCTCCAAGCACAACCTGTACTGTAATCGGATCAATTTCTTTTACCGCTGATTTCGTATCTAGCATCATTCACACACCTACCTTAATAATCATATTTCCAAATTCCTCTATAAACGCTGTGCAATTAGGAGGAATAACTGTTGTTGTATCTTTTTGCAATACAATACAAGGTCCTTGAAATTTTACTCCCACAGGAATTTGTTCTCTTTGATAAAATTTTGTTACTACTTTTTCTAATGTTCCATTGATATTAAAAATAGTTTCTCCTGTTTTTAAAAGAGCCTCTTCTAATAAGTAAGGATGATTGACTTTTTGTTTTTTTATTTTTGGCATGGAGCCTAGGCCAGTCACACGAATATTCACTATTTCAATCGGATTCTCATAGAAGCTATGACCATATTCGGATTCATGATTTTTATGGAACTCCTCCCAAACTAGTTCAACGGATTGTTTATCAACCAAACCAGTTGGGAAGTCTACTCTAAGTTCATATCCTTGACCAATATAACGACAGTCAACACTTCGCAAAATAGTAATTTGATCTTCAGCAATACCATCTTCTAGTAATCTTCTAGTTAATTCTTCTTCAAGTTCATAAAAATCTTGATGAAGCGTCGCGAAATCAAGATCGGAACTAAGCATGAACTCTGTTTTAATAACGTCGTATTTTAAATCCGTTGTTAATAAACCAGTTGCAGAGTTTATTCCTGGATATAGTGGAACTATTACTTCTGGAATATTTAAAATTTTTGCTACATCCACGGCATGTAGTGGTCCAGCTCCGCCAAAGGCAACTAAAGAAAATTCTCTTGGGTCTTCCCCTTTTTGAACAGTCTTTTCGCGGATAGCATTTGCCATATTATTATTCATGATTTGCAATATTCCCTCTGCTGTCCGTTCCCTGCTTAAATGAAGACTATCTGCTAACTCATCAATAACTTGATAGGCAGCGTTTTTATGGATTTGCATCTCGCCTCCCAGGAAGTTCTCTTCATCAATTCTCCCAAGAACCACATTGGCATCACTAACTGTCGGCTTCATTCCACCATGACCATAACACGCAGGACCTGGGCGAGAGCCTGCACTCTTTGGTCCTACTTTAAAAGCTCTCCCTTCATCAAGGTAAGCAATACTTCCTCCTCCTGCTCCAATCGTGTGAATATCAATCATTGGCACCATTACAGGGTACCCTGCAATCCACGTATCTCTCGCAGAGGATTCACTATACGTATTATCTTTAATAATCCCTATATCAGCACTTGTTCCCCCTACATCAAAGGTAATAATTTTATTTCTCTTTGTTACCTGACCTGACCATACTCCACCTAAAATCCCAGCAGCAGGACCAGATAATAAGGTATTAACAGGTTTTTCAGCAACAGTATGAGGGGTAGCGACTCCTCCATTCGAACACATAATATGTAGTTCCGCTGGTATTCCAGATTCCTTTAATCGTAATTCTAAATTCTGAATATAATGTTTCACTTTTGGACCAATAAAGCCATTTATAGAAGCAGTTGTAAATCGCTCGAATTCACGGAATTGGGGGGACACCTCAGAAGAAATTGTGATAAATGCTTCTGGATATTCCTCTTCAATTATTTCTTTTACTCTATCTTCATGTTGTGGATTAATATAGGAAAATAGAAAATTAACAATAATCGAATCTACTCCCATCTCCTTTAAAATACGAACAGATTCCCGCACTTCCTCTTCTCGTAAAGGAATAATGACTTCGTTCTTCTTTGGCCCCATTCTTTCGGCAACAGCAATTCTATGTCGTCGTTGAACTAAAGGTTTATCCTGCCATGGAATTTCTTGCATAATGGAATAATTTTGAGGTCGTTGGTGTCTGCCTATATGAACAATATCTCTGTATCCTTTCGTCGTAATCATCCCTGTTTTGGCTCCATCGTATTCCAATACAGCATTAGTTGCGATGGTCGTCCCGTGAAAAACATGATCAATTTCAGTTTTATCAATTAAATAACGTTCACATAGCTCAAGTATCCCTTGAACTACTCCTGTGGATGGATCATCCAACGTAGTTGGCACTTTATGAATCACAGTTGTTTGTTTATCCGTATCGTTAAAAATGACATCTGTAAACGTTCCGCCTACATCTACTCCAAATAGCTTCACTCTTCTTCACCCCTATTTTTATTTTGGAAGGAACTATATACTTTAATAGTCGCTTACATCCTCGTTTCAAATTTATTATATATTCCAATTATTCTGTATAATAATGTTAGATTATCTGACATTATTTTTCCTAAAAAAAAATCCCTATTGCAAATCTGCAATAAAGATTATCTATTTTCTATAAAAACAGTGAGAATAGTACCTTTTTTATAATTGCAAAAATGCAACTGTTATTGCATTTTTGCAATATCTATTCCTAATTTCTTGATTTTTCTTGAAAGGGTAGAAGCATCTATTCCCAATTTGATACTTGCATCCTTTAGGGTTCTGCTATTTTCAATAGCTTCTTCGATTATATGCTTTTCAAAGGTTTCTACCATTTCTTTCAATGACTGATTTTCTCCATTTTTCCGAATGGCCTTCTTTAACATTGTATATGATAAATGTTTTTCCGTAAGCTCTTCAGCAGAGATAGTCACTACTAGTCGTTCAATTGTATTTTGTAGTTCTCTAACATTACCTGTCCAAGGATATTCCATGAAAATCTGAAAAATAGATTGATTAAACCTTTTATTTCGATTATATATCTCATTAAAAACAGTTAAAAAATGATGTGCCAAAAAGGGAATTTCTTCGCTTCTTTCTCTTAAACTCGGAATATAAATAGGTGCTACATTCAGCCAATAATAAAGGTCACTACGAAAGAGATTCTCTTCCATCAGCTTTTCTAAATCTTGAGTAGTTGAACAAATTACCCGGACATTTATAAGTATTTCTCCTTCATTTACTGGATTATTCATTTTCTTTTCTTGGAAAACCTGTAGCAATTTCACTTGTAAATGCACAGGCAGCTTTTCCATTTCATCTAAAAATAAAACCCCATTTTGAGCAGTAACAATCGCACCAGATTTAATGAAAGAACCGCGGCTCCCAAAAAGTTCCGTTTCAATCATTTCTTCTGGAATAGAGCCAAGATTTACTTTTACAAAAGGACCGCCTCTTCTACTACTTTTTTGGTGTAGAATGTTCGCAAAGAACTCTTTTCCAACACCAGATTCTCCACGAAACAATACAGGTGAATCTACTTCTGCAATCCATTCTATTAAATCATATGTTTTTTTCATCAGAGGAGATTTAATAATCACTTCATCCTTTTCATGACTTTTGCTGTGGAGTTCTGTTTGATATTCCTTTAGTAATTCCTTTGTTTCATTAAGTTTTGTTAATAATTCCTCTGTTTCTGTAATATCCTTTGATATATTAATTACTTTCTCTAATTCTCCCTTTTCGTTAAAAATCGGATATCCTTTAACTAATAACCGTTTGCCTGATTTAGTTGTTTGTACAACCGTAACATTTCTGCCCTCTTTTATTACTCGTTTTGTTGAAGAGTTATCAATTATTTTTTCTTTTTCCATTTGTTCAATTGGCTTCCCTACAAATTCCCTCTCTTTAACTCCCATTATCCGCTCACAAGCTTCATTAACCCTCATTATTATTCCATTTGCGTCAGAAATAGTAATAAGCTCACCAACCAGACTCATAATCAAATCAAATTCCTGCTTTAGTCCGCCAATACGTTTCGTATGAAAGGCAAGATGCTCAATCAAACTCTCATGCAACATGAAAGTTAAACCTATTGGAGAATCTCCCATTCTTGGAAGAGACGTTTCGTATATGATTGCTGCATCTGTGTCATTTAGCTTCATCGAGGAAATCACAGATTGACCATTTTTTATACATTTATTAATGGAACTATTAGTAATTACATCCAAAATATTTATACCAATTATATTGTCGATTACCTTTTTGGTCATCTTCCATGCTAATTCATTTCTATATAACACTGTACCAATATCATTTGTAAGGATAATCCCCAGAGGAAAATAATCAAGGATTTTTTGTTCCATCATATTTATCACTTATTCCTTTCTTCTATTTTGCCTTAATACTACCATATAAAAATAATTGAATAATCAAAAAACTCTTGAAACTATAATAAAAAGCAATTTTACTTGTCCTTACACAAGTAAAACTGGCTTATTCAATATTCAAATCACTCTTTATTGTCTATTTAAGCAAATAAACCTGTACCTCATAAGCTCGAAGATTTATTTCTCCCCCTACCCTCTTATCACTGTTAGGGTAATTGCTTAGTAACCTTTCACAAGAAGCACGGGGTATGTCCTCCAAAAAGGATGTTTTGATCTCTTTCTCACTAAAATTACAAATAACAATTACCGTCTCTCCATCCAAAGCACGCTTATAAGCGAATATCTCTGAATGATTTTCTAGTAATAAATCATAGCTCCCATATACAATGACTTTATGTTTTTTCCGGAGGCTTATCAGCTTGCGATAATAGTGATAAATAGAATCAGGATTAGAAATCGCAGCTTGAACATTTATGTTTATATAATTAGGATTTACCTTAATCCAAGGAGTTCCCATTGTAAATCCTGCATTTACTGTATTATCCCATTGCATTGGTGTTCGAGAATTATCCCGTCCTTTTGCATAAATGCTTTCCATTATTTTTTCTAAAGGAGTTCCTTCCGCTAATTATTCTTGATAGAATTGATGAATCTCGATATCTCGATAGTCTTCTATCGTATCAAACTGAACGTTCGTCATCCCTATTTCTTCGCCTTGATAAACATAAGGAGTACCTTTCATCATATGAAGCAAAGTTGCCAACATTTTTGCTGATTCTACTCGGTAAGTACTGTCATTTCCAAACCGAGAAACAATCCTTGGCTGATCATGGTTATTGAAATACAAGCTATTCCAGCCTTTATCCTCAAGAGCCTTTTGCCACTTCGTCAAATTTTTCTTTAAATCCGGTAAATTAAGCGGCTTTAAATCCCATTTTCCGTTTGGTCCATTATCCAATCCCATATGCTCAAATTGAAAGACCATGTTCAACTCTTTATTTTTTTCCTTTGTATATATTTCAGCTAATTCTGGTGTAACTCCAGGCATTTCACCAACGGTCATTACATCATAATTGGACAGTACTTTTTCATTCATTTCTTGTAAATAGTCATGGATTCTTGGACCATTACGGTAAAATTTACTACCTGAAGCATATGTTTTCCCCTGCTTTGGCTCTCCATTTGGCATTATATCTGGTTTAGATATGAAGTTGATGACGTCCATTCGAAAACCATCAATCCCTTTGTCTAGCCACCAATTCATCATTTCATAAATTTCATTTCGCAGCTTCGGATTTTCCCAATTTAAATCAGGCTGTTTTTTCGAAAAAAGATGCAAATAATATTCATCTGTTTGTTTATCATATTCCCATGCGGCGCCGCCAAAATTAGAGTACCAGTTATTTCCATCATTTTTTATCCATTCGTACTATCTCCTTTTTTATTGTAGCTTTTCGTCATAAAGAAATCTTCCATCGGTGAAGCTCTTCTGTCTGTTAGTGTTGGCAAAAATAAAAACAGAAGATACCAATACGAACCATTTGATATCTTCTGTTATCAGCAATCCAACATTATTTTGCTTTACGTACTTTCCCAAATAGTAGTGTTAGAAGGAAGGGAACGATAAGTACAATCGCCATTCCCATAAAGAACGCTCCCCAATTATCAGGGAAAATAGATAGGAATGCTGGCAAGCCGCCTACTCCTATTGAAGGTGCTTTAACTGCTTGGATAGAAATAAAAGCACCAGCAATTGCAGATCCAATAATAGCTGAAATAAAGGCAAATCGGAAACGCAGATTAACACCAAATAACGCCGGCTCTGTCACACCAAGATATGCAGAAATCGCTGATGTTATAGACAAGCTCTTTAATTTTTCATCTTTTAATACAAACAACATGGCAAGAGCTGCTGAACCTTGAGCAATATTGGATAAAGCAACCATTGGCCATAGGAATGTTCCACCAGTGCTACCGATTAACTGCAAATCTACAGCTAGGAATGTATGATGCATTCCCGTTATAACAAGTGGTGCATATAGACCACCATAAATTAATCCACCTAAAATTGGTGCAAAGTCAAAAATAGCTACAACACCATCTGTAATCAGGTTACCAATAAAGAATGTGATTGGTCCGATTGCAATAAACGATACAAATCCTGTCACAAGTAAAGCAATTGGCGCCACGAATAGCATTTGAAAGGAATCTGGAATTCTTTTTCTTAGGAAAATTTCTAATTTAGCTAATACTTAGGAAGCAATTAGGACTGGTAAAACTTGTCCTTGATAACCAACTTTCTCTACTTCTAAACCAAAAATATTCCAGGTTGGAATCTCTTCTGCACTTCCATAACCCCATGCATTCAATAAATCTGGGTGAACAAGCATTAACCCAAGAACAATCCCTAATAAAGGGCTAGCGCCAAAGCGATTCATTGCAGACCATCCGATTAAACCTGGTAAAAACGTAAACGCTGTATTGGCAATTAAATTGATAATACTAGCAAAGTCTGCCCATTGGGGATACGCTTGGACAACCGACTGCTCAAAAAAGATGCCTTCCCCAGTTAATACATTGTTGATTCCCATTAGTAAACCAGCTGTTACAATCGCAGGTAAAATCGGGATAAAAATATCAGCTAACATTTTTACAGCACGCTGTAATGGATTTAAATTTTGTTCAGAGGCTTTTTTGACATCATCTTTTGTGCCTTCTGATGCACCTGTTTGATTGATTAATTCTTTATATACTTTTTCTACCGTACCTGGACCAATTACTACTTGAAACTGTCCATTTGTCGAAAAAGATCCTTTAACTAAATCTATCGATTCTAGCTTCTCTTTCTTTACTTTTCCTTCATCTGCTAATGCAAATCGTAATCTTGTCACACAATGTGTTGCAGCAGAAATATTTTCTTTACCGCCAATCGCTTCGATTATATCGCTAACTTGCTGTTTATCTATGCTCATTCCCTGCGTCCTCCTACTCTATGGATGAAGATGAATTCTATTCCAAAACTAATAAAAACGTTTGCAAATATTTGTTGAATCTTGTATATACATGTCACAAAACCAATGATATAGATGTATATACAAGTTGTCAATAAAAAAGGCAATACGTTTATAATTGTATTTTTTCCCATTTCGTTTGAAATATAAATCCTATTACTAGTCATAATACAAGCAGAAAGATGAAGTAAGGAGAATAAGTATTGTATTTAATAATAATATTAAATACAGCCAACCTTCCGTAGCTGGAGGAGAAGATATAAATTGTTGTCTATTACATTTAATCCAAATCTGTTTCTGATAGTTTGAGTTTAGAAAGCAGATACTTACATGGACCATTAGCAATCAGCTGTTTACGTCATAGGAGTAGTAAATTATAGGAGAAATTAATGAAAAGATGCTTTTCATTATAGCAAAGACTAAATTTATAGCAGAAGACATATCTAATTATTAGATTTATCAGGCAAAGATGAGAGGATTCTAGCCAAAATCGGGTTTTATCAGCCAAATCTGTTGGGTTTTCAGCCAAACTTCTGTTTTATCAGCCAAACCCGGCGACTTTTCAGCCAAACTTCTGTTTTATCAGCCAAAATCACCAACTTTTCAGCCAAACTTCTGTTTTATCAGCCAAAATCACCAACTTTTCAGCCAAACTTCTGTTTTATCAGCCAAACCCGGCGACTTTTCAGCCAAACTTCCTTTTTATCAGCCAAAATCGACGACTTTTCAGCCAAACTAATCAGCACTTCAGCCAACATCAGTTTTCCCTTTAAGCCTTACATAATTAACGTAAACACTTAATAAGGCTGATACCTTCCTTTTTTTACCCTTTTTGGCACTACATTATTCTTAAAATAAAAGCAAAAAGACTGTTCTATCAAGTAGAAACAGTCCTTCGCTTTCCATTATGGGAGATTACTTGTCCACGTAGTCATTATTAATGAATAATCTCGCTTGCCTTTGCCTTTTCTGTCATTTTTTTTGTCCCATTGGCCAATGGCTTTTTTAAAAATAGGGCAACGATGAAAGCAATCGCACTAAAAACCAGAAGCATACTAATTGAATATATTACTGTTTCCTTCACCATCCCACCTACTGTTTCTCTTAACAGATTGATGGCATGTGTAAATGGTAGGAAGGGATTAATAGTCTGAAAAAAAGGTGGTGCAACTTGAATAGGAAAAGTACCACCAGAACCAGATAACTGCAATACAAGAAAAATAATCGCTAATCCCTTGCCAAGATTGCCAAAAACAGAAACCAATGTATAAACAATGGTCATAAATACTAAGCTGATAAACATACCAAATAACACAAAAGCAACTGGATCTGCTACATATGCTTTTAAGATAAACATATCTCCTAGTGTAACAATCAGACTCTGACATAATCCAATTGTGATAAAGGTAAGCCATCTGCCAAAGTATATTTGGTTAGGTGTATAGATTCCTTCTGGATCTCGTACATCCACTCGTAATAAGGAAATGAGCAGTAAGGCACCAACCCATAAACTTAAGGTTGTATAAAAAGGCGAATTTGCTGACCCATAATTAGGAATGGGAAATAAGGAATTTTCATTTAATACAATAGGATCTGATATAAAATCACTTTCTTGCTCTATATCATTTTTCAACAAAGAAATAATCTCGCCTAAATCATATTCGCCTTCAAAAGTCCGAATAGAATCTGCTGTTTTTGTCAATGTCTCTTCTAATTTTGGTAATTCATTTTGTACCATATCTGCGGCTTTATGAACAGCATCCTCCACTCTAGGTAAATCATTTTTAATAAATGCAGCTACTTTAGTAATATCTTGTTCAGCTGCTGGAAGATCATTACGAACAAAGCCTGCTGCTGCATGAATCTTCTCTTTTATACTCGGAAAAGAAGTTCGATAAAATTCTGCGGCGTCATTAATGCCTGCTAAAACTTTATCTAAATTTTCCTGTATAAGGTTTGTCGCTTCATGAATCTTTTTTTCTATTGTAGGTAAATCAGAGTGAAGCTTTGTTAATTCTTCCTGAGCAAAGGTAAGTGACTCATCTGTATTTTTTATTATTTCTTCTAGCTTTGGTATATTTTCTTGTGCACTTTCTAAATCATTCATTGCATGTTGAGTAGAATCTTTTATCCCCTCTAAAGCACGATTAATTGCTGGTTTTGTTTGCTTATCATAGCGATTTATTAGAGTAGTACTAAGTTCAATCGCTTCTTGTGACAATGCCGATAAAGTGTTTGCTTTTTCCTGATCCGCTGCCTGAATCGTTTGAAGCCTCTCTTTTTCTTGCTGAAAATTCGTTTTTAATTCCTGCAAATCTTTTATTTCAGTTAAAAGAGCCTCTTCTCCATTTGGAGTTGCACTGTTTAAAGTAGAAAATAATGCAATCGAACGTGTTAAACTATCGATACTTGTCTGCACTTGTGTTTGCAATGCCACAGTATTTGTCTTTATTTCTTCTTCAGTAAGATTTCCTGTTTGAACTAATGCAGCCAATTGATGAACGGCATCAGCTGTTTTTTGATATAGAAGCAAATTTTGCTTATATACAGGACCAACAGCATCGAGCGCTTGCCCATTTGCATCGATAAACCCTGGCAATACATCTGCAATTTGCTTCCCGTTATTTATTCCTTGTTCTATTTTGCCTAATGATCCACTTGCTGTTTCAAGAAATGATTGCATATTTTCTACATTAGATAAGGCGCTTGTTACCATTTCACTAATGTCAGAAAAATGAGCTTCTAGCTCCTCAACACCATCCGCTAGCTTTTGAATCTCTGGCGCCTTTTCCTGTAAGAGAAGAATGCCTTCACCTACCTTTTCCAGTTCCGGAAGCTTCGCCTCTAATAAAAGGATATTTTTACTGGCTTCATTAATGTCAGGAAAAGCCTCTTCTAATGTTAAGATTTTTTGCGCTTGTTTATTGATTTCAGGCAATTTACTTTCAAGTGTTACTACTTTTTCTCCTAATTCATTTATTTTAGGAACTTCTTTTTCTAATGCGAAAATTTTCTCTTCTATATTTCTAATCGTCGGTAATTCTTCTTCCAGCTTAATCCCAGCGTCATTAAATACACTCAACACAGATTCACTTACCGTATGAATAAAGTTTTCTTTCACTTGTTGCACAATCGTAGATGCGCCAGTAGAAGTCATCTTTGGTGCTATTGCATTTAGCTTTTCGTTCACACTATAGTCAATCTCTGGCTTTACTTGTTTGTCCTCTAAAATAGTCGCAATTTTGGCAGAAAAATCATGCGGTATGTACAGGCTTGCATAATAATCTCCTTTCGTAACACCTGCCTTCGCTTTTTCTTTACTTACAAATTCCCAGCCAAGCTTATCATTTTCCTTTAAGCTTGCAACAATTTCATCGCCAATATTGACGGAGGAATCACGAATAGTTGCACCATCATCTTCACTTGTTACAGCAATTTTTATTCCACTCGTGTTGGAATATGGATCCCACGAAGCCGCCAAATTAAACCATGCATAAAGAGATGGCAGCACCATTAAGGCTACAATTAAAAGTGCAGCCACAGGCGCCTTAAAAATTCGAACCCAATCATTTCGGTAAATAACAAATACATTCTTCAAAAAAATCACCCTTTGTTAAAACTTAACATTCGTTAGTTTATGGAGATAGATAGAAAAGCATTCAGAGGGACGATTCTCCCGCTTCCCAAAAACGCCAGCAGGAGAACCCCCCCTCTGTGTACTTACTTTAAATAATTATTTTTTAACTCCATAACCCTCTCTACACTTTCATTAATTCTATCTTCTGTTATTATATTTTAATTCTTCTTCAAGTTTTTTCTCACTTATTAAGGCGTTTGCTGGCTGGAATTTATTTATTACAAGCATAAAGTCTTCATTTTTCCCACCGGAAGGCTCTATTATTTGTTGAAATAGATAAGGGTAATAACCTCTATATCCTTTCTCTTCTTGATTAGTAACAAGAAATTTCATATTACTACTCAAATAAGCTTGTGCTGCAGGTGCAGTATCAAAATGAGTACCTGCATCGATTAAAATTACATCAAATAATTGTTGGGCAGTTTGGATCAAATGTTCAATTTCATAAGGCTTATAAAAACGTTGCATTTTAATATCGCGGTTCCCAGCTAAATGATAAAAAGATTCATGGTGATAAATGGCTTCGGATAACCTATTTATTGATAAACTTTTAACATTGAGATCGACTTTTAAATCATTCAAATATTGCCCTTTGTATAAATAGAAATAGTCAGCTGGATCCCAACTATTTAAACTAAATACTAAAACCTTCTCTTTAACCTTTTGGGATAATGCTCTAGCTACATTTAAAGTGGTAGAAGAAACGCCAGCACCATTATGAGTTCCGAAAAAGCCAATAATTCTTTTAGATAAATAATCATCTTTGTTTGTAAGATTATTGATACAATATTCTACAACTTGAAGTTCTGTAGAGTATTCATTAATAAGAGTTACTTTAAATGCTGCACATAGTCTTGTAATTGTCTTAGTGAATTGTTCACTCTTAATTTGACTAGGCTTAAAATACATGGGAATAGAGGGATATTTTTCTCTAAGTAATCCCATGTTATTGATATCAAATGAATCACCATCTAATAAGATAGCATCGATTATTTCTTTATTAGGATATTCAATGTTGCCCATATGAGCATGGAGATTGTCCATTTTGTCAATTAATTCTTTGTACGTAGAGTTTTGACTAAAGATTAAGATTTCCATTACATGCCCTTCTCCCTATTGATAAGTAATATATACTCTTGCTCCTTTACCGAGTACTTCGTTCATCAGCTTTTTAAAGTCTTCTTCATTCAAGATAATTTCCAAATCACTTATGCTTGAAGTGGCATTAAGTCGTTTATCCTCGTTGTTGTTCTCTGAAGAGGAAATAACTTCTTTATTGCTTGAATCTTTTACATAAACAACCTTTATTGATTTTAAAAATGGTTCACTTTTCATGGAATTAGTGATATTTTCTATTTGCTCTTCAGAATCCTCTGAGCTCGTAGTAGAGGGACCATTTTTATTTAAATTGGTTGTACCATCGTTATAAATTAAATAGATATTAACGGTGTCTTTTCTTCTTAAAGAACCTGGCATTGCATATATCATTTCTTTGGTTATAGGGCGAATAGCTTCCCCCTCTTCTTCATTGGGTAATAGATCATCATAATCTATCATCGTTTTTGTAAGAAGCGAATTCCCCTGGATGACTTGATTAGCGTCTAATCCAATAATTTCATCTACTTCTGAAGGTAAGATTACATCATTTATTAATGTTTGTTTCGGTCGACGTTCAATAAGGAGTTTATCTTCCGTAATAGGTTCGTTTCTTAATATGTCAGCAGAGGGTTTAATTACTACTACCTCTGTTGAATCGATTCTCACACGTAAAAATTGGTCATAAAATAAGGTTAGTCCAATAGCAGAAATACCGACCAATATACCGCTGATAATTTTGATGGAAGGTTTTTTAAAGAAATTCATTCGATTTAATTTCCTCCTGGTATATTTTTTTCTATCTTAATTTTTCTGGAGAAGAGTTTACTTAAGATTCCGCTTCCTTTGACTTTTAGTAATTTATCCGGTAGCAAAAGCTCCAAAATAGGTTTTAAATACTCATTTGCTTTATTTTTATAGTCTTTGCAATCATTAAGGAATTTACCTTGATACTGCGCTTCATATACGTCTTCGTCTTGAAAAGATGGAAGTATGGAAATTAAATTATCTTTAAATAAATCTTGAATTAGTGGATTCTCCCTTATTTTTTCATTGAAGCGATTACCGATAATATAAGTTTTATCTGATTCTAAGAGGGTAGAAAACAATGGGTTCTCCCCCAGTCTTTGAAGCTGTGTAACATCCGAGTCTAGAACAATAAATAGATGATCAGCTATCTCTAATAAATCTGTTGTTACGTCATTGTCTAAGTTACAACCAACATCGATAATCGTAACAAGGGATAAATTCGTATAGAGAAGTTTTATATAATCTTCAAAATTTGTTCCCTGTGGTTCTTTTTTAGAAAAAGTAGGATTATGGCATATGAGTTCCACACCTTCACGAAACCACTCTGTTTGAATATCTGAAGTATTCTCTTGTTGTGCACTCCACTTATTTACGTAATTTGGAGCAAATTCATGGCCATAAAAACGGTCATATGTATAGGGATTTAGCAAGGGATCTTCCACATATAATGTGCTAACTTGGTAATTTGCTATGCTACGAGCTAATAGATGTGAAATAAATGTTGTACCATTGCGTTGGTAAAAGCTACCTACAAGGATAGTTTTCTTCCTAACTGGAACACCTACTACTTTTTCACTGGGTGCATTATGTACGTGAATTGAGTATTCCCTTTTTATGACATTTTTTTGAACGATTCTTTGTACGATAGTTTTTTCTTTAGTGTTTTTTTCTTTGTGTGTTTTACCGTTCTCATCTTCGTTAACAGATTCCTCTTCCGAATCTTCTTCCAGTAGAGAGGGAATCACTTCACCATCGATACTAAGAGAGTTATTGATAAAACGTGCTACTTCTGCGAATGAGACTTTCCCTTTTAACTGGTTTATAAATTGTTCAATATCTATTCTTTGGGTATTGAATATATCAAGTACTCCCATACTAACTAGTCGAGAAAGAAGCGGATCATTGCTTGATCGTTCGCATAGGAAAACAATTCTTAATGCGTCGTCGAAATCAAGTCGGAGTTGTTTTATAATACTTAACAGCTCAATATCTTTATCTTTTTGATTTTCTTGCATGGATTCTAAATAAGTATCATGCACAATTAGTATTGAAGGAGTTTCTTCTTTAACAATTTCATAGAGATATTTTCGATGTAAAATTTCTTGTTTACTTAAAGTGAAATCTTCAGGATACTTTGAAAAGGTCTCAATTAAAATCTTGGTATAGGTTTTATCACCTACCGCTATAAGAACCTTCTTTGTCATACTAAAACTCCTTTAAAACAAAAAAACACCCGAACACAAGGCAATTACAAAGAATTGTCTTACATTCGGGTGCTTCCCGTTAGTCATTATATTAATTTGCGTATTTTCGGTATGAAAGTCTTCTAGAATCCTAGAAGACATTTACATTTAAAAGAGAAAGATTGACGACGATTCAATCTTTAAAATTATAGTATCATGTTACCACTTCAGATTCAAGTGAATTATTAACAAAAAGTATTGAGAAATTTATTATTGCCTAAATCAATTTCTGTTACATATGGAATCTGAAACATTGAACCTTATAATCCCATTTATTAAGGTGAATAATATAGATAAATACACCTTAAAGAGCTTATTACTATCATAGTTTCATTAATATTTTTAAAACCGTCACGGTTACTAATCGGTCACCAATTATATTTTATAGCTCTAACCTATAGGCGAGAAATGCCTTTTGAAGCATTTCTCACATACTAAAGTCTATTATAAGTATATTTGACATTTTTTAGGATTTCACTTCTTGATATGTGCAATTAGATTTAAACCATTTATCTATTTCAATTAATCTTTCAGTTAAAAGACTCTCTGTATCAGCCTCACAACATAATGCAGCGGTTGAGAAGACAGAGGAATTTGCACCATCAAATTTAGTTCCAATTGTAGCAAATTTCCAGTAGTCAAACACCCACTCATTTGGAATTTCTTCGGGCATGGAAACTAATGTACCTTTTAAAGGCGAACTCAATATCCACCCTCTATATTTATCCCATTTGTTTTTTTGAACATCAATTACGTTACTAAAACCACATTCTCTTTTAATAAATTCTTTAGTGATATGAATACCGAGTTCAGCTTCTATACATTCAGCGATTCTTCCTCCACCTGTTCTACAAGCAATTTCACAAAAAGTAATCTCATGATTGTCAACAAATATTTCTAAATGGAATGTCATATTTTGAGGACATGGTAAAATATTCAATAATGCTTTACCGTAATTTTTCAAAATTATTGATAGTGGTGAATCTTGATTTATAAATATACTCGCTGTAGATTTTCCTTCTTGATAAGCTAGGCAATTATTAATATACTTTGAGACTGTAATAAATTCCAGTTTATTATCAAGGATAATACCATCTAAATGATAAACTTCTCCTTTAGCAAAAGATTCTATAATCATATTAGCAAAAGAATTCGATGCGGCAAATCTATCAAGATCTTCTTTAGATTTTAATACTAAAGTATTTACTGAACCAGCTCCATCGATTGGTTTAATTACGGCTGGATACTTATAATTATCTAAAAAATTTAAAGCATCTATATATGAATGAACTTTTTGAAAGTTAGGAGTTTTAAATCCATTGTTCGCAACAAAACTCTTCATAATATACTTATCGCGAAAGATTTTTGCACTATATGGTCTCTGGCCTGATATGTTTAGATAATCACGTATGTATGAAGCTCTTTCTACATCTCCTTCCCTTACAGATAATAATTTATCAAAATTATTTTTGAAATGGAGATCTATTGCTTTTTTCTCTATATTATTATTCTTCTCCCAGTTATCAAAACTATATATATTAACATTAGGTAACTGATTTATGTCTTGATATCCTTCTTCATGTTCTTTCTTAACAAATAAAACATAGGTATTTTTCTCGTGTATGGGATCATTGAAAATCCATTGATCAAGCGGTAGGTATTTAATACTTTGTGATGCAAAAATTAATATATTCATAATTCCTCTCCTAAAAAAATATATTTTTTCTAACATATACCATGTTATAATATTTAGTGAATTTAGACAACAAGGAAGGATATTCGCTCTTATGAAAAATAAAATATTAATATCAAAAGTTAGTTCTTTATTTGGTACATCTGTATTCAACACAATTGTAAACTTATGGATATTGGATATATTTAATAGTTCACATACTTTAGGTGTAATCTTATCAATTTCAGGAATTTCCGCATTATTATTTAGCCTTTTAGGAGGATATTTGGCAGATAGTAATTATTTAAAAAAAATTCTCCTTTGGGCTGATTTATCCTCTGCAATATTTTGTATTATAAGTGTTTTCCTTATTTCTTCTTTTAGCAAGGATATTATTTACTTAGTGGTTTTCTTACTTAACATTAATATAGCGTTAACAGCGCCATTAATTAAATCACTGGTTTCAAATGTAGTACAAAAAGAGTTAATAATATCTTTTAATAGTATTTTAGCTATGTATAGTGAAATACTAAAAATTGCATTGCCGCTAATATCAACTTTTCTATACCAATTCGATATATTAACTCTTAATGGTGCATTAATTATTAATGCTATTTCATTTTTTATATCTTTTTTATTTGTAAAAGGTATACAATTAAACGAACTTAACTCAAAATCAAAATTAATTGGTTATTGGGATACATTAAAATATTTATTAAATCGAAAAGTATTATCTATGCTAATTTTAACAGGTGGAATTTCTAATTTTTTCTTAGCTGGTTTTAATCTTTTACTACCGGTTTTTGCGTTAGATAAAGTTGGTAATAGTTTTTACTATGGTGTCTTTCTCTCTTTAGAGTCAATAGGAGCACTATGTGGGGCGTTATCCACAAAATATATTATTGTGGATAAAATGATAATAAAGGAAAGGATAGGAATTTTTTTCTCAGGTATTTTACTTAGTAGCCTAATATTATTTAATAGTAAATTCCTACTTATTTTTATCTGCTTCATCTTAAATTTTTTCTATGTAAGATACAATGTTGCTCTTCAAAGTTTCCTACAAACAGATGTAAATAAAGAATACATAGGTAAAGTTTTTTCTGTTTCATATATTTTATCAAATGTCCTACTCCCACTAGGGAGCTTGTTCTTTGGCTACCTTTTAGAAGATTTTTATAAACTAAGTATAGGGGTAATTGCTGGGGGGCTAATTTTTATAAACCTTTTATGGGTGGTTTGTTATAAGAAGATAGTAATTTCTTAAAGCTAGAGTACTATATTCACTAATACTCATCAGATTTTTTAACCTTTTTGATTACGGCCAGGTGATTTTACCACCCTTGCCATGTTTTTTACCAGTCTTCGCCAATAAATGTACCACACAATGCCAATTCGTTTACCAAGCATAGTAAAACCCTACAGATTAACTAGCTTAATAAACTGTAGGGCTTTTCTTTTACTGACTGTTGCTAATTAGAATTATTTTTAAAATACTCTCTAATCAATTTTTTTGACCCCTCAAATATGTCCTGTTCATTCCATTCCTGTGGAAAAGGTTTCTTTCCATAGATATCCATTAACTGCTTTTTTAGATCCTGGGGAAATGGGTACCAGTTTTTGTATCCGACATAGTAGAAGTATTCCTCTAACTTCCGTAGTTCTTTTTTAGTCATTACTGCCATATTAGAGTGCTCCACCTAGTCCATGGCGCTCACGCATGGATATTTCGCCATCTATTAAGATTTGATAAGAATCATGGATAATACGGTCTAAAATAGCTTCTGCTATCGTTTCATTCCCTAATTTCGTGTGCCATCCTCTAGGATCAATTTGCTAACAGAAGATTGTTGAAGCTACTTTATGGCGAGCTTCTGCGATTTCTAGTAAGATTGCTGCTTCATCCGTTGATAAATCTGTCAGTAACCATTCATCCAAAATAAGTAAATCGACCTTCGTGTATTTTTTGATTAATTTACGATAACTTCCGTCCGCAGCTAATTTTGCTAGTGACAGTTCATCTAGTAATTCTGGCAAACGGATGTATTTAACTTTATAGAATTGACGACAAGCAGATACTCCGAATGCACTAGCTAAATAAGATTTACCTGAACCAGTAGGACCCTTCAATATGATATTGTGGCTTTCTAGGATATAGGTACCACTGGCAAGTTTTAAAATCAAATCTTTTTCTAATCTTCTATCCTCGTAATATTCTATATCTTCAATACAAGCATTCGAATTTATAAAAGTGGCTGATTTTATTAAACGTTGAAGCGCATTGCTCTTACGACGAGAAAACTCTAAATCAACAAGCAAAGAAAAGCGATCGTCGAAATTCATCTTTTGAAATTCCTTGTTCAATGCCTGCTCTTTATAGGCTTCTGCCATTCCACTTAATTTCATTTCGTGCAATTTTTTAACGTTTGGTCATTCATCATTTGTCCGTTCCTCCGTAGTAATTAGATCCTCTTGTGAAGCCAAAGTTATTTTCGCTAGTCTCTGTTTTTCGTCTCATTTCTTGCTCGGCATCACTCTTTTTATTGCTCTTTAATATAGTTTGAATACTTTTAACAGTTGGCCTTTTTGTCATAGAAATAATCATTTTACATGCACGTTCAATTTCATATTTTGTATAACGGCGCTCAAATTTTTTCAAAGTAAATATAGACTGTAACGCGAGTTTTTCTGTTTGAGATGTATCTAGAATATATTTAACAACATTCAATGTGGAAGCTCCGATACTTTCAGCCCATTCAAATGCAGCTTCTGGAGTTTGATCCACATATAACTTGTGATTTTCTGGCATATGATCACGAATAGTAGATAATTGACCGAATTTCCCATATAATCGTTTATGGGAAGCTACCCGCATAAGATTGAAATATACCTCAACGAGGTCGTCTGAAAGTTTCACTTCGACTTGTCGATTGATATATTCATATGGAACTGAATAAAACATACTATCGACAGAGATGTGATAGTCGGGACGTACTTTCGCTGTTTTCCATTCAGACATTTTGTAAGGTTTAGATGGTAGAGGGGAAAGTGCGAATTTCTCCTCTTCCTCAAACGCCGACAGACGACACCCTTTTTTGCGCGTGAAGGGGCGCTCATTGAATTCGGCTAATTTCTTCCAAACTTCTTCATTCAATTCATCGATACTGAAACAATGTGTATTTCTTAATCCTGCAATAATCCATGTAGAGATAACATTAACGGAACCTTCTACACTAGCTTTGTCCTTAGGTGTTCGAACCCGGGCAGGCATGACCACAGTATTGTAGTAGTCTGCCATTTCCCTATAAGTAGGATTTAAGACTAACTCGCGTGTGGTATGTTTCGTCACGCTTGCTTTAAGATTGTCTGGAACAATAATTTGTGTGCTTCCACCAAAATATTTGTAAGCGTGGTTGTGTGCGGAAATCCACGAATGTAAATCCATTGATAAGGTTGCTTCGGCATAAGATATTTGACTGCACGGTAATGTCGCAACGAAAACATAAGCCTTAGCCTTTTCCCCGGTATCTCTATCAATGATGAAGGAGGTCGATCCCGCCCAATCAACTTCCATGATTTCGCCTGGTTTTCTACGAATACGTAAAGTAGCTTTATATTTATCTGCGTATCTACTGTAATGTCGTAAAAAGCTACGATAGGAGTAAGGAATCTTATTGTTTGTCCGGCACTTCGCTTCATATTCATGATGTAGAAGAGAAAGTGTTACGTTAGGCTTAGCTAACTCATCATGAATGAGTATTGCGAATAGATTGAGCCGGCAGTGCGGAGTTTTGAGCCACTATTTGCGGACATCTGAGCCAGTAAGTGCGGAGAAAGAGCCACTATTATTAAAATACAAAGTAATTAAAAAGCCATTAGAACAAGTTTCATTCCAATGGCCGCTTGTATTATCTGAATCCTTTATCTCCTAAGTGCTTATCAATAATCTCAATTGCCCAACGGACCAGTTCATCTTAATCTAAATTCTCTTCCTCATTCCATATGCAGGTAGGTAATAGTCTTTCTTCCACTGCCATCCTTACTTCATCGGGTAAATACATATGCATAAAATATCTTGCTATACGATTTTCAACTTCTATGGGAATCATATAGATACCCTCAATCCATGACGTTCTCTCATCGAAACTTCGCCATCAACCAGAATCTTATAGGAGTCGTGAACGATTCGGTCAAGAATCGCATCTGCTATTTGTGCCTGTCCTAGTTTTGAGTGCCATCCTTCTGGAGAAAACTGAGAACAGAAAATAGTTGATGCTTTCTTTAACCTTGATTCAATAATTTCCAACACATGGAGTACATTTTCTTCTGATAGCTCTGTTAATAACCACTCATCTACTATCAGTAAATCGATCTTTTTGTATTTTTGAATCAACTTACGGAAACTTCCATCTGCTTCATATTTTGCTACTGCTAATTCATCAAGTAATTCTGGTAATCGAATATATTTTACTTTGTAATATTGGCGACATGCATGAACACCAAAGGCGTTTGATATCCACGTTTTCCCGTTCCCAGAGGCTCCCATTAAAATAATGTTATGGTGGTTTTGAATATAATTTCCTGTTGCTAACTCTAGTATTTGCTTCTTGTCTAAATGGCGATCTGGATGATATTCGATATCTTCAATGGCTGCTGTCGGCTCACTGAAGGTCGCTTGTTTAATTAATCTTTCTAGTCTATTAGATTTTCTTCTATCATATTCATAATCTACTAAGAGATTGAATCTATCATCAAAATCCATCCCCTTGTAATCTTTATTCTGTCCTTGTTGCTGATATAATTCAGCCATCGCACCCATTTTCATCTCTATTAATTTACGTAAAGTCTCTTGGTTCATCATTTATTATCTCTCCCAAAGTATTTAGCCCCACGGACAAATCCATAATCATCAGAGGTGTTGCTAATAACTGTATTTTGTTTTTGTTTTCTTTTCTTATTTCTTTCCAATACGCTTTTTAAAACAGAAACCGTTGGATTTGATGATATTTCAAGTAATGTTTCTACTGCTTTCTCCATGTCTGTCTTTGTGTGTTTTGTTGATAGATTTCTTAGTACACTAAGAATATTTAATGCCTTTTTCTCCACATTTACTTCTAAGATATAAGAAACAAACTTAGTCATGGATGGTCCAATCGTTTCTGCCCACTTCCGATTATTATCAGGATTATGTTCTAAATATAATCGGTGATTATCAGGCATATGATCTATGTTTGTAGAAAACTGACCAATTTCACCTTTTAATCGTTTATGGGATGCAATACGGACTTCTTTGAAGTAAACTTCAATTAAATCCGTAGTTAGTCGAACGTCGACATTCTCTCGGACATAATCATATGGAACGGAATAATACATTCGTTCAACTTGGATGTGGTAGTTCAGTTGAACTTTTGCTGTTTTCCATTCCGCAAGTTTATACCGTGTTTGAGGAAGCGGTTGAAGGTAGGATCTCTCTTCTTCCTCAAACACCTTTTTACGCGAACCAGGTCGTTTTTGAAAATCAACGGTGTTGATTTCCTCTAGCCTTTCAAAGATTTGTTGATTTAAATCTCCGATATGAAAACATTGATAGTTTCTTAACGGAGCGATAATTTGCCGAGAAATATATCCAACAGTTCCTTCGACGCTTGCTTTATCTTTTGGACTGCGAATACGGCTCGGAACAATGATAGTATGGTAATAATCTGCAAATTCACGATAGGCTTCATTCAGAATAGGCTCTTCTCGATGTGCTTTCGTAACACCTGTTTTTAAATTATCGGGAACCAGTGTTTCAGGAACTCCCCCAAAATACTCCAATGCATGGATGTGAGCAGTAAGCCAATTAGCTGACTTCCTATCTAAAAATGCCTCAACATAGCTGAATTGACTATAAGGCAAGGTCGCAATAAAAACATATGCTGGAATCATTTCTCCTGTTGAACGATCTATCATTTGTAGCGTAGATCCAACCCAATCTACCTCCATGACTTCACCTGGCTTTCTTCGAATAGGCATTGTTAACTTATACTTCTTCGCATATTTTCCATAGTTTTCACAAAAAGTACGATAGGCATAGGGAATTTTTCCACCATCACGTGCTTCTGTCGCATACTCATGATGCAATAAAGTCAAGGTGACATTCTTTTTTTGTAACTCCTTATGAACCTTTTCCCAATCAACTGGAAAGTATCCTTTCTCCATAGCTTGTTTCTCTGGAAAAAGAAAAGCTTCTAACCATGGATTGGTCATTGTATCGTTCAAACTTTCCACACCGAGTTTCTTGGCACGTTGAACGACATCAGAAACGGTATTCCTTGAATGTCCAGTACTAGAACTAATGGTCCTCTGACTGATTCCTTCAAAATGAAGTTCCAGAATCTTACGACAATTAATCATAATAAAAACCTCCTGTATATTAGTGTCATGCTTGATTGCATGCAACATAATTATACAAGAGGCTTTCGTGATTCTATTTATAATGGCTCTCCATTCCGCAAAGGGTGGCTCTTTTCTCCGCAATGACTGGCTCAAAACTCCGCATAAGTGGCTCATTTCATCTGCAATAATCAATGAATTTAATCAAAGTCCAACGGTAGTCTTCCTGACCCCTCCAAAGTCTTCTCAGGATAGAGAAATTCCTCAATTCATTTATCTGTCATTTCTTCATCTAACGGACAGACTAATCCCTTCTTTTTAGCGAGATGGATAATCTCTGTTACTTTTTGACGAGAGTTGCCAGTACTTGCAGCGATGCCTCTAAGACTGGATTCCTTCATCGTGTAACTCCAATATCTTTTGATAATGGATCATAAAAAAATACCTCCATATAAAAAATGTCACACCCGAAGGTATGCTCATTAATTATACAAAGGTATGAAGTGGTAAACGCATGGCATTTACTGGTACATTCCATGTCATTCAGTGGTAAAAATTATGTCAGAGGTGGTACATTTCGTTGGCCGTAATCATTTTTAGCTTTAATTATCTTTTAAAAAAAAATGAAAGAAAACTAGCATAGAAAAGTGGAGTTTCTTAAATTAGATTAAACTAGAAAAATAATTTGATAAAAAACTATTTAAACTGTATATTACAATCAAAGAAGATAACCCGTTATTTTTAATAGTTTTTTAACTCTAATAGTCTATTATTCAAAGCTTCATAACTATCTTCTTTTATTAAAATCATTGCTTCAAAATTATTTATATTTACTATTGGTTCATTAACATTTTTCATTTGGTTCTTTTCTAGTTCTAATATCCAATTATTCTTTTCCGCTAGTGAATCTAACTCAACTTTTCTTTCTATAAAATATTTTCTATAGGCACCGATATAATTTTGTGGTTTTGTAATAGGTGGAAATTCTACTTTTATATTTTCTAATTGGTTCTTATGTTGTTCTATTAACAGTTCAATAAAATTTATATTATAGGCATGTTTTAATAATTGAATTGTTTTCCCACCACCTATCCTACAAGCTACTTCATTGAAAATAAGTCTATTATCATTTGTTATAAAAAATTCTAAGTGGACAGCAGAGATAAATTTTTCTGACTTATTAAGTAGGTTCAAAATCTTTTCAGTATAAGTTTTGATTTGTTCCCTCTTTCTTTGGTTATCCATTATTTTACTAGTTAAAGTTGTAAAACCATCATCATTATTTATTACTGATTCTAAACAATTTCTATCATATTCATGGATGGCATACCAAATTAGAGATCCATCTTTTTGTATTCCTTCTACTGTATACATTCGTGCATCTATCCATTCTTCAACAATATAATCTTCGAATGTTTCGATTTTCTCAGATGCCTTATCTAAATCACTCGCACAATTTATTTTAAATGTATTATTTGTTGCCCATGATTTCTTATGTTTTAGAACTAAAGGATATCCATATTCACTTCCAAATTTTTCTATATCTTTTTTGTTTTTGATTGATTGATATATCGGCATCTCAATATCATAATCTCTCAAAGTATCTTTCATTATTAATTTATCTCTGTAGCGGATGGCACAAAACTCACTTTGACCTGTTAAACCTGCTAAACGTCTTATCACGGCTGCTCGTTCAACATCTGACTCATCTACAGCTATTACTAAGTCTATATTTTTATTTTTTATTAAATCTACTGAAAAGTTAACTATTTTATCATTGTTTAAATAATAATCGAAATGATATACATTTTCTAAATTTTGAATATATTCGTTAAAAAACCTAGAATCTGTTACAACAAATATTTTATCAGTAATAACATCCGAATAATTTTTAAAAACTTTAAAAGGAACTCTACTTAAAAATAATATTTTCAAATCAATCACACCTTAGTTTAGTATATTTTTTTAGGAAAATTCTCATTGAGGAGTTATTTTATTTGCTATTTTCATCTTTGTTGCTGACTAATATAATTTTATTTACTATTAATATTTGAACTATCAGTATAGGACAGCATATTCTCCAATATATATATCAAATTCCAATAATTTAAACCGTATTTTTATAACAATCAAATAGAGAACATATCTTACTGAGAGATAGATTAGCGAAATCAAACAAATATTCTACCAATTACAGCTACAAATACGATTATCTGTATAAAAGCATATTTTATCTAAGAAGTTAGTCCGTCTTCCCAATACTAAGCAACCTCTATTAAGCGTTTATTTAGATAAAACAAATTACTAATTCTTTATAAAAAGAATTTATATTATTTATTTTATAATTTTACTAAGTTCATCTTTTAGCTCATCTAAAATTTCTTTTGTATTTATTTCACCTTTGAGGCTCTTTTTATAAATTTTTGTCAGCAACTCTTTAAATTGATCATTTTCTAAATTTCTATTATGCAAATTTCACCCTACCTTTTTAATTGAATTTTATACAGAAAAAGAATAAATTAATCTTATCTTTATGAAATATAAGAAAATTCATCTAAATAATTCTTTAATTATTTTCACTACCTTATTTATTTGAATTTCACTCATTTTAGTATCACTTGGAAGACAAATACCTCTATTAAATATTTGTTCAGATATACTAATCCCATAATTATTATGATTTATAAAGTCACATGATTTATAAAACGGTTGTAAGTGTAAAGGTTTCCACACTGGCCTACTTTCAATATTATTTTTTTCTAAAGCTATAATTATATCAATTGGGTCTAATCCACAATTGATATCCAAGGTAAAACATGATAACCAATAATTAGGAGTTCCATAGTTTTGAATTGGCATCATTTTAATAGCTTCAATTTCTTCAAATGATTTTAAATAGCTATCATAAATAGACTTTTTGCTATTAATTCTATTTGTTAATTCTGTTAATTGTCCTCTTCCTATCCCTGCAAGAATATTACTCATTCTATAATTATATCCCAGCTCACTATGTTGATAATATCTAGCATTATCTTTTGATTGTGATGACCAAAAACGGACCTTATCAATAGCGACTCTATTATTTGAAACTAGCATCCCGCCTCCACTAGTCGTTATGATTTTATTTCCATTAAATGAATAAATACCAAAATCCCCTATTGTACCAGTATAGTTACCCTTATATGTACCACCTAAACTTTCAGCTGCATCCTCAATAACTGGAACATTATATTCTTTACATATCTGCATAATTTCATCCATAGAAGCTGCCTGTCCATATAAATGTACTACTATTACAGCTTTTGGTTTATATTTTTTAAAAGCTTTTCGTAAAGCAATTGGACTCATATTCCAACTATTAGGTTCACTATCTATAAATACTGGAGTAGCATTTTGGTAAACTATAGGATTGGCACTAGCTGCAAAAGTTAGTGATGAACAAAAAACAAAATCCCCTTTACTTATTCCAAGGAATTTAAGAGCCATATGTATAGCTGCAGTACCAGAGGATAGTGCTACAGCATGTTTAATATTTACATATTCTGATAGTTCTTTTTCGAAAAATTCTATATTCTCTCCAATAGGAGCAATCCAATTAGAATCAAAAGCTGCATTAATATATTGCATTTCATTCCCTGACATATGAGGTGAAGATAGATAAATTTTTTTATTCATAGCAACAATTCTCCATTAAGAAAAAAATAAAACAGTTTCTTGTGTATTTTTTTGTTCATTGGTTAACCTTAATAAATATTCTCTCAGCTCATTCTTATTATATTTTGTGTATTCCTCAATTAATTTATATATTTCATTTATATCGATGTCTATAGATTTACCTATATATATACCAGGATATACTGATTTCTGAATAATTTCTTGTTCATCCAAAAGCTCTTCAAACATTTTTTCACCAGGCCTTAAGCCACTAAATTCTATTTTTATGTCACCTTCGCAAAAGCCGGAAAGTTCAATTAATTTATTTGCAATATCAATTATTTTTACTGGTTCACCCATATCAAGAACAAATATTTCTCCACCTTTAGCAATACTACCTGCTTGGATTACTAACCTTGAAGCTTCTGGAATTGTCATAAAATACCTAACTACTTTAGGATGGGTAACAGTTACGGGACCACCATTCTCAATTTGTTTTTTAAAAAGTGGAATTACACTTCCACGACTACCTAATACATTTCCAAATCTTACTGTAATAAATCTTGTATTACTAGTACGATCCATGTAGTGCACAATCATTTCTGCTAATTTTTTAGTTGCCCCCATTACATTTGTTGGATTGACAGCCTTATCCGTAGATATCATTACGAATGTTTCCACGTTAAATAAATTAGCAGCTTCAGCAACATTTTTTGTTCCAATTAGATTGTTTTTTAAAGCCTCCTCTGGGTTTCTTTCCATCAGAGGAACATGTTTATGTGCAGCAGCATGATATATTATATCTGGATTATGTTCGTGCATTACTGAATATATTTTCCTTTTATCCTGGATATCTGCAATTTCTGTTACAATTTCAGTTATATTACTTTCATTATATCTATTTAATTCCATCTCTATATTGTATATACTATATTCTCCATGTCCAAGAAGAACTATTTTTCGGGGCATAAATGGTAATAATTGTTTACATATCTCTGAACCGATGGACCCTCCGGCACCTGTAACGAGTACTACTTTATCAAGTATATAATTGAAAACTCCATCTAAATTTAATATTACAGATTTACGATTTAATAAATCTTCCATATTAATATTTAAGTCTTTATTTTTCCTGTTTTTTATTTTATTGAATTTTTTATCATATTTAATTGAACTTCCAATTTTTTTTGGTGTCTTTCTAAATACTTTACGAGTTATGTCATTTGTGTTTATTGTTTCCTTGAATATTCTATTTTCTAATCGTTCACTAATAAAATTCATGCTAAATTTTCTCATATGTATAGACTCCATATTATTAGATAGTTTTACTCTTTAATAAACTGATTAAAATTTTTCCGTATAACCGTAAATTGTTCACTTTCATCTGTAAATGGATATCCATGAGATATTCTAGTTGTGTCAATTATCTTACCCAATTGCTTATCAAGACTAAGTATTGATAATACATCTTTATATATACTTCCACAATTATTTAAATCTCCAGTTTTAATATTCAGAATTTCTTTTGCATGATTTCTATAAAGATTACTTATTTCCTCTATCCAATACTTTTTATTTCTTTCATAAGATTCATTGTTATAGAGATAACCTGATTTTTCTATACTAAATCTTACGACACTTAACAAATCCAACAATACAAACGGGCTAATATTATAAAAACTCATCCGTATCATTAAGTATTTCATCCAATACCTAAGTGCTTTTGACCTAGGACTTCTATTTGAGGGTTTTAAACCGTCTAATATAACAAATGATAAAGACCTTATCATATGTGCTATATAGTAACCAATGTAATCAAATTTAGGTGTAAATACATCGGAACCCATTTTTTCATTAATTGCCAAAATCATTTCTTCAAAGATATCTGTTTGAAAGATAGTATCTTTGTCCATGTTTAAAAAAATAAATCTATCTAGTATGCCTCCAGCTTCAATATGTAACTTACTACCCTCCTTCATAAGAACGAAATCATATATTGGGAAGAAACCATTCGAATTGAAATACACAAATTTTACATACTCTCCCTTAATAAGAGAACCATTATTCGTAAATGTATACTCATTTTTTTTTGGAGTTAAAAAAATTTGTTTGAAACTAAAGTATGAATCAAATTCATCCTTATATTTTTTATAGGTATTTTCATTAATAATTATTTTTATATTCTCAAGTTTTATATTACAAATGTCTTTTAAATAGTTTGCTGCAATATTGAGAGAGTAATCAAGAGAAGAGATATTTTTCATATAAAAATTACTCATTATTGAAAAAAATGAAAATAACGGAAATCTAATTGATTCATCATGCCCTGAAGGATAAAAGACCTTCTGAATTGAAAATAACTTTTCTGTATCTTCCTCTAAAATTTCCTCTGCATGAGCAACTAATAAAGAAGTGTTAAAGTCATGTCCATTTTTAGTATCTAATAAATTTTTTTCTTCAATCTGCTTAAAGTTTATATTTTCAAAAAATTCAACAGTTTTTTCTTTAAGACTTAACATATTGCTATATATCATTTTATTTTCTCTCCTAGCCTTTTCTAATTATTTTTAATTAAACTAGTTCCCGTTCTCTCCTATCAGAAAGTCGGGTATCTTGAAAATAATATCCTTTTCTAACAGATGTATAAGGATAAACTATACAGTCTGGTTCCATCGAAACGCCTGGATTGGTCATTGAATATGCTCCAAATCTACAGTTATCTCCTATTACAGCTCCAAATTTTTTGCTGTTTACTTTCTGTTTGTTATTTTCATCAATATAGTAATACATATCAATATCTAATGAATTAATATTATTATTTTTTAAGAGAAATGAAGTAGTGCATGCGTGAGATCCAAAATTCACATTACTACCAATAATTGAGTAAGTAATGCAATTAAAATGAGCAATAGATGTATTATTAAGTAAGATACTTCTAGTTATTTCACTTGAATGTCCAATTATTGTATTAGACCCTATAATAGATCCATTTCTAATAAATGCGGATTTCCCTATTAAAGAATTATTTAATATAATCACTGGTCCTCTAATAAATGCATAGTCTTGTATAGATACTCCTTCACCTATATAGACAAGACCTTCAATCGTACAATTTTTTGCAATTTTAACATTTGGATGAATATACGATTCTTTTATATACTCGGTTATAATTCTATCCCCTTTTGTTACCAATTCATGTAAAGAGTGTCTATTAAAAATATCTAATAAAATCTCGTCTTCTATTTGTGAAAAAAATTTTTTATAACTCATAATCTTCCTTCTGTTTCTCTTTTTAATATCTAACTAAAAAATTTTAATTACAATAGGGGATTTATGTAAATATGTCAGAAGTTCCTGATTAAAAAAACGAGTGAAAAAATAGTTTTAAATAACCACTTCTAAATACCTATGTAAAAACTATAAAGAATTAATAATAACTAACCAATAATGACCAGTTTTATAAAGTTTCCCCTCAGAGAATCAAGTGTCTTAAAACACAAAAAAGAGTTACTATCTCCAGTTAGAATGTTAATTGACTAAACAGAATCTACCAGAGGAACACTCCTTATGACTTCTATACGACAAAAGAGACCTATTAAACTTAATAATGGAACTATAACTACTCTTTAGTGCGAGAATACAAACGAATTCCTTTTAAAGTTAATCAAACGAGTAAAAAATGAGATGACATTCCGTCGTGAAAGTTGTTTTGGATAGCGAATTTAGTTCTATTGTAGAGAGCTTATTCGCAAATGATTTAAATCATCAATGAATTTAAATCATTTACATGAAGGAAAAGAAACATTATTCATAAAACAACCATAGGTAGTTTATTAGTGATTTCTCAGCAACATACATTGAAGCAAGAGATTAGATACTTCAAAAGAAAAAAATTTAATCTACACATAAAGGGCATGGTCGTAATCCGAAAGAAGTCCGGGAACATAGTAGTTCCGAATAAAGAACTTGTTTTGTAAATTATAATTTCACTATTAGCACTTCCCTCACTATTATCAAAATTCATTTAATATTATAACATGGAAAAATATAGAAGCAATACTTTTTTTTTTAGGAGGTCCTGATGTAAGTCGTATATTGAAGATAAGCTTCCTATAACCCAACTTTAAGAAGGATTCTATTGCATGACTTTGAAAAGGGTAAATTGGGTTGTAACCGAATTGGTAAACGTTTGAATATAACAGAGATTTTAAATTTGCAAAAAAATGTGTTTGTTCTCGGTTTATTAATACTTTTATTTGTGAAAGTATCCCAGCTAAGTTCAATTTTTCACACGCTATAATAAAACAAATATTAAAAAGGCTTCCTGAATAATTGCTTCAGCAAGCCAAAAATATATAGTATTTCCAGAATCTCAGTATTGTAAGTTTATTTTGCCCTACTGTTACATTCAGTGTAAGGCAAAATAAAGTAATTAGTCCACTCTGCTCTTTTCATATATATAAATTTTATTTATCAGAATTCAATCTTCTAATTATATTTATTTTCTACAGCTGTTTTAATTGATTTTATAACTGTGTGTATGTTTGTGTTATCATGCGCTACTAGTATGATGTCACTACCAGCTAAAATAGAATCCACTGCAGCTTCTCCAATCTCAAAATTATCCACAATTGCTCCCATAGTCATATCGTCTGTTATTACCACTCCATCAAACTGAAGTTGATTTCTTAATAAATCTGTAATTACCGCTTTTGACATAGATGCCGGATAGGTTTTATCGAGCTTTGGTAGTAAAATATGCGCTACCATCACAACATCGGCTCCATTATTAATCACATATTCAAAAGGAATTAGTTCTAGATTTTGCAACTGAGTTAAAGATTTGTTCACCTTTGGTAGTTGAATATGGGAATCCACTACGGTATCTCCATGACCCGGAAAATGCTTTACAACAGAAATGACCTTTTCTGCCTAAATACCTTTCATTACTTGTATCCCCGTATCATGAACTATATCAGCATTATTTCCAAACGATCTATCACCAATAACGGGATTTTCTGAATTACTATTGATATCAAGTACTGGAGCATAGTCAAGATTAAAACCAAACGATTTTACATTCTCTCCAATCTTCCTTCCAATCCTGTAAGCATATTCTTTATCATTTTTATTCCCAATCACCAGACTTGAAGGGGTACTTTCTACTTCTGGCAACCTTGAACTCCGTCCTTCCTCTTGATCGACACTTATAAATAGAGGAAGCTTATTCCATTTATTGATTTCTTTTTTGGATTTTTATTACTTTCGTCTGGCTTGTCTAATACCCATCTTAATCGATAAGAAGGAGTTGCATCATAGCTAAGAATAATTTGATTAGAATTATCATCTTTATAATAACTTACCTGATCAGCTTTACCCAGAGTCTGGATAATGTCATTATAACATTATAATGAACCTTTTTAACCCCTTCATTCCTTGTTCGATTGAGTCAAGTTTTTGTGGGAGTTTTTTTAGCTCCCTTTTTTATAAAGTAAAACCTCTAAGTTTGTATCCGCTTTCCAATTGGTTTTGTTCTTCCAACTGTTGATTCTCTCATTTTTTAAAAACCTTTTAATCCCTGTAAGGCAAAGTGAACGGGTTTTCCAATCGCTTGATTTAAGTATGGCATGTTCTGACGCACGGTTTCTGTTACTAATTTTGTGGGTATTTTTCTTTTCGCTCGATGCTCTTTCTTTGATTTTTCCGTGGCTTTTTCCCATTTCCCATATATCGTTTGGATGGATAGGTCATCCTTCAATCCAATCCACAAGCGCGCCATGCTCATGACTCCTTTTTTGCTCCATGCTCTTCCATTCTTTAATCGTTTGGCTAATTGATTCATCATCGCCTCTGCACTTCCCATTGGACGATACGCTGTCGTGTCCACACCTTTTTCCTGTAACCAACTACGGTAATCTTTTATGGTTTCCTGATGATGCGTTAAAAAGGCAAGGAAATGCTCTAGTTTTTCTTCTTTTTCTGGTGTATCCATTGTTCCTACTGCGCTATTCAACTCTAGAAGTAATGTTTCTACCTGGTAGTTTCTTAACGCTCTTTTCATGTAGCGGTATCGAGGATGGCTCTTCATTAGTTGCTTCATCGAACGAGCGACATGAAAACGATCCATGGTGAAAAAGGCGCGTTCCCGAAAATACTCCCGACATGCCGTTATCCAGCCTGCTCCATCACCATTAATAATAAGCAAGGTTTGGGTAGGATCATACGCATAATGATTCTGTAAGAACGTTTCAAAGGCTTCCCAAAAGGGTTCTTTTCCTTCATAAAGAAAATGCCTTTTATTTCGGAGCCTGATTCGCTTTCCGTTTTCTTTCCATCCCTCGTGTACAGCGGCGAATTTCAACTCCCATCCACGCTTTTTCTTTTCTTGACTCTTCACATATAATCCATCTACTTCGACAAACAATACCTTTTGAAAAGGGCGTTTTTCCTTAGCGGGAAGTACGCTTGTTTGAAGAAGATGTTGCCGTAATGCTTCGTGGCTCATCGCCGAATAGCCTAAAAATTGTTCGAACGTTTCCACCGCCTTTCGATAGGAGGAGCCATTCGTCGCTAGTTCTAACCCCCATTCTTCTAGTAGCGGACTAAATCCCTTATTCCCCTGAAACTGTAAATAGTGATCTAATAGACAAATATATTTTTTAGTCACACGATCAAAATAATAATTACGCTTCAGCTCCACAGCTCCAAACGCTGTATCTAATCGTATTTCTCGTTTATCACGTAAAGCAAATCTTCTTTTGTCTCGTTGCTTGGCAATCTCTTGATCCCAATTTTCTAACGTTTGAATAAGGATTTCTTGAAACGTCATTTGTAGTGTTCGAAATAAAGTTTTTTCCAATTCTTTTAATGATGGCATTTTTATGTTACATTGATTCATGAGAGCCTCTCCTTTTCGTAGTTTTCTAGTCAAACTCTACTTTACAAAAGGAAGCTCTCTTTTTTAATACTTAATTTTTTCCAGCTACCGCGCTTTCGCTTGGTGGCCTTTTTGTCTAGTTGGGGGACTCGTCCCCCAACTAGACAAAAAGGATATTTATTCTCCCACAAACATTTTACTCATACTCCTTGTTCTAAAATCCGTTACTGTATCATTTTGATATCCAATCGTTATATATTGCTTAGGATAATCTTCATAAATAGAATGATTGCTATCTGTTTTGCTTGAAGGTTCTCCTAATATATCTGTGACTTCGCTATGACTAGTTTTGCCAACAACAAATGTTCCATAATCCGTTTTCCCTTCTTTTGCTAAGGAATAAATTCTTTCAATTCTATCACTTATCTCCTCCTTGTTAGAAGGATTTTCTGGTTCCATTACAGAAGAAGCCGGTTTCGAAGATTGAGTGTCTTCTTGCAAATTATCCCCAATACCCATCTTTCCATTTATTCCATCAGTAAGGGTGTTCCTTCCTCCCCCTCTGATGGTTAGTTGAACCAATCGGACCTTTACGGACAGTTGATCTCCCACCTCTCTTCCTCGTATTCTCCTAAGCTTGAGGGGGGAATCTTACTGTCCGTTAAGAGTGGGATAAAGTGAAACTTCTATCAGTAGGGGTGTTTCTTCCTCCCCACTGATGGTTAGTTGAACCAATCGGACCTTTACGGACAGTTGATCTCCCACCTAGCTTCCTCGTATTCTCCTAAGCTTGAGGGGGGAATCTTACTGTCCGTTAAGAGTGGGATAAAGTGAAACTTCTATCAGTAGGGGTGTTCCTTCCTCCCCTCTGATGGTTAGTTGAACCAATCGGACCTTTACGGACAGTTGATCTCCCACCTAGCTTCCTCGTATTCTCCTAAGCTTGAGGGGGGAATCTTACTGTCCGTTAAGAGTGGGATAAAGTGAAACTTCTATCAGTAGAGGTGTTCCTTCCTCCCCTCTGATGGTTAGTTGAACCAATCGGACCTTTACGGACAGTTGATCTCACACCTCTCTTCCTCGTATTCTCCTAAGCTTGAGGGGGGAATCTTACTGTCCGTTAAGAGTGGGATAAAGTGAAACTTCTATCAGTAGGGGTGTTCCTTCCTCCCCACTGATGGTTAGTTGAACCAATCGGACCTTTACGGACAGTTGATCTCCCACCTAGCTTCCTCGTATTCTCCTAAGCTTGAGGGGGGAATCTTACTGTCCGTTAAGAGTGGGATAAAGTGAAACTTCTATCAGTAGGGGTGTTCCTTCCTCCCCACTGATGGTTAGTTGAACCAATCGGACCTTTACGGACAGTTGATCTCCCACCTAGCTTCCTCGTATTCTCCTAAGCTTGAGGGGGGAATCTTACTGTCCGTTAAGAGTGGGATAAATCTTCTATTTGAGTACATTCCCAATCAGTGATATAGTTTAATTTATAAAAAAGACTATACAATAAAAACAAAAGGATTGGTTTTTTTATGCTTACGATTAGAGAATTACCTTTTGAAGCGATACAAATCTATCCCTCAAGTAGTTTTGAGGGACGAGAAATTTTATTTCGTGTCCACCATCATGATTATCAATTTCTTATTGGAAATTCTACTCACCCGTTTCCTTTAGGTGTTAAACATTTTTTTAAAGAAAAGGATATCTGCCCATTTTGCCATAAACTCATTTACGCTGTTCCTTTAGGACAACAACTTTGCTTAGAATTTCAGAAAAACTTGCCAGCACTTTTACAGTTTTTCCAAGAAGAATATTCAGATGCTTTTTAATGGTGCATGATACGGTTCTTCTGCTTCCCACAAACGAAACAGAAGAATCGTCCTAATTGTGTTTTATACTTCCTCGATTACACTATATAATAACGAGTATAGTTATTCTTTTTTTAAAAGGTAGGTGAACCAATTAATATGTATGAATTAACACCAAAACAGGCGCAAAAAATTGTAAATAAAATGATGAAGGATATTCCTTATAATATTAATATTATGGATAAAACAGGCATTATCATTGGAAGTGGAAATAAAAAGAGGATTGGCACGCTCCATCACGGTGCAGTTGCTGCCATCAAACAAAAAAAAATCGTTCCTATCGAAAAGGATGAAGAATTCGTTAAGAAAGGAATTAATCTGCCTATTGAATGGAATGATGATATTTTAGGTGTAGTTGGTATTAGCGGTGAGATCAAGGAAACTAGTCCCTTCGGAAAACTAGTTAAATCAACCGTTCTGTTATTAATCGAACAAAGCATCGCATCAGAAAAAGAAAATAGGAGAAAGAATATAAAGCATGATTTTTTCAACTTATTAATAGATCCTACTACCATTTATACAAAAGACATAACAGACCAGGCATTATTCTATGATGTTCACCTAAATAAGCCCAGCCAATTGGTGTATATTGAATTTCCCAAAAACGTTAATGAGTCAATAGTCAACAACTATCCTTTCTTTCAACCATATCAAAATACGCTATGCGTAGTTGTGCAAGAGCCAAACAACATAAAAGAACTACAAGAGCAGTTAGCTAAGTATCAAGACGTCTTCATTTCCATAAGTAAAATAAATGATAAGATTGCTGATGGGTTTCTTCAGACAAAATTAGCTTTAAAAGTATTAAAGGGATTATTTTTTCATCAGAAAGTTATTTTTTATGCTGATTGTGAATTTATTGCCGATCTATCCTATTCTTTGAGAAAAATAAAAAAAACAGCCCCTCAATCAGATTTGCTTGAAACAAACGATGAACTTATTAAGACCCTCCAGGCTTATCTTAACTGCAATATGAACATGAATGAAACAGCCAGCCAACTTATTGTGCATAGAAATACATTAAACTATAGATTAAATAGAATTCACAAAATTACAGGAAAAGATCCTAAGAATATATTGGATCTTTTAGAACTAATCTTTATGTTAATTAATCGTATTAAGTGAAGAAGCTGCTCCCAAGTCAAAGGAACAGCTTCTACCAAAAGCTTGCATAATTAATTTTTCTTCTTTCTTAGCTATTTTAATAGTCTAGCAATGCTTTCAGCGGTTCGTGCAACATTTACTTTTCCCTGAGCCAGCAACGTATCAATGGAAGCTGCTCCAGGGACGATTCCAAAAATAGCGTCAAAGCCTTCTTCATACAAAACTTCCACGTCCTGACCAATATAACCTGCCAGTGCGATCACTTTCATATCATTGTTCACACTTTTAGCAGCTTGAGAAACTCCATATGGTGCTTTACCAAATTTTGTTTGAAAGTCAATGCCGCCTTCTCCTGTAAAACAATAATCTGCCGCTTTCAACTTTTCTTTTAAATTTGTATATTCGATTCTCATAAGCCCCAAAATGAACTTGGACAATAAGAGTAATATTTATTATACTGCTTAATGTACCAAGGAGGCTGACATCATGAAACGAATAAAACATTCTAAAGAATTTAAATTACAAGTCATCAAGGAAGCCCAAGACACAGGGAAGAATACCCTTGTAGCTCGCCGGTATGATCTGAATCCCAATATGGTTAGTCGCTGGGTTCGTGAATACAAAGATGGTAAATTTGGTGAAGTAGATGTGGCTGTGCTGCCAGATATAGACTCCAAAGAATTATCCAAAGAAAATGAAAAACTTAAAATGTTATTAGGTGAAAAAGACCTTGAAATAGCGATCCTGAGGGATCTTATAAAAAAGAAAAACCCTCACTTGCTGAAAAGCATGAAGTAGCTAACAAATGGATTCAAAAAGGCTACTCGATTTCAAAGGTGCTTAAAATCATAGGTATTCCTCGATCCACATACTATTATCAAAAGAATTATCGTGTTGAGGAGAAAAAAGTAAGTGAGGGACGTCCAGCACCAGGTTATTCGATCCAAGAGGACGGTCAAAAGATATCAGACGAACAGATTAAAGAATTTCTACTAGAAGAGATTGCCGGTGATTGCTATAACTATGGTTATCGCAAACTCACTAAGGTCTTAAGGCGAAAATACAAACTTAAAATTAACAAGAAAAAAGTATACCGGATTTGTAAAGAATTGGGCATCTTACGCCCACAGCGCCAAAAGAAAGTCTCATACCCTAGGAAACTAGCAAGAAATCGCATTATTACAAGATCTAATCAGCTATGGGAAGCTGACATTAAATATGGCTTTATCGAAGGTGAGGATCGCTTTTTCTTTGTCATGTCCATCATCGATGTTTATGACAGGGGCATCATTACCTATCATATGGGATTAAGCTGCACTGGAGATGATGTCAAACAGACACTGAAAAGGGCATTATTAAAACGCCAACAATATGATGAATTGGAAAAACCTGTAATCCGAACAGACAATGGACCGCAGTTTATTTCCCATACTTTTGAAAAGTTTTGTGAAGATTCCAAAATTGAGCACGAAAGAATTCCACCAAGAACACCAAATATGAATGCTCATATTGAGTCTTTCCATCGCATTTTTGAGGACGATTGCCTATCCAGATGGCAGTTTGAAACCTACACAGAAGCATATCAAGAAGTCATGAATTTTATGGAGTTCTACAACGAGAGACGTATGCATTCTAGTATACTAGATTTGTCACCAAAGGAATTCTATCAAAAACAAGATTCATTGGTGATCAAGGAGGTTCGAGTGTAATGGATGTATTCATTCAAAGCATCAGCTTGATTTGGAGTGGCGGGCATGATAGCCTCGTTCGGCGATGCCAATGTTGTAAAACAGCTGGCTTCTTGGCAGGAGAATCATGCCCGCAGAGGCTCCATGTCAAGCAACATGGCCTTTTTGAAGAATAATGAAAGAAATCTATAAAATAAAAAACTGAGGAAATGAAAGAATAAGAGAGTTATTGTCCAAAATTCGGGGGTTAATCCGGATTACAATCTCTATACCTTTCTTCATTGTTGAATTAGTGAAAGCCAGTAAACCTGCTCCAAGACCACCTGCAGCCCCCGCACCAGGCGTGTTTACTATATCCATTCCAAGATGCGCTTTTACCTTTTTAGCGTAGTGACGTAAGTTTCTATCTAAAATCTCAATCATCTCTGGTGTAGCACCCTTTTGCGGACCAAAGACAACTGATGCTCCATTTTCCCCACATAAAGGGTTCGTTACATCTGATGCAACCAAAATATTCACATTTTTCAACTGTGGAATAACATTGGAATCATCGATTGTAACTAGTTCATTTAAATACCCACCACCAAATAACAGTTCATTTCCATCTTCATCAAGAAATTTATAACCAAGCGCTGCGGCCATTCCTGTGCCACCATCATTAGTTGCGCTTCCGCCAATTCCCAGTATAATGTCAGTAATTCCTTGCTCTATACATTCCCTTATTAGTTCCCCTGTCCCATAAGTGGTTGTAATAAGAGGATTCTTGGTTTCCTTAGTAACATGATGGATTCCGCTAGCAGATGCCATTTCAATAACAGCCGTCTTTCCGTCTCCTAAAATACCATATTGAGCTAAAACCGCCGTTTGAAGAGGTCCTGTAACTTCCTTCGTAACTAGTGTTCCGCCTGTTGCATCTACTAAAGATTGAACAGTCCCCTCACCACCATCTGCCATTGGTACATGAATACATTCTGCATCAGGGATCGCTCTTTTTATCCCTATTTCCATAGCAACGCAAACTTCCTTGGCTGTCATACTTTCTTTAAATGAATCAGGAGCTAATAAAAATGTTTTCCCCATTGCTTCCACCTCGTTTTATAAGATAAATCCGTATAGGATTATTGCTACAATAGTCATGGTTAAGCCAACAATACTTTCATACCCTACCACTTTCATTCTGTCTGCCATACTCATGTTCATAGCATTACGGGTAACATGAAAATAAGTTCCATGTGGTAAGTGGTCGATTACAGTAGCACCAGTATGTGTCATCACTGCAGCAGCTATAGGTGCAACTCCAGTATTCAATATTGCTTCTGAAAATGAACCAGTTGCCAAAATAACCCCTGTTGAAGTAGATGCTGTTGCCGCTGCCATTAAAGTTCCTGCAATCGGCGCAAGGAATGTACCAGAAATGCCAGAGGACTCTACCAATGCAACTACTTGTGTAGGCAAGTCTGAAGCAGTAATCAATCCACCAATAGCACCTGCACCAATAATAATTAAAATGGTTGGAGTCATTCTATTTAAGCCAGCTGTACAATAATCTAGAAGCTTCTCTTTTTTACCTAATGCTAGCGTTCCGACGACTGCAGCAAAAGGCAAAATAAACAAGGAGTCAATATTCAGCTTCGTAAGAACCTCCATTCCAAGCATTGATCCTATTGGACTAATCATCAAAAGAACAATCGCGATAATTGGCGTTATTAAAGCCTTAGATAAAGCCGGAAGATTGGAAACGTTCGCTTTTTCTAGCTCCTCGGCCTCCTCATCTGTCACTTTAGTTCCTTTATACTTGATTAGAGATGCAAGGATTACTGTTACCACAACACCAAAAATAGCTGGAATCAGTCCTCCAATCATCACTTGGTTAACATCAAGCTCAAATCCGCCTGCCGCGGCAATTGTATTGGGATTAGGAGAGATAATATTTCCTGCTTTCCCACCTCCAGACAACGCAACTAAGACCGCAATTTTAGAATAGCCCATTTTGTTTGCTACAGACAGTGCAATTGGTGCAACAATCAGTACCGCTACTGGAATAAATACACCTACAGCTGTAATAATCATCGTAGCTAATGCTAAAGATAGCATTGCTTTCGTTCCACCGAGCTTATCTACAATAAACTTGGCAATTGTTTCTGCTGCCCCAGATTCCATCATAACACCCGCAAAAACACCTGCAGCAATAATACGGATAACCGTTCCTTGTACACTTTGTGTCCCTGATACTAAAATAGTAATTGTTTCTGTAAAATTAGCACCACCAATAAATGCTCCAACGATTGCTCCTAAAATAAGTGAATAGGTTGGGGCTAACTTAAACAAAATTAAAATAATTGCCAGCGCCAATCCACACAAGGCTCCAATCCAACTAATATCTAACCCAGTTGCCATAAATAATCCTCCTAATCTATTACTCTTTACAATAACGGCCTATTACATCCGAATCTCCCAATCAATAGTCCCTTTAAAAATATCATCCTGTATTCCGCTCTTGTTTCTCTACTGCTTACAAATTGTTGTATACCCCTTATAAACCATTTGCAACTAGACCACATTGAATACGTTTTCATCCTATTCTATTGAAAGCCCTTTAACAATTGATAAATCAACCAAAATTCCTTGTTCATTTGCACAAAACCTCAGTTAATAACCGATAAAATTAGCTCCTTAACCAATATTATAAAAATCTCTATTTTTTTTATCTCTTATAATGAAGACTTCCATCAGCCGAGGTTTTACCGACCGTTAAGAATAGGATAAATCAACAAGTATTGCTTACATTCACTTTACTTCCCCTATAGTAGGCAAAATAATTTCATCGAAAGCATGCACAATTTTTTCATTTACTTATTCGACCAAAAACTTTCGTCATTCCAATTTACGACCTACAGTTTCCATTCTCTCGTTTAATCTAAAATAATGTTAAAAAATCTTACCCCACACTAGAAAAATAAAAGATAATGTAATAAAGTTATGAATATACGCAATTTTACCAATATTAAAATTGCAATAAAGATACTAAAAACTCTATTCTGTTCCTGCTAGTATGCTCTATAGGGAAACAGAAGAACCGACCCTCCGATTCCTATAAAGTTCGTTTTTTTACTTCTTTAACTATAGAAAAAACGACAAAATAATATTTTTTTCACCAAAATCCGCACATTCTATTGAAATATCAAAAAATGATATGTATAATAACCAATATCAATAGTTTGGCAGGTGAGTTATCATCGACACAAATGAAATGAAGAGATTTTTATCTCAGGTATACAATAAAATTTCTAAGGAATTATTTGGTGCTGGTACGACATTGCTAAAAGTGACAATCGATCAGAATGTCATAACACTTCATGCGAAGCATCCTCGCGCCTCGCGCTCTGCTGCTTTGGAAGGAGAAGTGCCCAGCCTTAAACAAGAGGTTGACTTTCATCTGTCCTTACTTTTTAAGAAGAAGCTAAAAGAACATTTAGAAGTAGATACAAATTGGAATATCGAAGCAATTCTTAGGGATTATGATTCTTTCACACAGCTTGCTTTTACAAACATTGTATTAGATAAAAATTAAACTTGGATTTCTTCTTGGATTTATCTAAGTAGAACGCCACTATATACACAAGATAAGTTTAATCTTTGTTTACAAAGAAAAGACAATCTTAAGTAGAAGGATAATTCTATTTAAGCTTGTCTTTTTTTATTTTTTTTATAGCTTACTTGAAAGATAGTATACCAAACCTAAAAAATCATTCGGAGGGGTTCAAAAATGAAAATAAAAAAATTAGTTAGTGCAGTTGCAGCATCATCCTTCTTACTATTAGCTGCTTGTAGCTCAGATGACGCATCAAACGGCAGTAAAGAAAAGAAGGAAAAACTAGTCGTTTCCACTTGGGGCTTTAATGAAGATTTCTTCCGCAGCGAAATTTATGCACCATTCGAAAAAGAAAATAATGTAGAAATCGTTTTGGATACTGGTAATAATGCAGATCGCTTAAATAAAGTAAGACAAGGAAATTCCGATGTAGATGTCATTTTCCTTTCTGACTATTATGCACAGCAAGGAATTGAAGATAATTTATTTGAAACAATTGATCGTAGCAAGCTGTCTAATCTAGATAATATTTATGAAGTAGCAAAAGCTCCGCTTGGTGAAGAATATGGTCCTGCATACACCATTGCTCAATTCGGAATTGCTTATAATCCAGATGAAGTAACAAACCCAATTACTTCTTGGAAAGACCTATGGAGCGATGATTTAAAAGGAAAAATAACCATACCAAGCATTACATCAACTACAGGACCAATGATCGTAGATACGGCTTCCTTAGTTAGCGGTGAACCGACTTTTAACGAAGATAAAGCTTTTGAACAGTTAAAATCATTAATGCCAAGCGTTGTTAAAGAATATGGACAGACTTCTGAATATGTAAACATGTTTGCTCAAGGAGAAATTGCAGCTGGTCCCATCATGGAGATGTATTTTGCAGATTTACAAGAAGCAGTACCTAATGCTGAATTTGTTACTCCAGCTGAAGGCGGATATGCTGTTATGAATACAATCAACGTCGTAAAAGATACAGACCAAAAGGAACTATCTGAAAAGTTCATCAACTATATTTTAGGAAAAGACGCACAAGAGAAATCTGCAAAAAATAAAGTAGATTCTCCCGTAAATACGGAGGTTGTACTAACAGAAGAAGAAGCTAAAGGGCTAACATATGGAGAAGATGTTATTGCAAGCTTACACACATTAGATATGAAATTTATCAATGATAACTTAAAAGGTTGGATTGATCGCTGGAACCGAGAGCTAGTTCAATAATAGAAAAGAGGGTCATCATGAAAGAAAAGCTAATATTGGATGTAGACACTGGCATTGATGATGCAATTGGTATTCTACTAGCAGTAAAAAGTAAAGCATTTGATATTTTGGGGATTACAACCGTGAATGGAAATGTCTCCTTAGAACAAGCCACTACAAATACATGTAAAATACTAGATTTAGTTAGAGCTGATCATATCCCTGTTATAAAGGGTGCTGCCACTCCCCTCCTTCGGGAAGCTTTCTTTGAACACCGCATTCACGGAGAAGATGGTTTAGGCGGAGCACTAAAGGAGGCAGCTGTTACTCACCCTGTGAGTGACGGCTTTGCTCCTGACTTTTTGATTAATTCCATTTTAAGCTTTTCTGGTGAAGTAACATTGGTGATGACTGGACCATTAACGAATTTAGCACTAGCCGTTAAAAAATGCCCGCAAATTACGAATCACGTAAAGGAAGTTATTTTCATGGGTGGTGTAGTAAAAGGACCTGGCAATGTGACGCCAACTGCCGAATTCAACAGCTATGTTGATCCTGAAGCGGCAAAAATTGTCTTACATGCAGGCTTTTCTTCCATCACTCAAGTTGGTCTGGATGTAACAAGAAAAGCACTTTTAACGAAAAACCATCTTGATTTAATAATGGATAAACCTTTAAAAGATTATATTACGCAAAGCACAAATGACTATCAACAGAAATACTATAACCGCTATGGAATCCATGCTTGTGCTATGCATGATCCACTAGCAGTTGGAATTGCCATAAACAAAAGAATCGTAGAAACAGAAAAGTATTTCGTCGATATTGAAACGAAAAGTGAGTTATGCGATGGTCAACTCGTCTGTGATTTCCAAAATCGTCTAAATAAGGAATCGAACTTATATGTTTCCTTAAAGGTAGATGATGATGCCTTCTTCCAGATGTTTATCGACATTTTAAATGGTCACTTTGAGGAAAGGGAGTGACGTCTTGAAGAAACGATATTTATATTTACTCTTGTTACCTGGTGTATTATTTTTAACGATTTTTTTAGTAATTCCAATCCTTTCTATGATTGGGACAACATTCAATGACGAAGGAACCTTTAGTTTACAAGGGTATATCGATTTTTTTAAGGATAAATACTTTATCGATATCCTACTTACTACTTTACGCGTTAGTTTACTCACTACCTTTATCTGTATTTTAATTGGTTTTCCGGTTTCCTATTATATTGCAAAGCTACCTAGCAAAAGGAAAGCCATTCTCTTGTTGTTTACCATTTTCCCATTGCTGACAAGCCCTGTTGTTCGCTCCTTTAGTTGGATGATTATTATTGGGAAGAATGGCGTGCTAAATAAAACGTTATTGAACCTAGGCCTTATTCAAGAACCACTGAACATTTTATATGCGCCAAATGCCATTATTATCGGTCTGGTTCACCTTTTTCTTCCATTAATAATCGTAACACTCGTCGGCGTAATGGAGAATATCGACAGTGATTTACTGCGTGCAGCAGAAAGCCTTGGTGCTTCCAAAATTGCGACATTTATGAAAATCATTGTGCCATTATGTGTTCCTGGCCTTGTTATTGGGAGTATTTTAGTGTTTGTAGGAAGCTTTACTGCGTATACAACACCTGCTTTACTAGGTGGAAAACAACGGGTTATTTCCACTTTTCTTTATCAAAATGCAATTACCCTAAATGATTGGAAGCTTGCCTCCATTGTAGCAACAATAATGATTATTTGTACCTTTATCATTATTGCAATCATGAATGGTGTTGCAAAAAAACTAAATCCAAAGGGGTAAACGTGTATGCAGGAAAAACATAGAGGATTGGCCCTATTTACTATCCTCGTTTTTATTTTTTTACTTGGACCACTTGTAATAATATCGATTACCTCTTTTGAGAGTGGAAGCATTCTGAAATTCCCTCCAGAAGAGTTTTCCTTTAGATGGTATGAAAATATTTTTAAAGTCGAGATGTTTTTAAGCACCTTTAAAACATCCATTATTGTTTCCCTAGCTGGAAATATTTTAGCTTTATTACTCGGAGTACCAGCAGCTTATGCACTGAGCCGCTTCAACTTTGCTGGCAAAGGAATCATCAATGCTATCTTTGTTTCTCCGATTCTTATTCCAGGAATTGTTCTAGGTTTCTCTTTTTTACGCTATATTGTTGTGACCTACAACCTTCCTATTTATTTATCCCTATTTATCGGTCATACGGTCATCATGCTGCCATTTATTATTCGTGTGATTTCTTCTAGTCTAGCAAACTTTGATTTTTCTATAGAAGAAGCAGCACTTAGTCTTGGCGGGACTCGAATCGGAACATTCTTTAGCGTGGTATTGCCGAATATTAAATCCGGTATCATTGCAGCTGTCATGATTGCCTTTTTAGAGTCCTTTAATAATGTAGATATATCCGTTTATATGACTGGACCTGGTGTAAGTACGTTCCCTATTCAAATGCTGCTCTATGTAGAAAATTACTTTGACCCTACTGTAGCAGCCATCTCTGTTCTATTAATGTTCCTTACTGCCATCTTTATGTTTGCAGTCGAAAGATTAATGGGCTTGTCTTATTTCACGAAAAGATAATGGAGGATAAAAATGGCTTTATTTACTTTAGAAAATGTATCTGTCGCTTATGAAAAGAAAAATATATTAGAAGATTTTAATTTAAGTATTGAAAAAGGACAGCTTGTTTCTTTATTAGGACCAAGTGGTTGTGGAAAAACAACGACTTTGCGCTTGATTGCTGGTTTTTTAGAAGCGAGTGAAGGAAAATTTATTTTTCAAGATAAAGATTATACAAAGGTTCCTGTGAACAAACGGAATTTTGGCTTTGTTTTTCAAAACTATGCACTCTTTCCCCATCTTTCCATTTTTGACAATATTGCTTTCGGCCTGCGTTTACGTAAAGTTAGCAAAAAGGAAATCGAGAAACGGGTTCAAAATATGCTAGAAATTGTAAACTTAAGAGGATTTGAACACCGCTTTCCTGGCGAATTATCTGGTGGTCAAAGACAACGAGTTGCGATTGCAAGAGCGTTAGTTATCGAACCAGACATTCTATTATTTGATGAACCGTTAAGTAATCTAGATGCGAACCTTCGCGTTAATATGAGAGTCGAGATCCGCAGAATTCAGCAGGAACTTGGAATAACTACAGTTTATGTCTCTCATGATCAAGAGGAATGCTTCTCCATATCAGATCAAGTTGCGATTATGAATAAAGGGGTCATTGAACAGCTAAGCGACCCTGCAACCATTTATAAATATCCAGAAACGAAATTCGTCGCTGACTTTATTGGATTTAAAAACTTTATTACATTTGATAAACGCACCGATCACAAGGATTATATCGAACTTGAAAAAGCTGGATTAGTATTTAGAATAGATCGCCATGCCCATATGGAAAATCCAAATAAAAAAGTTGGTGCCATCCGCCCCGATGATTTTATGATGGAACCAAGCTCAACCGCTATCCCAAAAAACGGCATGAATGGAACAATCAAAATTACAACATTCCTTGGCAGAAGCTATCAATATGTGGTGGAAACGGCCCTCGGTAATTTCACGATTAATAAAGAAATGGTTCAACCATTTAAAAACGGACAAGAAGTAACGGTAATTATTCCACAAAATCAAATGGTGCTTGTGGAATAAAGGAGGGGGTTTTCATGCAAGTTGATACACTCGTTTTAAACGGAACAGTATTCAATAGTTATTTTAAACAATTTAGAAAAGAAAATATTGCCATCAAGGATGGTAAGTTCTTTTATATCGGAAAAAAGGGGCAAGAATTTTTCCAAGCAAGGGAGATTGTTGATGCTGCTGAAAAATACATTGTACCAGGCTTAATTGATATTCATCTGCATATCGAAAGTACAATGGTAACACCTGCAACATTTTCCTACGGATTAATAAAAAATGGGGTAACAACGATCATTCCGGAACCCCATGAAATGGCCAATGTATTTGGAATTTCTGGTGTGAAAGAAATGATAAAAGCAAGCAAAAATGAAGTGGTCGATATGTTTTACGGTATCCCAAGCTCTGTTCCTGCTACTTCAATGGAAACTACAGGTGGTTCCATTGATATAGAAGATATGGAAGAGTTGTTGCAGACAGAAACTATCAAATGTTTAGGCGAAATTATGAATTACTATGATGTTCTTACAAAGCCTGATTGCAAAACCAATCAAATTCTAGATTTTGTTCGCGAAAACTATCCTGAACTAATCATTGAAGGTCATGTTCCTAAATTGTTAGATGTGGAATTACAAGGCCTAGCATTCGCTGGCGTTGGTTCTGACCATACTCACCAAACAGTTGAGGGCATGAAGGAAAGAATTGGAATTGGGATGTTTTTAGAAATTCAAGAGAAATCGATGACACCAGAAGTAATCGAGTATCTCATCGAAAATCCAGTAAAAGAACATTTCTGCTTTGTTACGGATGATGTTATGGCTGATTCCTTTCAAAAAAGGGGTCATTTAAATGTATTACTGAAGAAAGCTATTTCGATGGGACTGTCTATTGAGGATGCCATTTATGCTTGCACCTATACTCCTGCTCAACGAATGAGAATGTATGATAGAGGGGTCATTGCACCAAGTAAAATCGCTGATTTTGTGGTAGTCAGTAATATAGCGGACTTTTCCATTGATGCTGTGTATAAAGATGGCGAAAAGGTGTTTGATAAAAAACTACCATATGTGCAGAGCGCCCGTTCTAAACAATTTCCTGCCTCTTTCTATGAAAGTGTAAAACTCTCACCACTTCATGAAGAAGATTTTGAAGTGCGTATAGACACAGATAAGAATAGTGTAACCGTTCGTACCATTCATGTGCAAAATGGCTCTACTTTTACAGAAGAAAGACAAGATACACTGGCTGTGAAGGCGGGTAAATTGCAATGGATGGATAGCTCTTATTGTTTAGTGAAAACATTTGAACGTTACGGAAAAAATCAAAATAAAGCCCATGGCCTAATTGGTGGAGACATTCTAAAGAGAGGGGCTGTCGCAACCACCTATTCCCATGATAATCACAACTTATTAGTTGTAGGGAAAAATAAAGAAGACATGCAACTCGCTGCAAATGAAGTCATCAAAAACCAAGGCGGTATATGCTGTGTGCATAATGGAGAGATCCTTTCCATGGTGTCACTACCAGTTGGAGGCATTCTTTCTGAAGAACCTTTAGCAGTCATTGCTTCTCAAGTAGAAAAGTTAACAGATGCTTTAAAGTCATTAGGGTATGAACATTACAACGTAATCATGTCTTTAAGTACCCTTTCCTTGCCTGTAAGTCCCGCCCTAAAGATAACAGACTATGGGTTGATTGCAGTGAACGAAGGCAAAGTCGTTTCATTCGAAGTTTGAGAGAGATAAAAGGGCGTTCTTGTGATGAGAGTCAGTTGGATTTCGATTGAATTTTGATAGCTTAAAATTGATTGGGCTTCTAAAAAGACTTGTATACAGCTTTTTAGAAGCCACATTTTGCAATTAATAATATGGATACAATAGCACTAATCTCATGAAAATAAATTTATACTTCTTGCGATTTTTTATCAAAAAATAAATTTAGATCTGTTTTATCTGTATCTTCTGCTAAGGCATTATGTATACTATCCTGTAATAATTGCATCTTTTGTTTTTCAAAAAAAGGAACACTAATAACATTGGTTGTCCCTGATTTTTCAATTGTAAGTATAGTTTGTATACCATTCCCAACAATCCCTACACCTATTAGGAGTATAATCAATCCAAAAATACTGGAACTTAAAGAACCTAATCCTATAAAAAATATAATTAGTCCTAAAAGAATGCGTTTAATATGATATTTTGATGATAAAATAGCCCCAGAAATATTTTTTAAAGGAATGCTTTGTTGGTCTTTACCTGCTGGAATAAATCCTAATATTGTGTTTGATAGATTTGTTTTCACAAACCTACTATCGACTTCTACTTTTCCCTTAATCCAAAAGAATAATAAATTCATCGAAAATACTACTTCTCTCATTTCCCCATCTCCTCTTATTAAATTTTTTCAACAATAGTACAATATTACCATAAAATAAAATGAACGGTATACCTTTTATTGGAACAATAGTTAATTATACCTATATATTTCGACTCATTTCCTTTTTCTTAAGAGAAACCGTTTCTGCTATGAGGTGTAATGAATGTGAGCACTAAAAAAAGTCTTTTTTTCGAAAGAAATGAAGAGCAAGCCTATTTAAAAATAAAAATAAGATTTGTTTGGAAAGGCGCCCGCTCGACTCCGATGGGAGCTGCGAGAAAATTCGAAATAGCCCCAGAAAGCATGGCAATCGTCTCGGAAATCCATTACAATATCCCATTTTAATACTATGCTATTTTTAATCGTCAATTTATGCCGTATTTTAGTAGTCTCGAACCGTCCCTATGTTTCCCTCCAATAAATTGCTATAATGAAAGTAAAGTTAAATATTACTTAAATTAACATGTATTGGTGATGATTTTATGAACAGAATACTATGGGCTACTTTTATTTTTATTGTATTATTTTTAGGATTAGCAATAATGAGTGCAATGGAAGTATTAAATCAACCAGCTATCAATGGGATTTTTTCGATTCTACTTTCTGTCTTTATTATGTTTCTTTTAGATAGCTTCTTACAACTTCTTTCTAATAGTGAAACAAGATGGAAAAAGAAACATTATAAAAACCTTTTAGAATGGGTTGATGATGGAGGAAATGGCGGCAGAAGACTAGAACAAAATCTCTTTAAAGACATCAAGCCAAAATATAATCTTGTGGATAACCTTGAGCTTATAAAAGAGGCCTTTACTAAAATCGATAAGGAGAAAAGAGAGCTTTTACTAGCCTATTTTAGGGCACAAAGAAATACAGTCTCCCTTCCCGCCACAATTATGGCTATTTTTTCTACTCTATTCGCTGGAGTCCTTTTGTATTTCATTCAAAATCCGAGGATATTCAGCATAGAAATTACAGTAAATGCTGAATTTGATTTCTTTGTACAACTATTCACATGGATTTTCTTTTTCATCATTGTGATGTATCACCTTGTAAAGATGAATAAAAGAACATCCACCAAAAACGAACTATATATTGAAATATTAGAGAAAATAAAGTGAAACTTCCATCAGTGGGGGTTTTCCTTCATCCCACTGATGGTTAGTTGAACCAATCGGACCTTTACGGACAGTTGATCTCCCACCTATCTCCCTCTTATTCTCATGAGCTTGAGGAGGGAGTTTTACTGTCAAAGTGGGATAAAGTAAAGATTATTCGTTGCAAGAGCGGGGGAAATATGGATACTATTACACATACCTTATTTGGAGTCGGAATCTATCAAAGTGTCAATAAAGAAAAAATGAATAAGAAACAAAAATATGCCCTTCTTATTACATCCATAGGTGCCAGTCAAATCCCTGATATTGATGTTATATCACAGCTTTGGGATACTACTGGTCAATATCAGATGTGGCATAGAGGAATTACGCACTCTATTTTTCTAGCTCCTCTATGGGCATTATTCTTTTACATTATCAATCGTTTGGTATTTAAAACAAAGGGAATTCAATCCTATTTCATTGCACTTCTTGCAGTATTTATCCACAATACTAGTGATGTGTTTAATGCATGGGGAACAGGTTATCTCGAACCATTTTCATCTGTTCGATTAACTTTCGGTACGGTTCCTATCGTTGATTTAGTGATATGGTTCATCTTTTTATTAACATTTATCGGATCCAAGCTTTATCCTAAAGTAAAAACACATGTATTGTTCCGTATTGGCTGGGTGCTAATTGTGCTTCATATTGCTATTCAATCTATACAAGGCTCTATTTTATACAAAAATTATAAGACGGATTATCAGGATCTTGCACTATCCGCCAGCTTTGTCCCTTGGCATTTTACCGTTATTGGCAAAAATGACAATACAATTGATATTATTAATGATTCGCTTCTAACAAAGGCTGATTTCGTGGAGCGAATTACTTCTAGCAATGAGGCAGATCTTAATCTGTTATTTGCAGAAAATCCTGCTGCAGCTACTCTTTATAAATGGTCACCCTTTGTTGTAGTTGTAGATGATAATAATAGAATTGGCATATATGATCCACGATTTTACCGCAATGGTGACTCCTTTTTAGGGGAATATTGGGATAAGTAGCATGATACTATGTTTTTTATCTTTTTTCTTTCATGGAAACCATCGTATTTCTATTTAAATAAGAACAATAAAGCAAACGTCCAACAGTGGGGATGACTGCCCATTAAAAGTGGGATAAAAATGGCCAATCAGTGAGATTACTACTTCCTCGCTGATTGGCCATTCTAGCAATCGAGCTTTATAAAAAGCCTTTACGAAATAACTTCGTATTTTATAAGATTTATTCCAAAATTATTTTTTATTGTAAAATGAACAGCAATGTACCATTCATTTCGTCACCCTAACAACGATTGTATCCGTTTTTGCATTTTTCGTAGTTACAACCACACTTGTCGTACCAATCTTCTTCGCCAATAATAATCTTTCTTGGTTAATAGAGGCAACCGATTCATTTTTTGTAGATATTCTATAGTAAAGATATTTAAATTTTCTTTTCGGCAATTAGTAAATCCGTTAAGGTCATTCAATGCTTCAAGTAGAACATGTAAGAAATTACACATTCCTGATAAAACCTTATGGAACACGTTTTATAGGGAGCTAAAAAACTCCCTATAAAACGTGACTTATATCAGTAATTTATTTATCCAATTTAACAAATAATTTTTTATTACCTACAGTAACTCTGTTTACATTCTAGATGGAAATTCTAGATACTATGATCAATGGCAATTTCTTCCCCTTGCCATATTTTTTTACTACTCCAGTCTGTATCCTTCTCTTTCCAAAAAGCAGCATTTTCAGAAATCCCCAATGGTAGAAATACTGCTAAACAAAGGTATAAACTTCCAATTCCAATATAGGATTCAGCTAAAGCAGGTTGATGTCCACATACCCCAGGCAAGAGCCACCCTTTTTCATCAAACGTCCCAGCTGCACGAATTCCCTTTTCAACCACAGCTGTTAAACCACATCTTACTTGAGCAGGCGTGACATTAGTAGGTAAGGAATCTTGCAGCGCTGCTTGAGCCAAAGCTTGAAATGCTCCAAATCGATATGTACTGGAACGACCAATCACAGGATAAGTTCCATCCGGTCCAATCAATCTTTCTTGAATAGCGGCATAACGGATAAACCGGGGTACCATAATTAGCAACGCAACCATTGAGAGGGCAAAAATTTGAATGCTTTTTGGAATAAAGCGCTTTAAAATTTTCTCTAAGTGAGAATAAACATAAATGGCAACAATTGCCGGAATTACTGTTCCAGAATAAGTCATTAAAACTGTCGGAATGCCAAGAAAATCAACAGTAGTTCCATTTTCCGTTACAAGTCCTACAAAGTTAGGCTCTAATAAAGAAATTTGCACGCTCTATCGGATTTGATGACTACTTTGACTTAAAAGATGCAGCGCCTTTTATTGAGAACCGATATCAAAATGATTTAAATTATATCTCTAATATCTTGTCTTCTATTGAAAAATCAGGGACAGAAAGCTACTTTGATGCCATCATAAAAGATATTGAAGCATACAAAAAGCAAATTGATTTAGAAGCTATTGACAGACTAGCAAGGGATATCCTTCATTTCAAAAATGTTGCTTCATTTGGCTTATTATTCTCAGAATCAGCGGCCTTTGATCTACAATATAAATTAGCTTATAATGGGAAATTTATTGTAACCTTTCAAAGCGATATTAAACAAGAGGAATACATTGCAGAAGCAGAAGAGGATACGCTAATCATTATTTTTTCTAATTCAGGAAACTTCTTAGAAAAACAGCAACTTCGGGCAGGAACACCTAAGAAAAATGTATTTAAAAACACAAAAGCAAAAATCGTCGTCATCTCCTCCAATCCAAAGGTAAATGACTACGATTTTGTTGCCGATTCCATTCTCTTCCCACATCAAACAGATATCCAAACCCACTCCTTTATCTATCAAATCGTAATGGACATGCTCGTTTCAAGATTTCGATATTATAGAAGAAGGGAATCATAGGAACGGTTCTTGTGAGGACAATTCATGGAGTTTTATTTGTTTAAACTAAAATTCCTAGAAAAAATAAAACGCCAAGAAAAAGTATTCATCCCTTTTTCTTGGCGTTTATAATTTAGAGAAATGTCCTCAGTAGAACCGTTCCCCTGCTTTCCTCCACTACAAAATCAAAGAGTATATACTCTTATTTCACTAAACTTTCCACAACGTCGTCAATGATTTGTGTGTTAGCGATTGGACCGGAGTATAGCCAGCTTGAGTCTGGGCTGTATTCGTAAATATTTCCGTTTTTCACGGCCGGAATATTGGACCATAAGGAATCTTTTAATACTTCTGCTCCTTCTCCATCACTGTTAATTAGGAAAAGATGATCTGCATCAAGTTGTGCTAATTTTTCTAATGAGATCGCTGACCAGTTACCTGTTGCTGTAGCAGAAATTTCTTTTACAACTTCTGGTACTTTCAACCCTAAATCTCCATATAATACCGCACCGCTTGATACATTTTCTCCTACAATAAATAATTGATTGGATACAAGCCAGATTGCTGCTGCTGATTCATCCTTAATGGATTCTTGAATTTTCCCTTTTGCTTCTTCTGCTTTTTTATCATAGTCAGCTAGTACTTTTTCTGCTTCCTCTTTTTTCCCTACTACATCCCCTATTGTTTGTAATCTAGTACGCCAGTCATTATTATTTTCTTTGGCAACTACATATGTTGGAGCAATCTTCGCATATTGATCATATTTCGCCCCTTCTACTACTGAAGCTGAAGACATTAATACTAAATCAGGAGTAAAGCTAGATACTGCTTCGTATGGCAATGCAGAATCAATAGTTGGAACATCCTTTAAATATTCTTGAAGGTAATCTTGCACTCCTTTTCCTTCTTGAATGGACCATTGTGCAACTGGAGTAACTCCTAAGGCTACTAAGTCATCTTCTAGATAAGAACCAATAACACTTTTAGGCTCTGCTGGAACTGTTACTTCATTTCCGATTGCATCTGTTACTGTACGATCCTTCGCTTTCGGAAGATCCGTTCTCTTTATTTCCATTATCTTCCTTACTATTATTATCCTGAGTCCGTGACGTAATTAATAATAAATGTGCCCACAAATCCTGATATAATAATGTTATCAGCTGATTTATGTTGATAATTTTATTTCACCAGGCAGGTGTTGAAATTGGTTAAGTTTATTTTAGAAGATTCCGATGATACATTAACGACCCATTCGGGTCTAGGTTTAATAGGTTTGCTTTTATCAAAAACAAAATTTTACAAACGTTTTTCATCCTTAAAGGTCCCAGAAATCAAGTCGTCTCCGGCCATTCTTAATGGGGATGTTACCACTTCTTATGTGGGTCTATTGTGCCAAGGTAAGAATGATTTCGACCATATCGAAGAATTTCGAGATGATCCCTTCTTTTATCGTGCATTGGATATTCAAGTGGTTCCATCAAGTCCCACACTACGGCAACGACTCGATCAAATTGCCAAGGTGACTGGATGGAAATCCATTGTTCTGGAAGAATCGGCTAAACTAATACGGCAATTTGATTCTCCTGTCACTCCAACAATTACTAGTGACAAAAAATCATACGTACCTCTGGATATTGATGTATCGCCATTTGATAACTCAAATACTAAGAAAGAAGGGGTTAGTCGCACATACAAAGGATGTGACGGGTATTCCCCTAACTTCTCCTATTTGGGTCAAGAAGGCTACGTTGTAAATGTGGAACTTCGGGAGGGAAGCACACACGTTCAAAAGGATACTGAGAAATTTCTCGAGAAAAGTATTATATATTCTCGGATGATTACTGATCTATCGTTATTGGTCCGTATGGATGCAGGAAACGATAGTGTCGAAAACCTAAAAGTTTGTGTGAATGAAAAGGCCGATTTCATAATTAAACGAAATCCTCGCCGTGAAAAGCCTGAAAACTGGCTCATGGTAGCTGAACAATTCGGTAAATGCGTTCAGGAGCGAGAAGGAAAACGTGTATTCTATGGTGCTTTAGAAACAACTCCAAAGGGAATGAAAAAAGCCATTCGCCAAGTCTATAAAGTAACAGAAAGAACGATTGATAAAAACGGCCAAATCCTCTTAATCCCAGATGTTGAGTTTGAGAGCTATTGGACTACCCTACCTAATGAAACAGAGGAAATAATTAGCCTTTATCACGAACATGCCACTTGTGAACAATTCCACAGTGAATTAAAAACGGATTTAGACCTAGAACGTTTCCCTTCTGGGAAATTTGCCACCAATGAATTAATCTTACATCTTGGATGTTTAACCTACAATCTCCTTCGGATTATTGGCCAAGAAAGCCTGAAATCAGGGGATGCGCCGCTTAAAAGAAAGGTCTTCCGTCGCCGAGTAAAAACGGTTATCCAGAATTTGATTACATTAGCTGCAAAATTGGTAAAGCATTCCCGAAGAATTTACTTAAAGTTTGGAAATCATAGTCCTTGGTTTCCTACTTTTAAACGACTGTATCTTTCATTTACAACATAAGCCTAGGAAACTGAATAGGTAATAAGACCTGAAAAAAATTATAGGTAAGCAGGTTTTATTTAGTGTACACAAAAAACAATCAATCCAACTTAAATTAGTACGAATGGCAAGAAAATAAGGAATTCCTAAAATTATCGGAAGAATTATTTTTTATCACGGATTCAGGATTATTTCCACATGCTGCTAACACTGTGAAGACAAGTAATAAGCATGTAAATAATACAAACTTCACTTTACGGTTGTTCATTATGTATCCTCCTAATATGATATAACTAGATTATAAATGATAACGATTATCACTTTCAATATAAATATCGATTTTCAACTAATTTTATAGTAGAATTAATTAAAAAGTTTACCACCGTTATTTATTATTCGACAATTTACATATTATTATTATCTTTATTTTACCTAATTGGAAAGTGGGTTCTTCATGAGTAAAAGTCATTCTATAGAAAGTGAAAAAGCAACGGTATTTCGACCAAAAGCAGCAACTTTAGTTATTATTATTGGACTCATCTTGCTGTTTTTTTCTATTTGCATGTCCATCATACTAGGTGTCGCTGACATTAACTTCTCAACTGTTTTGCAAGGGATTTTTCATTATGATAGTACTTCAACCGCTCATCAAATCGTTTATCGTTTACGTTTGCCGAGAGCGCTTGCGGCAGCCTTTATCGGAGCAAGTCTTGCTGTTTCAGGTGCGATAATGCAAGGGATGACGAGAAATGCACTTGCTTCTCCCTCTATAATGGGTGTAACATCTGGCGCTATGTTTACTGTATCTATTGCATTTGCTTTTATGCCTTTTGTTTCAAACATGACGATTATGTTATTTGCTTTCATTGGCGCAGGTTTAGGTTCGGCTTTAGTGTTTTTAATCGGTGCTCTCTCCAAAAGGGGATTAACACCAATGAAATTAGCCCTTGCCGGTACTGCTATTAGTGCACTTCTTGGTTCAATTTCAACTGGCATCGCCCTTCGCTTTGATGTTGCAAAGGATATTAGCTTTTGGTATGCAGGGGGAGTCGCAGGCGTACAATGGATTAATGTTCAATTACTTATTCCCATAGCAATTTTAGGATTAATTCTTGCTTTTTTCATTAGCAAATCCATTACGATTTTAAGTTTAGGGGAGGACGTTGCTGCAGGTTTAGGGCAAAAAGTTGGTTTTGTGAAACTATTGGGTACCGTTGTTGTTTTACTTTTAACTGGAGCTGCAGTTGCAGTCGGTGGAACAATAGGCTTTGTAGGGCTTGTTGTTCCTCACATCGTTCGTTTTATTGTAGGATCGGATTATCGTTTAATTATTCCTTGTTCGGCAGTTGTAGGTGCTCTTTTATTAGTGCTGTCAGATGTAATTGCACGTTTAGTTCACCCTCCTTTTGAGACACCATTAGGAGCAATAACTGCTATAATTGGGGTTCCTTTCTTTCTTTATTTAGCACGTCGCGAAGGGAGAGGTCTATAATGCTTTCTTCAAATTCAACTAATAGGAAATTATATATCATTAGCGCTATTCTAATTGGGACAATTATTTTTGTATTTTTTCTTAGTTTAAATATGGGAACCATAAAAATTAGCCCAATAGAAGTTATAGAAACTTTTACTGGCAAAGGCTCCACTCAAAATTTTAATATTTTATATAATTTTAGACTCCCACGAACAGTCATTGCCATTTTAATAGGAATTGGAATGGCTATTGCCGGGGCAATTTTACAAGGTATTTCCAGAAATAGTTTAGCGGATCCAGGGATTATTGGTATCAATTCAGGTGCTGGCTTCGCAGTTATTCTTTATATCTTCTTTATTCAAGGAAGCTCTTTTCAAGCTGGTCCCTTATCTGTTTATATCATGCCATTTTTTGCACTGGCTGGAGCATTAGTTGCAGCCGCCTTAATATACATAATCGCATGGAAAGATGGGGTTACACCTGTCCGCTTAGTATTGGTTGGTATCGGAATTAATTCTGCTTTTGGTGCTTTAATCATCATTTTTCAATTGATGATGGATCCTCGTGATTTTACCCAAGCAACTATTTGGCTATCAGGGAGTATCTGGAGTGCAAGCTGGTGTTATGTTCTTGCCCTTTTACCTTGGATCCTTATTCTAGTTCCAATTGCAATGAGTAAGTTTCAATCAATTAATCTATTGCAGTTAGGAGATAACCTCGCAAAAGGACTCGGTGTTTCCATTGAAAGAGAACGAGGAATACTTTTACTCATTGCTGTCGGACTTTCAGGAGCTTGTGTTTCTGTCGGCGGAGGAATCTCCTTTTTAGGACTTCTTGCCCCACATTTAGCAAGAATGCTTGTCGGTCCAAAACATCAGCGACTCCTACCAGTAGCAGCACTAATAGGAGCCCTTCTGCTCTTAACATTAGATATAGTCGCAAAAAGTCTAATAGTTGGCTCAGAAATACCAGTCGGCCTTGTTTTATCCTGTTTAGGAGCACCATATTTTATCTATCTTCTTATTAAGGAATAAGGGAAGCAGAGGGGCGGTTCTTTTTGTTCGAATTCGGGGCTGGTTCTTGTGAGGACTATTTCGTTATTACAAGAGCCTCGATGTGTAAAAAAGCAGAAAAACAGCCCTCAATAAGACCGTCCCTCGACTCTTCTTTCCTTTCAAATAATCTTATCGAATAAGCAGCGAATGAACTTCTCGAATTTTTAATTTTGAAATGTTTGCGCTTTTATCTGTTCCTTCGAAGTAAGCCAAATAAGATTCACCGAATAATTCAATTCGAGTGATTCTCTTTAGGTTTACAAGGAAGGAACGGTGGGTACGATAAAAATACCAAGGTAATCGATCAACAAAAGATAGAAAAGCCTCCGTTGTTTCATAAGATGACTTTACAGTGTGAATGATTGTCTTTCGAGCTATTATCTCTATGTATAGTATATCTTCTATTCGCAAATAGAAAAAACGATTGCTTAACTTAATTAGAATTCTCTTGTCTTTTCCGTTCTGAGTAGTTCTTTTAATTATGGAATGTGATTCTTTTATTTTATATAAAAGGGATAGCAGTCGTGATTCCTCAATAGGCTTGAATAAATAACCAATTGCTGAATAATTGAATGCTTCTATTGCCAACTTCTTTTCCCTTCCTATTAAAATCAACTCAAAAGCGGGAAGATAATCCTTATACGCGCTATTAAAAATAGTGGAATGGATAGAGGGTAAATCATAGTCAACAATAATAATATTGGGTCTTTCCAGATAAATTAATTCTAATAATTCTTCACCAGTCTTTGCTTCACCTATTATCTTAAAACTAGAATGTATAGCAATAGATTCTTGTAAAAAAGAACTTATATGTGAATCTACTTCAGCTACCGCTATCGTTAGCGTTTCCATTCTTTCTCCTTTCTATATAAGACTACACCTGATGATCCATTTGATTATCTCCCATTTCATCTGGGTAATGATTGTATAGTTAAGGAGTCCTAAATGCTAACTAAAGTAACCAAAAAGTTTAACATAACCATCTATTCCTTTTACTAGCAACAAGGTTTTCGTCCCATACTCCCTCATATATCTCTAAGTCTTTAAGTAAAATATAACTACTTTCTTATAAAATTCCAATGGCATTTTGAACTATTCTCTCGGGTCTTCCATCCTAGCTATACAAAAATAGCTGCCCTCAAATGTTTGAATCGCATGTTAGAAAGCGAAATCTAAACAAAGTGTTACGACAGCTTTTTCTATAAAGAAAACTTCCCTCAGTGGAGGTTAGTTGCACTTATCGGACCTTTACGGGCAGTTTAGCTTCCTCGATTTTCTGCAGCTTGCGGTTGGGTTTTGCTGCTCGTTAAGAGTGAGATAAAACAATATTATACCCATTACTCTCTTTATTAAATAGGAGTAGAAGAAGAAAAAAGATGGACCTTTCATTATAATCAGCTTATACTAACATTTCTGGTTTCCCTAGCAGAAACCCTTGCCCAAAAGGAACCTTAAGTGCTTTTGTCATAGCTAAATCTGTCTCTTCTTCAATTCCCTCAAGGATAACTTTCATCTTTTCATCTGCAAAGTCCATTAGTAAATGAACTATTTTTTGTTTTTCGGGAGAAAAGGCTAAATTATTAGAAAAATAGCGATCAAGTTTAAGATAGTCTGGAGACACCTCCATGATATTTTGAAAGTTAGCGACCCCTTTTCCAAAATCATCTAATGCAATCTGAAACTGGTTTTCCTTTAAAAACTGGAGTTTTTCTTTAAATAGTGGTAAATCCCATAATTCACTATCTAGCACGGTTTCATTTAATTCGAAAATAATCTTGCCTTTCATAGCAGGAAAATTTTCTACTAATGATAATATAAACGATTCAAATAATTCATCTAATAGAGTCGATGGAAATATATTGATAAATAGTGGCTTCTTCCTTCTTGCTGAGAGTGTCTGGTAGTGTTCAATCGTATCGTTGATAAGAAAGGTATCTAATTTAGATAAATAATTCTCTTTTCTTGCATTAGCAAAAAAAGTTTCTAACGGTAAGTCTGGATCATCAGAAATACGCAACAATGATTCATATCCAATTATTTTCCATTCTTTTATATTCCAAATAGGCTGGTATACATGATAAAAATTTTGGCTTTTTAATCTTTTTATTATATCCACTTAGGGTATCCTCCAAAATAAACTAAAAGTCCTGATTCTCTCCATTTGACCTAATCATACAAGTAAATGTACCGAAATTGTCATTAATTGTCTATTCGATATACCGCCATTGAGACGTATTTTCAGTCATTTACGAATGAAAAGCATACATTTTAAACAGAACTTGATACATTTCAGAGCTTCTACAAAATGTTCCACATTTCGACATATTTATTTCTAACTAACAGATAAAAAAGAACTACTTTTATAAAAACATCAATACCCTTTTCTTGACCTCATCAATTTTCAGCTTGGATATTTTCGCTTGTCTATTAACTCCATTAAAGGAAGCAATATATGTTTCCTTATATGGACTAATTTCCGTGACTTTTTCTAGATTGATAATATAGGAGCGATGTGACAGACAAAATGAGCCATTCAATTGATGCAATAACTCTCCGATATTTTCTCGTGTTTCAAATACATCCCTAGTTGTATAGATAACACATTTCTTATCTATCTTCTCAATAAAATATATTTCTTCTTTTTTAATATAGTACATGCCCTTACTATATTTAACTGGCAAATTATTGATAGAGTGGAATGCCTGATTCTCTTTTTGCTTTTTTATTATTTGTTTTGCTTTTATAATCGATTTTGATAAGCGAAAATTCCTAATTGGTTTCATTAGATAATCTATTGCTTCTAATTCTAATGCAGTTAGTGCATACTCTTCAGAATCCGCAATAAAGATAAAGTTAACATCCTTACATAATTTATAACACTGTTGCATTACTTCCAATCCATCCTTGAATGGCAGATTTACCTCAGTAATAATTAAATCTGGCTTGAACTTGATAAATTTATCTAGTAAGTCCTTGCCATTATTACACTCATCAATAATTTCAATATCTGAATGTGCTTTTAGATAATGACGAATACAGGCATTTATTCGGTTGTCTTTATCAGCTATAATTGTCCTTATTGACATAGTTTACTCCTTTCCCTCCGCATCCACTACCTTATTTCTGTCTTGTTCTTTAAAAAATGACTAATGTTATCGATTAGCCGCTGTATATTTACTATTGCGAATATTATCGTTATTATTAATAGAGGATATTTCATTAATTAGTTAAGTGACTGAACTATTTTAACACGTTCTTTTTTTTTAAACCACATATATGTTTTCTCAGCAAATTTTTCTCCAAAAAAAAGAGCCACTACGAATAGTGACTCCAATAAAGTGAAACTTCCATCCGTAGGGGGTTTCCTTCCTCCCTACTGATGGTTAGTCGAACCAATCGGACCTTTACGGACAGTTGATCTCCCACCAATCTTCCTCGTATACTCATAAGCTTGAGGGCGGAGTCTTACTGTCCGTTAAGGGTGGGATAAACGATTTAATGCCTTTCTAAGCCTTCTATAAAGGTAGAAACTAAATAATAAAAACTTTCATTCACATCTATCGGCATCCCAAACCCATTATGGTTTTCTATGGATGCAAAGCCATGGAGAATGCTTCTTAAGCCACGAATAGCATGAATGGTATCTTCCCTGCTTAAATTGTAAGGGCTTAATACTTCTGTCAACAATGCAATTATTTGATTGGCAGCAGCGGTAATTTCTGTCCCTTTCTTTGAAGTGGATTCGATAGTTAACTCATATAATCCTGGCTGCTCTCTAGCAAAGGTTAAGTAAGCAATACTTAACGGATGAATCGCCACTTCTTTTTTGACCTGGGAAACTGCTTGTTTCAGTACTTGATAGAGGTTTTCGAGAGCTCGTAATGTGAGTAGATTCATAATATCGGGTAGTCCGCTAATATGATTATAAAGAGAAGGAGATTTAACTCGAAGTCGCTTCGCCAAGTTAGCCATCGTTACTTCCTTTATCCCTTCTGTATTGGCAATCTCTATTGCTGATGTAATAATATCTTGGGTTGTTATCCCTGCTCGTGGTGACATAGTTATCCCCTTTCTCTTTCAAGTAATGATTCAATGGATAGATGAGCATTTTCAAGTAAGTTTCCATGCCCAGTGGCAAGAAGACTTATATTAAGAGGAAGTATTTTTTTTGCACTCTTTATCGCTTCTGCTTTATTCCAAGTAGCCATTGCTGGAAATGGAAAAAAAGCTCTAAATTGACCGCTAACAGCGAGGCCTCCTCTTGTTTGAAAAGCATCTCCAACAATCAAACTATTATCTCGCTTATCAAGAAATCCAAAACTCCCAGGTGTATGACCTGGTAAAGCAATGCACAACAGAGAACCAATTTGTTCACCATCTTTTATTAAAACGTCTGGTTTTGTTTGAATATTTTTTGGTAGGCCACCTTTTAAAACAAATGGCTCCTCTTCCTTATCAATGGTATGATCCCCACTCAATATTCGAGCATCTCTTACCGATATATATACCTTTGCGTTCGGTAGTCTCTCTTTTAAAGCATCCAATGATCCAATATGATCACCATGGGCATGGCTTAAAATAATTTTCGTAATTGGCTTTTTTCTTTCTTCCGCAAACGCTAGAATTTTTTTATAGCTAAAAGGTAAAGCAGCATCAATTAATGTTAATTCTTCTCCTTCTTCAATCAGATAACAGTTTACTGGAAAAATCATTGGCAGAAATGTTAACTGATATAAATAATTACGTTGGATTATTCTCAATAGATTAACCTCCTCAACAAAACTAATGGTATTAGTTTTTATTTTAACTAATACCATTAGTTTTAGCAAGAAATAACTTTTAAAACAAAAAAATACTCCTTATCAAGAGTATTATAAAAGTTAATTCATTTATTTATTATAGACTTATATCTCTCTTTTTTTGCCGCAACGCACACACTTATTGGAGTAATAGCTAAATTTATGCCGTCTTTTAAGAAAACAGATAATGGAACGTAATTTCACTTTATCATCTCCATCCCCCAATAATTTGAGTATTCAATTGTCTTCCTCTGTGAAGTTGCGCCTTTTTTTTACTTGAAGCCGCATTTTAGTAATTATATTCATTATATAACAACATATTAATAAGATAAAATAATATACCTTTAATTTACTGTATATTTAAAATATTTTAATATTAAAATTGATTTCTCTTAATGGATAATTTTTTTTACTAGTATTTAAGGTTCTAAAATCCACACATACTAGAGGGAGACAACGGATCTTTTTCCCCCTTTTGTGCATAATAATTTCTTGTTGAAAGCAGAATATTTGAATTAAACGATCGCTGGTGGTAATTTTTAGACAAACAATTAAATTTCAATGAAAGAAGGCTTGGATATGAAAGATCTATTTTCTCCTTTTTCTTATAAAGGATTAGCATTAAAAAACCGTGTAGTGATGCCTCCAATGTGTCAATATTCAGTGGAGAAGAAAGATGGAATCGCAACAGATTGGCATTATGTACATTATGTAAGTCGTGCGATTGGTGGAGCTGGGTTAATCATTATTGAAATGACAGATGTAGAACCCGATGGTCGTATTTCCGATAATGATTTAGGTTTATGGTCTGATGAGCATATCGCACCATTAAAACGCATTGTAGATGCATGTCATCAATACGGCGCAAAAGTAGGTATTCAAATTGCCCATGCTGGTAGAAAAGCAGAAGACGCACCACAGCCAGTATCAGCATCTGCTATTCCATTTGATGATAAGTCAAAAACACCAAGAGAATTATCAACAGAAGAAGTAAAAGGCATGGTAGAGAAATTCCGCCAGGCTGCTGCTCGTGCTATTAAAGCCGGATTTGATACAATCGAGTTACATGGTGCTCATGGATACTTAATTCACCAATTCCAATCTGCTTACACAAACAAACGGGAAGATGAATACGGCAAAGATCTAACAAAATTCGGCGTAGAAATCATTAAAGCTGTGAAAGAGGAAATGCCAGCAGATATGCCGTTAATCATGCGTGTTTCTGGTAAAGAATATGTTGAGGGTGGATATGATATTGAAGACAGTGTTGCATTTTCTAAAAAGTATGAAGAAGCTGGAGTAGATATTTTCCATGTCAGTGCGGGTGGAGAAGGTCCAATTGCTGCTGCAGGTAAACCAGGAACACATGTCGGATACCAAGTTCCTTTAGCTCGTGCATTTAAACAAGGATTAACTGTACCAGTTATTGCAGTTGGAAGATTAGACTCACCAGAATTAGCAAACTCTGTTATCGGAAACGAAGATGCAGATCTTGTTGCAGTTGGAAGAGGCATGCTTCGCAATCCATATTGGACCATTGAAGCTGCTGCACAATTACGAAAAGAAACAGAAATTCCTAAACAATATACGGTAGCATTTCCACAGAGATAGGGATATGTGATAATTTTTGATAAACGAGCACCTGGGAAAGAACTTCTCAGGTGCTCGTTTTTCTAGAGGGACGCAGAGAGATAGTTCTAGTGATTTCTTTTTTAAAGGCATCACTAGCAGATTAATTCCATTTTATGGTATTATCTTCTCAAAGGAGCTGATTGCTAAGTGATAGATTTTGTTCTTGGTCTCTTAAGCACTGTTGGGGACATTTGCGCAGCAATTGTAGCATCCGCTTTGGAAAAACTAGAAGGTAAGTAATGCTCTCAGAGGGACGGTTCTACCGCTTCTCTTTTAATTTAGTACCCCAAAAAAGGGAAGCAGAAGAACCGTCCGAGGGCACAGAAAAACTGGCTAGTTAATGATGATGGACAATAGCCATTTTTAAACATAAGATGATGGATTTGTTTTCCGAGGCGTCCGCTCGCTTTCCATGGGGCGAGCGCCAAGCCTCCTCGTCACTACGTTCCTGCGGGGTCTCGGACTTTCTCGCAGCTCCCATAGGAGTCGAGCGGACGCCTCTCCAAACCAACCTTATTTTACTTTCCAATATGCTTGCTCTTCATTTCACACGAAAAAAAAGACTTTTTCAGTGGGCTCGAACCGTCCCTCTGCTTCCCTTTTTTTGATGATTTTTCCAATGAAAACGTTTATAATCATTCTGTAATACTACTAATCTATTATTGGAAGAAGGGTTCGAATGAAAAGGAATCTAGCTATGAAAGCTATTGTTATGCTGTTATTAGTTTTTTCATTAGCGTCAGGAAGTACTACTCTCGATGTACAAGCTGCCGCTAAAACTTTAAAAACCGGGGTTTATGTTGTAGGAAAGGATTTATCCCCAGGTTTAAATAAATTTACCATTTCCAGTGGTACGGCATAATTATACGTTGATCGAGGAGATTATACAATTATTGAGGAAGAAATTGATAGTGATAATTACTATAGTTCCAATCAATTTGTTGCCAGTTTAAAAAAAGGGGATATAGTTGGACTCGATCTATCCCGAGGTTCTTCTCCAGTAGAAGTCGCGTCTATTTCAAAAATTAACTTAAAGAAAATATCCAATGGTTTTTATGAAGTTGGAACCGATATACCTGCAGGAAATTATACCATTAATTTTGATAATCCTGATGATGAAGAAGATGTAGTATATATAGGCATCTACGATAAAAACTATAATGAAAAAAGAACGGATATCCTCTATCCAGAAGACGAACCTTATTCGTATACTATCTCTAAAGGAGACATAGTATATGTCTACTATATGATTGGTACAATAAGCTTTACGGAAAAAACATCATACCACAAAGCATTACTTTCAATAAATCTAGTGTTTCGCTTAAAGTAAACCAAACTGAAAAATTAACTGCTACAGTACAACCAGCAAATGCTACAAATAAAGGATTGACCTGGTCAACAAATAATGCGGCAGTAGCTACAGTTGATGCAAGCGGAAATGTGAAAGCCGTAAAAGCAGGAAATGCAACAATCACTGCAACAGCAAAAGGCAATCCTAATATAAAGAAGAGCATTACCGTTACTGTTACAAAAATTGTACCAACTGATTTGAAACTAAGTAAGTCTACTTTAAATATCACAAAGAATCAGACATTCAAAGTATCTGCTACTATAACACCTGCAAATGCAGCTGATAAAACGGTGCAATGGAAAAGTTCTAACACAAAAGTTGCAACGGTTGATACAAAAGGGAATATAAAAGGAGTGGCTAATGGGAAAGCAACGATTACCGCTACTGCCAAGGATAACTCAAAAGTTTCTAAAACAGTTGCAGTCACTGTCTCTGCTAAAACGGTAAAAGTAAATAAAACTAGTTTATCTATTTCAGAAGGGAAATCAGAAACACTCAAAGCAACTGTTTCCCCTTCAGATAGTACCGATAAAACAGTTAGCTGGAAATCTTCCAATACCAAAGTAGCAAAAGTAGATAGTAAAGGGAAAGTAACAGGGGTGAAAAAAGGAACAGCTACCATTACAGCTTCAGTGAAAGGAGCTAAAGAGGTAAAGGTAAAAGTGACAATTACTGCCCCAGTTGCTGCTAAATCAATAAAGGTGAATAAAACAGCCGCTACTTTAGATAAAGGAAAAACACTAACTTTATCTGCAACAGTTAGTCCTAGTAATACAACCAATAAAACAGTAAAATGGAAAACATCGAATGACAAAGTAGCCAAAGTAGACAGCAAAGGAAAAGTAACCGCACTAGGTGCAGGTACGGCTAAAATTACCGCTTCCACTACCAATGGAAAAAACGCAACTGCAACGATAACCGTACCTTATGTAAAAAGCTTAAGTGCAGGAACATGGAAAGCAGGCAAAGACCTTCCTGCTGGTCGTTACAAAATTACAACTAATTCTGGTAGTGGCAATTTATTTATCGGAATGGGAACCGATCGATTTATAAACGAAATTCTTTCAAGCGAGCAAGATGATTTCGGTGTTATTGCTGTGACAACCGACATTAAAAATGGCGATTCCATTGAAATTGCAGGATTAAATAATGTGCAGTTTAAGCAAGTATCCAACGTTAAATCAAATACTCTCCATGCTGGATATTGGACTGTAGGGAAGGATATTAATCCAGGAAAATATAAAATAACAACACCAAGCGGTTCTGGCAATTTAATTATTTATAGAGGAAGTAGTTTGTTAGTAAATGAGATCCTTTCTAATAAATCAGATGACTACTCTGTAACTAGTGTAACCACTACACTAAAAACAGGAGACCGGATAAATATTTCCAGCTTAAATAAGGTTGTTTTCACAAAAAAATAATCGACTCTCTCAAGATCAGAAGAATCTCTTCTGATCTTTATTTGTGTTTTTATTTGCAATATACATATTTACCACATAGAAAGAAACCTATAACAACAAAAAAATCGAGTACTTATCAAGTCTCGATTTTTTATTTTAATAACCTCAAAAGAACCGTCCCTCTGCTTCCCTCTATGTCACATACCTGTTTTATATTTTTTTTCACTTGAAGACGTATTTTTTGTAACATGTTTTGCCTTTTCTTCTCTTAGCTCTTCTTTTAAATCTTCCATTGGAATAGGATCAACCGTCTGCTCTATCTCAAACTTATCAAATATACTCTCATTCTCTGTAGGATATTGTTCCGGATTATCCATATCCATTTGTGGATTATTAGAAGCTGACTTCCCTTTATTTTCCGCCATCAACTATCACCTCCCTATTACCTTATTAATACCCGAATTTCATTAAAAGTACTCAGAGGGACGGTTCTACCAATTCTTTTTATGAGGTGCGTTAAGCTTAGGGAAGCTGGAGAACTATCCCACCGACTCCCAAACCCCACATAATCCCATTTTGCCTAATTCATTCATGTTCAATGTCCTTCAAATCGTCTATATATAAGAAAAAGGGAGGCGTTAATATATGGTTAAAAATGAGGATTTAAAAAACAAAACGGTAGATCGTGATTTTGAGATAACGGAGGAGCAGGAAAAGAAGAAAGAGGATAAAGAGAAATAATGAAAAATGAGGCTGGGACATAAGTATTCCAGCCAAGGATAATTCCGAACAATTATACGAAGATGCTAATGAATGTTCCGTATAATTGTTCGGGCTTTTATTTGTTTTTCAAAGGATGTTTCCATGAAGTTTGGTGCGATTCCCCGCAGCCGGAATACACTTCGCTTTCCATGGGGCTCGCGCTGAGCCGCTTCGGCCTGTGGCCTGCAGGGTCTCAGACTGTCTCGCTAATCCCATAGGAGTCTTCGTGTATTCCGGCTGCTCTGTTTTTCCAACTAATTATATTTCCTCTTGTAAAAAGTATGCGAAAGCAGCCGCTATTTACTAGCTATATTAGAAATTGTTCGTCTTTACAGAGTATCTATTTAGTTATGTCCCATCCTCATTTTTCATATCACTATATTTCATTCAAGTAAAACCTATTTCCCCTCTACCACTTCTCTCAATATCTCATAAGAGCGTTTCTGCTTTTCAGGGTCAAAAATATAAGAAACAGCCATTATTTCATCGACATTAAAGCGTTCCTGAAAAGCTGTAAGCTGGTTGCGAACGGAATCTTTGCTTCCTAAAAGAGTCACGCTAGACATGGATTTGGCCATTTCTTCTTCCTGTGGATTCCAAAGACCATCTAAACTATCCACTGGTGGCTGAAGCGGCATTTGTGTTCCACGCACAACATTTAGGAAAAATTGATGAGTAGACGTCTGCAATACGGCCGCCTCTTCGTCTGTCTCAGCTGCAATTAAGTTCAAGCAAACCATCATATAAGGCTTATCCAAATACTTTGAAGGCTTGAAACGTTCACGATAAATCTTGATTGCGTCTGCCATATATCTTGGTGCAAAGTGAGAAGCAAAAGCATAAGGCAAACCTAGACTTGCCGCTAAGTAAGCAGAGTCAGTAGAAGAACCAAGAATGTAAATCGGTACATTCGTGGCAACTCCTGGATGAGCTTTTACATATCCTTGTTCTTCTTTAGGTCCAAAGTACGTAAGAAGGGCGTTAACATCCTCAGGAAATGTATAGACTGAATCCTTTTGAGAGCGTCTTAATGCACTCGCAGTCAGCATATCAGTTCCAGGAGCCCTTCCAAGACCTAGATCAACTCGATTTGGATAAATCGTTGCCATCGTCCCAAATTGTTCTGCAACCACTAATGGGGAATGATTAGGCAGCATAACTCCACCAGAGCCTACGATAATACTATCTGTGTGTTCAAGCGTATGCTTAATTAAGATTGCAGTTGCCGAACTTACAAGTGTAGAAGTATTATGATGCTCAGCAATCCAATAGCGTTTATAACCCATTTTTTCCGTTGCTTGTGCTAAATCCACCATTGATTCAATAGCTTCCTTAGAATTTTGTCCTTCACGAATTGGAGCAAGGTTTAATACAGATATAGGTATATTTAAATTTGCCATTTTGCAAGATCCTTTCTTGTTTAAGTCATTCTTAATCATATCAATTGCTTAACAAGAAAAAAAATTATTTGCTTGCGGGAGGCACCACAGGAATAGAAAAAGGAAGAATAAATAGCTATATACCTCATGCATTTTAGAAATATTATTCCCTATTCAGTCACAATTATCCTAATGATCCAATCTAAATGAAAAGCAGAAGATACTTCCCACTGCTTCTATTTATACCATTGGATAGTTTGGGCTATGCCAGTTTGAAATGTGAAGGTTGGCTGCCAGCCTAATGCTGTTATTTTTGTTGGGTCGAAATATCTGCCTTAATAAAGTGATAATTTTCCTTTCCTTCTATTGTTTTATGCTTTATTAAATCACCTGCATATGTTAGTAAATCCAAATTATAAATTTCATAATCCGGATATTTATTCACCATATATTGAACAAAATTTCCTCCAATAAACCCTGCCCCACCTGTTACTAAGACCTTCTTTCTCGCCATTTCACTTACCACCTTCTTTTTTCTATATAAAGTATTTCTCTCTCTACTATTGGAATACAGTATGTCTATATTTATTATAGTGAAAATTTTCCTGACAATTTAGAAAAACAAAAAAAACTGCTTTCTTCAGTTTTTTTGTTCATCCATATAAGAAAGAGCAGTTGGGTTATAAGAAGAAATTCCTATACTTGTTGAAATTTGCAATTCATTGCATCCTTTTAGCAAAGACAGAGACAGGATAATTGTCCCCCCTAAAAAAGGTACTAGCTATTGTCAGCTAGTACCTTTTTAACCTTCTTTATTGTAAATTCTCACTCAACATATCATGAACTTTCGTTTTTTCTTCTTCTGGAACATTTAAATAATAGGTTTGTCCAGGAGGAGTGCCTTGTCCTTTTACTTCATATTGCTCTACGGATTTTCGCACATCACGGTAGTTTTTCTGTATGCTCATCATTTGATCAAACGTAATGTTTGTTTTGACATTTGCTCCAAGTGCATCTAGTATTTCATCAAAATGAGCTACTGTTGATACTCCTGTAGCTTTATCAATAATAGCTGAAATGACTTCCCGCTGTCTATCATTTCGTCCAAAATCACCATTTGGATCTAGATGACGCATTCTAACAAATCCCAATGTTTGAGGACCATCTAATGTTAAAGTTCCCTTTTTATAATGATAGCCTTTTTTATAATATCCTTCATCAATCCAATCCAAGTCATTTTGAACAGTAATTCCGCCAAGGGCGTCAACCAAATCACTTAGCGCTTCCATATTTACTTGGATATAATAATCCATTTTAACACCTGTGAAATTTTCTACCGTATCCTTAGCCATTTTCACTCCGCCATAAGCATAGGCTGAATTGATTTTTGTCACTCGCCCATCCCCAATGATTTCTGTTTTCGTATCACGAGGAATACTTACCATCAGCATTTTATCATTATTTGGATTCAAAGTCATGACAATGAGAGTATCCGATCTTCCTACATCACCTTTTCTTTCATCCACACCCATGAGCAAAATAGAGATTGGTTTTGTATTATCAAGCTTTTCTTCTCTTGCTTTTTTCTCGGAATTCGAATCACCTTCAAGAGGATTATACATTTTGTTTGCTGTCTCTTCTACGCTATGAAATAGATAAAACGCATAAGACCCTAATCCAATAACAAGTATTCCAATAATTACTCCTAAAGTAATCCATATCTTTTTCTTTTTGCTTTTCCTTGTTCTCATTCACGCTCTCACTTTCCTTGTTAAATTTTTGCTCATCCATTTTAGTATAAAAAAATGAGAAAATGATGAAAATAAGGATGATTCTCCTAAATTTTCTAAAAAGAAAGCAGGAGAACCATCCCTCCCTATAAAATCCTACATAGGAAATGATATCTTTTGAATTAACTATAAAGAATACTAAATCGTATAACCGCAAATTAATCTAATACTTCACTTCAATCCTTAGTATGTATTCAAAAAGACCATTCTACTGCGAATATATCCAACCAATTCATGGTAATTGTCCCTCTATATCCCTCAAATTCCAATATGTAATTTTATTTAAAGGTGAAAAAATAAAAAGGTAAAAAATTATATACAAAAGGAACAAACTTCTTTTTTTAAAATTTAGGGGTTTGTCTACAGTCTGAGTTTTTTATTTGTTTTCTCTTCCAAAAAGGAAGCAATAGAACCGCCCCCATAATTCTCAATGAAACTGGCACTGAAAGTTGTATACATTAATAAAATACTAAAAAATAATGTGTTTTATCATTCTTATTAATGAGGAGAAGGGAATTATGGGAGTAGTGAATGGAAAGACATTTTTAGAAAGAATAAATAGGCTAAATACGGAAGTTTGGCTGGACGGAGAAAAAATAGAAAATATCTCTGATCATCTTGCTTTTAAGGGCATTCTACAATCTAAAGCATCGCTTTATGATTTGCAATGTGATCCAAACTTCAAGGTGGAAATGACCTTTTCGTCCCCGCTTTCTGGTGAATCTGTAGGTGTGTCCTACTTACAGCCTAAAACAAAAGAAGATTTGTTAAAAAGGAGAAAAATGATGGAACGGTGGGCGAAGGAAACGGCAGGTATGATGGGCCGAAGTCCAGATTATTTAAATACGGTTATCATGAGCTTTGCCTCATCTGCTTCCCTATTAAAGGAAAGCGAAAATTGTTTCCCCGATCATATCCAATCCTTATATGAAACAGCAAGAGAAAAAGATCTTAGTTTTACCCATACATTTATAACCCCACAAGTAAATCGTTCAAGTCTGTATCTAGAATATTCTAATGAGCCAATTGCAGCAAAAATAATCGAGAAAAATAATAAAGGGCTAATTATTAAAGGGGCTCGACTTCTAGCCACACAGGGAGGACTTACAGATGAGCTCTTAGTTTTTGGCGCTCCCAAATTTGACCCAGAGGAGGCATTTGCATTTGCCATACCTTCAGACACAAAAGGAGTGAAGTTTCTATGTAGAGAATCCTTTGTAGGAGGAGATTCCACTATTGATTATCCATTAAGCTCCAGATTTGAAGAAATGGATTCCATTGTCGTATTTGATCACGTCCTTGTACCGTGGGAGCGTGTATTTTTCTATGGTGATATCAGAATTGCCAATATGTTTTTAACAAAAAGCTCTTTTAACCCATTTGCTTATCATCAAGTAATTACGAGGCAGATTGTTAAAACAGAGTTTATTTTAGGCTTAGCAGAAACAATGATAAATACAATTGATGTAGGCGAATATCAACATATCCAAGAAAAAATGGCAGAAATCATTATTGGATTAGAAACGATGAAGGCACTATTAGAAAAGTCAGAGAACGACGCTACGGTCAATGAACAAGGATGGATGATTCCAAGTTCAACACCGCTTCAAGTTGCTAGTAATATTTTCCCGAAAATTTATCCCCGATTTTCAGAAATCATTCAATTAATTGGCGCAAGCGGCTTAGTTTCATTGCCAACTGAAAAAATGTTTCTCTCTGAAGTGGGGAAAGATTTAAATCAATACCTTCAAGCAACGTGTAAATCTGCAGACGAACGCAATAAAATTTTTCGATTAGCTTGGGATTTGACAATGAGCTCTTTCGGTACAAGACAAACGCAATATGAGCGATACTTTTTTGGTGATCCTGTCCGTCTTTCCGGATTTTTATATAATAACTATCTAAAAGATAGTTATATTGAGAGGATTAATGAATTTCTGAGGTGATGCGCTTACTAAAATTTCATTATACAATAAAAAGGAGCTACAAAATCAGTCACTTGACTTTGAGTAGCTCCTATTTTATCGAGTTGACGTAATATCTTCTAGTCCCCTATGCTTCCTTGCGAATCCTTCGGAAGGAAACTATCACCATTCCAACAATCAATAATACTATTCCTACCAACATAATTGTATAATTTGCAGTTGCTGTATTTGGTAAGATAGAAGATTGATTATCTTTTTGCCCACTTTGATTTGTATTGTCCTTGCTTGGATCTTTTCCTTCACCGTTCCCGTCTGGATTTGGGATCGTCGGGTCTTCACTTCCTCCATCATTATCATCTGGATTCGGGATCGTCGGGTCTTCGCTTCCGCCATCATTATCATCTGGATTCGGGATCGTCGGGTCTTCGCTTCCTCCATCTTCTCCGTCTCCATCACCCGGTTCTGAAGGTACTTCTGGTGCTGGCTGTCCTTTTGTGAATGACCAAATATCAGAAATAGCTGTTCCTGTATAATTGTCTGCAGCTATTACATACCAGTCATAGGTTTGCCCTTCTTCAAGGTTTTTCCAAACAACTTCAGAAGTATCGCCGCTTGCTACATTCTCTTGCTGGCCGATTTCTTCATTCGTATAAACATTTACCGCAAAGTAATCGGTCGCTACTTGTTTTTCTTGCACAGTTAAATCAAAATCAATCACTAATTCATCTTTTAATGGATATTCATCTGGTTCATAGAAATTATAATCATCAAGATATGGTGAATACGTATTAATAACGATACGGTTATTCTTTTGATCAAAATGAAGGAGCTTCATATAGCCTTGTCCGCCTTCCGGACCACCTTGGTAGTCTCCGAGCATTTGATAGACTTTTCTATCAGCAATTCCATCTTGATCATCATCAACCTCACTGATTAACGTCTCTGAGTCATGATAATGTCCGGATAACACAAGAAATACATTTTCATTCTTTTCTACTACCTTTTGGAAAATTTCTTCTCCGATCGGACTTCGATTTCCAGAAACTAATAGGTATTCATGGAAATTGAGAATTGCTTTTCGATCAGGATATTGTTTTAACACATCATTGATCCATTGCATATCCTCATCATTTACACCCCAGCCCATATAAATCATAATGAAATCATTTCCACCAGCTGATATTAAGTCATAATGACCGCGATTATCTTTATAGGATTCTCCGTAATGGGGTTGATCTTTGAAGCGATCTTCTCCAAACCATTTAGAGAATTCTGTGTAGTCATTAGACAATTGATCTACATCATGATTTCCTGCAAGTACGCCATATGGAACACCGTTGTCTTCTAAAACACGCATATATTCATCTGCGTAAAGCCATTGTTGCTCGTCATCCGATTCGTCCACTACATCTCCAGTATGCAAGACGTACTTAATTTTCATCTCTTCTTGTTTTTCGGCAATCCATTCTGTTTGTCGCTTATAAATATATGGATAGCTTTCTGAATAGTATTGGGTATCAGACATCCAGACAAATGTATAATCATATTCATCTGGAGAACTCGGAATTTCGTCTTGAATTAACACATTGATTTTGTTAGCCACATCGGCAAACTCACTTATATGCACATCTGCTTTTAATGCAAAATCCTCTGCTCCCGCAATTTTATAGGTTAATAGTTTCCATTTATTTTCTTGTATGCTCCATGCATACATGGAAACCTTTCTTCCTTCTAATGATTTTCCATTCCACACTAACTCGACTTGATCTTGTTCATCGATAGAAGAATCTAGTTCCACTTCGAAGCGATGGTAAGGAAATTGTGTACTAGAATCTGTTGTTAAGTACTTTCCATCTAAAGAAGAAATAGCGGAAACATCCTCAGCAGTTAACGCCTTTTCTCCAGCGGGTACAAGCTCTACTGGCGGTTCTGTATCGCTAGCATTTTCAAATGATTTTACTTGACTATCCTTCGCTTCATATTTATACCCTTTATAATAAGTAACATCCATTGAATCTTCAGTTGGATCCGTTACTTTAACTTTTAATGCAGGATCTCCATCTACTGCCGTTGCTGCATTATTAGCTGGTGCAATTAATTCAGGCTTATTAGGATTTTCATTTGTAACAGAGAACGAGATAACAGTCTCTGCTTTATTACCAGCCTTATCTACTGCCACCATTTTTAAATCATGCGTTCCTGGAGCAAGCTTTGAGGAAGCAGTGTCAAATGGAACACTAATTTTTTCATCATCTAATGTTACTTCTAATGATTCAACTCCAGCGATTCCATCTACTGCACTTGCTTCAATCGCGAAGGCTCCCTTGTATTCCTTATTTGCTTCCATATTTGTTTTCATTACTGGTGCCGTATTGTCCACTTGAACCGTTGCAGTTACTTCATTTTCTTTATCTGCCGCTTTAATGCTGTAAGCTCCATCTGCAACAGCTGTCGTTTCCCAGAGGTACGTTTTTGCTTTCGCTTGTTCTTCTGTTATTGTAAAAGTAAAGTCTTCGAATGGGCGGTAAGTACCATCATCTCCCATATCAAATACTTGAACAGGATTCGCCTTTTTCGGATCCCTAATAACTGTACCATCTGCTAAAATTAAGCGAACATTTCTTAAGTTATAGTCATCTCTATTTTCTTCACTTTCATCTAATTGAAATGGAGATGCTTTATTACCAGAACGTACAGTAATGATATTTTCTCCGATGGACAATTTATTTGGATCAATCGGAATCGTAAATGTTTTCCAATCGGAATTATTATCCTTATCCAATAAATAAATTATTTCATCACCCATTGTAATCGCATTTTTAAAATACATATTTAGCCCGCTAATATCAACGGCAAGATAAGCTTGAGATTCCAAAGAGCTGTACGAGCTTTGCTCCACTTTTTTTCCATCCACAAAAAGCTCTACATCATCTGCTTTATTTTCTTTTGATGTTGCTTTTAAAATAACATTTCCAGATAAGATATCATCCTCTTTGACATTTAAATGAATAGGCTCATTGCTACTATCATTTTTAATGTGGATGACATATTTTTCGGAAGTTACTTCATTTTGCCCATCTGTTGCCACAAAATAATATTCAATGCTTTCTTTAGCAATAAAGTTTGCTGCATATAAAGTCGTAACATAATATTCGATGTCACTTGGATCTACTGTTAAAAGTAATTTTTCATAATCCGCTTGATCGTTTGTACGGTAATACAGAACAACAGATTTAATCCCCTTGTCATCAGTCGCTTTTGCACGAATTGTTACATCATCATTTTGATTGATTTCTTGAATATTTGTAGCATTTGTTAAAGTTGGTGGCACAGTATCATCTTCAACATGGACCGGTTGTGCTGGTACTTGTGTCGGTTCTACAGTTCCTGGTGTTCCTAGTTTTGTTTTTGCACTAATTTTTACCGATTGGGTAGAACCATCCTCAGGAAACTTATAAAGAATTCCCATATTCATTGCCGCATCTAATTGTGTTGCCTCATCATTATAATAAGCAACGTTTATCTCTTCTTTTGTATTCGTAGCGATAACTAATCCACGCATACTGCCATTTGCCATACCGTCACTTTTTATTCGAACAATGTCTTTATTTTCTACAAGACTAGTACCGTAATTCGCATTAAAATCAGCGACTGTCATTTCGCCATTTTGTGCATTAATAATCCAAAATACCAGTGTTTTTTGTGGTTCGATTACGACATTATCTGGAATAGAAGGCCAAATGACATCTGTTGCAGGATCAGCGTTATATCTGTATTGAATTTTATAATCCTTAAAGTTAATCGCTTTATCGGTATTATTGTAGATTTCAACATATTCATATCCATCCGCAGTTCCCACATTTGCACTATCTGGCACTACCTCTGTCACGAGTAGTTTAGGAATCTTGGTAAAATCAATGTCTGTTTCTTCCACAGAAATATTGTATTCTTCTGTTTTACTTTCGTTGATTCCATCACTGGCAACGATATAATAGACAATTTCCCCATCAACTTCAGCCGCCGGAATAGATATCGAATAACGACCTTGCGCATCTTTAGACATTGCTAAAGATTTAAAATTGTCATCTGCTGATTTTTTATAAAATAAAGTTACAATCGGATTTGCTACCTCGTTATCGGTTACAATTGCTTCGATTGTCATTGCGGTAAATGCCTTTGCTGTTTGAATTGGATTATGAGATATAACCGGTGGCTCCGTATCTTTTGGTACTTCTGGTAATTCCACAACATTTGTTGGAACTTGATTCGCTTCAATTGTTCCTGGAGAAGGATCTGCTAACACTTTGTATTTCGCCATTTCCATTCCTTCATGAGGAAATTGATAATGAACCACTTTGCCATCATTGTCATTTTCAGAACCTAAGTAACTAGCTGAAATCATCACTTTCCCATCGGAATCCTTTATTTCAAGCGCCCGATTTCCTCCATTAGCGAATCCCGGGAAGGCTTTATCAGTAAACATAACTACTTCATTACTTGTAAGGTTTGTCCCATATTCCTTATTAAAATCCTCTAACGTTTTATCCCCATTATTAAACCAAAAAACAAGCTTTTCTTTTGACTTCATCTCTGTTGCTGGCAATTGGAATAAAACTGGCTCTCTTGAAAGATCTGTATATACATAGTAAAAAGAATAAGCAGCTAAATTTAACGTTTGATTGGAGTTATTGTATAGCTCAAAATACTCGTAATAATCGGTTCCACCACCAATTGAATTAGGAGCAAGCTCTGTAATCAAGAGTGGACGATCACTATATGTATCAGCTGGCTCTGGCGCTTCTTCTTTTTCTAGTTCAATCGTATACGTTGATGTTTTAGCAATATTTTTATTATCTGTTGCTTCGAGATAGTAAGCAATATTACCTTGCACATCTTCTTTTGGTATGTTAACTGTGAATTTGTGCGGATTTGCTGAATCTTGCTGCATCTCGATTGCCTTATATATTTGATCTGGTTCTACTTGATAATAGAAGATAGCGGATGGATTTTTATGATCATCTACTATTGTTGCTTCGAATGAAATCGCTTCTCCCGCTTTAGCTGTTGTCTTTGCTTCATGCGTAATAACTGGAGCTTCTGTATCTTCTCCTTTTGGATTTTCCTGCAGCGGCTCAGTTGGAACTTGTCCATCTCCTAATACAGCTGGTGTTGGCGAAGCTTTCACTTGCTGCTTTACCATTTCTGTTCCTTCTGTTGGAAAAGCGTAATGAACATCTAAACCGGTATTATCTGTTTCACCTGATGAATATGTAGCGGATACTACTTCTTGACCATCGAGATTTTTTATCACAACTCCTCTATTGCCACCATTAGCAAATCCAGGAAAATCTCCTTTAAAGGAAATGACTTGATGTTCTGTTAAGGAAGTGCTAAAATGCTTGTTAAAATCCTCTATTTTAAGATCTTTTACATTAAACCAAAGGACAATAGATTGTTGAGGTGCTATCGTCGTTGCTGGAATAGACATTATTTTGTCCGGAGTACTACCACCAATGTAATGGTAATAAAAATAATAGCTATTTAAGTCAATCGGTTGATTGGTGTTATTATAGAGTTCGATAAATTCAAAGTTATCGGTTCCTTGTGAATCAGGCGCTAACTCAGTAATAAGTAGTGGTGGTAGCTTTGCATAATCAATGGTTTCTTGCTGATTTTCTTCTTGCTCTTGTTCTATTTCGGTTAGTGGTTCTTCTGCTTTTTCTTCAGTTTTTTCCTCTTTCACATCATTTTCCTGCTGCTTATTTTCTTCTTTCGTTACTGGTTCCTCCTGTTTAGAAGACGATGATTCCTCCTCTTCTAAATGAGCCTTTTCCTCTTCGTTTGTTACTTCTTGTTCTTGCTCTACTGTTGTTGCTTCTGTTTCTGATGCTTCTAACGTGCTATCCGTTTCTGTTGTTAGTGTGCTTTCATCTACTTTTTCCCCAGTTCGTTCTGCTGCATAAATCGTTAAACCTGGAAATGCTGGAAAATAAGTAGAAAAGAAAAATACCCCTATAACAAAGACGACAAAAGCCCTCCTTGCTATCCTCTTTTTTAAAGACACAAGCCCATTCCTCCCTTAATCTATTATCCTACTCACTAGAATCATAGATTTCTTATTTTAAGGAGCCTTTAAGTGAATATTAATAAACATAAAATTTGTGTAAAGAAAAACAGAGGGACTGTTCCCTTAAAAATTTTTAACATTTTCTTCATCTGTCGTAGTATATATGGTAAAGTATAATTACTACGACAGTCATAGTATGTTAGATGAAGTATCAGAAAGGAGTGATTTCTTGATCAGCAGTGATGTCATACGAGGATATAATGACACCATCATTCTTTCTCTATTATTGGAAAAGGATTCTTATGGTTATGAGATTTCAAAAGATATTCGAACATTTACAAAGGAAAAATACATTATTAAAGAAACGACCCTTTACTCCGCTTTTAATCGATTAATTAAAAATAACTATATTAACTCCTATTACAAAGAAGGCGAATTTGGAAAAAGAAGGACATATTACACCATTACTGCAGAAGGAAGGAAGTATTATCAGGAAAAATGCCAAGAATGGGCCGTTACACAGGAAGTAGTTAACTTATTTATTAAGGAGGGTTACAATGAATAGCATTATCAATTATTTGGACAATGTTTTTGCCAGCCTGCCAAAAACATCCGAAATGGAAAAACTGAAACAAGAAATGCTTTCAAACATGGAAGATAAATATTATGAACTGAAGGAAGAAGGAAAAACGGAAAATGAAGCTATTGGCATCGTAATATCTGAATTTGGGAATATAGACGAACTATTGAGTGAACTTGATTTACCATTAAATGAGGAAAAACAACAAGTACATCAACTCTCAGAAGAAGAAGTAGATACTTTTTTTCACCAAACTTCAAAAGCTATGAAATCTATTGGAATTGGTGTGATGCTGTGCTTACTCGGTTCCTCTCTATTAGTCTTCTTCATCCAACTATTTGAGCAAGGTTTTCTAACCGGGATTACAGAAAATACAGCCACCTTAATTGGTGTAGCACAATTACTTTTATTCATAGCAATCGCAGTTAGTTTATTCATTTATAGTGGCCAACTATTAGAGAAATATAAATATATTGAAAAAGGTACTAATTTGAAGCTTCCCATCCATTTGAAAAAAAAGATACAAATGGAAAAAGAAGCATCTCAGCCAAACTTTTTCCGTTCGCTTATTATCGGTGTGGCATTATGTATTTTATCCCCTATCGCTTTATTAGTGACAATCGCCATTAACGATCAAGCAGCAAACTATGGCGTCTGTATTTTATTAGTTCTTATTGCCATAGCAGTTTACCTATTTATTGTAAGTGGTGGAAAAAAGGATGCTTACGACAAACTTTTAAAGGAAACATCTCATTCTTTTGAAAAAAAGCATGAAGATAAAGTAATCGGTGCCTTCGCAGCAATTATCTGGCCACTCGCCGTTGCCATTTTCTTAATTACTGGATTTGTGTACGGAAACTGGCATATCAATTGGATTATATTCCCAATATCAGGACTACTTATGGCCATGTTCAGCGGTGCATACAGCATTTTGAAAAAGGAAGGATAAGAAAAGCAGAGGGACGGTTCTCGTGAGGTCCATGCCTCACAAGAACTGTCCCTCTGCGCCCATTATTTCGCGTCTTTGTCAGGTTGATGAATGCCGAATATATTTCCTTCTGTATCGTTGTAATAGCCTTGCCATGCCATTCCAGGTAAAGCGTGTTTTGGCAATGCAACTGTTCCTCCATTTTGAAGAATTTTCTCCTCGGCTACATTATAGTCTTCTACTCCCATTGTACAAGCATACCCATTTACAGCTTGGATTTTTTCTGGGAGAGGAACGGTGCGTTTGATTAAAGCTCCGTTAATACCTAGCTCACTCTCATCCCCGGTCACTGCTCCAAAATACGGCATTCCAGCATAATCACTCCAATCTTCAAACTTCCAATTAAATACCTCTCCATAAAACTTTTTTGCACGTTCCATGTCATCCACATGAATTTCAAAATGAATTGGTCTCCCCATATGTATCCTCCTAAATTTTCTTTAATGAATCTTCTGAATACTTCTATTAGAAACATAGAATTCCTTCACCATTATTGTAATTATTATATTTATTTTTACATGAGCACAAAGGGAATCAGTAATTTTACAAATAAATACATTAAATTGTAAAACAAACACATATTAAAGGATATCGGAGATTTTTATGGAGGTTGTTTCGAATGTATTCTCATTTTTTAATCGGACTCATCCTATTTTCATATGCAGCAATTTTACCAGGCGATTTTTTTAGAACAGTTGAAAGTTCCGCACAGCAAAAGGTTACGGAACAAGAACTTTTATGGAAATCCCCTAGTTTGCCAGTCATCGATACAAAAGAATTTAATAAAGTGATGGATGAAATAGATAAACAAGTATATATCAAACCAAAAGACGCCAGAATTAATAAATCTGGGAATATTGTTCCCGAAAAAGTTGGATATCGTCTCCATCGACTGAAATTTATTGATCAAATGTATGCCCATTATTTTAATGATACTTCCAGTAAGCAGGAGTTCCCCTTAGAAGTCATTTATCCTAAAGTAGATAGCGAACTATTAGAAAGTATTCGCCGAAAAAGGATTGGCAGATATATAACAACCTTTAACAGAAATAATAAAGAACGAAGCATGAATATTTCGCTTGCTACAAAAGCAATAAATAATAGTGTAATTTTTCCAAATGAACAATTTTCCTTTAATCAAGTTGTCGGAAAGAGAACCGTAGAAAAAGGATATTTACAAGCTCCAGTAATCATTAATGGGAAATTTTCAGAAGATATTGGTGGGGGAATATGCCAAGTTTCTTCTACTCTTTTTAATGCGGTAGATAATGCGGGATTAAAAATTGTCCATCGCTATTCACATAGCAGAAAAATCCCGTATGTTCCACCTAAACGAGACGCCACAGTTAGCTGGGACGGACCAGATTTTGTGTTTGAAAATAACTACCAACGACCAGTACTCCTCCAAGCAAAAATGCTAGGAAATCATGTACTCATTGAGGTATATTCATCAGAAGCTATCTCTTATCACCCTATAAATGTTCCATATTTTTAAGAGAAAGCAGAGGGACGGTTTTGAAGTGAAGTCAATGACCTCACAAGAACCGTCCCTCTGCTTCCTCTTTATCTACTTAATAATTGTTTGGCAAATCGGCGTTCTTCTTTATCTTTTGTGGTTTTTGTTATTGTTTTTAGTGCATCTTGTATAGCTGGCTGATTCCAGACTGATGGAGACCAGTTCTCTAGTACAGTTAGTGCTTGCCAGCGTAATCTTTCATTCTCTGATTCGAGCGCTACCTGAATTAACGGTAAACCTACACCCTCAAATTCTTGCAAATCTTGAATAATGAATTCTAAACATTCTTGTTCTTCTATCGTTAACCTTGGTAAAGGGAAACGCGTTTCTGCAAAAGCACAGAGCTCTTTAATAAGCTGAATATCTTTTGTCTCCATTATTGCGGCAAATAAAGCACTGTTTGACGGTTCCTTCTTTAGTATTTTAAGTAATAAAGAAGTGATGTCCAATTGATAGAATTGTGCAACCTTAATCGCTCGAAAATCAACTTCTGAGTCCTGTTTCAATGCATCAAATGCTAAATGTGACCATTTAGGATTATCTAAAAATGGTTGAAGTGCTTCTTGAAGTAACGTACGTTCATGCTGTTTCCATTGCTCCTTCAAACGTTCTTCCCAAATTTCTTCATCAGCATGTAGAAATTCACTTATTTTTAAAAACGGATAGAAATCCTCCAAGTTTTCACAATGAGTATGTGCATGGTAAAGGAAACGTGTCAGCACAGCAGCAGCATAAGGATAGTTATCGATACCGTCTGGATTTGACTCATCTAATAAACCTTCAATAATCATGGCTGCTCCAGTGTATAGTTCCTTCGAAATATCCTTTTCATAGAGTGCCACATCTAACTCTCCCTTTGTAGCACAACGCAGAGCTATAAAATCAGCAAATTTCCTATTTTCACAACCCTTGGTAAGCAGCCAATATTTCATTTCAGGCGTTTTGGCTTCTACGAGCTCAATCGCTGTTATTTTACCCATCCCTTGGACAGACTGAACCAGACTCCAAATTTGATCATTTACTCCCTTCCCTCCATTTCTTATTGCAAATATAACATATGGAGTAAATTCATCGTGCAAGCCAATTGTATATAAGAGATCTTGATATTCTTCGCAATTGGTAAAACCAAGTACAAGGATAGCAAATTTGACAACATCTCTATGTGCAGCATGTTCGAGAAGCCATAGTGCCTCTTGCTGTAACGCATGCCCATCCAATTCAGCTTGCCCTAATTGCTCAATGAGCTCATCTCGATAGATAGCAATATGATCAAAAATAATTTGGTCGTATGTCGACTTTCTCGTTTTTACAGTAGGGTGTTCCAGCTGCTCTTTAAAAAGTTTCATTAGTCTATTCATAAATAAAGGTGTCGGTGGTTCATTCACGATAATATCAAATAGACCTGGATCTAATCTTGGTTTATCTGTACCAAAAAAGTAGTCATCATCTGGTAGCTGTCCATCTACTATTCTATGATTTGCTTGTACTTGTTTTTGGATATAGGGAACAATTTTTTCTTTATGTTCCCATGGAAGGAATTCAAGCTTTTCTGATTTATTTATAATAATCTCATGGTCAATTTTGATGATACAGTTTAGTTTAATATAGCCACCAATTTTGACAGAAACCTTATGCTTTTTCCCATCTTCTAATGTAAGAGTTCCTGATAACTTTGTGTAAGGAATAATATGTGAAAATAAAGACTTTCGTTTATTTTCATCAACTGTTATTCCATCAATGATTAGAAACTCTTCTTTCATTTGATTGATAACTTCAATACAATGTCCTTTATAATCAATGGTCCAGACCTTATGAACCTCTTTTTCCATATCCCTTTTTAAATTTTGCATTTCATGTTTTAATTCCTCTTTAAGACTCATGAACGTCCTCCCTTTTTCAATCCATAGCTAAAAATGGATATAATAGTATATCAAACCATTTTTAACTATCTTTCATCTTTCTATCTATTAAATACTATCTTCTTCTTATAGGAAAGCCTATTAAGCAAAATTGTCTGAGAAAATATACAAATGGACGATTCTTGTAAGTCGAATGACCTCACAAGAACCGTCCCTCTGCCTCCCTAATCGTTTCCCCTTCTATTAATTCAGGCTGATAGTAATTTTCATTTAGTAAATCTTTTTTTCCTTGTAATTTCTTAATAATCCAATCAGCTGCATCGTGTCCCATTTTTTCTTGTGGGTGTGTTAAAGTTGTAAGTTTTATATTGGCATTTTTAGCGATATAAGAATTGTCCTGACCAATAATCGATAATTTGTCCGGTATCGGAATATCAAGTTGTCTGCATACATTTACAACTTCCAATGCAACTTCGTCGTTATAACATACAATGGCAGTCATTTCTTCGATATTCTCGATTAAAAACCCCTGCAAGTTTACATTTAAATCCAACTTAGTCTCTGTAGTAAAAGAAAAGACATGTTCAGCCTGAAAGCGCAGCTTGGCTTCACCCAGTGCCTTGATATATCCCTTCATGCGAAATTTCCCTTGTAAATCATCCATTTTTGCAATAAGACCAATTTTAGTATGCCCTTTTGAAATTAATTCATTTGTTGCGAGATAACTGGATTCTACGTCATCGAGGCAAAAGAACGGAACTTCTAATTCCTCATAATAGGCATTGACCATAATAAACGGAACATCTTGTTCCTTGAATGATAAATAGTAAGCAATATTGGGGTTGTATAGATTACTCTTCGTAGGTTCAACAATTAATCCATCTACTCCAAATGCCAGCATCATTTCCAACGCTTTTTTTTCTTGTTCTACATCATTATTTGTACTAGCTAACAGCAACGAATACCCCTCTGCATTCAATCTCCCTTCAATGCCACGAATAATGGAAGGGAAAATATAATCTGAAATATAGGTGGTGATTACACCAATTGTTTTATTATTTGATTTTCCACTTGTTTTGGACTGATATTGATTAGAAACATACGTACCCGAACCTTTTTCACTTCTGAGAAAGCCTTCATTTGATAGCTCTAAAATCGCCTTTCGAACAGTATGACGGCTAACTTTATACTTTTCTTGCAAGGTTGTTTCAGTAGGTATTTGTTCACCTACGCGATAGTCACCTGAAAGAATCTTACTTTTTATATCATCAATAATAATCTGATACTTTAATTTCAATTAACGCACTTCCTTCATTGTTGATTGCTACCATTTAAAATATTTAAAAGTCCATCGTTTCAATTAAAACTAATAAAGGGCGAAAATAGTCCCCCGATTAAAACGCTTCTTTATTTGTATGGTCACATTTTAACATAAGTATGAATGAAACTAAATATACTATCAACATACAAATACCATACAATTTTTAAAAAACAATTTTTTTTGATTTTTTTATTAAATAGATAAAAAAACCTTTATTACAAAGATTAAGATAAATACAAAGTATAAGCTTGCCCATTCAATACGAACAAATTTATTTATCATTGACAAAAGTACGTACATATATTATCGTGAATGTGTAAAGTTTTGAAATAATAAAAGGCTGTTTTCGTAAAATTCGTTGCGATTACCCGCAACTGGAATACACTTCCGCTGAGCCTATAGGAGTCTACGTGTATTCTGGCTGCTCCATTTTTCCAACTCATTCTTTTTTTTCGATTGAAAAACAACAATCCTTTAGAAAACATCCTAATAAAAAGCAACTCCAATCGATTACAGTATATGAAATCGCTATCAAGGAGGGAATATATGAAAAACAATCAAACAAACACGAAACAAGCAATTGTTGACGGATTAACCTCACTTGGAATTGAATTCGGTTCCACTCGGATTAAAGCTGTATTAATTGACCATAACTTTGAAACGATCGCATCAGGAAGTTATGAATGGGAAAACCTTTTAGAAGATGGATTTTGGACGTACAATTTAGTGGATATAATCACTGGCTTACAAACAGCTTATAGTGAAATGAAACAAGAGGTTGAACGTAAGTATGGGATTACTATTCGCACAGTTGGTTCTATTGGATTTTCAGCTATGATGCATGGCTATATGGCCTTTGATCATACTGGTGAACTACTTGTTCCTTTTCGAACATGGCGCAATACAACAACCAGTAGAGCTGCAAAAAAATTAACCGATACATTCCAATTCAATATTCCAGAACGTTGGAGTATTGCCCATCTTTACCAAGCAATATTAAACAATGAAAAGCATATCCCGCGAATCAACCATATCACCACTTTAGCTGGATATATCCATTGGTTATTGACTGGTCAAAAGGTAATTGGTATCGGGGATGCTTCCGGTATGTTCCCAATTGATGAAACTACAAAAGATTATAATGAAGCAATGATCGAGCAGTTTGAAGCATTAATTGCCATTAAGGAATATCCCTTGGAAGCTAAAAGATATCCTTCCTAAAGTCGCTATTGCGGGAGAACAGGCAGGAGAATTAACGGAAATAGGAGCAAAAATTCTAGATCGTTCACGAAATTTACAACCCGGTATTCCACTATGCCCCCCAGAAGGTGATGCAGGCACAGGGATGGTCGCAACCAATAGTGTGAGAAAACGGACTGGAAATATTTCTGTTGGAACTTCCGTTTTTGCCATGATCGTGCTAGAAAAAGAGCTCTCAAAAGTTTATCCAGAAATTGATATCGTTACAACTCCAGATGGAAGTCCAGTTGGAATGGTCCATGCGAATAACTGTACGAGTGATTTAAATGCTTGGATGCGATTATTCCGTGAATTTTCAGAGGCAATGGGACAAAAGGTTGATACGGATAAATTATTTAGAGTCTTATTGAACACCGCATTGGAAGCGGATCCAGATGGTGGAGGCTTACTTAGTTACGGATATTTTTCCGGTGAAAATATCACAGGTCTAGAAAGTGGGAGACCGTTATTCGTCCGCTCACCAGAAAGCCATTTCAATTTAGCGAATTTTATGAGAACACACCTCTTTACTGCCTTTGGTGCATTAAAAATCGGCATGGATATTTTGACAAAAAATGAAAACGTAGCAATTGATAGCATTTTAGGACATGGTGGTTTATTTAAAACCCCTGTCGTCGGTCAAAAAATTGTTGCAGCTGCTATGAATACTCCTGTATCCGTAATGGGAACTGCAGGTGAAGGCGGAGCATGGGGAATTGCTCTTCTTGCTTCTTATATGGTGAATAATAACGAGAATGCTAGTTTAGAAGATTTCCTCGACAAAAAAGTATTTAAAGAGGTTGATAACCAAGAAATTTACCCTGATTGCTTTGATGTAGAAGGCTTTGAGGAATTTATTGAACGATACAAAAAAGGATTGGCTATCGAGAAAGCAGCAATAGAAAATTTAATTCTTTAAGTCAGAATTGGAGGGATTAATATGTTAGAACATTTGAAAGAAGAAGTATTCTTCGCAAATTTAGATTTACCGAAACACGGACTAGTAAAATACACGTGGGGAAATGCAAGTGCGATTGATCGCAATAGTGGTCTATTTGTTATTAAACCTAGTGGTGTTGATTACGAAACCATGCAACCTAGTGATATGGTCGTTATTGATTTAGAGGGCAATGTAGTGGAGGGAGAATTGAACCCTTCCTCTGATACAGCTACTCACGCAGTTCTTTATAAGCATTATCAAGAAATTGGTGGAATTGTGCATACACATTCAACTTGGGCCACTATTTGGGCGCAATCCGGTCTAGATCTTCCTGCAATGGGAACCACTCATGCAGACACCTTTTATGGTGCTGTACCATGTGCTCGCTTTTTGACTCAAGAAGAAATTGATCGTGGTTATGAGGAAGAAACAGGTCAGGTAATCATCGAAACATTCGAAGAACGCGGATTAGATATATTAGCCATTCCTGGAGTTTTACTTCATGGTCATGGTCCCTTCACATGGGGCAAAGATGCCAAATCGGCCGTAATGAACAGTGTTGTATTAGACGAAGTGGCGAAGTTGAATTTATTTACACGGGAATTAAACCGTTTTTCTCAAGAATTGCCTCAACGTATTTTGGATAAACACTATTTACGAAAGCATGGAAAAAACGCCTATTACGGACAACAGTAATGCAATCTATTAAACAATAAAATTCGAAAAGAGGGACATATATGTCAACGAGCAAAGTATTTTGGTTTGTTGTAGGTTCACAACATCTTTACGGAGAAGAAGCGTTAAAAGAAGTCAAGGCACACGCACAAACAATGACAGACACTTTAAATGAAAGTGGACTTTTACCATATCCACTTGTTTTACAAGAATTAGCGGTCAGTGCAGATACTATTACGAATGTTATGAAAGAAGTCAACTATCGTGATGAAGTGGCTGGTGTCATCACTTGGATGCATACTTTCTCTCCTGCGAAAATGTGGATTCATGGAACAAAACTATTGCAAAAACCATTGCTTCATTTAGCAACACAATACAATGAGAGTATCCCTTGGGAAACGATTGATATGGATTTTATGAATCTAAATCAAGCAGCACACGGTGACCGAGAATATGGTTTCATCAATGCCCGTTTGAAAAAACAAAATAAAGTAGTTGTAGGTCACTGGCAAAGAGCAAAAGTACAACAGCAGATTGCTGATTGGATGGACGTAGCAGTAGCTTATAATGAAAGCTTCCATATTAAAGTAGCTCGTTTTGGGGACAATATGCGTAATGTAGGGGTTACAGAAGGCGATAAAATCGAAGCACAAATACGATTTGGTTGGACAGTTGACTACTTTGGAATCGGAGACCTTGTCCAATATGTAAATGAGGTAAGCGAAACAGAGATTAATGATTTATTTGCAGAATATGAAACACTCTATGAATTGGATTACGGCACATATAGTAAGGAAGATTGGGAAGCTAGTGTGAAAGTACAAGCAAGCTACGAAATTGCGATAAAACGTTTTCTAGATGAAGGCGGATACAATGCTTTCACAACTAACTTTGAGGATTTATATGGCATGAAGCAACTTCCTGGTCTGGCTGTCCAACGTTTGATGGCACAAGGATATGGTTTCGCTGGTGAGGGTGATTGGAAAACAGCTGCACTTGATCGCCTTCTAAAAGTAATGAGCCATAATGAATCAACAGGCTTTATGGAAGATTACACCTATGAATTAGCGGTTGGTCAAGAGGCAGCTCTTCAATCACATATGCTGGAAGTCGATCCAACTTTAGCAAGGACTAAACCTAAAATGATTGTATCTCCGTTAGGAATTGGCAATCGCGAAGATCCCGCTCGTTTAGTTTTTGATGGGAAAGCTGGAGACGGAGTCGTTGTTTCAATGGCTGACTTCGGTACGCATTACAAACTATTAATTAATGAAGTATCAGCATTTGAACCAACTGTTCCAGCACCAAATCTACCTGTAGCCAGAGTGCTATGGACAATTAAGCCAAATTTCCAAGACGGCGTGAAAGCTTGGATAGAGAATGGCGGAGGTCACCATACAGTTGTTTCCTTAAATTTAACAACCGATCAAATTATCACTTACGCAAAACTTGTTGGATTGGAGTATGTGGTAATCAAGTAATGGAAGCAGGGGGACTCCCTGCATTGCTAAAAGAAATAGAGGGACGGTTCTTGTGTATGATATGTCCTCACAAGAACCGTCCCTCTGCTTCCCCATCATTCATCCCATTCCTCCTGGTCCACCGCTGGAATTAACTCGATTATAATGTACTACTTCTCCTAATTTTTCTGCTTGTTTGTTTTCATCAGGTGCTGTCATGCCAGATTTCTTTTCGAAAAATAGAACAAGGCCCATCACAATTGCTATTGGTGCAAATAACCATAAAAATATCATTCAAACACCTCCATCATACATATATGATTGATTATTCATAATATTCATACGTTATGGTGGTGCAATTGGTTTCATTTAATTGGCAAAATACAGGAGACAGCTGTTGCGAGTCGAATGTCCCCACAAGAACCGTCCCTCTGCTTCCCTATGCATAGCTCCGTAATACGGATGCCATAAACTTTATTCCTTCTATATAGTCGGTTAGGTTTATGTTTTCGTTTGGTGCGTGGTTTTGGGAGGTTGCGTTGCCTACTCCGAATCCAAGGGATGGAATGCCGAATTTTTGACAAAGGTTATACATAGGACCTGTTCCAGCTTGCGAGCGTAAGACTTGTGGCTTTTGGTCATAGAACTGCTGAGCAGTGCTGACAACTTTCTCGACAAGTGGATCAGTTAATTCAGTTGTGCCTGCTCTTTGCCCTTTTAACTTGATAACTTCGATGTCACCAAATCCGTGTTTAACTAAATGCTTTACCAATAGATCGTAAATTTCTTCTGGATCTTGTTCTGATACTAGACGGAAATCGAGTTTTACTTTTGCAGTCGAGGGAAGAACCGTTTTAGATCCTTCTGCTGTATAACCAGATTCGATCCCGCAAATCGTACAAGTTGGTTGAAAAATTAATTTTTCTTTCAAAGGAAAACCAGTTAAATTATTTACATAGTTTTTTAACCCTAAATTTTCTAAATCAGCTGCTTCATCAAGTTCCATTTCTTCTGTCAGCTTTCTTTCTTCCTCTGTCAAAGTTTTGACTTTATCATAAAATCCCTCTATTAATACTTCTTCTTTCGTATTTTTCAATGTAGAAAGGGCCCATACTAATCGCCAAGCCGGATTTTCCACGATGGCTGCTTTCGCTGAATGCAAGTCAATATTAGCCCCTTTAGCTCTTAACTCTACATACAACATTCCTTTGCAGCCTAAAGTAATCTGCAGTCTCCCATCTAATGTTTTAAATCCATTTTCCCAAATACATCCATCTGCTTGGATTTTTTTAGGATTATTGATAATAAACTCTTCTAGATGAGGGCTGCCGATCTCTTCTTCCCCTTCTACCAAAAACTTCAGATTAATCGGCAATGTACCATATACTGCTTGATACGCATGGACAGCACAAATTCTAGAGAGAAGTGTTCCCTTATTATCAGCAACACCTCGTGCATATATTTTTCCATCACGGATCTCTGGAGTAAATGGATCACTTAACCATTGATCAATCGGGTCTTCTGGCTGAACATCATAATGATTATAAAAGGAGAGAGTTTTCTCCTTGCCATTTTGTATCTCCCCATAAACAACTGGATTTCCTTCTGTTGCCACTAACTCTACTTCTGCCCCTAGGTTCTTCAAATGGTGCTCAACCATTTCGGCTGTCTCCTTAATCCCTCTATTTTGCGCGGCTACACTCGGTTGCTCGCAAAGATCGAACAACCATTTTACATACATTTCTTTATGATCTTCAATATATTGATATACTTCTTTCATAGTTGAATTCTCCCTTATACCATTTAACATTTTGATTTATTCTTCTCCAATAATGATGAGGTAACCTGTTCTAATCCAACTAAACCTAGAATTGTTAATAAGATTTTTTGTGCACCAATGTGGCCATCTGTAGGATTATAATACTCTTGTAATGTATGGAATCCTCCCCCTTCACCACCTCCGCCAAGTGTTAAGGCAGGAATACCTAAATGAATAGGAACATTAGAATCGGTACTGCTTGCTTTATCTAAAATCGGCTCAAATCCTAGAACGGATGTCGCACATCGAGCAGCTTGCACTATAATAGCATCATTATCTTGTGATCCTGCTGGACGATCACCTACTTTTTCTATTTGAAGACTTACTTGTGATTCTACGTTCCATCGAGCATTTTCTTCTTCTTTGGCTTGTTCCATCAAATGCAAAAACTTACTTTCGATTATTTCTAGCTCTTCTTGGGAATTGGAGCGCAAATCAACTAACATTTCTGCTGTTTCGGCAATGGTGTTAACAGAAGTTCCCCCTTTAATCACCCCTACATTAAAAGTTGTTTTTGGTTCGGCAGGTGGCTGCAAATCAGAAATTTTAGCAATAGCCCTCCCTAATGCATGAATAGGACTGGGAATACCAAAATTTCCAAAACTATGTCCACCTGGCCCTGTAAATAAAACGTTAAACCTTTTACTTCCTGTACCTAAATAGGTAATACGGCTTGGATCTCCGGGCTCGATGGAGATAAATCCATCTATATCTTGGCGATTGTCAAACAATGCCTTCACTCCTCTTAAATCACCCAGTCCTTCTTCTCCAACTGTCGCGCCAATGATGAGATCTCCTTCTGTCTTTATCCCTGCTGCAGTGAGAGCACGGATAATCGTTAAGACAACGGCTAACCCTCTCCCATCGTCACAAATCCCAGGAGCATAAATTAACCCGTTTTTCCGTATTGCCTTTACATTCGTTCCTTTTGGGAAGACAGTATCTAGATGTGCACAAACAACAAGGGAAGGACCATTCCCACTTCCAGGCAGCACCCCAAAAACATTCCCTACCTCATCTGTAGATACTCCTTGAACACCTAGCTCTACTAATCTCTTTTTATACCACTTTCCTTTTTCATCTTCTTCAAAGGTTGGTGCTTCTATTTCCGTGAGCTCAATTTGTTCCTCAGTCGTTGCTTCATTATCTTCTTTTAAAAACGCTAGCGCTGTTTTGACTTGCTCATTCTGGGCAAGCTTTTTATATACCTGTTCCACCTTTTCTGTAATAGCCGCTGTTTTTTGTTCTACATTTTCCATGTAAATGAACTCCCTCTCCATTAATTTCTTTTTTTCGGTTAATCATATAAATGGCAAGCAACGACATGTTTATCGTTAACTTGTAATTTTGTAGGTACATCTTGCTTACATCGATCCATTGCAAATGGACATCTTGTATGAAATACACATCCTGTTGGAGGATCCAATGGTGAAGGCAACTCTCCTTTCAACTGTATTTTTTCTCGTTTTCTTTTTGGATTTGGGATTGGTACGGAGGATAATAAGGCTTTTGTATAAGGATGCAATGGATTTGCAAACAATTCATCCGTAGTTGCTTCTTCCATCATTCTTCCTAAATACATAACTCCAATCCGGTCTGAAATATGTCTTACAACACTAATATCATGGGCAATAAACAGATAGGTTAATTGATACTCTGCTTGAATTTCTTGCATAAGATTAATAATTTGAGACTGAATGGAAACATCTAAAGCAGAAACAGGTTCATCACAAATGACTAACTTCGGATTAGCAATAAGAGCTCTTGCCAGCCCAATTCTCTGTCGTTGGCCTCCGGAAAATTCATGTGGATATCGATAATAGTGATCTGCTTGTAAGCCAACCTTTCCCATAATATCCATCACCTTATTCGTATGGTCTTTTTTATCGCCAATCGAATGAATTATCAGGGGCTCTTCTAATGTATTTCCAATTCGTTTTCGCGGATTGAGAGAAGAATAAGGGTCCTGAAAAACCATTTGTATTTCTTCTCTCATCTTTTTTAATCCCTTACCTTTTTGCTGAAAAATATCTTGATTTCTATAAATAGCTGTACCTTCCGTTGGATCAGTTAGTCTCATCAATGTTTTGCCTGTTGTACTTTTTCCACAGCCCGACTCCCCAACTAATCCATATGTTTCTCCTTCATATAATTGAAAGGAAACATCATTGACCGCCTTAACATAATTTTTTATTCCTCCCAGTTTCCCAAGAGGACTTTTTATAGGATAATATTTTTTTAACCCTTGCACATCCAACAGGATTTTCTTCTCTTGTTGTTCAGCTTGAAACATTTGCATAACATTCCTCCTCTTGCGCTATTTTTTCAAAGTGCCAGCATCGAACCTTTTGATTAGAGGAGGTTTCGGTTAAATCTGGTGCCTTTTCTAAACATACAGAATCAGCAAACGGACATCTTGGTGCAAACCTACAGCCAATTGGTATACTATCAAGGGAAGGAACAGTACCTTCGATTACATGCAGTTTTTGTGAACGATCTCCCTCCATTTGTGGAATGGACTTGATTAATCCTTTTGTGTAAGGATGAAGGGGGCTTTCAAATAAACTTTCTACACTAGCTTCTTCGACGATTTGGCCAAGATACATAACTACTACTCTATGACAAAGCTCTGCCACCACACCTAAATCGTGGGTAATAAACATAACGCCCATCTCAAGCTTTTGATTGAGCCCACTAATTAAATCCAATATTTGCGCTTGAATCGTCACATCTAATGCTGTTGTTGGTTCATCAGCTATCAGCAATTTAGGCTGACATGCTAATGTCATAGCGATCATGACACGTTGTCGCATACCGCCTGATAAATTATGAGGATAGTCATTAACGCGCTTTTCCGGCGACGGAATACCAGTAAGTTTTAGCATTTCGACTGCTCTTTCATAAGCTTCCTTCTTGGTGACATCTTGATGAAGCATGATCGCCTCTGCTATTTGAAAACCAATTGTTAACACAGGATTTAAAGAACTAAGAGGATCTTGAAAAATCATGGAAATATCATTTCCCCGAATCATCTGCATTTTCTTTTTTGAGAGCTTTAATAAATCTGTCTCTCCTTCGAAAAGAATCTCTCCTTCATATTTCACAAGATGCTTTTCATCAAACAGGCGCAGAACCGATTGGGAAGTAACACTTTTCCCACAACCTGATTCCCCTACTACTCCAACGATTTCCCCTTTATTGATTTGAAATGAGACACCATCTATTGCCGTCACTTTTCCTCTTTCTGTAAAAAAGTGAGTTTTTAAGTCTTTCACATCCAATAACGTATCCGAACTCATGCCCTTCCCTCCTTACTATCTTCCTTTTTTCCCTTTGCTTATATTAGGATCTAATAAATCTCTTAAACCATCTCCTAACAGATTTAGTCCCAGTACGGATAGAATAATAAGAATCCCTGGAAATACAGTCATCCACCATGCATTAAAAATGACAATTTTCCCATCATATAAAATGTTCCCCCAACTTGGGTTGGGAGCTGGAATGCCCGCACCTAGAAAGCTTAACGCCGCCTCTGTAATGATGGCATCTGCGAAAATAAAGGATGCTTGAACAACTAATGGGGAAATCGTGTTTGGCGCAATATGCAGAGCAATAATTCTCCAAGTACTCGCTCCTTGCGCTCTAATCGCTTCAATATAAGTCTCTTCTCTTATGACCAATGCCGTAGATCGAACAATTCGAGCTACGTTAGGAATAAAAACAATCACAAGGGCAATGACTACATTTTGTTTTAATGGTCCTAATGCAGCGACTAAAGCAATGGCTAATAAAACTCCTGGAATAGCCATTAATCCATCACAAATGCGCATCAAAATATTATCCAATGTTTTAAAATAGCTTGCGAGTAACCCGATAATTAACCCAATTAAGCAGGCGAAAAATGCTACCATCGCCCCTATTCCTAAGGAGACTCTTGCACCATATGCAATTCGGGAAAGCAAGTCTCTCCCAAAGTTATCTGTTCCTAGTAGATGATCGACACTTGGAGCTTTCAGACGATTTTCCACTTGCATTTCATATGGACCGTATGGAACAACGACCGGAGCAATAAGTGCTATTAATGTTAATAGCGTTAGAATAACTCCCCCCGTTACAATCAGCTTATTACCTATAATTCTGTGAAAAAGTAAAAGACGTTGCTGCTTTTTTAAATCATTCTTACTTTCTATAAACTTCAAATCTCGCTCTAATACACTCATCCATTCCCCTCCTCTGCTGTTTATCGCTAAATATCACCATTTTTCACCATAAGCTTTTATTGCCTCTCCAATCTCACCCTTGGATCAATGACGCCATATAATAAATCGACGATTAAATTAATAATGACGTAGATGAAGGTCACAAACAGCACTACTCCCTGAATGACCGCATAGTCTCTTCGCTCTACCGAATTAATGATTAATTGCCCAATTCCTGGAATATTAAAGATTGTTTCTGTTACAACAGCCCCAGCTACCAATGAGCCAAAGGTTTGACCAATAACCGTTAATATAGGAAGAAAAGCATTTCGAAGGGCATGTCTATAAATAATCAGTTTTTCTGTAACACCTTTCGCTCTTGCTGTTTTTATATAGTTGGTATTTAATGTTTCTAATAAACTTGAGCGAGACATTCGGGAAATCAATGCTGTATGCATCGCTCCAAGGGAAATAGATGGCAAAATTAAGTATTTTAAATGTTCCCATATCCCCTCACTCAATGGCCGATATCCTGCTACAGGTAACCATTGCAGTTGAACACCAACGAGCAATACTAAAAACAACCCTAGCAAAAAACTAGGTACACACATTCCCAATAAAGATATTCCCATTATCGTCTGATCCGTTCCTGTCCCTCTATGCATGGCAGCTAGAATACCAAGTGGCAATGAAAAAACTAACGATATTATCCCAGCTAAAATAGCTACAGAAATGGTTGGACCGAGATGACTGGTAATTGCCTCAAGGACAGGCATTTTCATAAAATAAGAAACACCAAAATCACCTTGAACCGCTCCTTTTATCCAGTTAAAATACTGTTCGATGATCGGTAAATCCAATCCCATTTCCATTCGCAATTCCTTAATTTGCTGTTCTGTTGCTTCCTCTCCAAGGAGAACAGCAGCAGGATCGCCAGGCGTTAAGTGAATGATAGAGAAGATAACAACCGATACAACAAATAAAACGGGTAGTAAAGAAAACAATCGATTAACAAGATACATTTTCATCTAATTTCCTCCTTTTACATTCGATGAAAATAAGAAAACTTCCATCAGTGGCGCCTTACCCACTGATGGCTAGTGGCACTTACCTCCTAAAAAGGAACAAGAGTTATAGCTAAGCATTGTCCTATTTAAGTGAGTTATGAAGAAAATGAATTTACTGCGTTTTTTTTACGTCCCATAAAATAGGTCCTTGAAATACAGTGAAGTCCTCCAATTTATCTGTAGCCGTGATAATACTTGCATAATGTCCAAATAGGGTATAAGGAACATAGTCATTCCACATATAGGATTGCATCTCAGCCCAGAGTTCTTTTGCTTCCTCTTTTGTTGCTGCTGTACGAATTTTTTGCAAGGAAGTTGTCATTGTTTCATCATTTGTCCAGCCTACATAATCTGGGTTAACTACTAATAATTGTGATGGCGTGGTAACATAGCCAGTACCTACAATTAACAAATCCCAATTTTCTGGATTAGCACGTTTTTCGGTCAAAGTTGGCCAATCATAGAGTTCTAGTGACACTTTTATTCCCATTTGCTCTAACTGTTCTTTTAATACAACAGAAGAATTGTATTGATGGTCATAATCCCTTGTAGAATAGAGAATAATTTCTTCGCCATTATACCCAGCATCTTTTAGCATTTGTTTCGCTTTTTCTACATCACCTAAGTTAAAGACTTCTTTTCCCGCATCTGTAGCCCAGTCTTTTTGTTCTGGACTCATATAACCAGGATCTAAATTATATAAATCTTCACTACCAAAGCTGGCAAGCATAATAGCATTCGCATTAATACCAGTATTAATTGCTTTTCTTATCTCCGGGTTTGTCATTATCCCTTGCTTTTTGTTATAAGCTACATTCAACGTTCCAGAATCGAAGGAAGCAAAGGTTTTAAGATTTGGTGTATTCTTTAATTGCTCATAGTTATCAAAAGGCATGCTATTTGCAATATCATATTCTCCTGTTTGAATGCCAGCTAGTCTTGTAGACGAATCTGGAACAATATGATAAGTAACATCATCTATATAGACGGTCTTTTTACCGGATAGACCACTGGATTCTTGCTCAGATGCTACATAGTCGGCAAACTTTTCTAACTTGATATATTGATCTTGTTTCCATTCCACAAACTTAAGTGGTCCAGTACCAATATATTCGGAAACCCCATCTTTACCAGCATCCTCTATTACTTCAGATGGCATAATAGCGGGAAACTGCCCTTTTCCTGCCATAATATCTAACACCTGAATCCGTGATAAAAAATAATTCTTCCGATAATTTTAGGAATTCCTTATTTTCTTGCCATTCGTACTAATTTAAGTTGGATTGATTGTTTTTTGTGTACACTAAATAAAACCTGCTTACCTATAATTTTTTTCAGGTCTTATTACCTATTCAGTTTCCTAGGCTTATGTTGTAAATGAAAGATACAGTCGTTTAAAAGTAGGAAACCAAGGACTATGATTTCCAAACTTTAAGTAAATTCTTCGGGAATGCTTTACCAATTTTGCAGCTAATGTAATCAAATTCTGGATAACCGTTTTTACTCGGCGACGGAAGACCTTTCTTTTAAGCGGCGCATCCCCTGATTTCAGGCTTTCTTGGCCAATAATCCGAAGGAGATTGTAGGTTAAACATCCAAGATGTAAGATTAATTCATTGGTGGCAAATTTCCCAGAAGGGAAACGTTCTAGGTCTAAATCCGTTTTTAATTCACTGTGGAATTGTTCACAAGTGGCATGTTCGTGATAAAGGCTAATTATTTCCTCTGTTTCATTAGGTAGGGTAGTCCAATAGCTCTCAAACTCAACATCTGGGATTAAGAGGATTTGGCCGTTTTTATCAATCGTTCTTTCTGTTACTTTATAGACTTGGCGAATGGCTTTTTTCATTCCCTTTGGAGTTGTTTCTAAAGCACCATAGAATACACGTTTTCCTTCTCGCTCCTGAACGCATTTACCGAATTGTTCAGCTACCATGAGCCAGTTTTCAGGCTTTTCACGGCGAGGATTTCGTTTAATTATGAAATCGGCCTTTTCATTCACACAAACTTTTAGGTTTTCGACACTATCGTTTCCTGCATCCATACGGACCAATAACGATAGATCAGTAATCATCCGAGAATATATAATACTTTTCTCGAGAAATTTCTCAGTATCCTTTTGAACGTGTGTGCTTCCCTCCCGAAGTTCCACATTTACAACGTAGCCTTCTTGACCCAAATAGGAGAAGTTAGGGGAATACCCGTCACATCCTTTGTATGTGCGACTAACCCCTTCTTTCTTAGTATTTGAGTTATCAAATGGCGATACATCAATATCCAGAGGTACGTATGATTTTTTGTCACTAGTAATTGTTGGAGTGACAGGAGAATCAAATTGCCGTATTAGTTTAGCCGATTCTTCCAGAACAATGGATTTCCATCCAGTCACCTTGGCAATTTGATCGAGTCGTTGCCGTAGTGTGGGACTTGATGGAACCACTTGAATATCCAATGCACGATAAAAGAAGGGATCATCTCGAAATTCTTCGATATGGTCGAAATCATTCTTACCTTGGCACAATAGACCCACATAAGAAGTGGTAACATCCCCATTAAGAATGGCCGGAGACGACTTGATTTCTGGGACCTTTAAGGATGAAAAACGTTTGTAAAATTTTGTTTTTGATAAAAGCAAACCTATTAAACCTAGACCCGAATGGGTCGTTAATGTATCATCGGAATCTTCTAAAATAAACTTAACCAATTTCAACACCTGCCTGGTGAAATAAAATTATCAACATAAATCAGCTGATAACATTATTATATCAGGATTTGTGGGCACATTTATTATTAATTACGTCACGGACTCAGGTAACACATCAGTAACGGCTTCAGCTAGTTTTAATGTGACCGTATACTCATCGGCTGTTTCAAATTTCCCTCCACTCAATAATAATTTTGCTCGAGAGGATTGCTCCAGCCATCTATTCATGGAAACAACAACATCTTCTGAAGTCATCTCTTTTCCGTTATGAAACGTTATCCCTTCTCTTAACTTAAACGTATAAGTTAAGCCATCCTCACTTGTTTCAATCGATTCTGCCAACATCGGCACTGCTTGTTGGTCCTTGTTTTGCGTAACCAATGTCTCATAAATATTTCTCATTATTTCAATAGCATCAGAAGAAGTAGTCAAATGAGCATCCAATGTTGGCGGCTGGACACTAATTGCAATATTCAAACTCCCGCCATAGGAATCTTCACTTGATGTCCCACCAGAACTTGAGGACTTACTACAACCAACACTTATAAGTAAAAATAAAACAGAAATAATCATTGCTAACTTTTTCAAAGCATTTCCCCCTCTATTAATATTAGAATTATAAAAAGATTCTGTCTATTTTAGCCGCAGTTATTTTTTCATTTAAACGAATGACTCCTATATTTCCTTCTATATTGATTTTTGTACCATATGGCTCTGAGAGTTTAGCTAGTCTTAGCAATATGTCCTGATTATCTGATAGAACTGGCCAACCTCTTTCATATCTGTCTTTACCATAGCCTAATTCCACTGGATAAAGCTTTAGCTCTATCAATTCTCCTTTTTCCATTGTCCAAACAGGGATGACTGATTCCCAGATTTTATGATTGATTCCGAATCCTATTGTGTTATTCTTACTTCTTTTATCTAAGGCATCTGCGACATTATCTGTATGACTTAATTGATACTTTTCATAAAAGTCTGTTGGCAAATAAGGAACAGTATCATTTTGAAAAATAAAATTACCCAAGCTATAAAATATTGGTCGATTTTTATAAATTTCTATCCCTCTTAATACATGAGGTCCATGTCCGATGACAGCATGTGCTCCTTCATCAATGCATACTCTTGCAAATTCCTCTAAAAACTGAGCAGGTAGTTCCTTCTCTCCTTTTCTCATTTCATGTGCGTGAATACTAACAATAATATAATGAGCTTGCCTTTTTGCTTGTTTGATACTTCTTATAATTCGTTTCATATCCTGCTCATCAGGAGTCGTCGATTGACCTTCTTCATTACTTTCTTCGAATAAATATTCGCCAAATGAATAGATTCCATCATTTCTTCTTAAGCGAAAACCTTCTTTAATTGACAATTCTTGGGTTGCATTTATATAAGTGGCTGAGGCAATTTTTTTTAAAGTGTTCATATTCTCTGATGTAATCTGGTGGATGGTATTATAACGTAGTGGATTGATGCCAGGTCTTCCGATCATGTCAGGGCGCTGCTCACCTGCCACCCAAGACTCATGAAAGGTTGATGTGGCTGATATCAAGGCAACTCTTCCCGTCTCCGCTTCCAAGTATCTTGGTTCGCTAGCATATGCCATATTCTGTCCAGCCCCTGCATGCACAAATCCTGACTGATTTAAATATTTTTCTGTTGCTTTTAGGCCATCAATAGAATAATCCAATGTATGATTATTCGCCCATGCTAACGTATTAAATCCATAATTCCTTAAATCAGACAGCAATTCTGGAGAACCCATGGCCCAAGTTCCTCCACTTACCGCTCCTGGGATGCCTTCATTCTGATGGAGCGTTACTTCTAAATTTGTAAATCGAAAATCAGCTTGATTAATGATGTCGGCAATTTCTTTATAAGATTTATTTTTTGCTGGAAGTTTACGAGTGATAAAGGAATCACCCGTTGCAGCAAATGTAATCATATCTTGCATTTTGCTCCCCCTTTATTTCCATCGTTATATTCGGAATTATTCCTTAATTGTTCCTTAAATTAAAGTATAGAGAGACAAATTATTAAAGTCAATAATGCATATTAAAAACACTGTTAGATTATCTGACATAAAAAATCCACCTATCATTTATTACAGAATTATTACGGAAATATAATTTGCAAACCTTTTATTTTGTATAGTATACTCTAGAAAAAGTACAGTTGGAGGCATACATGAAGGCAAAAGCTGGTCTGCTAGGACCAAAAGACTCGGTGCAAAATATAATGGAAATTGCTGCAGATTTTCAATCTAAGCTGGAAGTTATCCCCTATATTTATAACGAACCAAGTGAATCAGAAGCAATTGTGGAACAAAATCAGCATTTTGTTGATTTTTGGATATGTACAGGATATACCCCTTACTATCTAACGAAAAAATATCATAAACAACAATTATTCTTTTATCCACGCTTTAATCAAGGGTCCATCGCAATAATACTATTAAATATTCTATATAAGGATAGAAAAAATATTGAAAGAATTAGTATCGATAGTTTTTTTAAACAGCAATTTATCGACCTTTACCAGGAAAATCATATCCCTTTAGGCCAATTACATTTATTACATAATGTAGGACTTCCATCCAGTGAAATTGTAGAATATCATGCTAATCTCTTTCGAACTAGGAAAGTAGATATTTGTATCACCTCCCTACGTTCAGTTTATGAAAAGCTTGTTTCGATGAATATTCCTGTTTATCGAGTGACTGCTACAAAGGAAAATATTAAACAAACTATTAGCGAAGGATATGAAAAATGGGAAAAGTTTCATTTCCGTAATTCCCAAATTGCGGTCATGATGATAAAAATCGGGGAGATGATGGATACAGCAGCAAAGGATTCGATTTCCTATGATTTACATCGATTAAACTTAAAAATCCAAAACTCGGTATTAGATTTTGCCGAATCTGTTTCAGGATCTTTTATTACGACCGGCATTGGAAGCTTTCTTATTTTCTCTACAAGGGGCTCGATAGAAAGGAATAGCCAAGAAGGAAATTCTCTTCTTTTCCAGATAGAGCTACTCACAGATTCTAAAGCAAATGTTGGCATCGGCTATGGGGATACTGCCATGATTGCTGAAAAAAATGCAATCCTAGCACTTGAACACGCCGAAGCATATGGTACCTATACAGGATTTCTTGTCGATGATAAAGGAAATATCACCGGTCCTCTTCATCAAAAAAAGACGATTGGATTTAATTACAGAGTGACAGATGAAGAACTTAGCAATAAACTCAAAAAAGCTGGAGTAACCATTAGTACTTACAATAAAATGGCTTCTGTCCAAAAAAATTTAGGAAAGCACGCAATAACAGCAGCAGACATCTCGGAATGGCTTAAAATGACCGCGAGAAATGCAAGAAGAATACTTACCAACTTAGAAGAACAAGGACTTGCCAAAATAATCGGTGAAGAAGTTCCACTTACAAGAGGAAGACCAAGGAAGATTTACCGGATAGGTACATAAAAGCATAGAGATGGACGGTTCTGGAAAGGAATCACAAGAACCGTCCGTGGGCACTGAAAAACTGGCTAGTTAATGATGATGGGCAATAGCCACTTTTTAAACATAAGATGATGGATTTGTTTTCCGAGGCGTCCCTCTGTTTCCCTTAATTACTAATTACTTCTAGGAGTTGGTTAATGTCTTCCGCTGAAGCTGCATAAAGATGGGCATAATGATTAGATCTTGCTGTAAAATAGACATTGTGCTGCTTACCAGAATATCCGTATTTTAGTAGATTCGCATATTGCTCAGTACTTAGCTGTACTTCAATATTAATACCATTTGAATAATAAGATCCCGTATCATAAAAACAAGTCTCTTGAATTGGCTTCACATGAAAACCTTTGACATAACCATCAATATTTGAAAGCGTTTGATTATTAGAGTACATTTCACTTCTCTCCTTCTTTCCTTTATACCCCTATTTTACTCCAGTTACTTTGAAAACACTCCAATTTGTGTACTATTTCACATATATTTCATAATTCTTTTATATAACACACTGTTCGAACAAAAAAAGCGATATACTTTATACAGAATAGAGGTGAGTTATGTGGTACGTCTAATACCAAATATAATTTCTGGCATTAGAATCCTTTTATCATTGACCTTATTATTTTTCCATAGCGGATTGGGGTTTTGGATAGTTTATTTTATCTGTGGTATTAGCGATATGTTAGATGGCTATCTTGCACGGAAATTTCAAGTTACAAGTAAACAAGGGGAAGTTTTAGATACGATTGCAGATATGACGTTTTTAGCAATTGTTGGTATGATTGTCCTCCCATCTACCGTGCTTCCAATTTGGATCTGGAGTATGATAATGCTTATTGGATTGATAAGAGTTTGTGCTATGGCTATTGGCTATTATAAATTTCACACATTTACTTCCATTCATACATATGGAAATAAACTAACTGGTTTCGCCTTATTTCTCTATCTTCCATTTTTTTTATTAAATAACAGCATTTTTTTCTTATATACGCTTTTAGCGATTGCTCTATTGTCAGCAGTTGAGGAGTTACTTCTACAATGCTTATTAAAAGAAGTTTCAAGAAATAAAAAAAGTATATTTTTTTAAGTTAATGCTTGTTGACAAAAACCTAGAGGGATGGTTCAAGATACTGAAAAACTCCCACTAAGAATCTTGTATTCTTGAGGTGATCCCAAAAAGTTAGAGTTTTATATTTAAGCAGCTAATTGGCTGGTATGGATTTGATATTGAACTGGACTCATGATTTAAAAACACCCCAAAAGTTAGATTTCACTCTAGCTTTTGGGGTGCAGTACAATTTCAGAGGAGGTTTTTAACCCCATTACCACTAGTTATTCGCAATTGACACTTAACATCAAAGTTACATTTCGTTTACATTATCCAACATTCCGCTCTAACTTAGGCCAACTATATTCTTTTATTAGGTTACGTTAGAACCGCCCCTCTACTTCCCATCTCAATGAAGTATTTGCTTCTCTTTTAAGCTTTGTTTTATCCATTTGGACTCTTCTCCGCCAGCCCAAAATAGGTCTCCGTCGCTAACAGCTCCGCAAAAGCAATGACCCTTTATTGTTTCGACTAGCACTAATTTCATTTGCAACAAGTCACAATAATAGATTCGCGAATAGCCATATTCGTCCTTGCTGGAGCAAACGTAAATTTTATCATCAGAATGTACCATACTTAAAAATACACGTTCTTCTATTTGAGAAGAAAACGAATGCCATTCGTTTTCTCCATGATTCCGAAAGGAGATTGTGCCTTTTTTGGTTTGACATGCCCCTGTTGTCATCCAAAGAAAAGAATTGTCTACATAAATAGATGAAACCATCTTATCTTTTTCATAACGTAACGATTCCAGTCGATTGGAATACAATGAGTATTTCCATAACCCACCATTCTGTTTATGTATTAGTGTACCTACGTATATCTCTTCATCATTTAAGTTTAATGAACGAATAATCGGTCTTACGGAAAGTTCTTTAAAAAGAGAAATTATGCTCCATTTCTGCCCAAAATCATATGATACTAGTAATTGTGTCCCTGCATGGGTAATAACTAGCCCACTCTCATTGCCAATAATATCCCATAGGCGCTGCCTAGTTGGAAAGAAAGATGTTCTCCATCTTCCTGATTTCAAATGAAGCTGAATATATCTTCCCCTCTCACCAACCCCCATTATATATTCACCAATTCTCTTTAGCTGATAAATAGAGTCATGTAATGGAATCACAAGCTTCCATTTATTATTTTTAAAAGAAAAAATTCCTTTCCTCTTTATCGAGACTAAAAATTCTTTTGGCGAAGTAGAAATGACAGCGGTCGCCCCATTAGCGTGCATGACTTGTATCCTTTTCCTTTACCCACTCATACACACCGACTTCAAATTGTTCACATTCCAACACTTCCTCCTCACTATCCGGACTGAACTCAATTTTTAATAAGGAGCTAAACACATCTCCCCCTCTTTCCTTTACCTTGTCTGCTAAAAGATCTACAGCTTGACAAAAGGCAGGATAAAAACGATCACCTGAGCCGAAGATTCCAAAGGAAATTCCAGTTAGATCCACATCATCTAAGTCTTCATACATATCCTCCAATTCATATGGTAAATCGCCATCTCCCCATGTATAGCTTCCGAAAAGAACAAGATCATACGCGGATAATTTTTGGAGGTGGACAAAGTCTAATTCCTCTACTTTAACCTCACAATTTAATGTTTCTAATTTATTCTTTATAACAATCATTATGTCTTCTGTATTGCTTGTCATACTCACATATCTAATTAATACCTTCACTCTGACCACCTCTTAAATGAGAATAATTTTCATTTGTAAATTAACTATAAGTGATAATGATTATCATTGTTAAATTGATAAATGATTCAATATTTGACAAAACGGCGAAGAATTTTGTCAAATATATCCTATCAATTCCCAACCAGTTAAATGCTCTCGTCTTTTTAACAGAACGTTCTATTATCCTAGCATTACATATACTTCATTGATCTACTGACTATTATTTACTATTTCATTCCATCCGTATCAGTCAGGGGGGGCTTCATCCTTTTGAATCCTTTGACAACTAAGAAGATTGTTCTTATAATAAAGTGAAACTTCCATCAGTGGGGGTTTTCCTTTATCCCCACTGATAGTTAGTTGAACCAATCGGACCTTTACGGACAGTTGATCTCCCACCTAGCTTCCTCGTATTTTCATAAGCTTGAGGCGGAAGTCTAACTGTCCATTTAGAGTGGGATAAATTACGAATGGAATAATAAAACCTTACGTAGGACGTGGATTTTTCTAGAGGAAACTCTATTTTCGCCACACAATTGTCTATAGACAGTTGTGTGGCTTTTTATGTTGAAAAGGAGGATATTCATTTTGAAAAAATGGAACTATGCATTAATTGTTTTTTTAGGAGGGTGCTGCTACGGCATTTTATCTACATTTGTTAAACTGGCATACGCAGCTGGATTTTCAGTGGCTGAGGTAACAGGAGCACAATATTTATTTGGTACATTAATTACTTGGATACTTGTTTTATTTACAAGGAAATATAAGGTTACGCGCGTTCAAGCTATCAAACTACTATTATCTGGAATTCCGTTTGGATTGACGGGAATCTTTTATTATCAAGCATTGCAAACAATTAATGCTTCACTAGCAATCATTTTATTGTTTCAATTTGTATGGATTGGTACACTTTTCGAAACGATCATTTATAAGAAAAAACCTACCTTAGAGAAGGTAATTGCGATCATCATTCTCCTATTCGGTTCCATCTTAGCTGGAGGCGTTTCTTTAGAAGGGGGAATGAACCTTTCCTGGCAAGGTGCCGGTTGGGGACTACTCTCAGCCTTTACCTTTGCAACATTCATTTTTCTTAGCGGATCCGTCGGAAAAAATACCGCTCCTCTTCTGAAGAGTGGTCTTCTTTCAGCGGGTGGTTTATTCGTTGTTTTTCTAGTTTTCCCACCCGTTTATTTAGTTGATATTCCAACCTTAATAGGAGTAGCACCATACGGATTGCTGCTTGGAATTTTCGGTGCTGTTCTTCCGCCTCTCCTCTATTCCATTGGGATGCCGCAGATCGGTCCAGGACTTGGCACTATCTTAACAGCATCTGAGCTTCCAGTAGCTGTCTCCATGTCTGCGCTAGTTTTAGGAGAACATGTGGGAATGTTACAATGGATCGGCGTTGCTCTTATATTAGGGGGAATTGCGTTTAGTAATGTTCAGCTTTCAAAAGCCAAAATGATGGTGGAATATTAAACAAGGAATACGGAGGGACGGTTCTTGAGGGTCGAGTGACCTTATAAGAACCGTTCCTCTATTTGTTTCCACCAAAACAAACCTGACGATTGGTTAAATAAACCATATTTTGTTTATCATTAATAGAACTATAATCTTTTATTTTCTATGGGTACCATTGATTCAAGGACTTTTCTCGTTTACCAGAAACTAAAAAGAATTACCAAGGATATCAATACCAGCAACTAAATAATTTGTCACAATTATTACCTCTTCATCGTCTTGTTTATGAAAATAACAATTGGAGGTTATCAGATGATTCAAAAGTGGGATGTTGTTATTGTTGGTGGGGGACTGTCGGGGTTCGTGGCAGCAAATTATTTAGCGCGTAACGATTTATCCATATTGGTACTCGAAAAAGGGAAAAAGCTTGGTGGAAGGGCTAGAACGGATCAGATACGACGACAATATTTCAATTTAGGTCCACATGCACTATATAAAAGAGGAAAAGCCAAGTCAATTCTCGAAGAATTAAATGTACAGCTTCCAGGAAAGTCACCTAAATTAGGAGGTATTTTAGTTAAAGATAGCCTAAAATATACTGCACCTTTTACTTTTCCAAGCATTATTAAAACAAATTTTTTAAATTGGAAAGAACGAATGGAATGGGCGAATGTTTTGATAAAAGTAGTTTTCGTTAATGAGGAAAAGCTAGCACAACAGACCTTCAAACAATGGGTTCAGAAAACAACCAGTTCAGAAAACATTCAAGCATTACTCTATTTACTAGGTAGACTTGCTACTTATTGTCACGCTCCCGAAAAAGCAAGTGCCAAAATTATTGTATCCCATTTAAAAACTGTCATTAGTGGCGGCGTACATTATTTAGATAACGGTTGGCAGACAATGATAGACCAGCTCCATAATAAGGCTGTTATCGCTGGTGTGCAGATTCAAACACATAAGCAGGTTAAGCACATCGCACCCCTTGCACCTGACAATTTTAAAATAGTTCTATCAAATGATGAGAAAATATTTGCAAAACATGTAATATGTACAACAGGACCACACGAACTTCATCATATGTTAGGAGAAAACTCTCCCTTCGCTCCAAATGACACTATTACCAAAATTATACCTGTAAAGGGAGCCACGTTCGATGTTGCTTTATCACAATTACCTAATCCTAAACAATTGTTCGCCATGGACTTAAAGAATCCAATCTATTTTTCCGTCCATTCCAATTACGCCCGACTCTCTGACGATGCAAAAGGGACAGTCATGCATGTCTTTAGATACCACCATCCAGATGATACGATAGATAGCAAGCAGATTAAAATGGAACTTGAACAATTCTTAGAAAAGATACAGCCTGGGTGGAAAAACTATGAAATAACTAGCCGTTTCCTTCCTAAAATTACAGTTAATCAACGCTTACCTCAGATAGGAGATGAGCAGATGCTACAGTGTTCTAAATTAGGAATTCCTGGATTATATATAGCAGGAGATTGGACTTCTCCAAATTCTATTTTGTCAGAGGGGGCAGTCAGTAGTGCGAAGGAAATTGCAGAGGAAATTTTAAAAAGGAGGATTGTTTTCTAAAAGATTATTACTTTTGCAATGGGATAAAAATGACTTAAATATACTGAACAGTCTGATACACGTAAAATCCACAGAAAGCAATAGCAATGTGTTTCAGGCTGCGGGTTCATTGCAACAAACTTTGCGAAAACAGCCTAAAAGAAAAGAGTGGATATTGTGCAGATTAGCACTGAAGAATATCAACAATTTAAACCTTTGTTGTTCTCCATAGGCTATCGTATGTTAGGTTCAATGGTGGATGCCGAAGATATTGTGCAAGAAACCTTTTTAAAAGCGTATCAAATGGAAGAACAGAAAATAGATAATAAGAAAGCGTATCTCTGTAAAATGGTAACTAATCGCTGTCTTGATGAATTAAAGGCAGTACGACACAAAAGAGAACAATATGTGGGACCATGGAATCCTGCGCCATTATTGCAAGAGGAAACCAATGATTCAGATCCATCTGAAATTATATTGAAAAAAGAAGGAGTGAGTATTGCCTTTTTACGAATGATGGAACATTTATCACCAAATGAGCGAGCAGTCCTTCTTTTAAGAGAAGTCTTTGATTTTTCCTATTCAGAAATCGCTACTATCATAGGTAAGAACGAAGATAACTGTCGAAAAATTCTCAGTCGTGCTAAGCAAAAAATCCCTTATATAGGGGATGAAAGTTTAAACTATGAAAAGAATAAATCTATTATTAATCGCTTTATTCAAGCATTTCAAACGCAAAACATGGATTCCCTATTAGAACTTATATATGAAAATGTCACCCTTTACTCAGATGGTGGAGGAAAAGTTAGGGCTGCTGTTCGCCCAATCGTATCTCTGCCCAATGTTTTATCCCTATTATACGGTATCATAAAAAAAGTCCCAAAAGACTTTTATTTTGAGATTAGAAATGTCAATAGTCAGCCCGCGATCGTTATTTACATGAATGGAACACTTCATAGTATCTTGAGCTTTTACATCATCAAGGACAAAATTAAAGAAATGTATATGACTATGAACCCTGATAAATTACCATTATCCAAGTAAAATATAATCGGCACCAGTTCCTAAGCCATGCTCTATCAAAGCTCTCATCTGAAAGTGCCATCCTTCGCAGAATCCCGTTAAGAATGGCACTCTCTTTTTATCTAAGCTAAAGGACATGATTAAAACCCTCTTTATAAAAACTAATTTTTGTCTTTTTATGGTGCCTGACACTGATTTTGGATTGGAAGTATCCACCGTCCTTTGTTATGATGGGGATAGTAGCCTTATTTCTATAATAATGGAGGGAACTTCCGTGAACGATAATCAGACAAATGAGCAAGAAAGCAAAAAGAAAATTAGCTTGCAGGAAGCGATGAAACAACAGTTGGCAAATAAAACGCAGCAAGGACAAGGTGGCAAAGCAAGTTTAAGCGGCAATCAAAAAATGCAGAAAATGAAAAGTCAGCTGACGAAAAAGCCAAATAATCAAAGAAAACGCATGGGTGTGTAATGAACGGCCAGAATAGAAAAGACATAGCTCCAGGCTTGCACGTTGAAATTGTGCTGAAGCAAGACCAAAGAACAGGGAAACGAACAGAAGGCATTGTAAAAGATATTTTAACAAAGTCTCCATTTCATCCTCATGGAATTAAGGTTCGCCTAGAAGATGGACAGGTAGGACGGGTGCAGTTGATTAAAGAAAGATAAAAAAAGGACGTTCTCGGTATAAGAGTCTTTTACCGAAAACGTCCTTTTTTTGAAGGCTGCACTATTATTAAAATCGCCTATAAAAGAATACAGCCATTTTCTTTGCTCATTGAAACAGAGAGTCAAATTGTTGTTTGAAATTCTCCGTTTAAAAGATATAGAGATATTGCAGCACAAGGAGTTATACCATTACACCAGATTTTTGGCAGGTCACCTTAGATGAAATTGTTTCTGAGTATTAAGGGAGAAAGCCTAAAAAATAATTGATGGACACAATAAGCTTATCGAAATTATTCTACACTTTTACCGTCCTGCTGATAAACACAAAATGATATGATTTGTCTTTTTATGGTGCCTGACACCGACTGTCTTACCAACCTTCTATTCCTCCAGCAAAATACTTGTTTAACGTATTTGCTTGTTCGCCCAATAGAGTGTTAGCTTTATTGACTAAATCCTCCATTATTAGCGGCTTACCTGGTGAACCTGTTGGCGCATCCACTCTAGAAACCAACTGTCGACCATCGTTTAAAGTTACTTTTACCATACAATATCTATCTTTTGGATAGCTATCCACTTTTACTGGAATTCGGTGATCATACTTTCGATGAATTTTTTTCATTACTTGATTGACATCAGTAGCAATTTGATCGACAGAAAAGTTCTCTATAGATAACGCTTCCCCCAGTAATAATAAAGCTACACAGTATTCTACGCTAAAGCGCCCTTGCTCCCCATTCTGTGGGTGGGTGTAAACTAATGCAGCATCACCATTGGGTGGGAAGTACAAATCCACAAAGGCAACCTCATCTACAGAAAATTTTTTCTGTGTCTTTATATACTGGATTGCATCAATTGCATGTGCATTCGCAGAACAACATGGATATAATTTAAACCATAGTCCTGGTTTATCTATTGCCCAAGGGTCTCCCCACTTTTCGAAAATCTCAAATGGATTTTCTCTTTGCTCCACATACATAGAGATTAAACCATTTTTTGCTTGAATTGTATTAATACTTCCTGCAATCCCTTTATCAATAAAATGAAGAATCTGCCAAGCACTTTGGGCTGTCATACCAGCATGCAACGGTTTAACCATTGTTCCAAATTGACTCCGAGAACCGCTTAGTTTTGAGACACATAAGTTAATAGCTTGCGCGAATTTCTCCGAGTCGAAATTTAAATAATGGGCTCCAGCAGCAACCGCTCCGTAAATTCCTGCAGTTGCTGTTGTATGGAACCCTTTTTCATAATGCTGTGCACCTAATAATTGAGCAAAGCACTTCATCGTTTCAATCCCTATTAAATAAGCCTCATAGAAGCGTTCTCTATCACGCTTCTTTTCTATTAGTGAATGTAATAAGCTCAAAATAATCGCAGACGGATCTCCTCGAATTTCCGAATGAACATCATCTAAATCTAGAGCATGTGCAGAATATCCATTAATCAAACACGCATCAAAAGGATGAATCTTTAAATCAGTGCCTATTACTGATGCTTCCTCTTATCCAATAGTGCCGGGAAGCCAAAAGAAGTCCTCTCTTATTTTAAAAAATGATTACTTTTTTAGAAAACTATGTCTAAAACTATCCTTATTAAAAGCTAGCCACCCTAAATTATTCTTTGTATCAATCATCGATCCATTTGCTAAAACTTGATGGGAGATTATTTCCTTCCATAGAAAGGATGCAGAAGCCTCTTTTTCATGAATTACATAATCATTCCCGCAATATCGCGACATTTTCTGTTGCTTTGTACTACTCTTTCTAAAGTGAAGAATGCTTTTTAATGCCATTCCAGATAATCCATCAAAAGACTGATTTTTTATGGGACTGCTTGTAAATTGATGAAGACTTCGTTTTTTTTGCTGCTGAAAATATACCTCTACCGCAATCGAAGAAGCCATATGGGCATCTCCAGAAAGAATTATGCAATTGCTTGGATTCCATTCAGCTATTTGTTGATGGAAAAAGGAAAAACCTCTTCCGTTAAATTTCCACCATTCCAAATCTAAACTTTTTTGCAGAGAAGGAAGGATATTCGTAAGAGGCAGAATGAAATTTTTTAGAAAGGACTCAATCAAATGAACCCCGTATAAGGGAGTCGCAGAGATGATGACTAATGGCGTTTGCGTTTGCCATCCACTTGAAAATAATAGTTCTGATAAATGATTCCATTCCTTTTTCCGGATTAAATTCGGTCCGTTTGTCCGCTGCTTTAGGACATTTCCAATAACATAGGTCCGTTCTGCTGGATAAGCTCGTTGTGTTCGAGTGTCTAATATGAGGCTTCTCGGATTTGTTGGTGCTACATAACTCCATGAACGAAAGGTTAATATCGTCTGAAGCCACTCTGTATATGCTAATGTGTGTACTTTTAACCTTTTTATATAGTTTCCTATTTTTGTGAAAAAAGAAAGAGGGAAAGCTTCCGGATTATTACCCCAGCCTTGAAAAGCCCAATAAGCAGTTAAAGCATTAGCAATGACATGATTTCCAAGCGGCGAACTCGCTACTTTTTCCTGCCACTCTTTTGTTATATTCCAATCATCTGTTACATCATGGTCATCAAATATCATATAAATCGGGATATTTGCCAATAAACGGCGCACCTTTGGCAGATATTGCTGGAACCTTTCCATATCTTTTTGCTGCTGATTAAATTCTTTCCTTATTATATTGATTTTTCTTCCATACTCTTTTGGTTGTTCTTTATCACTATCTATATAAATCTCGTCATCTACTAAATAGTCATCAAAATCTTTCAAATACCCCGCCTTGTTTGCCAGCTCCCAAATTTCAGGATTCCAGTTCATGATATACATTGCCGCATACTCACCCAGTGTCATAAGGTGATTATCAGCCTTCCTTGAAGTAAACTGGCAGTATTTCTTTATTAGTTCTTTTCTTCCATTTAACTGGCTGAAGGCTGTTTGGAGGGATTTGCTATTAAAGTCCTTGCATAATTCCTTTAACGGTTCCTCCTTACCTATCAGTTGCTTACCTAATGCAGATAAGAAAGGAGCGACTGGCGCTGGGACATCATCTGCATAAATTTGGTCACCTGTCAGAAAAAGTGCATTTGGTCTTTTTTCTAACTGAAAATAGTATTCCTGCAGTTTTTCGTCTCCTAAGCTTAACGCATCCTTGCCAATTCCATGTAGTTTACGACAGGAACCATATAAGATGTTTGATTGATCCCTTGCTGGAATAAAAAAAGTGGGGTATTGTAAATTTCCATAACAAATAGAAGCGGGATGTGTTGGGGACAGCAAGCCAAAGTCACTTAAATCATAGCTTCGTTTCCCTTTTTTTAGTTCAATATTGTATCCTAACAAAGTTTGAGAAGGAAGGATTTTGGAGTTAGGCTGGATTTTGATCAAATATACATATACTTTTTTTCCTAAGCGAAAGATTTGCGCATCCGACTGGATACTAATTGGTTGATAATCATATTCCCCTGTTTCTGGATTTATTTCAATGGAGTAAACCTTAGCGTTCAATCGGTATTTTTCACTTAAAGCAATCCAAAGATAGGCGGAGGTTACCTCCACCCTACGCACCATCGGCCCAGACAAAATTAACGGCAGATCCATCATTACCACCATCCGTTTTCTATTCTCTTACAGCCTATTCAGAGAAAGCCGCTGATATGTTTTTGAATGATGGATACAGGGAATCAAGGAAATTAGGGGACGGTTCCCTTTGATTCGATTAGAATATTGGATAAAACAGAAGATCCTATTCAACTAGTGGAGGTGCAATTAAACATGAAAGGTAATAAAATTTTTTCATCACAATGTTAGCTTTAGTCGGAGTTATTTTAGCTGCTTGTGGAAAAACAACTGATGGTACTGTTTCATCCTCAGATAACCTGCCTTCTAATAATGACTCTACTCAAACGGAAGAAAGCGACTCCTCGTCAAATGAGGATACTGCTACTGAACCGAATGACAAAGAAGATACTTCTAACAGTTTGAAAGATGAGTATTTAGTTAAACTAAACGAAATGGATAAAAAAGACAGAGAAGTACCTGCAGACACCTCAAAGGCTAGTACTACAGTAGAGTTGGAAAAAGAGGAAGCAGAAAGATTGGATCGTTGGGACGAAGCATTAAATGAAATATATAGCATCCTAAATGAACAGCTTTCTGCCGAAGAGATGGAGCAATTGCGAGAAGAACAACGGGATTGGATAAAGGAAAGAGATCAAAAAGCTAAAGAGGCTTCCCTCAAATATGAAGGTGGCACAATGGAAGGATTGGAATATGTGGCAACACAAGCGTCTGTTACAAAAGACAGATGCTATGAATTGGTAGCTAAGTATATGTAAGGAAGGAAACAGAGGGAAGCCGTAGAACCCTCCCTCTACGCCCTTTCAAATATTTTTTCAGCACTAAATGCTGTTCATATCCTTCTTCTAAATCTCGTCGAAACGTTTTTACTAATGATTGACTACCAACATGAAAGCCTCAAAAGAAAAATAAAACACCATCTGCTTTTTTACAAAATGGTGTTTTTTTTCACAAATACTTTGATTAATTTTCTTATTACCAACCCAACGATTACTCCTGGTATAACAAAAAGTATTGGTAAAAATATAGGACCTATCAAATGCCCAAATAGCTTAACTTCTGATGAATAGATTAATCCTACCGTTACAAAATAGGCAGCAAACACAAAAGGTAGGAATAAGAAGGAAGAATTTTTTCCTTGATCATCAGCATCTTTAACTGCATCCCACATAGCAAAAAAATAGAGACATGGATAAAACATTAGCCACCTCAAATTAACTTCCTCTAAAGATGCAGAAATATCTCCATGAAAACTTGAAATAATCGCTATGTTAAAGTTTGATTGTACATTCACTACTACCTCAAGAACAATAAGAATAATTCCTTTTGTATATTTCTTATTAAGTAGCTGCCCAAATCCAGGTAAAGCGATAGACCATAGAAGTTTTTCAAACGAATTCTTATTCACATCATTCCCAGGCCACCTTTTTTAAAAAATATGATTGATTTTTATGTCTGATTTCCAGATGAATGCTTAGAAAGTTTTTTCCTGTCCGCTGCTGTATATGGTTCTTCCAACCATCCTTGTTCAATCATTATATTTAATCCATCATTATTATATTTTCCAATAGTAGGAATTAACGCTATATACTCTGCAACTAAATCGTGCCTTAACATTTCCGAAAGGGCAGTACCAATATTTTCTAAAGCCATGTTTCCTGCCAACGAAACATGATACATCAAAAGCTTATCTGAAAAAGGAGATGCTGTTGAATCAGTTATGTGAGTATCCATTAATTTAGGTGATGGTAAATCTTGATTGATTAAGCGATTCGTGTAAATCTTAATTTGTTTACTAGCTAGTTTTGCGCCTTCTTGAAAATATTCTCTTAACTTTTCTGAAGAGGCGACTTGACTAAATCCTATCATCAAAGATTTTCCTAATATGTTCGTAATAATATTATAATGATAATGTTTTATTTCATTAGCAGTAAGCGGTCTATCTCTTCCAGTAAAGATAGAGATAAATGATTTTTTTCCCACAAAGTCCACTTTCTTAGGATACGGAATCGTAGGATGGCTAATATCCACTCCTTTTAAAAACAATAAATGTATACCTTTTTCATAGGTTTCAACTGCATCGTCTATATTGTTTCTGAAATAGTCCATTATGTCCTGTCTTGTCGCATTGGTATAAGCATGACCATATGTAATTACAGCTGCTCCGGCCATTTGAGTAATATAAAAAATCATAAAGATATCACTAAATAAACGTGGTCCATCCTTCCGAACATCCTGCTCCCCAAATCCAACAGGAATAGGAATATTTTCTCGATTGAAGATGTTTTCCATTTGCTTAAGATGTTTTTGAGAAAGTGTAATAGCAAACTCGATATAGTTTTTTACTTCTCCATCTTCAACAACCTGAAGGAAGTGATCAAACACACAACAAAGCATCGATCCTCCCATATAATTAGCAAATAAAGAGAAGCAGAAGATCCGTCCCTCTGCTTCCTTTTATTCATAAACCTCTATTTCAACTGGCAATTTGACTTTATCTTTTGGGAAGGTAGCATACCATACCCATAGGTTATCTCGAAGGAAGAACTTATTGGGTTGTCTATTGCCTTCACTAGTAATTACGATAGTTTTAACGTTATCTTCGGCAAACCCATATATAATGGAGAAATCCTTTTGAACATTATTATCCGCTTGCCAGGTAATGGAATCTCTCTCCTGTTTCTCCTCTTTAAACTCCTGAAAATCCAATATGGGATAAATAAATTTTTTAAAGTCCGTAAATTCATTATTAGTAAGTACAGGAATGATGCCCGAACTACTTTCAGCAAATACTAAATGGGACTGAGCATCAAACAAAAGAATTCTTTTGCAATCGCCAAACTGTGCCGATACTTCTTCACATACACTTTCTTCCAAGGAGGTAGTAGGAATAATGACAGGCTTAGTCGGACTAGGACGTGTGGCAATAAAATAAATTACCACAACTGTTAAAGCAAACGCAGCTATTAAAAGAATGTTTCTCATCTCATGTTTTCTCCCTTCTCCCTTAATTCATTAATGAAAATTTATGCACTATTATGCGAAACTGCAAAAAAAATATCGCATAATCAATACACGACACCTTATTACTACTCCCTCAAATATATAATTTTCTTTTAACAAAAGGAAGCTGACTTCAAGAAGTTGTTTTGTTAACGCCTCCTGAGTCAGCCTCTGATTCTATATCATTTATTCAATAAGGGAGACACAAGAACCGTCCCCTTGCTTTCCTTATTGCATGGAAACCCAAACGCTCTTTACTTCGGTGTAGTTATTTAATGCGTAGGAGCCCATTTCGCGACCAATGCCAGATTGCTTGTAGCCGCCGAATGGGGAAGCTGCGTCAAATGTGTTATAGCAGTTGACCCAAACGGTTCCGGCGCGTAATTTGCTGGCGATATAGTGGGCATTGGCGATATCTCGTGTCCAAACGCCTGCTGCCAATCCGTAATTACTGTTGTTTGCACGATTGATTAACTCATCTAAATCGTCATATGGCATAGCAGAAATAACTGGTCCAAAGATTTCCTCCTTGGCAATCGTCATTTCATCCCGCACATCTGCAAAAACGGTTGGAGAAACGAAGTAACCTTCTTCACGTGGATTGAAACCACCCGCGACAAGTTGTGCTCCTTCGTTTAACCCTCTCTCAATATAGCCAAGAACTCGCTGTTGCTGCTCAACGGAAACAAGTGGTCCAATTTCTGTATCAGCATGGATTCCAGCACCTTGTTTCATCTTTTTCGCTTGTGCAGCCATATCTGCAACAACATTATCAAATTGCTTCTTCTGAATAAACACCCGAGAACCAGCACAGCATACCTGGCCTTGGTTGAACATAACACCGTTAAACGCACCTGGAATAGCTTTTGTTAAATCCGCATCTGGCAAGATAATATTTGGTGATTTTCCGCCAAGCTCAAGTGTTACTCTTTTCAATGTTTTAGAGGCATTTGCCATGATCATTTTTCCAACTTCTGTGGATCCTGTAAAGGCAATTTTATCTACTAAAGGATGATCAACTAATGGTTGACCAGCTGTTTCTCCAAAGCCAGGAACAATGTTCACAACTCCATCTGGGAAACCAGCTTCCTTAATTAATTCGGCTAAATAAAGCGCGGATAATGGCGTTTGCTCAGCAGGCTTCAATACAACCGTGCATCCAGTTGCAAGAGCAGCTCCAAGCTTCCACATTGCCATTAAAAGTGGGAAATTCCAAGGAATGATTTGTCCTACTACCCCTACCGCTTCATGACGCGTATAGTTAAAGTATGGTCCACTAACAGGAATCGTTTGTCCTGTAATTTTTGTACACCAACCAGCATAATAGCGCATATGTTCAATTGCTAATGGAATGTCCGCGTTCGTAGTCTCGCGAATCGGCTTTCCGTTATCTAACGTTTCTAATTGGGCAAGTTCTGCACTGTTTTCCTCCATCAAATCGGCCAGTATGTACATAAGACGACTGCGCTCAGAAGCACTCATTTTTGACCATGGTCCCACATCGAAAGCCTTACGTGCAGCATTCACTGCCAAATCAATATCTTCTGGACCTGCTTCATATACACTTGCTAAAACCTCATCTGTCGCTGGATTATAACTGTCGAACGTTTTTTGTGATTTACTCTCTACAAATTCACCATTAATAAATAACTTTTTCTTACCACTTAGGAACTTTTCAACCTTTTCTTTTAAAACTACAGTCTGTTGGTTCATCGAATTCCTCCTTAAAAAGTAGATAATTTAATGGTCATGCACCAATATAAGAAAACGCTTACAAAAACAATGTTAACACTGTGGAAATAGAGATACAACTAATAAAAGAAGAAATATTTCGGGGAAATTTGACATTGCGACGGCATGTGACAGATAGCGACAGGGGACGCGGAGGCAGAGGGACGGTTCCCTCTTCACTTCTCATATCCTTCATAAATATGGAGGATAATAAAAGTATTTATATAAGCAAAGAAGGAAAAGCCAATAAATAGACAAAAGTATAAAAGAAAGAAAAAGGAATAGACTGATATCCACAAAGTTATAATGGGAATTATAGTAATCATAAGGACAGAAATTGTTTTAATGGGGTGAACTAGCGCTATCTTCCATGTATTAATGATTGAATCCTTTACTGAATTTTCAAATCTTGCAACATAAGGAAAAATAAAGTTAAACAATAGGAAGTAAGCAAAAGAAAATAGACCAAGACTTACCTTAACAAGGAAAAGTAAATTTCCTGTATATTGATTCAGGTAATAGTAATCCATATACAACACAATGCCGACTGCTAATAAAATCAACCATATGATGGTACTCTGTTTAAAGTTTTTTTGAAGGGCAGCGACATATCCCCTAATGATTGATACATCCTCATTTCTAGCCATTTTTATTGTTATCGAATACATAGCTGTTAGTGCCGATCCTATTGTAACAATAGGCAAACAAGAAATGAGAAATAGAGCATTTAATAGTAATAAATCAACTATTTTTGCTAGAAATCGGTAGAAAGGTCCATTCCATTCAAAAATATTATTCACCGCAATTCCTTCCTTTCCTAAGTTTAGAGGTTATCCTTTCTAATAAAACCACAAGAATGAGTTTCACTGGATAACCTCATTCTTTTTCCTTTTAAACAAATCAATCTGGCTATTCTTTCACCGAACCTACTACAATACCAGTAATAAAGTATTTTTGCAGCATTGGGTAGATTAATAGCAATGGAACACAGGAAACAACAATTTTTGCTGCATTAAGATTCTTGTTAGATACTTCTCCTGCATTTGCTAGGTCACTTGAAGTTGCTCCAGCTTTTAGCATTTCCTCAATACTGATTGTCAATGATTGGATATATGTCATTAATGGATAATTAGTTACTTTTGTCATATAGATCAATCCTGAAAAAAAGTCATTCCAGTTTCCGACGATACTAAATAAAGCAACTGTCGCCAAAGCAGGCATTGATATCGGTATATATACTTTAATCAGTACCTGTAATGGGTTCGCGCCATCCATAATTGCTGCTTCCTCTAGTGATTTGGGAACGCCGATAAAAAAATTCATTACAAGGATAATGCTGAAAACTTGAACAGCTCCTGGAAGAACTAGTGCCCAAATCGTATTCAACATATCAAGGTTTTTCACAACCAAATAGGTTGGAATCATTCCGCCATTAAATAGCATCGCGAAGATAAGCAAATTCATATAGATTCCTCTGCCTCTAAACTCTCTTTTGGTTTTCGAAAGAGGATAGGCCATAGTAACAATTAACACCATGTTAATAACCAATGACAATATTACTCTTTGAATCGAAATACCAAAGGAGCGCCAAAACTGACTATCTTCCATAATCATTTTATATGCCTCAAAGGTCGTATTAATTGGTGTTAGACCAACCTTATTACTAGCTACTGCATCGCCTCCGCTAAATGATATCGCTACAATATTCCACAGTGGAAGCAAACAAGTAAGGGCAAGGAAAATGACGATTGCATAAATAGTTAATCTGCCACATCGTGCAGAAAAGCTCTTATTTTCTATCATGCGTTCTTCCCTCCTAGAATAATTTGCGATCAGTATATTTTTTTGCTGCATTATTTGCTGATATAATCAGGATTATTCCAATTACTGATTTAAATAAACCTACTGCTGTACCAAAGCTATACTCCCGACCCATTAATCCTACTCGGTAGACATAAGTGTCCAGTATATCACCTGATTCATATACCATTGGTGAATAAAGATTATACACTTGATCAAATCCAGCATTTAAAACATTAGGCAAACTTAATACTGCCAACAATAGGATAATCGGCAGCATACCGGGAAGGGTAATGTTCCAGATTCGCTTCCACCAATTTGCGCCATCTATGCTTGCTGCCTCATGAAGACCAGGATCAATAGCTGTTAATGCTGCCAAATAAACAATTGAATTATAACCAAACTCTTTCCATACGTCTGTCCCTATCAGCAACGGTTGAAAAAGTTTATTACTTCCAAGAAAATTCAGCTTGTCTATGCCAAAAAAAGCAAGAATTTGATTGATTGTTCCATCTAGGCTGAACATATTAACTACCACAGATGCTAGCACTACCCATGAAAGAAAGTGTGGTAAGTAAACAATTGTTTGAATGGATTTCTTAAGCAGTTTCAATCTAACTTCATTTAATAGGATAGCGAAAACGATCGCCAACAGAGATCCTAAAACGATTTTTCCGATAGCGATAACAATTGTGTTTCTGAAAAGTTTACCGATATCAGGTAAAGAGAACATATACTTGAAATGTTCGAAACCTACAAATTCTGAAGCCCTAATTCCTTTTGCAGGTACATAATCTTGAAATGCCATGATTACCCCAAACATTGGAACAAACGTAAAGATAATCAAAAAAATCATTCCAGGAAGCAACATCGAATGATAAAACATTTCTTCTTTCGTTACTATTTTTTTTGTTTTTTTCCTTTTTGTGCTAGCTAATGGATCCTTACCATTTTCTATTTTCAAATGCGGCTGCTGAAACATTCTAACCCCTCCTTACAATTCAGCTGTTCTAATGATGACTTTCCTTCCTAATAGAAGAATTACATGATTAGAACAGCTTAGAATCTATCTTATTTATTGGCTAACTCTTCTTTTATCTCAGCAGCTATTTCGTCGCCTCCTTGTTTCTTCCAATTAGCTACAAAGGTGTCGAAATAATCTAGTGGCTTATTACCTGTAACAATTTTAATAAAATCTTCCTCTTCTAATTTTAAAAGATTGGCACCCTTTTTCTCCATGGTTGGAGTATTACCGAAAAATACAGGGGTAGTCCAATTGAATTGCTCTTCGTTTGTAAATTTATCGATCATACTCATACCAAGCATTCTCGAATGATATTTTGCCCATTCAGACGTTCCTGCACCTTCTGGATCATTTTGATATGCCATTACACTTTTCGCATCGATTTTTAAACCAGCAGTAGGAATATCATCCATGGAAATTTTCCCTTCCACAGCTTCTTGAATATATTTATATTCGTCTATAATATTTGTGGATTTATAAACTTCAATATTAAATGGTCTTGTAGAACCATCCACTGCCAACTCGCCATATTTATAGATTTCTGGATAATCTTTCTGTAAGTCATCCGCGTTTAAAATTTCATCATAGAATAAGTTTAATATTTTTATTGCTAATTCTGGATGCTCATAATCTTTCCGGACAACAATAAATTGACCTGTTGGGTTATTATGAAATACATTTACTTTACCGTTTTCTCCTTCTATTGCATAAGCAGCAAACTCAGCATTCTTATCCATTCCTCTTACTGTTGATAATCCCCAATCCGGTATATGCCATGGTCCCGTAACTATCCCCGTTTGACCGTTAGTAACAAGTGCCATAATATCATCCCATGTTCTTGTTCCAAACTGAGGATCTATGATACCTTTTTTAAACCAATCTGCCATTACCCCTAATGCTTGTTTCGTTTCTTCGGTTGTAGAACCATTGACAATATTTCCTTTACTATCTTCTAACCACATTCGAGGATGAGCATTAAACACTCCGGCAATGCTAGTCATATTCATGCCGCTACCACCATAATCACCTGCATTTAACCAAGAAGCAAATGGAATACCCACTGGATTCCCCGTGGAACCTGGATCCTTATCAACAAACGCTTTTGCAGTGCTCTCTAACTCGTCTAAAGTAATTTGTCTGTCTCCATCTGTATCCAATTTAATCCCTAATGTATCCATCCAATCTTTCCTAATCCACACTATATTTGGCGCAGAATCTCCAATTGTACCTGGAATAGCCATCAATTTCCCGTCAAATGTAGCATCTTCTAGCGTTCTGTTATCATACGTGCCATAAACCTCTTTAATGAAATCGCTTGCATTTTTATCATACACTTCCGTCAAGTCAGCAATTAGGTCATTTTCCACTAGCTCTTTCAGCTCTTCACGACTATCTACACGCATCATATCTGGCAACTCACCGGATGCGATCGCAAGTGCAACTTGACGATTATAGTCATCGCCTTCTGCTTCGAATTGATCCACTATTTTAGCATCTAGTTTCTCTTCTACTAATCTTGTATATGCATTGTTTTCATAAGTGTCTCCTTCAGGCAATTTAGAATTTGCTGCGGTTACCCGTCCCATCGTAATGATGGTTTTCCCATCTTCTGTCACACTGTCACCGGATGAAGAATTATCCATACATGCTGCTAGTGATAGTGTTAATGAAGTTGCCATTAATCCTAATGCCGCACGCTTACAAAATGTTTTGTATTTCATAAAATGTCCTCCCTTTTTTATATAAGTGATAGCAAATGAAATAAGTTTTTTAAGAAATCTTACATGTTACCAAAATATAGTTAAAGTTTACTTGATTAACAAAGAGATGAATATATTAAATAAACCGTTTTCATGTACTTTTTTCCGGAAGTTTTTCTGTTCATCATTAATAAAAAGGACAATATGTTATAATCAACTAGAATTTTAGTCAGGAGGTATTACTATGTATCGTATATTAATAGCAGATGATGAAAAGGACGAACGTAGCGTTATTCGTTTTCTTCTTGATAAATTTCAATTTCAACTCGATATTATAGAAGCAGCTAATGGAAAAGATGCTATCCACTTATTAGAGAAAGAATCCATTGATATCTTATTTACCGATGTGAAAATGCCTTTTGTCAATGGCATAGATTTAGCTAAAATGGCCAAGTCTATAAATCCTAATATACAACTTATTTTTTTTAGCGGCCATGATGATTTCCATTTTGTCAAAAATGCCTTGTCGCTGCGAGCCGTTGACTATATATTAAAACCAGTTAATCCAAATGAATTAAAACAAACGATATCTTCTGTTATCCAAAACATGGAACAACAAAATCGGGAGCTGAAGCGAGAAAAATCGAATATTGCTTTCCTTAAAAATCATCTCTTATATCGGTTATTGAATGGCACCTCCATAGATGTACTAAAAAATGAATACCCTTTCATAGATATAGATTATTTACATGAATATAGACGAATGATACTGATGCAATTTGATGTACCTTTATTTGATAAATTGCTCAAAGAAGAGACCTCCCTACTTTTTGCACAAATCAAGCAATGTATGGAAGGAATGTCTTTTGACTATCTTCATCTAAATCCCTATCAATTATTACTTCTATTAAAGAAGCCAATAGAGCAAACAGAAATAAGACTGATAGCCAAGAATATTTATCAGCAGATTCACTCCACTTTTGGGATACATGGTTATTTTTCTATTAGTGAAGAAGTGGAAGCACCGGAAAACATTCCAGAACGATTTAAACAAATCGAATATTATTTAGAAGATCGATTTTTCTATAAAGATAACTATCTTTATCCGATTGAATGTGGAAAGTTAGAACAAGAGGAATATCTAGAACAGGATGAAAATTTTCTGCTATCGATACAGAATGCTATTCAATATGTAGATACGTTTAGCTTTCGACTTAGCATAGATACCCTTTTTCAAAAATATCATAGCCAAAAGCAAATATCGCATATTTACGTTCGTTTTTTCTTTTCACGATTGCTTCAGATTTTATGTAATGCATTACCTGAGTACAAAGAAACGATTTTGAATAAAAAAATATCAGCTATTTATACATGCACTCATTTTTCAGAAATAGAACAAATAATAGAAGAAGTAAAAAGGAATGTCTTATCCTTCCTAGAGAAAAAGGAAAAGTCACCTAAACATGTAATTCATATTGTAAAGCAATATATCCATGAACATTATGTCGAAGACTTAAGCCTAAATATTCTTGCTGATAAAGTATACCTATCACCGCGTTATTTAAGTGAAGTATTTATTCAAGAAACTGGTTCTGGGATAAATAAATATATAAAACAGGTTCGAATGGATTCGGCCAAGAATCTACTAATTCATACAAATATGAAAGTCAATGATATTTGCAAGCAAGTGGGATATCAAAATATTTCCTATTTTGTCCGCAGTTTCCGTGAAAGTTTTGGTCTAAGTCCTGAAAAATTCAGACAATCAAATGGAAAGACGAAAGAGAAGACGAACTGATGAATAAGCTATCCCAATGGTTTAAAGATTTAAAATATCGCAGAAAAATATTAGTGATCTGCCTTCTATCCAGTTTATTGCCTGTTACTGCATTAGGAAGCTATTGCTATTTTCAAATTCAAAAACTATTAATCAATCGAGAAAAGGAAGTATTAGAAGAATCCTTACACCAGGCTATTCTAAGTCTTGATTATAAAATCAATTCCTATAATGATGCAATGAATCAAATTGTTTGGAATCAAAATATAAAAAGCGGATTAACCGCTAATTATGACAATAACTTTGATATGTATACTATGTACCGTGATCATCTTAAGCCACTTATTTTCAATGTAAAAAATTCACAAACCGATATCAATCGGATAACAGTTTATAGCAATAACAATACATTATTCCCACATGGGAACTTTCTTCGACCTCTTACAGATGTAGGAAAATCAGAATGGTTTCCGGAAGTAATCAGCAATGCTTCCGCCCATTTAATCGTTTCTTCTGATAAAAGCTCTTTTGAAATGGTCAGCAAAATATTTGATTATAACGGAAACAATATAAATATTGTCTACATGGATATCCATTATCAATCTTTCTTTAATCCGTTATCCAATCTATTTGAAAATTCCTATGGCCTCATTATTTTAGATGAGAAAAAGCAACCTGTTTACATCCATCAAAACTTTAATAAAAAAGGAACATCTCATACACTCTCAGCAGGCGAGTTGTTAAACAAAATCAATAATGGGTCACTTAAAACCGAATATGTGTATAAAAGTGCTAATTTCCAATCAAACGAGTGGTCTGCTTATTTATTTCGACCATTGGATATCGTATCTCAATCTACTTCACCTATTATGACTTGGGTAATTATTGTTATTGTCCTATGTATTTTTACTCTCTATCTTTCTATTTTTTTTCTTTCAAAGGTTGTGGTCCGGCCATTGGAGTTACTTGCAGCCAATATGAAGCAAATTGAAAAAGGAGACTTAACCGTTACTGTAACCCATTCCTCGCGAGACGAAATTGGCGATGTAATTGGACAGTTTGGAGACATGGTTCACAATCTCCAAGAAATGATTGATGAAGTTTATAAAAGCAAAATTGCCCAGCAAGAATATGAAATGAAAGCACTACAAGCACAAATCAACCCGCATTTTTTTTATAATAGCCTTTCTCTAATTAATAGTAAGGCTATCCTTGTGGAGCAAGAAGACATTAGCGAGATGGCACAACTCCTTTCGACGTTTTATCGCACTACCTTAAATAAAGGGAAAAATATGATAACCGTTAAAGATGAACTAGAAAATACGATTTCCTATATGAAAATACAGCAAATGATGCATAGCAATTCCTTTGATCTTTCTATCAATGTGGACGATCAAATACTTGGATATACAATGATTAACTTACTACTTCAGCCACTAGTAGAAAATGCAATTAATCACGGAATAGACCATAAAGAAGATAGAGAGAGAGGAATAGTAACGATTATCGGAAAACAGACAGATAACGATCTCCTATTTACTATTTCGGATAACGGTCCTGGTATGGAACCAGAAATACTAGAAACCATTCTAACTACCAAAACAAAAGGATATGGCGTACAGAATGTTCATCATCGAATTAAGTTGGCCTATGGAGAAGCATATGGTTTATCCTATACTAGCAAGCGAGGAAAGGGGACAACGGTAGAGGTACAAATACCAAAGGTTTTATAGATAGAATGATAGAGGACGGTTTTTTATGGAGGGTATTGTCCTCGTAAAAACCGTCCCTATGTTTCCCTATTTCACAATCGCAACAAATTTTTCTGCTTCGTGGGTGACTGCTTCGTAATCTCCTGTAGTGGCTCCTTTAGTTAAGCTTGAGCCTGTTCCTATGGCGAAGGCGCCATTTTTGATCCATTCGCTCGCGTTTTCTACGGTGACGCCTCCACTTGGCATGAAGTTTCCTTGTGGAAGTGGTCCTTTAAAATCTTTGACAACACTTGGTCCAAAGGCTCCACCTGGGAAGACTTTGATGACGTCTGCGCCAAGTTCTATAGCAGTTAACGCTTCAGTTGGTGACATAACGCCTGGCATAACGGCAACACGATAGCGATGACACATAGTAATTACTTCAGGTGAGAGATTTGGTCCTACTATGAATTTTGCTCCTGCCAAGATAGCTAGGCGTGCTGTTTCAGGATCTAATACCGTACCAGCACCAACTATTACCTCCTCTCCTGCGTATTTGTCAGATAGCTTTTTTATAACATCTAACGCGCCCGGAACCGTCATGGTAAGCTCTAAAAACTTAATTCCACCTTGACGTATTGCCTCACTTACGAGCAATCCTTGTTCTTCATTTTGTGCTCGAATAACTGCTACAACCTTTTCCTCTCTCATTTTTGATAAAATTTCAATTTTATCCATAAAAGATCACCTTTTCGTTTTATTTGAAATTTGCAAGGATATTCTCCACCGCCATTAAGCTCATTTTGTTGACTGCATCGACACTGGAAGCAGCGGCATGTGCTCCTACAATAATATTATCCAGCTCAAGTAATTCTTTCTTTTCAGGTGGTTCTTTTTTGAAAACATCAAGCCCTGCTCCCCAAATTTTCTTGTTTTTTAGGACTTCATAAAGGGCGTCCTCATCAATAAGTTCTCCGCGAGCTGTGTTGACCAACACGGCTGTATCCTTCATTGTGCTGAATTCTTTCTCACTAAACATATTGGTTGTTTCTGGCGTTGCTGGTAAGTGAAGTGTTATAAAGTCGCTTTCTCTAATAAGCTGTTCAAGTTCAACATAGTTTACATTATATTCTTTTGCTAATTGATCATCTTGGTACATATCATAGGCAAGAACAGTCATGTCAAAGCCATATGCTCTTTTAATGACACCCTTTCCGATTGCACCTGTGCCTATAACACCAAGGGTTTTTCCGTATATCCCAATACTTGTTTTTTTGCCCCAATCCATTGCGCGGCATGATTTATCTATTTCTACTATTCTCCTAGCAATCGCTAACATAAGGGTAAAAGTAAAATCTGCGACAGAGTCTGAGTTTGCATTACGAGTAATCGTTACTGGGATATTGTTGGCTTTACAATATTCTATGTCGATATTATCTGTACCTACGCCATACTTTGAAATGACTTTTAAGTTTTTCGCGAAAGCTAATACATCAGCATTCAATGGATCCACACCCACAATGACTGCGTCTACATCAACAATTTCCTTTTTCATTTCTTCTTCTGTCAGAATTCTTCCGTATGGATTGGTAACCACCTCAAAGCCATGAGCTGTTAATATCCGCTTGGCCTCATCACTGTGCTTTCCAAATGATCGGGGAGTAATTAATACTTTGGGCATCTATCTCCCTCCTCCTTTCGTTTGCTTATTGTGGAGCCTTATAGTAGTCGTAAATACTGTTCGACTTCAGCTAAATTCACAAATTTTTTTGGTGAAAGCTTGCAGATTACTTCTGATTCTTTCACAAAATCCGGTATAAAAAATGCTGGTATGCTTGCGTTATTGGCTGCTTGAATACCTGCTGGAGAATCTTCCAGTACAATTGCATCTTTCGGCTTCACTTTTGATCGAGTACAGACTTCAAGGAAAATATCAGGACTTGGTTTCCCCTTTGGCACTTCCTCTCCCGAAACATATAAGTCTATAAATGGTAAAGTATCAGATACCGTTAGAAATCTGTTGATCACTTCAGTTGAGCTTGATGATGCAACAGCTACTTTTATGCCCTTAGACTTTAAAAATTGGAGTAATTTATCCAACCCTTCTTTTTTAAAATGAGGTCCTCTAATAAATGAGTGCTCTAATTCATACTTTTTAGAACGCATATATGCTCGCCACTCTTGAACGGGATGACTTGGCCCATAATAATCCGCCATTTTACGGACAATATCTTGATTCGTAATGCCGATAAATTGTTCAAATAGCACTCTTTCAAATTGAAAGCCATAATGGTCAGATGCAATTTGCCAAGCTTCATAGGCTAACCTTTCCGTATCAAACATTAAGCCATCCATATCAAAAATAACTAAAGATGGAAGTCCCAAACCGATTCTCCTTTCAATTGATACAACACTTGTTACAACCATCACTCTCTCGAGACAGTTTATCCCAGAAACAACTCTACATTTACCACATTGTCAGGTTTCTCTTTTTTAATACTTCTTTCTATGTCTGAAACTACTTTCTCTCCCATGCCTCTTAAGCATTCCATTGTATAAGCAGAAGTGTGTGGCGTTACAAGAACATTTTCATATTGGAAAAATGGATGAGTTTTATCAACTGGTTCTCCTTCTAAAACATCTGTTGCTAGCCCAGCAATTTTTCCACTCTCCAATGCTCGCAATACAGCATTTTGCTCCCATAATTCTCCTCGTGCAGTATTAGTGATATATACGCCTTCTTTCATTAAAGAAAATTCACTGTCAGTCAGCAGATGATAGCTTCCCTCATTAACAAAAGCATTTAACGAAATAATATCGGACTGTACTAATAATTCTTCTAAAGTAACACTTTCTGCACCTTTTTGTCTCAACTGTTCTTTTGTTTGATAGGGATCATATGCTAGTAATCTACCATTAAATCCATTCTTTAAAATCTCACCCACTCTACTTCCTATATTGCCTAATCCAATCACACCAACTGTTTTACCATTGATTTGGTGTCCAATAAACTGAGCCCGATCGGTCCAACGCCCTTCTCTTGCCGCGGTTGCTGCTGGATATGTTTTTCTCACTACTGCTAAGAGATTAGTCACTGCATTTTCAGCTACTGCATCTCTTTCTACTAATGCCGATACAATTGTCACAATCGTTCCTTTTTCTGTTGCAGCTTCGATATCAATGTTGTTATAACCAATTCCGTGACGTGAAATAATTAGTGTTTCGTCTTTTTGGTCAAAGAATTCCCTTGTAAAAAAGGGAGTGACGCTAGATATGATAATATTAAAGCCATACAATTTTTCTGCTAGTACTTTTCCAGAAGTATTTACAGGGAATGTAAATCTTTTTACCTCTCCAATTTTTTCAAGACGTTCTATTTGATCAGGGAATTTTTCTCCAAAGCTACTTGAATTTACAATTGCGATTTTATTTCCCATTGCTTTTGTTCCTTTCCACTTATATTGTTTACTACTGAACATACTTAGATGGAATGATATTAATCCTGAGAACTATTTTTTAATTGTTTTTAATCCATCAATCAACGAAACTTTTTTACTATCTGGAACAGTCTGGAAAAACACTTCGATTCCTTTTGCGTCTATTGCTTTTAAATTTTCAGCATCAGTATTAGTTAGAGCAACAGTTGGGATAACAAATTGAGCATTCCCTTTTTTTGAAACTCCGCCTACATTTAGTCTAGTAACAGGCAGGCCACTTTCAATGACTTCTTTCACACTAGCAATATGTTTAAATAGAAGGACAACAGTATCGTTTCCAAATTGATCGCTATTCCATTTTTCAACTACTTCTTGATTACTGTATACCTGAATCTTTAATCCAGAAGAAGAGTTTGTATTTATATAAATATCTTTCATAAATTCATCAGATGCTGTTTCATTATCAATAACATAAAGGGCATTCGTACCCAAACCTTTCGACCATTTTGTCATTACTTGCCCATGAATTAAGCGATCATCTACCCTTACTAAATTGATTTTCCCCATACTGGCCTCCCTTTCAACGATAAAGATTTATTTCTTTAAGAAACTCCGATTCAAATGATGGATCCCACTAGCACCTGTTCCTTGAACTGTTTCTATTAAATTTTTTGTTTCTTCTACTGTTTGGTAGAAAGTTAATAATTCAATTAACATCGGCATATTGATCCCTGTTAATATGTGTAAATCGTACTTGCATAATAAAGACAATGATACGTTAGAAGGACTGCCCCCCAATAAATCTACTAATAAAATTGTTTCTAAACCGTTTTTTTCGTTCTCTTCCACAATCTCATTTGCTTTTTCCCGCAGGGCATCCACTGATTCACCTGGTCTAAGTGCTAATGCACGCAAATTATTCTGTGGACCCATAATCATTTCAGCACTTTTAATGATCTCGATGCCGAACTCACCATGTGTAATAACCAAAATTGCCCGATTTGCCATACTCCTGCTCCTTTATTTTTTGGATAACCTAATGAAGCTATAAAGGGAAACTTCCATCAGTGAGGTTTTCCTTCCTCCCCCACAGATGGTTAGTTTAACCAATCGAACCTTTACAGACAGTTGATCCCCCACCTATCTTCCTCGTATTCTTATAAGCTTGAGGAGGCATCTTACTTTCCGGTAAGAGTGGGATAAAAGTTATTAAGTTACCCATTTTGTATTGTTAATTATGTTTTTATACTCCATTTAGAATTTATTAACCCTTAAACATCCTATAAATAGCAATCTTATAAGACTTTGATTGTCCCAAGTACAATTAATGTACCGGTTAGCCATAATAAACCTTTTGTAATATTAAAGCCCTTCTTATCAAAATATAAGTAAACGCCTAATACGGTTAATAATGGCAATAAGCCAGGTAAAATCGAGTCTAGTATGTCCTGCAGGACGAATTGCTTTTCCGATAGAGTAAAAGATAACGAGCTACTTACTTTTACATAGGATCCTGCCAATATCCCCATCATAAACAATCCAAGAACAGATAAAGCGTCAATCATGGTTTTAATCCGGCTGCCGGCTAAAATCTCTTTTGCAGCATTTCGGCCTAAACCGTAGCCCATTCTGACGAAATAGTAGCCATAAAGAAATGTTACAAGCGTGAAGCCAAGGAACGGAAACAATGCACCAAGTGGGCTACCTGCCATTGCCCATGGCAAAGCGATTGCTATAAAGATATATTGAACAGTACCTGAATCAATCGCATCTCCAATACCAGCTAGAGCACCCATCAATCCTACTTTTGTATTGTTAATCATGTCTGGGCTAGGCGCTTCTTCTTCTTTTCCTTCCGCAAGCGCTTTTGCACGAGATTCCTCAAGAGAGGCTGTAATCCCAGTCAACGTACCTCCACCCCAAATTGCTTGCGTGTTAAAGAATAATAAGTGTCTTTGATACGCCTCGCTTAGATCTTTTTTATCTTTATATAATTTTTTTAATATTGGTGTCATCCCGAATAAAAAGGAAGGAGCTACCATTCTGTCAAATGTATGGGGGATTTCATTTGCCCACCACCATCTTGACCAAGCCTTAAGCAAATCCTTTTTAGTAATAGGATCTGGATAACTCACTGGACTTTGTTTCTTTTCTTCCGTATTCATCTATTAACCCACCTTTTTAAATTTCTTAAGCTGATTCCTTTCTTCGCGTGAATAATACATAGAGACCAGCAAGAATAGCACCGAAAATAGCATAAGTAACAGTGTTAATTTGTAAGTCTTTTAAAGCAACACTCATGAAGTATGCAAGGAAGAAGAATAAAAGCAATTCCTTCTTGCCGATTACATGCATAATAACGGCAATTCCAAGAGCTGCAAGACCTCCACCAACTACTTCAAGCACGTGGATAATTGGACCGTCACTAATAGAATTTACAAAATCAGCGACAACAGGAGCTCCATAATAAAGAGCAACAAACACTAATGGGACATAAAGAATGAAACTTATGACGATAGGTATAATGATGACGGACGTAAATATTCCTCTGTCATTTACATCTGCTGCATACTTATCTAATACACGCAATGCAAACGTATTCAAAAAGAAGCGGAATTGATAAGCATAACTGCCTAATATCCCAACTGGAACTGCGATAGCTACTGCTTTTTCTGGTGTAAAATCACCTAATACTGCCACTGTTACAGCAATGGCTGCGGCAATAGCAGGTTCACTCGGTAATGCTCCTCCTGGTGCTACTGCTCCCATATAAACCAATTGAATTGCAGCCGTAATAATCATTGCTTCTGTTATATGTCCTGTAACAATTCCAACAACTAACCCCGTCATTAACGGGCTAAAGCGCAATGTTAAGGTTGCATACCCAATACCGCGGGACATAACGATTGCAACCCAAATGGCTATTATCAGTGCTTGACCAACGGATAGTGTTGCCATTTGTCTTATCACTCCCTTATGTTTTTAAAAATGTTAATAATTGCACAAACTACTACAAAGCTAACCTCCTTTCGAATAATAAAAATGAAATAATTATATTTAATATAAATTACTTCCTTATCACACTGTGCCCACCAAATTCATTACGGAGAGCAGCAACCACTTTCGCAGAAAAACTATCTTCTTCCAAAGATCGGTTTCTCATCATAAGCGACAAAGCAATAACGGGAACAGGAACTTCTAAATCTAACGCTGTTTCTACCGTCCATTTGGCCTCACCCGACGATGCCACCATTCCACGAATATTTTCGAGTCTAGCATCTTTTTTGAATGCGGATTCCATTAATTCCAAAAGCCAGCTACGAATTACGGAACCATTATTCCAGACTGTAGCTACTTTAGCTAAATCAAAATGATATTGACTTTGCTTTAGCACTTGGAATCCCTCTCCAATCGCTTGCATAAATCCATATTCAATTCCGTTATGAACCATTTTTAAGAAATGGCCACTACCAGATTCTCCTGCATATAAGTAACCATCTTGAATCGAAACACTTTTAAATATTGGATCCACACGTTCAAAAATTTCACGTTTGCCTCCAATCATTAAACATGCTCCTTCATTAGCGCCTGAAATGCCCCCAGATGTTCCAACATCTAAGAAATGCATTTTCTTTTCATCCGCTTGAGCTGCTCGGCGGACTGAGTCCTTATAATTCGCATTTCCACCATCAATCACAATGTCGTCCGCTTTCATTTTTTGAAACAGCTCGTCTATCACCAGTTCGCTAGATTTCCCTGCCGGTACCATTACCCATACCACTCTTGGAGACGGCATGCTTGTAAGCATTCGATCTATACTTTCCACAATATGTATACCGCTTTCTTTTGCACTAATTCTTGCCTCATTAGATTGGTCAAAACCATAGACAGAATGACCATTGTTTGCTAAGTTTAACGCAAGGTTGTATCCCATTTTTCCTAAACCAATCATTCCAATTTGCATTAAATCCACTCCTTGTTTTAAAACAATGCTTGTGTATTTTGAAAAAACTTTCGCTTCATTAAATTAAGTTAATAACTTTTCGGATGAGACTGTGTTTAGCAGCCAGAGTTTATTTTTAGGGATTGCTAGTCTACTAGATTTGGGAGGTAAGCTACCCCTTCTTTGAAGTGCGCACAAAAGCTTCTCGGCAACACCACGTAATAGAGTATTGTTTATTTTGAAAGTATAAGGGATCACCCAAATAACCAACTAATGACATTGGCTTGAAACAACTATGAACTTTTTTTGTTACTCTTTTTAATACTTTTTATGTAGCTTGACCTAACTGTTAGGTGCACCATCTATCCTTTATTAATTAAAATTATACACGTTTTTTCGAGTGAGTCAACTAAAAATAATCGAATTTTCGTATATTGTTACGTTTTTTCGTGTAAAGGGGGAAAAGAGTTGAAAAATATTGAAAACATAGGAGATCGCATTAAATTATTGAGGGAAAAACACGGATTATCGCAGGCAGCATTTGGAAAAAGAATTGGCGTTTCTTCTGGAAATGTTGGAGATTGGGAGAGTGATAAAAAAAAATCATTACCTGGTGCAAAAGCAATCTACGCAATTTCGAGGGAATTTGAAGTATCATCTGATTGGATACTTGGTGGAGAAGAATACATAGGGGACTCGGCACTGAGAAGCGGGAACATCCTTATAAAAGATGACAAGCCCGCAATTGGGACCAATAAACTAATGGAAACAACCTATGATTCAACTACCAATAAACTTCTAAGTTTATCTAAAGAAGCAAAAGAATTAATTGATATTTTTACTATTTTAAGTGAACGTGATGCAACCGAGCTATTAATGATTGCACGTATCAAAAGGGACCTTGATAAAAGCTAGAAGATGTTGTGGGGGCCCTTCTCTTTATCATCAATCATCCCACAATAGAAGGGCCAGTAAATTTCACCTCTCCACAACCAATAAAAATGAGTCAATTAGATCGCTGTATCAGCAATCATTTAAGACGCCCAAATTGGTTTTCTATTCCAGAACCATTATTGAAAATCGCACTTGGTGAAATGAGCCTATTAATTACGGAAGGTCAATATGTTACACCTACTGTTCTTCTTGAAAACGGATATATATTTCAGTATACAGACATGAAAGAAGCCATTAGAAGTTTATACTAGATGTACAGAGGGACGGTTCTCTTGCTTTCTTTTAACTATAAATAAAAAGAATGTCTATAGAAGAACCGCTCGGGCCCACTGAAAAAGTCTTTTTTTTTCGTGTGAAATGAAGAGCAAGCATATTTGAAAGTGAAAATAAGGTTGGTTTGGAGAGGCGTCCGCTCAACTCCTATGGGAGCTGCGAGAAAGTCCGAGACCCCGCAAGGAGGCTTGGCGCTCGCCCCATGGAAAGCGAGCGGACGCCTCGGAAAACAAATCCATCATCTTATGTTTAAAAAGTGGCTATTGTCCATCATCATTAACTAGCCAGTTTTTCAGTGCCCTCGAACCATCCCTCTGCTTCCCTCCATTGCCTTTCTTACTTTCCATGATTTTATGATTTGTGTTTCTAGAATATAAGGCGATACTTCTGTAAATACTTTTTCACTATTTTTAAAGAGGATAGCGCTTTTATATTTCTTATTGTGTTTGACTGGGTGTATATGATCAATATGCTCGGTGAATATCCATTGGCAGTGAAATTGACTTGGAGCATGGGTGGGAAATGCATAAATATTTCTAGCGGGGTTAATTGGCATTGGCAGTTTTTTCTGCATTCCTAGTTTATATGTAATGGAACGTCTTCTTCCATTATAATCAGAACCTCCAATTAATAGATTTTCCTTTATTATTTCAAAAGGAGTTTGTTTAACATAGACAGTCCGATCGATTTCTCTTACAACCGCATAATATTCTATCGCTTTAATCGGCATAATTATCATAGTGGTATCACTTGCAATATATTTATTTAGAATGATTCCTTCCTTCATCCTATACACTCCTTCTTTCTCACTCTTTTATTCCAGTTCCTCCGATTTTTCTTTAATTAGGACTGCATCCAATTGTAAATCAAGCGCTTCACAAATCTTGTATAATGTTTTCACTTTTGGTACCTTTTGTCCTCTTTCAATTTGGCCAAGATGATTTTGATTTAAGCCAGTCTCACTCGCAAGCCTAGATTGAGATAAATTCTTTTCTAACCTTCTCTTTTTCAATAGCCGATAATCAATACAACCTTTTTCCCCTCTTCCTATCAAAATTTTCACCTCCTTTAGAACTATTATGAAGGAGACTAGTTAGTTGTAGTACTTCTTGTAGGAAGGAATTTGTTAACATTTTGTTACTTTTTTAGGGATTAGATGTAAAAACTAAACCTTCGTTAAAAGACGATTAACCGTCCTCTCGCTTCCCAGAAAAATTACAGATAAAAAAAGATTCAATTTTTGGGACTCCTCCTATATAATTAGGTATATTTTACTACAAAAGAAAGGGATTACGTTTTAAGGCAGTAAATAAAATTAGAAAACAGCTCCCCTTTAGATAACTCAACAGGAATTTTTCAACATATGATAGCGGAAAGGCTGTTCTCTTTTACAAAATGAAAAATACAATCACTGAAGGTAAATAGTTCATTTACCAAGGTTAAAAGTAGGAGAATGAATATGAAAAAATTCTTTAAGAAAAAGCAATCTAGCTGGTTAGCAAAGACTACTGACATAGATGTTTCCATAAATAGCACCCATCCTAGCATTAAAGATAAAATTAACATGCTTAATCTTTCCGAGGAAGATTTAAAGATAATTAAAAGTCTACAGCCAATCGTGAAGGAAAATATTTCATTATTGGTAGATTCCTTTTATGAAAGAATTCTGCAAGTACCAGAACTTAATACAATAATAAACACACATAGTACACTTGATCGATTAAGAAATACGCTAAGTGGTTATATTGTCGAGCTCTTTAATGTGAAATTTGATTCTAGTTTCCTTGAAAAGCGACTTCAAGTAGCTAAAATCCATTTTCATATTGGTTTGAAACCAGCATGGTATATGGGAGCTTTTCAAAGTATTACAGAATCACTAATCGATATTATCTATTCGTCCTTAAGTAATAAAAATGAAATACCTCCGATTATTAAGGCTATTACAAAAATTATTAGCCTAGAGCAACAAATAGTATTAGAGCAATACGAGAATGAAAATAGGCTGGCAAAAGAAGCACAGTACGAGGAAGTGAAACAAGATCTCAAAGGAAAAATTGTTGATATCAGTACTAGTTTAGTTGCACTTTCTCAACAAACTTCTGCTTCTGTAGAAACATTAATCCAAAATAGTGATGTGGTTAAGGATATTGTTAAGCAAAGCAGTGAAGAAACATTTAAAACACAAGAATTTGTTAAAGATGGACAAGTACAAATGAATACATTACACCATACCATCGAAAAGGTTGTAGAAGATACAGAACATATGGAAAAGATGGTTTCTAGCTTAGAGGAATCTTCTATAGAAATACTAAATGTTGTTCAAATCGTCAAAGAGATTGCAGACCAAACAAACCTTTTAGCATTAAACTCTGCCATTGAGGCAGCTAGAGCTGGCGAACATGGAAAAGGCTTTGCAGTAGTCTCTGACGAAGTAAGAAAACTAGCGATGCAAACAAAACAGGCTGTTGATACAATACATCAACATATTTCTAATTCAAGCGATTATACAACACGTGTTACATCATCTCTACTAGAAGTTAAAACGGCTGTTCTCGATGGGAAATCAAAGGCTGAAAAAACGAATGAGACATTCCAACACATTTTATATTCTTCTGACCATAACGTCCATCAATCAAATGAAGTAAGTAGTCAGATGATTGAACTAACGGAGATAATAAAAGAAATAGGAGAAGCCACTTCGGGTGTAGCCGCTTCAGCTGAGCAGTTAAATGATGCCGCCAATAATGTTTGAACTATTGATAACCTTATAATATTTTTGGCAAGAGACTGGAATACTTATATCCCAGTCTCTTTGCTTATAAAATACACTCCGTTTAATAAACCGTCTTATTTTTCTGTTGAAAAAATTAAAAACATCGGTCTTCGCAGTTCATCTTTCATATTAGTACTATTCTTCAGCATTTCTTCAGAAGGAATTGGTTCTTTAACTTCCTTTATAATAAACCCAGCATTAATTAAGTCATTGACATAGGTCGAAAAAGTTCTATGATATTTTATAACATTCTCAGTAAGAAAAGTTGTTTCCCGCAAACCTTCTGATTGGTAATTATCCAATGCCCAATGTAGACGATTCCCTTGGTCATCGTAATACCAATCTTGTTCATTCCGAGAAGTGAAAATTGGATGTTCCACTGAAAATACGAATGAACCTCCAGATTTTAGACAATGATAAACTTTTTTACAGATTGCTTCAAATGACTTAATATAATGAAAAGCCAATGAACTAATGACAACATCAAATTGTGCTTCTGAGAAATTTATGTCTTCAATTGGTATTTTGATGTAGGATATTGCAGAGTCATCTGTCATTCCCCGAGCCTTTTGTAGCATTTTTTCTGATATATCTACACCAATTACAGAACTTGCTTCCTGTTCACGAGCATAACGGCAATGCCAGCCGAACCCACATCCTAAATCAAGGACACTTTTATTTTGTAGATCAGGTATCATTTCTTTTAATATATGCCATTCTCCCGCAGCATCAAGTCCTTGAACTGAACGTGGCATTCTTTCATACGCAGAAAAGAAATTATTATCATCATATTTATTTTGTTTCATACTTTCCATCTCCTATCATTTAACATAGCCTCCTAAAACAATCACAACATCTACTTTAGGAGGCTAGCTATCTTCTTCTAACCAATTCTTTCACCTCATTTGAATAGTTAAAATTATTATGGCATAAATTCCTTTTAAGCTAAACTAAGTTCTAAATTAGAGTCATCTCTAAAGGTGCATTCATTTGAGGAAAACAGGAGAACCGTCCCCCCTGTATCCATTAGGACCACAGCGTTTGCTTTAACTTCTCTTTTGCTCCTTTCCTCCACCATTTAACTGCGGAAAGTGAGACTTGTTCTTTCTTCGCTATTTCTTTCACCGTCAGCTGATGAACAAAGGTAGCAATTACCCACTTTGTTTCTCCTTCGGTTAATTCATCGCAAAGTCCTTTGATATAGTCCTCTTCTTCCCGATATAAAACAGGACTTTCTATCATGGTCCAAAACGCTTCACTTGGGTAATCATTTCTTTCTGCTTCCCTTGTCCGGCGCTTCAACTCATCAAGAAATCTCCCTTGCATATGCCGATACAAATAATTGCTATATTTCCCCTTTTCCTTATTAAAATTTCTCCTTGTTTCCCAAATGCTTATTAAGCCAATTTGAAAAAACTCTTGTTTATCTTTATAAATCGCCAGCTTTTTCATCATATGGTGAATCATCGGTGTAAACTCCTCCACTAATTGCTCATAATTCTTCCCTTCCATACTCGTTTCCTTCTAGAAAAGTACTTTTCTTGCTTATTCCTAGGTACCTTTACTTTATGGAAAGAAAGGACTCTTTTCGATTGAAGAAAAAGAAAGTTACGAGGAGAAAAAGGAAATAAATGTTTAAAAATGGCGGCTAGCTTGAAGTTATCGTGGGAGTTACTTGATAAATAGCACTATTTCATAGACAGATATCACTTGAATAAGCGCATTGAACCCTGCAACTTCTAGAAAATATGCTATAATTCGAAGGGGAAAATAAAGATAGAGGTGACATTTATGGCAATACACGTTGTATTGTATCAGCCAGAAATTCCGGCTAATACTGCCAATATTGCACGTACTTGTGCAGGAACAGAAACAGCCCTACATTTAATTCGACCACTTGGCTTTTCAACCGATGAAAAGATGATCAAACAAGCGGGACTAGATTTCTGGGAGACTATAAACATCACGTATTACGACTCATTTGATGATTTTTTTGTAAAAAATCAAGGGGAGTTTTACTATATTGAAACATTCGCAGAAAAAACATATACATCCTATGATTTCACAGATCAATCAAAGAATTATTATTTTATCTTTGGAAAAGAAACAACCGGATTACCGAAAGACCTACTCGAAACACATAAAGACCATTTTTTACGAATACCAATGACAGAACATATCCGTTCACTGAACCTTTCAAATACAGCAGCAATATTGGTATTCGAAGCATTGCGACAGCAGGGATATCCAAATTTAAGATAAAAGGGAAGCAGAGGGGGCGTTTTACTGCTTCCCTTAATGTATTTTCTTGGTGCCTGACACCTGCATGATGATTGAATTTTTTTCAGTTAGGGTATATTATTATATATAAGAATTAAACTAAAAAAACCAAGGAGCTGGAACTCCTTGGACAACTACTTACGAGTGGTATGCTAAATTTTATTTAGAAGAACCACCCTTTTGCTTCCTACGGCGCGGGGTGGTTTTTCGTTTGTTCTTTTTTCTGCTTGCTATGCGCTTTGCAATGCCTGCAGCCAGAGTAGTAAAAAAGGCTTTTGCCACTTCTTTGAGTAAGTCCAATACGAAATCCATTGGTATATCACCTCCTTTCCCTTTAAATCAGGAAAAGAGTGCATACCACCCGCACCTATGTAGTTGTAAGAATAGTATAACACAGAGAAAATATTGGTTGGATAGTAATAGTTTATACAATCGTTATAGACCATCATATGTTAACCATTCGAAGTTCAGTTAATCATTCATTCCTCTTTATACTGGAAGACTAGTTTATATGACTTTAGTTAGTTTTTCTCTACCTTCTCCTTTTATAATGTAGCTCTACAAATTGATTGAAACATCTCGTTCCCTTTAAATATAGCTCCAATTGATATTCATCTTCTTTAAACAAAGGAACTCCTTCTCCTATTATTGTTGGGGCGATTGTAATGATAAACTCATCCACTAACTTTTCTTTGATAAACGAGTGTAATAGATCTCCCCCACCAACAATCCAAATGTTCTTCCCCTCTTCATTTTTTAATTTATTTGTAAAATCGATTATGTCTTCCTTTATAAATTTAACATCCTCCGTATCCTCGTTTTCCTGTCTCGAAAATACGTAACATTCCTTATTTTTATATGGGAACTCTTCCGTCATATGAGTGATGATCCAATCATATGTTTTTCTTCCCATTAGAATCGTATCTACCGTTTCGTAGAATTCAGAAATTCCATTGTCCCCTTCACCTTCTACTTTAAATAACCAATCTAATGAATCATCCTTTGTAGCAATATAACCGTCCAGACTTGTTGCGATTAATAATACAAGTTTTCGCTGTTTTCGCATATACTTTCCTCCTAAAAAGATTAATATTTATAGTATAATGCTCAATAATGACATCCATTGTCATATATAAAATTTTAGAGGTGGTTGTATGCGGGCTGATCGGTTGCTATCCATTTTGCTCCTCTTACAAAATAGAGGAAAAATGACAACAAAGGAATTAGCTAAGGAATTGGAAGTTACGGAGAGAACGATACATCGGGACATGGAAGCATTAAGTGCAACGGGCATACCTATTATAGCTGTGAGGGGAAAATCTGGCGGTTGGAAATTACTTGACCAGTATCGCACGAATTTAACTGGATTAAAGTATGATGAAATAATATCTTTGCTTATTTCACCTTCTATTCAATTGCTGTCCGATCTAGATTTATCGAAGGAATGGTATGATGCTCGTCAAAAAATGATTGCTGCACTACCAAACTCTTTTCGCAAAGAATCCCTCGACGTTTGGAATCGCATCCACATAGACACTTCCGCCTGGAAGCAACCATCTGAAAAAATTGACTCCTTTAAAATTTTGCAGGAAGCGATTTGGCAGGAAAAAGTACTGCAGATAAAATATGAACGAGCAGATGGTAAGGAGATTTTTCGAACAGTCGATCCTTTAGGATTGGTAGCAAAAGGTAGTACTTGGTACTTAATTGCTTCCTCAGACGAAAAGATACGAAATTACCGAGCTTCAAGACTCCTTACTGTAGAGATGACAGATAAATCTTTTACGAGACCGGATGACTTTCATTTAGAAAAATACTGGGTGGAATCAACGCAAAACTTCATTAACACTCTCCCTGAATATAAGGCAGAGGTGGAAGTGTCACCATCAATCGTTCACAGAATGAAATTCACTGGACGTTTTGTGCAAATAGAAAATATAGAACCACCAACTGCTGATGGATGGATACCCGTAAGCCTTCGCTGTGATACGGAACAAGAGGCAATTGCTTATATCCTTGGCTTCGGTGACCAAATCAGAGTCATCTTCCCTGCCTCATTGCAACAGGACATTTATCAGATGGCTAGAAAAATCGTTGCGTTTTATAAATCGTAAAGGGAAAGAATATCAACGTTGAAAAAATTAAAACTATTATAAAGTGAATGTATCTTCCTTCTCTAGCTTTAGCATGAACATTCTTAAAGGAATCAGTGGAACCGTCCGAGACCACTGAAAAAGTCTTTTTTTCGTGCGAAATGAAGAGCAAGCATATTTGAAAGTGAAAATAAGGTTGGTTTGGAGAGGCGTCCGCTCGACTCCTATTAGAAGAAGAGGACGCAACACTCATCAAACTAATTCAGGACCAATCCAAGGAAATCTTCTTTCCAGTACCTATTGAAAGGGATGGGAAAGAAGGCAGTATCACATTAAAAAGCTTACGTGGAAAATCCAACATAAAATCTAATCATAATGATATTGTCCTATTAAGGCTAAAGCTTGATACCATCATACTTGATTATCCTGAATGGATAAAGCTTCCGGATGATTACTCTTTTTTAGAGAAAGAAATAAAAAATTTTTTCAAAAAAAATATCAAGAACTATTTAAGCAATTCCAAGACAATCACGTTGATCCTCTAGGAATTGGTGATATCTATAGAAGTAAAAATAAGAATTGGAACGAGAAAGTTTTCTATAATAAGAGGTATCCAAACTTAAAACTTGAATCAACTATTAAGATAGATATATTGCAATCAGGCGTGGGAGAAGATACTTATGAGTAATGAGAAAATAAAAATTAGAGAAAGTCTAACTCTATCTCCATTTTTCCTTTTCTTTCTCATTCACTCCTCACAAACCGGCATTGGTATGTTAAGCATGCAAAGAGATATTGCTAAATACGCGGAACAAGACGCTTGGATAGGAATAGTGATTGCTGGATTATATCTTCATGTCATATTTTTAATGCTCTTTAAAATTTTAGCAAGCTCTAATAATGGTGATGTTATTTCCCTACACCAACAATACTTTGGAAAAATCTTTGGCAATATCTTGTCTATGGTCTTTGTAGTTTACTTTTTTTTATTGCTTTTACTTGTCTTTAGGTCTTATATTGAAATATTGCAAATTTGGGTATACTCCATTGTTGCTCCATGGGAAATTGGGTTAGTGATTACCGTGGTAATTTTTTATATCGTATTAGGTGGGTTTAGAGTGATTGCCGGAATATCATTCTGGAGTACATTAATACCGATTATTTTAGTTTTCGTACTAGGATATACACTAAAGTTTAGTCACTTTTCTAATTTACAACCCTTTTTTAATCATGATATCAAAGAAATACTGTTGTCTGCTAAAGAAGGAATCATTTCCTTTGTTGGTTTTGAAACCGTCCTATTATTTTTTCCTTTTATTAAAAAAGGGAAGAGTACAAAAAGATGGGCACATTTAGGATTGCTATTTACAACCCTGACCTATCTTATTTTAACGATCATAACGTATGCTTTTTATAATCAAGGAATGCTGAAATATATAATATGGCCAACACTCTCCATGACAAAAATTGTTCAAGTTCCTTTTATTGAACGATTCGAATATATTTTCATTTTCTCATGGTTACTTGTTGTAATGCCTCCAATGTGTTTATGTATTTGGGCTATAACACGAAGTTTGAAGGAAATGCTGAATATCAAATCAAGTTTTTCCTTAACAGGGATACTTGTGCTAGTAAATATCCTTTCTATATTATTGATTGACCGAGACTCGATTCATTTCGTCAAAAAAGCAACAACTCAATTAAGTATATATATACTATTTCACTAGCGTCGCATAAACATTGACGGAATTTTCCGTTATTAATTATCCTTACTTTTGAGTAAAAAGAAAGATGATTAAACATAGGTAGTAAACATCCATTTTTTTACTATACCCTGTGGCGAGTGTGATAGAGACAGTGATTGGCTTATGGGACAGTGTTTCCCCCTATTTTTCTCAACCAAATGTGTTCCGGTTTCCATAAAGCTGCTTTCAAATAACGACTAATTTGTAAGTACGATCGCTTACTTTTCGTGTTCCGTTGAGCCAGTACATTCAAGCAATAGACGATCATCGCTATATACACTTGATTGTGCACAGCTTGTTCACTCTGTCCAAAGAATTTTTTGATATTCAAATACTGTTTCATCCATTTGAAAAACAGTTCAATGGCCCACCGTGATTTGTAAAGTTCAGCGATTTCATCCGCACTTAAATCAAAACGATTCGTTAACAAGTGTAGCTCATTTCCTTTTGTATCCTATACTTTGATCAAACGGAAAACATTCTCCGATCGATTTTGTGTGGTTCCAATGACGACCATCTCATCCGATAACACAGAAGAATCTTCTGGTAACGAGAGTGTTTCAAGGCTACGTACAACCGCATTTTTACGCAGTCGAGAGACGAAGAAATAGCCTTCATCTGTCATGCGATCGAATCGTTCATAGTCCAAGTATCCACGATCAAACACATACATGCATTCTTTGTCATCGACCAGGATCTCAAGCTGGCCTCGGTCATGTTCGTTGGCATTTGTAAGCACGGATTGATCTGGATAGGAATGACCTTTTTCCATAAATACGAGGCGTAGATGGAGCTTCACACCAGATTTGGTTTTTCGAAATTTTGCCCACTTATGGTTGTTCAAGTTTAATGGTAATGTACTGGAATCAATAATTTTAAGAGGTGTTGTCGTTTTTCGTCTCGCTTGAAAATCAGTCTTCCGATGAATTTGCTTGACTAAATCAAGAAAAATAGTTTGGAAAAACTCCGTTGGAACCAGATTTAATCGCCTACCCAGTTGAGAGAAACTAATGGAATCAAGTTGAGTGGCGTTTTGTAATTCTTCTGAAAACACGCAATCACTTAATGCACGCAAACTCTCCGTTTCATGGAGTTGTGCATATAGTAGTAATTTCAAAAAGGAAGTCATATGCAGCTTCTTCGTATAGTAATTTAAATGATAGTTTTTCACTTGTTCCTCCAACAAATTGTTGGAAATAGGTGAAAGCCATTGTTCAAATGATGTTTTTCGTGTAAACTTATCCATGCGTTAGTCCTTTATTTTGGATTTGGATAGGTTACTACCACCAACCCATTATAAAGGCTTTTTTTATAGAAAAGTTTATTTGCGGAAAATTTAATTTATTTAGCTATGTTGAATTATTTTAATGCGACACTAGTGATTTTCCATGTATAATTAATCACCATTCTTTGCTTTTTAGAAAGGTATTTCTCCCTATGCCACTTAGTTGATCTTTATATCCAAGTAATTGTCTCAATCTTGTATTAGGATACTTCATTTTTATTCTTAATTCCTTCGTAGTAATAGTTGGTTCCATAGTTAAAATTTCTTGGACCTTGACTATTTCACTAATATCATAATTGATCTTGTATACCATAAACGGAGATAGGTATTCAGCAATATTAATACGTGTTAGTTCTTCATTTCCAGTCCATTTAAATAGACGCACTTGTTCCTGAAACCTTTTAATATTAGCATTTTCCATTAAAAAACGATAAATCAAATCACTTTTAACAATAGTTCGATCAGTATCTTCTAGGTAACTTTCTTCAAGTAAGAAGACTACTATACCGATAAATGTATCAATGATTTGAAGAGGAATTGATTTACTAGAGTCCTGAGAAATTACTTTATTTACTCTATAATTTTTATTTCTATATGCGGAATGTGCATTCATTTGTTCAATTATCTTATCATTAAGAAATAACTTGTCATATTCGTCATTACGATCAATTTTAATCTTCACTTCTACCAATTCATTAGTTTGATTATCTAGATGGGAAAGGTCTCTAGTTAATCCGTAAAATAATCTCTCTGGTATTTTAATATAAAACAGGTTCCTTAGTTCAGAAGCATTTAGGCCAATTTTTGTTGCAGAGGTCAATGCATCCTCATTGTTGACTATTAGTATGTTTATTCGTATATTCTCATTTATTACCGTATGTAAAGTTTGAAAATACTTTTTTAGATGTAAATCTTTTTTATATTCACGAAAATGCAGCTCACTGGTTGAATTAGCCGCCTTAAAAATTTTTCTGATCTTATTAACTATCATTGCTAATGATTTATCTGTTCCACTATAAGCACCATAGTAAGAAAACTCTTTATTAAATTGATCAATTTTATTCGATTCATCAAAATAGATTAAGTAATTCATGTTTTTCCCCTTTGAATTAAAATATTGACTTTTAGTACATAGATGTTATAATTACAGAATAAATTAATATTGATAGTTACTTTCTCTGCTACCGTATTGTAGTGCTGGTAACTATAATCGTAAAGATAGCTTTTCCCCGCTACCGTTTTGTGGGGCTGAGCTATTTTTTATTTGTTTATTTTTTTTATCTCTGAACTTGTACTTATGAATAAATTAATTATACCAAACGTACGTTCCATTAGTCTAGCTATCGCCATTCAGGCAAAATAAAAAATCTCCCAATAAGACGGAAGATTTTTCATTTTAAGGAAGCGAGTTATTCAGCTCTCCCCCTTCTACTCCTTCAAATAATTAAAGGTATCCGTAGAACCGCCCCCCCAGCTTCCTCCTCACAACCGCTGCAGTCGAAGTTCCTGAATAAATGAATCATAATCAATCTCTAATGTATCACAATTGCTCTTCACTTCTTCAAAGAAATCAAACTCCCTATCTACTGGGCGGTCGCGGTTTTCGTAATAAAAGTTAATTAAGTGGTATAGTTTTACAAAGGAATCTAGCTTTTCTTTTTTATTCATTTATCCTCTCTCCTCCTGTTTTTTGAAAACAGTCTTTTTATCTACTAAACCGAAAACTTGCTTTATCTCCCTGGCACCACAATCCTCCCAGTTGGTTGGCTTATGATTTCCCCATTGTCCATCACTTTTATTCCTCGGACAATTGTGGCTACTGGCATTCCGGTAATGGGGGTTTGGTCGTATGCTGTTACTTTACTTTTGCTATGGAGCTGTTCTCTTTTAATAGTATGTTTTTTATTCCTATCTACTATAGTAATATCTGCATCTGTTCCTACCAGTAATGATCCTTTTTGTGGATAGATTCCATATTGTTTTGCTGGATTTTCGGAGAGTAGCTTACATGCATCGACTAAAGAGATTTTTTCTTCGCTTACTGCATTTAATAATAATGGTGCAAGGGTTTCTACTCCACACATTCCAGCAGGGATATCCCATAAACTTCCTTCCTTTTCTTCTTCCGTGTGTGGAGCATGGTCAGAACACACAATCGATACTGTTCCGTCCTGAATCCCTCTCCACAGCTCCTCTTGGTCCTTTTTATATTTAACAGGTGGATATACTTTCATTTGTGGGCCTACTCTTTCATAATCCTCATTGGATAAAAAGAGATAATGTGGACAAGTTTCTGATGTAATATTCGCATAGCCATCTGCTTGTGCTTGTCTTACTAGCTTAACTCCTTCGCCTGTACTTACATGGAGAATATGCAGCCTCGTTCCAAGTTTTTTCGCCAGGGCAATGCCAGATTGAATCGTCATTTCCTCTGCTAGGTTGGGACGTCCTTGAAGAAGTGCTTTATAATCTCTTTTTCCCGAAGCCTCTACTTCCTCTGTCAGCCTTTGAATAATTTGATTATTTTCCGCATGAATGGCAAGAATTTGTCCTGTTTTTTGCACCTCTCGGAAAATACTATATACCTCTCCATCTGAGAGGGGCGGAATTACGCCTTCGTCCCCATCCTTATAGTTATACATTAACTGATAAGTCTCTTTATTAATCGCATAGCCCCAGAAAAACTTAAAGCCGATAACACCAGCATGATGAAGGGGAACGATATCCGCTTTATTGGCATCTCCTAAGCAAATGCCCCATATCCCGAAGTCCACATGTGCCTTCGATGTAAGATTTTCCTTTTGCTTCTCAAAATTGTCCACATTATTAATAGGCGGATTGGTGTTGGGCATTTCAAAAACAGTTGTGATCCCCCCAGCAGCTGCTGCCTTGGTACTGTAGTAAAAATCCTCTTTATAAGTGGGACCTGGATCTCTTGAATGAACATGTGTATCGATAAAGCCAGGACAGACATACAATCCTTCTCCATCCGTTACTTCCAAAGCTTCTCCCGTTAACTCTTCCTTAGAGATAGCAGCAATTTTTCCATCTTTTATGTAAAGATGCCCTTTATCAAATCCACTTCCAGTATATAAATAGCCATTTTTTATGACATGATCCCACAACATTTTCTCCACTCCTTTTTTCATGTTTTAAAAGTTGATTTATCAGCTAATTTTGTATGAATATCAGCCAAACTTCTGATTTATCAGCCAATTCTTCATGAATATCAGCCAAACTTCTGATTTATCAGCCAATTCTTCATGGATATCAGCCAAACTTCCAATTTATCAGCCAACTCTTCATGGATATCAGCCAAACTTCTGATTTATCAGCCAACTCTTCATGGATATCAGCCAAACTTCTGATTTATCAGCCAATTTTGCATGGATATCAGCCAAACTTCTGATTTATCAGCCAATTTTGCATGGATATCAGCCAAACTTCTGATTTATCAGCCAATTTTGCATGGATATCAGCCAAACTTCTGATTTATCAGCCAATTCTTCATGGATATCAGCCAAACTTCTGATTTATCAGCCAATTTTGCATAAATATCAGCCAAACCCACAATTTATCAGCCAATTCTTCACAAATATCAGCCAAACCCACAATTTATCAGCCAATTCTTCACAAATATCAGCCAAACCCACAATTTATCAGCCAATTCTTCATAAATATCAGCCAACCCCCACTCCCTACGCTTGATGAACCAGCACTCCACCGATTATCTCTTCTATCTCTTTTATTCCATGCAACTTCATATACGCTTCCATCTCTTCCCGTATCGTTATCATCGCTTCGGGATCAACAAATGAAGCCGTGCCAATTTGAACAGCAGAGGCACCCGCTAGCATTAACTCTATTGCATCCTCACCAGTCATGACACCACCGCATCCGATAATCGGGAGGGAGGTAGCCTGATATACTTGATAAACCATTCGCACAACAAGTGGCAAAATGGCAGGGCCAGAATATCCGCCCATAATATTGCTGATTTTCGGTTTTCGTGAATGAACATCGATAGACATTGCCAAAAAAGTATTAGAAACCGTTAAAATATCGGCGCCGGCAGCTTCACACGCTCGAGCAATTTCCGTAATACTAGTTACATTGGGTGATAACTTCGGAATAAGCGGCTTATTTGTCACTTTTCGTACTCGCGTTACTAATTCATATGTGACAGATGGATCCATTCCAAAAGCTAAACCGTTATTTTTCAAATTCGGACAAGAAATATTTAATTCGATAGCATCCACATCTTCCATTTCACCAAGTTCTTCGCAAACCTCAGCGAATTGTTCCATACTTTCTGCTGAAACACTCGCAATAAATGGTGTGGAAAAAGAAGCATAAAAAGGGACCGTCTTTTCCTTAAAATACGTTAACCCCTCACTTTGAATCCCAATCGAATTGATCATGCCACCAGCCTTCGTTTCACAGATACGCGGCGTTGGATTGCCTGTTCGCCGATGCTTCGTAATACTTTTGGGGATAATCGCACCAATCTGATTAACATCAATATAGTTAGTCATCTGTTCCGCAAATGTTCCCGATGCAGGCATTAATGGATTTTTCAAATGAAGATTACCTAACGTTACTTCCAAGCCACTCATGCAAAAACCACCTTCTCTAAAGGAAAGACTGGTCCTTCCAAACAAATACGTACAGGACGAATCCGTTCCTCTTCTTCTATTTGACAAACACATCCGTAGCAAGAACCAATCCCGCATCCCATATTTTCTTCCAAGGCAATTTCAGCAAATAGTTGATGTTCACAAGCCACTTGCTTCATTAATACCGATAATCTTCGTGAACCACATGTATAGATTCCATCTATCTTTTTTTCTTTTATCAGAGCTTCTGCTAAAAGTTTTACTCGCTGAGGATCACTCGTTCCATCCTCATCATTTACAAAGATCGCCTCAACCCCCGCTTCCTTTAACTCCGCTTCCACTAAATAATCCTCTTTTGCTCTGGCACTTATAATAGCAAAACACGAAATATTCTTACTTTTCGCTTTAAATGCCAGTGCAGAAAGTGTGGCAATCCCTACGCCTCTTGCAACGACAAGGATATTTTCACTTTCTTCTTTCAAGCTAAACCCCTTGCCTAATGGTCCCAATATATCAAGCTTTTCTTGCGGTTTTCGCTGCGCTAATGCCTTCGTCCCTACGCCCTTCACTAGATAAAGAAACTCCAATGTACATTCTTCTTCATTAATGCGAAAAATACTGAGCGGTCTGCGAAGCAAAGGCTTGGCATCATCGCTACATTTTATATGAAAAAATTGCCCTGCTTGGACGGGGAATAACTGTTTATTTGGGACTTTTACTTTTAGATGAAAATATCGTCTGCTTACTTGCTGGTTTGATAAAATTTCCGCCTTCACTGCCATCCTTATCTCCCCTTTCTCTTGCTGTACTGATCTAGCAAAAAGTGTGTATCCGTGTAGACCACGTTTGCTTGTACTCTATGAAGACAGATCTACTGCCTGCTGTAAAACAGCTGCCTCTAACACATCGATTCCGGTCAATATATCGTCTAAATCGGTATGCTCATCTGGATGATGACTAATTCCGTTTAAAGACGGAATAAAGATTAAGCCTACCGGCCCCAATGAAGTCATATTCATGGCGTCATGCCCTGCCCCACTTTGCATCCATTGATAAGGAAGACTTTTGTCCTGACAAATTTTTTCTACTTGCAGGGAAAGTTCCTCCGATAAATGGACAGGATCTTCCTTACTAATCTCTTGCGATATAATCTCTAATCCTCTTCTTTCCTTTACATCTTCCAACTTTTTAGACAGGGCATCGAGTACCTTATTTCTTGAGACAATGGAAGTGGAACGAATATCTACTTTCATTTCCACTATCCCTGGGACAACGTTCATCGCCCCCATCGGAATGGAAAGAACCCCAATTGTTGCGACTGTTCCATGATGCTGTTCCTCTTTAGCTGCTGCTTCTAAAGCGAGTGCTATTTCACTTGCCCCAAGCAAGGCATCCTTCCGCATATTCATTGGTGTTGTACCAGAATGAGAAGCTGCTCCCTTTACTTCAATAATGAGTCGAACGGGTGCGGCAATCCCTGTTACAATCCCAATTTTCTTATTGTTGTTTATAAGAATAGGACCTTGTTCATTATGTAGTTCAAAGAAAGCCTTAAAGCGTTCCTGCGACCGACTCGCTAAATCCAATTGATCAAATCGTAACGCACAAAGCGAAAGAGCTTTTTCAAAAGTGATTCCATCCTTGTCCTTTAGCTGCTGGTACTTTTCTTTGTGCAAGGTTCCTGCCATTGCCTTACTTCCCACCGTAGACACACCGAATCTCGAGGATTCTTCACAAGCAAATGAAATAATTTCAATCGGATGATCGGTTTCAATCTTTTGTTCGTTTAGTCGTTTTATTACTTCTAATCCCGCAGTAACTCCAACTACCCCATCGTATTTCCCGCCTTGGTAAACCGTATCGAGATGGGAACCTATTACTACTGGAGGAAGATTTTTATGCTTCCCTTCTCTTTTGGCAATAATATTTCCGGCATAATCCATCCTAATTTCTAGCCCCTCATTTTTGCACAATCGCATAAATGCATGACTGCATGCCTGTTCCTCATTCGTAAAGGCAACTCTCGTAATCCCTTTACTTCCCGAATTATATTGATTCATATTATTCAAAAGCTCTTCATATCTTCTTTTTCGATCCATCTTTCTATCTCCTTGATTATGGGCTTTGGAGAAAAATAGCCGTTTACTCCACCCTCTCTTTATAAGCGAATAGAACTTAATAGATGCATAGATTTCATATGCTCGCTGGCCTCTTTCGCCACTTCATTTATTTGTTTCACTAATTTTTCTTGATACATCTCGATATATTCACTTTCTCCAACGATACTGATACTGACATTCGTTTTTTTCTCATCGTAAAATATCGGCGCAGAAATGGCAGATACCCCTATTTCCAATTCTTCTACGCAAAAAGCAAGTTGGGAATGATAGATTTCGTTTAATTCCTTTTTAATGTCGAGAGGATTGGTTTTAGTGTATGGAGTGGCAGCTTCAAAGGGTGTTTCTTGCACGATTTTCTCTATAGTCGCTTCCTCTTGATAGGCTACAATTACTTTTGCTGCAGCTGCACAATGAATCGGCATCCGTTGTCCCACATGCACAAAATACTTATTACGTAAATCTGATGGCTGATGGGTATAAACACAGTACACATCTCCCCCATGATATCTACAAATGAAGGTATAAAGATTGGTTTGATTTGATAATTTTTCTCCATACCTGCCTAATAGTTTAATAGGGTCCTGCAATCTTAAAAATTGACTACCCCACAACATCGTTTTCGGTCCAAGATAGTATTGTTTAGTAGCTTTATCCTGGATAACAAGCTGCTGTTCACACATACTTGTAAGCATTCGATGAATGGTACCCTTACTTAAATTGGTCTCTCTCGCAAGTTCACTAACTCCCATCCCAATATTCGAACCAGAAGAAAGGCAGTCCATTACATCTGTAAAGCGATTTAACCATTCCATGCCTTTTCTCTCCTTTAAAAATAAGTTTCTCTTGGCGGAACACTGTTCCATTTTTTTAGAATAAGAGAAGGTGCCATAAATACACCCTTCTCCCTCACAAAAAATATAGATAAAGCGTAAATGGAACCACCCCTCTGCCTGTTATACAATCTCTTTATCCTTCGATTCAGGAATTAAAAAGATAAAGGCTAATGCAGATAAAATATAGACACCAGATAATAAGCTAAGTGCATAGCTTAAAGAATGATTGAGCGAAATATAACCAATAATAAATGGCGCAAATCCCGCAATAGCTCTTCCGACATTAAAAATAATATTTTCCGCAGTCGAACGAACTTCTGTATTATAATGCTCCGCTAGAAGTGCACCATATCCACCCATCATTCCATTTACAAAGAATCCTAATACTCCACCAAGAAGCAATAAGGCTGCCATTGAAGTAACTTGGAAATAGATCCAAACAATGATTGCTGCTGCAATCAAGAAAGTTATATAAGATGGTCTACGGCCAATTTTATCTGCTAAATAACCAAAAATTAAGATACCGATAATCATGCCAATAATCGTCGTTACAGTCCACAACGTTGTTTTATTAAAATCATAGCCTAGTTCTGATGCAAGCATGGTTGGCATCCAAGTCATAATGCCATAAAAACCAAAATTTTGAACGCTTGTAGCGATAATTAAGCCAATCGTTATCTTCGTTGTTTCCTTTGAAGCAAATAACTGTCCAATCGCTATCTTATTTTTATTTTCTTCTTTCAGTTTTGTCCAAATCTCTGGTTCCTTTAAATTTCTACGGGACCAAAAAGCAAAAATTGCTGGTAAAACCCCTGCAAGAAAGACACCATGCCATCCGAATTTTGGGGCAACAAACAATACCGTTAAAGTAGCAAGAACAATCCCTAATTGAAATCCAACCGCTACAACAGAAGTAGCACGAGATCGATACTTCTTCGGCCAAGTCTCACTTACGAGTGTCATCCCAATTCCAAATTCTCCCCCAAGCCCTAAACCAGCTAAAAAGCGAAAGACGGCAAAGGTTTCTAAATTAGGCGCAAAAGCACATAAACCTGTAAAAACAGAAAAAATTAAAATAGTCCAAGTAAACACTCGTACTCGCCCATATTTATCAGCCATTACCCCAAACACAATCCCACCAATTACAGCACCAAGCAAAGTAATCGTAGAAAGACTTCCCGCCTGAGCTTGATTAATGCCAAAAAAAGCAATAATAAGTGGCAGCGTATAAGCCAAGATCATCATATCCAACCCATCCATGGCATAGCCAACCGTTGAAGACCATAATGTTTTCCACTGATAACCCGTTATTTTCTTTTCTGGTACCTCTGTTGTTTCATATGCTTTCATATTCACTGGATAAATCCTCCCCTTAACAAAATTTCATTCTATCCTTCTAAAAAAAGACTCCTATCTTTCCAGCAGAAGTAATAAATAATCCCTATCTCCTCTCCTAAGATACAATCTATCAAGTCTTTCTACCGCCAGATGTTTCACTGAACGGAACGATGTTTCAGAATTAAGTAGCATAAACGTATGATACTACTAAGTTTTTTGGAAATCTATTATATTGTCAGAAAATATGACAATATTTTTTATTTTCAGTTTTTTAAAGGTGGAATCAATCATGCAAATACCCCCATCTGGAAATTAGATGAGGGTATCAACAATTTATAAGATATTAAACTTTCATTTTTGGAATTATTCTCTATTAGATAAATTCCAGCTTGATCATTCTCTTCAACATCTGTTATATCACTAGGATTTGTCTTTTGATGATGCCTGACGCCTTTAGCAATTACAGCCATAAATTGAACATAGAACCATGCCAATAACCTTATTCACTAGGATAGAGATTCTGATATGTTTCTACCGTATGTATAATTAAATCCTTTAAAACATTGGTATCGATATCAGCTAATTTATTTACATAAATACAAGCCTTGCTCTTCGTGTGCTTACCAAAGTTCTCTAATAATTTTTCTCTTTCCTCACTTTCATAGGCCAAATAAAGACTAATCTTTGCCTTTCTTGGTGAAAAACCTACTAAAGGTGCATCCCCTTCATGTCCTGAAGCATACTTATAGTGATAGCTACCAAAGCCTATAATACTAGGACCCCACATTTTTGCGTCGTAACCAGTTACCTCTTCAAAAATTTCTAATAACTGATAGGCATCTGCCTTCTTCTTCTCACTTTCCACTCTTTCAATAAATTCAATTACACTATTGTCTGTTTCTTTCATCTTCGGTTCATACATATATGCGCACTCTCCTATATTCTAATTACATACTTGTTTCCATTATTGTCAGGATTATTACATTCTAGAATCAATCCTAATTTCCTGTTTAATAACCAAATATCCTACAAATACTTTTGAGAACTTTATAAATTTCCCCTTTATATACTAAAATTGTAGTATAGAAATGATTGTTGTTAACAATTTATTTCCAAAACCTAAAAGGGATATATGAGAGACATTCAAAGCTCTTTGCTATTTAAATATCTAATCCAAACCAGGTTCTTAAACGTTTTGCTGCCTCTCCATCTGCAACTATTCCGCTATCAGGACTTGTTGTGAAAAGTAGCCATTGCCAATCCTCACTCCCTACAAAACCTATTCTTGACCAATTATCGACGAATTCAATAAAGTTATTTGCAATTTTATAACCGTGTCCTTCTCCATTATCGTGACTAAGATAAACTATTGGAGCATCATCTTCCGTGTTACTCATATCAAAAGCTAAGTAATCACCATTTCCTACTTCACAAAAAGCCAATTTATTATGCCAAATGACATCATATTCATCTTCAGGATTAGGAAAAACATTTTCAATCCAGCCCATACGATCTTCTTCAAATTGAGAAAGCAGTTCCAAGCTCCAATGAGGTCTACCAGAGAAAATTTCTCGGAATTCATTTGGTTGCTCCATATTGTCAGGTAAAAACCAACGCAGGCTGAAATTGCCTGAGAACTCTTTGAGAACTTTTTTGAAACTTTCAGGTAACCTTACCCCAAGTTGTTCCTCTGTTTTGATTATTTGTTCAAGCGAAGCTGGTTCATCAATAATAACTTCTTGGACTTCTCCACCAATCTCTTTAATCCTAGAAGTAATAGTCTCAATTCTATATCTTATTACTTCATAATCCATCTAATCTCCCCACCATTTCTCAAATATAATATATAATTTACGCCCCTGGCTTATTTGAACTCGTTATAATCATCTTTTCTGCCTTTTGTTCTATCCACTAAAGATTAAAATAATGAGCATCTGTCGTTCTTAACTCTTCGCAAATTCACATCTTCGAAAAAATGCTGCTCTCCTCTCCTAAATAAATAATTGCGTTAACAATTACCCGTTTTATCTTACTTATTATTATCTTTACCCTTACTATTCTCTTTATCATCATAGTACGTTTTCAATTCTTTATAAATATAGCTAGCTATGTTTTCTGGAAAATAATTATTAAACTCATCATTGTACTTGGCAAAAAAGTGATCATCGTCAATAAGATTTAAAAAGTTTCTACTCGCTGGAAATATATTATCCATTTCGTTTAGAATTTCTCGTACTTTTTTTCTGCTTGGAGAATCATTGTACTGAATAGCATTTCTAATCGCTTGAATTAAGTTCCATATTTCTCTATCCATTTTCTCCTTATATTTTGGATCATGAAGCATCTTTATTTCTTTCATAAGCTCCTTGTCCGCTATAAAATGTTCTTCCCATGCTTGGATTTGTGATTTTTCCCGCCTAAATAAATCAAGCATAATAAAGGCAAATTCATTTATTTCTTCCTCAGAAATACCTTCAATATTGTACAACCGTTCCATTCTCGTAATTACTTCTAACTTATCATTTAATTCTGCTTGTTTTTTTTCAATTAACTGCTTCTGCATAAGCAATAACTCTCGATTTTTTAACTTCTGATTAGTTATTTGTTCTTTTATTTCATTTAAAGACAGACCAAAATGTTTTAAAATCATTATTTGTTGAAAAAGTTCCCAGTCTAATCTTGTATATACTTTTCGACCATTTTTATTATATTTTTGGGGGGTAAGTAATTCTATTTTATCGTAGTACCGTAGCGTTCTCACTGTTGAACCTACTAACTTTGCAAACTGACCAATTGTTACTTCCATGTTAACACCACCTTACTGAATTATATACTGTTACGTAAGGTCACAATCAATACACTTGTTAATAGTTTTACTAATATAAATGAATGAAATGAAAATAGGATATTTTTTTTTAGAAAAAGGTTGCTTACGACATTACGTCACCATCTATGATTGGTTCTATATTAAGTTTGAGAGGAAGGTTATGTATGGAACAACAATCATTATTTCGAAATCCCCCTTTTATATTTCTATTTATTGGTAGTTTTTTAGCGATTATTGGTTATAGCATGTTTTTCATGACAACAACTTGGTTTGTTATTTCTGAATTAGGTTCTGCTAGTTTATTGGGCATTATACTTATTGCCATTACTGTGCCACGTATTCTCATGATGGCATTTGGTGGGGTTCTTGCTGATAAATTCAAGAAGACGACAATTATGTTCAGTACGAGTTTAATCCAAGGCGTTCTATTAGTTATCCTATTTTTAATGAACAATGCAAATCAATTAACATTTGTATACCTGATCATTTTGGGATTCTTTTTTGGAACATTAGATGCTTTTTCTGGACCAGCTGGGACATCATTAATCCCGAAAATAGTACAGAAAAACCAAATAAAACAAGCAAATGCCGTTATTCAGGGATTGGGTCAGATTGGTTTTGTTATTGGACCTATTATATCTGGAACTGTCATGGAATTCGCTGGCGTCACGACTGGGTATTTAGTTTCGGCTATTATTGTTCTTTTGTCTGCCTTTTTTATGTTTCCACCTTTCTTGAAAGAAGGTCCCGTAGACAATACCATTCAACAAACGCCGCTTAAAGATCTCATAGAAGGGTTTTCTTATGTAAAAGCAAGTAAATTTTTAATTACAGGTATCCTTATTTTAATTACGTTAAACTTCTTTGCCTTCGGAGCGATATCGATCGCAATCCCAATTTTAGTAGAAACGTATGGAGGGACACCCATTAATCTTAGTTACATTGATGCTGCTTTAGGGGTGGGGATGCTAGTGAGTACAGCAATAATCGCTATGATCAAAATACGCCGTAGAGGATTAACATCAATTGCTGGATTAATTGCAACATTAATCGTAGCTATAGCATTTAGCCAAATTCCTAATTTGTATATTTTGACAGCGTTAGCGTTCTTCATTGGATTTACCATGACATTTGTTTCAATCCCATTTTTCGCTTCAGCACAAGAAGATACTGATCCCCGCATTATGGGGAGGGTCATGAGTATTGTCTTCTTAGCAATGAACGGGTTTGATCCGCTTGCCTATGCAAGTGTAACTTTACTAGTTTCTAGAGGATTTGATATTCAATTAGTCATTTTGTCCTTTTCAATTGTTGGATTAATTATTGCTCTTGCCATTTTATGGAGAGGGAAGACGTTTAGAAATTATAAGTCTAACTATTAATTTCCCTTCAGGAAAAGACCACTTTTAGTACCTGACCCCTTGACCCGAAACAGCAAAATAAAATTGGTTATCCGAAATGTTGGTGCTATAATAATGAATATAATTTGAAAAATGACGGATCGAACCGTTTGATTTAGGGGTGTAGAAAATCCATGCTAATAGAGGTGCAAGCCAAGTTGCCTGGTGAGAATAATAGAGATTATTCATACAGAGTAATAAAAGAAGCGATTATGTCGTTGCGATTAAAACCGGGTCAATCTTTAAGTGAAGCTGAGATTGCCGAGGCACTTCAAATTTCTCGTACTCCAATTCGAGAGGTAATGGCAAAGTTACGAGAAGAACACTTAGTAGAAGTAATTCCACAAGTAGGAACGTACATATCAAAAATTAAACCAACCTTGATTGAAGAAGCAATATTTGTACGAATTATCTTGGAAAAAGAAATTTTAAAACAATCCTGTATATCCTTTCCGAAAAATGTATTGGTAGAGTTGAAAAATAATATCGCACATCAAGAATTATTATTAGATCAAAAAGGAATGGAGCAGGAATTCCACAAATTAGATAAACAGTTTCATTTTCTGATCTTTCAGGGAAACAACAAGGAAAATGTCTGGGATTCCATTATTCGATTAAGTACACATTACAATCGAATGAGGCTTTTAGCCGAGATGAATCTTAGTTTCAGTGATGCAATCCTTCAACATAAAGCGATTGTGCAAATGATTGAAAATAAAGATGTAGATCAGGTAGAAACTATTGTAAGAGAACATATTATTGAGCCAACAAAGCTTTGGGAAGATTTATATAAGCCTAATAGTCCATATGTTGAATATTTTGATCTTACAAAAAAAATGCCAGTATTCTAGGGTAGAAACCTAGCTACTGGCATTTTTTTATTATCACTAATAGTTATAACCTTTGGTGGAAGCGATTAATAAAATGACATTTCAGTAAAATTAATGGTTGTAAACGTTTCATTAGCATGCTAGTATACTAGTATGAAAAGGTAATGCAAATAGAAAAAAAGGGAGGCATCTGAAATGGAAATGTCATTTCGTTGGTATGGAGAAGATGATCCAGTACAAATTGAGTATATTGCTCAAATTCCTGGGATGAAAGGAATTGTAACCGCTATATATGATGTACCTGTTGGAGAAGTTTGGCCAATGGATAAAATCGTAGCTTTAAAGAAAAGAGTCGAAAGTGTCGGCTTGAAGATTTCTGTCATTGAAAGTGTACCAGTGCATGAAGATATTAAATTAGGATTACCAACAAGAGATCGTTATATCGAAAATTACAAACAAACGATCCGTAATTTAGGGGAAGCTGGAATACCAGTCATTTGTTATAATTTCATGCCTGTATTTGATTGGACTAGATCCGATTTAGCGTATGAGCTTCCAGATGGTTCCACAACATTAATTTATGATGAAGCAACGGTTCAAAAGATGAATCCAATGCTTGGAGAATTATCACTACCTGGGTGGGATACTTCTTATGGTGAAGGCGGTTTAAAAGGCTTATTACAACAGTATGAAGGTGTGGATGAAGAAAAGCTTTGGGAGCATTTAGAATACTTCATTGGAGAGATTCTACCAGTAGCAGTTGAAAGTGACGTGAAAATGGCGATTCACCCGGATGATCCACCTTGGTCTATTTTTGGATTACCACGAATTATTACCAATAAACAGAACTTAGAAAGATTCTTAGATTTATATGACTCACCAAACCATGGACTTACTCTTTGCTCAGGGTCATTAGGATGCGATCCGAACAACGACTTTGTTGATATGGTCAAATACTTCGGAGGGATAAAAAACCGCGTTCACTTTGCCCACTTACGAAACGTAAAAATTACCGGGGAAAAATCTTTTTGGGAAACAGCCCATTTATCATCACATGGTTCATTAGATTTTTACGAAATTGTAAAGGCATTCATCGATTACGGTTTTGAAGGACCATTTCGTCCAGACCATGGCCGGATGATTTGGGGTGAAAAAGGAAGACCGGGGTATGGACTGTACGATCGAGCTTTAGGAGCAGTTTATATAAATGGTTTAATTGAAGCAATCAAAAAATCAAAATAAGCTAACATTATTCCAATGAGGCTGGGACATAAGTATTCCAGCCAAGGATAATTCCGAACAATTATACGAAGATGCTAATGAATGTTCCGTATAATTGTTCGGGCTTTTATTTGTTTTTCAAAGGATGTTTCCATGAAGTTTGGTGCGATTCCCCGCAGCCGGAATACACTTCGCTTTCCATGGGGCTCGCGCTGAGCCGCTTCGGCCTGTGGCCTGCAGGGTCTCAGACTGTCTCGCTAATCCCATAGGAGTCTTCGTGTATTCCGGCTGCTCTGTTTTTCCAACTAATTATATTTCCTCTTGTAAAAAGTATGCGAAAGCAGCCGCTATTTACTAGCTATATTAGAAATTGTTCGTCTTTACAGAGTATCTATTTAGTTATGTCCCAGCCTCATTGGATACAAGATGTGGACACTTATATTGTTATGAAAGCGATTTTATGTTGAGATATTCTGAGAGAAAACTAGAATTGTAAGATCATAGTTCATCACAACTAGAATATTAACTAAAGGAGAGAAAGTTATGCCATTAATTATTACTGCTATTGGTATTTTACTTTTAATATTTTTGATTATGAAGGTCAGGCTTCATACCTTTATCACATTGGTGGTTATTTCGTTCTTATTAGGTGTGGGACTTGGAATGCCAATCAATGAAATCATGGGATCTATCCAAAATGGATTAGGTAAAACAATGGCTAGTACAGCATTGATTTTTGGGCTTGGAGCTATTTTAGGGAAACTAATTGCTGACGCTGGCGGAGCCCAACGTATTGCAATGACATTAATTGATAAATTTGGTAAGAAGCATGTTCAATGGGCAGTCGTTCTTGCTTCCTTCATTCTTGGTATTGCCTTATTCTTCGAAGTAGGACTTGTCTTATTAATACCAATCGTTTATCAAATTGCCAAACAAACAAAAATTTCATTTGTTTGGTTAGGACTGCCGATGACAACGGCATTATCTGTAACACACGCTTTCTTACCACCGCATCCAGGACCAACTGTGATAGCTGCTCAATATGGGGCAAATATTGGAATGGTCTTGCTATACGGCTTTGTCATTGCTATTCCAACGATTCTTATTGCAGGACCACTATTCACAATATTTGCAAAAAAAGTAGTTCCGTCAGCTTTTAATAAAGTGATGGAAGGCAGTATTGCAAAATTAGGCGATGCAAAAGCCTATAAATTAGAAGATACGCCAAAATTTAGTGTGAGTGCATTCACTGCATTATTTCCAGTTCTATTAATGAGTATAGCTACAATTGTTACCCTAATTAGAGATGTAGTAGGTTTAGAGGATAACTTATTCTTTGCCATTGTGGAGACGATTGGTCATCCATCTATGGTTATGCTATTATCCGTGTTACTAGCTATCTATACAATGGGTATCGCACGAAAAATCCCAATTGATAGCATTATGACATCTGTGGAAAGTTCCGTTAAAGCGATAGGGATGCTACTATTAATCCTAGGAGTTAGTGGTTCACTTAAAGAAGTATTAATGGATGGTGGTGTCGGAGATTATGTTGCTGAAATTTTCGAAGGAAGTACCATTTCCCCATTAGTCCTTGCATGGTTAATTGCAGCAATCATTAGACTTGCACAAGGATCGGCAACCGTGTCCGCGTTAACAACAGCTGGATTAGTTATTCCAATGTTGGCTGGTAGTGATGTAAATTTAGCCCTATTAGTATTGGCAACAGGATCTGGTAGTGTTATTGCTTCACACGTAAATGATACCGGTTTCTGGATTATTAAAGAGTCCTTCGGATTGACAATGAAGGAAACATTTGCAACATGGACAGTACTCGAAACGCTTATCTCTGTCTGTGGATTAGGATTTGTCTTATTGCTTAGTTTATTTGTATAAAGATGGGACAAGCCCCTGCTCTCAAAATTAAGAAGCCAGTGAAATTCTACGTTTCGTAAAGTTTCACTGGCTTTGATTTTTTTAGAAAGGGTGATAAACTTTCGTTTCTTTGACTTAGAAAAAATAAATCGCTATACTAAACATCCCTGTGAAATAAGATTATTCGTGGCGTTCGAGGCGTCACTGTGACCATATTCTATTCTGCTGGAAAAAGTTCTGTTGATAAGTATCTTTCTCCTGTATCAGGAAGTAAAACAACAATTGTTTTCCCTGCATTTTCTGGTCTTTTCGCTATTTGAGTTGCTGCAAAAGCAGCTGCTCCTGAAGAAATGCCTACGATTAGTCCTTCCGTTCTTGCCAATTGCTTTGCTGCATCAAAAGCATCCTCATTTGCTACAGTAAAAATCTCATCCACTACAGAACGATTGAAGTTATCTGGGACAAATCCAGGTCCAATTCCTTGAATTTTATGTGGAGCCTTTGTACCGCCTGATAAAACTGGTGAACTAGCAGGTTCCACTGCAATAATTTGAACAGAATTCTTCTTCGATTTTAATACTTCTCCTACTCCACTAATCGTACCGCCAGTTCCCACTCCCCCTACAAAAATATCAACTTCTCCATTTGTATCCTTCCAGATTTCTTCCGCTGTTGTTTTTTTATGAATTTCTGGGTTGGCTGGGTTTTTAAATTGTTGAGGGATATAAGAGTTAGGAATTTCAGCAGCCAATTCTTCCGCCTTTTTAATTGCTCCAGGCATACCGTCTGCCGCTGGTGTTAGAACCAACTCTGCTCCTAAGGCAATAAGCAATTTTCTACGTTCGATACTAAAGCTTTCAGGCAGTGTAATGATAAGTTTGTATCCTAATGCTGCTGCGGCAAATGCTAATGCTACACCAGTGTTACCACTTGTTGGCTCAATAAGAACCGAGTCTTTATTAATTAGCCCTTTTTCTTCTGCATCTCTAATCAACGCCAGACCAATTCTATCTTTTACACTTCCAGCTGGATTAAAATACTCTAATTTAGCGATAACTTGTGCTCCAACATTATTTGCTTCATTAAAGTTTACAAGTTCTAACAGAGGTGTATTACCAATGAGTTGAGTTAAATTAGTTGCGATGTTTGCCACTTTGTTTACCATTTCCATTCCTCCTACACTCTTAATCCCGATTTAACATATCAGATATATAAACTTTACTACTCTACACACAAAAGTACAAGTATGATTTTAAATTTTTTTGAATTTTTTAAATTAAATTTATCTTTTTGAAGGGAATCAGGGGGGACGGTTCTATGGCTTTCCTTTGAAATACTCATCACTCCCTTTCCCCACCCTTTTACTACAGAAGGAGAGACTTGGTCTTTCTTCTCTATTTCTTTGACTATAAAAGAGGAGAAAGTAGTGCAAAACGTACAGAAGTATTAGACGATTATTATCTTTCTTTTTATCCCAAAGCTTCCTAAGTTACTAAATTCAATAACATACTTTTAAAAATTTGATGATATAATTTAAGAAAAAGGAAATTGGAAAAATTTTAAATTTCCCCTATTGGAGAGAGAACAATGAAATTAAGTGACCGTTTTTTTAAGAATAGAGTAAAGCCTATCGCAATTGCTCAGTTAATATTGGTGATCCCACTGCTAATTATCGTAATTTTAACTTTTACATCAAACACTGTAAATTTGTTCTATACGGCCGTTATACAAATTCTGCTTGCAATATCTATGTTTTTAACGGGGATTGAGCAATATATGCTTAAAAACAAATGGCAAGCTATTACTTTTTTTGCCTTAACATTATTTATCATTTTTGTTGTTATCCAAACCTTTTATGTTGCAAGTATACAGAGATAGTTAAACCGACTTAAAAAAAACGCAAGGTTATATATACTCCCTTGCGTTTTTGTGTGAATTATAATGTTAAAACAATGCAACTTCCTTTGTGATTTTGGTTTCTATATGCGATTCCTACCTTAAAACTGAATTACAAAATCTCCCGTGAAACAAGATTATTCAGGATGTCACTATAACCAAAAAAGGGAGAGAAAGCTCACTCCCGTTCTTAAGAACCTTATTCAATCAAACGTTTGATTAGAAAATTACCAAAAAGAGCAATCTCTTTTCCACTGAGAGATTGCTCTTTTTATCCAATCACTCTATTTCTGATGACATTGCTTCTAAAATGCTTTACTTTTAAGTATTTCATTTTCTTTTCCTAAAACAATAATTTCGTATCTTTGATCTTCTTTTAACAAGGAGGGTAACTTATTCGATACAATTATTTTGTTTGTCTGATTAATTAGTTTCGTACTCTTTTCTCTATTGTTAGCAGAAAGTGATGTTTTTATATAATAAGTAATTAGTTGAGAATCCTCATCTAATGATACATTCTCATAATGAATGGATGATATTTTTAGTTTATTTTCAATTTCGGAAGTTACAACTAGCCATCTAGCACCCTCATTGTATGATTCGATATAGTTATGATTTAGAGCATTGGGAAAAAGGAACCTAAATGACAGCAGAATTAGTAATAAGAAGAGGATGATTTCTAGAATACGGCTTCTTTTTTGCTTATTTTCTTTTATCATTTTTCTATATTTATTTTGTATTTTTTGTTGCTGAAAATTCATAACAAAGCTCCTTCCGACATTTTATATCCATTCATTTCTATCAAAGGGAAAAATAACCATTTTTCAATAAATTTATAGTATACTATATTTGTAAGCGTCAAACTATACCCACATGGTTTGACGCTTACATATCTAGCACTACAGCGATTTCATCATATTTTAATTCTAATATATATTTTAAAAATAATCCCTCTCGATACTTGGGTTTAATTTTTTTAATTTAGAATTGAAGTAAATAATTATCAAAAAGTATTTTTCGAGGGATTTGAACGTATACGGAATGGTTATCCGATAACAACTAGATTGATTCAGGAGCTTCACCAAATACTTATGGAAGGAGCAAGAGGTTCCATACAATCAAGTGGAGACTTTCGGAAAATCAAAAATTTCATTGGCCCAACAAATAGGATTGAGGATGCGTCTTATATCCCTATTTCAGCTGATAAGATTAATGATTACATGAGTAATCTTGAAAACTTTATTAATGGTCTTCCCTACAATCAAAACTTATCAGTTAACCATTTAGCTGGGTTAACTGATAGTTTTATATTCGATGAAAATAGCGACCCTCTTATAAAAGCGGCAATTATACACGCTCAATTCGAATCTATCCATCCTTTTCTTGATGGTAATGGTCGCTTAGGAAGGATTCTAATTGTTCTATACCTTATGCAATCAAAACTTGTCACAAAACCCATTTTCTTTGTAAGTGAGGAATTAGAAAAGGAACGTATGCGATACTATGATCTATTAAATGGTGTCCGTGGACAAGAGCCTGATTGGGGTAGCTGGATTCTTTTCTTCCTAAATGCATGTAATCGTATGGCTGAAAAAAATAATACTAAACTAGATAATGCTGAAGAATTTGCTACAGCTGGTATGAAACTATGTGAAACCCCTTCAGATACACGAGTTTGGTTATATACCTTCTCTAATCCATTTACAAATGTTTCTACTGTTGCAAAAGCTCTAAACATGTCTCCAAATACTGCTAGAAAGTCTTTGAATCAATTGGTAGAAAAAGGATTATTATTCACTGATCGTCATACAAAAAGAAATAAAAAATTTCGTCATTACGAGCTTGTGCGGATTCTTAGTTAAAGGGGATTCGCACTTTATTAAAATTATTTTCAGCAAAAAATAAGAAAATGAAACCCCAAAATGGCTCCTTCCCTTTGACCTTTACAGAGAGACAGAATATAGCATTTTGTCTTTTGGTGGTGCCTGGTGCCTGGCACCTGATTTTCAGGTCACATCCAAAGCCTCCCGTGAAACATTTATGTGAAACAAGATTATTCGAGGCGTCACTGTGACCTGTAACCTTTAGCAAACAACACACAGTTGAAAACAATTGTTATAAGCTATATAATAAACGTATATCATGAAAAAGAGAAGCGCGCGAACACTTCTCCCTGCAACCTCTACCGTCAGGGTGTGGTTGTCAATTAAATATTATTTTGGTTGAGAACCACCCTTTTGCTTGCGACGGCGTAGGGTGGTTTTCTTGTTTTCTAATATGTTCTTCCGAAAGAAATAGGCGCTAATCTCATGCACAATCCCCTTCAGAACTTCACGAAGAAATTCAAGAAATGTTTCCATGATTATCACCTCCTTTCCTAAACGGAAAGAAGCACAACAACCAACCACCCTCACAATATTCAGTTGCTATTTCAGTTTATCACATTCACACAATCTAACTCTCTATCAATCTTCGACAAATTTCGGGCCGTCACTGTGACCTAGAATTTTGGTGCCTGTCACCCTATCTCTACCTTAACCCCAAAATGATCAGACACAACCGGCGTGGTTCTTCCATCAAAAACAGTTTCATATGAGTAAACAGATAGATTAGAAGAAACAAAGATATAATCAATCCGAAGCAGATCACTATTATTCTCCCAGCCATCAATTTTCTTCACCACAGTATGGCTGCCATTTTTGACCGTGGCATCTAGATAAGCATCCTTTAAATGGGGGTGCTTGGAAACAACGCTATAGCCTTCTTTCTCGATATGAGCAGGGTTATTAAAATCGCCCATCAACAAGATACATCCACCTGCCCGTGCTTCCGCTTCCCATGCTTCAACAAGCTTGTTCCATTCATACAAGAAAGGATAGCTTTCGGTTTCATCCTGCCACCAAGAGAGGTGCAATCCGTATACTAAATAGTTTCTTTCACTTGCTTGAAAACTAACTTCCAACGCTTTTCTTGTATGATAGTCTGTATAATCATCTTTGCGGGACAGCAATATCCCTCTTGCATTTGTTACCTTAAATCGAGTGAGAATGGCGATTCCTTCATCATATTGGTCGTAACCAATATGACTAGGAACCCAGCTCCAATAATATTCAAGCCCTTCTTTCTTCAGCTCCTGCTGGAGAAGAAAAGCAAAGTTATCTTTTTTAATTACCGTATCTTGATTGGGGGCAATGAAAAAAGAATCCACCTCTGCCTCCTCTGCATCCATCGATTGATTTACTTCCTGTAAGGAAATAACATCATAGGAATCAGCAAGCAATTGCACCTTGATCGCTTCCAGTTTTTCTAAAGGACTTTCTTCTATCCAGCTATGGGTATTTAATGTTAATAATTTCATTCACTTTGCTCCAAATAGTCATTAATGTCTGATTTCAGAATGTCAGCCTTTGGACCATAGATAGCTTGAACACCGCCATCCTTCTTAATTAAGCCCATTGCACCAGCTGCTTTCCATGACGATTCATCGCCTACTTTATCTAGCTCTTTTACAGAGACACGCAGTCTTGTCATACAGGCATCCACATCAGTAATATTAGCTTTTCCGCCTAATAAGTCGACAATTTCTAACACTTGGCTGTTAGTAGGACCAGCGTTCCCAGCTTCAGTGGTGTTAGAATCTGCATCACTTTCATAGTTACCATTACGACCTGGTGTTGAAAAATTAAATTTCTTAATCATGACATTCGCAATAAAATAGCTCACTATAAAGAAGACAATACATACAATTACATAGTTTAGGACGTCGCCTCCCAAGCCTGCTTTAAAAGCAATCGGCAAACGTGTAATCAGTTCTAAGTTTCCAAAGGAATGGAGCCGTAAATGGACAATATCCGCAGAGGCAAAAGCTAATCCTTGTAAAATAGCATAAACAACATAAAGTACTGGAGCAGCAAACATAAACATGAATTCTAATGGCTCTGTAACCCCTGTTAAGAAGACAGCGATGGCTGCGGAAAAAATCATTGATTTATACTTTTTCTTTTTATCCATATCCACATTTCGGTAGATTGCAACAGCGACTCCCATCAAAATTGCTGTTGCACCAATCATCTGCCCTACTTTAAAACGTGCTGGAGTAACAGATGAGAGCAGTTGATTATATGCCGCAGTATCACCCGCATTTTGTAGATTTACTAAATCACTTGCCCAAGCTAGCCAAAGTGGATCTTGTCCAAATACTTCCTTACCAGCCATCACACCAGACATGATCGTATACGTTCCACCTAGTGAGGTATAGTTAATTGGAATCGTCAACATATGGTGTAGACCAAATGGAATAAGTAGACGTTCAGCTGTACCATAGATAAAAGGCGCTAGGATTGGAGCGCTTTCACTTGAAGTCGCAATCCATAATCCAAAATGGTTAATGCCTGTTTGAATCGTTGGCCAAATCACCGCAAGGATCAAGGAAACGATAACAGACCAAAGGATAACCACAAACGGTACAAATCGTTTTCCATTAAAGAAGGCCAGTGCATCTGGCAGCTTTCTGAAATTGTAATATTTATTATAGACAATTGCTCCGATAAAGCCAGAGATAATCCCCACGAAAACACCCATATTAAGTGCAGGCGCTTCCAATACACTTGTAAAATATCCTTCTACTAAAATCTTGGTTCCAAATAAAGTATGCGTAAATGCACCATCTTCAGATAGCATTTCATTTGTGACCCCAAAGATAGAGCCTGTAATTCTATTAATTAATAAGAAGGCAATTCCCGCAGCAAAGGCTCCGCCTGCTTTTTCCTTTGCCCACGAACCACCAATTGCTAAGGCAAATAAAATATGTAAATTCCCAATAATCCCCCAGCCAATATTCTCTACAACGCTTCCAATTGTGATAAAAACAGAAGCATCAATCATGGCAATCAGCTTACCTAAACTAATCATAATCCCAGCTGCCGGCATAACAGCTACCACTACCATCAATGCTTTTCCGAATTTTTGCCAAAATTCAAATGACAACATCTTTTTCATTGTGTTCCCTCCTATTTACAATTAAAACGTTTGCACTAAAACTTATCTTTGATTATAGTAATATATCAACCATTTTACAAGAAAAATATTTATAATTTTAGTAATTAATTGCAAAAATAGCGCAAACGATTGCATTAATCAGAATCACCTTCAGAAAAAATCCTTCTTTTAAAAAGAATGATAAATAAATTGCGTCTGTTAATTTAACTGTCTATCTCTTATGGACAAAATAGACCGTTTGTCTTTTTATGGTGCCTGACTCCCAAAAAACCCTGGACAATTGTCGGTCGCAGAAATTTTCACCTTAGCCTTTACTGGTGCTGTTGCCCTTGAACTATTTGCATTAGTTGACAGTTGGTTCGGCCCAGCTATTGGTCCTTTATCCGAAGGTATTACATCGAAAATGAGTAAGCGTTTTAAAGGCCGGAAATTATTGATAGGAATCGACTGGCCAATCCTGGCGACACGCGCAGAACTATGGGCAGTAGCGAATATTTTAGCACCAATCTTGCTGCTAGTCGCTATCTTTCTTCCCGGCAATACAGTCCTTCCATTAGGAGGAATTCTGCTTACTGTATTAGCCCCAGCCCTTTTAATCGTGACAAAGGGAAGAGTAGTACGCATGACCATTATTGGAACCATTTTAATTCCTTTATTCTTATGGGGAGCAACTTTTATTGCTAAATTCGTGACGGAAACCTCTAAAGCTATGGGGAATTTTCCTAATGGATTGGATGCAGATGCCCTGTTCTCTTCCGTGGACTCTGATCCAATTGAAAAAATGCTAGCTATTCTATTTGGGAAAGCTGTCGATGCTTGGGATATCAAATTAATAGGATTCTCCGTGTTAGCGCTTATCGCTTATATCCTGTTATTCGGCTGGTACTTTAAACAAATGAGAAAAGAAAATAAGAAAATGGAATTGAAACAAAATACAGATAAGAAAGTATCATAAGTAGAAAATAGGGTGTTAACTTTGAAATTTCAGGTTAGCATTCTATTTTTATTTTCATGGAGCGTATAAAGAAAATCGCCATAACTACTGTATTCATCCTTCAGCAGATTCTACTGCCAAAAGAAGTCCTCATCTTCTATTTTTTCAAAATTTTTATTCAAAATGCGAACTTTTTAAGTTACAATGTAAATATTGTACGTAAATAACCCGTATAATCCCGGTAATATGGTCTGGGAGTCTCTACAGAGTGGCCTTAAATCACTCTACTATGGACGGAAAATTTCTTTTTCTAGAAACCGTTCTACTTTGCTGAACGGTTTTTTTCTATAGGACATTGCGGGAAATAGTAAAGGAGAAGGAAAATGGAAGATATACTAAAAGACATACTAGCAGCATTTAGTGTTGTATTAAATGGATTGCCCCAAGGGTTATTGGCGCTATCTTTTGGCTTTGCGTCCGTGCCAACCGCACTTGCTTTTCTTGTAGGTGCTGCTGGGAATAGCTTAACAAGCAATGTAGCTGTTATTTCCTTTCAAGCAGAAACCATAACAGTTGCAGGAACAATGGGGAAAAATATGCGCGAACGGCTCTCTTCCATCTTTTTTGGTGCCTTTTTATTAGTTATTATAGGTGTTTTTGGATTGATGGAACAAATCGTTGCCTGGATTGGTCCTGTTATTACAAACGGGATGATGGCTGGTGTTGGTTTTATGCTTGCAAAGGTTGCCTGGGATATGGCAAAAAACGATCGATTGATTGGGGTCACTTCATTCGCTAGTGCCTTATTAACCTATATTATTTCAAAAGACTTAGTATATACAATCACTGTTTCTGTGCTGCTTTCTAGCATTGTCTATCATTTCACTAAAAAAGAATCTGCCACTGTAACAAATATGCTAACAGAAGATAAATTTAAGCTCCAAAAGTTTATTCTCAACCCTTCTGTTATTCGCGGGGCACTCGCTCTTGTTTGTTTGAATATTGGTGCTAATATTGCCTTTGGAAAAATCAATGGAGAAATCGCCGGAGCAAATGTAAATATTGATACGCTAACGATTATTAGTAGTTTAGCAGATATGGTCTCTTCTTTATTTGGCGGAGGACCTGTGGAAATCATTATTTCTGCGACTGCTTCTGCTCCCCATGCAGTATGGGCAGGTGTTCTAACAATGGCCATCATGGCAGCGATCCTGTTCTTCAAACTTTTGCCGAAGATTGGAAAATATGTACCTAGTTCATCCATTGCCGGTTTCCTTTTCGTCTTAGGTGCGATTGTGACATTACCAGGCAATGCAACAGCCGCACTAACTGGTACAGAAGCTAGTTCCCCTATTGTTGGAGCCATTACTATCATCGTAACAGCCATTGCCGATCCATTTTTAGGGTTATTAGCTGGCGTTGTGATGGAATTTTTACTAGGACTCTTTGGAGTTTAAGAAAAAGGAGAATTTATGATGGAGACTTATTCACTAGCTGTTGCCGGAGTAAAAAGAAAGTTACCAATTATCCCAATTTCAAATGATTTAAAGATTGCAAGCTTTGTTATTTTAGGCGATACAGAAATCGTCGTTGCAGCCGCTTCCCTCTTAGCAGAGCAATTGAAAGACATCGATTATTTAGTAACAGCCGAGGCAAAAGGAATTCCCCTCGTCCATGAACTATCGAAACAACTAAACATGCCAGAATATATCGTTGCTCGAAAAAGTGTAAAACCCTATATGGACGAACCGCTAATCAATCAAGTCGTGTCCATTACCACACAAAAAGAACAATTACTCTGTTTAGATGGAAAAGACGCCGCCAAGATTAAAGGAAAACGCATTGCCTTAATAGATGATGTCATTAGCACCGGAGAGTCGATACGAATACTCGAGGAACTAGTTACCAAAGCAGGAGGAATCACTGTTTCAAAAGCTGCCATTCTTGCTGAGGGTGATGCTGCCGAAAGAGATGATATCGTTTATTTAGAGAAGTTGCCTGTGTTTTGATGGGTAGAATTTCAGGGGGACGGTCTTATAAGAGGTATGAAAGTAGGAGATAATTTTTGCTTTCTCTCCTCTTATCGTCTTGCATCTCTAGAAGAATTTAGGTTTGGTCACAGTGACGACCCGAAATTTGTCGAAGATTGATAGAGAGTTAGATTGTGTGAACTCGTTGCACAGCGACGTTCAGAAAAATCTTGTTTCACATGAATGTTTCACGGGATGTTATATGTGTGTGATGGTTATAGAAATTTGTTAATGGATTGTTGCAGAAGAATAGAGCAAATCTTATTTAACCCTTATTTTACTAATAGGGTATAGTTGCACAGAGACGTCTTGAAATCAAATTCGTAAATTCATTTATAAAAATTTTAAAATGAACTTACGAATTTTAGTTAATTAAAATATTGATTCAAAAAAACTGATAATTCATTGACTATAATCCTATTGATATATTAGTATAAAGATACAATAAAAAACTAACGGGAAGTCCCCGAGAATCCTATGGAAGTTTGTACATTTGCTTGTACAAACTCGATAGCATTTTCAGGGACTTTTTTGTTTTTTTTTGTGAAAAAAAGGAGGAGTCTCTATGAAGAAGTTAGTAAGCGCAAAAGCAAATTGGCTAAAAAAGGAGTTGGCTTATTTTGGATCGACTGCAGTAATCTGTCTGTATCTGGTGATTCCAAGTAATGTTTATGCAGAAGAAGCATGGAAGAAGGCGGGGTTTGATAAAAGGCCTTTGGACGAGGATTTTATGAGAAATCTATTTTTTGTAGTAGCATTCTTAGCAATAATCGCAATTATTTATATTACTATTTTCATTATTTTACGCAATCGCAGTAAACATTAAATTGGGATTAACAGATGTCAATTTGACAATTCTTGGTCACAGTGCACCGAATTGTTGGTTTGCCTGATGCTTCTGTTAAAGAGTCATGAAACAGGTGCCAGGCCATAGCCATCAAGTTAAGCATATCATTACTAATCTAGATAAAAAAGTCTATCCTTTCTATTAGACTGACCTAGCAATATGGGACAGTTATAAAACACCTTCTTAGGCTGCCATATTACCAAACTCTATTGGTGTGTAGTAGCCTAATTTTTCTTGAATACGCTCTTCGTTATAATACCTCATAAATTGATCGACACGTTCTGTAACTTCTTTTAAAGACAAAGAATGAAATTTAACATACTGAAATTCTTCTGATTTTAGGTTTGAGTGAAAGGACTCAATGACTGCATTGCCCCAACAATTTCCCCTGCGTGACATACTACTGACTAAATTCTTCTCTTTGATCCGATTTTGATACGCATAGGTTTGAGAGGCGTAAACACTTCCTTGATCTGAGTGGATGATTACTCCTTCAGGGTTTCCTCGTTTTGCTAGTGCTTCATTCAAGGTATCCATTACTAAAGAAGTTTGTTGATGGGGATAAAGCCTATAGGCAACGATTTGAATGTTAAACAAATCCATGATGGTAGATAAATATAAAGTATCTGGACCATATTGAATATAGGTAATATCTGTTACCCATTTTTCTTTAGGATTGCTTGCATAAAATTCTCGCTGTAATAAGTTTGGTGCAACAATGACAGATTCCCCTTGTGATTTCCACTTTCTCTTTTGCTTTACTCTACACTGAAGATGGTATTTTTGCATAATGCGTTGAACAGTATTGCGATTTAATTTAATCTGATAGTTACGCTTTAACAGCTCCTTGATCTTCCGGTGACCATATCGGTACTTTGTTTCTTTACATAGGAAAATAATGGTTTCCTCTTGTTTAGACAACTTGGCAGATTGCGAAGATGCCCAGCGATAATAAGTAGATCTTGGTACATGTAAAGCGGATAAAATAGCTGATATAGTATACTTTTTTCGTAATGTCTTTACTAGTCGGAGGACAATTTCTTTTTCAGCTCCTTTTCGATCTCCAAATACTTTTTTAAGATTTCATTCTCCTGCTTTAAATGATTCATTTGGCGTTCCTTTTTCTCTTCATCACTTGAACCATCTGGTCCATACCCATATGAGTATTGCTTTCCTATTGGTTGATCGAATCGATGAACTTGATTTTCCCGATACCATTTCATCCACGTTTTGATTTGAGAAACATTTTTAATCCCATGTTTCTGCATGATTTCTTGATTCGTAAACTGACCGCTCATCTTATCTCTAACAACTGCCCACTTAACCTCATTTGAATATACGTTTTTGCCCATGCAAAACACCTCCGAATTTAGTACTTTGTTTAATTGTACCATTTCGAAGGTGTTTTATATTGTCTCATTAATTTAGGTTAGTCTAGAGTATTAGCTGCTTCTTGATAGTCTTTTTTGTTCCCTAAACAATCTAGCACAATTTGTATTCGTTCTTCCCAAGTCGTTTTTCTTCCCTTAGTCATAGAGCTCGTCCTTCCTTGTGACGTATCTTTTATTTCACTATGACTATTATACTTCTTAATCCACCCTCTAAGGACAGATGGATCGGATATTTCATACATTCTCGTAATTTCACGAATCGAGTAATTTCCAGAGGCATAATCTTGAATAGCGGATAACTTTAGTTCTTTAGAATACTTTTTCCAGGAAGAAGTCTCTTTTAGTCCTTCTAAACCGAATGTATCAAATTTATATTTCCATTCCAAAACGGTAGAAAAGTGCACCTTATAAATCGATGAAACTTGGAGTGACGAATTTACTTCCCCTAAAGCTTTCACTATTTGATATTTCTCTTCTACAGAATAAGATTTTCTAGACATAAAAATACTCCCCTACAAGTAACCAGATTTTTATTTTTTAATCTGTCTACCTAAAGGGGAGCATATCACCTTTCCCTCTATCTAACTCAACACTAAAATAGAAACAACAATAATTCGTCCACGATCACATCCACTTGGTTCCTAAATCCATTACTTGTCTTCCGTTCACGCTTTCCTCGCTCATATCGAAAATCTAAGAATTCATTCCACTCCATGACCTCTCCTAATGCATGCTTTAAAACAAATGCGATTGTATTCTGATCCTCTTTCATTCCATCTCTGTTTAAAAGGAGTAAAGGCACATCATAAATTACCGCTTCACTTACCGTTCCCCACCCGGCCTTCGTAATGACAAGGTCGCTTGCTGCAATATAATGCTGTGACTCAGTCTCATCAGCAGGAATGGAGAAAACATTATCTCCTTCCATTCTTACATTCGATGAGACAATAAATACACAATCCTTACTATCCCAGATTGGCAACGAACTTACATTAATATGATTTATCTTCATTCCTAGGCCAAAGAAAATAACAGTCTTTTTCCTAGAAGGATTTACCTTATCAAGAATCTCTTCTACCTTCTCATCTTCAATCTTTCTAGAAAAAAAGGAAAAATCCCTCTTATCCCCTAGCCAATTTCGTTCATTATTGCCTGCTAATAAGAAAAAGGAAGTCATCCTTTCATATGCTTGTTTCAATCTCTCTAACCTTTCCTTATCCAAAAGGAGTTCATAGGCACTATACCAAGTAAAATTAGAAATTCCAACAGAAGGAATCCCTGCTTTCGTAGCTGCTTCAAACGGTAATGGGGAAATATCAGAGATAACTATATCTACTTTGTTACTTATAAGAAAATCCTCTTCCTTCTCCATCTTGCTTTTCCAGTCTTTAAAAAATATATCAAAACTCTCTTTCAATTTTACCTTATCTGGCTCCAAACTTTGCTTCTTAAGAAAATAACCAATATCAGTTGATACTTCTCTAATAGAAACTTGTTTGAAAGGAAGAGAATTCTTCAAGAAAGGAATAGCAAATGAATGACAAATAATGATATACAAAGAAGGCTCTTTCTCCAAAAGTTCTCTAATAATTGCAACAGAACGCACCGCATGCCCATATCCATAGTCCGATATATAATAAGCAATGGTTTTCTTGAAATTCCTCCTATTTCTATTAACCATAGGATACCCCCACCTAAACGAATTGATAGGAACTATTTTACATTCCTTTTATCCCTGCAAGGAACTATCATTTGTCCTGTTGTAATGCCAACGATATAAGATTGGTGTGTTCTGCCAAACACAAAACAACCACTAATCAAGTAAATATAAAGATACCAGGCTGTATTTTATTTCTCTTTAGTGCAAATTGCAAATAGAATTACTTTTGTCTTCTTGAGAAAGATAATTGTCTTTTTGCGGTGCCTGACACTAATTCTTGACCCCATGTCCCTATATGTGCGGTTTTTCCTTATAAGCTTTATAATATGAGAAAGGACGGTGATAAGCATGCTAAAAGAAGAATTACAAAAGAAGTTAGTTGATAAAATCATTCTAGACACAAACCCAGCCTTCGTCATTCTATTTGGTTCATTCGCTAAAGGCACGACACATGATGAAAGTGACATCGATCTTGCTTATTTCAGTGACAAGAAGCTATCATCTTATGAACGTTTTATGCTTGCTTCTGAGCTTGCTGCAATTGCCGGTCGGGAAGTCGATTTAGTCGACATTAAACAAATCGATACAGTATTTACAATGCAGATTTTTGAGCAAGGCAATCCGATTTATATACATGACGAGAACGAATTTACATGCCAAAAAATGCGTGCTTATAGCATGTATGCTACGTTAAGTGAGCAACGTGCTACAATTATTAATGCGATCAAAGAAAGAGGGAGTGTATTCGGCAATGAATGATGTTATTTTAAATAAAACGACGACAATTGAACGTTGTGTTAAGCGTATTTATGAAGTGTACGAAGACAATCCTGCAAACTTAACGGACTTTACAAAACAGGATAGTATCATTTTAAAAATTCGTGGTCACAGTGACCACACCTGAGGATGAGGAGAAATTCGCACTTTCCCCTCTACCATCTAAACCTTACAAAATGTCTAAATGGAAAACAGCGAATACGGTCCGACTATCACCTCTCTGTCGATTGATATTCAGTTCCATATGAATATCAATCGACAAGTCAAAGTGAAACATCTCTGTGAAACAAGATTTTTCAGGGCGTCACTGTGCAGCGAGAATTTGGTCCTCTTTTAATTTTGTACGGAATCGACAACAAAAAAAAGCACACCATGCAGTTACATCAGCTTGCCCCCTCCAATTCCCTTCAAGCATCAAAAGGGGCATAAAAACGGCTGTATGTATTTACTAGCAAATATTGACTATTAGTTTCTTCCTCAACATGTATTTCTTAGATGGACTATTTATGATTTTTGTCTTTTTGTGGTGCTGACACTTAATATGGTGGTGGTATTCACAACGAATCTAGATTATTGAAAGGTTACGCTACAACAATACTTTTCCCGTTTCTGTGTCGGTGTCCCTTCATAATAATCTAGTAAAAAATTCACATTCATAAAACAAGGTACTGTCGAATCCTTCTTATAATATTGATAGCTACTCCAAGGATAGTATTCTGCCAGCTTAACCATCCTCGCCTCTACTGGGTTAAGGTGTATATAACGGCTAACTTCTAACATACCTTCTTTGTTCTCAATAACTTTGTCATAAAAACGTTTTTCAAAGACATGGCCTGTTAAACGGTATTTGGTGTTATAGTAATTGGCATAACGTTTATTGATTAGTGCCATTAGCTTTGAGATGGGTACTTCACTAGAACGCAATTGGAAATGGAAATGATTATTCATGAGGCAATAAGAGGCGATTTCAAAGGGGTACTTTTCGTAGAGTTGCGTTAGGATATGAAGAAAAGCTTGAAAATCACTGGCATTCCGAAACAAGGGATCACGTCGATTCCCCCGGGAAACAATATGATAAAATCGCTCTGGTATATATACTCTTTTCTTATAGGGCATTATTTCTCCCTCGCAATCGTCATTTGTTTATTCTGCTCCCAGCGTCTTAAGGTCATCGCTTCCCAAATGGCTTGATCAGCTATTCTTTCTTCCCCTGCTAAATCAGAAATGGTCCTTGCGAGTCTAATAATTTTAATCTGAACACGATTGCTCCAGTTTTGCTTAGAAGATATTTGAGTGAGCGTCTTTTTCTGTTCTGTTGTCAAGGCACTCGTTTCCACCAAAATTTCAAACGGAACCTTCGCATTGGATACCTCTTGTTGATACCGTTCATACTGGCGCACACGCGCTTTTTCCACTCTTTTACGAATATCGTTAGAGGATTCTTGCGTCGTGGAGGGCCGGTTAACATTTACTGACTGTAAGGATAAAAGGATGTCCATTCGGTCATAGATAGGACCTGACAACCGATTTCGGTAGGCTTGAATTTGCTTTTGGGAACAGGTGCAATAATGCTGAAGAGAACCGAGGTATCCACATGGACAAGGGTTCATAGCACCTATTAAGATAAAAGAAGCTGGATACGTCACAGTAGAATGCGCTCGACTAATGGTTACTTCACCTGTTTCGAGTGGTTGACGGAGCATATCAAGCGTTTTTTTGGAGAATTCTGCAATCTCATCGAGAAAAAGAATCCCATGATGAGCCATCGAAATTTCACCTGGTCGCGGGTTCGACCCACCACCAATAATGGCGACAGCAGAAGCAGAATGGTGTGGATGCCTGAAAGGAACAAATTGATTATGGATACGCTTTTCACGAGCAAGCTGATACAAACTCATCACTTCGAGTTGTGCTTGATTTGTTAATGAAGGTAGGATGGAGGGAAAGGATTCAGCTAACAAGCTCTTTCCACAACCAGGAGGACCATTCATTAGCAAATTATGCTCACCAGCTGCAGCAATTTCTAATGCTCTTTTTGCTTTCTCATGTCCAATCACATGACAGAAATCCTTTTGATGAGTGTCAACATCTGGAGTTAGATGATTCTCTGAAGAAAAAGAAGGTTGAGACAGCATGCTTTCTTGCCCTTCCAAATGCTGAACGACTTCCTCGATATGAGACACAACTATACATTCAATATCCTGTAGCATATGAAGTGGCAGCACCGAATCATAAGGTAAATACACTCGTTTGATCCCAAGTTGCCTTGCCGCAATAACAGCAGGTAGTATCCCTTCCCCACTCGCAACCGAACCATCAAGGGATAACGCCCCAATGAACGCCGTATCTGTGGGAATTTCACGCTTCACCTCCCCCAGTTCCTTCAAAGCAGCAATTGCGATAGCCAGATCAAATAGCGAACCATTTTTCTTTTGATCAGGCGGAGATAGATTCACAACTACCTTCTTATCCGTCACATCCAAATCAAAATGAGCAATCGACGCCAACACCCTCTCTCGAGACTCCTTAACAGAAGCATCAGGCAACCCAACAATCACCATAGACTCCGTGTCCTGCGATATCCGCACCTCCACCTGCACACGGTAGCCCTCCAAACCTTTCAAACCAATACTTGAAACTTTTGAAGTCATACAACTCCCTCCAAACTATTTATTTTTATAGTACGATGAATGAAAATTAACCGAGAAAGAAACAATTCAAGAAAGATTAAAATAGGAAGATAAATCAATCGAGGTTAAAATAGAAGGAATTCTTATTAGTACAAGAACAACTGAACAACTAACAGAGGGAAAGATATAATCTACCACTCCAATATTCTACAAAATAATCAAATTTCCTGCCAAAATGAAAATAAAAAGAAAGAAGACAACAATACATTTGCTGTACTTCTTCTTTAACAATATCTATAACCATCACAAATAAAACGTCCGTGAAGCTTTCCTGTGAAACAAGATTATTCGAGGCGTCACTGTGCACCATACATGAAGAAATTCAAGAAATGTTTCTATGATCATCTCCTCCTTTCCTAAACGGAAAAAAGCGCAACAACCAACCATCCTCACAACATTCAGTTGCTAATTCAGTTCATCACATTCACACAATCTAATTCTCTATCAATCTTCGACAAATTTTGGGGCGTCACTGTGACCATAAGTTTTGAGGTACCAGGCACCACATAGTTGAATACCCTATAAAAACATCAATAAGAAAATGCGAGCGTGGTATTGTGAAGAATCGCGTTGAAATTGCTTCTGTATGGGTGCAAGTGATCGGAACAGTCCTTGCTGCTTTAGGAAATAGTGCTTGGAAAATACTTAGTGAAGATGAAGTTAAAAACTTGGATTTAGTAGGGAATATTTTACAAGCTTTCGGAAATGCCGTCCAGGCAGATCAACAAGAAACGGTCACATTTGAAAAGATTGGCACACAAATCCAAGCAATTGGAAATACCGTTGTGGCCAGTTCGTATATTTTATTGGAGGAGGATTTAGAAAGTAAATTAATCATTAAAGGGAATTGGCTTCAGGCATTCGGCGCACTTGTCGAAGCTGTCGATGAGGTGCTGGATAACTCAGGACCGGAACAAACATTAAATATCTTAGGTAATACCACACAGGCAGTCGGTAACTCCTTCCAAGCAATCGGCGGGAAGCATATCCTCTTTAACAATAAAGATAAAGGATTATTTTTAGTAATTAGTGGAAGCTGGATACAAGCAGTAGGAACGGTATTAAATGCAATTGGCCAAACCGATGAGGAATTAGCAGAAAATAACCATGTTAACCAAAATAAGAGTGTAGAAGATGCCTCTTCCTTTTATGAGCAAGAAAATCTCAAGCATGCTTGGGAAGAAAGGAATAAATATTATTAGCGAATTTCAAAGTTCAAGGTTAATAAACAAAAAAAGGAAAAGAAATCAATTAAATGATTCAGAGTGTAGAGAAAGTATTATTTTCTCTACACTTTTTTATTTTTATAGGATTATCAAAAATGGAATGGTAGGTTCTTTTATAGAAGTTTTTAAAAAAAAGACTCTCATGCCCCTATCCCATTCTGGATAGATGCATGGCAATCTTCTTTATGTTTTGACAGGTAGCTGTCATTAATACTTGTTCGGCAGCCTTCTGTTTTCCACGTAACCGGCAGTAGCGAAGCCCATGCAGTTCTTTTGAATCTGCGAAGCTTCGCTCTACTTTTTCTTTTCTAAATTTATAAAGGGCCTTCCCTGATTTAGAAAGACGATTTAACCGAATCTTTTCCTTGTTTTCTTCCCAAACATGACGAGTAACTACTTTTGTATGATTTTTAGAACGAGTACATTGGGAAAGCAATGGGCAATCTTTACATCGTTTGGGATTTGATTTATATTCTCGATATCCTTCGCGAGTTGTTGTGCGATAAGGCAGTATTTCTCCGTTTGGACAAGTGTAACAATCGGCTTCTTTATCGTAAGTGAATTTCCATTTGGGAAAGAGTCCTTTTACTGGACTATATCTTCTATGTGCGATTACTCCAAAAATATTTCGTTCTTCTATCCCTTTACAAATAGGGTTTGTTAAATAACCAGAATCTAAAGCAACAGCTTCCACTTGAAATTGGAAACGATCGATTTGACGATCAAGTCGGTCTAAATAAGGAACAGAATCATGGACATTCCCTGGGGTAACAAAGGCATCCGTAATGATGTTAAACTTCATATCCGTCGTACGGTGATCTAAATAACAGAACATCTCTTGTTTTATTATCACGGGACATAAAGCCACAATCAGGATCCGTTGTACTGACCCGAATTTCCTTTGTTTCCTCCACTGCCTCCTTTTTCTTTAGAGGCTTTTTTCCGTGGGCAGTCCGATCCTCCTCAATCGCTTTATCTAATTCTTCCACGTATTCACGTGTTTCCACTTTCACCGTTTCTCTGGTGAATTTATGTTTATTGGCATTCGCTTTCAAATGAGTAGAATCAGTAAATAAAACTCTCCCTCCAACCATTTTATGATTCATCGCTAAAAGAACAATCTCGTCGAAAATGTCCTGAAAGACAGTGGTATCTTTAAATCGATTACACCGATTCCAACTAATCGTAGAATGATGAGGAACAGGATCGGTAATTTTTAAACCAAGGAACCAACGATAAGCGAGATTTACTTGAATTTCCCGCTCTAATTGTCTTTCGGAACGGATGCCATATAAATAACCGATAAACATCATTTTAAATAAAATCAAGGGATCTAAAGATGGACGACCATTGTCTTCGGAGTAATAAGGACGGACTTTATCGAGGATAAAAGAAAAATCAATGTGTTTATCAATTTTTCGTAAGAGATGATTAGCTGGAACAAGCTCATCTAAAAGAACAAATTCTACTTCGTTTTGAGTATGAGAACGGGTATGTAACATCGAAATCACCAACCTATATTTGATAATTATATTATATCAAATTACCGCGGTGAATAGATAAAGTAAATATAAAAAATTAAAGGCTGTCGAGACTTTCTCGACAGCCTGGATTCCTTTCCCTTTGTCCTTCTGAGAAAGACAGAATGTACAATTTGTCTTTTTATGGTGCCTGGCACCATACCTATTACCTCTACTCCTCCAAATCCAAAGAAGTATCCTTCTTAAAAACTTTCAACAAAATCAAATAAACAATCCCGATTGCCAACCAAATAAATCCTAATTTCTTAGACAATGGGTCTAGGTTAATCCATACGTAGCCAATAACGGCAAATCCGATTAGTGGTAACACGAGATGTCTAACATAATCTTTACTTTTTTGTTTTTTAATAAAGTAAATGACAACCGATGCATGTAAGAATAAGAATGCTGATAACGCGCCAAAGTTAACAACGGAAGCTAAGGAGTTAATTTTGGATGAAAAGAATGCTGTTACGATTAAAGAGATTACTGCTACTACTAATGTACTTGCATATGGTGTTTTGAATTTCGGGTGAATTTTTGATAAAAACTTTGGTAGCTTACGGTCACGAGCCATACTGTAAAGAATTCGTGAAATGGCTGCTTGTGCAACGAGTGCGTCAGCTATTCCCCAAGCTAGGGCTGTAGCTAAGATTGTTGTCCATTTCAACCAAGTACCACCAGCTATTTCCGCAATTTGATAGAAGGCAACATCTGCATTTTCAAATGTCGTATAATCTGGCCAGATTAGTGCTGCTACCCATGTTTGAATAATAAATAATAAGCCAACTACAAGTAAGGAGAAGATAATTGCTCGACCAACTGCTTTGCTACCACCTTTGGACTCCTCCGCTAATGTTGAAATCGCGTCAAAGCCTAAGAAGCTTAATACCGCAATCGACACAGCTCCCATGACCACGCTCATGCTGAAGTTATCCGCATCATACAATGGTTTAAATGTGAATTCAGCTCCATTCACCCCTTGTACAATGGCAACAATACCTGTTACCACAAATACAGCTAAAACAATAAGCTCCAATACAACAATAATTTTGTTCGCTTTTGCTGTAAATTCAATACCTACTACGTTAACTACCGTGTTAATTCCGATGAAAATAACAAGCCATACTAAAAGCGGAATTTCTGGAACTATATCATGTAATGCCGCTGCACTAACTAAATATAAAAGCGCTGGTACAAAAATATAATCGAGTAAGATTAACCAGCCTGCAATAAAACCAACAGACTCATTGATCCCACGTTGTGCATAAGAATAAACAGAGCCTGCGATTGGAAATGCCTCAGACATTCTTGCATAGCTTAATGCTGTGAAAATCATCCCAACCATCCCTATTAAGTACGCTAAGGCAACCATCCCATTGGAGCCTTGAGCAACCGATCCATAAATACCAAATGGTGCGATTGGTACCATGAAAACTAAACCATATATCAGTAAATCCCAAAACGTTAAAGAGCGTTTAAGCTCTTGCTTATAGCCAGTGGAAGACACTTGGGCATTGTTTGAAGTTGATTTCTCTGGAACTGCCATCGTTTAATTCGCTCCTTCTTGGAAAAGTTCGATGTTGTATGCTTCCAAAATAGCTCTTGGAACGAAGAAGCGTGCTGTTTTCAATGGATCGACAATCTGACTAATTTGCGAATCTCCAGCTGCACTCATTAACATAGTGAATTCTTCGAGCGATAGGTCAGTATGTGGTCTTAATAGATGAATCATTTCTTTTACAGCCTGATTTGCGGCGTCATCCAATGATTTCATGGAAACTAAAGAAGCTACGCCCTCTTCATTTTCAAGAACAGGGAAGTTCAAGCTATGCCCTTTAATCACCTCAAGCGTTACCGTCACCTTTGCAGGAATTTCAATACCAGATACACCAATTTCCCCGTCTCCCATTGCAGCGTGTAAATCGCCTAATGCAAATAAGGCTCCCTCTTGAAAAACTGGAAAGTAAAGTGTCGCGCCAGTTGTGATTAGTTTTGTGTCCATGTTTCCACCGTGCGCTCCTGGTGTTCCGTTATTGACTGCTTCCTTTTCCGGAGCAACACCAATTACACCAATCATTGGATTTAATGGCAATGCTAGTTTGTCATTAAAAATCGCCTTGTTATCTTGAATTGGAATGATCTTCGCCGTGAAGTTTTTGATTTCATCCCCCATCACGCCAAGGCCAGGACCAACTACCATAACCCCTCTTTCTCCAAGCTCAATGTTATCAATCTTCACTTTCAGAATATCTCCTGGCTGCGCTCCTTCCACGAAGATTGGTCCAGTTGCCGGATTAATTTGATCCCAGTCAATTGCCTGAAATGTTGTGTCATTGGAAGTAATCTGATCTTGGAAACAATCATATGTATCAATGACCACTTGTGATCCTGACTGCAGTGTCATTGCCGGCTTGTTTGCTTTATCCATTGCATAAATATACGATTCTTTTGATAAATGGTTCGCCATGCTTATCCCCTCCTAGAAATGTTACTACCTATTCTAGCTTGTTTACCCGGAGAATGTTTGCAAAATTTTGAAGTCTTTTTGCACAAAACTGGCTTATTTTCAGATTATTTATATTTTTCCAAAATAAATAATACAAAACAGCAAATCAATGCTGCGATTGGAGCGACTAACCAAATCTCTTCCATCCATATAGTCAATCCAATGCTCACTAATGTCATAACTACCATAATCAGGGTAACATTCTTTGCCCGAAATGTTCGTCCGATTATAAAAGGACAACCTGCCGCTCCAAAAAAACCTAGGAAAAACGGAAGCCATGCAGACATACTCTCCGACAAGAAGATCGCTAATAGACCTAACACACTACAAGCAATAACCCCTATTAAGTATCCATGCCTTAGTAATCTGTACGCATAATGATTAGTTCTGTCCCTACTCTTTATCTTTAAAAAGACACTAATTAGTGAAAATAGGGATGTCCCGATTCCAATTGCTAATGCTCCTAGTACGATAAAAATGATGATATGAATGATGACTTGATTCATTTGCTCCACTGCTTGATTTTGGACAAACAGAAAGAAGCTAAAGGAAAAAATCGAAAGCATAAATGCGAACCAAATAAAAGTAGAAAGACGTAATACGGTGACTCGGTGATTGGACTTCACGGCACTTGCTGTTTGCCAAAAAGTTAGGTTTGTGCAAGCTTGTCCAAATACAACCAAAACAAACGTCATACTGGCAAAAATCACATCAGCAATGTTGCCACTAAACATCTCTCCCTGATATTTAGTGTATATAGTCTGAACCCCTTCCCCTAAATATAAAAATAATGTAACAATAACTCCGACAAGGAAGATTGCATAAAAGATGGTTGAGCCTATCTTCCTAACACCATAGCTTCCACCTAAGCCAAAAAATACGAAGCAAAAGCTGATAAAAATGGCAATTCCTCCAACGGATAATACATCCAATAAAAAATAAGCAAGAATCGTAAATTGCACAAATAGACTTGCCATGCTGGAAAAAGCAAAGAACCACAGATGGGAATTACCTTTCGCGTCTGTAACCTGCTTCACTTTTTCTTTGGTCATGATGTTGTTCAATAATAGGTACAAACCATATGTACAGATGATCAGGATGGGAAATGTCGTTAACTGAAAAGCTTGCATGGACAATATAGGGACAGCAACGGTCACGCCTGAGATAAATTGTAGCGAGATTCCATACGTCCCTGCACTTAACCCAAGTTCACGACTTGTTACCATGTATTCATGGATACTGCGATGTGCACCAATTTTTTCAATAAAAAGGATAAGGACAAAAAAACCGATAAATAAGAGAATATACCAATCAATCATGGAGCTTCTCCTTTAATTGACTAGGGGTGATTCCTTCCACTTTCTTAAAGGAATTACTAAAGTGATGCTGGCTGGAAAATCCAACTCTTTGGGCTACTTCAAATAAGGACCAATGTGGGTTTTCCTGCATCAATTGTTTTGCTTTTTTTATGCGAAATCTTGTTATATACCCTGTAAACTTTTCCCCCGTTTCTTCCGCGAATTTTTTACTAAGGTATGTTGGAGAAACATATACTTGACTCGCTACATCTGCAAGCTGTAGTTTTTCTTGATAATGTTCGCGAATAATCTGAAGCACGCTATTAACGAGCGTCGACTTGGTATCAATCCATGCGTGTTTATCCATAAAGTCAGCAAGCATATCGTAGAATTCTTTCTCAATAACTGGTTTCACTAAGTAATCCATCACATGTAGCTTAATTGCTTGTTTAGCATATTGAAAGTCCTGATGTGCGGTAATAAGGACCACTTCTATTTGATTATTATTAGATTGCAAAAATTCACAAAACTTCAAACCTGATTCACCTGGTAATTGAATATCCACTAATGCAAGGGAGAAGTTTGTCTCTCTTAGCAGGAGCTTTGCTTCACTCGCATCTTCTGACGTATAGATATTCCAATCTGGAAATTTCTTTGCTACTAGAAAGGAGAGTTGTTCCAGTTCCAATGGTTCATCATCTACTATTAATATATTCATCTTTCACCCTCCGGCGTATATGGCCAAATGACTGTTGCCTCTGTTGCGTTATCTTTACGTTTTAATGAAACATCTGTGTACATTTCAAATAATAATTCCAACCGTTTTTTAATATTTTCCAACCCTGTTCCATGCCCACTTTTTTGCTCAATCGCTCTATCCCCATTATCAGAAACTGTTAATCTCACCCAATCACCATGTCGCTTTAAGGCAATCATCAAATGCTTTTCGCCACGTTTTTTCTCCAAGCCATGCTTAAAGGCATTCTCAACAAGCGTTTGTAACGTATAAGACGGCAGCTGGGTTTGATAGGCTCGTTCATCTAGCTCATACGTGATCGTAAGCTTTTTTCCAAAACGAAGCTGCTGAATCGATAAGTAATTGTTTGTATGGAATAATTCCCTTTCAAATAAGACAAGCGCTGTCTGATTTGCATGCTGATACTTTAGAAATAAAGAAAATTGCTCCATAGCTGTTATGAGATCATCATTTCGCTTCAAACGAGCAAGGGACATCATCGCATTTAAACTATTAAACAAAAAATGCGGACGAATCTTTTGACTGAGCTGTTCATACTCCATTTGCTGCAGCTGCTTTTCTAATTGAATTTGTTTATTCTCCATATGTAAATAATCAAACTCCTGATTAAGTAGTTTCATAATACTCAGCAAGACCAAAGCAATAATCGGAATTAATAGACTTACTATCAAAATACCAAAAAAAATAACCATAGCAAACAATCCTTTTTCCGTTAAGCATAACTTTTTTTGTCAAAATGAGCAACGGAATCAGGTTGGCCGTTCAATGGAACGGAAGCAGAGGGACGGTCCGAGACCACTGAAAAAGTCCATTTTTTTAGAAACTAGATTTGAATAAAAGGGCTGAAATATCTAGATATGCCAATAAATTGGGAAAAACATAGTGTTTTTCAGTTCTTTTAGAAATTGAACCAGCCTTTTGAGAGGATAGGATAGCTGCTATCCTCTTTAGATTTACTGCTAAGGCAGTAAGTTTTGCCTGTATGGACATGCTTTTTAGACCGTACCCCCTGGCACGATCTAGCCCGTGAAAATTTTTCATCTCACCGTTCTTCCACTCCTGACAAGCTCTTTTTTTATATTTCTCTCTGAACTCCTCTGTCTTTTGTTGTTGACTATATTCGTAGAATTCAAGGAAGTAGTTGGTCAACGACACTACCAGTGTCTTGTATTTCATTTAAAAAACTTCACTAGTGTTGCATTAATTTAATTTCACTATTAAAAATACTCGAAATGTTCACTTTTATTATTTTATGCATAGAAAAAGTCCTTTATAATGGATAAGTCAGGTGGTAACCCGTCCAAATCCACTAAAAAAGGACCAATCTCATGGACAAGATTACACGAAAAACTTCATTTGGACAATGGTTTTCACCAATAAATCTTCAATTATTTGAAGAAAACGTGAAAACGTTGAAATTAGATTTCTATACGAAAAAACTAACGACAGAGTCATTTCTAAAATTATTACTTTTTGCGCAGCTAGAAGAAGTCGAAAGTCTGCATGCGCTGAGCGATTGTCTTTTCGATGATCAACTGCAAAAGGGCATTGATCTTGATTCTATCAGTATTTCCCAACTCTCACGCCGTTTAAATGGCATGAATCCAGACTTATTCCAAAAGCTTTTCCTTGATTTAGTTTCACAAATTCATGCCAAAACGCACAACACGAAACTTGTGATGCCATTAAAAATCATTGATTCAAGCACATTGCCTCTCAATTTGACTAATCATAAATGGGCAAAATTCCGCAAAACAAAAGCGGGTGTTAAATTGCACTTACGCCTTGTGTTTATGGAAAAAGGTATATCCTATCCCGAAAAGGCCATTATGACAACGGCCAAAGAACATGACCGCGGTCAGCTTGAAGTAATGGTTGATGACAAGGAATGTATGTATGTGTTTGACCGTGGTTACTTAGACTACGAACGCTTTGATCGGATGACAGATGACGGCTACTTTTTCCTTTCTAGGCTGCGAAAAAACGCAGTCATACGGGAGGTTTACGATTTTAAACTACCCGAGAATACATCTGTTTTGTCGGATCAAATGGTGTTGATTGGTACGACGCAAAACCGTGCCGAAAATTACTTTCGTCTTCTAAAAGTGATTGATTCAAAAGGAAATGAGCTTCATTTAATCACAAATCGTTTTGATTTAAGTGCTGAAGAAATCTCAAAGATGTATAAATCACGCTGGGCGATTGAGTTATTTTTCAAATGGATTAAACAACATCTCCATATCAAAAAGTTTTACGGCCAAAGCGAATGGGCAATTCAGAATCAAGTGTTTATCGCACTTATTGTTTTTTGCCTGCATGTTCTCGCACAAATCGAGACAAAAAGTAAACGAAAAACCCTACAAATTAGCCGATATTTACGGGCAGCTTTGTGGAAACCAGCACATATTTGGCTTCGAAAGATTGAAGGAAAAACCATTCCTTAATAAACAAATTGTCGTCGTCTCTTAAGTCTAATTGTAAAAAAATTTCCAAATGGATGGATCCACCTTTAGTTGGGTATTTACTTTTTTGGCTCTTAACAGGGGACATATTTAAACTGAATATTCTAACAACATTTATGCAACACTAGTGAAAAAACTTAACTAAATAATAACCCAGGCCCCATCTAAAACATAGGTGGGGTCTATTTGACGCTTACGAGAAAAGTAAAAGAATTAGACCCGAAGGAACGTTTTGAACAACGTCTTAAACAAAGCAAACCAGTACTAGACGCTTTTTTGTCATGGCTAAAAATACAAGAACAAAAAGTACTCCCTAAAAGTGGAATGGGCAAGGCGGTGACATACTGCCTCAATCAATGGGATAAACTAATAGCCTTTTTGGAGGATGGTCGATTAGAAATCGATAATAATCGAAGTGAACGGTCGATCAAGTCAGTAGTGATCGGAAGAAAGGCATGGCTGTTCAGTAATACACCGCAAGGTGCTAGAGCCAGTGCCATCATATACAGTATGGTGGAGACAGCAATCGCAAATGGATTAAATCCATATTACTATCTTCGCTATCTATTTGAGCAGCTTCCCAATATGAATTTGACAGATATGAATGCCTTAGACCGAATGCTTCCTTGGTCAACAACTTTACCAGTTTCTTGTATCTTTTAAAAAGTTATCTAAATAATAACTTAGGTCCCATCTAATTAATAGGTGGGGCCTATTTGACGCTTACAATCTAACTCTCTATCAATCTTCGACAAATTTCGGGGAGTCACTGTGACCATGAGTTTATGCGATGGATTATATTAAGCATTTGACAGAGTGGATTTCTAATGCAAAAGATTCTAAATTAGTTTCCGGTCCATCCACTCTTAGAGCTGTCCAAGCAATTAAAAATGGCGTTCCTATTAACAAAACTGGATATGGCAATACAACCAATGGCGCCGCAATGAAGATTTCACCAATCGGACTTATATCCGAATACAACCAATTAGATGAGTTAATGAAAAATGTGTATGACATTTGTTTACCAACACATAACTCGAGCATAGCTGTATCTGGCGCTTGTGTAGTAGCAGCCTGCATTAGTTATGTTGCTGCTGGAGGGAAGGATCTAAACGAAATGTGGGAACTTGCTATAAAAGTTGCCGAAGACTCAAAAGGAATTGGGGCCGAGTTTCCGAGTCCATCCTTATCCTTCCGCATTCAATATGTCCGCGACATTGTTGATAATTGTCTCGAAGAAGAAGCTATCATACGAATTGTCAACGAATTAGGAACTGGGGTAGAAACGATTGAAACCATTCCTGCTGTCTTGGCTGTTGTACAGCTCGCTAATGGAGACCCGATGAAAGCCGCAAAAATCAGTGCAAGTTTAGGAGCTGACACAGATACAATCGGCGCTATTTCAGCAAGCATTTGTGGAGGGATGACTCCAAACTTTGATGAAAGTGATGTATCAATAATTGAAGAAATCAATTCCTTAGATTTTGATAAACTCGCTGAGAAAGCACTTCCGTTCTCTCCATATTACATTTAAGAAAGGCTCTTAGGTTTTCGGCGGATTACTAAAATTATCCTACACGAACAGTTGGCAAGTGGTAAAGATTTTTGCTTGCCAACTAAACTAGGCTCCATCTAAATTAATAGGTGGAGCCTAGTTGATTGACGCTTACCTTGTAAAAAGAATGGGCAAGAGTGGTAAAATTACGCGGCTGTAATCATCTTCTAAACTTCACGAAGGAATTCAAGAAATGTTCTATGATTACCAGCTCCTTTCCTTAACGGAAAAAAGCGCAACAACCAACCACCAATATCCAGTTGCTATTTAAGTTTATCATTCACACAATCTAATTCTCTATCAATCTTCGACATATTTCGAGGCGTCCCTGTGACCTCGAATTCTCTATCAATCTTCGACATATTTCGGGGCGTCACTGTGACCAAGAATTAAATAATAACCCAGGCCCCATCTAAAACATAGGTGGGGTCTATTTGACGCTTACATATAAAAAAGCGTCAAACCATGTGGGTATAGTTTGACGCTTACTTTTCTAATATGTTCTTCCGAAAGAAATAGGCGCTTATCTCACGCACAATCCCCTTCAGAACTTCACGAAGAAATTCAAGAAATGTTTCCATGATTATCACCTCCTTTCCTAAACGGAAAGAAGCACAACAACCAACCACCCTCACAATATTCAGTTGCTATTTCAGTTTATCACATTCACACAATCTAACTCTCTATCAATCTTCGACAAATTTCGGGCCGTCACTGTGACCAAGAGTTAATAACCCAGGCCCCATCTAAAACATAGGTGGGGTCTATTTGACGCTTACATATAAAAAAGCGTCAAACCATGTGGGTATAGTTTGACGCTTACTTTTCTAATATGTTCTTCCGAAAGAAATAGGCGCTTATCTCACGCACAATCCCCTTCAGAACTTCACGAAGAAATTCAAGAAATGTTTCCATGATTATCACCTCCTTTCCTAAACGGAAAGAAGCACAACAACCAACCACCCTCACAATATTCAGTTGCTATTTCAGTTTATCACATTCACACAATCTAACTCTCTATCAATCTTCGACAAATTTCGGGCCGTCACTGTGACCAAGAGTTAAGTCTTATGTATGCAAGCGGAGCGCGTGCACAAGAAATATGTGACCTTACGGTCGGAAATGTTCAGTTTCATCCAAAAGGCGCTACACTAAATATTACGGGGAAAGGCAGAAAGAGCCGCCGTATCGGTATTCCTATCGCCTGTGCCACCCCACTTAAGAAGTATATTGAGCACAGAAAAATCAGTGATAAACCTGAAAGGCATATATTTTCAAGCCAAACGCATGAGCAGATGTCGGTTTCCTGTATAGAGGGAATATTCAAAAAGTATATTACCGTTGCTAAAAAAGAAAAACCGTCCATGTTTCTTGCTGGTAGTTATCCACCTCATTCTATGAGACATACAACTGCCAGCCATATGCTTGAAGCCGGTGTTCCTCTGGTTGTGATAAAGAATTTTTTGGGACATGCATCTCTACAGTCGACTCAGATTTATGCGGATATTTCCCAAGACACGGTTAACAGGCATTTAAAAGAGTGGAATGAAAAATGGTTCCCTTCAAATATAGATGAAAGAAAAACTTCTCAAAGGTCAAATAGAATTCCAGATTTTCTGAATTGAAAACCGAAATGTGTATCAAATAATTATCTAAGAAAAAAGAGAAGAATTGCTGTATTTTAAGGACATACAGTAATTCTTCTCGGATAATCAAACTTCTTGGATAATGAGCCTTATCTAAGTTCTCGGATAAGGCTCATGCCAGACGTGGTTTTACCGATGTCTTAAAAGCACTGCCTACAAATAGTATAAAACCAGTCGCTGCGACCGAAGGTCTCCAATTCTGTAATCAACTTTTCACGATTGAGCGAAAGTTAAAGGAATTAGAGCCGGAAGAACGGTATAAACAACGTCTAGAGCAAAGTAAACCAATACTAGACTCTTTTTTGTCATGGCTAAAAGTACAAGAACAACATGTATTGCCTAAAAGTGGTCTCGGCAAAGCTATTACATACTGTCTAAACCAGTGGGATAAGTTAGTGGCATTTCTAGAGGATGGTCGATTAGAAATTGATAACAATAGAAGCGAAAGGGCTATTAAGCCAGTAGTGCTTGGAAGGAAGGCTTGGTTGTTTAGTAACACACCAAATGGTGCGAGAGCCAGTGCCATCATATACAGTATCGTGGAGACAGCGATCGCAAACGGATTGAATCCATATTACTATCTTCGCTATCTATTTGAGCAGCTTCCCAACTTGGATCTGACAGATCATGATAACCTTGACCAACTACTTCCTTGGTCAACGACACTACCAGTGTCTTGTATTTCATTTAAAAAACTTAACTAAATAATAACCCAGGCCCCATCTAAAACATAGGTGGGGTCTATTTGACGCTTACTTTCAGTTTATCACTCACACAATCTAATTTTCTATCAATCTTCGACAAATTTCGGGGCGTCACTGTGACCTAGAGTTTTGATTCACTTCATGTCTGATATAATCAATTTGTGCCACTGCTAACATCTCCTAATAGCCTCCTGTTAAACGTTGTTGGTCCAACGAGGAGTTTAAAGTTATTATGAGAAGTTGACAAGTGGTTTTTTTAATTTGTGTAGGGCCCGGAGGGCCCTACACAAATTAACTGCCATTCCCTACATATTTAGTTTGCCATAAACAATTATAGTTTAAACCAATGGTCAAAACTCATTGTCTTTATGAAAGACGGGCGACTTGAACTCGATAATAATAGAGCAGAACGTTCGATTAAACCATTCGTTATGGGAAGAAAAGCATGGCTATTTGCCCAATCGATGAAAGGAGCAACTGCCAGTGCGGTCATCTACAGCATTGTCGAAACGGCCAAAGAGAATCAATTAAATCCATTAAATTATTTAACTTATCTTTTTGAACAGCTGCCACAAATAGATATAGATGATCAGGAAGCACTTGACCAGTTCCTTCCGTGGTCAAAGACTATTCCAGAGGAATGCCGGATTCCAGCTAAACTTAAATAGAGAATACACTAATGCCCACCTGAAAAACTAGGTGGGCATTATTTTACGCTTACATTATAATATTGATAGTTTTGTATGTAAATAGAAAAAGGGATAGGTACATTTCTTACTTAGTGAAATGTGTATCTATCCCTTTTTACCTTTATTGAAAGGTTGATGTGTTAAATTCTAGGTCACAGTGCAGCGAGCCCCTATTAGTAGACATGAAAAAGTGACCAAAAAAGTGGCTTTTTCCCCGCACTTACTGGCTCAGATGTCCGCAAATAGTGGCTCAAAACTCCGCACTGCCGGCTCAGTCTATTCGCAATACTCAACTATTTCAGTTTATCATTCACTCAATCTAATTCTCTATCAATCTTCGACAAACTTCGGGGCGTCACTGTGACCATGAGTTCATAACCCCTATTAAGTATCCATGCCTTAGTAATCTGTACGCATAATGATTAGTTCTGTCCCTACTCTTTATCTTTAAAAAGACACTAATTAGTGAAAATAGGGATGTCCCGATTCCAATTGCTAATGCTCCTAGTACGATAAAAATGATGATATGAATGATGACTTGATTCATTTGCTCCACTGCTTGATTTTGGACAAACAGAAAGAAGCTAAAGGAAAAAATCGAAAGCATAAATGCGAACCAAATAAAAGTAGAAAGACGTAATACGGTGACTCGGTGATTGGACTTCACGGCACTTGCTGTTTGCCAAAAAGTTAGGTTTGTGCAAGCTTGTCCAAATACAACCAAAACAAACGTCATACTGGCAAAAATCACATCAGCAATGTTGCCACTAAACATCTCTCCCTGATATTTAGTGTATATAGTCTGAACCCCTTCCCCTAAATATAAAAATAATGTAACAATAACTCCGACAAGGAAGATTGCATAAAAGATGGTTGAGCCTATCTTCCTAACACCATAGCTTCCACCTAAGCCAAAAAATACGAAGCAAAAGCTGATAAAAATGGCAATTCCTCCAACGGATAATACATCCAATAAAAAATAAGCAAGAATCGTAAATTGCACAAATAGACTTGCCATGCTGGAAAAAGCAAAGAACCACAGATGGGAATTACCTTTCGCGTCTGTAACCTGCTTCACTTTTTCTTTGGTCATGATGTTGTTCAATAATAGGTACAAACCATATGTACAGATGATCAGGATGGGAAATGTCGTTAACTGAAAAGCTTGCATGGACAATATAGGGACAGCAACGGTCACGCCTGAGATAAATTGTAGCGAGATTCCATACGTCCCTGCACTTAACCCAAGTTCACGACTTGTTACCATGTATTCATGGATACTGCGATGTGCACCAATTTTTTCAATAAAAAGGATAAGGACAAAAAAACCGATAAATAAGAGAATATACCAATCAATCATGGAGCTTCTCCTTTAATTGACTAGGGGTGATTCCTTCCACTTTCTTAAAGGAATTACTAAAGTGATGCTGGCTGGAAAATCCAACTCTTTGGGCTACTTCAAATAAGGACCAATGTGGGTTTTCCTGCATCAATTGTTTTGCTTTTTTTATGCGAAATCTTGTTATATACCCTGTAAACTTTTCCCCCGTTTCTTCCGCGAATTTTTTACTAAGGTATGTTGGAGAAACATATACTTGACTCGCTACATCTGCAAGCTGTAGTTTTTCTTGATAATGTTCGCGAATAATCTGAAGCACGCTATTAACGAGCGTCGACTTGGTATCAATCCATGCGTGTTTATCCATAAAGTCAGCAAGCATATCGTAGAATTCTTTCTCAATAACTGGTTTCACTAAGTAATCCATCACATGTAGCTTAATTGCTTGTTTAGCATATTGAAAGTCCTGATGTGCGGTAATAAGGACCACTTCTATTTGATTATTATTAGATTGCAAAAATTCACAAAACTTCAAACCTGATTCACCTGGTAATTGAATATCCACTAATGCAAGGGAGAAGTTTGTCTCTCTTAGCAGGAGCTTTGCTTCACTCGCATCTTCTGACGTATAGATATTCCAATCTGGAAATTTCTTTGCTACTAGAAAGGAGAGTTGTTCCAGTTCCAATGGTTCATCATCTACTATTAATATATTCATCTTTCACCCTCCGGCGTATATGGCCAAATGACTGTTGCCTCTGTTGCGTTATCTTTACGTTTTAATGAAACATCTGTGTACATTTCAAATAATAATTCCAACCGTTTTTTAATATTTTCCAACCCTGTTCCATGCCCACTTTTTTGCTCAATCGCTCTATCCCCATTATCAGAAACTGTTAATCTCACCCAATCACCATGTCGCTTTAAGGCAATCATCAAATGCTTTTCGCCACGTTTTTTCTCCAAGCCATGCTTAAAGGCATTCTCAACAAGCGTTTGTAACGTATAAGACGGCAGCTGGGTTTGATAGGCTCGTTCATCTAGCTCATACGTGATCGTAAGCTTTTTTCCAAAACGAAGCTGCTGAATCGATAAGTAATTGTTTGTATGGAATAATTCCCTTTCAAATAAGACAAGCGCTGTCTGATTTGCATGCTGATACTTTAGAAATAAAGAAAATTGCTCCATAGCTGTTATGAGATCATCATTTCGCTTCAAACGAGCAAGGGACATCATCGCATTTAAACTATTAAACAAAAAATGCGGACGAATCTTTTGACTGAGCTGTTCATACTCCATTTGCTGCAGCTGCTTTTCTAATTGAATTTGTTTATTCTCCATATGTAAATAATCAAACTCCTGATTAAGTAGTTTCATAATACTCAGCAAGACCAAAGCAATAATCGGAATTAATAGACTTACTATCAAAATACCAAAAAAAATAACCATAGCAAACAATCCTTTTTCCGTTAAGCATAACTTTTTTTGTCAAAATGAGCAACGGAATCAGGTTGGCCGTTCAATGGAACGGAAGCAGAGGGACGGTCCGAACCGTCCCTCCGATTCCCTCACAAGCCCAACGTCCGCTTCAACTTCTCCTTCGCTCCTTTCCTCCACCATTTAACCGCTGAAGGAGAAACCTGTTCTTTCTTCGCAATCTCTTTAACTGTTAACTGTTCAATAAAGGTAAACATGACCCACTTTGTTTCTCCTTCGTTTAATTCATAACAAAGTCCTTTTATATAGTCCTCTTCTTCTCTGTATAAAATAGGGCTTTCCATTACTTCCCAAAACTCTTCACTTGGATAAGCACTTCTTTCCGCCTCTCTTGTGCGGCGCTTCAATTCATCGAGAAATCTGCCTTGCATATGCCGATATAAATGATTGCTATATTTGCCTTTTTCTTCATCAAATGTAGACATTGTTTCCCAAATACTGATTAACCCAATTTGAAAAAACTCTTGCTTATCTTTATAAATAGTCATCCTTTTCATCATATGATGGATCATCGGCGTAAACTCCTCGACTAATTGATCATACGTCTTTCCTTCCATTATCGGTTCCTTTTAGAAAAGCACTTTTCTTGTTATTCCTAGGTACCTTTACTTTATAGAAAGAAGATACATACTTCGATGGAAGGAAAAGAAAGTATCTAGCTTAAAAGAGGAAAGAAGCTTTAATAATAGATGTTAAACTTGAAGTTTGAGTGGGGGATACTTGATAAATAGTAATAATCTACTTTTATTGGATATTCTTCTTGAGAAAGATAATAGACTTTTCGCGGTGTCTGACACCTGAATTTATATTAATTAAAGGTTACGCTACAACAATACTTTTCCCGTTTCTGTGTCGATGTTCCTTCATAATAATCTAGTAAAAAATTCACATTCATAAAACAAGGTACTGTCGAATTCTTCTTATAATATTGATAGCTACTCCAAGGATAGTATTCTGCGAGCTTAACCATCCTCGCCTCAACTGGGTTAAGGTGTATATAACGGCTAACTTCTAACATACCTTCTTTGTTCTCAATAACTTTGTCATAAAAACGTTTTTCAAAGACATGGCCTGTTAAACGGTATTTGGTGTTATAGTAATTGGCATAACGTTTATTGATTAGTGCCATTAGCTTTGAAATGGGTACTTCCCTAGAACGTAATTGTAAATGGAAATGATTGTTCATAAGGCAATAGGAGGCGATTTCAAAGGGGTACTTTTCGTAGAGTTGTGTTAGGATATGAAGAAATGCTTGAAAATCACTGGCATTCCGAAACAAAGGATCACGTCGATTTCCCCGGGAAACAATATGATAAAATCGCTCTGGTATATACTCTCGTTTCTTATAGGGCATCATTTCTCCCTCGCAATCGTCGTTTGTTTATTCTGCCCCCAGCGTCTTAAGGTCATCGCTTCCCAAATGGCTTGATCAGCTATTCTTTCTTCCCCTGCTAAATCAGAAATGGTCCTTGCGAGTCTGATAATTTTTATCTGAACACGGTTGCTCCAGTTTTGCTTAGAAGATATTTGAGTGAGCGTCTTTTTCTGTTCTGTTGTCAAGGCACTCGTTTCCACCAAAATTTCAAACGGAACCTTCGCATTGGATACTTCTTGTTGATACCGATCATACTGGCGCACGCGCGCTTTTTCCACTCTTTTACGAATATCATTAGAAGATTCTTGCGTCGTGGAGGACCGGTTAACATTAACTGACTGTAAGGATAAAAGGATGTCCATTCGGTCATAGATAGGACCTGACAACCGATTTCGGTAGGCTTGAATTTGCTTTTGGGAACAGGTGCAATAATGATGAAGAGAACCGAGGTATCCACATGGACAAGGGTTCATAGCACCTATTAGGATAAAAGAAGCTGGATACGTCACAGTAGAATGCGCTCTGCTAATGGTTACTTCACCAGTTTCAAGTGGTTGACGGAGCATATCAAGCGTTTTTTTGGAGAATTCTGCAATTTCATCGAGAAAAAGGATTCCATGGTGAGCCATCGATATTTCACCTGGTCGCGGGTTCGACCCACCACCAATAATGGCGACAGCAGAAGCAGAATGGTGTGGATGCCTGAACGGAACAGAGGGAACATGGATACGTTTTTCACGAGCAAGCTGATACAAACTCATCACTTCGAGTTGTGCTTGATTTGTTAATGAAGGTAGGATGGAGGGAAAAGATTCAGCTAACAAGCTCTTTCCACAACCAGGAGGACCATTCATCAGCAAATTATGCTCACCAGCTGCAGCAATTTCTAATGCTCTTTTCGCTTTCTCCTGTCCAATTACATGACAGAAATCCTTTTGATGAGTGGCAACATCTGGAGTTAGATGATTCTCTGAGGAAAAAGAAGGTTGAGACAGCATGCTTTCTTGCCCTTCCAAATGCTGAACGACTTCCTCGATATGAGACACAACTATACATTCAATATCCTGTAGCATATGGAGTGGCAGCACCGAATCATAAGGTAAATACACTCGTTTGATCCCAAGTCCCCTTGCCGCAATAACAGCAGGTAGTATCCCTTCCCCACTCGCAACCGAACCATCAAGGGATAACGCCCCAATAAACGCCGTATCTATGGGAATCTCACGCTTCACCTCCCCCAGTTCCTTCAAAGCAGCAATTGCGATAGCCAGATCAAATAGCGAACCATTTTTCTTTTGATCAGGCGGAGATAGATTCACAACTACCTTCTTATCCGTCACATCCAAATCAAAATGAGCAATCGACGCCAACACCCTCTCCCTTGACTCCTTAACAGAAGCATCAGGCAACCCAACAATCACCATAGACTCCGTGTCCTGTGATATCCGCACCTCCACCTGCACACGGTAGCCCTCTAATCCTTTCAAACCAATACTTGAAACCTTTACGGTCATACAAAACCCTCCAAACTATTTATTTTTATAGTACGATGAATCAAAACACACTGGGAAAGAAACAATTCGAGAAAGAATAAAATAGGAAGATAAATCAATCGAGGTTAATATAGAAGGAATTCTTTTTAGAACAAGAACAACTAACAGAGGAAAGGAAGAGACAATCTACCACTCCAATATTCTACAAAATAATCAAATTTCCTGCCAAAATGAAAATAAAAAGAAAGAAGAAAACAATATAACTGCTGTACTTCTCTTTGACAAATTCCATCGGCAATCCCACAAAACACTCTTGTAAAACTTTCCTGTGAAACAAGATTATTCGGGATTTCACTGTGACCTAAACTTTTCTACAATAGTCATTGAGTCAACCTAGATTTATATATCTCTTTATTAACTACCGAGATCTCATTACTCTGGCTAAATTTAATTTGTTTTTGTTGAATGTTCTTGGAAAATTCCCATAATAACCAATGTCTTTTTTTGCATGTTTCATATTTGATATACCAGCTAATAAGTCATCGAAGTAGGAAAGATGTTCATATACTGCATTCTCTGTATGTTCACTTAAAATTTCATACTCTTGATATAACCTGTGTGCGTACTGCCTAGTTATTTCTTTAGTCGCTTTAGCATCTTTGTTTTCAATTTCTCGTCTATAGTCATCCATAATATTAATAAAAGGCTCATTTTTAATTGGGGTCCAGTGCGGCATAGTATCACTCCATAATTTTTTACTTACTATTTCAATACAAGAGAGAAAAATTCCTGTCGAACTAACTATTCTCTACAGAGAAAAAAGGATTATATTTAACTATTCAAATATAGCACTACTGCTGTACTTCTCCTTTAGCAATTTCACACAAATTCTCTCGTAGAACTTCCTGTGAAACAAGATTTTTCAGTGCCTCACTGTGCAGCAAGAATTTATTATCGGTTTGCCATTGGAAAGGGAAAAACGCCACCCCCCTCCAATATCCAACTACTATTTAAGTTTATCATTCACACAATCTAATTCTCTATCAATCTTCGACATATTTCGGGGCGTCACTGTGACCAAGAATTCTTCGACAAATTTCGGAGCGTCCCTGTGACCAAACCTGTAGTGGTGTTTTTTAAGTAAACGAAAAATTCGTTTCATAAAAAAGTTTCAATTTTTAGAACTTTGTTTACTTTTTGCAATTTCTGTCATATATTTAATCTATCATAATTAGGAGGTAATATATGACAAAAATGTTTTTAAAAAAACTATTAATTTGTGCAGTCGTTTTTTTAATTATTGTTTCTAGTAATAATCTAGTAAAAGCAGAAACAAACGAAACACAAAAAGAAGGTAATGTAAATGGTGTTAGTGATGGTGTCGTTATTTCAGATACAGAGAGAAACAGATTAAAAGAGTTAGGATATATAGATGATTATATTAATAACATGACGGAAGAACAATATAATGCCACAAAAGAAGAAGCCGTTTTAGACACACAGGTTGTCACAGAATTCATAAAAACGACTGAATACTTTGAGGATGAAAATTGGGTTAACGAAGAAAACCCTGAAGTTATTGATACGGAACAAGAAATTTTAACACAAGCAGAGTTTAATGAAGAAGTATCTGAATTGAAAGAAAATACTCAAGAAATATTAGAAGATGATAGTAAAGCTGCCCAATCAATTAAACAAAAAGCTTTAAGTAATGATTCTGTTTCACTGTTTGCAGTTGCAGATGATGGAGGATTGGCTTCCAGTACAACAGGCACTAATAGTAACAGTAACTATAAAAAGTTAACTATCACTATAAAAAAATTAACAAGCAATACTTTCTTACTAACTGCTAAAATGGATTGGAAAAAGGTTCCTGCAAATAGACTAAAAGATATTATATCTGTAGCTTGGGATTCAACAGATGATTACAATTATATTTTGTCGTCACTATATGGAACACAAGTAGCAACTGGAGTAAATCCATGGAATGGTAAGAAAAAAGTAATTACATATACGTATGATAGAGTGAATGAAGCTAACCTATGGGATGTTAATAAAACAGGAATTAGTTTAGTCCAGAATTTAAAAGATGATTGGGATGTATATGAAGTACAAGATATTGTTCAAACAATGCAGGTGAAATTAGAAAAAGACACAACTTGGAATACAAAATGGTTAAATGCCGGAGCCGTTTATATGCATCAAACGAAGAATGTAAGCTTTGGCGTTGATTCTTTCTCTATTGGAGCTACTGGTGGAACAAGCGGTGTTGATGGAAGTTTAGAAATATCCTTTAAAGCTCCCGAAGTTAAAAAGAGTTTCGATACACAATTCAAAGCTTATGCACAATTACGTTTAAAGTGGTGAAAAAATGAGAAAAAAAATTAGTGTTTTTAGTGTTGTATTAGAAATACTTGGCTTATTATTGATTTTGCTGAGTCAGAAGATTGGAATGGAATTCACTATGTATTCTGAAGCTGGTGACCCGGCTGTTTTTGCAGGAAACTTGGTAATATTCTCATTAATACCAATAACAATAGGATTTTTACTTGTTTTAGCAGGTATTTTAATTCAAGTTACTAAGTTAAAATAGTATTAAAATATAGAGCTACCTTTCTAATTAATTAGAGGTGGCTTTTTTATTTAATGGAAAGGCTGAAAAATTGAATTAGAAAATATTTTTTAGATAATATCATATCTATGAGAAGAGAAGATGCTATTGCAGATGGTATTTTAGTAGATTTAACAGAAACAGCAAAAGTGAGTGGAATTAATTTTCAGTCGCTGTAAACATTACTTTATTGGCTGATGTAGTAGAATAGTAGAGCCAAATGAACTGGCAAAATCAATGGAGAATCAACTTCAGAAATAATGTGGGATGTCAAATGGAAAAAAATGTTATAGTTATGAATGCAATCAGCACATAAATTGCGAACGAAACGGGGCGTCACCGTGACCTAAAGTGATGGCTCGCAATTTCCGCAAAGGGCGGCTCTTTTCTCCGCAATGACTGGCTCAAAACTCCTCATAAGTGGCTCATTTCATCTGCAATAATCATCGCTATTTAAGTTTATCATTCACACAATCTAATTCCCTATCAATCTTCGACAAATTTCGGGTCGTCACTGTGACCATGAGTTCAGTAACCATATTGATGCTCATCCTATCCTACTTATAATTTTAGCGATACTCACTTCCTCCACCCCAAATAGCTCTTCCACCTGTATGCCCTGTTTGTTCATGAGTCTCTTTATCTACTAATTGAATGACTCCTGGCTCTTCATTATGATGCCATACAAAATTATCTGGTGTTTCCCCGTTCGCTAAGCTGTGTATATCGGTTTGAGATAATCCAATTTCCTTTGCTAAGGAAGGATCAGCCTGTATAGCTTGATACAAGTTTTCATTGGCAACAGCAAATTGAACATCATCACTTTCTAAATATAATTCCTCCGCTAATTCAACGTGAAATGCTGAATCAAAGACAGGAAAAGTACCTTCAACTACTTGACCGTTTGGCAAATCTATATATTTCTCTGCAAAAGGAACTCCAGTATCTGGATGAATATTTCCACTTAGTCCATCATTTCTCGTATGTAACTCTTCTGCATTTACATCATCTGCCCCATCTATTACATCTAACACACCAATCGCAAGGCTTGATACAGCGACAACCTTCCCGATATTTTTTAATCCATTAATCACTTGCTCCTTATCCCCTTGTGAAAAACCTCTAATTGCTTGCCCTGCATTTGCTGCTGTATAAGTGACAGCGGAACCGATTCCCTTTATTGTTCTATCAGCAGAATCTTTCATATGAGACAAACCCGCCTGTTTATAATAGTCATCATCTTTTATAAGACCATATGTACCTTTTACCGCACCATCAAGAAATTCCCCTGCATTATCCAGAGCACGATAAGACGCTTTTTGTATACCATCTCCTACTTCTTCTATCCACTTACCAGTACCTTGATATCTAGTACCAACTGTCTTCCCTATCAGTTTAGCTGAGCCTCCCAGCAATCCTCCACCAACCGTGCCAATCGCCTTACCAACAGAACGAAAAACCACCATAAATTAGTTCTCCTTACCTAAATTAATATACCTATTATACTTGAATTTTTTTCTATTTAATACTAATTTCTACTATTTAATTTACATAAATTAGTATAATAGAAACTAGTTTTTAATTCCCACGCAAAATATCCCATCTAGATTTTAGATGAGGGTAGCAATAAACCAATGTATCGAACCAGATTATGCAAAAAAGGGCTTAATGAGTAGATTACAATGATAGGAAATAAGTGATTTAAACTTCAAACATTCCCAATATTAACATGTAAAAATACACATCATCGTTTATGTTCATTCTTTTTTTCAGAGAAACAAATTGTATTTTTTGTCTTTTTATACTCTGATACCAAACTCTTAAACCTCCCGTGAAATATTCCTGTGAAACAGGATTATTCGAGGAGTAACTGTGACCTAGAATTATGATTGTTCTTTTTTAGCCAATCTTTTAAATGAGAATTTGCCAATTCTACAATACACTCAAACATCAAACTGTCCGCAATACTCAAATAAATTCCCAAAATAATAGAAAATTCTATAAACACATATTATAGTTGGTTTTCATTTTAGATTTTTTATAGATAATAGTAAAAAAGGAGGATAATAATAGTTAACTTGAAAGAAAGGTAGTACCACAACTTTTCCGATACATTTCATTTATAATAATTGCTCATCATCTCACATATTTTCCCACCCTCTATTCATGGAATGAAATATGGACTCTTTCCAACCCACAATTAAGTTAATACAACATTCCTCCACACACCACACCATTAATTAAACAATCCACTTAAAAAGGAGCAGCTAAAATGAAAGAAATCCTTACTACGTACAAAGTTAATGAAGAAACAAACGCACTAAAACCAGCTTTTCAGCTAGACTATCAAACAATCGTACTAGAGGGGCAGCGAGAACTCTATGTAAAACAAACTCCATTAGAATTAATTAAATTGGCAGCAAAAGAAGGAGGAGCAGAATATAATGGCCGGCGAATTTCAATGACTTATTTAACAGGCATTCATAAAAAAATTCCGATTCCAATTAATCCACTTAAAAACATCTATGCTTTTCCAACTTCTTCTCCAAATCAACCCCATTGCTGTTGGATATTCTTCCAACATGTCGAAGAAATTAAACCAACAAAAGGCACCTATCGTTCTATTATCCAATTTAAAAATGGCATTGAAATAAAAATGTACGAATCCCTGCATATCTTGGAGAAACAAATGTATCGAACCTGGTTATGCCAAAAAGCACTTAATGAGTAATTACAGTGATAAGGAAAGAAGTAATTTAAACTTCAAACACTCCTAATAAAATTTTCTTTTGAAATTTGTAAAAATATAGAAAAATACACATTATCGTTTATGTTCATTCCTTTTTCCTCTTTAGATAATGAGGAAAAAAGAGGGATAACATTGTCCAACGAGCTATATAAAACCCAAATCTATAAATCAATATTCGGAAGAAAGATCCGAAATAAAAGAAACATAAGAAATGTAAGTATTCAGCAACTTGCAGAAGATTCAGGGGTAAGTGTCAACCATATAAACAATATTGAGCTTGGCAAATCACACCCAAGCGCAGGTTTATTCCATGCTATTTGTAACGCCCTACACATTGATGCAACCACGTTTTTTAAAGAAGTGATGGAAGAAGTGGAATTGTTGATATTGGAAGAGGAATAACGTAGAACACTAACTCCCTCATTTTCTAATCAACTAAGTTCTATAATAAATATGAAGTTATTAGAAAAGGAAATATGACTTTTTCTTCTGGGGACAGTACAATTGTCCCCAGAAGTTTACAATTTGCTAACTTTTTTGATAAATTAAATATGAGCATCTAACGTACAATTCTATTAAGCTTCTAGGATAGAAGTGACCAAGCTTACTTCATTTGCGATTTTCCACCTTAAAACTGAACTGCTTAACAAAACTATCATACTTCTTCATTGAAAAATTCCAACCGCATTCACACACAAAACCTCTCGTGAAACATTCCTGTGAAACAAGATTATTCGAGGCGTAACTGTGAACTAGAATTAATGAAAACCGAAGTATAGTGATTACAACCAATCTTCAATTCGGTCAATGGAATCATGTTTTTGGCGACCCGATTCTAACAGAAGCTGTCATTGACCGCCTGATTCACCATTCTCATTTACTTGTTTTTAAAGGAGATAGTTTTCGTTATAAAGAGTCTTTATTGCATCAATAATTTGAAGTGACAAGTGGCATGCATATTTAATTGCCATTTGGTACATTTTTTAATTGCCAAATACAATCATTCACACAATCTAATTCCCTATCAATCTTCGACATATTTCGGGTCGTCACTGTGACCATGAGTTAACAATCTAACTCTCTATCAATCTTCGACAAATTTCAGGGAGTCACTGTGACCATGAGTTACTGGCTCAGATGTCCGCAAATAGTGGCTCAAAACTCCGCAATGCCGGCTCAATCTATTCGCAATACTCAATTATTTTAGTTTATCATTCACACAATCCAATTCTCTATCAATCTTCGACAAACTTCGGGGCGTCACTGTGCAGCGAGCCCCTATTAGTAGACATGAAAAAGTGACCAAAAAAGTGGCTTTTTCCCCGCACTTACTGGCTCAGATGTCCGCAAATAGTGGCTCAAAACTCCGCACTGCCGGCTCAGTCTATTCGCAATACTCAACTATTTCATTCACTCAGTCTAATTCTCTATCAATCTTCGACATATTTCGGGGCGTCACTGTGACCAAGAATTATTACTGTGACCAAGAGTTAAGGATTTTTTTATGGAGAAATGAATTGACAGAAAAAACAATCTATTGTTTATTAAAAAGTTATTTTAATGCGACGCTAGTGTAATTCTAGATATCTGAGAAAAGATTATATTTTTTTAAAATAATACTTAACAGTCTTAAAGTTGATTATATTAATTTGAATTTTTTTCAATATGATCAACTTTAAGACTCATTTTAGTAAAACTTTTAATTAATTTATACATAACTTAAAAAATATATACTTATATATAACATTTTTAATAACCCGTACTAAACTAATTTCCCTTTTTCCAACAAGAGAACACTATAGTATTTTTGTGATATTCACTATTTTCAAGTTAACTAAAAATTACTAATAAAATTTACGTTTCAGTTTTAAAGATGTTTTCCAAATTAAATCACCAAGGACAAAATTTTTATTAAGGTATAAAGTTACAACTAAATTTTTTACTCTTTTTGTAATCATGCCTCCAGATGCAAATTCAATTTGCTTCCAATTTGGGAATTTTTTTGCCATGCTTACTTTAATTTCGTCAATTAAATTTGCACGAATATTCTTATCTTTAACTTGAGTTAATTTTTCTAGTATAGTTATATAAATTAAATGCTCAATATATAGTATTTCCAACTGTTTTTTTGATTTTTCTAATAATCCTAAGTCAGTAATTTTTTCATATACATTACTTAACATATGCTGCACATCTAAAATTTTATTAACATTTAACTGATTAGTTTGTGAGCCTTCCCTTGACCTTTCATAAATATATAATGGTTCATTAATGTTAACTATTTTTTTCGCTTTAGCCACTATAACAGGCACTATACCTAAATCCTCATACCAGTAACCTTCAGGAAATAAACAACCTTCCCATAGTGTTGCTTTATAAAACTTATTCCAAGGTGCACTGCATGCATCAGTCATTGTTATTCCACTTCCCCCGGAACAATATTTCAATTCTCCTCTTTCGTTTAAATCTAATCGATCAAACAGAACTAAATCGCAATTAGTACTTTTAACGGTCAACATACATTTTTCTAAGAGATGCTCATCAATGTAATCATCACTATCAACCATAATTAGATAGTCACCTTTAACTTTTTTCAATCCAAGATTTCTTGCACTAGCCTGACCTCCATTCTCTTTATTGTAGATAAAAATTCTATTATCTGATAAGGCTAGATCCTCTAAAATTTTTAATGAATTATCAGTAGAACCATCATTGATAGCGATAACCTCAAAATTCTTATATGTTTGACTTAATACAGAATTTATACATCTCTCTAAATATTCTTCTACGTTATAAACAGGTATAATTATGCTAATTAAAGGATTATTCATTATTTTCTTCCTTTATAAAATTATTCTTTTCTTTTTAATTTTTTGTATAAATGAGACAATTGTTAAAAAGGTTTCTCTATCCAAAAGTAATACAATTCCTATATATATAGTTTCTAATAAAATAATTTTTAATAAGACATAATCAGTTATTGAAAAGAATTTTGATATTATTAGACATAATAGAAAGGACAATACATTCCATTTTATTGATTTACCAAAATGATAAATATACTTCTTATTAAAAAAACTATAACCAATAATTAAACTTACCTCAGTAATAATAGCCGCAAATGCACCACCAACTACACCATATTTGTCCCCTAAAACAGCATAAGCAAATATAGCAATTATGAAAGTAATAAAAATAACTAACGTTCTAGTTCCTTGTTTGCCTATGGTAGTAAGATAGTCAGCAAGTGGATAACTAATAGATTGTAGTACAACTATCATAGCAAGAATCGATAATCCTTTACTCGCAGCCTCCCATTTTTGACCAAGTAGAAGTGAAATCCAAAAATCAGGATGCGTTATAAAAGGAATTGCTACTAAAATACCAACAAAAGACATAATTTTTAATTCCTGTATAGATAGTTCTCTATGTTTTTTTATATTACCACTATTCCCTAAAGAAAATAATCTTGGATAAAATGCAGTTGCTATTACACCAGGAATTTGATAAAGCACAGATGGAATTTTATATGCTGTAGAAAAATAACCTACATTTGATAATGTAGTTACTTTCCCTAAAATAATGGGTCCTAATTGAGGAAGAAGCATAATAATAATACCATTTATCGTAAACAACCAGAAATTATCTAATATAGATTTAGTCCACCCTTTAAATAAAATTTTTTCTCTTTTTAATAAAAAAATAGAAACAATTCCTGCTATAATATATGACATACTGAAGCAAATAGCAGCCATAAGAATAGTAGAATTAAGTATTATAACGAATAGCATACCGAAAGCACTAGAAAAACCCTGAATTACATTTAATGCTGTACTAACACCCATACTTTCTTTGGCTTGGAAATAAGAAACCCCTACTCCCATAAATGAACAACCAATAATTGTTGGATATACAACCCACCCTATTAAGGATTGAATATTTGTATCGTCATAAAAAAAATGAATAATAAAAAATGAAATTATAATTGAAACAACAGCAAAACATAATCTTATTTTCAAATAACTATTAACCAAACTATCTATATTTATATTTGGTTTTGTTGCTTCTCTTATAAAGGTATTGGATAAGCCTGCATCTGTAAAGTAGGCCATTACAGTTGCTATTGCTATTGCTATTGAAAATGCACCATAATCACTTGCTCCTATATATCTAGCTAACAAAATGGTTACAACTGCAGTAACCATTCGTGAACCCATATTACCAAAGAACAGATAAATTGCATTTTTTAAGATTTTATTTCCCAAGGATTCAAATCCTTTCTACTAATTAATTTAATAATATTAAAATATTACTTTAATTTTTAATTAGGAATAGATAATTTTTTAAGATTCCCTAATAATTTTATTTACAATAGTTTCCCTTTTATTCATATAAACAACATCATTAGCAACATCCTTGGTAACAATTGAACCAGCAGCTATAACTGAATTATCCCCTATAGTAACCCCCTTCAAAATAGTTACATTTGAACCTACCCAGACATTATCACCTATAGTTACCGGTGCAGTTTTATAACCCTGTTTATACATATCTCCCAATTTATTAAATATGTGATCTTGATCATATATTTTAACATTTTCACCTAGTGCAGTATTATTTCCTATTGATATTTGGTCCATACTACATATGGAAACATTATTATTAAAAAAAACATTATCCCCTATACTAATTTTCCCATTTTCTGCTACGATGTAAATATTATTTCTACAATAAAATTTACCTAAGAATATTAGATTTGATTCTTTGCCCATCATTTCTAAGGTAAATGATTTTCCTGTTAGTATTAATTTTTTAAATTTAAATTTACTTCGATAAATAAGCTTATACATTATTATATAAATTACCGAACGAATTCTTAAGAGTATACGCATACACAGCAATTCATTTCTCTCCTCTATTAATAAATAGCTAACTTTTGATAACCACTAAGCAAAAATGCAATAAAATTCTTAGATTTTCACTTAACCTATAAATCTTTTTTTAAAAGTCAAGAGTAATTGCTTTCCAATTTAGTGTTTCAGTAACTATCTAAGTTATTACACATTATTTTTTTCCCTTTTTGGATATAACATTTTAAAAATAATTAAAAGTATAAATAATAGAAAAGGAATTTTTATCAAAAAATCAAAAAAATATGCATACCATCTACTAAAAAGTACTATTGAATATATACAAGTTATTGTGATAATTATCCTTTTTTTTTCGAAATAGGCTAATTTTATTACCTTATTTATTAGTATTGATGCTAAAATTACACCAAAAATACCTAACCAAAAATACCATTGTGAATAAATATATCCTCCTCCTAGGGTTACTGCAAATTCTTGGATATATCTCGAGACATTTGATCCTTGAAATAGTTCTATGCTTCCAACTGGGAAAAATTGAGAAAAAATCATATCGAAAAATGAGTCTATCCTTTGAGCAAAGCTAACTGTATTATCCTGAATTACACCAACCATTGCCATAGAAGATTGTGTCACATCTCCTTCATTTCCCAATATTAAAGTTGGTGGATTAGACCGATCAAAAAATATTTTACTAGTTTGCCAGTTACTATCTCCAGCAGTATTTCTAGCAATAAATAAGTATTCCATGAAAATATTTAGAGAAAACGAACCTATAATTATCCACAATGCTTTAATTTTCTTCTCATAATAAAATATAAATAAAAGTAACAGAGATTCTACGACTTCAATTCTACCAGAATATACAAGCGTCTTTATACACACCAAAACTATCATAATATGAATTATTATCTTATTTATTAAATTATTTTCTGAGAATAATTTAACTAGTATAATAAAAATAAGAATATATTCAAACGTTATACTAAACGGTAGATTATATTGTTTCCCAGAATTATTTAATAATAGAAAGAATAAGTACCCAATTATACCGAAGATATATATTAGGTTATTCTTCCTCATATTGAATTCATCAAAATTATCACATAAAAATCTATTTTGTATAAATTTTTCTTTATTGATAAAAAATAAATAATTAAGTGCAAACATACCAATAAGTAACTGGAATAGAACTAATAATAATAAATCATTATTATTATAGTTACCTACACCAGAAATCTTTGTATACGGAAAAAAAGCAGGTATAGTAAAGATATAACTATAATTGTAAATAAAAATACTGAATATTAACATTGTTGGTATTTTATGAGTTTGAAAAATCAATACGATATTTAAAATATTAAGTATTATAGAAAAAACAACTAATTTATTATTTAAGCTTACAGAACTATTATAATATATAACTAAAGCTACCCAAAATACTACTGAGATTAGTAAAAAGGTTAAGTTCCGAAAAGAAATTCCCTTGTTAGAGAGCACCTCTCCACTTCCCTCCTAAAAAATGATAAATCTTAATGGCTTTTGAATATAGCAACCCATTCCTTAAATATTCTATCTTGTGAAAAATTCTCTTGCATATGCCTTACTCCATTATATCCAAACTGTTTTCGAAGATTTTCATCTAAAACTAAATTTTTAATTTTTTCTGATAATAGTCCGATATTATTTTTCTCTACAATATATCCGTTAAAATTATCTACAATAATATCATGTATACCTGATGATGAATCATAACTTATTAGTGGCACACCACAAGAAGCCCCTTCTATTAATGACATAGGTAAACCTTCAAAATCTGATGTTAGAAGCACAATATCTGATTCACTTAAAATTTTCTCAATCTCTGCTGTTGTTCCTTTTAAAGAGATACTATTAGTTAATCCTTTATTTTCAATCATCTTTCGTATTTTATCTTTATCTGGACCGCTACCGAATATTTGATACTCCCACCCAGAAAATAAACTCGAATTAATTAATTCTTCAATAGCCTCAATAGAATGATCAAGTTGCTTTACGCTATTATCTAACCTTCCAATATATGTGATTTTATGATTATTGAAATTCGTTCTTACACTAGGTAATATTTGACTAACATTATATACATAATTCCCATTCTGGGCTTTAAATTCTTCATTATATTTTTTTAAATCATTTTTAGACAAAAATACTACATTATCGATATCTTTATAATGATTATTTAGCAAGTTTCTTGTAAGGCGCCCACTGCGATAATGTTCATAACAATTATGCACCATTAATATTTTTTGGAATGCTTTACTTCTAAATGGGATATGTTTAATATCGGTAAAAAAAACAATATCAGGATTTGTGTTTTCAATAACCTTATTAATCTTTTTTTTACTCATAAAATCTAATAATCTATACACTGATAAATGATATCTTAAAAATTCAATTGCAGTGTAAACATATTTTACTTCTATATTCTTTTCTATTTGATAAGAGTTTCCTTGGGTTGCAATTTTTTTATATATACTTACTAAGCTAACATTATATCCTTTTTTGGACAAAAGATTTGCTAAATCAATTGTAGCTTTTTCAGTTCCTCCTAATTTATTAACACATCCCAGTACAAAAGTAATATTTTTTCCCATGCTTCACCTCTAAAATAAGAAAATATAATGGATAATATTATTTTTAAAGACACCATTTATATTATAAATACTACTTTTATAATATAAAATAATTGTCTTTTAATTAATAAAGTTTTAGTAACTAACTATTATTTCACTAAACTATATTTTGGGATAACTAAATTTTTCAAGTTATTTATATCTTATTAAAACAGTTTTTTTCAACTTCCTCCCAATTATCATTAATCCTATTTATATCTTCTTCTATAAGATTAATTCCTTGTTGTACTTCAATAATCTCTAAGTCTTGTAATGCTTTTATTGCATGTTTCTGATATTCCTTAATCTGTATGGCGTCACCTGATCTAACTACCTGCATTTTATCATCAATAATTATGATTCCTTCTCCTTTAATTATAGTCCAATTTTCTGTACGATATTTATGATACTGATAACTTAAATTTTTACCTTCATTGATTTTCAAGTGTCTTGTAATAACTTGATGATTAGTAAATGTAGAATAATCTAATATTTTATAACTTCCCCAGTACCTTTCTTCATACATTGGTATTGCTTCATGTCCAGACATTAATTCTTTAATTTTGGGGCTTTCTTCTTTACTTGCAACTAATATCCCATCTGGACTAGCTGCAACTATTGCATCTTTAATTCCTAAAACAGACACAGGTATATTAAGCTCATTAATCACATGTGTATTTATAGAGGACTCACTAATTCTTCCTTCCCCTATTTTATTAATTGCCATCTCTTCCGTTAAAGTATTCCAAGTACCCAAATCTTTCCAGTAGCTATTAAAAGAAGTAACAACAATTTTATTAGCTTTTTCCACGACTGCATAGTCAAAACTTATTTTTTCTAATTTTTCATAATCTTTCAATAACTGTCTGTAAGTAGTTGGGTATCCTTTTTCTTTTAATAACGAAATTATATAACCTAATCGAAAAGCAAAAACACCACTATTCCATAGGGCTTTCTGTTCTATTAGTTCTTTTGCTAACCGTTCGTTAGGCTTTTCTGTGAACTTAACTACTCTTTTATAAGCATCCTCATTTTCTTCCTCCGGGACTATATATCCATATTTTTCAGATGGATACGTAGGCTTTATGCCAATTAGTGCTAAATCTGCTTCGCTTTTAAAAACAACATTTTCCAAATTCTTAATTTTTTCAAAAAAAGCATCTTCTACATAAGGATCTACCGGTAAAACAGCAACTACTTCATCTTCTGATATATTCTTTTCCGTATATAAATAAGTAGCTGCTAGTGCTATTGCTGGAAATGTATCTCGACGGCATGGCTCAGCAATTACATTTACTTCATCTCCAATTTGTTTATGAATCATCTCAACTTGCGCCTTACTTGTTGCTAAAGATGTTTTATTATGAAGGTTTACACTTTTCAATTGTTTATATACACGCTGTAACATAGATTCCAACTTGTTATTTTCAGACAAAATTACCTTTAAAAATTGTTTTGATCTCGCATCATTTGATAATGGCCATAGTCTTTTTCCTGAACCACCAGATAATAGAATTACTTGCATTTTTAACTCTCCAATACTCTTTGATATAACTCCTCTAATGAATGATTCATTTTTTTACTAGTAAAAAGTTGCAAAAACCTTTGATAACCATTCTCTCCCATTTTTCTCAATTCTTTTTTCTCTAAATCTCCTAATATTTCTTCTAATGAATTCATTCTATCTAAATCAAATACATAGCCATTATAATTATTCAGAACTATCTCAGGTAATGCACCTCTATTGCTTACAATACAAGGTTTTTTATTCCTCATTGCTTCTACAGCAACTAGACCAAAACCTTCCCATCTTGATGGGATAATTAAGGCATCCATTTTACATATATATTCATCTAATTTTGAATTTTCAACTTTACCAATTAGATGCACATTATCTGGTAATACCAACTCTTCTTTATTTGAAAGTACCGATTCACCAATAATATATAATGCAATACTATTATTTTTATAATTGGAAAAAAACTTAATCAGTAAATCTAACCCTTTCTGTTTATCGAATCTGCCTACAAATAACAAATTAATTTGGTTATTATTCACTTTTAAGTTGGTAGCATTCCTAATTATAGTATTACTATTAAGACCATTATATATTAACACTAATTTATTACTATCTATATTCCTTTCTATTGCTTTATTCATTTCAAAATTAGATATATCAGTTATAATGTCGGTGTTTTTTGTTAGCATTCTTTCTACAATAGCATAAATATTTTTTTTCCAAGTTGACGTTTCCTGATTAAAAGACCAACCATGTGGAGTATAAACAATCTTCCAGTCGCCTTTTCTCTTTCCTATTCGAAATGCAGCCCCAGCAAAAGTACTGTGTAAATGCACAATATCTGGCTTTATTATCTCCGTAATATCTTTCATTTTTCTACGCAATTCACTTAAATTACTTATATTTCTTTTATACTGATATCTAACAATATTACTCTGCGGGATATAATTGAATTCTTCAGAATTCAAGTCACTAATTGCTAAATAAACATTTTTCTTACCATATCTCTCTTGCTGATACGGAATTATTTGATTTAAATATGTAGCAATTCCACCTTTTGCATACTCTGCAAGATGTAATATACGCATACTTCACCCCTGTAATAAAAACTATTTTATTTCTTTAATGATGTTATATAGGTGTTTTGCGGTAAGATTCCATGAGAATTGTTGAGCATATTCTAGACCTTTTAATGATAATTCTTCTACTAAAATCTCATTTTCAGATAGCGATCTAATTTTTTGTAGAAGTTCCTTTGGATCGTTATATTGAAAAAAAAGAGCGTTATTCTTTAAAATTTCAGGTATAGATGCAGAGTTTGCTGCAATAACAGGAGTACCTAAAGACATAGCTTCCAAAGGTGGTAACCCAAATCCCTCATATTTAGAAGGAAACAAAAATACTTTTGCATTCTTGTACAGAGTAATTAGTTCTTCATCACTAACGTAACCTAATTTAGTTACATATTGACTCTGATTTGCTCCGTCATCCTTGAATACTTTTGAAGATTTCCCACCAACAATTACAAACTTTTCTATTGGTTTATCAATAATACTTAGCATATCAATAATAACCTGAAAGTTTTTATTAGGATTTGCACTACTAACAGCTAAGTAATACTCGTTACTGACAAGATTATTATTTTTCAAAAAATCATTTTCAATACTTTTTATCTTTGATATATGTTCCGTCCCCAGATACGAGACTGAAACTTTACCTTTCATATTTGGAAAATAATGTTCCAATCTATTTTTTGAAAAGTTTGAAACGGTAATAATTTTTTTAGCTCTTTTAGCAAAACTTTGAAATAAGATATTATAAAATTTAATAAACTTCGGTGTAAATCCCTCTGGAGCATCAAGAATTGCAGCATCATGAACATATATGATTTGATTTTTTTTATACACGGGTGCTGTATTACAGAAATTCACCAATATTTCTCTTTTAGAGTAACAGGGTAATTCTAATTGTTCCCATGCATGCCCTTTTAAATATCCAACAGATTTAACATTAATATTTTTAAGTTTTAGGTCTTTAATTTTATCTTTTGGAGTCAAAATAGTAAAATAGTGGTCATTAATGACTTTATTCGTTATTAATTCATCTAACCTTTTTACTATTTCTTCAGCAACACGTTGTACTCCTGTTGTAGTTTGTGTTAAAAATCTACCATTTATATAAATCTGCTTCATTTAATTACTCCTACATATTTAATAGTTGTTTAATAAGCTCCCTTATTATTAAACACCAATAATAAAGTCCTAATAATAATAATAATATCTTTAAAGAAATTTCTTTCCATAATATATTTTAAATCTAGTTCAACCATTTCTTCAAATCCAATATTACTCCTTCCACTTATTTGCCAGAGCCCCGTACACCCAGGTTTAACTAAAAGTCGTTGTTTTTGATAAGATGTATATATGTCTACCTCTCTTTTAAGTGGTGGTCTAGGTCCTACTAAACTCATATCTCCTTTTAATACATTTAAGAGTTGTGGTAATTCGTCAATACTCGTTTTTCGAATGAAGCTTCCAACTCTTGTAACACGAGGATCTTGTTTCATTTTAAACATAGCACCTGTAGTCTCATTTTGCTCAAGTAAACCTTCCAATAATTCCTCTGCATTAGAAACCATTGATCTAAATTTAAACATAGTAAAGGGTCTTTCGTTTTTCCCAATACGAGTTTGAGAAAATAACACTGGTCCTTTTCTGTCCTCTAATTTTATACATATAGAAATCATTAGGAACAGAGGAAATAAAACCAGTATTCCTACTAGCGATAAAATAATATCAAATAATCTTTTAAGATATAGATAACCTTTTTTTTCATTAGTAGCTAATATATATTCTATTTCTTGATATTTTTTTTTATATTGAGTATTTGATAGAGACAATACTAGCACCCTCCTGTCTTATTATTATTCTTAATTACTAGTTCTAGATTTCATTAGAATCTTTTTTATTTTTTATAATGGTTACCTCAAGCTCAACAAATAGAAGTTTCAAACATTTTTATTAATTCACTAGTGTTGCATAAATGTTGTTAGAATATTCAGTTTAAATATGCCCCCTGTTAAGAGCCAAAAAAGTAAATACCCAACTAAAGGTGGATCCGTTCATTTGGAAATTTATTTACAATTAGACTTAAGAGACGACGACAATTTGTTTATTAAGGAATCGTTTTTCCTTCAATCTTTCGAAGCCAAATATGTGCTGGTTTCCACAAAGCTGCCCGTAAATATCGGCTAATTTGTAGGGTTTTTCGTTTACTTTTTGTCTCGATTTGTGCGAGAACATGCAGGCAAAAAACAATAAGTGCGATAAACACTTGATTCTGAATTGCCCATTCGCTTTGGCCGTAAAACTTTTTGATATGGAGATGTTGTTTAATCCATTTGAAAAATAACTCAATCGCCCAGCGTGATTTATACATCTTTGAGATTTCTTCAGCACTTAAATCAAAACGATTTGTGATTAAATGAAGCTCATTTCCTTTTGAATCAATCACTTTTAGAAGACGAAAGTAATTTTCGGCACGGTTTTGCGTCGTACCAATCAACACCATTTGATCCGACAAAACAGATGTATTCTCGGGTAGTTTAAAATCGTAAACCTCCCGTATGACTGCGTTTTTTCGCAGCCTAGAAAGGAAAAAGTAGCCGTCATCTGTCATCCGATCAAAGCGTTCGTAGTCTAAGTAACCACGGTCAAACACATACATACATTCCTTGTCATCAACCATTACTTCAAGCTGACCGCGGTCATGTTCTTTGGCCGTTGTCATAATGGCCTTTTCGGGATAGGATATACCTTTTTCCATAAACACAAGGCGTAAGTGCAATTTAACACCCGCTTTTGTTTTGCGGAATTTTGCCCATTTATGATTAGTCAAATTGAGAGGCAATGTGCTTGAATCAATGATTTTTAATGGCATCACAAGTTTCGTGTTGTGCGTTTTGGCATGAATTTGTGAAACTAAATCAAGGAAAAGCTTTTGGAATAAGTCTGGATTCATGCCATTTAAACGGCGTGAGAGTTGGGAAATACTGATAGAATCAAGATCAATGCCCTTTTGCAGTTGATCATCGAAAAGACAATCGCTCAGCGCATGCAGACTTTCGACTTCTTCTAGCTGCGCAAAAAGTAATAATTTTAGAAATGACTCTGTCGTTAGTTTTTTCGTATAGAAATCTAATTTCAACGTTTTCACGTTTTCTTCAAATAATTGAAGATTTATTGGTGAAAACCATTGTCCAAATGAAGTTTTTCGTGTAATCTTGTCCATGCGATAGTCCTTTTTTAGTGGATTTGGACGGGTTACCACCTAACTTATCCATTATAAAGGACTTTTTCTTTGCATAAAATGATAAAATTGAACATTTCAAGTATTTTTAATAGTTAAATTAAATTAACGCAACACTAGTGAATTCTGATATATTTATTAAATTGTTTTTTATTTTCGTAGATTTTATTATTTTAGGTAATATTTAACATTTATGCTGTTTTGATATCTACTTATAAAATTCCTATGAAGGAATTCTTTAGTTCTAAAAAATTTCTATTTTATTAATTAAAAATTTCCAATGATAATATTTCTGATTTTACAATTTTAATTAATTGACGCATAATCACTAAGCTTTTTTTCTAAAACAATTTAAAAAACTTCTTTCTCTTAATCATTTCAGGTATTTCCTTCATCACATTTCCATCTTTCAACAATAGTTCCACATTTTCTTTAAAAAGATAAAAATAATCAATCCCAAAACTCTCTTCAATAACAGAATAAGCCTCAACAATTTTAAAACTACGATTACGGAGGTTATGAGCATCAGATGCCACAAAATGACTTAAATTATGCTCAATCAACTGCTCTGAAAACTTTTTCACATTCTTCCCAAAATAACCAGCCACACTAGAAGCCGTCACTTGCGTCAACGCCCCATTTTTCACAAACTGATAAAGAAGATCCGGCTTCTCTTGCAACTCTTTATTTCTCTCTGGATGAACAATAATTGGTATAATTCCCTCTGTTTGCAGCTCATACAACAATCTTTCTGCATATCGTGGAACAGAGGAAGAAGGAAACTCAATGAAAAGGTATTTTGTATGATTAAGTGTTAGAATTTCTTCCTTATAATAATCTTCTAACACTTCTCCATATATTCTCACTTCCTGTCCGGGAAGTATCGTAAGAGGAATATTTTCTTGTTTTAAAACGGTGTTTAAATCATTTACTTTTGTAAGAATAGAAGATTTCGAATTACTAAACTGATTATTCTTATGATGAGGTGTAGCGATAATTGTTGTTATCCCTTCTTTCACAGCGGCATTTGCCATCGCTACACTATCTTCAATTGTCGCTGCCCCATCATCAACCCCAGGTAATATATGACAGTGGATATCAATCATCGTGCTACCCCTCTCTATTTTTTTACTAATCTTTTATTATTTTCCTATAACAATATAAAATAGTACCATCGAACTACTCATTCGTAAATAGCGAAGAATGTCGAATCTCGCCTGATTGATTGTTAATTTGTGCCATAGTAATAATAATCACCTTTTTTGTCCGCTTTTTTGTTATTTAACACAACACCTAGTATTTTTCCAGCAGAACAAGAAAGCTGCTCTTTTGTCTTAGCTACAGCTTCTTTATCCGTTTTTCCACTACTTACTACTAAAATACTTCCATGACAAAGATTTGCCAATACTTGTGCATCCGTTACAGCTAGCACTGGTGGCGTATCAAACAATACAATATCAAATTCTTCTAACGCTTTTTCTAAGAAATGGTTCATTGCTCTTGATCCTAAAAGTTCCGATGGATTTGGCGGTACTGGTCCGCTTGGAAGTATATATAAATTTTTCTCATCATACTGATGAACAGCTTCCATTAAATCCATTTGGTTCGTTAAGATAGATGTTAATCCAGCTGTGTTGTTTAGATTAAACGTATAATGAACAGTTGGTTTACGCAAATCGGCATCTACCAATAACACTGTTTTTCCTTGTTGCGCAAAAACGATTGCCAGGTTAGCTGCTGTTGTTGATTTCCCTTCTCCGGGTCCAGAAGATGTTACTAAGATCGAACGAACTTCTTCATCGATGCTAGAATAAAGAATATTTGTCCGAATATTTCTATATTGCTCTGAAATAGGAGATTTTGGATCATACTTTGCAATTAATTTTCTTCGGTTTAAAGCTAATCCGCCTTTTTTTGCTCTCTTACTTGCTGCCAAGTAAATCCCCCCTACCTCTTCCTTTTTGAGTCCCTCTCATTTTCGCTTCTACATTCTCATCAATAGTTGTAATTGCGCCTAATACTGGCAACTCTAGTAATTTCTCGATATCTTGCTCCGTTTTTACTGTATTATCCAAATATTCTAGTAAGAATGCTAATCCAACACCTATCATCAATCCTACAACTGCAGCAATTGCAATATTTAAAGGTGGATTAGGGCTGATTGGTGCTTGATTTTCTTGATCATCTGCTAATGGCAGTATACTTACATTATCAACCATCATTAAATTTTTAATTTCTTTTTCAAACACTTCCGCTGTAGTATTAGCAATTTGCAACGCAATTGCGGGATCTGGATCGGTTACTGAAACGGTCATAATTTGTGAATTTTGTGCACTTTCAACTGAAATTTTTTCGTTTAAATCAGATACAGTCATTTCTAAATCTAATTCTTTTTTTACATTATTCAAAATGGCTGCACTTTTGATAATAATGCTATAAGTATTTATTAATTGCACATTTGTTTGTACTTCATTGTAATTGTAAATAGATTGATCTTCTTTTGCCTGGTTAACAAGAATTTGCGTCGAAGATTTATACTCCGGTGTAATAATGAAATAACTTACTATTCCACTTACAATCATTGCAATGAGAGTAATCGATATAATAAGTGTCAATCGTTTCTTAAGTGTGTCGAATAATTCTTTCAAACTGATCGTTTCTTCCATGACTTCCTCCTAAAAAAAAATAAAAACCAAAAATATTATATCATATATCGTTGCATATATTGTCATTTCTTGTCATAATTTTAAGTGAATTGTTAATACGTGTTTTACTATACCAATTAATTTACATATTTGATATATATTTTTCAAAATAGGGATAACTTTCCTATCTATTGTACGATTATGGTAGATTAATAACCGATTATACTTACTTTTGGGAGGTTTCAATGAAAGCTACTATTCTATCCATCCTATCCATCATTCTTGTGGTCATTCTCGTAATTGGGAATATTCACTGGAATATTCGCTCAGAAAGTCCTCTATCTACTATTCATCCTACTGAAGGTGCAAATACGGAAGTAGAAAACAAAGAGCAGTACTTTAGTCTCGATTACTATATGAGCTTTGCCAAATCATGGCCAGATGGTGCCCAGCAAGTATTGGAGGAAAAATTAACAGATAAACAATCCTTTCATATTTTGTTGGTTGGCTCTGATGCAATCGGTGATCAAGAGCTTGGATTAGTTACACCATTACAGGAAGCATTAGCTAGTAAATACGATAAATATGTAACAGTTGAAAGCATAACTTATGATGAAACTTCATCCGATTATGTAAATGATAACGAATATGAATCTCTTATCTCTAAGAAACCAGATATGGTTATCCTAGAGCCATTCCTATTGAATGATAATGGCGTAGTTGATATTTCTACCACATTAATGAATCTTAATCAGGTGATTAAGGAAACAAAAGATGAGCTTCCAAATGTTACATTCATTATGATGCCTGCACACCAACTGTACAATGCAGCTCTTTATCCTATGCAAGTGAGAGATTTACAGAAGTATGCTGAATCAAAAGATATTCCTTACTGGAATCACTGGGAAGCCTGGCCTGATAGCAAAGATCCTAAAGTTCAAGATTATTACAATACTGAAGGAGATAAGTCAAAAGCGAATGAGCAAGGTTTTGAACTTTGGAGCAACTATTTAGCGAAAAAGCTTATTTCTGAATAAAAACTTATTTAACTAAGCGAGGAGTTCTCGCTTTTTTCTTTTTATCTGTTCTATATAACGTACGATTATGTTATCATATTTTCTGAATATTTGTAAATAACGCTTTTTGTTTCATTTAAAATGTAAGCGTTACCTAGTTTCTTCTATTATATATAGGAAGTTTTTTCAATTTGTAATAAGGAAGACAGGTGGTTAATTTTAGTATCACCTTTTTTATTAACAATCATATATGGTTAACTCTATAAACATACCGTTTATCTCTATGTTTGAATAAGAGTATTTATACGGAGGAAATATAATTAATGTGTTTAGTTTTTGTTCATTCTTATTTTTGGTATATGTTATTTATCATTGTTCCTCTAACATTAGGCAGTTTTCCATCACACTAAAATTTTTTCTATGATTAAAACTTCCTCGTTATATTACATTTTATTTACTCTTTAGTAGATAGGCTAGAGCCCATGGCTTCCTATGCTATAATGATGGGCGAGGTGAATTTTTAAATGGGTAATTTACAAGTATGGTCACAATGGGAGCGATTTATAGCTGCTTTTGAGCGGTTTAACTGGATTGATTTAGGTATCGCCTTATTAATCTTTCTTGTATTCTTAGGATTTCGAAAGCTATTTACGATGTATATTTATAAATTAGTGTTAGCGATGGTGAAGAAATTACCGGTAGATACTGTTTCCAAAATATTGCTGGCGTATGAAAAGCCATTGCGCTGGTTCTGGGTCATTATTGGAACATATTTGGCTTTGACTTATTTACCATTTCCGATTACAACCTTCCACTTTGTGCAACAAATCTATAAGTCGTTTATTATCGGTTTAATTGGCTGGGGAATTTTTAATTATTTTTCTGATCAATCGAATCCGTTTGAACGAATGATTTCTCGAACAAAGTTAGATTCTGATAGTATGCTGATTCCATTCTTAGGAAGAGTTTTTCGTATGCTTGTCGTTATCTTTACGGTTGTCAGCATTTTGGATACTTGGGATATTCAAATTGGTGCCTTTGTTGCTGGTCTCGGGGTTGCGGGTCTTGCCTTTTCCTTAGCTGCACAGGACACTGTTGCTAACTTCTTTGGCGGTGTCGTGATTATTACGGAAAAGCCGTTTTCTAAAGGGGATTGGATTCAAACTCCTTCTGTAGAAGGAACGGTTGAGGATATTTCCTTCCGCAGTACGCAAGTTCGAACTTTTTCCGACACCATTGTAACGGTTCCAAACTCAAAGCTTTCGAATGAGGCGATTACAAACTGGTCAAAAATGTCGAAGCGACGCATTGATTATGAGCTAGCTATTTCGTACCGAACACCAAATGAAAAACTGAAAACAGCTTTAAAAGAAATAGATGAAATGCTAAGGGCACACCCAGGTGTACATCCAGATGCAATCATGGTTCGTTTTACCGATTTCCGCGATTATTCGTTAGGAATCTTCGTCTACTTCTTTACTAAGACAACTATTTGGGCGGAATACTTAGTGGTTAAAGAAGAAACAAATCTACAAATACTTAGTATCTTAGAGAAACATGGTATTGAAATAGCCTTGCCTAGTCAGCAGATTTATTTGCCGGAGAAAGAGGACGGGAAGAAATTGCTGGCTGGTGAGTGAGTTTATTAGGTGCATTAAAGGTGAAAAGAGAAGGCGCGGTTGTGAAACTGCGCCTTCTCTTTATTTAGTTTGGCTGATATATTTATAGGTTGGCTGATTTCTTTGCTGCTTTGGCTGATATTTCTATTGTTTGGCTGATATTTTTGCTACTTTGGCTGATATATTTATAATTTTGCTCATTTCTATGTTTTTTTCGCTGATTCCTCCTCCGCTTTCATTAATCACTCCATTAATTCTAGCTATTCCACCACTATGCTTTTTTGTTTTTTCTGAGAAACCCATTTAATACTAAATTCCAGCATAATAGAATTCGAATTGGAGAATGTTACAGGCATTTTAAACGTTAACGAAAATTAGTTTATTTCGAAAGAATAATTCCAAACAATACTGCGCATTATGAAAGAAAAAGGAAATTTTATGATTGGACTATTAATAGCGATTTTCGTATTTAACCTGGTAAGTTTTAAAGTAAATAAATTGCTTAATTAGAAGCAAGTGGCTCATATCTGGATGTTTACAGTTGCTTTTCAGGTCGTTGTTGATCAGTATGTGGATTTAAAGTATCAAGGTTACTATTATTTTTCAAAGAGTATTGATATTGCGGCTGTTCTTCCTATTACGGTTTTAGTACCGCCGGTTAATATCGTATTTTTAAATTGGTATCCTTTTGATAGTTCCGTGAAAAGAAAAATGATTTACATATTATTATGGGTAATATTTATGCTTCTTTATGAAGCTTTAGCATTGTTACCTGAGCCTTGGGGTTATTTTAATTATGGTTGGTGGGAGTTCTGGCATTCCGCAATAGCAGATCCTATTCTTCTTTACATGTTATTAAAGTATTATCAATGGTTTGTTAAATAACTTAAAGGATATAAAAATCCAATCTAAAAGGTGACAATATGAACAAGATGTTAATAGTCTTTTTGCTAGTATCTTACTTAGTAATTGGGGTTATTTTTTTACTTATGCCCAAAAGATTAACAAAACAAGAGATTTATATTACCTGGTTCGTCGTAACAGTACAGGCTTTAATTGCAGATATTTTTTGGGGAGAAATTCTGGATTTATATGATTTCACTAGTGTTGCATTAATTTAAATTCACTATTAAAAATACTCAAAATGTTCAATATTATTATTTTGCGCAAAGAAAAAGTCCTTTATAATGGATTAGTCAGGTGGTAACCCGTCCAAATCCACTAAAAAAGGACCATCACATGGACAAGATTACACGAAAAACTTCATTTGGACAATGGTTTTCACCTATAAATCTTCAATTATTTGAAGAAAACGTGAAAACGATGAAATTAGATTACTATACGAAAAAATTAACGACAGAGTCATTTCTAAAATTACTACTTTTTGCGCAGCTACAAGAAATTGAAAGTCTGCATGCGCTGGGTGATTGTCTTTTCGATGACCAGCTTCAAAAAGGGATAGACCTTGATTCTATTAGTATTTCTCAGTTGTCACGGCGGTTAAACGGCATAAACCCTGATCTATTTCAAAGGCTTTTCCTTGATTTAGTGTCACAAATTCATGCCAAAACGCATTACACGAAACTCGTGATGCCGTTAAAAATCATTGATTCAAGCACATTGCCACTTAATTTGACCAATCATAAATGGGCTAAATTCCGCAAAACAAAAGCAGGTGTAAAGTTACATTTGCGCCTTGTGTTTATGGAAAAGGGTATATCCTATCCTGAAAAGGCCGTTATGACAACGGCAAAAGAACATGACCGTGGTCAGCTTGAAATCATGGTGGATGACAAGGAATGCATGTATGTGTTTGACCGTGGTTATCTAGACTACGAGCGCTTTGATCGCATGACTGATGATGGCTACTTCTTTCTTTCACGGCTACGCAAAAATGCAGTCATACGGAACGTTTACGATTTTAAGCTACCCAAGGATACAGCTGTTTTATCAGACCAAATGGTGTTGATAGGTACGACTCAAAACCGTGCTGAAAATTACTTTCGGCTTCTAAAAGTGATGGACTCAAAAGGAAATGAACTTCATTTAATTACAAATCGTTTTGATTTAAGCGCCGAAGAAATTTCAGAAATGTATAAATCACGGTGGGCAATTGAGCTGTTTTTTAAATGGATCAAACAACATCTCAGCATCAAAAAGTTCTACGGTCAAAGCGAATGGGCGATTCAAAATCAAGTATTTATCGCACTAATTGTTTTTTGCCTACATGTTCTCGTGCAAATCGAGACCAGAAGCAAGCGAAAAACCTTACAGATTAGCCGTTATCTAAGGGCTGCATTGTGGAAACCAGCGAATGTTTGGCTTCGAAAGATTGAAGGAAAAGCCATCCCTTAAATATGCAAATTGTCGTCGTTGCAAAAGTCTAATTGTAAATAAATTTCCAAATGGATGGGGCCACCTTTGATTGGGTATTTACTTTTTTGCCTCTAAACAGGGAAGGTGAGTAAACTGAAAATTATGACACTATTTATGCAACACTAGTGATATGATTTAATAAAAGAGGATGGCGATTTATTAATCGATTTAATCATCCAAATATCATTGCCAGCTTTTTTTGGCATTTTATATATGAATTTTATGCCTAGAGAAAGAAACAAATTTATTGTCTATTTTGTTTTTTGGGTCGCTTTTTCCGTAGCATACGAGACCTTAGCTGCTTTTGTTGGATATATAAATTATAAGGGCTGAAACTTTTGGTATACTACTTTATTTTATATGTATGCCTGCCTCTTTATGCGCTGGCACTATTGGTTCATACGAAAAGCGATTAAGAATGATTCTATGTCATAGATTGGATACTATTATGAAAGCGCTCGAAATAATGGGGTGCTTTTTATGATTTTAGGAAAGGATAAACAGGTAAAAGACACTATAGATCGGAGTAAAAAGGATGTTATTTCTTTTCGTCACAGTTATCATTTTCAACCTAATTGCTTATTTAATTCCTAAACGTATCAGTCCAATGGTTCTATTGGCTACAACATTGTTTGCCATGTATTTACAACTCATTACAGATGTCTATTTAGGCTTAAAATATCATCTATACGGATATTTCGATAAGGGTGTTAATTGGTCTACTTTAATCTATGCTTTTGGTATATATCCAGCCATTAACGTAGTATTTTTAAATTACTATCCTTATGGGAAAAAAATATATAAACATGCTATCTACATTTTGGGTTGGAGCATATTAGCAATGGGCTATGAAACGCTTTTCATTTGGACTGGAACTTTTTATTTAAATGGTTGGAAACAGTATTATTCTGTGATCGTTTATCCCATTCTTTATATTATTCTAATGGTGTTTCATAAGATCGCAGTAAAATTTATTAAACAGAGTTAGGGGAAAAAGAATTATTTATTTTGTATTTATGACTCTTTTAGCGAAAATAACCATCTCTAGTTGACTCTCCCCTAACAGGAGAGATTACACTTAATATTTGTAGCTAACTACTCAAGGAGATGGCAAATTATGTTGAAACAAAATATTACTTTATCTATCTTACTTATCAATCTATTCATTGCCTTTCTGGGCATTGGTCTTGTTATTCCTGTTACTCCTTCGATTATGAATGAGTTAAATCTTTCCGGTGCTGTTGTTGGTTATATGGTGGCGGCTTTCGCGATTGCCCAGTTGATTGTCTCTCCTATTGCTGGACGCTGGGCAGACCAGTATGGAAGAAAACGAATGATTGTAATCGGGTTGTTTATATTTGGGGCATCTGAAATATTATTCGGGGTTGGAAAAACAGTCAGTGTTCTGTTTATCTCGCGGATGCTTGGCGGGATTAGTGCGGCGTTTATTATGCCTGCTGTTACTGCCTTTATTGCCGACATTACTACATTGGATGCTAGACCTAAGGCACTTGGCTATATGTCTGCTGCTATTTCCACTGGATTTATTATTGGTCCTGGGATTGGTGGATTTTTAGCGGAAATCGGGACTCGTATGCCTTTTTATTTTGCCGGTATTTTAGGTTTTGTTGCTGCTATCCTCTCTTTCTTTGCTTTAAAAGAACCAGAGCAGCGGTCCGAGGAAAAATCAACGAAAGAAGAAAAGGTCGGCTGGCAGCGGATTTTTGCACCGATGTATTTTATTTCTTTTCTAATTATCTTTATTTCATCGTTTGGTTTATCTTCGTTTGAATCATTATTCTCATTATTTGTTGATCATAAATTTGGATTTACGCCGAAGGATATTGCGATTATCATAACAGGTGGGGCAACCGTTGGTGTTATTGCACAAGTAGCTTTATTTGAAAAGCTTACAAAGTGGATGGGCGAAATTCTTTTAATTCGCTACAGTCTTATCTTTTCGACGGTTCTCGTATTAATTTTAACAGTAGTGCACGCTTATTTTCTGATTCTGTTTGTTACGATTATTGTTTTCGTAGGGTTTGATTTAATGAGACCTGCCGTTACTACGTATCTTTCAAAAATTGCTGGAAACGAACAAGGCTTTGTCGGCGGAATGAATTCGATGTTCACAAGCATCGGCAATGTATTCGGTCCGATTATCGGGGGGATATTATTCGATATCGATTTAAATTATCCTTTCTACTTCGCCTCTGTCTTTTTAGCAATTGGAATTGCCTTGACACTTGTTTGGAAACAGCGGTCATTAGCTAATAATTAGTTTGAATGGAGTTGAATAAAATGGAAGAGAAGCTTTACTCCATTGGGGAAGTATCGAAAGTAGCCAATATTACCATTAAAGCACTTCGCCATTATGATAAGATTGGCTTATTTAAGCCAGCTTATGTCGATCCGAAGACCAAATATCGCTACTATCGAGATTCCCAATTATATCGCCTAGATATCATAAAATCACTGATTTCTATCGGCACTCCGCTTAGTCAAATTAAAGAAATTCAAGAGACCGATAACTTGGATTTCGTCGCTTTTTTGAAAAAACAAGAAGACTTGATAACCGAAAAAATAGCTTCTTTACTAGAGACGCAACAATCCATTAGAGAGATCCGAGAGGAATTGCAAAGACAGGAATATCCGTTTGGAGAAATTATTGTGATGGAAAAAGAAGAGCAGCCCATTATTCAAACAAAAGTAAAAAATATTGGGCCGGCGACAATCCTAAATCCTTCCTATAGCAACCTAAAGAAAGCCACAAAAGAAGAATTCCGCAACAATGGGTATGGCTCGATTATTCCTTTCGGACACTATGAAAAAGTAGAAAATATTTCTTATAGTTACCTTTATACACCCGCCCCATTGCGAAAACAGATTTCCAGTCTTTCCAGCGAAGCGGAGCGAGCGATTATCCCTAAGGGGAAATATGTAAGCATCAAAGTAAAATCAAATACGTTCAAAGAATACTTTCAGACATTGCAAAAGTTAATTACCTATGTCGAGGAGCAAAAATTGACGGTGAAAAGCGACATTTATGAAACATTCTCGATCGGACTTTATCATAAGAATGAGGAGTATATTAGTGAGTTTAGTGTGCGGGTTGCTGAGGCTGACTGAAGGTGAAAATAGGATGGGGTAAGTGCTAGGATTAAGTCCGTATAATTGTGCAAAAAGAAAAGAGTCAAATTAATTCCCTTTTGGCAACAATGTTTATCAGCGACGAAAAACAAGTTAGAGGAATCAATTATAACTCATTTACAGTTTACCCAAGATATTTACCTTTTAAAAGAATTTGTTATGAACTCTAATATTAAATCGGTTATTAAATCTTTCATCGTTTTCGTACTTAATAAGATTATGAAGAAAGAACTAGATCATTAACCATCAGCCCTTAATTTAATGGCACTCGGGCACTAATCCGAGCAAGAAAACAATAAATTTAAAACATCTCACCATAAAAAAGTTAGGTCTCGGACCCGACTTTTTCTTTTACTGCTTATTTTCCTTTGGCAAAAATAGCACTTCAAAATCTTCTAAGTCCTCGATACCATCCGATTCCATTTTTTTCAAAAGTTGCTACCAATAACCTTATCCCTTCTTCCACCTTTGCTTGCTCGCTTGGTTGTAAATTTTCTAATACCGATCCCATTATTTGCTGGATTGGCTTTGGGGCTGTTTCTTCGATTATCTTAACCATTTTTTCTGTTAACATAATCTGAACAGATCGCTTGTCTTTGGACCACTGGGGTCAGGATTCTTAGCCTTTTTTTGTGGGGCATTGGTTCCCTGATTAGAAGCAAGAATTGGGCTGTATGATGTGGATGGCTCTTTGGCATTGGTTTATATTTTTAATGTATGATGTGGAAGCTTTTTGTTAACTCTTGTTTGTTTTACTTGGTTTTTGGCGATGGATTACTTGAATGGACCAAAGTTAGGGGATTATCAGCCTAAGTTATGGCTTTATCAGCCAATGTTGCGGCGGTGGCAGCCATTCATTGGCACCCATGTGATGTCTACCACTAGAATAAGACGGAACAATGATATAATATATATGATCTCTAATAAGGAAAGGAGCGCCGAAAGACATGGAATGGAGTGAGGTTCGCAAATTATATCCAAATCAGTATGTCAAACTTAGCATCCTTGAGTTTCACATAGAAGATAATAAAAAAATTGTAACGGATGTCGCATTGATTAATATTATTGAAGATTCTAAATTGGCTACAAAAGAGTTACTTAAATCTAAAGGGAATACCATTGTTTATCATACAGGTTCTGAAAAAATTGTTATTGAATTGAGAACTCCAAGTGGCTTAAGAGGTATGAGATTATGAAGTTAGAATTAGTGAATTGTTTACTTGAAGTGGAAATGACGATTTCTTATAAAGGAAAAACGAAAGTAATAGATAAGCTTATTATTGATACAGGTGCAGCTCATACTCTTATCTCATCCGATATTGTCTTTGACCTTGGTATCTACTTTGAAAATGGAGATCCTTTAGTCAGTGCATACGGTATTGGCGGTGAAGAATATTCTTTTCGAAAACTAGTTGATTTTATAAAAATAGGTACACATGAAATACATGAAATGAAGTAGGATTTTGGAAATTTAGATGACTGGGAGATCAATGGTCTCATAGGGCTTGATATCCTAATGAATGGAAAATTCCTCATTGATTTAGAGAAATTAGAATTACGAATTCCATAGAAGAGTTGCAGATAAAATCGGACAAAAGATCGGTTCATTTAGCCAAATTTATTTTACGATAATTAGGTTACCCTTCCATTTTTGAAGGGGAAAATAATTTAATTTTAAGTGCTACTCTAATTAGGAATCACAAGAACAAAAGAGGTCTTATTCTTAATTTGGAGTACAGAACGGTTTAATAAAAATGGAGAACATAAAAGAGGAATAAAATCTGATTTCTTAAGTAATACGTATTGGCATTTTATTAGAAATACAGTGGAACTATAGACCATATTTAGATACTGCAAGAATGATTACGCATAGCAGATTAAAGGAGATTATACATTAATACCTTATCTCTATTTATTTTTCCCCGCATTTTCATCGGACTGATTAGCTCATCTTTACTAAAAGCATTTGGTTCTTATATTAGCAGGTTATACTATTTCTATCCTTCGTATAATGGTGATTTTTAGCAGGCATTAAAAAAGTCAGGTCTCGGACCCGACTTTTTCTTTTACTGCTTATTTTCCTTTGGCAAAAATAGCACTTCGAAATCTTCTAAGTCATCGATACCATCTGCTTCCATCTTCTTCCCAACAGCTGCTACCAATAACCTCATTCCTTCTTCTACCTTTGCTTGCTCGCTTGGTTGTAAATTTTCTAATACCGATCCCATTATTTGCTGGATTGGCTTAGGTGCTGTTTCTTCGATTATCTTAACCATTTTTTCTGTTAACATAATCTGAACAGATCGCTTGTCTTTCGGATTCGGTTTCTTAATGAGCAACCCTTTTTCTGTTAGTCGTTCCACGATATCTGAAACAGTACTTTGCGTCATACGCAGATTTTGGGTAAGCTGCTTTACGCTAATTTTTTTATTAATAAAGACTTCGAGCATTACACGGGCTTGGGGAGCAGTCACACCATGTCCTTCTGCATGCCTCTGCAGGCTCTTCATTATAAATCGATTCAAGAAGTCGATCGATTCCCAAATGTACGTGGCCCTATCTAACATTTTTTACCCCCTTCTGTAAAAATCAATTGATTCTTACTTTGAAGAAAAACTCGCTAACCTTCTGCGAGTCTTTCTTTTATTTATGGAAATCTTTACGATGCTTCTTCAAACTGGCTATTATAAAGCTCTGCATAGAATCCATTCTTCTCCATTAACTCCTGATGTGTTCCTGCTTCGACAATATCTCCCTCTTTCATCACGAGAATTAAGTCAGCATTTTTGATCGTTGAAAGTCTATGTGCAATGACAAAGGAAGTTTTTCCTTCCGTCAGCTTATCCATTGCTGTTTGAATTAGTAATTCCGTACGCGTATCTACAGAGCTAGTCGCTTCATCTAAAATAAGTAAAGGCGCCATTTTCACCATAGCACGTGCGATAGTGATAAGCTGTTTTTGACCTGCTGATAGGCTCGTCTTGTCATCCAAGATCGTATCATAGCCGTTCGGTAATGTTTGAATGAAGTGATGTAATCCAACTGCTTGGCAGGCAGCTTCCACTTCTTCATCGGATACCCCTTCTCTTGAATAGACGATATTGTCGCGGATAGAACCTTCAAATATCCACGTATCTTGGAGCACCATACAGAAAAGATCGTGTAAAGCCTCTCTTGTCATTTCGTTTGTTGGGATACCATCAATCGTTATCTCGCCATCATTTATTTCATAAAAACGCATAAGCAAATTAATTAACGTTGTTTTTCCCGCTCCAGTCGGTCCTACAATTGCGACTTTCTGTCCAGCATTTACGCGTACAGAGAAATCTTGAATAACCGTTTTATCTTCGCTATAGCCAAAACGTACATGCTTAAATTCTACATCGCCTTTGACATTCGTAAGTTTTTCTTTCTTCTCGTCTTCAGTTGCCAATTCTTCTTCTGATAAGAATTCAAAAACACGTCCACTTGCTGCCGCTGTTGACTGTAGATTTGTCGCTGCTTGTGCAATTTGCTGAAGTGGCTGTGTGAATAAGCGAATATACAACATAAAGGCAACAATTACACCAAATGAAATATTGCCGTTAACTGCAAGCGTTGCACCGACAATACAGACAACTACATAGCCGAAGTTCCCAATAAACATCATTAGTGGCATCATCAGCCCTGACATAAATTGTGATTTCCACGCACTCTCATATAGTCGTGTATTGATGGCAGAAAAGGCATCCTTCGCCTGTTGCTCTCCATTATATGCTTTCACTACATTATGGCCAGAGTAGATTTCCTCAATATGACCATTTAGTTTTCCAAGCTCTTGTTGCTGTTGAGCGAAGTACTTTTGTGATTTCGAAATGATAAAAAACATAAACGCAAACCCAATGAAGGTGGATAGAATAGCTGAAATAGCCATAATCCAGTTTGTATAGAACATCATGATTAAGGAACCTACGAACATCGTAACAGCAGTGATTAAGCTACTAATACTTTGGTTCATCGTCTGTCCAACCATATCGACATCATTTGTGACCCGACTAAGCACATCACCTGTTGTTGTATTATCAAAATATCTTAACGGCAAACGATTGATTTTTACTGAAATATCTCTTCTTAATTGTTTAGAAATTCTTTGTGTCACAGTTGCCATAATATAGCCTTGCACATAGTTAAAAATAAATCCTAAACCATATAGAAAAACCAAAAGAATGGCTACATCATAGACAGCATCAAGATCAATTTCTCCCATCAACCCTGCTGTAATATAATCCGTCATTTTGCTAAGCTGATCAGGACCAATAATACTAAAGATCGCCGCTGCCATGGCAAGGATTAATGCAAAGATAATGATGGGGAAATAGGCCTTACAGTAGACAGCCAGTTCCTTTAAACTTGAAAAATTCATGCCTTTCGCACCTGGAGGGATCGATTTGGCTGGTTGTTTACCCAACTCGTCTGTTTGGGGTTGATTTCGTTTATTTTTGGCTTCTTTTGCATCCGTTTTTTTACCCAATTTCGAGTTCCTCCTTTGATAATTGTGATAAGGCAATTTCTTGATATACCTCACAAGTTGTCATCAGCTCATCATGTGTTCCCATTCCAACTACTTCGCCTTTATCTAATACAAGAATTCGGTCAGCATCTTTAATGGTTCCAATGCGCTGTGCAACTATAATGTTAGTGGCATCGTTTATTTCCTCTTTTAGCTTGGAACGTAGAACACGGTCTGTTTTATAGTCCAATGCGGAAAAGGAATCATCATATAAATAGATTTCCGGATTTTTATAAATAGCACGCGCAATCGATAATCTCTGTTTCTGTCCACCAGAAAGATTTGTTCCACCTTGTGAGATCGTTGCATCATATTGCTGATCCATTTTTTCAATAAAATCCTTCCCTTGAGCAATTTCAACTGCTCGTTGGATGTTCGATTGTTCTACAGATTGCTTAGATTCTTCCCCAAGCGTGACATTGGAAGAAACAGAACCACTGAACATAACTGCTTTTTGCGATACATAACCAATTTTATCTCGTAATGCTTCTAGCTTGTAATCTTTTACATTAAGACCATCAACGAGAATCTCGCCGTCCGTTGCTTCCATAAAGCGTGGTATCAGGTTCAGCAAGGTACTTTTTCCGCTACCAGTAGAACCGATAATCGCTACCGTTTCTCCTTTGGAAGCAGTAAAGCTGATATCTCGAAGAATATAATCACTTGCACCAGGATACTTAAAGCTAACTTGGCGGAATTCAATCTCTCCGATCTTATCTCCAGCCGTTTTCGTACCACTCTTTATTTTCACATCTGTATTTAGCACTTCGTTGATTCGCTTAATCGATACTGCAGCACGAGGAAGCAGCACAAATGTAATGGAAACCATCATAAAGGCCATGATGATTTGCATTGCATAGGAAGAGAAGACAACCATATCCGAGAATATTGGCAAGCGATCTGGCATGGCTGCATTATTAATTAACACAGCACCAATCCAATAGATGGCAAGCGTCATTCCTGACATAATGAGGGAAATGGTTGGCATCATCAAAGCCATGATTCTTGTAGTGAATAAATTCGTATCAGTTAGTTCCTTATTCGCTTTCTCAAACTTATTTTCATGATAGTTGGATGCATTATAAGCATGAGCAACACGAATCCCACTTAAATGCTCTCTTGTTACCATATTAAGATTATCCGTTAATTTCTGGATAATTTTAAATTTAGGAAGGGCAACGATAACAATCGTAGCTATTAACACTAATAGTACTGCAATTGCCACACCAGTAGCAGCGGTCCATTCCCAACTCTTTCCGGTAATTTTCAAGATCCCCCAAACCGCAATAATTGGAGCCTTGATGACAATTTGCAAGCTTAAGATAATCAACATTTGCACTTGTATAATGTCATTTGTAGAACGAGTAATTAAACTAGCCGTAGAAAAACCAGAAAGTTCTTCCATTGAAAAAGATAAAGTTTTATCAAAGACTTTTTTACGCAGACGGTTAGAAAAACCAGCGGCAACTTTTGCGGCAAAGAAAACCGTGATAATGGAAGCCACCATACTTCCCACCGCACAAAGGATCATAAATCCACCTTGTGTTAAAACGTCACTTAGCTCACTTCCCTCTGTCTGTACAAGTCTAGTTATTTCAGCCATATAATCCGGAAGCTTCAAATCAAGCCATACTTGTAAAATAATAAAGACTAATGCACATGAAATGAACATCCAGTCCTTTTTTTGAAAGTTTTTAAAAATGTTTAACATGAATCCATTCCTCCTCCTGCAGCCAAACATCCTACCGGTTGCAGTTCTTGTTTGACCTGTTGCTTTCATTGTGTTCGAACTAATGGATTCTTATTCTATAAAAGGATCCATGTGTTGCTTAGTTTCTGAAAATTAAAATACATCGAACAAGATACATCGTATCCGATATATCGTATGCGATTATATTAATGATTTTAAGGTTGGTTGTCAAACAAAAACATTTACCAGGTTTGGAAGGAGGTGCAAAAATAAACAGCCCCCTGATTTAGAGGCTGTTATCGATTTATTTAATAATCTCTTGTAATCTGCTCTTAAAGCTCTCATACACATATGCCCAAATAGCTGGGTCCGTGCGATACTTTGTTTGTAACTGGGTATAAAACTCTTTTTGCTTTTCATCAAATGTTGGATCCTCTTTTGCTGGAAGCTTAGCGCGACCCTCTGTTACCATTGCTTGTACTTCTGGTGCACGAGGTCCCCATTTACCAATTAGTTCCCCTTGTTCATTCAAAATAAGCACCATTGGAATTGCTCTGCCGCCGTTTGTCAAATGACGATCAATTAAATCCGTATCCGCATCCCGTAATGCCACATGCATCGGTAGACCAGCAGCTTCGACTACTTTGCGGAGAACAGGATTAATCACCATCGCATCGCCACACCAATCTTCTGTAATTGTTAAGAAGTGCAATTTTTGCTGCTTTAATTCCTCCGCAAATCCATCTTGTGGTAAGGTGAAGTTTTCATATACTTCATAACTTTCCTCTTTTAATGTACTCATATTCTCCATATATACTTGAATCGTTGAACCTTCTTCAAAATATTGTTGTTCCGTTTTCATTTATGTACACACTCCTTTTTTTGTAAGCCTTCTCTATTATTTTACTATTTATCTGCTTTTCATTCTATTTATTGGATTGGGGATAAAGTAAAACTTCCATTAGGGGGAAGTCTTACTGACCATTAAGAGTGGAATAAATTTCTTTTTCTGATAGTTGATTGTATAGAGCTTTGTTACAATGATTTTAAGAATATACTTAAAGATTGGAGTTATGGCATGAAGAAATTTCTTTCTACGCTCGGTATGGCTTTGATTGGGGGAGTGTTTGGCGCTACACTTACGCTTGCTATTTTATCACAAGAATGGAGTATCACTAATTTCCTTATCGGCGTCATTTGTTTAATCTTATTTTATGTAATACATATTATTTTACATGAAGCTGGACATCTTATTTTTGGAAAATTAACTGGCTATTCGTTTGTTTCATTTCGCGTTTTTTCTTGGACAATCGTTGCAACTAAGGATGGCTTGAAATGGAAAAAGCTGCATGTGCCAGGTACGTTAGGTCAATGTTTAATGGCACCACCACCGTATGTGGAAGGAAAATTTCCATTTAAGCTGTATTTATGCGGTGGCGTAATCATCAATTTTCTCAGTAGTGCAGTAGTTGGTGGCATTGCTTGGATAGTAAGTAGCGATGCTTTTCCCCTGCCTGTAACTCTTTTCGTTCTCATCGGGCTCTTTATCGGGGTAACCAATATTATCCCCTATGGCTTTAACGATGGAATGTCGTTAAAAATGGCTTGGAGTAAAGAAAAGAAACAATGGCAACTCTACTCCCAATTCTATGTCTATGCCCAAACTTCTAAAGGTGTTTTGTATCAAGAATTGCCAGAAGAATTATTTAACCTACCAGATGGCGATGATGGCAGTGACTATTTTTCGCAGTGGACATTATGCATACAGCAAGTTCTAGCAATGGAACGCTTAGATTTTGAAGAGGCAAAAAGAATTAATGATATGCTGTGGGCAAGAAAAGACGCGCTTATCTCCCTTTTCCGAGTAGAAGTGGCAAAAGAGCGATTATTTTTATTGACTGTCCTAGAAGGCGATATGGAAGAAATTCGTTCCATTTATCAGAACAAAGAAATTAAACGATTTTTAGCCATTAAGCAAATGAGCAACAAACGAATTGCCGCTGCTTATGAATTGTATGTGAACGGAGACCAGGATAAAGTAGCCGCACTTTGTGAAGAAGGGGCTAAGCTGGAGAAAAGTAATCCAAATGCGACTGATATTGTGTTGGAGAAGCGGTTGATGGCGGTTTTGTTGGGGGAGAAGTTGTAAGGTGGAATTTTTGGGTGGTGGTTGGCTGATTTCGGCCCGGGGTTGGCTGATATATTTCTACTTTGGCTGATTTCGGCTCGGGGTTGGCTGATATATTTCTACTTTGGCTGATTTCGGCCCGGGGTTGGCTGATATATTCCTGCTTTGGCTGATTTCGGCTCGGGATTGGCTGATATATTTCTACTTTGGCTGATTTCGGCCCGGGGTTGGCTGATATATTTCTACTTTGGCTGATTTCGGCCCGGGGTTGGCTGATATATTTCTACTTTGGCTGATTTCGGCCCGGGGTTGGCTGATATATTTCTACTTTGGCTGATTCCTCCTCCATTTCGGTCAATATTCGGTGGATAATGAGCACAGTTTCATTCTCTACTCATCATCCATTCGAATATTTATTTAATTACTTACGGTTTATGATACTTTCTCCCTTTGTTTTCTCCTTTACTTGGCAAATTCATTCTTACTAGCATCTTTGCAGCTGTCTCACGTGAAGAAACGTTGGCAAATTTGCGGAATTCCTTATTTGTAATAGTGGCTTTTATTAATAAAAGGTAATCGGTCACAGTTTGGTGATGCGCATCTTTGTCATATGTGTTGCAGTGAGGACAGAACCATTTGCGTTTTTGGCGTATCATTGCAAATTTTTCGCAAGATGGGCATTGTACACCTGTGATGAGGTCGCTTGGTTGAACTCCGTATTTTTTTAATAAATCGACGGTTTCTGGAGTGTTATTTTTCAAGAGGTTTTTTGCTGCTTTGCGAAGCAACTTGATATCAACAATGGAAGCCCTTCTATATTTCGCGACGAGCTTATCCCATTTTTCTGAAAAACTGTGGCTGTGAATGACTACGTCTTTAATGGATGGATCTCCTTTTATAATAGTGGAGGGATTGCTGAAAATTACGATGAATTCGATGGGGAGTGGTGGGAGATTATGCTGTTTGAAGTATGTTAGTAATTGACGCTGGTGTCTTTTTGCTTGGGAAATTGGATTAGAAAAACCTTCTACCTTTTCATCTCCTGTTCGAATCATTTGATTAAAGTTGGAGTCGATTTCCACTTCTCCGTAATAGTTTTTGCATTCGACAATAAGAGCGAATCGTTGGGTGAGGATGAGGTAGTCGATCTGAAAATGGTTTTTTCCATCGTAAAGGCGAAGATTATGGATAATGAGGCAATCCTTTTCTGGTAAAAATTGTAGATGATACTTCATTTCTTTCTCGCCATTATAACCAGTAAGCAGTTTCCTTAAGTCTTTCATTACATTCGGTCTTAGTTTATGCGTTTCTTTTAACCTTTTAATGAGTATTTCTGTAGATTTTAATCTATCACTCTTGCAAACTTCGTTTAAAAACAAATTACCACTTCCTTTCTCTTTTTCTATTTCAGTTATTCTATTTTATTGCTTGGAATTCCTTTTTGTGGGGGAAGGAATTGGGTTTGGCTGATATATCTGTAGTTTGGCTGATATATCCATACTTTGGCTGATTTCCTCCCTAGTTTGGCTGATATAACCATGCTTTGGCTGATTTCCTCTCTAGTTTGGCTGATATATCCATGCTTTGGCTGATTTCCTCTCTAGTTTGGCTGATATAACCATACTTTGGCTGATTTCCTCCCTAGTTTGGCTGATATAACCATGCTTTGGCTGATTTCCTCTCTTGTTTGGCTGATATATCCATGCTTTGGCTGATTTCCTCTCTTGTTTGGCTGATATATCTGTACTTTGGCTGATTTCCTCTCTAGTTTGGCTGATATAACCATGCTTTGGCTGATTTCCTCTCTTGTTTGGCTGATATATCCATGCTTTGGCTGATTTCCTCCCTAGTTTGGCTGATATATCCATACTTTGGCTGATTTCCTCCCTAGTTTGGCTGATATATCCATGCTTTGGCTGATTTCCTCCCTAGTTTGGCTGATATATCCATGCTTTGGCTGATTTCCTCTCTAGTTTGGCTGATATAACCATACTTTGGCTGATTTCCTCCCTAGTTTGGCTGATATATCCATACTTTGGCTGATTTCCTCTCTAGTTTGGCTGATATATCCATGCTTTGGCTGATTTCCTCTCTAGTTTGGCTGATATATCCATGCTTTGGCTGATTTCCTCTCTAGTTTGGCTGATATATCCATGCTTTGGCTGATTTCCTCCCTAGTTTGGCTGATATAACAATGCTTTGGCTGATTTCCCCCATGCTCTAGCTAATTCCCACCAAACTCCGCCCAAATACATAACCATTTTCCCGCGAATACCCTCAACTACCGCCCAATTCCCCACTCCTTAAGTCAGCCTACCTCAAAACTCCTCATAAACAGCTGGATCTTGATCGGCAATCCGGCCATCTGCACGAGTAAGACTAGAAATTTTGTTCATTTCTTCTTCGGTCAGTGTAAAATCGAATATTTCTAAGTTTTCTCGTTGGCGTTGTGGGGAGCTTGATTTTGGAATTGGCAATGCTCCTAGTTGGGTGTGCCATCTGAGGATGACTTGGGATATTGATTTTCCGTGTGCTTCTGCTATTTGTTGAATGGTTTCGTTTTCTAATACATTGTTTGCTCGGCCGAGTGGGCTCCATGATTCGGTTACGATGCCGTTTTCTTTGTCGTAGGCTAGTTGTTCTTTTTGTGAAAAAAATGGGTGTAGTTCTACTTGGTTAATACTTGGCAGTACGCCAGTTTCTTTTTTCAAGCGTTCGAGATGCTCTGGTAGGAAATTGCATACGCCAATAGAGCGGATGAGACCCCATTTTTTTGCGTCAATTAATGCTTGCCATGCTTCTACGTATAAATCTGTTTTGGGATTTGGCCAGTGAATAAGAAATAAGTCGTAATAATCTAACTTTGTGCGGTAAAGTGATTCTTGGATGGTGTAGAGTGCTTTGTCGTACTGGTGGTGTCGACCTGGAAGTTTGGAAGTTATGAATAACTGTTCTCTGCTTACTGTGCTGCGGCGAACAGCTTCTCCTAGTGCTCCTTCGTTTTCGTAATTGAAAGCAGAATCTAGTAAACGATAGCCCGTATCAATCGCTGAGGTTATTGCCTGAACGCCAGACGCTCCTCGTAAATTATAGGTACCAAGGCCAATTGCAGGAATAACAAGACCATCATTAAGTGTGATTTGTGGAATCGTTGTAGACATGAATGATTTCCTCCTTCTCTAAATTAGGAAAAGATTTCCTCATCTACAAAGTATAGAGGATATCTAGTAACAAATTCTAGTGATTTGCTCCATCTATTTACCTTTATTTCAAAATATTTTTCTTTCATTCCGTAATCGGTATGTTAAAATATAGGATATATATTAAAAAAATGTATGGGGAGGGAAAAAGTATGAAAAGCACAGGAATTGTTCGAAAAGTAGATGAATTAGGACGTATTGTTATTCCAAGAGAATTGCGAAGAACATTAGGAATTGAAATTAAGGATCCTTTGGAAATTTTTGTCGAAGGGGAAAAAATCGTCTTTCAGAAGTATAAAGCGTTTGAAGAATGTGCGATTACTGGGGAAGTCTCACCCGATAACATCAGTTTTGGTAACGGAAAGCTTGTGTTAAGCAAGGAAGGCGCAGAATTATTAATGAAAGAATTGGAGTCGGTCTTTGCAAATGATTCTCACAAGTAAACGATATACGAATATTTATTATAGGACAATTCCATCATTTTTCACTCGATAGATGGGATTGTCTTTTCTTTTTGAGAATAAACACCTTGCGCCCATTTCCCCCATTACGAATGGTAGTCCCCCACCCTAAGAGGAACTGTTCCATTCTACAACATTTCTGCCTGTTTTCTTTGCTTTATATAGCATTTGATCTGCTTCTTTAATTAACTCATCTAATGATTTGCCATCGGATAGACCTCCTAATCCAATGGAAACGGTTACTTTTTCATCTGGCTGGGTTTCTTCTCCAAAAAATCGATAATCCTCCACATTTTTGCGAAATCGCTCAGCAATGTTTACAGCTGTTTGCATATTCGTTATGTTTGTAAAACAAATAATAAATTCCTCTCCACCATATCGGGCAAAAACATCTTCTTTTCTCATAGAGTCATTTAATAGCTGGGCAATAGTGCGCAGAACTGCATCACCTGCTGGATGACCATGGGTATCGTTATATTTTTTAAAATAATCTACATCCATCATGGCGATGACAACAGGTACATTACTTCCCATTAATTTTTCAACATTTGTTCGAAAAAAACGCAGATTATATAAGTTGGTCATGCTATCATGCCTTGAATGATATTCTAGTTCTTTCCGAAATAATAGCTTTCTGCTTACATCATTTTGCATAAAAAAAATGCAAAGAACAGCAGCTATCTCAAATAATATCAGACAAATGACTGTAATAAACGATACATTGGTCGTCTGAAGAATAAGGAAAAATCTTATAACCTGATAACAGTTAAACGCTCTTAACATATGCCTAATATTTAGAATGGAATATGGCGGATTATAGCATTTCCTATTCTGAAAAAAAGCTCCTATTGCAAATGGAAGGATGATGGCCTGGAAAATTCCTTGTAAAACACTTGTTCCACCTAGATGATAACGATATAGAGCTGGTAAGAAAGTGGAAATTAATCCATATTTCCAGCCCAATAAATAAGAAATATAGAAAATAGGAACACCTCGTAAATCTAAGCGTACTTCCCCATATATCAGTGGCTCCCACATTACACCTATACTTAGTAGACTAACAACAATGGGTAAAGCCCACATATACTTGAGAATATTTTTATAACGCAATACAAGGTATTCTTTTAGCTGCAGTACCAAAAACATAAATGTAATTATTAATGTTATATTATCTAAAAAGGCCTTAAGCATTAATTTAATTTTCATCACCCTATTTTCTTGTTGTAATTCTTGCTGAAAAAATGGATTGTTAATAACTGTATTTTGTCTCATCTCTTGCGATTTCATGTTAAGAAAAGGTTGTTTTCGTAAAGTTTGTGGCTATTTACCCGTAGCCTGCATAACTTCGCTTTCCGTGGGGAGAACTATTTTTTTAGAAAACAGAAGGACACGCCATTTACCGAGTTAATTCGGCAAGGGCATGTCCCCAAACTTTCATTTTGTTTTGTGGTTTTTGTTCAATATATCCTTGTTCTTCAAAATCGGATAATTTACGGCTGATTGTTTCAGGTGTGGTTCCTAAATAGGAGGCTAAATCTTTTTTTGTCATTGGTAGCTTGATTTCTTGCGGTTGCTTTAGATCTTTTCCTTCGCCTAAACACTCTATCAAATAAAGAGCGATTCGTTTTTCCACTTTTTCTGTTGCGAGATTGGTTGTTTGCTTTTCTGATTGTTCTAAACGGGCAGCAAATTCTGCCAAAATTTTGAAAGAAATCGTTGGATACCGTAATAATAATGTGTGTAAATCCGCACGCTTGATGATACAGACATGTGTCTCCAGCATTGCTTCTGCGTATGCTTCATGGATTGTCTCTGTAAATAACGCTAACTCGCCTGTAAAGTCACCAGGATGCAAAATACGAATAAGCTGTTCTTTCCCAGACTCTGATAAACGGTAAATTTTTATTTTTCCTTTATTGACAATAGATAAAGAGTCGGATGGATCACCAGCATGATAAAGGATTTCTCCTTTTTTATAGATTAGTGATTGCACCATATCCATAATTTCTGCCATTTGTTCTTTTTCTAAATGATTGAAAATAGGCACCGATGATACACAAGAATGAATAGATTCTGTTGAATGATTGCATTTAAAAGTATGATCACAAGATTGCTGCTTGCTCGGCATGCCGCACCCCTCCTCCTCCTATTCTACCATTTCACCAAGTAATTTAAGCATGTTTAGCATGACTTTCCTTGCTACTTACTATTGGGACCTTTCTATTTGTCTTATTAAAGCGCACTAATCTCATCGCATGTAAAATAACAATTAGCACACTTGCTTCATGAATAAACATCCCCGAAGCCAAATGAACATAATCGAGCAGGACACCCATTAATAAAATAAACGCTACCCCAACTGCAAAATACGTGTTTGCTTTCATATTGCGAATCGTTGCTTTTGATAAAGCATATGCATGGGATAGTTGGGACAATCGATCAGCCATTAATACGATATCAGCCGTTTCCATGGCAACATCGGTTCCTCCCTCTCCCATTGCCACTCCGATATTTGCCGTTCCAATAGCAGGTGCATCGTTAATACCGTCGCCAGCCATGGCTACCATATGTCCTTTCCTTTGTAATGCTTTTATCATTTCTACTTTATCTTCTGGTAATAATTCCGCATGATACTCTTCTATTCCAAGCTGAGTTGCCACTATTTTGGCTGTTGCTTGATTATCACCCGTTAACATGACTACTTTGCGAATCCCATCTGCTCTTAATTCTTGTAAAGAAGTAACCGCATCTTCTCTTATTTGGTCAGCAACAGAAATTACTGCCTTTATTCCTCCATTCACAGCCACAAAGATAGCAGTATTTCCAAGGTTTTCACGTGCTACTGCATATTGGATAACACCTGTTGTCATTTCAATGCTAGATTCAAGCATCATCGAACGATTGCCAATGACGACCGTAAAACCTTCTACTTTAGCACTAATTCCTTTTCCTTTTATAATCTCTATCGTATTAGGTACTTGGTTCCATACTAATCTTCTTGTGAATGCTTCTTTTACTATCGCTTTTCCTAAATGATGTTCAGAACCGCTTTCTGCTTCTGCAGCCAAACGTAAAATTTCATTCTCGCTTATCTCTCCAAAGGTTTTTATGTCAGTTACTTCCGGCTTCCCTTTTGTCAATGTTCCCGTTTTATCAAACACTAATATATCCACTTTTGAAAGTATTTCCATTACTTCCCCACCTTTGACGAGAACGCCATTTCTTGCTCCATTGCCAATTCCCGCCACATTTGATACAGGAGCTCCGATAACCAATGCCCCAGGACAGGCAATCACTAACAAAGTAATGGCTAAATGAAGATTTCTTGTAATGGCATAAACGATAATTGCTAGCAAAACCACTCCCGGTGTATATAATTGTGCAAATCTATCTAAAAACTTCTCCGTTTTTGTTTTCGATTCTTGCGCTTCTTCTACTAATTCAATAATTTTGGCAAAGGTAGTATCATCACCAACCTTTTCTGCAAGCATCTCCAGATAACCGCTATCTACCATCGTACCGCTATATAAGGTATCTCCAGTTTTTTTCGTTACAGGAATACTCTCTCCGGTAATTGCCGCTTCATTTAGCAATGCCTTTCCAGTGATCACTTTTCCATCCACAGGAACTTGCCCACCAGAGCGTAATATAACTCGGTCCCCTTTTATCACTTCTTCTACTGATACTTCCACTTGCCTTTTATCCCTTATTACCGTTGCCTTTTGTGGGGTCATATTTATTAAATACTTTAGACTTGATCGCGTTTTTTCCAATGTACGAACTTCCAGAAAAGCGCCAAATAGAAACAGAAAAGCAACAATAGATGCTTCTACATATTCCCCTATAAAAAGGGCTGCAATGACAGCAATGGTTACTAATAATTCAATACTAAATGCCTTCATTCGTAATGCAAGGAAAGCTTTCCTTGCAATTGGTATACTAGCAATGACAGCAGCCACTATTAGAAAGTAACCTTTTCCCGTCTCCTTCCCCAGCATTCCCGTTATCATCCCAACTAAAATTAGTGTCCCTGAAATTATCATGTAATGATTCTTATGTTTGTTCATCTTCTATCCACCTACTTTACAGCTAAGACAGAATAACCTATTTTACATAGGATATTTTTTATTTGTTGAGTCTCTAAAATATGGGAATCATATTCAACTTTTACTTTACTGGAGCTAAATAATACTTTTGCTGAAACAACTCCACTTGTTTTATGGAGAATCCCTTCCAATTTTTTAATACAAGATGGACATGTAAGTGGCTCTAATTGAAAAACAGCTTTAGACATTTTCTTTTCCTCCTTCTTTTTACACCTTTATTGTAAAGAGAAAGGAGTTTTTTTTACTTGATATACATCAAGTTTTATAAAAAACTTTTTCTAAAAGCTGTTGCCCATTATTAAAAGAGGAAATAATAATCGCTGAGGATTTATCAATGAAAGTAGGAGAATTACTTATACGAACTCTCCTATAAATTCCCCCATTAGCGAATGAGGATTCAACTGTGGATATACAAAAATAAACTTCTAAAAATAGCTCTCCTATCATCTAGTGACGAGGTGCGAAGACCATAATCATTACCCCCACTAAACAAACCCCTGCACCTATCCAGTCATAAATATCTGGTGTTTTTCGATCTATTCCCCATCCCCACAAAACAGACAGAACGATAAAAATGCCGCCATAAGCAGCATACACTCTTCCAAATGACATAAACGATTGAAAGGTCGCAATAATCCCATATGATACGAGCAATATTCCTCCAAAAATCCCCCAATAATAAGACTTTCCCTCTCGCAGCCATTGCCAGATGAGATAGCCTCCACCAATTTCAGCTAAACCAGCTAATATAAAAATAAGAATTGTCATCAGAAACCACCCTAATATCTAGTCTTTCATTCATTATACCAATATTAGGCTGACTATTTGCATCTATCTCTTGTGCTTTTTTCTATCATCTTTACCGAAAATTGATGAAAGAGCATTAGCATCACATAAAGAACAGGGTAGGTGAAAACTGAATAAATTTGCTTCCAGCCATTCAAATAAAAAGTACCACTCCATATAAAGATGGTTTCATACACCATCGCAATGACTCCCCAGATGAAGACATAGATTATCTTTGTTTTCATTCCTTCTTTATACGGAAAATAATTCAAAAAAATGACATTAATCGTCGGATAAATTCCCAAAATATAAATGAAACTCTCCCAATCTTCTAAAATATCCATATAAATCATATTTCAAATCAAGATAGGTATCTGTTATTAGTTGAAGGAACATTGCAAATAATGTAGTTGTCAACATTTCAATAGGCGTCAAACGTTTAGGAATAAAAAAAGCAATCCCATTAAATAAGATTACAATAAGGATAAGAACGAGCATCTAATAACTCCAATCTATACTAATTGTCCATTCTTATCCTTGCCCAAAATAGATAAATTACTCGTATCCTTCCTGCCACTTAGTAAATAATTTTGTCACTAAATATCCACCAACATATAGAAACCAATAAATCAAAAAGATATAGAAATAATTAACCCATTTATATGGTTCAAATAACCCGAGACTTGTTAACAATGGTTTGAAACCAAAGCCAAAGATGACCGCTAAAATGGTTGCATAAAGATAAAAATTTTTACCATGCTTCAATGTCCACTGATAGACTAGCATAATGGCTATCGGAATAATGGAACCATCCAGTGAGAAGCTCGGCAAAAACGGTAGCAACTGATATGGGTATGCCCATAAACCGAAGCGAATACCTATTGCATCTACATAGGAAAATAACATATGCACGGCAAATCCAAAGAATCCAATAATAAAAATACGTTTGCGGTCAATCGTAAAATACAAGACGACCAGTGGAACAACTAACATCAGTACTGCCACCCAAAACTGCCATGTATCCAAATTGGAATACATACTCCAATACGTTTGTGCTTCTTTTGTATACTTCTCTTGAATGGAAACTAATCTATCAAACATAGAACGCTGTTGCTCATTCATCTGATCACCCCAGAGATTATTCATTTATTGTTAGTATGAACGTTTATTTAGAAAATATTTCTCTTTCCTCCGGCTTATTAAATAGGAATATTAGGGAATGCTTTCAATAAAGTGAAACTTCCAGTAGCGGGGCTTCCGCTTCATCCCCACTGCTGTTTAGTGACCTTAACGGACAGTTAATCTCCCACCTATTTTCATAAGCTTGAGGTGGAAGTCTTACTGTCCGTTAAGAAGTGGGATAAAAGAAGTTTCTTACGATTGTAGTAATGGGGGGTCTTTATGCATCGGCGATTTTGGAATAATTTTGCTTATTTCCGTTATTATTTCTTTATTCTCTTATTTGTTAGTATCGTTTTGAATCGTTTTATTCTTGAAAATCAAGATAACTATTTTGTTTTATACATTTTATGCACTATTTTTTTGGGGATAGGCTTTTACAGTAGCCCCATTTGGGTGATTTTCCTGTTAACTTTTTTGGTGGTTACTTGTAGATTTTTCTTTCTCCCCGAACCATCCGCATCTTTCAGTACCTTTATTATCTATTTATTTACCTACCTTCTCATTACGTTCATTTCTGTAGCTTTTATGTCTCGAGTCCAAAGGGTGCTTGAAGATAATTTAGCTTTAACAAAAGTACTTTCTAACGCACTCGACTCTAGAGATTCCTATACCATGCACCATTCGAAAAATGTGGCAAAATACGCAATGAAGATCGCCCAAAAAATGAATTTACCCCATTATTTATGTGAGGTCATTCATATTGGCGGACTACTTCACGATATTGGGAAAATAGGCATACCAGAGCATATTTTGACTAAGCCGGGAAAATTAACAGAACAGGAATATAAATTAATCAAAACACATACGACAAAGGGATTTGAAATCATTAAACACGTTAGACATTATAAAAATAGTGGCATATTAGATATTGTGTTATACCATCACGAGCGCTTTGATGGAAAAGGCTATCCAAAAGGTTTAAAAGGCGAAGAAATTCCATTAGTCGCCCGCATTGTGGCAGTAGCAGATAGTTTCGACGCAATGTCTTCCAAACGAGTCTATCGAAAAGAACTCCAATTAGAAACTATCCTTGAAGAAATTAAAGACAATAAAGGAAAACAATTTGACCCACTAGTAGTTGATGCTTTTCTAGCTTTATTTGCAGAGGAGTTTTATAAAGAAAAGGAGGGATTGTAAAAGCAGACAATGGTAGTATTTCTAGCCGTAATCCTCCTCGAAATATTACCAACAATAATCCATTTCTTCTCCTTATTAAAACCGTTGACTTCCAGCAAAAAATATGCGACAATCCAATAGTTCGTATACGAACAGTTCCTATAAAAACAATATGGAAGGGAGAATTATTCAGATGAACGGGTCGTTAAACAATGAATTAATCCGCTCTTATGCTCGCATTAACAAAGCCTACAACCACTTAGTTCAACTTGATGCGAAAAAATTAGATCTAACAGCAGTACAACTTAAAACACTGTACAGGATTTATTTCCAGCCCAACATCGGCATAGGAGAATTAGCTACAAAATTATCTTTAACTAAAAGCACCGTTAGCGGTATTATCGATCGACTATCCCAACGCGAATTAATCGAACGAACCATTCCTGAAGAAAATCGTCGATCTGTCAATATCCAACTAACGGAAGAAGGACAGCAAGTCATGCAACAATATTTCGCAGGCACGTCCATTCTAGCTAACAAAGTGAGAGAAGTTATGCAGCTTCCAGAAGAAGAAATAACCAAAATCCTAGAACTAAATGGGAAAATATTAGCCATTTTAATGGAAACCGAGGAGGAACAACAATGAATAATAAACGCATGATCTTATTAAATATTATCCTTTTAATCGTTTTAGTTGGCGGAGGATTCGCCGGCTATTACTTCTACGATCAATCCGTATCCTATATTAAAACAGATAATGCCCAAATCGCGGGACAACAAATCAGCATCGCTTCACCAGCAACTGGAAAATTAACAGAATGGAAAGGCGAAACAGGTACCGCTTTTAACAAAAATCAAAAGATTGGTACTGTAGAAGTTGTAACAGAAACAGGTACAACTGATATGCCTATTACCGTTCCTGACAACAGCACGATTGTGCAATCAAGCGCTGTGCCAAATACCTTTATCGCAGCAGGAACTTCCCTTGCCAAAAGCTATGATTTAGACAATCTTTGGGTTACTGCAAATGTCGATGAAACAGACATCAACAAAGTAAAAGTCGGCCAAGAAGTAGATTTATATATCGATGCTTACCCAGATACCGTATTAACAGGGAAAATAGACAGTCTAGGACTTGCAACAGCAGGCACCTTCTCCCTTCTGCCAAGCAACAACAGCTCAGGAAACTATACAAAAGAAACACAAGTTATTCCCGTAACAATCTCTATTGATAACTACGGCGGTCTAAAACTAATCCCAGGTATGAACGTTTCCGTAAGAATTCATAAGTAGGTGATGGATATGACCACTTACATCACAAGCTATATTATAGGAAGCCTACTTCTCCTACTAATCATCAATCTTTTTTTACGAAAAAAGAAGACAGTAGCTAAACCAGACAGCGTAATAGAAGATGCTAAGAGGGAAAACGACATTCCGTCATCCCTTGAAAAAGCGGATATGGTGGAACCGGTAAAACCGTCTAAGGAAGTTGATATGGGAGAACACGCGGAGGCTATGAATGAGGAAGCTGATAAAGCGAAGCCTGACATAGAAGATGGCGTAGCCGAAGCTATGGAATCTAATAAAGCAATAGCGGACGAAGAGGATCACCTAGCTGAAGCTAAAGAATCCAAGACAAAAGCTCCTTATAAACCATTAGAAACTACCGAAGAAATAAACCGCAGCAAAGTAATTGTCGCCTTAATGCTAGGTGCGTTTGTTGCGATTCTTAACCAGACTTTATTAAATGTGGCAATTCCACATATTATGAATGATTTAAATGTATCAACAAGCACGGTCCAATGGCTATCCACTGGATATATGCTGACAAATGGCGTGTTTATTCCAATCACCCCATTTTTGATTAATAAACTAGGCACAAGGAAATTACTTATTGCGGCGATTTCCGCTTTTACGATTGGTTCTGTTGTTTGTGCTACCTCTGTTGGATTTTCGATGCTATTAATCGGACGCATCATCCAAGCAGCAGGTGCAGGTTTATTAATGCCACTTTTAATGACCGTCTTTTTAATTATTTTCCCGCCAGAAAAACGCGGAACAGCAATGGGGATCATGGGTGTTGTAATGATTTTCGCCCCTGCCATCGGTCCAACGTTATCAGGCTGGTTAATTGGTCACTATTCTTGGAGAGTGTTATTCGAGCTTGTAATTCCAATTGGTATTCTCGATTTAATTATCGCAATTGCATGGATGAAAGATGTAACAAAAGTTTCAAATCCAGTCTTTGATACAATCGGCTTTATTACTTGTACAGTCGGTCTAGGCTCCTTGCTTTACGGATTTAGTGAGGCTGGGAATAACGGCTGGGACAGCAAAGTTGTCGTTCTTTCTCTAATAATTGGTGTTATCTTCTTATGCCTGTTCGTCTGGAGAGAACTTACAACCGATGCTCCTATGGTCGACTTACGTGTATTCAAATATAGTATCTTTACTTTAACAACATTAATAAGCATGATTGTAAATATGGCAATGTTTGCAGCAATGCTGCTTTTACCAATTTACTTGCAAAATATCCGCGGATTCACTGCACTAGATTCCGGATTATTAATGTTACCAGGTGCGATTATCATGGGGATTATGTCGCCGATTGCTGGAAAACTCTTTGACCGCTTTGGCGCCAGACCGCTTGCAATTATCGGTTTAATTATTACGGTGCTCACTACATGGGGATTCACACAATTAACGATGCAAACATCCTATTCCCATTTAATGATGCTTCATATTTTCCGGATGTTTGGTATGTCCTTTATTATGATGACCGTTATGACAGAAGGAATGAATCAACTTCCATTAAGCTTAACAAGCCACGGTACTGCTGTCTCCAATACAGCAAGAACTGTAGCAGGAAGTATCGGTACCGCCTTTTTAATTACAGTCATGACAAATCGCACAGCCTTTCATTTAGATAACTATAACAATATTATCTCTTCAGCAAATCCCTATATCGCAGAGAAGTTTGCACAGCTGGGTCAAGGTTTAGCAGGCCTTACTGGATTACCAACAGGAGCTGGCCAAACCTTAGCTATTTCCACTATCTATGGAAAAGCAGCACAAGCATCTACGATTAGCGGCATTAACGACGCCTTTATTGTGGCAACGATTATTGCTAGTGTTGCATTGGTTCTATCGTTCTTTATCCGAAGAGCTAATACAGGTTCGAAAGAGAATTAAATTTGAAAAATCCCGAGACATTGCGTGATGCTTCGGGATTTTTTGGCGTAGGTATGGGGACTGAGATTTTATGAAGGTCATTTTTACTTAGGGTTGCCTTAAAAGTGGGGTTCATTTCTTTTATGAACGCCACTTTTTTCAAGGATTGCCTTGAATCTGGTTTTCATTTTCTTGATGAACCCCACTTTTTTCGGAGGTTAGCTTAAAAGTGGGGTTCATTTCTTTTATGAACACCACTTTTTTCGAGGGTTGCCTTAAAAGTGGGGTTCATTTCTTTTATGAACGCCACTTTTTTCGAGGGTTGCCTTAAATCTGGCTTTCATTCCCTTGATGAACGCGACTTTCCTCGAAGGTTACCTTAAATCTGGCTTTCATTTCTTTAATGAACACCACTTTTTCGGGGATTACCTTGAATCTGGTTTTCATTTTCTTGATGAACCCCACTTTCTTCCGGGATTGCCTTAAAAGTGGCTTTCATTCCCTTGATGAACGCCACTTTCCTCGAAGGTTACCTTAAATCTGGCTTTCATTTCTTTTATGAACACCACTTTTTCGGGGATTACCTTAAATCTGGCTTTCATTCCCTTGATGAACGCCACTTTCTTCCGGGATTACCTTAAAAGTGGCTTTCATCTCTAATGATCACCTTTTTCAACGCGGATTCCCCTTAAACTATTTCATACTTTATCCCATTTTCACATTTTATATAATATTGTATATTTAATGTAAACTATTTCCTTAAGAAAAGGTGATGAAAATTAATAGATTCTATTACGCAACTATAGTGACCATCTTTCTTTTAATTTTAGTTAGTGTAGATATGATTACAGAGATAGTTTTTGTGATTGTATTTATTCCATTGAGCATTTGGATGCTGTTTATTGGCATAGCTGAATTTAAAAAAACTTTTAAGATAAAATAGCTCTCCTGCACTAAACAAACTTCCTCTCCCAAAACAAAAAAGAAGCACCTCCTAACGAGGTGCTTCTCCTCCATAATATCCCTTAATCAACTGATCCATTACCCAGTTTGTTCTTGCCCCACTAATTCCAGTGCTTGGACTAGTACCTTTTCCAGTTAACTCATCCACCATTAACTGAATCAAATGTTGCTGAATGTGACGGGGATTTTCGATTACCCACTCTTCCGTTGTCTCTGGTGTTGTTAATGTAATGGGACCATTGCCAAAGGTTGCGAAGGTTAATTTGCCTTTGCTTCCAATGATTTCATTTTCATCGATGTGGTCATGGGCACTGAAACACCATGTGCCTGTTCCTTGAATACCTGACTCAAATAGATAACTGCCTGTCACTATATCTTCTGCTTGATAGCTGCCATTTTGATTGGTTGCGAATCCTTTCGCTTCTTTAATTGGACCTAGTAGAAAATCTAGGATATCCAATGTATGGCTTGCTAGATCAAGGAAAAGACCACCGCCTGCAAGTTCTGGTTGCACTCTCCATGCTTGATCGTCCTTTAAGGCAGGTTGATATTGAATCGTTCGCACAAATCGAATATCCCCTAATACACCACTATCAATAATTTCTTTTATTTTAAGAAAACGAGGAAGTGCTCGTCGATAATAAGCGACAAATAAAGGGACATCTGCTTGTTTACATGCTTCAATCATCTCTAGGCATTCTTGATAATTTCTTGCCATCGGTTTTTCTACATACACTGGTTTGCCTGCTTTTGCGGCAAGGATTGTGTATTCTTTATGAAAAGCTGGTGGAGTAGCGACGTAAACCGCGTCTACTTCTGGATCGTTGATCAAGGCTTCCGCATTGTCATACCATTTTGGAACATTATGACGCTCGGCATAATCCTTTGCCAATTCTCCATTTCTTCGCATGACTGCGACTAGCTTTGAATTTTCTGCTAATTGAAAGCCTGGTCCACTCTTAACCTCTGTTACATCTCCACAGCCAATAATTCCCCAACGAACTTCATTTTCTATCAATTTCATTTTTATTTTTCACCTCCCTTTCTTATTCGCTATTCTATTTTTAAAACCCTTTATTTTTTATAAATATGTCTAGTCAATTCAAATTTTTATTACTTGCCCAGTATAAATAAGATTAATATTCTTTATCTGTGGATTCTTTGCTTGGATTGCTGAAATAGTGGTACCATATGTTTTGGCGATTTTCGTTAATGTTTCGCCACTTGAGACAATATGGATCGTTTCTTCTTGTGGGTTAATCCAAGATCCGGGCTTTCCTGCTACCGTTGTAACATTTATCATCCCTTGTGAGGTATTAAAAATCGTATATGTTCCTGGTTTGACGGTTCCTCTTTTATTTTGACCAGATTTGGCATCTGCCGCTGTCAGGAATGCATCAGTTTCTTGTCGTACCGTATACTTACTCGTCAGTACCACTTCTGTTCCCCAATATCCAGGCTCTTGCATAATTCGATTTCGGTCGATATTAACGCCTTCTATGATAATATTATTTTCATGTTGATACATATGAATGAAGGGAGCGATTTCTCCGCGCGACCACGCATAAGTTTGCCAAAAATAATCAGCATAATCCCGCAATGCGTACATCACTGCATAGGAACCATATATCCCTACTTTATATGACCTTAACTGTTTTTTTATTGCTGAAAAATAAGCTTGAATTAGCTGCATTTGCTTCCCTGCCACATCACAATCAACGGCAAAATAGATGGCCGTTCCCTCAGGTTGCCCGACTGCCTTCGCCCACTTTTCTGCATCCTTTCCATCCACTATTCCCTGCTTTTCCGTAAAATAAGAAAGTTTATTAGCGCTTTTTTGAAAAATACTAATTAGTTTTATTCCTGTCTTTTGGATAATCTCTGCCTCTTTCTTGTCAAATGACTTCCAGCTGTCTCCTAAATATCGTGCCGCATAGCGGAATCCTGCTCCTTTTAAATCCTTTGCCATTTTCTCTGTTAATTTGGTAGCACAATCAAATCCTAGTGTCATCTTTATCACTCCTTTTTCTTTTTATATAGAAAAAAAGCTAATAAAAGGTCAGCTGAATTTTGGCTTGTAACAGAAATGTTACCTGCTCATCCATGTCGCCAATCCTTGAAACTGTTATACTGGAAGAAGAAAGGGGCGACTAAAGTGAGACAATATGATTATTCACAGATTTTCCGAGATACATTTATCAAAGAAGCTATCGACCGTGTCGGTGCAGGGATTGTCATTACAGACCCTAGCTTAGAAGATAATCCTATTATTTATGTCAATAAAGGCTTTGAAACACTAACCAACTATCAAGCGGTTGATATTTTAGGAAAGAACTGTCGTTTTTTACAACAAGGAGCCAAAGATCAGCCCCAGCTTCAACACCTTCGAAATGCGATTGCGAAGAAAGAATCCATTGTGGTTACAATAAAGAATTATCGAAAAAATGGAGAAATGTTCTGGAATGAACTGTCGCTCTATCCTATCTATATTGGTGAGGAAAAGAAGTTATTCTTTGTCGGCATTCAAAAAGATATTACCGTTCAAAAGGAATCCGAGCAGCTTATTAAGGAATACATAGATGAAATTAATAACTTATCGACACCAATTATTTCTGTGCAAAAAAATGCCTCTGTTCTTCCCCTTATCGGCAATTTAACCGAAGAACGTTTTAGCCAGATGGTCACCAATATTGCGGAATATGCCGCTAGAACAAAAGAAAACTATTTTATAATCGATTTACAAGGACTGCTTAAATATGATGAAACTGTTCAACAAGGAATTATCCGGATTAAAGATATCCTTGCGCTCATGGGCACAGAACTAATTATTACCGGTATGCAAGTCAACATGGCAATTGATACGATTGAATATACATATGGAAAGAAGTTAAATATGCGTGTTTACCCAACATGTCGGGATGCGCTTGAAGCTATTTCAGCTACTGATGCTTGAATAATAATCACCCTTTCTTCTCACACTAAGAAAAAAAGGGTGATTTTTTATGACTAATTTTCTGCTGACGAATTTATTCTCTACCTTTCTCTTGCACCGTAATTTGCAGTGGCATCGCAAGCTTGTTTGGATAGCTATCCCGTTGTTTTTTCTATTTATGATTGTTCAAGCTAAATATATTGTTAATCGGTTGAAAAAGAATACCTTTCATTTTTAAATCTATGGGGAACAGGGATAAAATCCTTTCGCCTTTCTCCGCTAAATCTCTATTGATTATGTTTCCGTTTACATGTATAACTATCATATAGACATGAAAAAGGGTGAACATATTGAATAATAAGATTATACTTTTCATCAACACAGTCGCTCAGTATACGACTGCTGGGTTTTATTTTTGGATATATCTTTTTCGTGGCGGTCTAGTGTATGGCTTAGTTCCTGCTGGCATTGGTCTGATTCATAGCATGGAGAGCATTCATAACGAGGTAGAATATAGCATTCGTATTGCCTTCGAGGAGGCTTACCAGAAACATAAAGATAATAAATCGCTTTCCTTTATTGTCTTTTTTCTTACCATTATTAGTCTGATTTCGGTTTACTATTCTTTAATTGTGGTGAGCCCAGTACTTGGCTTTTTTCAATTCCCACTTGTTTTCTTCACTTTTTTTGCATGGATTTATTATATTTACTGCATCTATTTTCTTGCTGATCCTCCGAGGGGCAATGGGGAGAAAAAATGGATTTATGCCCTTGCATTTGACACATGTATTCGTCGTTTCTTTAATAGCATTATCATTCTCGCAACATTAATTGCAATTAGTTTTCTCGTTCGTATTAATTTGCTAGTATTCATCTTCTTTGCTCCGCCACTGACGATTTTTTTGACAAAATATATTGTGCCTAAGGTGAAATAAACCAAAAGAGGATGGGACATAACTAAATAGATACTCTGTAAAGACGAACAATTTCTAATATAGCTAGTAAATAGCGGCTGCTTTCGCATACTTTTTACAAGAGGAAATATAATTAGTTGGAAAAACAGAGCAGCCGGAATACACGAAGACTCCCTCCGGAAAAGTTGATATACCAACGTTTGTAGTAGATTATTGGTGAAATAAAAAATTTTTTTTAACTTATTTCAGACTTATCACAGGTGGTTTTCCCCATTTTATAAAATAACTGGGAATGAAGAAGACGCTTCGCTAGAGTCAATAGGGATTAATTGACAAAGGTACATTATTTGATGCACTTTGGTCTCTACTATTCTTACGAGAACGTACCCTCCCATGTCTCTTAGCGTCGCGCGCTTACATTCCTTCGTTTGGTTTCATCATAAGGTAGAGGCTGGCATCCTGCTCCTATATAGACTCTAAGTCATATGTCTTTTTATAAGCCAGCTACTGTGTCATCTTGTGAATTATTTTTTACATTAAGCTCTACCTTGGATATGTTAGGCGGGGAAGACGGAAATATCCTGTCTCATCCGTTCTCCATCAAACAAAACTTCTTGGTGACTTAACCCATGAAATACTTTCAATAGTTTACTACAGAGTATAACAAGTGCTTCTTTTTTCTTTAGTGGATTATTTGTCCTGGTAATATAATATTGATATAAATCGTGAAAGACCTTATTGTTTCGTATTAAAGGGAGTACTGCCCGATAGAGAAGCGATCGTAGTTTTCTTCTCCCTCGCTTTGAAAGACTTTTTCGACCAATATACTTTCCAGAAGAATTTTCTCGTAATGTTAATCCCGCTAATTTTATGAGTTGGCGTGGATGTTGATAATTCTTTAGAGATCCTACTTCTGACAGTAAATCAATCACTGTCTCTTCCCCAATACCCGGAATCGATAAGAGATAGTGAAATTCAGCTAGGTCTTCCACCATGTCTTTTAATTCTTGATTCACTGTTTCTAACTGATTTGTATATAGTTCATATTTTTGTATCAACATAACAATTTCCAGTCGTGCCATTTCAACGCCTTCTGTTAAGCCGATGGATTGTTCTGCCGCCTTTATTAATTTGGCTATTTTGGATCTTGCTGGATAGGCCAGCTGTTCTTTCTCTCGATAGAAAGTGATCAACTCTTCTACCTCTCGTCCTACTAAGTCTACTGGTAAAGGCGTCTGTTTTAACACCGCACAAGCATTCTTTCCTAACTCCTTAAAAGCAGTATAAAATTCAGGGAAATATCGGTCTGTCCATCGAATGATCTGGTTTTTTACTTTCGCTATTTCTTTCTTCACACTCCCCCGAATAGAAGATCCTTGTCTAAGTTCTGCTTCTATTCCTTCTAGCTTGCGAATAGAACTAAAATAGCCGTTTGTGATTAATTTGGCAATAACTCTCGCATCTTTCTTATCATTCTTTGTTTGGAGATTGTCATCCATTTCCTTCGATCGTTTTACATGTAAGGGATTCACAATGACGTAACGAATGCCTTTGGAGGCAAGAAATGCAGCGAGATTCATCCAATAATGACCTGTAGGTTCAAAACCGATCAAAAGATCCTTCTTTCCCTGTTTCTTCATCAATTGATGTAAGTGAATATAAAATTGTTGAAAGCCTTGATTAGACTGATGGACGGCGAAGGATTTACTTAATTCCCGTCCTCTATCATCCACTGCACAAGCATAATGCGTTCTTTTTGCTATATCAATGCCAATGATAAGAGTAGAATTAGTGACTTGATTTATTTTTTGATTACGTTTATTATTCATAGTAGATTCTCCTTGCTGCGTATTGATTGGCGTTGATACATGCATCATATAGGAGTATCTTTTTTTATGCAAGCCCCTAAAACTACCCCCACAGGAATGCTCCTATGGGATTAGCGAGACAGTCTGAGACCCTGCAGGCCACAGGCCGAAGCGGCTCAGCGCGAGCCCCATGGAAAGCGAAGTGTATTCCGGCTGCGGGGAATCGCACCAAACTTCATGGAAACATCCTTTGAAAAACAAATAAAAGCCCGAACAATTATACGGAACATTCATTAGCATCTTCGTATAATTGTTCGGAATTATCCTTGGCTGGAATACTTATGTCCCAGCCTCTTTTTTATTAACTATTTTCTTGTCTTTATAAATAATACGGAGCAGCACTCTTAAAATTAGTTTTATTTGACCGAACCAGATACTCCATTATAAATGTGTTTCTGTAATGTCAGGAACACGATTAAAATTGGCAGGATAACGATGATGACACCTGCTAGGATAACTGGCCAATCTGTGCCGTATGGACCTTTGAAGGCAAATAGTGCAGTTGAAATAACCTTCAAGTCTGGTGACGGCATATAAAGAAACGGGTTATAGAAATCGTTGTAAATTCCTACGCCACTGATGATTAGGATGGTGATCATCGGTGCTTTTAATAATGGAAGAATGATTTTACGATAGATGGTAAAATAAGATGCTCCTTCCAAAATTGCTGCTTCGTCTAGCGAAACAGGAATGTTTTTCAAATATTGTAGGAAGATATAAACGGCAATTACATCTGTTCCTAAGTTAAGCACAATCACAGACCAAATGGTATTGAATAAACCCATTCCATTAATGATTTGGAAAGTTGCCACCTGTGTTGTAATACCCGGTATGAGTGTTGCAAGAAGGAATAGTGCTAGAATAACCTTCTTCATTTTGAAATTAAAGCGATCAAGAACATAAGCTATCATTGTTCCTAAAAGGAGTTTTCCAATAATCGATGCGATAAAGATAAGAATCGTATTTTTAAAACCAGTAAGCATTTGCCCATCGATAAATGCGGTTACGTAATTGCTGAAAGTAAAATTCTTCGGCAATTCTAAGACACCTGTTGTTAAAAATTCCTGTTTGGTTTTAAAGGAGCCGATAATCACAACTAAAACAGGTACGATAGCAACGGCTGCTCCGAGTAATAAGCTTCCATATTTGACGAAAAATCCAAGGATATTCTTTATCATCATCGCAGTCGTTAATCCATTGTCGCTTTTTATTCCTGTTTGTTTTTCAAATCCTGCTTGTGATTTCATCCTATTTCGCTCCTTTCTCTCTTGTTAAGTATTGCTGCAGCAAGGTCACAACAATGACAATAACAAGTAATACTAATGCCATCGCAGAGGCTAATCCGACTTTGCTGAACTTAAATGCAGTGTCAATCGTCTGGATAACGAATGTCTTTGTACCATTTGATCCGCCTGTCATAATGTAAGGAATTTCGAATACGCTTAGTGATCCGCTAATACCGAGAATAATATTTAAGAAGATGATTTGTTTAATGCTTGGCATGATAATATATCGGAATTGCTGCCAGCGATTTGCTCCATCAATCTCTGCAGCTTCATAAATTTCTGAATCAATAGACTGAATAGCACCAAGAAAAATAATGAAGTTAAAGCCCATATAACGCCAGATCGACGTAAATGCCATCGAAACGTTATTAATCGAGCGATCTCCTAACCATAAACGGATTTGATCTTCTAATCCTAAGAAAGATAAAACAGTATCTAACGTCCCTCCACCTTTGTAGAAGTATAAGAAAATAAACCCAATTGCTACCCCATTCAATAAGTATGGGAAGAAAAGAATCCCTTTCCAAAGATTCGCAAATTTCACTTTAAAGGTTAAAACCGTTGCAAAATATAATGCGATTCCTAATTGCACGAATGTTGCAAAGAAATAATATAAACTTACTTTAAAAACGGAGAAATATTCAGGAGTAGTAAAAATTCGAATATAGTTATCCCAGCCAACACTTTCACTTGTTGGACTTATTCCATTCCAGTTTGTAAAGCTATACTGTACCATTTTAAATAAAGGATAATATGAAAATAACAAAAGCAAAAATACTGGTAGTGCGGAGAACAATACAATGATTAATCTTCTTTGCCCATCGTACCCCAATTTAATTTTATTCATCTTGCCTACACCTCTTTATTCTTTCGATAACGCCTATTTATGGAAAACTTATTCACCTCCATCGGCGCCGGAGCAAAATATAAAACTACCTAGAACGGAACTCTCTTTTGTTATAGCAATGTAAAAGGAATAAAGTGAAACTTCCATCAGTGGGGATTTTCCTTCCTCCCCCACTGATGGTTAGTTGAACCATTCGGACCTTTACGGACAGTTGATCTTCCTCGTATTCTTATAAGCTTACGGTTGAGTCTTACTGTCCGTTAAGAGTGGATAAATAATAGCTACAAAGTATGGATGCTACTCTCTGCTGTGTTCCGTCTAAAAAATGATTTTTACAAAAACTTATAATAACGAAGGTTACCTTAAGAGATTGACTCTTTTAAGATAACCCTCCATTCTTTAAAACTGTTGTTTTTCTATCTGTTATCTGTTGTTGTTGTGTTCTAATCGTTCTCATTAAACCATGAGCATGTAACTGCTTTTTTGGTTTATTGACCAACTTCTTCGATTGCTTTGCCCCATTTTTCGTTGAGGTCTTTCATGATATCTTCAAAAGATTCTTTCGTGTTTCCTTTTGCAGAATCCACGATTCGTTGTTTCGTTGCATCTGTTGTGCCTAAACCAATTTCAGAGCTGTTGTTAATATCAGCAAATAATGATTCTTTTCCAGCAGGTGCAGGGGTTGGTTGGAAGAATTCCACGCCAGCTGTTTCCATTGATTTAAGAGCAGCAGGTAGTTGTGCTCCAACTTTTGGAGAAATACCACCAGTATCAGCAGCATAGTTAGACTCTTCTACAAACCAATCTAAGAAAGTACGCGCTGCTTCTTTATGCTTGCTGTTTACGTTAATACCGATATTGTAGTCTCCACCAATTGTAGTATATTGTTTTCCATCATGTGTTGTTGGGAATGCCGCAAATTGGATATCTTCTGGATTTTCTGCTAATGCTTGAACCTGTTCAATTGCCCAGCTTCCTAATACCATTGCTGCGATTTTTCCATCAGCAAGATCTTGCTTAGATTGTTCCCAATCTGTCGTTGTTGGGTCCGCTTCTGAATAGCCTTCTTTTACCGTATCATAAAGTAATTTGTAGATAGTATTCATTGGCTTTCCATCGTCAAATGGCGTTTTATCTGTTGTTAGCTCATTCGTGAAGTTTGGATCTCCTGCTGCGGATTCACGTACGAAATCCCAGTTAGACATTGCCCAGTTAGAAGCATAGTTTGTATATAATGGTGTACTATCCGGATTGGATTCTTTAATTTTTCCTAATGCTGCTATGAAATCTTCTGGTGTTCTTGGGAATTCGGTGATTCCAGCATCATTGAACACTTTCATATTGACAAGTACACCTGTTGTATTTACTGCAATAGGAATACCGTATGATACTCCGTCATATGCACGGTCTGTTAATAGTAAGTATTTTTCTTCTAATTCTTTCTGATCACCAAGTGGCTCAAAGAAATTTGTGTTGTCTTCTGGCTTAATAGTTGTTGGAACCATTAATACATCGCCGTAGTCTTTTGAATTCATACGAATTTGCATTTGGCCAGCATAGTCAGTAATTGTCTCTACTTTCACTTCAATGTCAGGATGTTTTTCATTGAATTCAGCAATGTATTCATCCCATTTCCCATTCCCAGACCAGTCTGTTTTGTGGTTAATAAAAGTGATTGTCTCTTTACCGTCTGCGCCTTTTTCTCCTTGCTTGTCCGAATCACTACTACAAGCACCCAGCATTAACGCAGCTGCACTAGCAATTAGGCCAAAACGAAATAGTTTGTTACTTTTTTTGATCCCCATTCTATTTTCCCTCCAAATAATTAGGTCATATAAAGAGTTGAAGCTATTCTGAAAACCCTATCATTAAGCGCTTACAAACATATTCTACCATGGATATTTTCATTTGTATAGACTTTTATTATAAAAGTAAGTACAAATATTTTCCGTTGTTTTATGAGTGGTTAAGCGTATACATTTTGTTGTTTTTTGAGATAGTAGTTGGTTTTTTATTTGAGATACTTGCTACTAAACAGGCTTTGATAACCTTGCCATGTTACCTTTTGCTTGCTCTCCCAGCTTTACTTTGATTTGACCCCCTCGATGAACACCACTTTTTCACTTAACCATGCTTCCAATGGCTTTCATTCCTCTAATAATCACCGCTTCTCTCTAAATCCACTCCTCATTCCCACCAACAGAAGAATAATAATCTTTAATCACTTTCTCCGCTGCTTTTCCATACACTGCGTAATCTTGATCACTACTTGCTCGTTCAATTGGATAAAGATGAGCTTTCCAATCCCATAGGGCAAAGCCTTTTACCCAGCTTCTTTTGCTTGTCGCTTTAAACATGGCTTCATACCAACTTTTTTGGACTTCTTCGCTGAATTTTCCTCTTTTTGTCCAGTCATTTGGAAGTACATCTCCCCCTACCCAGCTTGGACAACCGGCTTCACAAAAAAAGAATGGTTTCTGATGTTTCTCGACTACCTTTTCAATGCGGTCTAATTGTGTTTCCCACGCATCAATCGGATAATAGCCGCTAGATGAAATTACATCGACAGCATCCCACCATTTTAAGACATCTTCTTGGTATTTATCACAATTGTAGGTGATTAATCCGCTATAAACTTTGCGTACTTCCTTTATAAGATGACGCCATTCTGCCTCTCTTCTGTCTGCATTTACTAACTCACAGCCAATAACAAACATCGGGCACTTCATTTCCTCTGCTATTTTCGCATAGTGAAGAATGTACTCATTATAAGATGCGAACCACTCCGACCATTTTGGTTCACATGGTACATCGGTGTCGAAAAAATTAATATGGGCACGCCATGTGCCGTCCGAAACGTTTACCATTGGTTTTAAAATAACCTTCAAACCCATTTTGTTAGCGCATTCAATTAATTCTATCGTTTCTTCATCACTAACTACATTCGGATGATTCCTCCAATTGATAGTGATGGATTGTGGGGTATCCTGCTCTGCAACAACAGTAAGGACAATATGCTCAACCGCACATCTTTCTTTTAACAACTGTAGTGATTCTTTTGTTCTTGCGTCTTGCCATTCTCCCCTTTTGTTCATAAATCCAAAGCTAAAACCTTTAATGAATTCCATCGAGATTCTCTCCTTTCCATCTATAAACCTATATAAATATAAAGTTTTATATTGAATTGTCTATACTTTTGTTGTAAATTAATTATATATTTCGACTTCTGATATGTAAAGAACCAATCGGGAGAAAAAATAGACAATTTAAGAGAAAGAAAGTGACAGAATGGAAGATAGCAAGAAAGAATACTATAGGAAAATGTTGTATTTCACGATTCCTATAACCATTCAGCTTTTGATTACTTCGGGTCTGAATATAATTGATTCGATTATGGTAGGTAGACTCGGAGTAGATAGTATTGCCGCTGTCGGTATCGCCAATAAATTTACGCAAATTCCAACAATTCTGCTACAGGGATTTGCTAGTGGCGCGACGATTTTTTGTGCACAATACTGGGGGGCCAGAAATAAAAATGGCATTAGTCGCTCTGTTATTTTTGTAAGCGTACTCACCATGATTTTCTCCCTTTTCTTTACGCTTTTGACCCAGTTTTTCTCCTATCCGATTCTTGGCTTCTTTTCATCGGATATGTCTGTTAAACAATTGGGAGGCGAATTCCTTCATATCCTTGGTTACTCCTATGTTTTTACTGCTTTATCGATGATTTTTGTAATCGCTTTAAAAACAACAGGCGAGGTACGGAAACCGACCTACTATAGCGTAATTGCTTTATTAGTTAATACCCTATTAAACTATGTCTTAATTTACGGTAACTTCGGGGCGCCTGCTTTAGGGGTCGAAGGAGCTGCGATTGCTACGCTAATTGCGCGGATCATCCAAACAGGTCTTTTATTTATGCTCCTTGTAAAAAAAGAGTTCATTTCTTTATCGATTATTAAAAAGAATCTCGATGTTTTCCGAAGCAGTTTAAGCAAGCATTATTTTAAAATCACGATGCCATCAATTATCAACCATGGTACGTGGACACTCGGCGATACACTATTTTTCTGGCTGTATGCGTCGATGGGTACAAATCAAACAGCCGCTATTTCGATGATTGATCCGATTATTTTTATTTTCACCTGTATATTTACTGGAATAAGTGATGCCTCAGCGGTAATGATTGGAAACCAGCTTGGAGCAAATGATAAGAAAGGGGCATTTCAGTATGCTAAGAATTTCATCCGGATTACAACGGGTACCTCTGTTGTCGTTGGAATTCTAATTCTGATTGCGCTGCCACATGTATTATCTCTTTATCAACTTACCCCAGAAGTAGAACAACTTGTTTACGGAATTATATTTGTATATATTCCCTATTCGCTTGCGAAAAATTTAAATTATATTAACAATGTAGGCATTCTTCGTGCCGGTGGAGATACAAAATACGTGATGTGGTTAGATACGATCGGCGTGTGGCTCATAGGTCTGCCACTTGCGGCATTAGGCGTATACTTCCAGCTACCTTTGTTTGCTGTCTATGCACTTGCTAACTCCCATGATTTTATTCGAGCTTTCTTGGGAATAAAAAGAACTTATACGAAAAAATGGATTCGCAATATCGTTGAAGGGTAAAGAGTGTAAAAAAGAGGAGGAGTTACGATGAAAAAAGTAGAGTTTATCGAAGAGTTAGAGAATCGCATACTGCCATTTTGGTTGAATTTAGTAGATAAGGAGAATGGCGGTTTTTATGGAGTCGTTGATTACAATCTCAAGATTCATCCTGAAGCCCATAAAGGAGGCGTTTTAGGTGCTAGAAACTTGTGGACCTTTTCCGCTGCATATCAGTACAAACAAGACCCAGCCTATTTAGAAGCAGCCCATCATGCCTATGAATTTTTGAAAAATAAGCTTTGGGATCATGAAAATGGTGGCATCTATTGGATCGTTGATTATAAAGGCAATCCTGTTCTTTCATCAAAACACGTTTATGCACAAAGCTTTGCACTGTATGGCTTAAGTGAGTATTATAAGGTGTCTAAAGATATGGAAGTATTAGCATTAGCACAAAAATTGTTTTACCTCATTGAAAATATTTGCTATTCTGAAGCCTTGAATGGGTATCTGGAAGAGTTTCATGCCGATTGGACGAAGAAGGAAAATGTTTTATTAAATGAAGGTGCGGAGGCTGCTTTTACAACAAATAGCCATTTGCATATTATCGAAGCTTATACGACACTCTATCAAATTTGGCCTGACGAAAAGCTATTAAGTAAAATCGATAATCTATTAACCCTTTTCCATACTCATATTTTCGACCATGAAAAGCATTATTGCCAAGCTGCCTTTGATCCAAATTGGAATAGCATTAAGGATACTTTCTCATTTGGCCACGATATTGAAACGAGCTGGCTTTTAACAGAAGCTTTAACAGTAACAAAGCTTGATCGTCCCGAGATCGTGGAAATAAATAAGCTTATGGCACTTGAGGTTGCAAGAGAGGGACTCGCAGATGATGGATCCCTAATGGATTACAAGGCAAATGATTTCATTCACCCTACAAGAGTCTGGTGGGGCCAAGCCGAAGCAGTAATCGGCTTCCACAACGCCTATGAATTAACGAATATTCCAAACTATTTAATGTATAGTGAAGATGTATGGAAATACATTCAAGCATCTATCCATGATCAGCGCGAAGGTGGAGAATGGTACTCCCGCATTGATGCAAATGGTGAAGTTATTTCTTCCCTGCGTGATACTAAATACTATTCACAAGAAAACATCGTCGATTCATGGAAATGCCCATACCATAATGCTCGAATGTGCTTAGAAATGATTAAACGTTTAACTGATTAAAAGGAAAGAGGTTGGGAAATAAGTATTCCAGTCATAGATAAACCCGAACAACTATCAAATAATCCTAAATGATTGTTCGGGTTTTATTAGTTTTATAAAAGGCTGTTTCAGTACAGTTAGTGTTAATATCCGCAGCCTGAATACACTTCGCTTTCCATGGGGCGAGCGCCGAGCCGCTTCGGCCTATGGCCTGCAGGGTCTCGGACTTTCTCGCAGCTCCCATAGGAGTCTACGTGTATTCAGGCTGCTCCATATTTCCTACTAATTCATTTTTTCTAAAAAAACAATATTTTTTAGGGAATTGCCTTTAAAAACAGAGTGGAATGGAGCGGAAGACACTCGACTCCTGCGGGAAGTAGAGCAATCTTTAGACCCCACAGGCTTTAGCCGAGGAGGCTTAGGTTGCTCCCCGCGGAAAGCGAGTTTCTGTAGCGCAATGGAACGAATTAGTTTTTACACTTGACTATATTTAAAAACATAAATAACCATTGTATAAAAGGAACCTTTATTTAAGTGATAAATTAGAGATTGTTCGTCTTTACAGATTGGCTATCTAGTTTTGTCCCAGCCTCTTATCTTCTATCCTTTTAGCACCTCGTCAATCGCAGCAAGTTCTTCTTCGCTAAAGTGAATGTTGTCCAATGCCTTCACGTTGTCTTCAATTTGGCTTACTTTACTCGCCCCTATTAGAACGCTTGTTACAATGCCATCGCGTAAAATCCAGGCAACAGCCATTTCCGCAAGTGTTTGCCCTCTTTCTTTGGCAATATGGTTTAATGCTTTCACTTTACCAATTGTCTGGTTAACATTTTCTTTATGTAGCCATAATCCCGTTTCTCGGTTTGCACGAGAATCTTCAGGAATGCCATTTAGATAACGATCTGTCAATAACCCTTGTGCAAGCGGACTGAAAGCAATTGCCCCGAGCTGTTTTTCCACCAGTACATCCTTCAAACCATCTTCAATCCAGCGATTAAACATGCTATAGGACGGCTGATGAATAATGAATGGCGTTTTTTTCGCTGCAAAAATTTCAGCAATCTCCCTAGTTTGCTCTGGCGAATAGTTCGAAACGCCAACATATAGAGCCTTTCCTTGACGTACCAATAAATCCAATGCTTCCGCAGTCTCCTCTAAAGGTGTTTCCTTGTCAGGACGATGATGATAATAAATATCGACATAATCAAGTCCCATTCGCTTTAAGCTTTGGTCAAGACTAGCGACTAAATACTTTTTCGAGCCACCATCCCCATAAGGACCAGCCCACATCCCATAACCTGCTTTTGTAGAAATAATCAGTTCATCGCGATACGGCTTTAAATCTCTTTCCAAAATCTTCGCAAAGTTTTCTTCCGCACTACCAGCAGGGGGCCCATAGTTATTCGCCAAGTCAAAATGCGTAATCCCTAAGTCAAACGCTCTTCTCACAAGGGCACGCCCATTCTCAAACAAATCAACATCCCCAAAATTATGCCATAACCCTAAAGACAACGCCGATAATTTCAACCCACTTTTCCCAACACGATTATACAACATCTTCTCATATCTATTTTCGTCTGCAATATACATAATGTATCCCTCTTCTCAAATTATTTAACTGCTACTTTTTGAAAAAAAAATAACAAAGTGGACTAACGATTTATTCGAATTCAGGCAGATCATTTGGTGGTTAGTCCCACTTCGGCGGAACCGTGCCAGTTTGTTTGTGAGCTTAGCAGTTTTATATGCGCATTTTCCTAGTTTAATTGTAGGTTTGGCGCTTTTATTTGCGACTTTGGCACTTTTTCTTGCGACTTTCACCACTTTACTTGCGACTCCGACACTTTACTTGCGACTTTCACCACTTTACTTGCGACTCCGGCACTTTTTCTTGCGACTTTCTCAACTTTACTTGCGACTTCGGCACTTTTTCTTGCGATCCCTACTTCCCAAAAGCAAGCTCATAATTATAAACAGCACCAATTAAATTAGCGTCGTTTTGAAACTCGCAAATAGCTACTTCCGGGATAAATGGGGCAATTTTTGCACTTTCTACTACTTTTGCTAGATGAGCGTTGAGCTCGTCAAGTAGTCCTTCTTTACTGGAGACGCCGCCGCCAATAATGATTTTCTCTGGATCAAAGCTGTACTGCAGATTATAGATGCCTATTGCTAAGTAGTGATAGAACGTTTCAACCTCTTCTTTTGCGATTTCATCTCCTTGTTCTGCGAGTTCAAATACTTCCTTGCCGCTTAATTCGTTTTCTAATTCCATTCGTTTAGAATAGCGTTTTGCCATATTCACTGCGGTGCCTAGATCACTGAACGTTTTATCTTCTTTAAGGAGCATGTAGCCAAATTCACCGCCAAATAGATGTTTTCCGTGGCGGACTTTACCATCAACGATAACAGCGCCTCCTATTCCTGAACCAATCACAACAAATAGCACATTTTGCAGTCCTTTTGCTGCACCTCTCCATACTTCCGCAAGCCCAGCACAATTGGCATCATTTTCCATTGAAACCGGGCAGCCAAATAGCTCCTCTAACTCGAAAAAAACCGGAAAGTGGTGGATATAAGGAACGGCACTTGCCCCTTCAATCACACCTTTACTCTGATTCACAGCGCCTGGAGCACTGAATGCAACGCCGTCAATTGTGTATTTTGCGTCTATCTTTCCTTTTAACTGAACCATTTCTTGTTTCATTTCATCCCAAGTTTTTGGAGTGACAAAAGAGCCTTTATCCACTAGCTGTTCTTTTTCCCATACAGCAAACTTCACGGAAGACCCGCCTATATCCATTACTAATAAAGACATATGAACACCTCCTCATGTGTGCGCTTTCACTCTTATTATATGCTTTAAGAAAAGACCATCGCAAAAGATAAGCGATGATCTTCTTACTAATTATTCAATCCCATTATTAGCACTTACTTCTTTAATCCAATGTCCAGACTTCTTAATTGTTTTCACCTGTGTATGAATATTATTTGAAATAAATCCATAACGGTTGCGGTAGGCATTCATCCAGCTCCAGCAATCGATTGGCGTCCATAAATGGTAACCGTAGCAATTAGAGCCTTCCTCGATTCCTTTATGAACCCATTCTAAATGCTCTTGAATAAATTCGATTCGGTAATCATCCTCGATCACGCCTTCTTCATTTAAGAAGCGATCTTCTCGAGAAACACCCATGCCGTTTTCCGACACGAACCATTCGATATTTTTATAGTTATCGCGAATGTTGATGGCAATATCATAAAGTGCCTCAGGGAAGATTTCCCACCCTTTATCTAAGTTCATGCGGCGACCTGGCATTGCGTAATTATCATAATAACGATCTGGCATCCAGTCTCCAACACTATTTGGTGCTACATCCGGCGCTTTTACGCGTGATGGATGATAGAAGTTTACCCCAAGAGTATCGATCGTATTTTCTTTTAAAATAGCTAATTCTTCTTCTGTTGATTCCCAAATTACTTTGTCTTTTGTTAAAAGTTCCACTAATGCCGGTGGGAATTCACCGTAAACTGCTGTATGAAGGAACATTTCATTGCGCCATAGGTCCGCAATTCGCCCTGCTTCCACGTCTTCTGGCTTATCGCTTGCTGGATAAGAAGGCGTCAGGTTTAAGATGGTGCCTATTTTTGCACCCTTTTCGTTCATCTTCAAATCGCGGAATTCTTTGATTGCTTTTGCAGAAGCAAGGTTTAGATTGTATGCCACCTGCACTGCCTTTTTCCCGTCTACTACTTTTGGATAATGGAATTGGTACAAATATTGTCCATCAACAATTACCATTGGCTCATTAAATGTGAACCAGTGCTTGACACGATCGCCGAATAATTCGAAACAGCGACGAGCAAATTTTGCAAAAAGATCGACGACATGCTTGGATTCCCAACCGCCATATTTATGATATAGCTCTACTGGCAAATCAAAATGGTGTAAATTCATAACCGGTGTAATTCCTTGTTTAATAAATTCATCAATGACATTGTTATAAAAGCGTACCCCATCTTCGTTTAAGCTTGCTGTTTCGAAATCATCAATTAAACGTGTCCATTGAATGGAAGTACGAACAGAGTTTAAGTTGATATCTTTCATTAAAGCAATATCCTCTTCATAGCTATTGTAAAAATTAGATGCTGTATCTGGTCCTACGTGGTTATAGAATAATTCTGGCTCCACTTCATACCAGTAGTCAAAAACATTTGCATGTTGTTTATTAAAACGACCTTCACTTTGCGGTCCAGATGTTGCTGCACCCCACCAAAAATTTTTCGGGAACTTTTTCATGATATTCGTCTCCTTTATTGTTTCTCCGTTAAGTAAAATATTTTGCTGTTGTAATCGGTAATATGCTCTCTTGACCAGTAATCGCTAGCTCGATCGATATAGTTTCCTGCTAAAATAAGCCCGATTTCCATTAAATCATCGCCATATCGTTCTAAGTCACTATTCACTGTATATAATTTATCTGCTTCCAAACCTTTTAGCTGCAAGCGTTCATATGGTCTATTGGGCTTCGCTAAAACTTCATAGTAGCCAACAATTGCTTCTGTTTTATCTTGGGAAACAACCATCCAAGCTGTTTCGTTATTGGTAAAAGGACTTTGCAGACGGATAAATGTTCCTTGTTGTATCAATTTGCGATGTTTTTTAAAGAAGGCAATATGCTCCTTCATTTTCGCATGTTCTTTTTCAGGCATTTTCGTAATGTCTAGCTCATAACCAAATGTACCGAAATAGGCAACATTTGCTCTTGTATCTAGACTTGTCATTCTGCCAACTTGATGGTTCGGAATTGCTGATACATGGCTTCCAATACTAGATAGCGGATAAACCAAAGACGTACCATATTGAATTTTCAGACGCTCTACCGCATCCGTATCATCACTCGCCCATGCTTGCGGCGCATAATAAAGCATTCCTGGGTCAAATCGCGCCCCGCCACCAGCACAGGATTCAATTAACAGATGTGGATATTTATCTAGCAATCTCTCATATAAAGAATACACGCCTAAAATATAGCGATGGAATACTTCTCCTTGCTGATCCTTTGGCAATGCAATAGAGAAGGCTTCGGAAATATAGCGGTTCATATCCCATTTGATATAGTCAATCTTGCTGGTCGAAAGAAGTGCATCCATTTGGGCAAAAATTCCGTCGACAACCTCAGGACGAGAATAATCGAGGACAAATTGGTTTCTGCCATGGGATGTTCTTTTTCTAGGAACATGAATGAGCCAATCAGGATGTTCATTAAAAAGCTTGGTCCCTTTACTGATCATTTCTGGCTCAAACCATAAACCAAACTTTAGGTCTAATGCATGAATTTTCTCTGCTAAGCCTTTGATGCCATTAGGCAATTTATCTTTGTTTTCAAACCAATCACCTAGCGAGGAAGTGTCATCATGCCTTTCCCCAAACCAGCCATCATCTAAAACGAATAATTCGACACCAAGCTCTGCCGCTTTTTTGGCAATATCTAAGATTTTTTCCTCGTTAAAGTCAAAATAGGTTGCTTCCCAGTTGTTAATGAGAATCGGACGCTCCCTATCACGCCATTCGCCTCGAGCAAGTCTTGTACGATAAAGTTCATGGAAGGTCTGGCTCATCCCATTTAATCCTTCATCCGAAAAAACAATAACTGCTTCTGGTGTCTGAAATGCTTCAGTTGGTTTCAATCGCCACGCGAATTCGAATGGATTGATTCCGAGCATTGCTCTTGTAACTTGATACGTATCTACTTCTACTTGTGCTAAAAAGTTGCCGCTATAAATTAAACTGAAGCCATAAGCTTGGCCTGTATGCTCTGTCGTATCTGGTCGCACCAATGCCATAAAAGGATTATGTTGATGACTGCTCGCCCCTCTCGCACTAGAGACAGCTTGAATACCTGTTATAACTGGCTTTCTCTCCATATGATTTTCCCTTGCCCAGGCACCATGCAAATGAACAAGTTCAAAGTTCTTATCTGGAAAATCAAGGCTTAAACTCATCGCCGACTCCAAATCATATTCATGCTCTCCGTTGTTTACAAACTTCGCACTGCGAGCAATCGCCTTTCTTCCTGCAAAAATGGTATAAAATAAATGAATACTTATATCAGAATACGTATCTTTTAATACAACTTCTAATGTCTCCGCTTCGTCCATGTTCTCTACATAAGTAGCAGGTAGCCCAGTTAATGCTGGTTTTCCTTCTAGGATGTTATGATGATCGTAACGAAAATCAGAAATTCGATCTCCTTCCGGATAGCGGATTTGCTGAGCTGGCGTACGAAAGTCAGTTGTTCCATAAGAAGGATATTCTTGTCTTATATGTTCTAAGGAAGAGGTATGATCCCCCTCTATTTGGTTATTCGAGGGACGAATCTCTCTTTCTAGTAAGTATTGAAAATTATCACGATGTCTAATTGCTTTGCCAAAATAGAGATGCTCTAGCTGAGATGTTTTTTCTATGACACGAAATAAATAACTAATAAGTCCGTTTGTTAAATGAAATTCTAGTGTTTCTTTATTGAACGTAATCATTTTACTCATGATCTAGCAAAAACCCCCTGACTCTATCTCCTAGTTTCGGCAAATATTCATGCCCATACTCTGGGAAGAATATCATCTCTTTTGGTGATGAAATCTGATTGTAGACAGCAAATTGTGTCACTGGCGGGCAAACCCCGTCTTCTAAAGCAATCGCCCACTTTACTTCCGCCTTAATTCTAGGCGCTAAATGCTGTAAATCGATATATTCTAATGTATCGAAAAATTCCTCTTCTCTGTCATGCATTGGATCGCGGAATCGGAACCAATAAGCCAATTCCTCATAAGCAGAAGCGTTAATATCTAACTCAAACACTTTTCGATAATCACTAAGGAATGGATATTGTGCGACGACTTTTATCACTCTCGGTTCAAGTGCTGCACAGGCTAACGATAAAGCTCCGCCTTGCGATGCCCCTTGAACAGAAATCTCCTCTTCATCGACTTCCTCCATGCTCATTAAAATTCTTGCAGCATGAGCAGTATCTAAAAATACACTTCGATAATAAAGGCTTTCTGGTCCTTCTTCGACACCACGAATAATTAACCCTTTTAATGTCGTTCCTTTTGCGGTTGTATTATCTTCTGATTCTCCGCCTTGCCCGCGACAATCCATCGCAAGAACGGCGAATCCCTCTGTTACCCAAGAAAGCTTATCGCCAAAGTCACCGCTGTCCCCATGGTAACCATGGAACATCAGCATACCAGGCACTTTTCCTTCTATTTTCTTCGGTCGGATGTATTGGCATCTTATCTTAGCACCTTTTACACCCGTAAAATATAAATTGTAAAAGTCTGCTATTTTTGAAGGAATGTCTACTTTTTCTAACTCGTAATCCAAGCTTTGTTCATCCAGCTCTTGCAACGCCTTATCCCAAAACACATCATAATCCGCGGGCTTTCTACCAGAGCCTTTATATTCTCGATATTCATTGATTACCTGCTCTTTTTTCATGAAGGGCACCTCCACACTGTTATCGCTTTCATTATAATGTATATACCTGAAATTGTAAATGTCTATATTTATTTTAAAAATGTAAAACCAAAACTTTGGGTGATAGCGTTAACTCGCTGGTGTGGCTATTTTATTGGTGATTTTGCTCCCTATTACTTGCCGATTCCACGCTTTTATTTACGATATCAGCTTCTTTACTTGCGACTTCACCCCTTTTACTTGCGACTCCCACCCTTTTACTTGCAACTTCCACTCTTTTTCTTGCGACTCCCACTCTTTTTCTTGCGGTTCACCACCTAATACTCCTTCACTCTTTCGACCCAAAATAAAGAAACTTTTCACAAAAAAGCATAAATAATGTATATCTGCAGAATTATCTGCATTTGTTAGAAGTAACAGATTTGCTTTTAAAGGGGGGCTTTACAGTGGGACGACATTCGAAGAAGTTAATAGTGGTTGATGCGGTAAAGGATTGGGTGATGGATGGAAGAGTGAAGCCAGGAGAGCGATTTTATTCAGAGTATGAACTGGCGAAATTATTTGATGTGAGTAGGCATACGGTTCGTCTAGCGATGAGAGAGCTGGTTCATGAGGGGTGGCTTTATCGGGAGCAAGGTGTTGGCACTTTTTGCGGCGAGCCTTTTGCTAGTAAGAAAGGCGATAGCAAAACAAATGGGAAAAATATAGGGGTGATGATGACTTATCTTTCCGATTATATTTTTCCATCGATTATTCGCGGAATGGAGACCTATTTGACGGATAGAGGTTATTCTTTAACATTAGTCTGTACGGAAAATGACCATGCGAAAGAACGGCTATGTCTCCGCAATTTGCTTGATTTGAACATGGATGGCTTTATTTTGGAGCCTACTAAAAGCAGTCAATTTAATCCTAATATGGACTGTTATCTTGAACTGGAAGAGCGTAATATTCCGTATTTAATGATTAATCAGTTCTATTCTCAGCTTTCTCCCTTCCATTTAAAAATAGATGATGTCAAAGGGGGATATATGGCGACAGATCATCTGATTCAGCTTGGTCATGAACAAATTCTAGGAATCTTTAAGTCTGATGATTTGCAAGGTGTTCATCGTATGCAAGGCTTTTTGCAGGCAATGCGAAGCGGAAAACGTCCAATTAGTCCAGAGCATGTCGTAACCTTTACAACCGAACAATTAAATGACGATTTTACAGAAAAACTTTTGAATACGCTTACAAACAAAAACACAATGCCAACTGCGATTGTTTGTTACAATGATTTTATCGCAATGTCAGTACATAAAGTTTTAGAAAAATTACAATTGTCCGTACCAGAGGATGTCTCTCTCATCGGATTTGATGATGTTAAACCAGCTGGATCAACAAAGATACCATTAACAACCATTGCCCATCCGAAAAGCCGTATGGGGGTTGATGCTGCTAAATGGATTATTGCAGCAGTAGAAGGAAAAGAACTTAATCTATCAAACGAGCCTCCTATTATTTATGAACCAGAACTAGTGATACGTTCGTCAACGGACGTCGTAAAAAAGAACAGATCCGCCGTGTCCTAACACACGCGGATCTGTCATCCTATAAAGACAACTAACCATCGATTTATATGTAAAAAATACAGAGGATGCAATGGTCAAAGTGAAAGAATTTTGGCAAAAGAAGAGTCGAACTGCGCTGAAGAATGAAGCAAAAGAGCTCTAGTAGTATTTTACTTAAGAAAAAGGCTGTAGTGTTTGTTTTTCGAACAACACTACAGCCTTTTTGATGTTTGGTGGTGGTGGGAATGATGAAAATTCTATTTTAGCCGAGCCAGAGTCACTTTAATTGGAACGAAAATGTTGGATATCAGCCAAAGTTTTATTTTTTCAGCTAAACTTCAGCTCATATCAGCCAATCTTTTGTTTTTTCAGCTAAACTTCAGCTCATATCAGCCAATCTTTCGTTTTTTCAGCCAAACTTCAACTCTTATCAGCCAAACTTTTGTTTTTTCAGCTAAACCCATCACGATATCAGCCAATCTTTCGCTTTTTCAGCCAAACCCATCACGATATCAGCCAATCTTTCGCTTTTTCAGCCAATCCCATCACGATATCAGCCAATCTTTCGTTTTTTCAGCCAAACCCATCACGATATCAGCCAATCTTTCGCTTTTTCAGCCAAACCCATCACGATATCAGCCAATCTCCTCCTCCCCCCATTACTTCCCCAACCGAATCACATTCCAAGATAACTTCGGCAATAAAGCGGACACTTTTCCATTTTCCACACTCGCATCTCCTTTAGAATGCGGGGCAACCGGTTGAGCCTGAACGGAATTTGTTCTTTTTAAATCTGGATTTTCCAGGACTATATGCTCGACCACTTTATATCCATCAAAGTTACGAATATCACATTCTAGCTGTAAACCCTCTTCCTGATCTCTATTAACTGCAAAAATCGTTAACTCTTCTGTTTCTTCATTATAGACTGCCGTAGATTCTAGGAACGGGATATCTGTGAAATCCTTGCTGTCATATTTTGGACTGGAAATAATCGGATTCAATGCAACTCCTCTTCCATAAATAGAAGTATGCATATATGGATAAAAAATAGTTTGTTTCCAAGCAGGACCATTTGCTTCTGTCATGATAGGCGCAATTACATTTACCAATTGAGCAAGACAGGCAATTTTCAACCGGTCTGCATGCTTTAACATTGTAATTAACATACAGCCTACTAAAAGGGCATCTTCAAAATTATAGATATCTTCTAATTGAGGTGGCGCAACAGTCCATGGTTCTATTCTTTTATCTGCCTCTTTGGAGTGATACCATACATTCCACTCATCAAAAGATAAATAAATAGATTTCTTGCTACGTTTTTTTGCCTTGATATAATCCGCTATACTGATGACGGAGCGAATGAAATCATCCATTTCCAGCGAAAGGGCTAAATAATTTCCGATATCATTATCATAATTTCCATAGTATTGGTGGAGCGATATAAACTCTACATGATCATACGTATAATCTAATACTGTCGCCTCCCATTCTGCGAATGTTGGCATACTGCGATTGGAGCTTCCACAAGCAACAAGTTCGATCGATGGATCCACCCATTTCATCACTTTCGCTGCTTCTTGGGCAATTCGCCCATATTCTGCTGCCGTTTTATGGCCAATTTGCCAAGGACCATCCATTTCATTCCCAAGGCACCAGGTTTTTATTTTATGCGGTTCTTTGTAACCATGGCTAATTCGTAAGTCACTGTAGTAGGAGCCACCTGGATGATTACAATATTCTACTAGATTTCTAGCTGCATCGATCCCTCTTGTTCCTAAATTGACCGCCATATTGACTTCAGCATCCACCTTTTTAGCAAAATCCATAAATTCATTTGTGCCAATTTCATTTGTTTCTGTCGTTCTCCATGCAAGCTCTAAACGCTTTGGACGTTCTGCAATAGGTCCAACACCATCTTCCCAATTATAGCCAGAAACAAAGTTTCCACCTGGATAACGAATGATTGGGACTTTTAGCTCTTTAATTAGGCCAATGACATCTTTTCTAAAACCTTGTTCATCTGCCGATGGATGTCCTGGTTCATAAACGCCTCCATATACAGCACGCCCAAGATGTTCAATAAAGGAACCATAGATTCTCTTATCTATTTCTGCTACTTTAAAATCCTTTTCAATAATCATTTTTGCCTTTTGACTCAATGGAATCATCCCTTCTGCTGAAAAATTTATATTCCGCCTTACGGAAAAACATTTATAGAAGTAGACTTTTATCCTTTCACTCCGCCAGCTGTCATTCCTTCAATAAAGTAGCGCTGGAAGAAGATATAAAGAATTAGTACTGGAAAAATCGCCATTACCGAACCTGCAATCAATACATCATAATTATTTCCATACGGTGTTAGCAGCGTGGATAAACCGATAGGAAGTGTTAAATTTTCGCTAGATCGTAAAACAATAAGTGGCCATAAGAAATTATTCCAGCTTCCTAAAGCCTGCAAGATAGCCATTGAAGAAAAAGCTGGCGCCATCAATGGCATCATGACACGAAAATAGATGCCAATTTCCGTACAGCCATCTACACGGGAAGCATCAAGTAAGTCTTTAGGTAAACCACTTGCATATTGCCTGAAAAAGAATATAGGAATAGGAGCAACCACAAAAGGAAGAAATGCCCCAAGCAATGTATCCATTAATCCTAGACTCATTGTTAACTTATATAAAGGGAGCATGATGATTTCCACTGGAATCATCATAACGATTAAGACTAAACCAAAAATGACGTTCTTTCCTTTAAAGTTATATACTGCTAGCCCATAACCAACCATACTTGTGAGTAATAAGCAGGATAAAGTTGATATAATCGTAATCACAATACTATTTTTATACCAAATAAAATAGTCCGTATCCCCAGTAAATAAAAAGGAGTAGTTGTTTAAAGACAAAAGCTCTGGCTGCAACTTCAAATTCAGTCCAAATCTTAATATCTCTGTGGATGGTTTTAATGAGCCAAGAACAATAGCAAACAAAGGAAATAAGGCAAAAACGCTAATGACAAGGAATAACAGAAAGAGTAATATCGATGTTAACTTCTTGCCTTTTCTTGCAGGATTCATCTACTGTTCCTCCTTTCTGAACATCCCAAAGAACTTTAATTGAATAAAGGTAATGATAAAAGTGATCACCAATAATGTAATGCCCACCGCAGAGCCAAATCCTAAGTTATTTTGTTCAATTCCCTTCTGATAAAGATAGCCAACGATTGTTAAACCAATATTATTGGGGGAGCGATTGCTTCCATATAACATATAGCTTTCTGCAAACATGGAAAGTCCACCATAAATACTAATCGTAAAAACATAAATAGATATTGGCTTTAATAGAGGTAGGGTAATATGTGTGAATTTCTTCCAAGTAGATGCTCCATCTACTTCTGCTGATTCGTAAAGTTCTTTTGGAATATTTTGCAGACCTGCTAAGAAATAAAGAATATTGATCCCCATCCACTTCCATGTAGCAAGCACAACAAGCACAAACATACTTGTTCCAGCATAATTAAGCCAAGCTCTTGGCTCTAATCCAAAAGTAGAAAGAATGGAGTTTAATAGTGCTCCATCTTGGCCTCCAAAAATGAGACGAAAGATAATTCCAGCTACTACGACAGAGGTTAGCGCTGGTATAAATGTGACGGATCGGAAAAAATTTTTCGCAAACATTAATTTTGAGTTTAGTAGTACTGCCAATATCAATGGCAATGGGATAAGAATACAAAGAGTCAATAACGTATATATCGCGCTATTTTTTATTGCTGTTAGAAAGGTAGAATTCCATAACCCTGCATAGTTTTCTATACCGATGAAAGTAGTTTGGCCTGGCAATACTTCTTGGAAACTCATAATAAAAGTAGATACTACCGGGTAGGCAAAAAAGATAGCAAAAGAAATAATAAAAGGTAGAACAAAAAAATATGGAGCTGCTTTTTGTGAATATAATAGATTAGTACGTCTCTTTTTCCCAAGCTGCTTTCCTATACTTCCCTTATCCATGTACCCTCCTCCTATCTTTTTTTATAGGGAGTATTCAACAATCAAACACCCCCTCATTTGTAAAATTTATTCTAATTCCTTCTGGGCCTCTTCTAGAACTTGCTGCGGATCCTTCCTATCAATCAGTGTTTGAAAGAGTATTGTTGTTTTAACCGCATTTGAAACGTCTGGTGTTTTTTCACCAATATTTACTCCTTCGATTTCATCTTCTACCTCAAGTAATGTATCAAAAATATTCGGGCCAAAATATTCAGTAAACTGGTTGGATTCCTTCAACTCTGGTAATTCCCAAACGTCTGTGCGAATAGGATCAAATCCTAATAACTGCCAAATCTTGATATTCCCTTCTTTTGATAGCTTTGCATAGGCGAGGAATTTTTTCGCAAACTCAGGATGTTCTGATTGATTGGTTACTACTGTCCCTGTTCCACCCATTCCGGCTGATCTTGGAGAGCCTTCTTTCCATGATGGCATTGGTCTAATGATTATTTTCCCTTTCAAATCTGGCATATAATCTGTGAATCTTCCCATATACCACATTGGCATCCAAACAGAAGCAGCACCTCCATTATTCATAAAGCCATAATACTCTTCAGCATGGTGATCATTACCGGGTGCTGGAATAGCAATACCTTCTTTTACTAATTCTTGCTGGTATTTTAATACGTCGACAATGCGCGGATCAGTTAGATTGACGTTACCATTATGGTCTAATAAATCATCATTTCCCTCTAGTTGAGCAACCTGTGGCCAAAAGGACCATTGATCCTCCACATCAAGTGTTGTCATTGGTATACCTGTTTTCTCCACAACCATTTTTCCTGCTTCTTTAAAATCTTCCCATGTGACGATATCATCTGGATTTACACCGGCTTTATCCATTATTTCTTTGTTATAATAAATAACAGCTGCCCCAACATGAAAGTCTATTCCATAGGTGACTCCATCCTTCGAATAAATATCTAGTCTAGATTGCACGACATTTTCTCTTTCTGGATCGACCACATCATCCAATGGCAAAATCTGAGGTGTTCCTTTTAAAAAGTTACCAAATTTACTAATTTCTATATCGGAAATATCTGGAGCCCCTTTTCCTGATTGCAAGGCGACAAGTAATTTATTATGCAAGTCTTCATATGGATACGTATTTACCTTAATGCTGATTTGATCGTCTGGATTTTCTTCATTCCACATTTCCGCCATTTTTTCATAATACTGTCCATGCAATTCATTAAAGGTCCATAATTCTACTTTTGTCCCCTTTCCCTCATTGGAGTAGCCTGAGTTAGAACTATCCTTATTACAGCCAGCTAAAAATACGGAGAATACAAGCAGCATGACAAGAAAAGCAAACATACTCTTTTTCATTTTTTATCCCCTCTTAGTTTGTTTTTATGCTAACCCTTATTAGGATTTAAGCCATGGCTAAAAGCTGTTCTTTATTTTAGATTTGTTTAAATTGATTTACATGTTTACATAGTATTAACTAAATTAAAGTTTAATGAATACGTTTTCATTTTTCGTTCGATTGGCATAGAATTTATGTAATATTTTCATATTCTTCTTCATCCAACGTCTATTCCTAGTTCCATAAGCTTGACCCTTTTCTTCATTTTTAAAAAATAGCTGTTCTTCTAAGTCAAAAGAACGAATTTATCTTTTTCCTTCTTTTTAATAAAACCTAAAACATATGATTTAAAAAGAGGTTAATCCTTTTAAATCTAGCAAACTTCAAAATATAAAGGAGGTCATTTACAATGTTTACTAATCCTCTTATTAATAAAATCTACTCCCTTTCCAATTGGATAGTAAAAATATGCTATGTGAACCTATTATGGGGGATCTTTATGCTAGTGGGATTGATTGTATTTGGGTTTTTCCCCGCTACGGTTGCGCTGTTTACTGTTTGTCGGAAGTGGATGTTGGGGGATCGCGATATCTCTATTTTTTCAACCTTTTGGAGTGCGTATAAAAAGGAATTTATCCTGAGCAACCTTTTAGGAGCTCTTCTGCTTTTTATCGGGCTTGTCCTATATGCTGATTTACTAATGATTCAACAAACTACTATTATCGTTCTACATTATTTGTATGTCCCGCTCCTTCTTATTTGTGGGTTATACCTATCTACTATCCTTTCTTTTTTTCCAATGTACGTTCATTATGATACTAAAGGGTTCCAGCTGATTAAAAATGCCTTTCTTATTGGCTTCATTGCACCTATCTCTTTTGTGAAGCATATCATCGGTCTTGGAATCATTAGCTATTTATTCATTACATTTCCTGGATCTGTTCTTCTCTTTGGCGGATGTATCCCAGCCCTTTACATGATGTGAGTTGCCAACTCGGCCTTTACACAATACGAAAGGAAAAGAGCTATTCAACAACAAACTTAAGGATGTGATGTCATGATACATATTAAAGATTTACGTTCTGGTATTCCTATTTTCAAGGCATTAAGCTCTGAAATACGGGTTGAAATCCTTTCATTACTCACGAAAAATGGAAGTCTTAATTTAAATGAGATTGCTCAAAAATTAAACTTGTCCAATGGGGCTGTAACCATGCACATTAAAAAACTAGAAGAGAGCGGAATAATCGATGTATCAACGGCTGTTGGCAAACATGGTATTCAAAAAATTTGCTATTTAAATGAGAATCTACTTACAGTTGAGCTGCAAAACAATAAAAGTGAAAATTATTATGAATATGAAATAAAGGTGGGGCATTATTGCGATTATTTGGCGGAAGCAACATGTGGACTTGCTACAAAGGACAGCATTATTGGAGAATTTGATGATCCTCGCTATTTCGCAGATCCAGAACATATAAAAGCAGGCATCGTATGGTTAACGAAAGGCTTCTTAGAATACCGCATCCCCAATTACTTAAAAAAAAATCAAGACTTTAAGGAAATCCAATTCATTTTTGAAATAGGCTCAGAGGCACCTTATTATAATAACAATTGGCCTTCTGACATCGTTTTTTCCTTAAATAATAAGGAGCTAGGGAAATGGACGTCGCCTGGAGACTTTGGGGGAGAAAAAGGAGTCTGTACTCCTGCATGGTGGCCACCCCATTTAAACCAATATGGCTTACTAAAATTATTGCGCATCAATGAACACGGCACCTTTATCGATGGCTGCCGCATCTCCAATGTCACCATTTCCGATATTATATTAGATCAAAAATCAGACATTAAATTCCGCTTAGCAGTAGCCGATCAAGGAAACATCGGCGGACTTACCCTATACGGAAAAAACTTCGGCAATTACAATCAAGACATCATTGCGCGAATTATGTATGAGATTGTGAGCTGATTAGAAGATTAGTGAGCCCTAGTACGAGACTCCTAGAATGAAATTAACCTACCAGTTGAAAAGTACGTTAAAAAAAACACCTCTCAAATGCAGATAACTCTACATTCAAAAGGTGTTTTTTATTACAATACTTTGATTTTATCTAAATCAGCTTTATCAAGTACTGTCTTCATATATTCCATAATTTCTTCTCGCATTTCATCGCGTTGTAATGCGAATTCTAATGTTGTTTTAACGAATCCTAACGTTTCACCAACATCATAGCGGTCACCTTCAAAATCGTAAGCGAAAACGCGTTGAATTTGGTTTAATTGTTGGATAGCATCTGTTAATTGGATTTCTCCGCCTGCACCTGTTTGTTGATTTTCCAAGTACATGAAGATTTCTGGTGTTAACACGTAGCGACCCATGATTGCTAGATTAGAAGGTGCTGTTCCAGGAGCTGGTTTTTCAATAAAATTATTTACCTGGTATCTTCTTCCTTCGCTTTCACCTGGATCTACAATTCCGTAACGGTGTGTTTCATTATCTGGTACAGTTTGAACACCAATAACAGAAGCATGCGTTTCTTCATATTGGTCAATTAATTGTTTCAGGCATGGTGTATCGCTTTGTACGATATCGTCGCCAAGTAGAACAGCAAATGGCTCATCACCAATAAAGCTTTTCGCACACCAAACAGCATGTCCTAAACCTTTTGGCTCTTTTTGTCTAATATAATGAATATCTGCAAGATTTGAGGAATATTGAACTTTTTCAAGTAATTCAAATTTCTCTTTATCACGTAGATTCTGTTCTAATTCATGTGCGTAATCGAAGTGATCTTCAATCGCTCTCTTGCCCTTACCAGTAACGATAATAATATCTTCAATACCAGAAGCAATTGCTTCTTCTACGATATATTGAATAGTAGGCTTATCGACAATTGGTAACATTTCTTTCGGCATTGCTTTCGTTGCTGGCAAAAATCTAGTTCCTAGACCAGCGGCTGGTATGATCGCTTTTCTTACTTTTTTCAACTTATTTCCTCCTTTAGACAATTAACTTTATAATTATACCATTTTTTTGCTAAAAAGGGTTTTAAATACGAATTTCTTCTTTGTAAATTATTAGCAATGCTTAAAAATTTGTTCTATATAATATATATATAAAACAAAACAAGTATTAAAATGTTCTTAATAACGCACAACTATCATACCACTTTCTAGCATTTTTGAAAATAGTTTTATATGTATTTGTTAATAAACTTATCACTTTTTACAATTTTTTGTCAAATGTCCTTTTAACCATTTTAAGAATTGAATATTCAGAAAACTTGTTATTTTAGCATACAAAAAAGAGCTGTAATGACAACCCTTTTTTTTCTACATTATTCGGGATAAACTTCTTTCTCTGTAACCCATTTGTGATTGGTTACCATTTCGCCACCTGTTGTTGGCTGGTAGTCTACCATATATACAGTTGTGTTCTCAGCAGATTCGATTATAGCCTTCGCGCCTTTCATTCCTTCCATATGATCTGCTTCTAGGGTAACCTCTGTTCCCTTCTCAAGCATTTCACTTCCAGCATCCTTTATTTCATCTTGGATAACCCATTTATGATGCTTGATCGGTTCTCCTCCTGTTGTTGGAGTGTAAGTAACCTGATAAGCAATCGTATCAAATGCATTTAACACCGTTGCTTCTGCACGATCCATCCCTTCCATGTGATCTGCTTTTAAAACCACCTGACTACCTTCTTTATATGTTGGATCCGCTGCCGGTTCTAAACCTTCGGGAATATCTGGTGAGCCAGTTTCTTGGTGCCCATGCTCGGATTGGTTTGACTGCGTTTGATTGTCGCTATTTTTTTCACCGGAGGAACAGCCATAAAACAATAACAATACGGTAAAAATTGCAGCGATATAAACATGTCTACTTTTCATTCTATTACCTCCTCTATTATGAATTCTTTCACTAAAGAGGAAATTTTAAACATTGGTCTATTTATTCGCTAAAGGTAATCGAATAGTAAAGGTTGTGCCAACACCATCTTCTGAAATGAAATCTATTTGGCCTTTATGCTCTGCAATAATGTTATAGCAAATTACTAACCCTAAACCTGTTCCTTTTTCTTTCGTCGTGTAAAAAGGTTCTCCCAGTTTATTCTTTATGTCATCAGGAATTCCCTTACCATTGTCGTTGATGGTGACAACAATCCATTTCCCATCAAGTTTTGCTTCCATATTGATGGTTCCACCGTTTTCCATCGCTTCAATCGCATTTTTAACCAAATTGATAAAAACTTGTTTCATCTGATCAACATTACATAAAGCATGTAAATCATTATCATATGCATCTAAATTAATTACGACATTATCAAGATTTGCTTGTGATTGCATCAACGTATAAACATCTAGAAGAATTTTTCCGATGTTTATTTCTTTAATTTCTGACTTTGCTGGTTTTCCTAGAAACATTAACTCGCTCGCAATTGTTTCAATCCGATTGATTTCAATATCAAGGATTGGATAAATGTCTTTTAATTTCATTGCTCCTTGGTATGCAAGTTTTAGAAATCCTTTAATAGCGGTTAAGGGATTTCTAATTTCATGGGCAATACTTGCGGCCAATTGCCCAGCTATTCCTAGTTTTTCGTTCTTGATCTGCAGCTGTTGGTTCTCTTTTCTGACACTTATGTCTCGAGCTATAATAATGATTGTGGAACTTAAATCTTCAAAAAGGAACGGATAAGCTAACAGCTCCACCTCGACTACCTTTCCATTAGGTGTAATTAGCTCCATTTCGTATGGAGTTACTATTTCTTCCTGCCATATAAGCTCTTTCTTTTCTAAAAACTTTTCTAAAAAGTCTGGTTCCATAATTTCATAAGCAGATTTTCCGACAAGGTCTTCTGTATCAAGTAGTTTTACAGCTGCTTTATTAGCATACATAATAATATTGTTGGAAGTAATGAAGACAGCATCTAGCATATCTTCTACTAGACGGGAATAGTAGGTTTGTGCTAGTTGTAGATTGGCAATGGTCTCTTCGTATTTGCCATTTCTCACGAGGGGAGGAGACAAGATTTCCTTTTCATACCCATTGGATAATGTGAATTCTGTATCGGTCATCACATATGGATGGTGCTTTGCTAAATCAATATAATTACTTGCAGATAACTCCGTCCCGTTATAGGCACATACCGTGTAATTCTGATAAGTTCTAATATACTTATCTACCTCATCCTCATATTGAAGCAATTTATCCATGATTTCCTCTTGCTTGAGGAGGGTGGGTATTTTTCCCCAATAACGAATCGTTATATCTTTATTAAAAAAATAATCGGAATTAATGGAGCCATTGGTTGCTTCTAAAATACTCCCTAAATAAAGCTCTCCATTTCGATAATAGACCTCTTCACTATCAATAAAATGAATCCGATCGATTTGCTCATTAAACAGTCCATGTTCTTCCAACTTCTTGATTATTAGTGGCCATATTTTCTTCTGATCTACTAAAACAACTATTTGCTCTAAAAGCAGACCGGTTTTTATGAAGGACGCTGCATTGGTTATGTATTTTTCTTCATTGCTTGTTATGTACATGATATGTGCGCCGCAAGTCAAATCGGAGAGATTTGTAAGAGCAATCTCTGGATGGTATCTTGTCTGAGGAGTATATACAGCCATTAAAAACCCCCTACTTTCTTTATAAGTTTAATATCCTTTTATTATAGCATGTAAATTTCCGACTATTTGGATGATTTTTTGTTTTTCTTAAAATTAAAGGACAGTCCTTCACTGCTTTAATACAGTGAGGGACTGTCCTTCCTTTTCTTATTCTTCGTATTCATACAATGTTGCACTTTCAATATAATTAACAAATCGACGAAGCTCTTTTGCCTGTTCTCGATTCATTTCCCCTTTTTCATACATTTTCTGAATCGTCGCTCGCTGTTGATCCACAATACCTAGACGCAATTCTTCTATTTGTTCCTGCAGCTTTTCATTAAATGATGCAGTTGGTTTTTCCCAACGATCGACCATGCGTCGGTACTCTAGAATAACGGTCTCTACTAGTTGTTTTTTCTCAGCAGATTCTTTCCATTTTTCTAAATAAGAAATGGCAGATTTCATCGAATCCAATAAAATTTCTTTGCTGATACGCATTTGTTCCCTTCGATCCAATTTGGTGCCACGTTGCTTTCGTGCAAAGCGTTTCCATCCTCTCATTGCCTTTCCAAATAAAAATTTGGTCCCTGCCTGCACGTTTGTGGAAAGTATTTCTTCTCGATAATCCAATGATTTTTCAAAGATCTCAAACACTTCTTCTGTGATTTTATCCTCCTTTAATAATTGATGCACATAGTTTCGCTCTTCCTTCAGTGCACGCAATCTTATTTCAACCATTGCATTGAAATTGGTTTCTTCTTCTTCTGTTCTTTCCACTTGATTTAACTGCCGAATGCGTCGTTTATATTCATCAATTAGTTCATAAGCCGCCGCGCTATTTTCTTCATTCATTTCTAAATAGAGCTTATCAATCGTGGAGAGCATAATCTTTTTCTTCGCTCTAATTAACAGATCCTCATCATCCATTTCCGCTGCTCCACTATTTTTACTAAGGTATGGCAAGAATATCGTTGCTGCAAGTAAGGTGAACAGGATCACACCTGCTGCTAGAAAGAGGATTAAGGAGCGTTCCGGAAATCCTTGTCCAGTATGGATGACAAATGGAATTGATAGCACCCCTGCCATTGTTACGGCTCCGCGAACTCCTGTCAAACTGACAAGCAAGGTATGCTTAATACTTGGCTTTTCGATTTCCTTCGTCTTATCTGTTTTAAATTCATAGATAGAAAATAAATAGGACCAGAAAAAGCGAATACTAAGAATCACGACACCAATTAAAATAACATATCCAATAATTAACCAGTTACTCAAAGAAGGATCTTCGACCGTATCTACAATAGAAGATGGAATATTTAAGCCTAATAGTAAAAATACAATCCCGTTGAGAATAAAAATAACGATAGACCAAATATTTTCCGTCAGAACCTGTTCCTCAGCAAGCATCGTCTCTGTTCTTTCACTTACTAATGAATGAATAATTCCCCCAACTACAACAGCAATAACCCCAGAGGCATGAAGCACTTCCTCTGCCACGATAAAGATTAAGAACGGCGTCAACACTTGTAATAAGGAGTGAAAGGTGACATCCTGTATCCCTTGTTTCCGCAATATAAAACGAATCATGATAATAAGAAGGCCTAAAACAAGACCTGCAACTGCCCCTATAAAGAACGTATAAGTAAAATCAGTAAGTGCCTCTGTAATCGAGAAATATCCAGTTACAACAGCAGCAACCGCATAATTAAATGCGACTAACCCAGAAGCATCATTAATAAGCGATTCCCCTCTTACAAGGTTGAGCACTCTTGCCGGTATATGAATTCGCTTGGCAATTCCATTTACTGCAACTGGATCTGTCGGGGACAGAATCGCTGCTAAAGCAAACGCTGCCGCTAACGGAATACTTGGAATGAGCCAATGAATAAAGTAGCCGCCGACTATTGTCGTCAGCAATACTAATATAATGGCATTTCCTAAAATAGAAGCTCGCATTTTCCACAGCTCTTCTCTTGGAAAATGCCTACCATCGTTGTAAAGCAATGGAGCAACGAATAAGAGCAAAAACCACTCCGCCTCCAATTCGAGCTCAAACTCAGAAAATAATAAGGCCATCAACACTCCAAACGCAATTTGCGTTAGCGCAGTTGGAATGGACGGAAGATAATGGCTAACAATATTAGAAATCAGTAAGCAAAGCAGTAATAAAATGATTGTAATTAATAACTCCATCTTGTTGTCTCCTTGAAAATTCTTTCTCTAGTTTCTCTCATTTTTATGTAGATTATGTTGTTTGGGCATTGTTTTGTAAATAGACTTATTCCGCTTAAAAAGAGATTCCCTAATTGGAATCTCTCAGTTTGTAGAAAACCCCTAATTTTTTAAAATAGAAGTTTGTATATAGCATATTTATTAGTCCCTTTGAATAGGGATGTTACTTTCCGCTCCAGGGGCTCGCGCTGAGCCGCTTCGGCCTTTAGCCTGCAGGATCTAAGCTGTCTCACTAATCCTACAGGAGTCTCACCCCTTCCACTCCAAGCAAGGCATAAAATTCCATTTAACTTTTCAAAAATCTTTTTGTCTACAAATTGAGAAATTCCTCAATTGGAATCTCCTTATTTGTTTAAACCGTAAATCTTTTTTATCCGTTTCAAATGATGACGTCCACGACCGATATTGACCGTGGATTCTCCGTTATTTGCGAACCTACTGTTGCTTTACATTACCCTTCTACTGGAGACTTAGGACCTGCTAATTCTAGCTGATAAAAAGCTAAATCTAACCATTTCTCAAATTTATAGCCTGCTTTTTTAATCGTGCCCGAATACGTAAATCCTAGTTTCTCATGAATGAAAATACTTCCTTTATTTGTGCTATCGATTCCAGCAATAAGGGTCGCATAGCCCTCTTCTTCTGCGCGTTCAATTAGTACTTTTAATAATTGAGTACCAATTCCTTTCTTTCTTGCTTCTTTATGGACATACACCGAATGCTCAATCGAATACTTATATGCTGGCCATGCCCGAAAAGGACCATATGTAGCAAATCCAAATACTTTTCCATCCTCTTCAAAAACAAAGAGAGGATACCCACCCTCCACTTTCTGGTCATACCATGCTTTTCTGTCTTCCAAAGAGTGTGCATGATAATCATATACGGCAGTCGTATGTAAGATTGCATCATTATATATTTCTAAAACCTCTCCTAAATCTGTTTCCTTCATCTCTCGGATCATCGCTTTATCCCCTTTTTTACTATTAAAAAAATTCTCTCTAATATACTAATCTTATTAAGTAAGATACCAAGTAGGGACGAAAAATGAAAGTATTTTCTATTAATTGCGGATATGAAATAAAGATGTCCTATTCAGACATCTCCATCCTATTTCTTATTATTGTAGCCTCTTTCACCAAATGGCTGTAATTTCTCCAACCACTTTTCCTCCAACTTTGCTAGCTCTTCTTTTTCATTATAATAAGGATCGTCTTTCGGCTTTAGCACTTCTACAATCTCAAATGAAAATGCGTCCTTCCCGTATTCCTTCCATTCTTCCACTAATTTCTTATTGGCATATCCGCCATTTTCCAGTGAAAATTTCACTCCATTAATTGTTTTAAAATTTCTCGTGCTAACAACACAAATTTTCCCGTTCTTACTATTCGTTATCGTATAAATACCAGCTTCAATCGGAATTTCTCTATACTGTTGTTTTAGCTCTTTTTTGCGGTCCATGTTATGTCTATCACCTTTCTATTATTTTTTTGTGTTCTCGTAAAGGTTGTTGCTGTTCCCCACAGCTTGAATAATTAATTTTCTATTGAAAAAACAAGATTCTTTTTGAAAAAAACTATTTTTTTAACCAATAAAGGCTTCCATCTGCTTTGCGATCAAGAAATCCGTATTCAATTAAATATCTTCTTATCAGAACATAATCATCATAAATAGTCTTTAAAAGCTGATTTAATTCCTTTTCGGAATAGCTCTCTTGCTCTTCTAAATACTTGGATATTTCCCGGAGAACAATTAATTTTTGCTTTTGCTTGATTGGAAATTTACTCAAAACCCCATCCTTGAAATATTTAGCTGTTATGCTTTCCTGTTCTTCTTCCGTAATATTGTATCTATCGTCTACCATTGTGGCTGTTTTATGAACAGGAACAAAGCTAGGCGCATGATTATCCTTTTCCTTCATTAACTCCATAATCGCCAGAAAATTTCTCGCTTGCCTTTCCTTTTCCTTAAGAGCAAAGCGATGATGCCGAATGGTTGAAGCACTGCCAATTGCCAGCGCTTTTTTCACTTCTTCATCACTTTTCCCATGATAAAATAGCTCCAGCAATTTAGTCTGATGCTCCGTTAACCCTGTCATCTTTTTATCTAAGCTAAGTAAATAATGAAAAACAGATTGATGAGCATCTTTTATGTGGTGCTGCATGAACTTTTCCGCTTCATATAATGTTCCATCTTGTGGATAGATAATACCTTTCTCTATCTGCTCCCCACATAAAAGACAAAGATAGGAATCCTGTTCATCGATATAGCCCTTTTTTAATTCATCAATCGTTGCATTTTGAAAATAAGATGAAATCTCCATAAAACAAACACCTCGTTTATATGTTTGTTATTTTACAAACATATATTATTTATGTCAGTTAAATAATATACTTTATTTGGTTAACCGTCAATGTTTAGGGAGATTTTGTTTGTTTTGATGGTAGTAAGCTGGGAGGAATCTGTGCGAGATGAACGCTACTTTTTCGTTTGATTCTCTGCTTTTTGGCGTTCATCTAAGCGATGAACACCACTTTTCTCCTGTTTCCTCTGCCTTTTGGCTTTCATCCACTTAATGAACGCCACCTTTCTACTGCCTCCTCTGCTTTTTGGCTTTCATCCACTCGATGAACACCACTTTTCTCCTGCTTTCTCAACTTTTTGGCGTTCATCCACTTAATGAACGCCACCTTTCTACTGCCTCCTCTGCTTTTTGGCTTTCATCCACTCGATGAACACCACTTTTCTCCTGTTTCCTCAACTTTTTGGCGTTCATCCACTTAATGAACGCCACTTTTCTCTTATCTCCTCTGCTTTTTGGCTTTCATCCACTCGATGAACACCACTTTTCTCCTGCTTCCTCTACTTTTCGGTTTTCATCCACTTAATGAACGCCACTTTTCTCTTATCTCCTTTGCTTTTTGGTTTTCATCCACTTGATGAAAACCACTTTTCTCCTATCTCCTTTGCTTTTTGGCGTTCATCCACTTGATGAACGCCACTTTTCTCCTGCCTCCTCTACTTTTGGCTTTCATTCACTTGATGAACACTACTTTTCTCCTGCCTCTTCTGCTTTTTGGTGTTCATCTTCACCCCCTAACTCCTCCTCTAGCAATCTCCCAATAGACTTTCCAAAATAAGTATATTACCATGTAAGAAAACAGTATTTATGGAGGAGTAAAATTTGAATATTCTTTGGGATTTTGATGGTACGTTATTTGATACATATCCTGCTTATACAGATATTCTTTATACAGTATTGGAAGAAAAGGTGGATAAGGCAGCTATTTATAAAGAGTTGAAAGTTTCTTTCTCCCATGCAATTGAGTATTTTCACTTAACAGAAGAGCAACGAAATGAGATTAAGCAGATGAATAAAGGAATTGTTGTTAGTGAAGTGAGGCCTTTTCCAGGTGTAGAGGAAATTTTAAAGGCTGCGGAAACAAATGTGATTATGACACATAAAGTGAAACTTCCATCAGTGGGGGTTTCCTTCCTCCCCCACTGATGGTTAGTTGAACCAATCGGACCTTTACGGACAGTTGATCTCCCACCTAGCTTCCTCGTATTCCCATAAGCTTGAGGGGGGGAGTCTTACTGTCCGTTAAGAGTGGGACAAAAGTCATGAGGGTGTAATGAAGTTTTTGCGGTATTATGGATGGGAGAACTATTTTGCGGAAATTGTTACTTTAGCGAATGGCTTTCCCAGAAAGCCGGCAGTAAATTTTTATCAATATTTACATACAAAATATTCAATTGACTTAGCCATTGGGGGATCGGGAACTGGATTTAATTCCAGCAAAGGAATTAGGAATCCCCACCTGTATGTTCCAAAACCAGTGTGATTTTGCTGACTTTTCTCTCGCAAACTATACTGAATTTTTTACCGTATACCCGATGACAAAGGGGTGAGGATTATTTTTAAAAGAAAATTAATCGCTGCTAGTTTTACTTGTTCTCTTTATACGATACTGCTTGGATTATTAGTACCAGATTTAATTGATAGCAAGGCAACATATTTTCAATCGGTAATAACAAGTATTTCCATCTACTTTCTTTATACGATACCAGCAATCTTTGTTTATGGTCTGTTCACTTCTTTTGTAAGTGATAAGATTGGGGAATTGTTGGCGCGGAAAACAGGGGAAAATAATTTCGCTTGGCACATTTCTTTATTGCTCCATCTATTATTTGGGTCTGTCCTTCTTTTTATTAGTTTGCCGGCTGCTTTGCTATTTTACCTCATTGATCGGCTGCTTCGAAAAAAAGACCGTTTCTTCACCTGGACACATAGTCTGTTATCTATTGCATTGCCTATTTTCCTTTGGCTTTTAACAATGGTAAATGAATGGTTTTCCATTTTTTAAAAAGGGCATTCCAATGAAAACTCGGAATGCTCCTCACTCTTTCTTCAACACTACTTCCACAATCTCTGGTCGGTTAAAAATTCTTTGGGGAATAATGCTATTTCCTAAACCTCTATTAACGATCATTACCGTTTCTTTGTTTTTATACATACCTGCTGTATATTTCGGCATGAATCCTTGGTCTGGCGCAATTATACCACCGATAAAAGGCAGTCTTACTTGGCCGCCATGTGCATGGCCAGTTAGCACTAGATCGATATTTTCATAGAGGGAAAATAATTCAGGTCGATGGGAGAGCAACAGATTAAAATGTTCCTCTTGTGATAAGCTATCTACTATTCTAGACAGCTCTTGTTCTCCTGACAAAAAAGCAGGATCATCCACCCCCATGATATTTATCGTCTCTCCACCTATATGGAACAAGGTCTGTTCATTTCTTAATACTTGAACGCCGGTTTGCTCTAATTTCTCTTCTAACGAAGGAAATTTTCCTGACCATGATTCATGATTTCCTGTAACATAATACGTCGGAGCTAGTTCAACCAGTTTTTCCATTAGTGTCATGCTTTTCTGTTCGTCATATTTTTTTGAATCCACTAGATCTCCAGTAAAAACAATGAGATCCGGATCTAGCTGTTTTACACGATTTACTAACCGCTTTTGGTTTTTTCCAAACTGCTTGCTATGCAGATCCGATAACTGCACTATTTTTAACGAATCCCCTATTTTTGGGGATGAGAGAGTGAAAGTGGAGGTAGTCAGACTATTATTTTGATAGAAAGAAAAAAACAGACAGATGCCTATTAATAGGCTAATAATTAACATTCTTTTTTTCACTTACATCACTCTTTCTCCCATTTCACCTCAAAACCGCCCTGCAATCCATCTCCGGTAACAATGAGCTTATAAGTTTCTGTTTTTTTAGCTTCAAAGGTTAAAATGGTCTTCTCTTCATTACTTAAACCAATTCTACGGTTTTTTTCGTCTATTAAGTAGTAGCCAAAGCCACCACCATTACGATTGGTAAAATCAATGTGGACGGTAACATTTTCCCCTTTTTTGGCTTTAATCGGAACCTCTTCCTCCCCATTAAAATAAGCAAAATATGCTTCATAGGATTGTTCGCCTCTTATGGTATTCCATTCCTTTTTTACAGTGAAATCAGGAATTGTTAGCAAGAGGAAGAAAATCGGTGTAATAGCAAATGTCCATTTAAACCAGCTTACTTTTGCTGCGATTTTAATCCCTATGTAAAATAATAACGCGCTAATTAAACCAGAAGTTGCCGCAAATAGAGGGAAAACATTCCAAACTATCGGCAGAAAAAGACAAAGGCCAGCTAAAATATACAAACATACCTCTAGCTTTGGAAAATATTTAGCTATCCAGTCAATCAACATCGAAAGAAGAATCCCAAAACCAAAAAAACCTATCCAAAAGAATGGATTTTTAATTTCATGCGAAAATAAATATAAATCAAAACTTGATAGAAAAAGATAGGAAAAAAAGATTGATGCCGCAAAACCTGCTCCTGCTAGTTTTATTAAGGCATATTGTATTCCCCTACGGATATTCTGACTATCTACCATATTTGTTCCTCCCAAAGGATAGTTACTAACATTCTATCAAAATAAGGAAATGAATTGTTAAAAACTTGAAAAATAAGCAGGTGATATAAAGTGAAACTTCCATCAGTTGAGGGTTCCTTCATCCCCCACTTATGGTTAGTTGAACCAATCGGACCTTTACGGACAGTCGATCTCCCACCTTTCTTTCTCCTATTCTCTTAAGCCTAAGGGGGAGTCTTACTATCCGTAAAGAGTGGGATAAAATCAATTATTGTTTTATATGCTTTTAGTAAATAGATGATTCCTATTTCATTTGCATTCTCGGTTTAAATCATAACAAGTGGGTCATACTTATGTTATGTATCTTTTCGGGAGTGAAATATATGATGTGGTTTCCTTATCTTTATCTCCTTTTGACTCTAATCATCCTTTTGTTCATGCCAAAGCGCCTGACAAAAGTAGAAATATATGTAACATGGTTTGTGGTCGCTTTAATTAATTTAAGCTCGGACCTCATCTTAAGTTTTGTCTTCCATATGTATGAGTTAGGACCAAAAGGAGTACAGCTTTCTGTTCATTTTATTGAACTAACACTTGGTGCCACTCATGGAATAATTTATTTGAATTTTATGCCCCAGCACTTCAAAAGCTATATCCCCTATTTTTGCGCTTGGCTCGTTTACTCTGTTCTTTTGGAGTATCTCCTGCTTTCCTTCGAATTCCTTACTTATAGCGGATGGCACTTATGGTATTCAGGAATTTATTATGCATTTGCCTTACTTTATACAAGATGGCATTTAACCTTTATTCGCAGTGAGAAACAAGGTTAATGGGGAGCGAAGCGAGGTACCTTTACAACCAACCATTCCGCTTCGCTTTCGCAATGGCTTCCATTCGATTTTTTGCTTCTAATTTGCTGATTGCTTCGGAGATGTAATTGCGAATTGTTCCAGATGATAAAAAAAGTGTTGCAGCAATCTCCTTTACTGACTTCCCTTTTTCAATTAGTATTAATATTTCCCTTTCCCGCTTTGATAATGGGTTTTCTTTTCCGATACTGCCAAAAATTAATTCAGAAGCGAATTCTCTTTTTCCATTCATAATATTTCGAATTGCTTCCGCTAATTCTTCACTTGGACCATCTTTTAATAAATAGCCATGGACATTCGCGTTTAGGGCTCTTTCAAAATATCCTGGTCGTGCAAATGTGGTTAAAATAACAACTTTACAAGGAGATTTCAGCTTCTTCAATTCCTCTGCGACATCAAGGCCGCTTTTTATCGGCATTTCAATATCTAATAAGCAAACATCTGGGTTATGCTCTTTAATAAGGGTTAATGCTTGTTCACCATTTTCTGCTTGGCCGACGACTTCTAAATCTTCTTCAAAGTTAAGCAGTGTTCCTAAAGCTCCTCTAAGCATGCGTTGGTCTTCTGAGATGATAATTCGAATCACCATATTTCCTCCTTTCGTCTTTCCTTTCGAATGATTGGAACAACGATGTGAAGGGTTGTTCCATTACTGGATGAAATTCTCCATTTTCCGTCTACTAGCTCCAGTCTTTCTTGCATTCCCAATAGTCCATTTCCCTCATTCCGTCCCTCTTCCAAGCCTTTTCCATTATCCTGAACAATAAGTTCAATTGTCCCTATATGTTGTTGAATTGCTACTTTGCTAGTTGTCGCAGCACTGTGCTTAACAATATTGGTAACAGCTTCTTTTAAACAAAGACTAATAATATTCTGTGATAAAAGCGGCACTTCGCTATCTTTCATGTCGATTGTAATTTCTGTATTAATCCCTGCTGCTTGCAAAGTTGTTTGCACCTCTATTATTGCTTCTCGAATAGTAATTGCCCGCATGTCAGACACTAGCTCACGAACTTGTTTTAAAGCTGCCCTAGAAATTCCTTCCATTTCTTTCGCCTCTTTAATTGCACTTTCTGGTTGGGGATAGACCATTTTTCCAACGAGCTGACTCTTTAATGTCAGGAGCGATAAAGTGTGGCCGAGCGTATCATGCAAATCGCGGGCAATTCTCATGCGTTCTTCTTTTTTAACTAAATAACTAATTTGTTCATTCGCTAAATCCAACTGCCTTTCTAAATCCATACGACGATTCATGGAGCGGATTCCAAAAGGAGAAATCAGCATAATAAGAAAGAAGGGAATCAAAAAGATAAGGGAATTAGGGTTGATATCCTTCCAACTGATTCCAATTGGGATTAGTAAAGAGAGGACAAACAGACTGTAAAAATAATAGAAATATTTTTTCCCAGAATAATATCCGATGAAATTTGCAGGGAAATACCCCATAAATAATAGATTAGGATCATAAAAGATACTAAAAATCATGACAAGCAAAATTTGAATAACAAGCCAATAATTAAATCGATTCTCTTCTATACTGCTGTATAATTGTCGGTACGACAGAAGAAATACAAGTACAAGAAGAAATCCGACTATTTGCTTAATCCCCTCTTCCTTCATCACCTGCATAATCGGAAGGAGTACATATACTAAAAAGATATAAGGAAAAAAGCCATATCTTCTCGGAAAAAGCTCGAACCTCTTCTTGGTATCCATCTTTCTCCTACACCGCCTCTCGTTTTTTTCCAATATAAGTTGATAATACCATAAATAGAAGGAGGTACCCGATAATCATCAGATAATTAAAAAAAGAGGGGGACTGGTTCCTAATTATTTCCCATGCTCCGTTTGCAAAATGATAGGAAGGAACCCATTTTGCCACTTGCTGCATGAAGGATGGAAATACCTCGATTGGCATCCACATTCCCCCTGTTATGGCCATAGTCATATAGATAAGATTACTAATTCCTGAAGCAGTTTCTACTTTTTTAATGGTACCAATAATTGTTCCAAGCGCCAAAAACGGCAGTGATCCAAATAATATCCAAAGACCACAAAGCATCCACTGAGAAAAAGTTAGGCTAACATTATTAATGAGGATCCCAGCGGTAAAGATAACAAGGATGGAAAATAGATGAATCACTGTTTGTGCTATCATTTTTGCACCATAATAAACGAATTGGGATAGTGGAGTAATTTGTAAATAAATTGTCCAGCCTTCTGCTTTTTCCTGCACGATTTTAATTCCTAAGGTCATAATACTCGAACCCATAATACTAAAGGTCGTCATCGACATTAAATAATGAAGATTCCATAATGCCTCATCATCTCGAGGTGCTGTGAAAATATTTGTAAATAAAAAATAGAAAAGGACGGGAACAAGCAAGGACCAAAAAATATAATATTTGTTTCGAAGCATTCGTATGATTTCTACTTTACTTTGCATCCAAAAACATTTCATTGCCTACCTCCTTCTTCTCTCCCAATAGCTGTGAAAAAACCTCTTCTAATCGACCTAGCTTTACTTCAATATGGTAGATATTTAGTTGCCTATCAAAGATTTCTTTTAAGAGTTGATCCGAGTTTTTAGCAACAAGTGTTACTTTATCCTTCTCTTTCTGCACATCCTCAACAAAGGGAAAATTCTGATAGAAATCTAATGTATAAGGGGTTCGTTCTTGGAACATAACTCTTGGCTTTGTTAGCTTTTCCTTTAGATGTGCTGGCGTACCGTCGCCTACAACCTCACCTTTATTTATCATGATTATTCTCCCCGCTACTTCATCTGCCTCTTGCAAGTAATGGGTTGTAAAAAGGATTGTTTTTCCTTGCCTGTTTAGTTCCTTCATTTTTTTCCAAAACTGTTCTCTTGATGTTACATCCATGCCAACGGTTGGCTCATCCAAAAACAGCAAATCAGGATTACCTGCTAGTGCCAGCGCAAAGTTTAGTCGTCTTTTTTGGCCACCGGAGAGCTTTTCTGTCCGTTGATTCCAGTCTTCTTCTTGAAGTCCTGTTAGTTCCAACAAGGTAGTCAATTCAATGGGATTTTGATAATAGCTTTGAATTAATTGAATCAGCTCTCTTACCTTTAAACTATCCATTACACTGACTTCTTGAAGCATTCCACCAATCTTTTCTAACACTTCCTTTTGTCTTGGATTCTTTTGAAAAAGGGAGACAGTTCCTCGTGTAGGCTTCATTAAGCCTAGCAGCATCCGCATCGTCGTCGTTTTCCCTGCTCCATTCGCTCCTAAGATCGCTACCATTTCCCCTTGTTTAATCGAAAAAGAAACGTCCTTTACTGCTTTCTTCTGCTGAAATTCTTTCGTTACGTTCCTTAACTCTACAATCGTTTGCAATTTCTCCACCTCCAAGCTTCTATCTTTATTTTAGCTAGCAGCAGGAGAACTGATTAGTCGCAGATGTCAGGAATCTCGGATGACAAATGTCATTTTTTTTAAGAAAACTTCTCTCGATGGGGGTCTTACTACCAGTTAAAAGTGGGACAAAAAAATTTTTAGAAACTTACATTGAATTTTCATGCGTTGCTTGGAGTGGAAGGGGTGAGACTCCTGTGGGATTAGCGAGACAGCTTAGACCCTGCAGGCCAAAGGCAGACCGCGGCTAAGCGCGAGCCCCACGGAAAGCGAACCCCTGGAGCGGAAAGCAACATCCCTATTCAAAGGGACTAATAAATATACTATTCAGAAGTTTGACTACAGTCTGAAATGTTCTGGCTAATCACCAGAACATTTTTTATCTTATTCTTCTGTTGTCATTATGAAAAATTCTACATCATTAGCATTCTTAAATGCAGAGATTCTGCGAAAACCAAACTTTTCATATAAAGCGATGGCTCGATTATTAAAAGTTGCAACGGTGAGACGCAAAGGATGTTCCGTCTCTATAGAATCGAGGATACATTGCATAAAGCTGGTTCCCTGACCTTGTCCGGTTAAATCAGGGCGCATGCCTAAACCAATATCAAGGTATCCTTCTGGGTATGCTTGAAAAAGGTAGCCGATCGGAACCTGGGCAGCATAGCCTGTGCAATAGAATCCCACTAACTCTCCATTATGTTCAATTGCATAATAGGGATTTTCTGCGAACTCTTGCAACGATTCCTCTGTCACTTCACTATTATATAAATCGTAAGGAGCGGGATAAGTCCAGCTAAGAATTTCCCTCGTTGCTTGCTCTGTCATCTTTTGTATAGAAAAGTCCATTACCTATTCTCCTCTATGTGTTTATTTCGAGTGAACCCCAAATATCTCGTTCCTTGAAATTGCAGTTCCCCGCTGTCTCCTTCTACCAGCATGCCATATTCTTCTCCTTTTAGTTGAAATTCGGTGCGATCTCCACTGGGAAATTCAAAGGTTATATAATAGTTGCTATACGAGCTACTTTCCCCACCACCATGTACACTCGTTCTTTTCGTAACCACTTTAGCGGGTGTAGAAAGTAGTGGCTGCTGATTGTTTTTATTCCATTTCATAATTGAACTGATGATAGCAAAAATAAAAAGACCAATAATAATAACAAATACCACAAAGATGAAAATCGGTCCAATCGTGAACATGATATCATCCCCACCTGTATAAAAATCTTCCATATAAATTGTTCCCTTCTAAAAGTATTTTCGCCTTGATTTCCATATAGCCTTTATTACGCTCCCATTTAGGAAAAAGTTTCAACTTGTAGCTGTTGATTTTCTACATTCTTTGTTATTTCAATAAATTTAAATGTAAAATTAAATAATCTTATATTTAAAATCTAATTTATTTATTTTTTCAACTATTAAATTGACTTTTTAATATAATTTATTAATCTAACATAGAAAGGAGGTAGGCATTAATATGAATTATCCAGTTATTAATGATTGTCCTGTCTGTCATCACGAACTCCATGTAACAAAGCTAGAATGTAGTCATTGCCATACAACGATTGAAAATCGCTTTCATCTTTCCAAATGGCATTCTTTTTCAGATGAGCAAATGCATTTTATTGAAACATTTATCCTTTCACGAGGAAGCATTAAAGAAGTAGAAAAAAAACTTGGTATTTCTTATCCAACTGTTCGAGGAAAGCTGGATGATATTATTCGGATTATGACAGGCGAAGGGGAAGAAACAGAGAGACAACCAAGTAAAATTAGTACGGAAAGAAAAGCGGATATTCTAGAAAAGCTAGAAAATAATGAAATAACAGCAGAGGAAGCCATCCAATTAATGAAGAACATTTAAGGAGGATATGAAACATGAATGATGAATTGAAACGAATTTTAACAATGGTTGAAAACGGAAAACTAACATCTGATCAAGCAACGACACTTATCGATTCAATGGAGGAAAAAACGGAAAAGAAAACCTTGCTTGAAGATAGCCCTTATCTAAATCGCCTACTTAAAGTACGAATCCAATCGGAAACAAATGATAATATTAACGTTAATGTTCCAATTAGACTAGTAAAAGTACTGCTTCAAACCGGAATAGGTATCGCGGCAAAAATCCCCCAAGCCCAAACCTATACGGAAAATATCGATGTGGAATTATTATTAACTGCCATTGATAGCGAATTAGTCGGCGAAATTGTTAATGCCAAATTAGCGAACGGTGACAGCATCAATGTGTATGTGGAATAGTGGAGTGAAACTATGGTAAAGGTAACTGTCCAGACAGAAAAACATAAACGTTATTACATCATTCTCCCTACTTTTCTGTTAAGTACTTTTATTAATTTCGCCTTTTCAAAACGGTTATGGAAATTTATTCACAACCGAACGAAGGAGCAAACAGTCGAGGCCATCTATAGGAACGCTAGTGATATAAAATTTTTATTAAAAATGTTGAGTAAAGAGCTTAAATACACTTCTCTGTCTGAGCCACTTGTTGATATTTGCCTAAAAGACGGAACTTATGTAAAGGTGACGATCACATGAAATGTGCACTTCTCCTTAAAAAGAAAAAATCTAATGCTCGCAACACTAGATTTGTGTGAAACCTTTATTTGTTTTTAGCTAAAACACCTTTCCTACACTCGTTTGTTTAAGGGAAGGTGCTCTTTTCTTACTATAGCACAGGTCGAAATATTTGTGAATTACTCATGCGGTGCGCCAGGTGGATAGAAACTTGGCGGCATTTTAATCCATCCATGTTCCCTCATTCTCGTTTTAAGCTCCATCCCATAAATACTTTTTTCTGTATGGAAACGAATCCACATTAAGCCAACGTCGCTACGAACACTTTGCGTGATATTTGTGGAACACATAACAATATTGCCTGTTACTTTGGCAGCTAGTAAGTTTGCTATTTCCATATCGGTAGATTTCGCCCCTAAAGGAATGGCATTTGGATCAGATTTTGGTTTTGATTCAGCAGAGCTGGAAAGAGGCACGCCTTCATTTATCATGAATTCCTCTAGGTTGTTTCGCTGTTCTGTTGCTAATTCTCTTGCTTCATTAATCAATTTAATTAAAACATTGTCTGTTGTTGTATTAAGAGCCATTTCAAGTACAGGAATTTCATCCGCTATTGCAGCTTGATATGTCCAGCAACCCATCGCCTCTCCAATATGAAGTAGCGGCTTCGGTTCAGAGTCAAATCTCGTCTTAATATAGTCGAGAAATGCTTCCATTTTATGTGCCATGATGTACACCTCTTCGTGTTTTTACCTATAATGTTTACAATTAAATGGAAGTTTATTCAGGATAAAACTATTTAGAGCAATCGATACGTAAAAAGGATATCTTTTTTTCGCACCTGATGGAGCACATTTTTAGATGTTAAGGCTAATAGCTGTTGACTCTGTTGATTTTATTTATAGTTTTGGAGCTTTACTTGTGGCTTTTATTCTTTTACTTGCGACTTTCGCACTTTTACTTGCGACTTTCACCCTCTTACTTGCGACTCTCACCCTTTTACTTGCGACTTTCACCCGCTTACTTGCGACTTTCACCCGCTTACTTGCGACTCTCACCCTTTTACTTGCGACTCTCACCCTTTTACTTGCGACTCTCTCCATCTCCAACTTTCCTTCTCCTTAACGCGCCACTCCAATTTGCTTTCTTACTTCTTGTAAAAATGGTAGTGTTCGAGCTCTTGCTTTTTCCGCTCCTTTTCGGAGAAGCTCATCTATTTTTTCAGGATTACCCATTAACTCCTTGTATTTCTTGCGTGGTTCTTCTAAGAATCGATTCATGACTTGGAACAATTCCTTTTTCACTTCTCCCCATCCGACTCCATTTTCGTATCTTTGGCGCATTTGCTCTACTTCTTCAGCACTTGCAAATTCCTTATACAAAGTAAACAAGATAGACGTCTCCGTCTCTTTTGGTGCTTCTGGTGGGAGAGAATTGGTTTTGATTTTATTAATGAGCTTTTGTAACTTTACTGGCTCTTCAAAAAGAGGAATTGTATTATGATAACTTTTGCTCATTTTTCGACCATCCAAGCCTGGCAAGATACTAGTTTCTTCATCCACTATATATTCCGGTAGCACAAAAGTTTCCCCATAATGATGATTAAAGCTGTCGGCAATATCTCGCGCAATTTCAACATGCTGGATTTGATCTTTTCCTACAGGTACCATATTGGCTTGAAAAGCAAGAATATCGGCTGCCATGAGGATTGGGTACGTAAACAGTCCCATGTTTACGCCATCATCAACCTCTTTTCCTGCTTGTTTATTGCTGTCGACGATTCCTTTATAAGCATGTGCGCGATTCATCAACCCTTTTGGAGAAAAACAAGCTAATATCCAATTTAATTCAAAGATTTCCGGTACGTCGGACTGCCGATAAAGGATTACTTTTTCCGGATCTAACCCAAGAGCTAACCATGTTGCTGCCACCCCATAGGTTAACGTTCGAAACTCTTCGCGATCGTGAATTTTCGTTAAACCATGATAATCTGCAATAAAATAAGCTGCCTGATAATCACTGTTTTCCGCTAGTTGCAAAGCAGGTTTAATTGCCCCTATATAGTTTCCTAAATGTATTTGTCCAGTTGGTTTAATACCAGTTAAAACTATTTTTCCCATCTGCTTATCCTCCCTTTTATAAAACACAAAAAGGGCCACTCATCCTATAAAAAGGACGAGTAACCCCGTGGTGCCACCTTCATTCGTTTATTTCACATAAACGCACTTAATCCGTACAGAAACATAGCTGTTCCGATACTTTGTCTTTTTTAACGGTAAGACGTTCCGCGCAGCCTACTAGTGGGTTCAGCCTTGTAGCTCAGAAGCCCATTCAGCAATCAATCCGTACTGATTCGCACCACCCATCAGCTCTCTGAAACCTCTTAACTGCTTACTCTTCTTCCTCATCGCTCATTAATATTACATATATAGTAAATTATAAGATTAAAAAGGTCAAGAGATGCTTACATATTCTTATCTTTTAGAAGGATATTATGAATAAGAACCTAAAAAAATCCAGATGGCAGCGAAGCCACTGAATGACTTAAAAACGTTGAAAGTATCGCCATTTATTTAAAAATGAGGATTATGTTACAAAAAATATTTTCAAAAGAAAATAAATTATCCTCTTGTTTTTCTGAACTTTATCTGTTAGTATCTTTTACAAGTTAGCGCTAACGAAAAATTTTACTAATTATACCTTTTAAATATATATGCTTTGATTGGAATCAGTAGTGCCTATTTCCCTGTTATTAGAGAGTCAATGGTTGGTGCAAATTGACACAAAAATAGGGGCGAATTACCTCCAGGAGCATTCTTTGTGAAAGAGTTTACTCGATTAGCAGAGAACGGATGAGCCGTTACCCATAATGAGTGTTGAATAGCTATATATTCTTCAATTAGGGTGGTACCACGTGCTTAAAAGCAACCACGTCCCTTGTTTAGGGGCGTGGTTTTTTTTTACAGTTTTTCTAAAGTCAATTTGGTGTCTAGCTCCAGCGCCTACCACCTAGCAAACTTCAGGTCACCTCCCAGGTTGCTAGGTGGTGAACAAGGAGCTTGCGCCTTTCTTACAAACCAATTCAACGAAAGGAGAAAGAAAGATGAGTCCATTTATTGAACAGTTAACTACAGACCAAGAAAAAGAAATGAAGAGGCAACTTGATGTTTATCGTCAAGGCGTGCAAGATATTATTCCGACGGAAGAACTAGCAGAAAAAATCGCTAAGTCACTTGTGACAAATACCCCGTTAAAAGTAAAGCTCGGCCTTGATCCATCTGCTCCAGATGTTCATCTCGGCCATACAGTTGTACTGAATAAACTGCGCCAATTCCAAGAAAACGGGCATACGATTCAATTAATCATCGGTGATTTCACCGGCAAAATTGGTGATCCAACTGGAAAATCTTCTGCTAGAAAACAGCTGACAGATGAAGAAGTGAAGGAGAATGCGAAAACTTATTTTGAGCAATTCGGCAAAGTACTGGACATGGAAAAGGTCGAGCTTCATTACAACTCTAAATGGCTCTCTTCCCTTTCCTTTGAAGATGTCATTCAACTTGCTGGAAAAATAACCGTTGCCCGCTTGCTAGAACGGGATGATTTTGAAGAGCGGTTAGCATATGGAAAATCGATTTCCTTGCATGAATTCTTCTACCCACTGATGCAAGGCTATGATTCCGTGATATTAGAGGCAGATATTGAACTTGGCGGTACAGATCAGCATTTTAATATTCTCATGGGACGTCACTACCAAGAAAAGTTTGGAAAAGAAAAGCAAATTGCGATATTAATGCCCCTGTTAGAGGGATTAGACGGTGTTGAAAAAATGTCTAAGTCAAAGCATAACTATATTGGCATTGACGAAAGCCCAAATGAAATGTACGGAAAAGCAATGTCCATCCCTGATCCATTAATGAGCAAATACTTTGAGCTTATTACAGACTTAGAACCTGCTGAAATTGCCCAAATTAAAAAGGATTTGCATGCTGGGTCTCTTCATCCTAGAGATGCTAAAATGCTGCTAGCAAGAACAATCGTCCGTATGTACCATAGCAAAGAAGCGGCAGAAAAAGCGGAACAGCAATTCATTACTATTTTTCAAAAAGGAGCTTTACCTGAGGATATTCCAACCGTCCAGTGGACTGGCAACAATCCTGAATCACTTGTCCAGCTGCTAGTAGACGTTAATCTATTACCCTCAAAAAGTGAAGCAAAAAGGATGATTCAAAACGGCGGTGTTCGCATCGATGGAGAGAAAATCGAAGAAGTAGATCTTGAAGTTACGATCAACAAGGAATTAATTATTCAAGTAGGGAAAAGAAAGTTTGTAAAACTGCTTGGCTAATCACTGAAAATGGGCTAGCTGCTAGCCCATTTCCTTTTATGAACTTACTGTCTCGCCTCCATTTACGTGAAGAACTTGCCCTGTTACAAACCGGGAATCATCAGAAGCTAAATATACAAAGGTCGGTGCCAATTCGAATGGCTGTGCTGCTCTTTGCATTGGATTAGCAGAACCAAAGATTGCTACTTGATCAGAGGAGAAGCTCGCTGGAATTAATGGTGTCCATGTGCGTCCTGGCGCTACTGCATTCACACGAATTCCTTCTTTGACAACACTTCTGGCGAGGGATCTTGTGAAACCAACATTTGCTGCTTTTGTGGCAACATAATCAATGAGCAGCGGTTCCCCTGCGTAAGCAACGACGGAAGCTGTATTAATAATGCTACTTCCCGGCTTTAAATGGGGAAGGGCCGCTCTTGTTGTGTAAAAATGGGAGTAAATATTAACCTTAAATGTATCATCAAATTGTTCATCGGTAATATCCGTTAATTTCGCCTGTTGAAATTGTATACCGACATGGTTACAAAGAATATCTAGTTTTCCAAATGTCTTTACCGTTTTCTCCACAATATCGATACACTGTTTTTTCTTGCGCAAATCACCTGGCAGCAATAGACAATGTTGCCCTAATTCTTCGACCCTGTTTTTTGTCCGATTGGCATCCTCATGCTCATCTAAATAGGCGATTGCTACATCAGCTCCTTCTTTCGCAAAAGCAATCGCAACTGCTGCACCAATACCACTATCTCCCCCTGTTATTAAGGCTACTTTCCCTTTCAGCTTTCCACTTCCTATGTAGTGGTCATTTTCAATAATTGGTTTTGGAACCATATAACTTTCTAATCCTGGCTGACGGAGCTGTCTATTTTCAGGAAAATTAATCGGAATTTCCTCATACTTTGTCACTTTTCCATAATTCGGATAAAGCGGATACGGATCTGTCTGCTTATTTGCTTCAAATAACGCCTGCACTTCTTTTAGCTCGATGTACTTTTCAGATTGGTGATTTCTGGGCTCTACTAATTCATAATAAGCTTGTGGCACTTGAAACATTGGATCTCTCGGATCATGCGGATAAAAGGACATACTAATCCCTCCATTAATAGTAGTAAATTATCCTATGTGGTTCTGCCTATTTTGTGCCTACTTATCTTCCATGGACTAACTCTCTTTTTGATGGGAGTGAATACGCTAAAAAGAAGAAAATGGAGGAGGGTCTTATTATGAGGTATGAATTTCATCCAAAATTAAAATTATTGCTGCAAAAACATTCTAGCGAACCTGTTCATATGACATATATCAACCACAAATGGTCGATGCCAAAAACAACGGTAAAACCACCCTATTATAAAAAGCCAATTTATGAGTTACATTATCCAAAAGTATGAGATAAAGAAAACTTCCATCAGTGCGGGTTTTTCCTCTTCCCCACTGATGGTTAGAAGGCGATGCCCCTGTTATCAGGCTCTTTTTATCTTACTCGCTAGTTCCCTGATTCACTCATTTTCCGCTTAAGCGCAGCGTGAGTTTGCCCCCAAAATATAAGCAAAATACCGATAATTTGCAGAAAATCAGGGCGATATGCTGTTAATACGATGTCCATAAAGATTGCAACTGCAGGATCTATAAACACAAGAACAGCGATTGTCCCAGAAGATAGCTTTGGCAAGCTGCTAAAAAACAAATAATAAACAAATCCAGTATGTATAATTCCTGTCAATAAAATATAAAACCAGTTTTCTCCTGTTAAATGGTTAAAATAATCCCATCTGACCAGTGGCAATAGCATAATAATCCCAACACTTGTTTGAATAATCGTTGTTAAAATCGGATTTAACTTTGCAATTTTCTTCCCTGTCAATGTCGTCAACGCATAAAATAAGGAAGCCCCAAATGCCCATGGCAATCCAGCTGAAATAAGATCATCAAAAGACAAATAATCTTGAATTCCACCAACCAATAACGTTCCAATAAAACAAATAATAACTGTTAGCAATACTTTCAAACTGACTTTTTCCCGATAAAGAAAGCTCCCCAATAAAACGACAAGAACTGGCGCCAAATGATAAATGGAAACCGCAACAGTCACTGACATATGCTCAAATGAACGGAAGAAGAAGACCCAGTTCACAACGAGAAACACGCCACACAGCACACTGTAGCCAATTTCTTTTCTCTCAATCGCTTCCTTTTTCCGCTGTGAAAATAAATAGACAATACTTAATACGACACACGCACAAATACATCGAATAAATACCAGTTCGATAGCTGGCAAATTCGTTTTAGCAGAAAAATAGCCAATCGAACCAAATATAGCCATTGATAATGCAAATTTCATTGCTGCGCTCATGCTATTCCTCCAAAACTGAAATCAAGTTGCTAGTTTTTTTACTTATTCTCCTATCATATAGAAATTTTTCATTTTAATAAATATGATAGATTACCAATTTGATCCTTTTTCAAAATCAAATTTCTCAGCAAACACAAAAAACCCCTTCTAAAGAAAGGGTTAAATTCTTTTTGCACCATAATATTTTGTTTTCCAATAAGAGTTGGATAGCTTGTCCACTTTTACTCCTTTTGAAGAGGAGCTATGAATAAACTGATTACTTCCTATGTATATACCAACATGGGATGCACCTTTTTTATATGTTTCAAAGAAGATTAAATCTCCTTTTTTCAATTCAGATTTCTTTACTTTTTTCCCTTTTGTATACATACTCGCGGCTGTTCTTGGCAGAGATTTGCCAACTTTTTTATAGCTATAACCAACAAATCCGGAGCAGTCAAATCCTTTCGGAGTGGTTCCTCCATATTTATAAGGAGTACCTATATAATTCTTCGCAACGGTAACAACCGATTTTTTTGAAGCGGCACTTGCTTCATTGGTACCAAATATGCCAGAAAAAAACAATCCAAATGACAGGAGTGACAAGACAATAACCTTTTTCATCCAGTGACCTCATTTACGTAAGATTATGTTCCCAAGGCTTCCTTCTATCAACAAATCTATCTTCTCATATTATTCAGATAATTAGGTTACATCTTTATAGAAATTGGATTACAATTCTATTACAATACTATATAAGAATAATATTCCTCTAATACCATTATCTTCTTTCTCCATCTGACCTAATTTCTCTGATGAAAAGATAGAACATGATATACTAATAGAAAAAAAGAGGGAGCGTGTAAGCCGTGGATTTTATTGCTATCGATTTTGAAATAGCGAATGCGGATATGGCAAGTGCCTGCTCAATAGGACTAGCTTATGTAGAAAATAATTCTATTATTAAAGAGGAATATTTTTTAATTAAACCTCCAAGTCTATTATTTGATCCAAAGTTTACAGCGATTCATGGAATAACCGAAAAAGATGTTGAGGAAGCGAAAAGTTTTCCGGAGGTTTGGGAATGGATAAAAGAAGCTATTTCTTCTCATACCATCATTGCCCACAATGCTCAGTTTGATATGAGTGTTCTCTATTGCTGTCTGGAAAAATATCAATTCGATATGCCTGATTTTTCTTATATTTGTAGCATTCCCATTAGTAATCGCGCAACTAGAGGGGCGAAGGTGGGCCAATCATTGAAGGAGCGAACATCTTATTTTGGTATTTCAATGGAAGAACATCATCACGCAGGTTCGGATGCGCGAGCATGTGCAGAGCTTGTCATTGCTTGCATTCAGTCGAGAAAAAAGGATTCGTTAAGTACCTATTGTGCTTCTTATCCAACTCTTCCTATTAAACAATTTTCTGAACTAAAACCACAAACTACTTTTGGCAGAGCTACTACTTTTTCTAAAAGAAAGCCAGTCAAAAAATTCTCATCAGTTTCCATTTCAGAAATTACGCCAACAACTGATTCTTTTGATGAGAACCACCCACTTTATGAAAAAAACCTTGTTTTCACTGGCGATCTACAATCACTTGAACGAAAAGAAGCCATGCAGCAAGTTGTCGACTTAGGTGGAGTCATCAAAAGTGGCGTCAGCAGCAAAACCGATTATTTGGTTGTCGGCGTACAAGACCAAAAGCTTGTCGGATCAGAAGGCATAAGTTCAAAAGAGAAAAAAGCATACGATTTACAAGCAAAAGGAAAGGCAATTGAAATTATCAATGAACAACAATTTTTAGCGTTATTGAATAAAGAGCGAGTAAATCATTAAAAAAGGCTGTTTTTCGTAAAGTTTGTTGCTACTACCCGCACCCGGAATACACTTCGCTTTCCGTCGGGCTCGTGCTGAGCCTCCCACAGAAGTCTTCGTGTATTCCGGCTGCTCCATTTTTCCAACTAATTCTTTTTTTCGATTAAAAAAACAACAATCCTTTAGAAAACAGCCTTAAAAAAAGAATTGAATTCATTTTCCCGTTAAAGAAGACTGTTTCACTATATTCTAATGAAGCAGTCTTTTTATAAGGCTCCTTTTCTCCTCTGCTGTCCCCTTTTCCATCGAAATGGAATTAGCAAAGCTAAAAACAATAAAAGTGCGACTACCTCAAGAACAAACACATAATACGGATATGGTCCCAAATAATCGAAAAGGGAACCATTTGCTGGCTTAGAGGCTAAAAACATATAATTACCACCTGTATATTTATTGACCATCCACGCCAGTCCAGCACAACTATTTAGAAAGGCGAATGACAGAAACAATCCTTTTTTTGTCGGTTTATATTGGTGGACAAGCACAAAGTAAAGACATGTCCATATAATAAGAATGTGCGTAACAAAAAAGTGAAAATAACGGAAATGGGGATAACCAAAAAACAATTCTGGTGTGACAATAGCCATTAATGCGCCTATAATTCCAATAAAATAAACTACTTGAAAAACAAGCTCCCATTTAGTAATTAGTAGCAGCAAGCAAAGAACTAAACTAATGGAACAAAGATGGAACGGCAGCATAAAAGTAGCATTCCATAACCGATCCTTATACATCCAATAATGATACATCGCCTCTAAACCTAGTAGTAATAGGAAAAAGACAAATCGAACAATACCACTTCGATTTTCGATGGCATTCCGAAAAACAGCAAGTAACACACCCCCTGTAATAAGAATGCCTATCATAACTAGATGGGATACAGAAAATAATTCAAAGGGGAAATCATTATCAAGATGCCCGTACCATCCCTTCATTTACACCATTCTCCTTTCTGGTATTTTCCGAAAAAATTATTTTTCCCAAATTTTTTTAGAAACTATGTATAAAAGTTTAATAGTTTGGGAATATTATAGACAAATACTACTGAAAAAGAAAAAGCATTTTTAAAGGAGAGGATCATGATGAAACTACAAACAAATACTGCAATGACTGATTTTATTGACAAAGATAAATTCGAATTAGAATCCTACCTTGAATATTTATTTAACATTGCTTCGGAAAAATAATCTGGAGGATACGCTGCTTTTCCAACTAAAAAAGCAGCGTATCCTCCAGGCTCCTGTTTAGAAAACTTTGTTAGGTTGCATTCCTCTTAAAGAAACAAGTCATCCATACACTTTTTTGTAAATTCCTTAGAAAAAGCACTTAATATTTCCAATTCAATTTGGTAAAATAGGAAAGCAATCTATCAAAATTAGGAGCGTCAAAAATGGTACTTTCTCGCATTAATATTGAAAATGCATGTGAACTACTAGACACTATCGATTTACTAAAGACCCAATTGCTTAAATATGGGATTGAAAAAGGCTTAAATGATCCCAATACCATTCAAATAAGTGAACAGCTAGACACATATATTGTCATGTATCAGAAAAAAATGGCTCAAAAATAGAATACTATACATAAATCCTCTGCGAATCCTCATCTAAACCGATTACTAATTAGCGAATAAGATTAATAATATCTTTCATTGCTGCCGCTGCTGCGCCCTTCGGATGAGACGCACCGCCAACACAGCAAATGGTTCCCATCTCTTCCGTTTCAAACAAAATTCCTTTATTTGTTCCCTTTACATGAATTAGCGGATTTTCAGGAGGAATGATTTCTGGTTTTACTTGTAAAACCAACCTATCTCTTTGCTTTTTTGCTGATGCAATCAGCTTCCACTCACACCCATTTATTTTAGCGCGTTGCATATCCGCTTTTGTGACCTTTTCTATGCCATCTACCACAATATCTTCTAATGTTAGATTAGTATGAAATAAGCCATTTGCTAGTAGCAGTATTTTGCATGCACTGTCCAATCCTTTAATATCTAAATCGGGATTCTTCTCCGCAATTCCATTTTCTTGTGCTAGCTGCAATGCTTTTTCAAAAGTTAGATTCCCCTCTGACATACTTGTCAGAATGAAATTAGATGTCCCGTTTAAAATCCCTTTTATCGATTGAATAGTGCTGCCTGCCAAACTAAATTCACCAATATCTAATGTAGGTAACGCTGCTGCTGTAGCTCCACTATACTTGATATACCGCCCTTTTGCCTTTGCAATTGCCAGTAATTCAGGCAAGGAATGAACAAGTGCCCCTTTGCTGACAGAAACAATATCCATATTCGCCTCAAGCGCTTGTTTTATATAAGAAAGGGCGGGTTCTCCTGTTTCTAGATTCGTTGGTGTACATTCTACGAGAATATCCCCTTTCATTGATGGAGATTCAAGCACTAAATCTTTCATGCTAGCATATTGCGAAATTCCAATTGATCCTGTGGGGAGCCCGTGCAATATAGATAGATCTAATCCTTCTGGGTCATAAATCATCCCAATTGAGCCAACCACTCCGATTACTGTATATTCTGTATGATATTGTTCTATGAACGCTTCTTTTTTACGATATAATAATTCGACAAATTCTTTAGCAACTGTGCCATATCCAGTAATAACTATTTTTCTTTGCTTCATCGCCTTTATTATTCCTTTCTTTGCTTTTCTTGCTATAGATTTCTGTCTTTTTGTAACTATTTCCTTTATTTTGGATTAAAATTTTTGATGTCAGTAAATTTACTGTAACTTTTCGTTTGCATCACCGTGTTATACATAATAGGGGGCGAAGATGAAGGATTCTATCGATACTATTTATCAAACTTATTTTAATGATATATATTATTTTCTCCTTTCACTCTGCCATAATCATCATTCTGCAGAAGATTTAGTTCAAGAAACATTTTTTAGGGCACATCTCTATCTAGAAAATTTTCAAGGAAAAAATGTGAAGGCTTGGCTTTTTACTGTTGCTTATCATGTATTTATCGATCAGTTTCGAAAAAATAAGCGACTAGTAATCAAAGAGGATGATTTCTTTCAAAGAAAGATGGATAACGCACAGAGAATAGAGGAGACAATCGTACTAAAAGAAGATATCCAAAGGGTTATAGACATTCTAAAAATATTACCTGAGAAACAAAAGATGGCTGTATTATTAGCTGATTTTCATGAACTAACAACAGAAGAAGCCGCAGCGGTCATGAACGTTAGTCCTACCTACTTTAAAGTACTACTGTTCCGGGGAAGACAGATTATAAGACAGAGGAGGAAAGAATTCCATGAGTGAGGAATACAAAAAAAAATTAGAGGCCTTTAAACGAGGAGAACTTTCGGAAGTGGAAGCGGAAGAAATGGAAAGGGATTTAGAAAAAGTCGAACAATATTTACAAGTTTTTGAGGAAGCTGAAATGGGAAATCAAGAACAAGCTGTAACTCCGATGATGGATCAAAAAAAACAAAAGAAAATTTTAAGAAAGGGAAAATGGAAAGCCAGATTTCAAACAGCATTTACTGCCTTAGGACTAATAATTACTTTCACCATTATTTCTTCCATTTTAACTGCTGTTTATTACTCCTGGGGCACTCCAGATAGAACGGATGTATACCGAAACATCATTGATTTAACATTAACTGTAACAGATCCATACGGTCAGTTTAGTGGAACCAGCACAAATACAAAACCTTACTTTGGACTGGAAGCAACAACAGATATAGAAAAACGGGTTGGAGATGAAATCTTTAAAGTAGGAGAATATAAAACAAATTTTTTATTTTCGATGATGAGTTTTCCAGAAAAGGAAACAGAGGGAATTATACCACAGCAACAACCCTCTTTTTCTTTTTTATCAAAAGAAACCTCTCCATCAGAATGGAACAGACTTGAAAAAGTAAAGAGTGGTACTGTCTCGTCTGTTTATCTGTCCTTTTCTGAATTATTATCTACTAATGAAGTCTTTGATCATTTTAAAGATAGAAATTTAGATATTATCTGGTTTGCAGTAGATACAGGAGTAGAAGCTAAAGAGGAATATGGATTCGAAGCCATTGGATTTCCTAGTACACCAATATGGCATGATGATGATATGATCACGGATTCCGTAGAAGAGGAAGGAAATTTTTGGTTCTCAGTGGAATCCAGCTCCGCTTCTTCACCTGAGTATACAGAAGGAGATTCCAAGATTCTACATCAACAATTTCTAAAAACACTAAAATTTTTAGAGCCCTATGAAAAAAAGGCAGAAAAGTTTCATTTCGGTCATTTAGACTTAGGCAAGCGATTAGAGTATCTGGAAAAGCATGGGGTTTATCACTATGGAATTGTCATTACAGGTCCCACAGAGGAAATATTAAAGTTGAAAAAGGAAAGCTGGATAAACGACATTCGCATTGATGAAATAAGTTTTTGGAATTGGAATAGATAAAAGCACAGGCTGTTTTCGTATAGTTTGTTGCTATTACCCGCAGCCGGAATACACTTCGCTTTCCGTGTGGCTCGCGCTGAGCCTCCTCAGCTTTCGCCTCCGGGGTCTCAGACTGTCTCGCTAATCCCCGTGGCGTCTTCGTGTATTCCGGCTGCTCCAATTTTCCTATTAATTCTTTTTTCCTATTGAAAAAACAACAATCTTTTAGAAAACAGCCAAAACAAAAAAATGACCTACAGCGCAATATGTCCCTGTAGGTCTGTTCTTCTTATAAATATTTTCGGTGCAGCGCTTTTCCGTCATAGCTATAAACAAGCTGTTTATCTTCTACCACTGTTTCAATATGCACGCCTCTCCCCCATAATTGATGAATATACGGAAGTACTTTTTCTAAATATTTCAAGTCTAATTCAATTCCTTCATAACCATGCTTTAAGTATAGCTCACCATTTTTATTATAATCACCATCATTGACTGTAATATATGGGAATCCACCGTTAACCCTCATGCTTACTAATTGATCACGTACCTGCTCCCATGCTTTATCGACAATTTTATAATCTCTGCCTTGCTTTTGGAAAAGATACATGTCTTCTCTCATCACGAGATCTTTTGTTAAATAGTTTCTTAGAAAAGAAATATCTGATTCTATTTCGCGAACCTCAAACATCTTTTCCCGTCCTGAACCTTGCTTAACTCCGCGTTTCTTCATTTCCTCAGTTGGATTATTATAGCGTTCCTCAATATCTTCAAATATCTTTAATCCTAGATAATAGGGGTTTATGCCCGTTTTAGACGGCTGTACAACCCCTGCATTTAGCTTCGCAAATTCAATCGCTTCTGCACTTGTTAAGTCTAATTCCCTGACAATTCGCTGATGCCAGTAGGATGCCCAGCCTTCATTCATGATCTTTGTTTCTAATTGAGGCCAGAAATAAAGCATTTCCTCTCGCATCATCGTTAAAACATCCCTTTGCCAGTCCGTGAGCTCTCTACTAAAGTTTTCGATAAAAAGTAATAAATCTTTCTCAGGCTGTGGCGGGAATTTCTTCGCTACCTTTTTCTTTTGCTTTTTTGGTTTATTTCGGTCATCCAATCCCCATAATTCATCATAAGGAGTACTGGTTGGTTCTTCTTCCTCCACAAACTCTACATCATCCATCGACCATGCCAATTTAGGTCTCATCAAGCTTGGATCAATATGTTCATCAATGGCTAATACAGCATCCAAAAACGTTTCCACTTCATGCTTTCCATATTTGATTTCGTATTGGCGAATTCGATCGGCTGTTGCTGCCATGCTTTCGACCATTTCACGTTTCGTATTTTGAAACCGCACATTATTTTTAAAGAAGTCACAGTGTGCCAGAACATGGGCAACGATCAGTTTATTATTGATTAACGAGTTACTATCAAGCAAAAATGCATAGCACGGGTTTGAGTTTATAACTAATTCATATATTTTTGACAATCCTAAATCATAATGTAGTTTCATTTTATGAAACTGTTTTCCAAAACTCCAATGGGAAAATCGAGTAGGCATTCCGTATGCACCGAATGTATAAATGATATCCGCAGGACAAATTTCATATCTCATTGGATAAAAGTCTAGTCCAAATCCAGAAGCAATCTCGGTAATTTCGTCAATGGCATATTCTAATTCCTTTTGTTCTACCTCATTCATTCCGCTCTCTCCTTTCACCGTTTAAACTAATGTATGAAGGGAAAAAGTGAATCATGTGTAAATTGGATAGAAATTGCGATAGATCGATGGTTTTTATTTATAAGATAGGTAGAGTTTTTGGGATGAGTAGAGATACTTCTTTTTGTGGATTTTAATCTTTTGGGAGATCTCCTAGAGTAGCACTTTACTCTTGACTGATCCTCGGCTTTCATTCACCTGATGAACACCACTTTTCGCTTGCCCCCTCTGATTTTTGGCTTTCATTCGCCTGATGAACACCACTTTTCGCCTGCCCCCTCTGATCCTCGGCTTTCATTCACCTGATGAACACCACTTTTCGCTTGCCCTCTCTGATTTTTGGCTTTCATTCGCCTGATGAACACCACTTTTCGCTTTCCTCCTCTGCTTTTCGGCTTTCATTCGCCTGATGAACACTATTTTCTGTTTTACACTCCTTTGCTTTTCACAGATTTCATTTCAAAAGAAAATGGAGCATTCACTAGGAACACTCCTTCTTCCTTTATTCTATTATCTCTTTCACTTTTTTCACGACGTGTCCGGAGCTGCCTTTGTCTTGCACGGCTTCCATCATCATTGCAATCAAGAAGTCTTTTTTGTCTTTATCATAAGTGACATACCAGCCGTTTTCTGTTCCTTTTTCGCCTTGCTTTTCTTTTAATTCAGCTGTTCCTGTTTTTCCTGCGAACGTTTTGCCACTTATTTTTCCGCCACGTGCTGTACCATTTGGATTTTCAATAACTTGCTGTAAGTCATCTGAAATCGTATTGGCAACCGATTCGTCCATGATTTTTTCTTTCCAAACTTTCCCCTTCTCGTCACTATCTAATAGGGTAGGTGTCATTAGATTTCCACCTGTAACAAACGGAGTATATGCTGTCGCAAGGTGAATCACACTCATTTCTACATGCCCTTGACCATAGCCTGAGTCTGCTAATAAAATTTCTGTATCCAATTTGCCATATGTGGATGTTTCAATTGGAAAAGCATAAGTAAACGGCTCTTCAAATCCAAATTTCTTTAACTCGTTTGCAAATTTTTCTTTCCCTAAATCAAGCGCTGTTTGCGCAAAGTAAATATTATCACTGTAAAGCAAAGCATCTGCAAGATTTACTGGAGCTGAGCTGCTATGCACTCTTGTAACAAAATAACCGCCCCATGATTTATCCTTTTGCCATTGCTTTGTGGTAATCTTCCTTTCCTGTTCAGGAGTAATCACGCCCTCTGTTAATGCAGCTGCTGCTACAAGAGGCTTCATTACAGAACCAGGTGCATATTTATTTTTAAAACGATTGGTAAAAGGATCTAGCTTATTATTATCGTATGCTTCTTTCTCAGACGTTGTCAGACCAACAACCATCTTGTTTGGATCAAATGCAGGGCTGCTAACCAACGCAAGTGTTTCTCCTGTTTGTGGATTAATAGCTGCTGCTGTACCTGCCTCTCCATCCATTTTTTCATATATTTCTTTTTGTAAATCAGCGTCTATTGTCAACTTTATATTTTCGCCATTTTGTACTTCTTTTTTCGCCAAAGTAACCGTACTGCCGTCTGTCTTTTTAATTGAAATTTGTTCACCATTCGAACCTTTTAGTCGTTCTTCCAGTACTTGCTCCAAGCCTCTTTTTCCAATTACATCTGTGCTTGAATAGCCTTTCTCCTGATTTTTCTCGAGCTCCTCTGCAGTGATGTTGCCGATATAGCCAATTAAATGTGCAGCACTTTCGCCAAATGGATAAATTCTTCCTTTTGTATCTTGCTTTTGCACACCAGGTAATGCAAAAAGTTTATCTAAATAAGCACGATCTCCTGTTGCTACTTTTTTAATAGGAACAAAAAAGCTTGGTTGTACCCAATCTGCATTGAGTGCTTTCTCTACTGTATCTTTTTTAATATCTAAAAGCTTTGCTAGTTCATTAACAACGGCATCTGAATTATCTCCCATTTGTTCTGGAACTAGTCCAATTTCATAAATTACACCATTCATTGCTAACGGATTTTCATTTTTATCGACAATACTGCCTCGTTCTGCTGGAATCGTGTTGACAGAAATTTTGTCGTCAGGACCTAACTCCGAAAAAATATAAGTAGTATCCCAATTAATATACCAATTCTCGTCTTTCTCTCTCTCTTCTTTCACCAGTGCAGCCTGATTATCAAAGCTGATTTCTCCTGCCATGCTGTTCATTTTAACCGAAAATGGAATTTCTGCTTTTTCTACTTTATTGAACTTTTCGTCTTCTGCTGGTTTCTTATATGTGATCTTTAAATCTTTAATACTTAAGTCTGTGTAGATTTTTTCATATCTGGCAACAAAGTCTTCTTCCGAAATATTTTCTTTTGCTTCTGTTGAAAGAAAGGCATACATATCTTTGAATTTCTGATCATTCCAAAGTTTTATATATTGTGATAGCCGTTCATCTGGGGTAGGATCATTTTTATTGCATCCTGTTACCACTGCTATCAAAATTAATATCAGTAAAAGCATCCATCTCTTTTTCATTCCTATCTCCCCTTCTAATCTACTACTACTAGCGTACCATTTTTTCCTCAAAACGGATAAAGAATTATATACAAAATTTAATTTTTTTATCTCTTATTTCCTACACTCTGTATATTATTATCTTCCTAAAAAAATAATAACTCTATTACGAAAACCAATCGAAAAAGTTACAAATAGTTTTTGACATACTTTTTTAGCATCTTTTGCTAAAATACAAGCTAAGGGGGAAACATGTATGATTGTGTTATTTGATGGGGTTTGTAATTTATGTAGTAAAAGTGTGCAATTTATTATAAAAAGGGATCCTCATAACCAATTCCTTTTTGCTTCTCTGCAAAGTGAAATGGGAAAAAGTCTTTTAGAAAAACATCATTTATCCGAGGTTGATAGTGTCGTTCTTATTAAAGAAGATATGTACTATATGGAATCAGATGCGGCTTTGGAAATTTGCCGCCATCTTTCTAGTGGATGGAAGCTTCTAGCTATTTTAAAAGTGATTCCTTCCTCCATAAGAGATCCTCTTTATCAATTTGTTGCTAGAAATCGTTATAGATGGTTCGGCAAACAAGACTCTTGTATGCTTCCAACAGAAGAGATGAAGAAGCGTTTTTTGTAATAGCCCCTCTTTTTTCAAAATGCTCTGATCCTCTCTCCGTTTGCTTTTTCAAAGTCCAAACAATTACTGAAGAACTGCTCCATTACCTTCTAAAAACCTCCTAATATTAAAAAAAAAGACCGCTTTCTCATCAGAAAACGGCAGAAAATTGGAGATAAAAGGACTACTCGTAAAACAGATATTGGGGTTTAATAGAAATCTCAATTTCTATTAAAAATGCTCAATTAAGTTTATTGTGCTCATAATTAGAAGGCGTAGGTGGGCACTTCTAAAAATAGCAAAAATATTCTTAATATATTGCGGTAAAACCAATTAAATCATATTATAAAGATAGATGAATTCTTGATTTCCAAGTATATATCGCCATTTTGCGGCATTTCACACTGTTTTCCCCCAAAATTCATTACAAAATATAACTTTAGGAATATTCATAAAAAAGGTATGCTTTTCTAAGTAGGAGTGAAGCGATTGGATTTTTCAGCGGTTGGAGAAAAAATCAAGGAATTACGCAAGCAAATGGGGTTATCACAAAAAGAACTTGCTCACAATATATGCACACAGGCGCAAATTAGTAAAATAGAAAAGGGAGAAGTGCTTCCACTGTCTTCTACTCTTTATCTTATTTCTCGGCGGCTAGGCGTTGATGTGAACTATTTCTTCGATATCGGCACAACACCAAGACTTGATTATGTAGAAGAAACCTTTCGACAATTAAAAACAGCACGAAGAAATACCGACTATCAAACATTAAAACAAATTGTAAAAGCAGAAGAAAAAAACCCTCTATTTACGCACCATAAAAAAAACTATCAAATGTTACTTTGGCATAAGGCGATTTATGTCTTTGAAATCGACCGTGATTTTAATCGAGCGGTAAACCTTATAAATGAAGCAATTGAGCTTACCTTTGATACCGTCTACACAGAAAGAGAGCTAGAAATCTTTATTAGCAAAGGGATCTTTTACTATGAAGAAGGTTTCATCGAGGATTCCTTGACCATTTATCAACAAGCATTTAAAGCAGTAAATCAACTTCCATATTTACAAGATGATACAATTAAAAGTAGGTTATACTTTAATATTGCTAAATCATTAACAGATCAGTCGCGGTACGATACTTCGATTAACTACTGTAAGGAAGGAATCGATTGGGCTATTCAGCAGGATAATCTTTATCTGTTAGCTCACTTTCACTATCATATAGGATATAACTACGAATTACAAAAGAATTTTGACCTAGCTTCTCAATATATGAGAGATGCCCTCATGATTTTCCAATTAGTAAAAGACTCTCGGTATACGGACTATATTGGAAATAAAATAAATAGTTGGCAAAACTAATCGTTTATAAAGAAAGCTTCCATCACAGAGGTCCCCCACGGATGGATAGTTACACTTATCAAACGTTAAGAGTTGGAAAGATGTCTTGCAAATATTCTCTCCCCACTTAAATGTGTGGGATGATATTTGAAGGCATTTTTGTTTGTTTCCCCCCCCTCAAATATACCTGGTTAATTATACCTTTATTGATTCACCAAGTCCTCTCCACGATATCCTAAGCCCTATTGATAATTAACTATGAGAAATTACCTATTTTTCTAAAACTCTATTTTTTTTAGCGAAATAAAAGGTCAATAGTCTGATAGGTTATGGTAAGATAGGTATACCAAAGTTTATTCATTAGGAGTGAGTAATAAAAAATGAAGAAGAAAGTCACAGTATTGACAACTACTGCGATTCTGTCAACCACTTTCGCAGCAAACGCCTCGGCTAGTACTTATGTAGTAAAAAAAGGGGATACATTAGGACAGATTGCGCAGAAATACAATACTACTGTTAATGAGTTAAAATCTCTTAATAATCTTTCCTCAGACCTTATTTTAATCAATCAAAAATTATCAATTGCAGATAGCTCAAAGTCTACAAGTAGCAATACTACTACAAGTAATCAATCTTCAACAAAGACAAGCACTGCTGCAAAAACGTATAAAGTTGTTTCAGGGGACTCCCTTATAAAAATAGCAAATAAGCATTCTATTTCTTTAGGTGAGTTACAGCAATGGAATAATCTCTCATCATCGCTTATTTATCCTGGTGATATTTTATATGTTTCCAAACCTGGAACTGCTACCAATACACCAGCGTCAAATTCATCCAATAATTCTGGAAACGCTGGCAATACAACGGTTAAAGAAACTACTTCTGCATCTACAGCCACATATACAATTAAAAGTGGAGATACTTTAAGCAAAATTGCTTCTACTTATAAAATGTCTGTAAGTCAATTGAAGCAGTTAAATAATCTTAATTCTGATTTAATTTTCCCAGGGCAAAAACTGAAGGTTACTGCTTCTGAAAAGGTAACGAATACAGGGAATAATAATTCCTCATCTAGTACAGCAACCCCTATTTCCACGGGAAATAATGGACAATCCTATGCTTCTAAGGTAGTTTCTGCTTCAAAAAGTCTAATTGGCCTACCATATGTTTGGGGCGGTTCGACTACTGCTGGCTTTGACTGCAGTGGATTTGTTTACTATGTATTAAACCAAAGCGGTAAATCAATTGGACGTTATTCTGCTGAAGGCTACTATGATCGCAGCTATTATGTAGATATTCCAGCAGTTGGGGATATTGTCTATTTTAAAAATACTTACAAACAAGGTATCTCTCATTTAGGTATTTATATTGGCAACAATGAATTTATTCACGCTGATTCAAGCGGCGTTCGTGTTACAAGCTTAGATAACTCGTATTATAAAGAGCATTTTGATAGTTTTAAACGCTTGTATTAAAAGATAATGGTTGATGGTGGCTGTCTAATTTGGCAGCCTTTTTGTGTTTTTCTGGTTGTGGGGTGATTTTTTGGGTTGGCTGATTTCCTCTTCACTTTAGCTGATATATTTGTGCGTTGGCTGATTTCCCCTTCTCTTTGGCTGATATATTCCTAGTTTGGCTGATTTCCCCTTCTCTTTCGCTGATATATTCTCCGTTTGGCTGATTTCCTCTTCTCTTTGGCTGATATATTCCTAGTTTGGCTGATTTCCCCTTCTCTTTGGCTGATATATTCTCCGTTTGGCTGATTTCCTCTTCTCTTTGGCTGATATATTCTTAGTTTGGCTGATTTCCCCTTCTCTTTGGCTGATATATTCTCCGTTTGGCTGATTTCCTCTTCTCTTTGGCTGATATATTCCTAGTTTGGCTGATTTCCTCTCTACTTTGGCTGATATATTCCTAGTTTGGCCGATTTCCCCTCTATTTTGGCTGATATCAGCACTACTACAATTAATTTTTCTCTTTTCACTGCCCAAGTCACAGCTATCCGGACATATTTTTGTTCATTCCCTATATTCTCAGCTTTAAAACTATTTACTAGTTCCTTCTTTACTTCCATTCTTATGTCCTCTACCATCTCCTCGCAAAAAGCGTTATAATTAAAGAATGGACTTTTTTCGCGCGTCATTTTTCAACGTTATTTATGAAGCGCAAAAAAAGCATAATACGGAATCAATAAACTAATAAATGTTCTTGGGAGGGATACATTATGCTTCAAGAAAAATATTTAGAGCCATTGAATTTTTGTGCAGAAAACTTAATGAATTTATTGGATGCAAATGATCCCCGAATGAAAAACATTGTAGAAAAGGGACTTCTTTTATATAGGCAAAGCTTTGTCTATCAAGTCAAATTTTCCAATGAAATAGTGTCTGGAATGATCCAGGATGTTATGCCAGTGAAGGCAACATTGGATTTGGATTATATTCAATACAGCTCTTGTACTTGTCATGCGGAAGGTTTTTGTCGCCATCAGCTTGCTTTGTTTTTCTATTTACTTGCTCAAGTTGGAAAGGTGTCAACTTGGTTAGAGGCTTGGAGAAAGCCAATTAAAAATACGGAACTGCTAAAGAATCTCGGCATTATGCGAGCAAGCGACTTATTGAAGGAATCCGAGGATAAAGAACCAAATTACGAAGACTGGATGGAAACCTTTGATAAGAGTTTTCATTCGCTTATGCCTACGAATGAAAATAAACCATATATGATCGCAGAAACGTATTATATTTATATGCGAAAAATAAAAGCAGCAACTCCTCTGCAAACAGAGTGGAAGCTTCTTTATTTAGTCATCGCTCAAGTATTTACATTTAAACAATTATTAACACTTAGCAAAAATCTGGATCATAATACACAAACGATTAATCGTTATTATCGACATCTTTTTCAAGATTTAATGAACAGTATTGAGGATAATCTTTATAAACTATCGAACTTTACCTTGCCATTTGCTTTTGACGACTTCTTAATTAGACTCAAGGAGGACGTCCAGTCCATACTAACGATTCAACCACTAGTAACATTCGAATGTATACAGCTCTATCGACTGATGTGGACAGATCTTTTTTCCACGAAAAACTGGAGACAGGATGAATTAAGTACACTATTAGCTAACAACAATCCGACGTTTTCTGAGAAAGTTGCTATCATCCATCTTGATGTACTTCTTCAAAAAGACCAAGATGCCCTTCATGTGATTCAGTCTCTTGATTCAGAAGTTACTGCTTACCTGCTTTATTGGATTGATTATTTGTCAAGTCGCAAAGCATGGAAACGGATGGATTTATATGTACCAGCCTTTATTCAAGAACTAAAAAAATATTTATGTACAGATGAAGATGACGAATATTGCTATGAATTCACATCAATGGCGTTACGAGCGATTCTTCCTTATTGTCTGGCTATGAATAAAGAAGATTTACTTGAAAAAGCGTATATTCATACCCTTCCCTATAGCTTTCGGAAATACGAGGACTTTCTGTATGAGAAGAAACAGTTTGATAAATGGATCGATCTATTTACAATGATGGGATACGGACTAGATAATCTACATAAAGAGCAGATAAAATTATTGCAGGATTACGATTATTCTTTACTGCTTTCTTTATATCATCGTTCTATTCAAGAACATATTGAAGGAAAAAATAGAGAACACTATCGAATCGCCGTCCGTCAATTAAAGAAACTACGTACCCTTTATAAAAAAATGAAAAAGCAAGGCGAATTTGAGCAATTCTTACTGGTTATCTTAGAGCGTACGAAACGATTAAGAGCCTTTCATGAAGAATGTAGAAAGGGAAAGCTAATCCATGTTGAAAACTAATTATTTAAAAATAAATGTTCATTATTATGAGAATAAAGGATTTTTTTTAACAGGTGAAATAGAGGATCATTATCTTTATCCTAACTATTGGAAAAAACTTCTTTTTCAGCAACATCATGAAAGCTATTACGGTACTATATTAGATACTGTAACAATTGATGGGATAGAGGGAGTCCTAGTAAGTGGCTGGCAGTTAGTCACTTTACTTGCTACCGAAGGATTTAATCGTTACGTCGAGTGGGACTGGAACGATACTGCACAAGTTTGCCTTGCTGCTGCACCAAGTATCCTTGAATCAATTAAACATAAAGAATGGATACCAGATTTCAGTCAGTGGGAAGTCGGAAACTTCCAATGGTCCCTTCCACATCGTGTGATCGATGAGTTTGACCCAAGCTTTTGGGAAATGGAGCTTCATGATGAGTTAGAAGGTCAAACGAATAACGACTTTATTAATCGCTGGTTCCAACATTCTCTTAATCATTATCTAGAGGGCCATAAAGAGACGAAACAAAGTTTCCATGAACGAATGGACACATTAAAGAATGCAAATATTCCATCAGAGCAACTAGCTGCTTACTTTACAGAGGATAAATGGCAAGAGTGGATGGGGCTAAAAGAGACAGACTATCCGTTTACATTAGGGATTCGCCTAGAAGAACCGACAGAAATTGATACAACATGGGATTTGGATTTATTTTTGAAATCGAAGGAAAATCCTGACCTTGTCGTGGATATCTATGATGAAAGCAATATGCCGAAAAAGTGGCTGAATTATGCCTCCTATATAGAGGAAGAACAGCAGCGTTGGCTCCTTCTTTTTCCATGGCTAAAAGGAACAAAAGGAATAACGAATCAATTAACGGAGGAAGAAGCATGGCTTTTCTTATCAGAAGCGAGTGAGACATTCCTCGCACTTGGCGTAGATATTCTTCTTCCTTCTTGGTGGCAAGCAATGAAATCAGCAAATCTGAAAGTGAAGGCTAAAGTGTCCAGTTCAAGTCATCGTCCATCCTATGTAGGCCTTCAAGCGATGCTGGACTATAACTGGCGGTTCTCTATGAATGGTGTTACGCTTTCTGAAGAGGAATTCCATAACTTAGTAGAAGAAAAAAGGCGACTCGTCTTTATTAAAGGGCGTTGGATAAAATTAGATCCTGCTTTCATTCGACAAATACAAGATTTAATGAAAAAAGCCGAAAAAGAAGGTTTGCATGTCCGCGACATTATCGAGCAGGAATTAATGCAGGCAGAAGAACAGCAAAATGATGAGCTAGAGAATCCAAAAACGTTTGCCAAAATCCAAATTGAACTGAATAGACAATGGCGAACAATGATTCATCAATTAAAGGAAGTCAGGAATCTGCCATTGGAGGCAGTTCCGCAAAACTTTTTAGGAGATTTGCGCGACTATCAAGTACTTGGAATGAGCTGGCTCCTCTTCTTAAGAAAGTATGGATTTGGTGCTATATTAGCTGATGATATGGGACTTGGAAAAACGGTCCAGCTAATCTCTTATCTTTTAAAAGTAAAAGAGATTGAAAAGGAACAGACAGCCCCTGCACTTATCATCTGCCCTACTTCTGTACTTGGCAACTGGCAAAAGGAATTAGAACGATTTGCCCCTGACTTAAACGTTTATCTTCATTATGGCGCGAACCGCTTAAAAGATGAGGTATTTGTGCAAAAGGCACAGGAATCAGATGTTGTCTTAACTTCATATGGATTAACACATATTGATTTGCAAAGCTTTCAAGACTTAACATGGAGTACCATTGCGATTGATGAAGCGCAAAATATAAAAAATGCGCAAACCAAGCAGTCAAGAGCCGTAAGAAAGTTAAAGAGTCAGCACAACATTGCGCTTTCTGGAACACCGATGGAAAATCGTCTTAATGAGCTCTGGTCTATTTTTGATTTTACCAATCATGGCTATTTAGGAAGTCTTGGACAATTTCAAAAGCGCTTTGTGATTCCGATTGAAAAAGAAAATAAACCCAAACAGATTCAGCAACTGCAGACACTTATTCGCCCATTCTTATTAAGAAGGACGAAAAAGGATGAAGAGGTTGCCTTAAATCTCCCTGATAAATTGGAACAAAAGGAATATTGTCCGCTAACAACAGAGCAAGCCGCCTTATATGAACAACTAGTAACAGACACATTTGTCCAAATCGAGCAGCTATCTGGATTTGAGCGTAAAGGGCTTGTCTTACAAATGTTAAGTAAATTAAAGCAGCTTTGTAACCACCCTGCACTTTACTTAAAAGAACAGACACCAACAAGCCTATTGGATCGATCAGTGAAAATGGAAAAATTAGCGGAACTGACCGAAACCATTATGGAGCGGAAAGAAAGCTGTCTTATTTTCACTCAATACATTGAGATGGGGCATATGATTCAGGAAATGATGATGAAGAACTTCAAGGTTGAAGTACCATTTTTAAATGGAAGTATGTCCAAGCAACAGCGGGATCGCTTAATTGAACAATTCCAGAATGGAGAATTCCCCATTTTTCTTCTTTCCCTAAAAGCGGGGGGAACCGGATTAAATTTAACAGCGGCAAACCATGTCATTCACTATGATCGTTGGTGGAATCCAGCTGTTGAAAATCAAGCGACAGACCGTGCATACCGCATTGGGCAAACTCGTTTCGTTCATGTTCACAAACTTATTTGTACAGGAACATTAGAAGAAAAAATTGATGCGATGCTTGAGAAAAAACAATCATTAAATGATCAAATCATCCAAAATGAAAATTGGATGACCGAGCTAACGACCGATGAATTAAAAGATTTGGTTTCATTGAATAAGGCTGGGACATAAGTATTCCAGCCATAGATAAACCCGAACAACTATCAAAGAATCCTAAATGGTTGTTCGGGTTTTATTAGTTTTATAAAAGGTTGTTTCAGTACAGTTAGTGTTAATATCCGCAGCCTGAATACACTTCGCTTTCCATGGGGCGAGCGCCGAGCCGCTTCGGCCTCTGGCCTGCAGGGTCTCGGACTTTCTCGCAGCTCCCATAGGAGTCTACGTGTATTCAGGCTGCTCCATATTTCCTACTAATTCATTTTTTCTAAAAAAACAATATTTTTTAGGGTATTGCCTTTAAAAACGGAGTGGAATGGAGCGGAAGACACTCGACTCCTGCGGGAAGTAGAGCAAAACCTAAGACCCCACAGGCTTTAGCCGAGGAGGCTTAGGTTGCTCCCCGCGGAAAGCGAGTTTCTGTAGCGCAATGGAACGAATTAGTTTTTACACTTGACTATATTTAAAAACATAAATAACCATTGTATAAAAGAAACCTTTATTTAAGAGATAAATTAGAGATTGTTCGTCTTTACAGATTGGCTATTTAGTTTTGTCCCAGCCTCTTCTTATTTATCCTCAGGAATCTTTATATCTTTTCGCTTCTCTTCTTTACTCATCTTATAGAAATAAACAGTTTTTGTTGTTAGATGACCGGCTAAATCTGTTGCTGTGAATTCAAATTCGTTCAAGCCTGGTTCTAGATCTAATTCCACCTTTTTCACTGTTTTTTCTAAACTTCTCATTGCATATGGCTGTTTGAATGTTTGATAATACAGCTCACTTCCATTTAAGGCTAACTGAATTTCATCAAAATTATCCTTTACCGTAACGTGAACAGTTGGATTTTTACCATTACTATTAACAATACGATTACCAGAAAGTCCATTGAAAGAAATAGATGGAGCTTCTGCATCGACGATAAAGCTGCGTTTAAATACTGCCGTATTATCAGCATTATCTGTTGCTTTTATTTCCACGGAATGAACGCCATTATCATAAGGAATTGACGTAGTAAATGTGTACTCGGCTTTTTCCTCATTGTAGACAGTGTCTACTTTTTTTCCGCCAATCGTAAACGCTTTGATGCTAGATTCATCTTTAATTGTTCCGCTAAATGCAATTTCTTTATCTCCATACACCTCTAACGCTTCTGGGGTATTTAGGGAAATTACTGGGATGGTTTTATCCTTCTTCACTTCTTCTGCAACGATACTCGTCTCCTGCTTATTGCCTGCATAGTCATAAGCAACGACTGTTACAGCTGTGCCTTCCTCTACTTCATTTGGTAAAGTATATTCTGTTGTCTCTCCACTCAATAGAGTCTCTAAAATAGATTTTCCATCTACTAAAATATCTAAATGTGAAACGCCTGAGCCATTTTTATTATCTGATGCAGCAAATTCCAACGCTTTATTATCCTCTACTAAAGCTACTTCAACAGACGGACTTACTGTATCAACAATAACTGGAATATCAACTACTTGCGGCTTCGCTCCTGGATAATCAAGAGTAGCACTAATGCGATAGAAATATTGACCTTCGACTAGTTTTCCATTCACCTTACCATCCCATGCCCATTTCGAATCAAGGGCATAACTTGTTCCTCTACCACCATCATAGTAATTTTTTCTAATTTCCTCTTGTGTTCTTAAAGTTCTTACCGTTTTCCCTTTATTATCAATGATTGAAAATTGAACCGTCTTTGCGTTTCTTAAAAACGATAGAACTGGAATAATCTCTTCCTGTACTCCATCGCTATTTGGAGAAATAGCAATTCCCTCTTTTGTAAACTTACTTGTAATAGGATCATATCCTAGGTAAAGGAAGTCTTCCCCTTCTTTCGTCACGGCTCCGGCCATGCCATAGAAAGAAGTTTCATCATATTTCATACCATCCAAAATCGGTGCTTTGTTCCAATCCCCTTTAAATCCGACGTAAGGAACTGTTAATGTTGCATTTGTTTCTTCTGGATCTGTTAAGGTTACATATCCCTCAACAAAGTAACCATTTTCAAATACACGATCAATTGCTACAGGTGTTTCCCAGCTACTTGTTAGAGAAGGATCAATTACTTTTGCATTTTTTAAATCAACAGAAACTTTGATTGTTTTGCTTTTATTTGCCGGAATAGTAATGGTTGTTTGATCACTACCATTTACTTTAATTTTTGCATCCAAAATTTTCTGTGCTTCTAACAAATCAGCGGAATAACCTAATTCCCCGTATGCAGCAAAATCCGTTTGTACATTTGCAGCAACATCATACTTTACCTTTTTATCACTATAGTTTTTCGCTTCTAACGTAAAAGTGAAAGTCTTTCCTACTTCTTTCAATGCAACTTTTCCTTCTTTTGTCTTCTTCTCCGTTACAATAACTGGTGATTGTAACGCTGCATGTAACTGCATAAGACCTGCACCTTGGCGACGTGGAGAATATGGAACATCCCAGTCAAATGCACTGTTCACTGTTCCAATATCTGTTACTGGTTTTGCTGTGTTCATCAATAGATTTTTCGCCATGTTTACTCGTTCAAAACCTGAGACATCAAATTCATTATCCACACGTTCTAACACAAGCGCAGAACCCCCGGAAACATGCGGAGCTGCCATTGATGTTCCACTCTTCATACCATATTGATTATTTTCAAGAGTTGAATAAATTTGTCCACCTGGTGCTGTAATTTCTGGCTTAAAGTCTAAGTTTGGCGTTAGTCCCCAAGACGTGAAACTACTCATTTTTCCAGCCTCTGGATTTGCTGAAGTCGTTTTCTCGCCACCAAATGTAATCGAGATATTTTCTCCAGCTTGAAGAGCTGCCGCTAGCTTATCCCCATCTGTTTTTAATAAGAACAGCTGTGGAATGTTAATACTTGCATCTGTCGCCATGCTAACAAATCCATCTGTATTATTATATATAATGACACCAGCCGCTCCTGCTTGCTGTGCATTGATAGCCTTATCAACGAATCCAATTCCACCTCTTTGAATTAGCGCATAATTATCTTTTACATCAACTGCGGCTAATTCTTCTGGTGTCCCTAAGCCAGCATATACGATCTGGAATGTTTTCTCTGCTACTGTATTTGGATGAACACTGCTTGCGGATAAGAATCCAGCTTGTCCAGACGTATCACCATATTGATAAGAAAGTGCATCAATATCTATGAAACTATTTTCAATAGAAGCCACTTGTAAACTATCATACGCTACACCAGGTGATCCAGAAACACCGATATCTGGATTTGAGCTAGATGGATTCGCAAAACCATTTCCAAAATGAGCAGAGTTTCCAGCAGAAATGGACATCATGATTCCATTTTCCACTGCGCGTTCAATTGCCTGTTGTTCTGGAGCATCAGCAGCAACAAATCCTGCCGTAGATCCTAAACTCATATTAAGGACATCTGCTCCTAATACAATTGCATCATCGATTGCTTTAATATAAATATCTCCCCAAGTAGTAGAGACACTAGGGTCATTTCCGAAAACTTTTAAAGCTAAAAGCTGTGCTTCAGGAGCAACCCCTTTGATTCCGTTATTATCTTCATCTCCATTTGCTCCGACAGTGCCTGCAACGTGCATCCCATGCATGCTTGCCCCTGCAGCGATATCTTGGATAATATCATTCTCATCCATATAGTTATATCCATAAGGAACCTTTTCACTATAGAATTTACCCTGTAGTCCATTTTCGTCTTTAAATTTACTAATTTCTTCTTTTGTTAATTCCTGTTCTGTTTCTTCTGACAGAACCATATCTTTATGTTTTGGATCGATGCCGGTATCAATGACCCCAACAATCATTCCTTCTCCTTTAAAACCATAATCACGCCATGCATCTTGTGCTTGTACAAGTTCTTTACTATAGATCATGTCCGCTTCTTCTTCTGGTCTTTCATATGCTGTGGCAATATGTACTTTTGCTACTTCAGGAAGTTCTTCCATTTTTTCGATATCACCATATTTCATCTCTCCACTAAAGCCATTAAAAATAGTTGTGAAATTTTCTAGCTCTTTAAATTTTACTTTTTTCGCTTTTACTTTTTCTTTCACTCTTTTTTGTTCGGCCAACTTGTCCGTCTTTAATTTTTCTTTTGTTGATTTAGACAATTCTTTTACTTGCTTTGCCTGGGCTTGAGCATATTGCACTGTTGGCTCGGTATTCATTTCAACAACAACTCGGACCGTATCTGTTGCTTTATAAGCGGTCTCAAGCTCGTCCAACTTAATGGTTTGGACATTTAACTGGTTTTCCCTTCCCTTCTTACTAACTACTTTATCTGGTACTGTTGCTGCCAATACACTATTTGAAAATAGCATAAAAAGCATAATAACTAGAACAAATACTTTTCTTAGTTTCACGTTAAAACTCCCCTCTGAACCTTCTATATTTTTGGAATATATCGAACTATATAAAAATATCACAATATTCTTTCATTTATTAAGTGATAAAAGTACTGTCTCTTCCTTTTATTTCTAGTAATTTAGTAAGTAAATATCGCATTATCCTATTTTTTTCGTCAAAAGCAGACGTCATTCAGCTTTTTTTCCATTTTTAGGATGGTTCTATGTATGTAATGATTAGAAAAAAAGCTCTGTAATAAGATCTTTATCTATAAAGTGAAACTGCCATCAGTGGGGAATTTTCTGCAGTTTGAGTTGGGGATCTTACTGCCAGTGAAGAGTGGGATAAAAGTTACAGCTTTAACGAGAAATTCGTTTGAACAAATAGTGAACAATATAGAACAACCTTTTACCAATATAATTTTTAGAACAACTGAAATATTAAAAACAGATTAGGGTGAACATTTTTGTACTATAGATAAGAAAGATCTCTTATTTATGTAAAAACTTAAAAAATTATCCTGTTTAGATGAATTCCTACAGTTAAGGTATAATAGAGAAAATGGAGAATTTGCCCGGGGAGGGATTATAGTGAAAACCTTTAAGCTAATTTCTTTACAGATTCTAACGAAGGAAAAGCTCATACCAATTACATTAATGGATGGATTGATTATAAATAAAGAAGATGATTATAATCATTGGCTAATTGAAGTCTATACAGATTTATCGTCTATCGACTTTCTTGAAGAATCTTTTCAAAAAAAGGAAGAATTGCTTGTCCAAGCCGTTATTACCAAAAAGGCAAATGATCCCGCTCCCTTTGAAGTAATGATTCTGTCTATCCAAAAATTTGGTGACAAAGCAAGTATCCTTTTAGAAGGAACTTTAAAAAGAGATAGAAAAGACTATGCTGAATTGCTGCTCCAATATTTAATCGAAGAAGGTTATGAAGGGAAAAATTTATCCAGTAAATTTACCGAACTGATGCAAAGCAAACCACAGACGTTTTTGGAGAAGAAATTATAAGGGAAAACACAAACGTTTCGTAATAAATCAGGATGTTATTATGGGATGACCAACAAGGCTTCTTACATGAAGAAAGAATCCCCATGCTGTCAGACGTTAAGGAAGGCAAATCCCCCTTCTTCCAATAAGAAAGGGGATCTATAATGGTGAGCCTTTTTTATTCGTCTACATCGTCTTTATCATTAGCATCATCTTTATCTTCGATCATATCTTCACCAGGATCGTTATCATCCGTAGTTGGATCTAGATCATCATCTGTATTCTCATCTGGTACATCTGGTGCGTTGTCGTTATCCAAATCGGTATCTGGAACAACGTCATCATTATCTAAATCATTATCTTCGATTGTCGTATCATCATCCGGTGCTGGACTTTGATCGTCATTGTCACCACATGCCGTTAAAAGCATGGCAGATAACGCCGAAATACCTAATAACTTTATCCATTTAGTCATTCGTTTTACCCCTTTTCTTAAATAAGTATCATAAAGACCATTAATTGGTCAGTAATTAGGTTATCCAAGAAAAGAAAATTATTACGCATTGTTCGCTAATTCCAATAATAAGCAAAATTGTTAAACAAGAAAACAAAAAAAAGAAGGAATGTTTGTATAATCCCAACATGCACTTCCTTCTTCCATTCCTATTATTATGCTTCTGTTTTATCGCCTAAAGCAAACATGATTTCTGCTTCACAAGCAATTTCTCCATCAACAGTCGCTACACATTTTCCTTTGCCAAAGTTTCCACGCACTCTTGTCATTTCCACTTCAAGACGTAGTTGGTCACCAGGATACACTTGCTTTTTAAAACGGCAGCTATCGACTCCAGCAAAGAATGCGAGTCTCCCTTTATTTTCTTCTTTAATCAGCATAGCAACCGCTCCAACCTGCGCTAATGCTTCTACGATTAATACACCTGGCATAACAGGATACTCGGGAAAATGGCCATTAAAATACTCTTCATTTGCAGACACATTTTTAATGCCGACTGCCCTTTTGCCTTCTTCCACTTCCAAAATTCTATCTACTAATAAAAATGGATATCGATGAGGAATAATTTCTTTAATTTGATTAATATCTAACATTTTTGTGACCTCCTACTAATATGTGGTTATATACCATTGTACTAAAAAAAGCTATAAAAAAGGAAGGAATATCCCTTCTCTTTTAAAATGTTTTTACAGAACATAAACCAAGTGCTCCATAGACTTCTTTTTTTTCGAGCAATTTTTCAGATTATGCTTATGCTATCTACACTTCCATTATTCCCCAACAAAAAAAAGGGAATATGTAGTTATTTTTACAAATCCCCTTCTTGTTTACTCTTCATTTATTAAATTGCTGATATGCGCCCACGTTTCATTTTTGAAGGTATCGTTAACTCTTCCATCTCCCATTACACTATACCCTACAATCGCTCCAGCTAGAACACTGACAGCCATTATTAAAATAATGACAATGATGCGTAGCCAGATAGGAAACAGACGAACTCTAATCTTTCGCTTAGGAGAAGCCATTTCTTCTGTATTCTGCTTTTCTTTTTTTTCTTCTTTAAATTCTTCCCTTGTCTTAACCATTTCCTGACTACTGCTATTTAATGCCATCATTATTCTCCTTCTTAACGTATTCCATTCACTAATCCCATCATCTGATCTGCTAAAGAGATGGATCTGGACTGAAATTGATAGGAGCGCTGTGTAGCAATCAGATTAACCATTTCTTTGCTTATATCCACATTGGATTGCTCCAATGCATTCTGTTTCATCGCAATCTCGCTTCTTCTCGCACCGTTTAAATCCATAATTGCTTCATTTTCGTCAGCCATATCTGAAAGTCGGTATAAATTGTCCCCTGTTTTTTCAAGGCTTTGTGGATTATTGGCATACGAGATCCCTAAATTAATGGTTTCCTGACCTCCATTATTAAACTGAACGGTTAAAGTACCAGTTGATGAAAAAATATAATCCTTAACATTATTATTTAATAAAATTGGGTTATTATTCTCATCAAGGATTGCATGCCCTTCTTTTGTCACGAGCATATTCTCATTATCAGAAACAGGAGATAAGTACATCGCTCCGTCTCTTGTGTAACGAACTTCTGTTATACCGCCGTCTTGCACTAGTACTCGATATAATTGCCCTTCTTTTGTCAAGGCTGTATCTAATACCCTATCAGAGGCTTGAATCGATCCTTGTGTCATCACTAATTGTGTTTGAGCAAGTTTAGCGCCTACTCCTTGTCGGATTCCATTTGGAGTCAGACGATTGACTTCCTGAGTCTCATCCTTCTGATTGTTAAATTGCTGAAAAAGCATATCAGTAAACGTCCCATTTTGCTTTTTATAACCAGTAGTATCAACATTAGCCATATTATTACTGATAAGATCCATTTGCTTTTGTAATTGTGTCAAAGTATTACTAGCGGTTATCATCGTTCTATTCATAGCAATCCCCCTTTACTTTTATCTAATGGAAATGGGTTTATATCTTACCGATTTCATTTGCTGCTTGATCCATACTCTTATCATAAGCCTGTAATATTTTTTGATTTGCTTCAAATGCTCGATAGGCTGTCATCATATCTGTCATCGTTTGCGCTGTATCTACATTTGAGTTTTCTAAAAATCCTTGCCTCACTTGGAAATTAACTTGATTATTTGCATAAGCACTTTGGAGAACTGCTCCGTCCTGTGCTCGATACAAACCATCGCCTTCTTTCACAAGCTGTTCTGGTGTATCTGTATAGCTAATCCCAAGGCGATAAGCTTCTCCATTACCACTTGTAATTACACCGTCAGAGGTAACGCTAAAATCCGTACTTGTTAATTGTATTCGCTCATTATTTTCATCCAAAACATATAAACCACTAGCCGTTGTTAAATATCCTTGTCCATCTAAAGTAAAGTTTCCATTTCTGGAGTAAGCTGCTTCTCCATTTGCATTTTGGATGGTAAAAAATAATCCGCCACCAGCATTAGTCCCATTCCCTGGAACATTTACATTTAAAAGTGCTAAATCTGTTTTTAATTCTGTTTGATTAAGGTCACCCTGAGTAAACTTTGGTATAGCTTCCTGCATATAGACTCCTGTTGCCAAATAGCCTACTTGCTCTTTTTCAACAGCGCCAACCCCATTTTTCCTAACACTCTGCTGCAATAATTCAGGGAAAGCTCTCATGGATGATTGATCTGCTTTAAAACCTGGTGTCGTGCTATTAGCCATATTATTAGAAAGCATTTCGGTTTTGCGTTGCTGTGCAAGCATACCGGAAGCTGCTGTATAGAACCCTTTAAACATAACTGTCTCCAATCTATACAAATTTTCGATTCAAACATATATATTCTATTATAAAAAAAATATTCAAATATTACATTAAATTTTGTTGAAAAAAGTCTAAAAATGTTTTATATTCACTATTTATTATATCGGCTTTCCTTTAAAACAATCTACTGGTAGATATAGGGGAAATTCTTGAAGCCACTGAAAAACTGGCCAGCTAAGATCATTTACCGTACCCACTTTTTAATCTTAGATGTTGAATATGTTTTACTTTCAAATATGCTTCCTCCCCCTTTTTATTTTAAAAAACTTTAAGGGATTTTTTCAAGATATTCTATAGAACGAAGGAGTTACATGTCTTTCTCTCTATTCAGCTCATCAACACATAAAAAAATCGGAACAAGAAAAAATTTTCTTAAGTTCCGATTTTTTGGTTTAAGACTTATATGAACGGGTATGAAATAACTAGATTTCATTTTCCTATGCATAAACAAGTAGCTTTGTACTTGTTTATGCTCCCCCATTTTATTTAGCTTAATTTCCTTTTTGCGATACGATCAATGTTATCCAGCATCATCCCTGTACCGATTGCCACACAATCCATAGGATTTTCAGCTACCAACACTGGAACCTTTAGTTCATCTGCTAATAGTAAATCAATCCCGTGAAGTAATGCACCGCCTCCAGTTAAAATAACCCCACGATCGATAATATCTGCTGACAGCTCAGGAGGTGTTCTTTCTAAGACACTTTTTGCAGCTTGTACAATAACAGATACTGATTCTCTCAATGCTTGTTCAATTTCATCCGAATAAACCGTTATAGTTCTTGGAAGGCCCGAAACCATATCGCGTCCGCGGATATCCATTTCTTCTTTTCTTGATCCAGAGAAAACAGTTCCAATATTGATTTTTATATTCTCAGCAGTACGTTCCCCAATTAGTAGCTTATACCTGCGTTTAATGTACTGTAGAATTTCATTATCAAATTTATCTCCAGCCATTTTAATACTGGAAGAAGTAACAATATCCCCCATTGATAGCACTGCTACGTCTGTTGTACCGCCACCAATATCAACAACCATATTTCCGCTTGGCTGGAAAATATCCATTCCTGCACCGATAGCTGCTACTTTTGGTTCTTCTTCTAAATAGATTTTCTTTCCACCACTTTTTTCCGCTGCTTCTTTAATTGCTTTTTGTTCTACACTCGTAATATTCGTAGGACAGCAAATAAGAATTCTCGGCTTAGATAAAAATCCTTTTACATTTAATTTATTGATGAAATGCTTCAACATTGCTTCTGTCACATCAAAATCAGCGATTACGCCGTCTTTCAATGGGCGGATAGCTACAATGTTTCCAGGCGTACGTCCAACCATACGACGCGCTTCTTCTCCAACTGCTAATACTCTTCCTGTATTGCGATCTAATGCCACAACAGAAGGTTCATTTAAAACAATTCCTTTTCCTTTAACATGAATGAGAACATTTGCTGTTCCTAAGTCAATACCAATATCTCTAGCAAACATGATATACGCTCCTCCTTCGTCTTTAGCTTGTCATTTTTTTCATTTTTCATTTCATTTTCCTTATAGAGACAAAGAGCTGGCTTTCACACTATATGTAACGATATCCTCATACTTAAGTTTCATTAAATGACGTAGAACAAAAAACATTTGTCTAGAACGTCTTCTATTCATACAGCTTATAGCGCTTTTCTCTAAACACGCCACCAAATATTTACATCGCTTAAATATGTCTTTCTTATCGCTCTATATTAAATCAACCATTTTTCCCTTTTTGCAAAGTGAATTATGTATGTTTTTAGGTTAAAATTTGTATGTTTTTTTCTCTATCTATTTAAACCACTCTAATTTTTTATTTTATCATACGGATGCAGAAATAAGTAACTTTTTGTCAAAAAAATGCGTTTTTTTTCACAAAATAGACTGTCCAAACACCCTTTAGGAGAAAAAGGATTTTTCAGTCTGTTTCTGTTTTCCTTGCAAAAGAAAAAGGACATTGATCCCAAAGTCCTTTGAAGCTATTATGTACCCTTTATTAGCATTCCTAATGAAGCCTTTTTTATACAAACTCTTTTTCTCTATCGATGGAGTCGCCTCCATCGATAGACTGTTGTAACTCCATGTTTCTGAACTTTCCTTTCTATTAAAAAAATCTTCAGGACAATTTTGGATAAATCACTATCCCATCGTGTTTCTCTCTAATGATGACAAAGCTTGCCCCGTTCTTTCTTACTGTACAATTTCCCCTTCAAGCTCTTCCTTTTTATACTTCATTTTTGTTGCTTCCCCACCGCGTAGATGTCTAATAGATTTATGATAATCAAGGATCTCCTTCACTTCATTTGCTAAATCTGGGTTAATTTCAGGAAGTCTTTCTGTTAAATCTTTATGGACTGTACTTTTGGATACGCCAAACTCTTTCGCTATTACGCGAACCGTTTTTCTCGTCTCCACGATATACTTTCCAATCTTGATAGTTCTCTCTTTGATGTAATCGTGCACACCACTCGCCCTCCCTAAATTGGATGTGAGAAGTGTGAAATGAGACTCGCTCTTCGCTTCATCGAAATTCTTCATCCCGCACGTTTCCTTTCCTGCAAAATACTTTTCTTCATGCGGCAGAAAGTCAAAGGCTTTCTGTTCTTATAATGATTAAACATGTCCTCAACTACATATCCATTTTCTTTTAAACGACCCCTCACTCCAAACTTCCTCTTTGTAAGGTTTGTAACATTTTATTAGCTTGGGTAAGACTTTATGCAGAAAAATATGAATAGGGACAAGGTTTGTCTAAATTTTTTTATTATTCCTTTGATTTTCAACGAGTTTTATAGCTATTTTTTCTATTATGTAAGCTAATTGGAATGAAGTTAACGAAGTTGTAGGAAAAATCTCTTGGTGGAAAGTAAGCTTTTAAGGAGAAATTTCACAGTGAAAATCCTCAGGGATGGAAGTTTTCTTAATAAAGATTATTCAATAAAGTTGGAACATTGATTTTTGTTGGAGTCGTAGGCATATATCGGAAATTAATGATTAATAGAGGGTAAATTATTTCCCGAGAAATTTGTCATTTTCTGTTTCTGAGGGTTTATTTTTTTATGAGCCATTTACTAATAGATAAATTACACTATTACTTATAACCTATTTTCATTTATTTAGTTTTCATTACTACTAAAGGGAATGCGATTTTATTTCAAAATTTTCTTTTTCTAAAAATTGCTGCTCGTCTTCCTTCGACATTTCCCAGGCTTACAATGCCTTTTTTCGAGGAAAAAATAAAGGTTGCTATCAAGTAGCTATTACTTCGCATAAACTTTATTTCATGCTTTGTATTAGCTATTAATAGCAACCTTTTATTATCTGTAACAGCTAGGAATATACCCAGTCTGCTTTCTATTAAGCGTTTGGATCAGTTGATGTAGAACCTTCTGCATCTTCATCCTGATTAGAGTTTGAACCATTTTCTAATGAGTTATCTGTTGGCATTTCTTCTTCAGAAGTGCTTGATTCTTCTACTTCTGATCCAGCCTCTGACGTAGCACCAGAAGTATCATCACTTTGTAGAGCACTTAATGGCTTGCCAAAATAATCAATTGGGTTCACAGCTACATTATCTTTTCTTACTTCAAAGTGAACATGAACACTTGCATCTTGATTCAACTTACTTTTACCAGCAGTAGCTAATGGCTGACCTTTTTTAACTTCATCGCCTACTTCTACTTGAAAATCCTTCACAGATTGATAATATGTTTTAATTCCATTTTCATGGTCAATTTCAATCGTATTTCCTAATAGAGAATCTTCTGCTACTTTCGTAACAGTACCACTAAGGGCAGCTACCACTTCAAATTCACTATCGTCTTCGCGTTTTAAATCGATACCTGTATTTGGTTGATATTGATTATTATAAAACACTAATGATTCGGCCTGTTTTTCTTTACTAGCCGTATTGTCGTAAAATTCCTTTTGTGTAATAAACGAATCTTCCTCTATTACTGGCCATGCAAAATTTTCAAATTCTTTTGCTACTGGTTCTGCAGGTTCATCTGTTTGTTTCGTTGGCATATCAGCGTTATCATATTTATACTTATCTGTTTCTGATGCGCTATTTTGATACCAAAGGACACCTGTTAGAATAATAGCTGCACTTGCGATATAAATGGCTGGAAATGCCCAACGCTTTTTGAAAAAGCTTTTTACTTTTGACTTTGGAGAAGTACGTTTGTTTTCTTCCTCTCTCATTTTATCATCACCTCAGCAATCATTCTGAACAGATAATGATAAATATATACCTACCTGCTAAAAAATTTTTTTAGACTTATTTTTCGACAAAGTTCTTTTTTCTATACATGGAAAAGGAAATTTTTTATTGATGGCTAAAAAGCAAGTCTCGGAATAGAGACTTGCTTGGGTTTGGCTGATATATTTTTGTTTTGGCTGATTTCCGCGCTGCTTTGGCTGATATTTTCTTGTTTTGGCTGATTTCCGCGCTGCTTTGGCTGATATTTTCTTATTTTGGCTGATTTCCGCGCTGCTTTGGCTGATATTTTCTTATTTTGGCTGATTTCCACGCTGCTTTGGCTGATATATTCTTATTTTGGCTGATTTCTGCGCTGCTTTGGCTGATATATTCTTGGTTTGGCTGATTTCTGCGTTGCTTCGGCTGATATTTTCTTATTTTGGCTGATTTCCTTATTTCTGAGCTGTATATTTCGCTAGCATATCATCTGATGCTGTTACTTCTACGCCTTTGTAATAGTATTTTACGATTTCTTCATAGTTTTTTCCGTTGGCTGCCATTCCGTTTGCACCATATTGGCTCATTCCTACTCCATGGCCGTAACCCTTTGTGGCAATATAAATGGTATTTCCCTTACGTTCCATTGTAAAATCAGTTGATTTTAGATTTAACTTCTCCCGAATATCTATTCCTGATATCTCTTTTCCGTTTATTTTTGCACTTGCAATTCGCTTTCCTTTTGTGTATTTAACATCTTCTAATACTTCACTGCCAGATGCTAGCGTAACACCTAAACTTTTTTCGAAATCCTTAACGGGCATTGTAACTTCTCCTTTAAACTTGGGTGAATTGACATCCCATGGACTTTCAACACTTTGTAAATAGGAGATAGAATTAGCCCAAACATCATCTGAGTTTTCCGTATATCCGTTGCTTGTGGAGAAGAATGTGGCATCAATAGGTGTACCCTCATACGTTAAAATTTGCCCCTTTGTAGCCGCTACAGCTTCTTCAATCTTCGTTATATTCTTTTGCCAGTCATAACCGGCATTCTCCCAAATTTTCTTTAGCTCGTCGCGATTGTTATATACTTGATAGTTAATGGTATCGCCTACTAAAGCGCCATCGGGTAAATCTGTTTTTTCTTGACTCGTCATTCTTTTTACAATATATGTTCTTGCTGTTAAGGCTTGTGCTTTTAATGCTTCCAATTCAAATTTTGCTGGCATCTCTGAGGCAACAACCCCAACTACATAGTCTTCTAAGTCTAATTTCTCTACTTCCTGCTTATTTTCCCGATAGACTGCCACTTCAATAGCAGGCTCTGACACTTCGGCAGATTCCGTATTAATCTTTGCCTCTTCCTTTTTATCCTGAATAGAGGGCAGAACAAGGATTGTGGGAACAAGTAAAGTGATGGCAAACAGAATAGCTCCTAGTACGAAGAAAGGTTTGATTTTAATCATGAATTAAAGCCTCCATAAGATAGAAATAAGATCTTCAAAATTGTCTCTAAAACATTCTTATGGAGGTGGACAAGCTTTTATTCCTTATTTTTCTGTTGAAATATACAGGTTTTAACAAAAAAAATGGTTCTAAATATCTCGTTTGTGCATACTATTTTAGCAATCCTGTTATTTAAACACCACATGTTATTTCCTCTATTATATAACATCTAAACGTATTCATGTTTTCAACAGTAATGACATATTTTTTAAAAATAATTTTTCATTATATGTATAATTTTGCCCATAAAAAAACAAACTTTATTTATCTGTACATAATCGATAAATAAAGTTTGCCCTTTGTATTATGCATTTAAATCCGCAACATAACTTGCAGTTAATGTTAATTCGCTTTCTTCCGTAATTCTTTCGATATCAGCGCCTAAAGCAGCTAGTTTTTCATGGAAATTTACATAACCACGATCTAAGTGCTTTAACTCTGTAACACGCGTAATACCATCTGCTACAAGTCCAGATAAAATCAAAGCAGCAGCAGCGCGTAAATCAGTAGCAGCTACTTCAGCACCTTGCAGATTGGTTGGTCCGTTCATTACAACAGAGCGGCCTTCAATTTTCACGTCGCCATTCATACGTCTAAATTCTTCTACATGCATAAAGCGGTTTTCAAAAACAGTTTCTGTAATCATACTTGTGCCTTTTGCACGAAGAAGTAATGCCATCATTTGAGATTGCATATCTGTTGGGAAACCTGGATGAGGCATTGTTTTAATGTCTACAGCTTTTAAATTTTCTGCACTAATTACACGAATTCCATCTTCCTCTTCTTTAAAGACAACACCCATTTCTTCCATCTTGGCAATTAAGGAAGATAAATGTTCTGGAACAGCACCTTGTACTAGTACATTTCCATTCGTAATAGCGGCAGCAATTAAGAAAGTGCCAGCTTCAATTCTGTCTGGAATAATAACATGTTCTGTACCATGCAGAACATCAACACCTTCGATTCGAATTGTTCCTGTACCTGCACCTCTTACTTTTGCTCCCATTTTATTTAGGAAGTTAGCTAAGTCCACTATTTCTGGTTCTTTTGCTACGTTTTCGATAACAGTTGTACCTACTGCTAATGAAGCAGCCATCATAATATTTTCTGTAGCACCTACACTTGGGAAATCAAGATAGATTTTTGCTCCTTTTAAGCGTCCATCTACAGATGCTTCGATAAATCCATTACCAACCTGAACCTTTGCTCCCATTGCTTCGAAACCTTTTAGATGCTGATCAATTGGTCTTGAACCAATTGCACAGCCTCCAGGTAATGCTACTCTTGCATGACCATTTCTTGCTAACAAAGATCCCATTACTAAAACAGATGCTCGCATTTTTCTAACATATTCAAATGGTGCTTCCACACTTAATTCTTTCGATGCGTCAACAGTTACTTCTCCATTTTCAAAATGTACGTCTGCATTCAAATATCGTAATACTTCATTAATCGTATATACATCTGAAAGAGTCGGAACTGATTTAATTATACTTTTACCATCACTTGCTAATAATGTAGCGGCGATCACAGGCAAAACGGCATTTTTTGCGCCTTCTACTTTTACCGTACCATTTAACCTTTTTCCGCCGCGGACGATGATTTTATCCAAAGTCTATTCCCCTCCGCGTCCAATATCTCTATATTAATATTCAATCGTTATGATGGGTGTGCCAACTACAAAGGTAGTTTTTCCTCCCATATCTTGTGTTCTCAATCCTATTTGTACGTTCATTTCCTTTTCACTATTATCAATTCGTTCTTCAAATAAGGGCGTATAAGCGGAGGTGGATATAAAATCATCCTCTTCCAACGCCTCTACTTTTTTTGCTTGAAATGCATTTAGCAAATGGTTAACTTTATAAGGCAAAGTCTCATTCATCTTATCACTGAATTCGCCTTTAATACAAGAGAAAATTGTTGGTTTCCCACGAAATATGTCAGAAATTTTTTTGTTAATTTCCATATCTAACCTTTTCATTTCTGTATCCTCTAACTTCTTCCCTCTCACCTCATACATAATATATGTTTGAACGGCGTCAGTGGTTAAAGAAGTCGTTAAGATTATACTTTCTTCCATTTTGCTACTGGATTGTAACACCATCTTTGCTTGCCAGCTTTGGTGGTTTTTCGTTTCTACCCAGTCACTATTTGGGAAAACTTTGCTTAATTTTGACTGATATGCTTTTGCATCTTTTATGCTTGTAACATTTTCCAGCCTTTCTCTTGCATGCAGAGACCATTCATTTATTGTTACGTTTTCTTGTTTTTGTAAAATTTCATTTATTGTTATTAAATCAGATTTCGTTCTCGCGATAGTGATGTTATTCCCAAATGTAAGACAAGCCAAACCAATCAAAAAGGTTATTATTATTAACGTTTTATTTATCTTCATTGTTATTCCTCCCCCATACTACCATTGTTTCCAAGGAGAAGAATTGCATACTAATGATTAATCGTCACTTTTTGACATGAATAAAACGTTGATCAAGGAACAAACTATTTAAGCACACAAATTGAATTTTACTGAAAAAAAGTAGCAATGAAAACATGTATGAAGACCTATCTTTGTAATTAATTATTTCTTGTTTTGGTAATTACTTAAATATTAATGGTAATTGTTGTGACCAAATTAAGTAGTCGAGTAAAAAATTACTGACAATTGATCCCATTATTACTGCTAGCAATACATACAGTACTCTTGCTTGAAAAACTCGGTTCTTTCGAAGGAATTTCTCAAAATTTAGGGACTGTAATGCCCACCACGAAAGAGCAATAAAAACGATATGTATTAAAATACTCAGTAATGCTTGTTGTCCAAAAGCTTCTACCATTTTTTCCTCCTATCTAGCCTTCTGTTTCAACTCTTATTTGACGTATTGACCTATCAAAAAGTTTCACTTTAATTTATTATTTTTTCATTCTATAAAATGAATATTAATAACCCCTATCAAAAAATGATAAGAGGAATTTTAAAAGCAAGAACAATTCCGGATATTATCTACACTTCGCATACCTCGCCTATGCTTAAGTCTCCTTTGGTTCCAAAGACTAACCCCCGCGGCGTTAATCTCTCACTGCTGGTTATAGGACCAATGCGGGGGAGGTTTAACACAACCAATCTAACCGCCTTGACTTTCTGCAGATTGAGCAAGTGGTTACTGCATGTTAAGAGTGAAGTTATCCTTCATACTTTTTTTAAAAAATTTCATCACACTAAAAAAGCCCCCATAGGGACTTTTTTAGTATTTTTTCTCAACAATGGATATACGATTCATTGCACGTTGAAGAGCAAGTTCTGCACGTCTAAAGTCTACATGCTCCGACTTCTGGGCATGTAACCTTTGTTCCGCACGCTCCTTAGCACGTAAGGCACGATCATAATCAATTTCTTCCGCTAATTCAGCAGATTGAGCAAGTACTGTCACCTGATCTGGGCGAACTTCTAAAATTCCACCATTCACCGATAGATATTCAGAATCTGAACCTTTTTTCAAATGAACAGCTCCTATTTTAAGTGGGGCAACCATCGGAATATGGCCTGCTAAAATGCCAAGCTCTCCACTTTCTGCTTTTGCGATCACCATATCTACATCTGATTCATGCACCGGGCCATCAGGAGTTACTACATTGACTTTAATCGTCTTCATTACTACCCCTCCTGATTAGTTTATACTTCTACACCCATAGATTTCGCTTTTTCTATAGCTTCCTCAATACGTCCAACTAAACGGAACGCATCTTCTGGAAGGTGATCATATTTGCCATCAAGAATATCTTTAAATCCTTTTACGGTTTCTTTTACAGGTACATAAGATCCTTTTTGACCTGTAAATTGCTCAGCAACGTGGAAGTTTTGAGATAGGAAGAATTGGATTCTTCTTGCACGATGAACGATTAATTTATCTTCATCATTTAACTCGTCCATACCTAGGATACTGATGATATCTTGAAGTTCTCTATAACGTTGTAATGTAGATTGCACGTTTCTTGCTACCTGATAATGCTCTTCCCCTACGATTTCTGGTGAAAGGGCACGAGAAGTAGAAGCAAGTGGATCTACTGCTGGATAAATACCCATCTCTGTTAATTTACGCTCAAGGTTTGTTGTTGCATCCAAGTGAGCAAATGTTGTAGCTGGCGCTGGATCTGTATAGTCATCCGCCGGTACATAGATTGCTTGGATAGATGTTACAGAACCTACATTCGTTGATGTGATACGTTCTTGTAGTCTACCCATTTCCGTTGCTAATGTCGGCTGGTAACCAACCGCTGATGGCATACGGCCAAGTAATGCAGAAACCTCAGAACCAGCTTGCGTAAAGCGGAAAATATTGTCAATGAAGAAAAGAACGTCTTGTCCTTGTTCATCACGGAAATATTCAGCCATTGTTAATCCTGTTAAGGCAACACGCATACGAGCACCTGGTGGCTCATTCATTTGTCCGAATACCATTGCTGTTTTCTTAATAACGCCAGAATCCGTCATTTCATGGTAAAGGTCATTTCCTTCACGTGTACGTTCCCCAACACCCGCGAATACAGAAATACCACCATGCTCTTGAGCGATGTTATTAATTAATTCCTGAATTAAAACCGTTTTACCTACACCGGCTCCACCGAATAGACCAATTTTACCACCTTTAATATATGGAGCTAATAAGTCTACTACTTTAATACCAGTTTCTAAAATTTCCACTTGTGTTGATAATTGTTCGAACTTAGGAGCTTCTCTGTGAATAGAATCACGTCTAGCACTTGCTGGGATTTCTGGATCTAAATCTATTGTTTCTCCTAATACATTAAATACACGACCTAAAGTCACATCTCCGACAGGTACAGAAATAGATTTTCCATTATCTATTACCTCTGCGCCTCTTGTAACGCCATCTGTAGAAGACATCGCAATAGCTCGAATTGTGTTATCACCTAAGTGAAGGGCCACTTCAAGTGTTAATTCTACGTTAGAAGTGCTATTTGGACCTTGAACAACTCGTAATGCGTTGTTAATGTCAGGCAGACTTCCTCCATCGAACTTCACGTCAACAACTGGTCCCATAACTTGAAGAACTCGTCCTGTGCTCATTTATTTCCCTCCTAAACTTTCTTAAAGCAGGCTCTGCTAAAACTTTAAAGTCTAGCAGAACTTATTTATCTCATTATTCTAAGGCTGCAGCTCCACCAACGATTTCCGTAATTTCTTGTGTAATAGCTGCTTGTCTTGCACGGTTATATTGTAAACTTAGATTACCTATTAATTCTTTCGCATTATCAGTAGAATTTTTCATCGCTGTCATACGTGCAGAATGCTCACTTGCTTTACTATCTAGTAAAGCACCGTATAGTAGACTCTCTGCATATTGTGGTAATAGAACATCGAGAATTTCTTCTGCTGATGGTTCGAACTCATAAGATGTTAATGTAGTATTCGTAGCATCCATTTCTGTTAACGGAAGAACCTTCTTCTCTACTACATCCTGTTGAATAGCACTTACATAATGACTGTAATAAACATAAAGTTCATCGAAAGTACCATCATCAAACATGCCTACAGCTTTGCTTGTTACATCTTTAATATCTAGGAAATCTGGTAAATCTGGTATACCAACAACATCCAAAATGACATTATGTCCTTGTTTTAATAGGAAGTCTCTCCCTATTCTTCCAATAACAATAATGGCATACTCATCTTTAGATTGATGCCGCTCATTTATCGTTTGATTCAATTTTCTAAGTACGTTACTGTTGTAGGCTCCCGCCAATCCACGTTCTGAAGTAATAACAAGATAACATGTTTTTTTCACAGGACGTGATTGAAGCATTGGATGGCTAACGCCTGAGCTTCCCAGTGCGACAGAATGTGTCACTTCTTCCATTTTAGACATATACGGAATAAATGCTTTAACATTAATAACCGCTCTGTTCATTTTAGCCGAATACACCATTTGCATGGCTTTTGTAATCTGACTAGTCTTTTTTGTTGAGTCAATACGAGCTTTTATATCACGTAAAGATGCCAAAGATTCTCACCACCAATCTTTAAGTTTGCCTTCTTATTCAGAAGCTACAAACGTTTTTTTGAAATCATTAATTGCTGCTTTCATCTCATCATCAGATGGAAGATCTTTTGTCGTAACAATATGTTCCACCACTTTTGTATGATTGTGATCTAGCCAATTTAAGAATTCTTCTTCGAAACGTCTAATATCCACAACAGGAATATCATCTAAATGACCACGTGTTAGTGCATATAGAATCGCAACTTGTTTTTCAACTTTTAACGGTCTATTAAGATCTTGTTTCAATACCTCTACTGTACGAGCACCACGATTTAATTTATCTTGTGTCGCTTTATCTAAATCAGAACCAAATTGAGCAAATGATTCAAGCTCACGGAATGATGCAAGGTCAAGACGTAATGTTCCCGCAACCTTTTTCATTGCCTTGATTTGCGCAGAACCACCAACACGAGAAACGGATAAACCGGCATTTATTGCTGGACGCACCCCAGAGAAGAATAGATCAGATTGTAAGAAAATTTGTCCATCTGTAATCGAAATTACATTTGTTGGAATATAAGCAGAAACGTCTCCAGCTTGCGTTTCAATAAATGGAAGAGCAGTAATAGATCCTCCACCTTTTGCATCACTTAATTTTGCAGCACGCTCAAGTAGACGAGAATGCAAGTAGAAAACATCCCCTGGATAAGCTTCACGACCTGGAGGACGACGTAGTAATAGAGACAATTCGCGATAAGCAGATGCTTGTTTTGTTAAATCATCATATACGATTAAAACGTGTTTGCCTTCATACATAAACTCTTCACCCATTGCTACACCTGCATATGGAGCTAAGTATAGTAGTGGCGCTGGTTGAGAAGCAGATGCTGTTACAACGATTGTGTATTCTAATGCACCATTTTTACGAAGTGTTTCAACAGCGTTACGTACGGTAGATTCTTTTTGTCCGATTGCTACATAGATACATACCATATCTTGGTCCGCTTGGTTAAGAATTGTGTCGATCGCAACAGATGTTTTACCTGTTTGACGGTCACCGATAATTAATTCACGTTGACCACGACCGATTGGCACTAGTGCGTCAATTGCTTTAATCCCTGTTTGAAGTGGCTCACTTACGGATTTACGATCCATAACGCCAGGTGCTAAAAATTCGATTGGACGTGTTTTTGTTGTATTAATTGCACCAAGTCCATCTACTGGTTGACCTAGAGGGTTTACTACGCGTCCGATTAGCGCATCCCCTACTGGAACTTCCATGATTCTTCCAGTACGACGAACTTCATCGCCTTCACGAATATCTGTGTAAGGACCAAGAATAATGATACCTACATTACTTTCTTCTAGGTTTTGTGCTAAGCCCATTACCCCATTAGAAAATTCAACAAGTTCTCCAGCCATACAGTTATCTAGGCCATGTACACGAGCAATACCATCACCAATATTAATTACTGTACCAACTTCGCTTACTTGAACTTCCGATTGGTAACTTTCAATTTGCTTTTTTATAAGAGCACTGATTTCTTCCGCTTTGATGCTCATGCGTTTCACCCCTATCTAAAGAATTACTATCCTAATAATTGTCGTTGTAGACGGTTTAGCTTCCCTTGAAGACTACCATCATATATTTGATTACCGATTCTTACCTTAATTCCACCTAATAGGTTAGAATCAATGATATTTTCAATATTTAGCGATATTTTCCCAACTTTTGCAGCGAATGTAGCTGAAATAGCTCTTTTCTCATCGTCTGTTAACGGTTTGATTGAATATACTTTTGCATCTGCAATCCCTTTTGCTTCATTAACTAGTGCTATAAATTGATCACATATACTAGTAATCATCTCTTCCCGATGGCGATCAATCAATAGCATTAAAAGGTTTTGAATATACTCGCTTGCAGAAGCAAATGCTACTTTCACCATTTCTTTTTTCTTTTCTAATGAAATATTAGGAGATTGGAGAAATGTATGAATTTCAGGTGAAGAGGTTACTAGTGTTCTCACTACTCGCACTTCTTCATCCAACTGATCGATCTGTCCGTTTTCTTTGGCGATTTGGAAAAGGGCTAAAGCATAACGCTTTGCAACACCTGTATCCATCATCGTTTCTCGCCTACCTCTTGAATGTAATCATGAATTAACTTTTCTTGGTCTTGCTCGTTTAATTCTTTTTCGATCACTTTAGAAGCGATTAAAACAGAAAGAGAAGAAACCTGATCGCGAATCGTAGCAACAGCTTTTTCTTTTTGCTGTTCGATTTCTACTAGAGCAGAATTTTTAATACGTTCTGCATCTTTTCTAGCATCGTCAATGATCGTTTCTCGTTGAGCGTCAGCCTGCTGTTTCGCTCTATCAATTAACTCTTGTGCGTCATTACGCGCTTCTTTCAATAACGCTCTTTGTTCTTCTAATAGCTTTGCTGCTTCATGTCTACTTTTCTCGGCATTATCTATTTCATTTGCAACAAATTCCTCACGATCCTTCATCATTTTCATTAAAGGACCCCATGCGAATTTTTTAATTGCCCACAACAATAATAAGAATGATACTAATTGAACGATTACATCACCGCCCGCGAAATTCATTGCGGCACCTAATACTAATCCATTTGTGAACACGCTTGATTCACTCCTTTCAGGTAATGTTTTTATAACATACAGGAAACCTTTATTCGCTTATGGAAAAAAGGTGAATATGCTTATTTATAAAATAATAGGAACAATTTTTAGCTATTAACATACTCATTTGAGCGTACTTTTTTGTGAATTGTTGGTTTTAAATAAAGGAATGGCGAAGGTTCTTATCGAATGATCTTCGCCATAACTAAGGAATAATTATTATTCTTATTCTATTAAAGAACCATAAATGCGATAACAACCGCCATGATAGGAATCGCCTCTACGAATGCAACCCCGATGAACATTGTTGATTGAAGCATACCTCTTGCTTCTGGTTGACGAGCAATCCCTTCTACTGTACGAGAAACGATTAAACCGTTACCTAAACCTGCACCTAGTGCTGCTAAACCAATTGCTATTGCTGCTGCTAATGAACCCATTATTAAAATCCTCCCTAAATTGTAATTATTATAAAGTTTGTCCAATTTCTGAACTGGGTATATATATTAATGGTCTTGACTTACTTTATGAGCCATGTAAACCATTGTTAATAAGGTGAAAATAAATGCTTGGATACTACCAATAAAAATGGAGAATCCTTGCCATACCATTGTTAATGGGAAGGCTGCGATTGTACCTAAAACATTTGTTTTTGCTAAACCATTTACTAGTAAGTTTAGTAGAACCTCACCCGCAAAAATGTTTCCGTATAAACGAAGACCAAGTGTGAGGGTATTAGAAAATTCCTCCACTACCTTTAATGGCAATAAAAATCCTACCGGCTGAACATACTCCTTAAAGTATCCTTTTGTACCACGCATTTTGACACCGTAGTAATGAGTTAAACCGACTACCATGATTGCTAATGTGAGGGTTACCGCAGGATCGGCAGTTGGTGATTTCCACCAAAGCTGATGGTCTACTGTAATAGCAAAAGGTAAACCTAACATATTGGAAATAAAGATGTACATAAGAAGAGTGATTCCTAATACGTGGAATCTTCCGCCATCTTTCCAATCCATGTTATTTTTAATAATATTACGGACAAAGTCCATAATCCACTCCATCAAATTTTGTCGGCCAGTTGGCTTCATTTGAAGATTTCGAGTGAGAAAAAACGCAATTAAGAAAACTATTAAACTTGATACAACAATCATTAAAACATTGGAATAGTTAAAATATAGTCCAAAGTGTTTATAAATTGGTGCTTCATGATGCAATATTACTCACCTCTTTTCTCACCATTCTTATGTAAAATAAAATAACGCACTAAATAATCTGCCATAATGACAATATAAGCTGTCATCAATCCAATTACAACACTTATTAAGTGAACTTTTTGTGGATATTCTACGGCAATTAAGCAAACTATTACTGCTGTAGCCATTCGGGAAATCGTTCCTAAACCATAAACTTTCCCTTCATCTTCAATGGCTTTATCAAATACCTTTGCTCTTCTAACCAGTAAGGTGAGATTGAATACACTGGCACTTGTCCCAACGAATAAACCAAGAAAAACAGATTGATAGGGGGTGAGCGCCCAAGCAAATGCACAAAATGATAAAAAGAAATAAAGGTATTTTTTGACCCTCATATATATCTCAAATAATTGTTCCAATTCTCTATCCTCCTTTATTTTCAGGGCAACACTCTAAACCCGCGAAAAATAAAGCGAAGCAGAGAAAAAGCACATTCCTTTTGTATCATTTTCGGGCATTTTGCGTTCCTATTTACCCTCCAGTTTTGAAGATAAATATAACATTTTTTTCGTCCGCCCCTTAACACTATTAACACTATACCTGTGTTAAAATCTTGATACTCCGCGGGTGAAAACCTATTCATACCCCTTGTAAGCATACAATAGGGTATTGTCAATGTCAATGCATTTAAATACAAAAAAAAAATTCATTGCTCACCATTTAACAATCTCTTTCTTATAGCTTATTTTATTTTTAATATTTTTTCAAGCATGTCCTCTTTCCCGGCTTTCTTCGCAAAAATTTTCATTCGATAGGTACCCGCTTTGTCCATATTCGTTATATTAAATTCACCTTTTAATCGACCTCTCTTTACTTCTTTTTTCCAATCTAAGAACCGCACAAATTGCAAAGTATCATTCCTAAAAAGAGCGATTCCAAATTCTTCTGCCCCAGTCGGTAAATAAGTCTCATATTCATAGCTGTCATCTCCAGATTTTTTTAGAAAATCAAAACCCATAATTCGTGGATAATCCGGCTCTTCCAATACATATAAATATGGCAACTCAATTAAATGTCTACCAGCTCTTACCTTAATTATACCATCTTGCAGTTTATCAGTGAAAAGGTTATCATCAATATTCATTATAATTGGGACATTTTTCTTTTGCCCTGGTTTCAATGTAAACGGCATAGGCAATCTCCAACTAACCCCTCGCTTTCCTTTTGGAAAATCAAAGGATACTTTCTCCATCGTTTTACCTACATTTTTTATCGTAATATATGCTTTATATTGGTTTTCTTCTTTTACTAATTTATATTTACCAAAGCGAATGCTTCCTGGCATAACTAGAATATTTGCATCTATCGCTTTATCCACTTGAATTCGGCCAGCCCCCTGTTCATACACTTTATATGTCACATTTTGTCTATTTTTGACTGGTTTTGCCGTATTCATTAAAGCTGCTTTCACTTCATCTGGACCCCAGTCTGGATGAGCTTCTAACAATAAAGCACATGCTCCAGCAACAAAAGGAGCCGCCATACTAGTTCCTTGCAACGCCATATATCCTTCAGGTACTGTGCTATTTATCACAACCCCAGGCGCAAGAACATCTGGTTTGATATCCCATGTACTAGTAACAGGTCCTCTCGAGCTAAACTCTGCTAGTATATCTTTTTCCCACTTTTTTTCTATTGTTAAATAGATTTTCTTCTTTTGAACAGACTCCTTTATAAATTCTCCCTCTTCCCTTGTAATTCCTGCTACTGGTATCGGCACTTCCTTTTCTAACATCCCTTGAAATGCCCCTGCCACATTGTTGAATATTAATACGCCAACAGCTCCAGCTTCATAGGCATTCTGAACTTTTTCCGTAAACGTCAGTTCCCCTCTTTCTATTAACACGAGTTTCCCTTTTACATTTGTTAATTGATCCATCTTGCCTAACCCACCATTCACTAATGGAATGGATCCCATTTCCGCCCATTCCTTACTATTCTCCATATTTGTTAGGGCTATTTTTTTTTCATTTATTGTAAAAAAAGGAGTATTTATGTTTGGCGTAGTAGCTCCAACGGAAATAGCCTTAGTGGCTGTTCCAGGAGAGCCCACTGTCCATTCTGCGGGACCAGCGTTTCCTGCCGCCGCAACTGCAATTATCCCCTTCTTCACCACTTCGTTCAGAGCAAGACTAATTGGCAAATCAGGACCATTCACGTCACTACCTAATGACAAGTTAATGATATCCATCTTATCTCGGACAGCCCTATCAATCGCTGCTAAAATTTGCTCCGTTGTTCCAGCCCCACCAGGACCTAGTGCTCTATACGCATAAACAGTAGCATTCGGAGCAACTCCTTTCATTTTTCCATCGGCTGCAATAATTCCCGCAACATGGGTACCATGAAAAGTGTCCTTATTTCCTAACCCGTTCGTTTCCATCGGGTCCTTGTCCTTATCAACAAAATCATAGCCACCCTTATAATTCTTTTGCAAATCAGGATGTCGATAATCTATTCCAGTATCTATTACCCCTACTTTGATTCCTTTCCCGCTTAAATGTTCAAGGGATTTCCCTAAGTAATTTCTTATTTCATCTGCTCCGATAATTTCAACCGGATTTTCCGCTTCTGTCATATAGGTTTGAACTTTTGAAACTTGACTCACTCGTTCACTTCGTTCTATTTTTTCTAGTTCACGCACTGGTCCTTCTACAGAAAAACCACTAAACACTTCCTTAAAAATATATCTTTTTTCTAAATGAGGAAAGTCCTTTAAAAGTTGGTCAATTTCCTGTTCGGTATAATTCGTTTTTGTATGTACTATAACGGTTTGAATCTCATTTGGATCTTGTGCGGGAAGCTTTGGAATGTTTAAGGATACTGCCATGGCCGAATGAGGTACTAACAATAGAAGTAAGAGGAATATTCTAAGCATTTTTTTTAGCATACCAATCGCCCCCTGCAAATCATTATGCTTTTTATTTTGACCGCAAGTTGTTATTTTATGTATTTGACATTAGAGATTGGAATTATCCAAGTGTGACTTTTATCACACATACAAATGTGAATATTCTATGTTTATTGATCACTTTTTCATAAACAAAAGAAACCACTATATCTTTGCCATTTATCTATATTAATTTTTAGACGATAGATTAAAAAATGCTCATGGCTATTTGCCCTGAGCATTTTTATTGTGTAAAAACTATTATTTCGTACCAAACAATCTGTCTCCTGCATCTCCAAGACCTGGCACAATATAACCTTTTTCATTTAATTTTTCATCAAGTGCTGCAATATAGATATCTACATCTGGATGTGCTTCTTTTAATGCTTCTACCCCTTCAGGAGCTGCGATTAAGCACATAAATTTAATGTTTTTTCCGCCTCTGTTTTTTAAAGAGTGAATCGCTTCAATTGCAGAACCACCAGTAGCAAGCATTGGATCGACTACAATAAAGTCTCTTTCTTCCACATCTGAAGGTAACTTCACATAATATTCTACCGGTTTTAAGGTTTTAGGATCACGATATAATCCAATATGTCCGACTTTTGCGGCAGGGATTAGTTTAAGAACCCCGTCAACCATCCCGATACCAGCACGCAAGATAGGAACGATACCTAGTTTTTTACCTGAAAGCACGTTTGATTTTGTCTTAGCAACTGGTGTTTCAATTTCAATTTCTTCTAATGGCATATCACGCGTAATCTCAAAAGCCATTAATGTTGCTACTTCGTCTACTAACTCTCTAAATTCTTTAGTACCTGTTTGCGTTTCTCTGATGTATGTAAGTTTATGCTGAATTAATGGGTGATCAAATACATATACTTTTGCCACAAAATTCACTCCGTTCCTTCATTAATAGTATAAATATCCTCATTTTTCGACAGGATACTTCGTTAACACACTTCTATTCATTCTACAGAAAAAGTATTAGCGAATCAACTGAAATCCATTTCTAAATTTGAAAATTCTATGATAGTTTTTCCGAAAAACGACAAAAAAACCGGACTTATAAAGTAAAACTTCCATTAGTGGACGGTTTTACTTCCTCCCCTACTGATGGTTAGTTGAACCAATCGAACCTTTACGGACAGTGTTGATCTCCCACCTATCTTCCTCGTATACTTGTAATCTTGAGGTGGGAGTCTTACTGTCCGTTAAGAGTGGAATTAAAAAGAGGACAATCATAATTAGCTCTACGCCTTTGATTGTCCTCTTCGCATTATAATTGTTTGTACAATTCGAATTTACTAGTTAATGCCGTTACCCTTTTAGCAGCTTCCGCTAACTTCTCAGCATCTTCATGGTTTTTAAGTGTAAAACCGATAATAGATGCTATTTCATCCATATCTTCTACACTGAAGCCACGGGATGTTACTGCTGCTGTTCCAATGCGGATTCCACTTGTAACAAACGGACTTGCTGGATCGTATGGAATAGTATTTTTATTTACAGTGATTCCCACTTCATCTAATACATGTTCTGCTACTTTTCCAGATAAACCTAATGATTGAAGGTCAACTAATAATAAATGATTATCAGTTCCATTTGATACTAAGTTTAATCCTTCTTTTTGGAGACCGCTTGCTAATCTCTTTGCATTTGCAATAATATTTCCAGCATAGTCTTTGAAATCTGCTTGAAGCACTTCTCCAAATGCCACTGCTTTTGCCGCAATTACATGCATTAACGGGCCACCTTGAATTCCAGGGAAGATTGATTTATCAATTTTCTTGGCAAATTCCTCTTTACAAAGAATCATTCCACCACGAGGTCCACGCAATGTTTTATGTGTTGTTGTTGTGACAAAGTCAGCATAAGGAACTGGATTTTGATGTAGACCTGCAGCAACTAATCCTGCAATATGAGCCATATCCACCATTAAATATGCTCCAACTTCATCGGCAATCTCACGGAACTTAGCGAAATCGATTTCACGTGGATAAGCACTTGCTCCAGCCACGATTAATTTTGGTTTATGGGCCACTGCTTTTTCTCGCACATCTTCGTAATTAATATAATGTGTTTCTTTATCTACACCATACTCTACGAAATTATATTGAACACCACTAAAGTTAACAGGGCTTCCGTGTGTTAAATGACCACCGTGAGACAAATTCATTCCTAACACTGTATCGCCATGCTCTAAAATAGTAAAATAAACTGCCATGTTTGCTTGTGCACCTGAGTGAGGCTGTACATTCACGTGTTCAGCACCGAAGATTTCTTTTGCACGATCGCGAGCAATATCTTCCACAATATCTACATATTCACATCCGCCGTAATAACGTTTAGCAGGATAGCCCTCGGCATATTTATTTGTCAATACAGATCCTTGCGCTTCCATTACCGCTTCACTAACAAAGTTTTCTGACGCAATCAATTCAATCTTCGCTCTTTGTCGACCTAATTCTTGCTGTATTGCTTTAAAAACAAGTTCATCTTGCTCTGCTAAATGCTTCATATGTATATCCTCCCGACTATTCTCTCTTTTCCACCGTAAATCTGCCTCTATTCTATCATGTATATATTTTAAAAGGAAAGGGGTAATTCACGAATTATTAAGTGATTTATATGTTATTCGTTCGGTTTTTTAAAGTTTTTTCAGCCACTTTTCGTTATTTCATTTAAAAATATACGAAAATATTTATTTTGCTACTATTTCAATAAAATGAACCTGCGTTAAAATTATATTTTTTTATTGTGGTTGGATGGTTTTTCTGGGAGAGAATTATTATTTAACGATAGTACCAGAGAAATTGTGAGGGAGGGGAGAGGATTTTCGGCTTTCATCCCTTTGATGAACACCATTTTCCCTCTCTCTCTTCTCATTTCTGGCTTTCATCCCCTTCCTTCATCAACAATCATTCACTAGGATATCCTCAAATCCAATGACAGCACAAAAACAAAAAACCAATGAGATTCCTAAAGAGTATTAAGGAATTTCATTGGCTTTCAATTAACAAGAAAGATTTTCTTTTGTTTTTTCGTAAACAGCTCTTGGTCCGCCAATTAATTTAGGGCGGGATTTCGCTAGTGTGACATGGGCATTTCCCAATTGCTTCAGCGTTGTTCTAATTGGTACAGCAACATGCTTCAAGTGCATTCCAATAAAGGTATCACCAATATCTATTCCACCATCCGCCTGAATAAACTCTACAACAACCGGATCTTCCATCTTTCCGAAAGCAAATGTGGCCATTGCTCCGCCCGCATGACGCACAGGAACAACAGATACTTCCTGTAAGTTTCTTGCAAGTAGCTCTTTTCTTTCTACTACTAATGCACGATTTAAATGTTCACAGCACTGAAAAGCAAGGGAAACTCCTGATTGCTGTTGATATTTTTGACATTCTTCGAAAATTAACGAAGCGACATCGACGGTTCCCGCAGTCCCAATTTTTTGTCCAATCACTTCACTTGTACTGCAGCCAATCACAAACAGTTGCTGCTCTTTAAGTTGTGCCTGTTCTTGATATTCGGTTAGAATCGTTTGTAACTGCTCCTTTAGCTTAAGTGTTTCCTCGTTCATATAAAACACCCCTCTTCAAGTTACCTACATTTCTTTTACTATAACCATCATTGCACAAAGATATTGCAAGTACAAGCAAACTATTCTTTAATTTGGAAGCGACAAATTGTCTGTTGTAACTCTTCTGCATGCGCTTGTAATTCTAAAGCCAAACTATCCACCTTCCGAATAAGCGCGGTTTGATTTTCAGCAATATTAGTTACCTGCTGTGCCCCCGCTGCTGTTTCTTCTGCAATTGCAGCTACTTCTTGGGATTGCTGTGTTGTTTCATAAATCTGTTGTTTTTGCTTATGAATCAATTCAGTAATATCAGCCGTTGCATAAGCCATCTTAGTTGTTGTTTCATTCATCTCGTTGAAAATTAAATTTGTTTTCTCCCCAGTTTTCGCTTTTTCTTGAGCATTCTCTACTTGCTTTGTAATTTGCACGACGACATTTTTAACTTCGGTTTGCATATTGCGAATTATCTCTGCAATTCCTTCTACCGCTTTTCCACTTTCATCTGCCAACCTTCTTACTTCTTCGGCAACTACACTAAAGCCGGCACCATGTTCTCCTGCTCGAGCTGCTTCGATGGAAGCATTTAACGCCAATAAATTTGTTTGTGACGCAATTTCTCCAACAAGCTTTAAGACTTCTTCGATTTCCTTTGAATGAACTTCTAAATTCTGCACAGACTTTAGGGAATTCGTATTCTCCACTGCCAAGTCTTTCATACCATCTACTAATGAATGAACAACTTTATTTGTCTGCACCAATTTTTCTGTCATTTGTTCTGAAATCATTTTTGACATATTCGCTTTTTCTTCTACTGTAAGAGCGATATTCATTGACTCTTCCACAGATTCCGCAGAAGCTTGTACACTTTGTGCAGAAACCTCCGCTCCCCCAGCAATTTCTCCTACTGAGCTAGAAATAGCTAATGTCTGCTCTAATGCATTATCTGATTCACTAGAAATCATTTTTACTGTTTTATTTGTCTTGTTAAAATTATTTTCAATACTTTGAACCATTTCCCGTAAATTATAAAGCATATGATTAAAAGCTAGACCTAAGGACTTTATTTCATCATCAGATTTCGATACTTCCACATCTTGACTAATATCTCCATGTGCAGCTTTTAATGCGCTTTGTTCCAGTCGCTTTAACGGCTTAATAATAAGACCTGCCGCTAAAAAAGCTAAAAACCCAGACCAAAATACCCCTAATAATAAGGTGGCAATATTAAAAATTACGGAATTAATAGCCAGTTTACTTTCCATAGCTGGATAAACGATATACATACAAAAAGCACTTGTTGAATAGGTAATAATCGCTAGAATTGTAATAAATAACGCTAATTTTTTTCTTAAGCTAAACTTGTAATGCACCTTTGTTCCCACTTTTTATCCCCCTTGTAAATAAAAGACACTTTACCATTCACTCTTTGTTATTTTCCCCATTGCTTTATCTATCAATTTTTCTAATTCCTGATAGGTTTCTCGATACATAGAAACAGATCCGCCAAAAGGATCACTTACATCCCCATTTGGATCATCCTCTGCAAATTCCTTTATCGTAAACGTTTTCTCTATTGAGGATGGATACGCTGATACGAGTATATTTTTATGCCCCTTTGTCATGGTAAATATATAAGTCGCCCAGTCTATTAGCTCTTTTGTTACCATAGCGGAAGAATGATTATGCTCGATTCCCTGTTCAGAAAGAACCTCCTGCGCTTGAAAAGAAGCGGCACCACCATTTATCGCATAGACTCCAGCTGATTTAACCTCCACTTCAGAAGCAAATTTTTGCTTTAAAATAGCCTCTGCCATCGGACTTCTGCACGTGTTACCTGTACAAACAAACAATACGCGAATCATCTTTTATCCTCCTTTATATGCTTCTATTATAGACCAATTTACCTAAAATTTCTATTTAACATACAAAGAAAACAAAGCAAATACTGGTTTATTATCGGTTAAAACTAGTACATTTTTAGTGTTTATGTATTGTTAATAATCTGTAATTATTTATTACGTTAATTTGCTTCATTATGATCGATTCCTATTACTAACATTCTAGGAGCGCTGAAACCAACTTAAAAAGCGGCTTCCATCCCGTTGATGAAAACCACTTCTCCTATACTCACGCAACTATAAACTAATAAGCAACTTAATTCCAAAAATAAGAAGGATTCCTCCTCCTAGCATTTCTCCATAGGAACCTAACCAGCCTTTTACCTTTCTGCCAATCAGTAAGCCTAGCCATGTCATTACCATCGCACTTATGCCAAAACTTAATAGAACAATTGCCGTTCTGGCTTGATAAATCCCAAGGCTCAAGCCAACGGAGAAGCTGTCCAAACTTACACTGATCGCAAATAGAAGCAACCCAAAACCAACCGGTGTAATTCGGCTTGTCTCTACTTCTTTAAATCCATTCCAAATCATTTGAATCCCTAGTAGCACAAGTAATGCTCCACCTATATATCCGGCTATTTCACTAAAATTTTCCGAAAGAAGTTTCCCTGTAATCATCCCGAGTAGGGGCATTATTACATGAAAGATTCCGATTACAAAGCCGATTTTTGCTATTTGCTTTAATCTTAGTTGAAACATCCCCATGCCTAGCCCAACAGAAAATGCATCCATACCTAAAGCAAATGCCATTAAAATAAGTGTAAATAGTTCTCCCACAATTGCAGACATTTTTTGGCCCCCTTGGACTTGCTAATTAGAGATTATGCACGTCCAAGTTTATTTAGAAGTAAGAATCTGCAAATATTTTAAGAGAGGCTATTTTTGTAAAGTTCGTTGCTAGTTATCCGTAACTTGAATACATTTCGCTTTCCACAGAGCGAACCGCGAGCTTTGCGGGATCTCCAATCTTATAGAAGTTTACATGTATTCCGGCTACTCTATTTTTCCAACTTATTTTTTCTCCTATTGAAAAAACAACATTCTTATAAAAGACAGTCTAAAAGAATACTTTCATTTTCTTATCTTAAAAGACTATCTTATTACCTGATGAGAAGCTGCTTTCATTAATCTGTTCATAATTGCCTGTCCAACACCTTCTGTTGGAAACATCTCACCAAAAATAATATCTACTTGATGATGATCAAAGCTTCGTAAGCCATCATATAAGTCTGTAGCTACTGTGGATAAATCTGTTCGTTGTCCACAAGCATAAACATAGTCAGCTTGATAAAATGCTTTATTTTCTTCTGTAGTAAGAACACCCACTGTATGTCCTTTTTGCTTTTCTTCTGCAATTAATAATTGAATTTTTTCCTTTGTGCCTTCCACTAAAAATAATGGTGCATTTGGAGCATAATGGGTGTACTTCATCCCTGGCGATTTTGGCTTGATTTCCTTATTAATCAGCGCTTGATCGATTTTGACTTCTCCCACAACACTTTCCAGTTGTTCTTTCGTGATACCCCCAGGACGGAGAATTACTACCTTATCACCCGTACAGTCCACAACCGTCGATTCTACCCCTACACCTGTTGGACCCCCGTCTACAATCCCGGCAATACGGGAATCAAGATCCTCTTTTACATGAATCGCTTTTGTAGGACTTGGCTTTCCAGAACGATTAGCGCTTGGCGCAGCAATTGGTAAGCCTGATTGTTCAATAAGTTGTAAAGCAACTGGATGATTTGGCATTCGGATGCCTACGGTGGATAAACCAGCAGTGGCAACCTCTGATAAGGCTCCTTTTTTCTTTTCCAAAATAACTGTTAGAGGTCCTGGCCAAAATGTCTCCATTAATTTTTGGGCTGTTGTTGGCACATTTTCTACTAATTCATCTAATTGTTCTAGTTTCGCAATATGTATGATAAGCGGATTATCAGAAGGTCTTCCTTTTGCAGCAAATATTTTCGTGATGGCGGCATCTTCTTTTGCATTTCCACCTAGGCCATATACTGTTTCTGTCGGGAACGCAACGACCTCATTTCTTTTTAAAAGATCAGCAGCTTGTTCTATTTGTGAATAACTTTCTTTCTTATCCACATTTTTATCCACTGACCAATAATTTGTCTTCATTTAAATCCACCTTTTTCCATTCTAATATTTCCCTGAGTCCGTGACGTAATTAATAATAAATGTGCCCACAAATCCTGATATAATAATGTTATCAGCTGATTTATGTTGATAATTTTATTTCACCAGGCAGGTGTTGAAATTGGTTAAGTTTATTTTAGAAGATTCCGATGATACATTAACGACCCATTCGGGTCTAGGTTTAATAGGTTTGCTTTTATCAAAAACAAAATTTTACAAACGTTTTTCATCCTTAAAGGTCCCAGAAATCAAGTCGTCTCCGGCCATTCTTAATGGGGATGTTACCACTTCTTATGTGGGTCTATTGTGCCAAGGTAAGAATGATTTCGACCATATCGAAGAATTTCGAGATGATCCCTTCTTTTATCGTGCATTGGATATTCAAGTGGTTCCATCAAGTCCCACACTACGGCAACGACTCGATCAAATTGCCAAGGTGACTGGATGGAAATCCATTGTTCTGGAAGAATCGGCTAAACTAATACGGCAATTTGATTCTCCTGTCACTCCAACAATTACTAGTGACAAAAAATCATACGTACCTCTGGATATTGATGTATCGCCATTTGATAACTCAAATACTAAGAAAGAAGGGGTTAGTCGCACATACAAAGGATGTGACGGGTATTCCCCTAACTTCTCCTATTTGGGTCAAGAAGGCTACGTTGTAAATGTGGAACTTCGGGAGGGAAGCACACACGTTCAAAAGGATACTGAGAAATTTCTCGAGAAAAGTATTATATATTCTCGGATGATTACTGATCTATCGTTATTGGTCCGTATGGATGCAGGAAACGATAGTGTCGAAAACCTAAAAGTTTGTGTGAATGAAAAGGCCGATTTCATAATTAAACGAAATCCTCGCCGTGAAAAGCCTGAAAACTGGCTCATGGTAGCTGAACAATTCGGTAAATGCGTTCAGGAGCGAGAAGGAAAACGTGTATTCTATGGTGCTTTAGAAACAACTCCAAAGGGAATGAAAAAAGCCATTCGCCAAGTCTATAAAGTAACAGAAAGAACGATTGATAAAAACGGCCAAATCCTCTTAATCCCAGATGTTGAGTTTGAGAGCTATTGGACTACCCTACCTAATGAAACAGAGGAAATAATTAGCCTTTATCACGAACATGCCACTTGTGAACAATTCCACAGTGAATTAAAAACGGATTTAGACCTAGAACGTTTCCCTTCTGGGAAATTTGCCACCAATGAATTAATCTTACATCTTGGATGTTTAACCTACAATCTCCTTCGGATTATTGGCCAAGAAAGCCTGAAATCAGGGGATGCGCCGCTTAAAAGAAAGGTCTTCCGTCGCCGAGTAAAAACGGTTATCCAGAATTTGATTACATTAGCTGCAAAATTGGTAAAGCATTCCCGAAGAATTTACTTAAAGTTTGGAAATCATAGTCCTTGGTTTCCTACTTTTAAACGACTGTATCTTTCATTTACAACATAAGCCTAGGAAACTGAATAGGTAATAAGACCTGAAAAAAATTATAGGTAAGCAGGTTTTATTTAGTGTACACAAAAAACAATCAATCCAACTTAAATTAGTACGAATGGCAAGAAAATAAGGAATTCCTAAAATTATCGGAAGAATTATTTTTTATCACGGATTCAGGATTTCTTTCTTAAAATCGCCTCTAATTCCTCATTTTTCGACAATACCACCATTTGCCGAAAAGGACAAGTCTCTCAAAAAATGGGGACAAAAATTTGACTTGTCCACAAATTGTGAATAAATAACCCCAAAAAGTGGATAACTTATACTATTTGTCCACAATATTCATCGAGATATACATAAAATGTGACTTATCAACAGTGTAAACGCTTTTTACAACATTCGACTCCTTCAGCACCTCTGGAATATCTACTTCTTCTATCTCTTGGAACCCTAGTAATTGAAATAATTGAATAGAATGTTGATTATGAACTCTACAGTAGATAGCATCCATATCTTTATCCTTCGCTAATTTTAAGGCTTGTTGAATTAAAAATAAAATATCCTCTACCGTTCCTCTCGAAAGAACCATCGATCGTAATAAACCTATTTTTCCAAAGGGTTCTATCCCAATTGTTCCTATAAGATTCTTATCCTCATCTGCTTCCATCAGTAAAAAATAATTCAACCATGCTTCTATTCCTTCTACGGTTACTTCTGCTTTTGTTAAAAACTCATTAATTTTTTCTACATCTTCTGTTTGGGCCTGTCGAATGATATGCATCTTTTCCCTCACCTCATCTTCTAGTATTTATTCTATTACTATGAAAAGGTGGAGAAAAAAATGCTAGATTTCTTACTTTAAACCAAACTCTTTTATTTTGTTATATAAAGTTCCTCTTGAGATTCCTAGCAATGTGGCTGCTGCGCTCTTATTTCCATATGTTTTTTTGAGTGCTTCTTCTATTCGTTCCATTTCATTATCTTCTTTATTCCCTTTTCCCCCTTGAATAGAAACCTTATAGTTATCCACAATTTCAGCAGGGATATATTCAAGTGTTAATTCATTATTGCCTTCACTTACTAACACACTATGCTCTATCACATTTTTTAACTCTTTTATATTGCCTGGCCAATCATATGCACATAAAATATGCAATGCTTGTTCATTTATTTTCGTTATCTTTTTAGCATATTTTTCGTTATACATTTTAATAAAATTATTAACTAAATGTGGTATATCTTCTTTTCGTTTGCGAAGTGGAGGGATTTCAATATGGATAACGCTTATTTGGTAATAAAGCTTTTCATTAAATTCCCCTTTTCTTACTAACTCTCCTAGCGGCTGGGTAGAAGATAAAATAAACCTTGTTGCTGGTTTTTTCTGCGGTTCTCCTCCAACTCTAGTAAAAGATTGTTCTGTCATATAGTGCAGAAGTTTTTCCTGAACAGCTAAAGGCATCTTATCCACTTCTTCAATAAATAGCGTCCCTGTTTCTGCCTGTTCTACCTTTCCTTCTATCTCTTCTGTATCTCCAGAATCAAAGGTCATTTTCTGATATCCAAACAGTTCCATTTCTATTAAATCTTTTGGAATCGTGGAACAATTCAATGATAAAAGTGGATTCTTCCTTTTAGATCCCCCATAATGAATGGCTTGTGCAAGCTGTTCTTTTCCAGTGCCTGTTTCTCCAGAAATAAGAACAGGTATTTCTGCCGAGGCTACTTTTTGTGCAATTTCTACCGCTCTTTTCACCTCTTTGCTACTTGATAATACAGATGAAAAAGGTGCCTCTTTTTGTACATAAAGTACTGAATTCGAATCTAATTCCTCATTTAAGTGAATTAACTTTGTTATATCATGTTCTGTTGAAATACCACCTATGATTTTATTATCCACAAGAACAGGTGAAGCGTTAATTAACACATGTGTATGTTCATTTGGACGATGATAAGTACCCCTAATTGGATTTCCCACTTTTAAAATTTGATGTAATTGAATCGATTCTGAGTCGAAATGCTCTCCAATTTTTTTACCAATAATCGCTTCTTTTTTTATGTGATACGTATCTTCGGCTACACTGTTCCAGTAAAATACTGTTCCATTATTATCTACCGCTGTTACAGCATCATTCATTGTTTCTGCAAGTGTTTCAAAATAAGTGATGGTATACTTATTTTCCCTTTGCAAAGATCGAATTCTTTCAGCAGCGGTCACGATGCCTTGATATTCATTTTGTTTCTTTATAATTACTGGTCTTAACCAATTTATCTTTTCATTATGTATATCCTGTATGGAAAAATACTCTGAGGGTAATAGTTCGCTTATTTGTAACCAGTCTTTTATCTTTTGATCCTTCCTAACAGCTGCTACAAGGAATCGCTCTTCTTTTCCAATCACAAATAGCTGCTTACTTTCTATAATGATATAGGAGTAATCTTGTAATACTTCTGTTAGGGTACCGACTTTTTCATCATCTGAGAGGATGGTAAATGAAGTTTCTATCTTCATTTGTGAATCTGTAAACATATCTTTATCCTTTCTTTCCTTATTATTGATAATTTATCACTAAATAAGCGTTTTTTCCAATAAGGGGATAATGGATGGGATTTATGTTATAGAAAAAAGCTGTCTCCAAAAAAGGCATACACTTGAATGATTAATATGCAGAAGTTTTTACTTCTTTCTAGTAATATTCTTGTGTTCCTAAAATGGAAACAGCTTGATAAGATTTGTTTTAATCTAAATCGCAGGCTAAGTACACTTTACTTCCCATAGGACTACACTTAAGCCTAGTCGGTATTCCTTCCATAAAAAGCAACACTCAATCTCTTATTATTACAGGACTCTTCTAGTGCTTAATTTTGCTTGTGTGAAGAGTAAGAGATAATCGAATCCTCCAGCTTTGGAGTCTGTTCCAGACATATTAAAGCCGCCGAATGGATGTACTCCAACTAGTGCTCCTGTGCATTTTTTGTTAATATACAGATTACCGCAATGCTGATTTTCTAAAGCGTATTCGATTCGGTCTTCTTTTGTGGAAAAGAATGAGCCTGTTAATCCATAATCCGTATCATTATATACTTTAATCCCAGTTTTCCAATCAGGTACTTTACAGAGTGCTAGAACTGGACCAAAAATTTCTTCTTTCATAATGCGAGCGTCTGCAGGAACGTCAGCAAAAATCGTTGGTTCCATATAATAACCGTTTCCTTTTGCACGAGACCCACCTGTTACTAGTTTTCCTTCGTCTTTTCCAATTTCAATATAGCCTAATATTTTATTTAATGCCTTTTCGTCAATAACCGGTCCTACTGCTGCATTTGTTTCCGGAAGACCAATATCTAAATTTTTTGTTCGAGCTACTACTTTTTCCACTACTTCATTGTATACAGATTCCACGATGATTGCTCTTGATCCAGCAGAACATTTCTGCCCTTGGAAACCGAATGCTGCTGCAACAATTGCCTCTGCTGCTGCATCAAGATCTGCTGTCTCATCAACGACGATCCCATCTTTTCCGCCCATTTCAGCGACAATACGTTTTAACCAGATTTGCCCTGGCTGCACAACAGATGCACGTTCATAGATGCGACACCCTACTGCACGAGATCCAGTGAAGGAAATAAATCTTGTTTTCGGATGTTCTACTAAATATTCGCCAACTTCCAAACTATCTCCAGGAAGATAGTTAATAACACCCGATGGCAAACCTACTTCTTCCATTAACTCTACAAACTTTGCAGCAACAACTGGTGTATTATCAGATGGCTTTAAGATAACTGTATTCCCAGAAACTACTCCAGCAACCGTTGTCCCTGCCATAATAGCAAGTGGGAAGTTAAATGGAGAAATAACGATGCCTACCCCAAGCGGAATATAGGTAATTTTATTATCTACTTCACCAACTGTTGGATAAAGCGGTTGATGGATGGATGTTTCACTTAAACGGAGCATTTCTCTTCCATAAAACTCAAGAAAATCAATTGCCTCAGCAGTATCCGCATCTGCTTCTGCCCAATTCTTCCCTGACTCTAAGATTAAGTAAGCAGAAAATTCATGCTTTCTTTCTCTCATCAACTGCGCTGCTTTAAACAAATATTCAGCACGCTCAGAGGCTTCTACCTTCTTCCATGTTTCAAAAGTATGTAACGCTTCTTGCATGGCCTTTTCTGCATATTCCTTATTGCCTTTACTAACTTTACCGATTACTTCATCTACATTTGCCGGATTGATGGAAACTGTTTTTTCTTCTGTAATAATTTTATCTTTACCAATTACAAGGGGAAACGTTTTTCCTAATTCTCCTTTTACTTTTTGAATAGCCTCTTCTATCGCATGTTGGTTTTCAACCTTTGTAAAATCAGTAAATGGTTCGTTTTTATAAGGGGGTATACTCGTAATGTTCGTCATTTTTATTTCTCCTTTTATTTAAAATTTTCTTCCAACCTTTAAATCTACTAATCTTACTATATAAAGTGAAACTTCCATCAGTGAGGGTTTTCCTGCCTCCTCCACTGATAGTTAGTTGAACCAATAGGGCCTTTACGGACAGTTGATCTCCCACCTATCTTCCTCGTATTCTCCTAAGCTTGATGGGAGAATCTTACTGTCCGTTAAGAGCGGGATAAAAGGGGAGCTCTTTTACTGGCTTATTTAAACAAATTTTTCAAGATAAACCACACGTTTGCTGGTCTTTCTGCTAATCTTCTCATAAAGTAGCCAAACCAATCTTTTCCGTAGGGTACATACACTCTTACTTTGTAGCCTTCTTTCACTAGCTTATTTTGTAAATCTTCACATATTCCATATAACATTTGGAATTCAAACTTGTCTTTATCAATCCCATGCTTAGCTGCAAGTTCTTTTGTAAATTGAATTATTTTTTCATCATGGCTTGCAACAGCTGCGTAGTTTCCGTTTAACATATGCATTTCAATAATCTTTTTATAATTTTCATCTACATCTTTTTTCTCCGGAAAGGCTACATCTGGCGACTCTTTATACGCTCCTTTCACCAAACGCAGATTTGCCTTTAATTCATTCAAATGCTTCATATCTTCTTCTGTCCGATATAAATAAGCTTGAATAACTAAACCAACGTTATCAAATTCTTTGCGGAGCTCTTCATATATATCGATGGTTATTTGACAATGTGCATAGTCTTCCATATCGATGCGGACAAAATTTCCGTATTGGTTTGCTCTGGAAACAATCTTTCGCATGTTGTTTAAGCATAAATCTTTATCAATATCTAACCCAAGAGAAGTCATTTTTACCGATAGATGCGATTGAACTCCTGATGCATGAATCTCATCCAATGTTTTCAGAGACATAATGGCGGACTCATTAGCTTCTTCTTTGGTGTAGACAAATTCCCCCAAATGATCTAGCGTGACTACTCTACCCGATTTGTTTAATTCTGTGACTTTTGAAATTGCCTCTGCAATGGTTTCTCCAGAAACAAAGCGTTTTGCTCCAAAGCGAAGACCATATTTGCGAGCTAGTTTATTTGCAGACTTATTCTTAGCTAATGACTGAAACATATTTCTCAATGCAACTTCCATTATCAGGCTCCCCTTTTGAACACTTTTGTTTAAAATGTATTCACTGTACATTTGTGTTTAATTTATGCTTTGATTATACAATAGTACTCGCTGTAAAATCTATAATTTTCTGATTAATTTTTATTATTCGATTAGATAGAATACTGGAAGCGCATAACTAACAAAAAAAGATTGTCCACTAGTACTCTTCTTAAAAGCGGCTATAATTTAGCCTTTTTTAAGAAGAGTACTTATAAGACAATCTCTTAGCTGATTTTATATGTTCTCTGATTAGGTTTTCTTCTTGAAATGAACTTTGCTAAAACTCCATATTTTGGCGAGCCAAGAAAACTTATCATAAAAATGATTCCCGTCGAGAAGGCCATGGCTCCAGAGATAGAAGTATCTAACCATACAGCCATATAATAGCCAATAAATGCGGACAAGATCCCAAATATACTACTTAATGGGGTCCTACCAACAAAACGCGGAAAACATACGCTAAGCAAAATTCGACATGAATAAAGCCGATTTTTCCTACGCTAAGGAATCATCGGCCTTTATTTTATCGGATAAGGGGACGGAGTGAATTTAAACTTGCTACTTTGTTCATATCAAACGTGTATTCCCCAAGAAAATTAATATGTTCCCATCCCAATGGGGAAATATGTTTTAGTAAGTCTTCTCGTAAAGCTCCTTTTTCTTTCAGCAATTTTGCGGCTTCAGTAAGATATACAGTGTTCCATATGCTAATGGCGTTAATTAAAATGTTTAATGCACTGGCGCGTTGAAGCTGATCTTGGAATCCTCGTTTCCTAAAGAATAAAGCTCTTGCAAGAGCGTTCATCGCTTCACCTTTATTTAATCCTCGTTGAATGCGACGACGTAGGGCTTCGTTAGATATGTAATCCAAAATAAAAATGGTCTTTTCAATTCTTCCCATTTCTCGTAAAGCAGTAGCTAATTTATTTTGTCTTGCATATGACCCTAATTTCCCCATAAAAGAAAAGAATCAAGGGACATTCTTGATCAAACTTTTTTCAAAGCTACAACTAAACAAGTTGTTCTAACCATAGTGTGAAAATATAAGATTATGGTTTAAAATGTACAGTTAGACTGATTAAAACATTTAAGAGTCGTATCAAAAAAATACGGAAAATGCATGTTATCTGGGCTAAAAGGGAAAATTCATTTGGCATGTTAAATGTGTAAATTAAAAAAGTATAGAGGTTTTGTTTGACAATAAAAGAGTATCTATATATATTGTAATTAGCTATCTTGTAATGCAAATTAGCTATAAATATAAAACGCTATCTTGTATTACAAAGTAATGGGGGGGAAGAGCTTGACGATAAGAAGTCAATTGTTAAAAGGAATTCTAGATGCATGTGTTATGGCGATCGTAGAAGAGCAGGCCATTTATGGATATGAATTATCACAAAAGCTACAAAAAGCTGAACTGCCTGATATAAGTGATGGGACGATTTATCCAGTGTTACTGAGATTGCAGAAAAACGGATTTATTCGTAGTGAAATGAGGCCTTCTGATTCAGGTCCTAACCGAAAATACTATTTTTTAACGGATAATGGAACAGAGGAGCTTGAACGGATTGCAAAAGAGTGGATGCTGATTGCAAGTCCAGTTAGCAATTTATTAAAAAGAGGTGAAAACAATGCGAAGCACAAAACAATTAATCAATGAAAATAATGAAAAACGTAAGCTATTAAATGCCGAGAATGAATTATTATATGAGGATTTTTCACTATATATCAGAACCGATTTACGAGTAGCCGAGCACGAAAGTGAGGAACTTCTAATGGATTTACTTGATCATCTTTTAGAAGGACAGGAAGACGGAAAGACAGCGACTAACTTATTTGGGTCTCACCCACGAAAATACGCAGATGAGCTAATAGCAGGACTTCCGCACGAGAAGAAACGAAATGTCATTCCTTATGTGTTTTCTCTAGTGTTCAATTTACTAGGGTGGTTCAGTTTAATTTATGGAATGGTAAACCTTGTTTTACTAAAGTTTACAAAAGTAGATGAAACTATTTCACTTGGTAATAGTATTGTGCTATTAACTGTAATTATGATTGTTACTGCTTTCGGAGTGTTCGTTATTTTCAAACTTATTCGTTCGACACTTTTCGTTAATAAAAAGCAAAGAAGACGAGCCTTCTGGAAGGCCGGTTTTTTTGGAGCAGGTTCGTTTGCACTTATTATGTTCTTAACTAGGATAATGCCTGACTTTGGACCAGAGGTTAATTTTGAATGGTGGGTTTATCTAGTTATAGGTGCCGTGTTGGTTATTATTAGTAAATTGGTTAGAAGCATAACTACATAAAATACGTTATATCTAGTACTTTTCAAGCAAAGAAAAAGGTGGGCTTTTTTTGTTAATTAATTGGATTAAATGGAAATTAAAAATTAGATGGAAAAGTCAAATGAACAATTTCATTTTTTTTAAAAAAATAAAACAGGTAAAAAATATTTGGGTTTGGGTAGTATTATGGAGTTTGATAAGCTTTAGTACCCTTCTAGGAGGTAGTTACTTACTTTTTAAAACAACTATCCTAAATGAAAAATTAACTGTAAGTGATCAACCATCAGGAATCTTATCAACCCTTGCTCTTCAAATTCTGTATTCTTTAAGGGAAAATCATTTTCTATTATGGTCATTACTTTTTTTCATTATATTTATAAATGCAATAATTTCCGGAATCGCTTCATCTAAATGGCAGCTACAGGCTGTAGATAGAGACTGGTTAATGATAAATCTAAAGACTAGCGAACAAAAATCTAATATCTATATTTATTTAGAATCTTTAACTTGGAATTCAAAAGTTTTTCTAATGGCATACGTTCCAATCATATTATCACTTGGGTATTTACTAAATCTAACACCAATAAAAATAATCTTAATTTTGTTCATTACTTTTTTGCTTTTTATAGTTTTGGGAATAATAAGTTCTATTTTCCATAATAAATATATGTGTTTACAAAGGAAGCGAAATCATTTTTTATTACGACTTGTTACAAATATACTGATAAGGTGCTTTCTATTTGTTCTAGCCTTAAATATGAGTAATCGATTAGTGCCTTGGATTAAAAACTTCCCACTAACATCAAATGAAATTGATATTGAAAAATATTACCAATGGATGCAACTTGGCACCAGTTCTCTAGCAAAATTATTTGAACCGATAAAAGATGTAATTACATTCTCTCTATTACCGAATAGTATCTTAGCAACTTATGCCATGGGGGAACTGGATTTAAAGGACTTACTAATTTCCAGTGTAATATTGACTATATTTGTTGGATTTACAGTCCTTCTTGCCTTTTCTAAAAGTAAGCCATCTAAAGGTATTTATTATCCATTTTCTTTTTATGAAAAGTGGATTGTTTCTCTAAGTGCTATTGTGAATAGACAATCATATATAACCTTTTTAATTAGAAATGATATTCGTACTACCTATTTCTTTCATAGATTTCCTATACTTCTAGGGCCATTGTCTTTCTGGATTCAATTGGGCATATTTACGAGTTTTATTCAAGTCTTTGAGCCATTCGATAAAATGTATCATTTTATTCTAGCTTTTTATTTCTTCTTTTTTGTATTTTTTTATGTATTTACAATGTTCTGGGGCTTAAATGGAATGTTCTCAATGGATAGTGTTGGCAAACATATCATTTTGCATCTTTTGTCTAAAAAAAATGCTTGGTCAATTTTTCTTTATAAATTTCAATTATTTTTAATTACTACACTTCCGTTATTTATTGTGTGTGACATTCTTTTTATGATTATCAATCAAGTTCCTTTAAATATTTCGATTATAGTTGGGGTATCTCACCTACTATTTTATTTTTTATTAACTATCATAATATTTTTACCATCAGTGATTAGTCCGCATTACAACTTTTTAAATATTGAACAATTAGAAGATTATCCAGATCAAAAAGCAGTACGGAACCTTATCAGGTACTTAACAGTAGGTATTTTTATCCCTTGTTTAATGTTACCTATAGCACTTTTAATGTCCGATTTCATTAGTATTTCACAGTATTTACATATAAACGCAATTGGAATCACTGTATTGTTTTTAATACTTTCGGGAAGCTTAGTTACAATTATTAAGCATAAATTAGTAAGGCTCAAGTGTTTGGATGACTTTTCTTTATAGGAGGGATTATATTGAATAGTATTTTGGAGTTTCAAAACGTAAAAAAAATAATTGAAGGGAAACCAATCTTAAAAAATATAAGTTTTGTAGTACCGAAAAGGAAAATTGTTGCCTTTTTAGGACCAAATGGAGCAGGTAAGACTACTACACTTAAAATAGCTGCGGGTCTATTAGAACATGAATCAGGTCAAATCATTATAAATGAAAATGAAAAATCACTTTATAAGTCAACCAATCCAGTTATGTTTATCCCTGACTATCCCTTGCTATATGAAGAATTAACAGGTTTTGAGTATGTAGAGATGATGATTGACATGTTTCAAATAAAGAAGAAAAATCCATATGAAAGCCTCTATCGTTACGATATGGATGACGAGCTGCACAAAAAAGTGAAGGATTTATCTTTGGGGAATAAGAAAAAGATTGCTTTATTTACAACCTTATTAAGTAATCCATCACTTTTATTGCTGGATGAATTTATTTCAGGTATTGATCCTATTAATATGAAGATAATCAAAGCAATTCTTCTGGATTACGTTAATAACGGGAATGCCATTCTTTTATCTACGCATCAATTAGAAGTAGCCCAGCATTTTTGCGATACGCTCATATTGATTAATAATGGGGAAATACTAGAAGATAATCTATCAATCACTTTGGTAACTGAAAATCATTCTACTTTAGAAGATTATTTTATATCTACATTGAAGACTAATGGGGGGAAATAATGAAAAAAAATTTTATTTTAGGAACTATAGTATTTTCTTTATTTGCCATTATTCCATTAATTTTCTCAATTTATAATGGTAATGCTAAAGATTCTATTGTTATTTCTTGTATTCTTATTGGCGTATTAGCTTTCACATTTATTGAATATAAGGGTTCAAAAAACAAGAGAGTAAAATAATCTTTATATTTAGGGGTAGCGTCACATGCCCATCAAGGTAAGAGATCATAATACCCCAGAACGAAAATTTTGTGTATCTTACTCGTTTTTATCGTTTTGGGGTAACTCGTTATTGCTAGCTTGATGGCGGATGGGGTCCTACCAGCAAAACGCGGAAAACATACGCTAAGACAATTCATGGAAATGAAAAACCGATTTTTCCTACGCTAAGGAATCATCGGCTTTTTTATTTTGCGATTAATACAGAATATTTAACTTTCACTTTCCAAATATCTATATAACGTAGATTTACTAATTCCTGTTTCATCTTTTATTTCAGTAACTGTTTTACCGCTCTCTTTCAACATCTCTTCCATTGATTCTGTTGATTCATTTGAGCATCCTGTTAAAAAAACAAACGTCATAAGCAATCCTGTTAGTACGGATTTCCACATTAGTATTCCTACTTTTCATCATCACAAAAAACATACCTTATGGACAATTTATTTCTCTAAGGAAACTTTTATGTTTGTATACAAAACACTTAACTATCTGAAAAATGTCAATAGTTTAAGCATAATTAGGTAAAATTTCTTAGATTGCTTTTGTCTGAGGATTATACAAAGAAAAAAGATGCCTTTATTAAAAGCATCTCTCTTAAACCTATTTAGTACTAGATATCATCCAAAAATCTTTTCCCATAATTCTACAAGGAAGAATTTCACTTCTACTTCCTCCTCTTTTTCCCCTTCAACAAATACAGGATCTTGTTTCTCTTCCGCTTTCCTTTCTTCCTTTACTGCCTTTTCCTTTGTTGTTTCTTCTTCTTTCTTCTCTGCTTTTTCTTCTTTCTTCTCTTCCTCAAATCCATCACTGACTGCTACTCCGTTAGAGAAGTCTAAGAAACATAGCGGTGGGAAAAGGACACACCACCAATTCGCACCTTCACCTTCCCCTAACGTAATCAGAATTGCATCATATTGACCAGCTGGATATAAAAACTCACCATAAAGTTTGGTTGGAAAATCAACCTTGTCAAAAGTAACATTAACTGCTTGGTTTGCTTTTTCTTCTTCTACTACTCTTTCAGCAATCTCTTGAATCTCTGGTAACTTTTCCTTCAATAAATCTTTCGCTGCCTCTTTAGAAGTTAATTCTGAAACCCAGTTTGTGATTTGTTCATTTACAGCGTCTCTCACTTTTCTTTTTAATGCCTGATCTTCTTCCTTATCACTGTTTGCTAATATTCTTAAACGAATCGCATCATTTGGAATGATTACCTCGCTATTTGCTGTTACTTCATTTTTAGGAATATATAAACTCATAATAGTAGATAGAATAAGTACAAATAAATAAATAGTTGCCATCGGTTTGTTTTTCATCTTTTAGCACCGCCCCTTCACTAACACAGTCTGGACAGATTAATAGAATCTTAAACTAGTAAAATTCATTTTCTTGAGTTGTTTTCTAGAGGCAACTACTATTTGCAGATATGTGAATTTTCTGGTGTTAGTACTTGAAGGTTTTATGCTTTAGTTTGGGGATTTCGATTTTACTTGTGGGTTTGGCACTTTTCCTTGCGAGTTTCATACTTTTACTTGCGGGTTTGGCACCTTTACTTGCGAGTTTAGCACCTTTACTTGCGCCTCCCCCTCCTTTACCAAAAACGGTCCAACTAAATCGGCAATAAAAAAGACATATCCCACACACCTTAACTTGTGTTTAGAATATATCTTTCTAAAAAATAAAACCCTCGTTTAAAAGCAACCGAAAAACAGAAGTTAAATAGCTCAAAATCCTACTTCTGCAAATACCATTCGATCTTTGCCATTAATATCATATTGTACTTCTACTTTTGCCTGCGGAAAAGCGGTTTCTAACAGCTTGGCAGCTGCCTTGCTTTGGCCTGCTCCTACTTCAAATCCAATAATCGCTTTTTCTTTAACAACAAGCGGTAATTCTTCACAAAGCCTTCTATAAAGAACTAGTCCATCTTCGCCTGCAAAGAGGGCTCTATGAGGTTCAAATTCCGTGACAATGTCAGACATTGTTTGGATGTCCCCTTCTGGAATATACGGAGGATTAGAAAGAACAATGTCAATACTTCTCCCTTGTTCCATAAGTGGCTGTAACAGGTCTCCTTGAATAAACTCTATATCTTCTGCCCCTAGTTTTTTTGCATTTTGCTTTGCTACAGATAAGGACACTTCATAAAGATCAGTAGCTACTACCTGCAAGGATGGATTTTCTAATTTCATAGTCACGGCAATTGCTCCGCTTCCTGTTCCCACATCTACTAGTTTTAAGGCTGCATTTTTTCCAAACAGCCTGTCTATCCGTGCAAGTGCAGATTGTACAAGCTCTTCTGTTTCAGGTCGAGGAATAAGCACTTCCTTATTAACTGTAAAGGCTCTGCCATAAAAATCTTCTTGACCAATAATATACTGGACTGGTTGTCCTTGGGCATGTAAATAGACTAGCTTTTGAAAGCTCTCGAATTGTTCATCTTCCATGTCTTCCCGAAATTTTATTAGCATTTCAGATCTACTGACTTGTAAGGTATGCCTTACCAATAACTCCGCTGCATATTCTTCTCTGTTATGGTCCTTTAAATAAGAAGAAGCCCATTTTAGGGCTTCGAATACCTTACACATCAGAAGCACTTTCCAAACGACTAGATTGTTCTTCAAAAATAAGTGCATCGATAATATCGTCCATTTTTCCTTGAAGGATTTGATCTAGCTTTTGAATAGTCAATCCAATACGGTGATCCGTTACACGGTTTTGTGGGAAGTTATACGTACGAATTCGCTCCGAACGATCCCCTGTACCTACTGCTGATTTACGTTGTTGATCATATTCTGCTTGTGCTTCTTGTTGGAATTTATCATAAACACGTGCTCTTAAAACCTTCATTGCTTTTTCTTTATTTTTAATCTGTGATTTTTCATCCTGACAGGAAACAACTGTCCCTGTTGGAATATGAGTTAAGCGTACCGCAGACATGGTAGTGTTAACACTTTGTCCTCCAGGTCCACTAGAAGCAAATGTGTCTACGCGGATATCTTTTTCATGAATTTCAATTTCAACCTCTTCTGCTTCAGGCAAACATGCAACTGTTGCAGTAGATGTATGAATACGACCACCAGATTCTGTTTCTGGGACACGTTGTACACGATGAGCACCATTTTCAAATTTCAATTTGCTGTATGCGCCTTTTCCGTTAATCATAAAAATGATTTCTTTGTAGCCACCAACGCCTGTTGAACTTGCATCAATTACTTCCATTTTCCAGCCTTGAGCCTCAGCGAAACGACTATACATACGGAAAAGATCACCTGCAAATAGTGCGGCTTCATCTCCACCAGCTGCTCCTCTTATTTCCATAATAACGTTTTTATCATCATTAGGATCCTTAGGGATTAATAGAATTTTTAAGCGTGCTTCTAATTCTTCAATGCGTGTACCAGTCTCATCTAACTCTTCCTTAACCATTTCGCGCATTTCTGGATCTAACTTTTCTTCCAGCATTGTTTTCGCTTCTAAATGCTGTTCTTTCACTTCTTTATATTCACGATAAACTTCTACTGTCTCTTGAATATCCGATTGTTCTTTCGAATAGTCACGCAGTTTTTTTGTATCATTTACAATTTCAGGATCACTTAATAATTCATTAAGTTTTTCATAACGATCCTCTACAGCTTGAAGACGATCAAACACACTATTCACCTCGTTTTTATCCATAACGTATTCATTATATTATAGGCTATTTTCCCCGTCAAAACCAATTCTTATGAAAAATGGTATTTGCAGATGATTAGGAGAGCCATTTTTTCATTAATCTATTATAATAGACTTAATAATAAGAAGAGAGGGTATGACCATATGTCCCTAACCAATCAATCCATTTATCAATATGTGATGGACCAGGCCCCAAGTATAACCCAAAAGTGGTTTGCCATTAAAGATGGAGAAGAAGGGTCTATTTACTCAAAAAATTCCACACCGTCTGTTGAACAGCTGCTGAAAAAACAGCATGCATATACGATTCAAACCGTCATAAGCGCTTTTTTAGAAGATGAGCATATTTTTGCTGAAAATCTAGAGCAATGGGCAAATGAGGTTGCTAAAAGCAGAGTAGAATTAGGAACACCTGTTCATGAAGTATTAGAAGCATTAAGTATTACGAGACAAACGATATGGAACACGATTGAACAGTTTATCCTTGAACAAAATAATATCCCGACCGAATTTGTATTACAATGGAGTTCTAAATATCACCTTACTTTTGATCGATTGACCAATCGATTCACAAACATGTATCACACTTATACTAAACAGAAACTTCATTCTCAACAAGAGTTAATCCAGCAACTAAGTGTTCCGGTTATTCCGATTACAGAGTCTATTGGCGCCATTCCATTAATTGGAGATATCGACAGCTTACGAGCAAAACTGATTTTAGAGACAGTTCCTGTTAAATGTAAAGAGGAAGGAATTCAACATCTGTTCATTGATTTATCTGGTATTTCTTCTATCGATACTATGGTTTTACATGAACTAATGAAATTAACTAAAATCCTTTCTTTCATTGGTATTGAATCTACTCTATCTGGATTAAGTCCTGATACCGCTCAAATGATTACTACCTTGGGAATTGGTTTAGGGAAAGTTCCAACATACAGTACGCTTAATCAAGCATTATCTTTTCAGCAAGTGCCAATGGATAAAGCAAGTAAACCTAAACCTCAATCCTAACTAATTTTTGCATTTTGCAAAGAAACTCCGATAAATTCTCCTTTCTAATTCACTTAGGGGTTACTACTACCCTAAGTGAAAAAGTATGGGATTTATCGGAGTTTTAGCTATATTGTTCTTTTTCTTTTCTAAAAGATTGTTGTTTTAAGGCAGCTTGAATACACATAGACCAAACAGGCAAAGTGTATTTAGGTTGCGGTTTACTGCAACAAACTTTACTTTCTATTAAACTAGTAAAATCAATGTAGTAGCTTTTCGCCTACATATTCATCGCGAATTTCTCCAACGATTTCTTCTAAAATATCTTCCATTGTGACAAGACCTACAATTACGCCTCTTTCATTCTTCACTAGTGCCATATGCACTCTTTCTTGCTGCATTTTAAGAAGCACGGTTTTAATTGGTGATGTTTGCAGAAAAATCGGCATCTCATGAATAAATTCTTCCATATTTGTCTCTCTTCCTGCTACTACATTTGTTAACATCTCTTTAGTATTTACGTAACCCACCAACTTCGTTCGATCTTTCGTCACAGGATATCGAGTATATTCATGTTTATCCAAAACAGTTAAAACTTCTTCAAATGTCATTTCTAATTCTACATTTACAATTTGTTCCCTCGGAATCATGATTTCTTTTAGAATTCGATTGTCAAACGCAAAGATATTCTTTAAATAGGCTAATTCCGTTTGGTTGATTTCGCCACTTTCATAGCTTTGTGTCACAATCAACTTTAATTCTTCTTCTGAATGAGCCGTTTCATGTCCAGTCGGTTTAACCCCAAACCATCCGAGAATTGCTCTCGATGAGCCATTTAATGCATGGATTATCGGCTTTGTTACTTTTCCAAACCAATACAAACCAGGAGCTAGCATTAACGTCATTTTTTCTGCATATTGGATAGCTAATGTCTTTGGAGCCAATTCTCCAATTACAACGTGTAAAAAGGACACAACCGATAAAGCTATCGCATAAGAAAGCACAGTTGATAAAGCACCAGGCACATCAAACCTTTCAAATAATGGATGAAGCAGCTTTTCTACAGTTGGTTCTCCTAATGCTCCTAGAATCAATGCAGTAATTGTTATCCCAAGCTGACAGGCAGATAAATAATAATCTAAGTCATGCGCTACTTTCTTTGCTATTACTGCCTTTTTATTTCCTTCTGAAATTAGTTGATCTAATCTTGACATTCTCACTTTTAAAATCGCGAATTCAGCACCAACGAAAAATGCTGTTAACATAATAAATACTGCTACTAAAAACAAATTCAATAGTATTATACTGTCCAATTATTTCCCTCGTTCTTGAGGGGTTCACCTCCATGATTTATAGATAAAGCAACTTTTCACATCTTAGCTAGTTTTTGACTACGCCTTGAGTAAGACTAACCTCTTTTATTTGATAGTTATCCATATCCGTCACCGTCCATAAACGGTCTCCTTGCTCTACTTGATCCCCAATCTTAGCAGTATCTAACAGCTGATATTGAATCCAACCTGCAATTGTGTCAAGCTCTTCACTTTCTTCAAACGGCAACCCAAAACGTTCTTCTAATTCATCTAGCAACACACGGCCGTTAATGAAATATTTATTCTTTCCCGACTCGCGGATGTCCGCTACTTCATCTGCATCAAACTCATCACGGATTTCACCAACAAGTTCTTCCAAAATATCTTCCATCGTCAGAATACCAGATGTACCACCATATTCATCGATTACTAACAACATATGCACTCTCTCTTGCTGCATTTTCAGCAAAGCATCTTGCAAGCGTGTTACTTCCAAGATGACAGGAAGATCCCGAACAAATTCTGCTAATTTGCGATTTCTGCCCCAAGCCATTTGTGTTAGCATTTTCTTTACATTCACGACACCAACGATATGATCTTTGTCTCCGTCTTCTGTTACTGGATAGCGTGTATAATTATGTTCATCCAATACTTTTACTATTTCGTCATAGGTCATATCTTTATTTAACGTAACAAATTCAGTTCTAGGAACCATAATATCCTTTGCTACCCTTTCATCAAAGGAGAAAACATTTTCCATATATTCAAGCTCTGTTTGGTCAATTTCTCCACCTTGATAACTTTGTGTCATTACTATTTTCAATTCTTCTTCTGAATAAGCCTGTTCATGCTTAGCAGGTTTTATCCCCATTAAACGAAGCAATACTTGCGCCGACCCATTTAACGCCCATATAAAAGGTTTCATCACTTTACCAAACCAATATAATGGCGGTGCAAGCATTAAAGTTAACTTTTCAGAGAACTGAATAGCAAGTGTTTTTGGAGCCATTTCTCCTACCACAACATGCAGGAAAGTTACCAATGCAAAGGCGATAGCATAGGACGCAACAGACGCAACTGATGGAGAAACATTCAGCAAATTAAATACTGGATATAGTAAATTCTCGACTGCGGGTTTTCCAAGTGCTCCGAGCCCTAGTGCTGTAACAGTAATACCTAGTTGACATGCCGAAAGATAATAGTCTAAATCACCAGCTACCTTTTTTGCGACAATTGCCTTTTTATTTCCTTCTGCAATTAACTGTTCAATTCTTGACATACGAATTTTAACTACAGCAAATTCAGAACCAACAAAGAATGCCGTCAACGCTATTAATAATGCAAGTAAAAATAAATTTGTTATCGTGATTATGTCCAATTATTTCCCTCTTTTGAGGGATTCACCTCCAGGAATAGTTACATTAAAGACAGTAATTTCATTACGTCTAATAATTTAGTTTCAAGTGTACGATACACTTTCTTTTTTTCTTCCTGCGGCGCATCTTTTAATTTCTCTTCCAATGATGTCAGTTTTTTTTGCAAGCAAGCAATTTCGGCCTGTACCTCATTCATAATTGGTTCTAAGTCTTCGTCTTCTATTGATTGAATGACTTTTCGAATTTCCTCAATAGACATTCGTTGTTTTTTCAAAAGTTTGATTCGTTCCAATGTATGAAGAACATCTTCCGAATAAAGACGATAATTGGAAGCAGACCGCGTTACAGGAAGCAATTTATTACTTGTATAATAATCAATTGTTCTTGTAGACAATCCGCTTAATTTCGCCACTTGGCCAATACGCAATAACGCCTTCCCAATGAAAAAACCCCCTCTGCAAAATAAGATATTTCTATAATAGCACATACAAAAATATCTGTACAGTAACACGTTATGGTTTGTAGTTAGTGTTGTTATCTAATGTAGTAAATTGATAACCCTGTACCGCTGCTCTCTCTTAAGAATATTTACATTCAAATAAAAAGAAGCTCTTATGAAGAACGACCAATTCATTCTTCACAAGAGCCTCTTTTCTTATAATGCATTCGATGTATTATCTTTATTTGCCTTCTCCGAACTTCTAGGTACTTCATGATGGTGGCGACATCTTGGTTCATAGGATTCAGATGCCCCTACTAATATGATCGGATCTTCATAGCAAGCTGGTGCTCCATTAATCAATCTTTGCGTTCTGCTTGCTGGAGAGCCACAAACTGCACAAACCGCTTGAAGCTTTGTTACTAACTCGGCAATTGCCATTAATTCTGGCATTTTCCCGAATGGCTCGCCTCTAAAGTCTTGATCTAAGCCAGCACAAATTACCCGGTGACCACTGTTTGCCAGATGCTGAATAACATCCACAATTTCATCATCAAAAAACTGTACTTCATCTATTGCAACTATCTCTATATCGGAAGTCACATATTCAAAAATGTCGGCTGATTTACTAATAGGAATTGCATTTGTTGCTGTCCCATTATGTGAGACAACTGATTCCTCACTATAGCGGTTATCAATACTTGGTTTAAACACTATATACTTCTGCTTAGCAAATTGTGCCCTTCTTACACGACGGATGAGTTCTTCTGATTTTCCTGAAAACATACTTCCACAAATAACTTCAACCCATCCATGATGTTTCATTACATACATGAAACCGCTCCTTCCTAGAATAAAAACAACTTGTCTCTTTCCTTACTCTATTTATATTTTTTCTATTTAATAGTCAAAGTAGGATAATCACTACCAATATTCTCTCTTACATACTTTAACAGCTATTGATACTAATTGAAATAATATATTCGACTCAATCATCATTTTTTAACAGCATCTTGATAGAAAAACGGATAAAGTAAAACTTGCATCAGCGGGGGGTTTTCCTTTCTCCCCCACTGATGGTTAGTTGAACCAATCGGATCTTTACAGATAGTTAATCTCCCACCTAGCTTCCTCGTATTCTCAGAAGCTTAAGGGGGGGAGTCTTACTGTCCGTTAAGAGTGGGATAAAAAAATACCATAAGATACTTAAGAATAAAAGTTATCAACTTACATTCATTCTTAAATATCCTATAATAGCCCAAAATAAAAACAGGCAAGGAGAAAAGTAACTTCTTGCCTGTTCTTGATATTTCATATTACTTAAGACCGTATTTTTTGTTGAAGCGATCAACACGTCCGCCAGCTTCAGCAAATTTTTGACGTCCAGTATAGAATGGATGGCATTCAGAACAAGTTTCAACTTTGATTTCTTTTTTAACAGAACCAGTTGTGAACTCGTTACCACAAGCACATTTCACCGTAATTTCGTTATAAGTTGGATGAATTCCTGTTTTCATTCCTTTTCATCTCCTTCCGCCCTGCAACTTTCGAAACAGAGTTATAAAACAATGCCATAAGCACTGTAATTGTTAAAACACATTGATTATATTATAACAAGGACATTCTTGTTTTGCAACACTATTAACACTGCATTGAATTTCCAAATAATGAAAAACCTTTACGTTTTTCTTTATCAAATGAAAGGTTAAAAACTTACCTGTATCTCTATTATCTTAAGAGCGTTTAGCAGTACCTGCTTTCATTTGTTCTCCAAGGATGGCAAAAAAGTCTTCATTGCTTTTTGTTTGTCTTAATTTTCTTAAGAACTTTTCAGCAAAGTCTGGTGAATCAGACATCGATTTACGAATAGCCCATAACTTGTCTAAATGCTCTTTCGGAATCAATAACTCTTCTTTACGCGTTCCAGAACGTCTAATATCAATAGCAGGGAATATTCTTCTTTCTGCCAATGCACGGTCTAGATGAAGTTCCATATTACCTGTACCTTTAAATTCTTCATAAATAACATCATCCATACGAGAACCAGTATCTACAAGGGCTGTAGCTAATATAGTTAAAGAACCACCCTCTTCTATGTTACGGGCTGCACCGAAGAATCGTTTCGGACGGTGGAATGCTCCTGGATCGATCCCCCCTGATAATGTTCTACCACTTGGAGGAATAACTAGGTTATAAGCACGTGCTAATCTTGTAATACTATCCATCAAAATAATTACATCACGCTTATGCTCTACAAGGCGCATCGCTCTTTCTAATACTAATTCAGCGACTTTAATATGATTTTCCGGAACTTCATCAAAAGTAGAGCTTACTACATCTCCACTTACAGATCTTTCGATATCTGTAACTTCCTCTGGTCTTTCATCAATTAGTAAAACAATAAGTTCCGCTTCTGGATGATTAGTTGTAATACTATTTGCGATTTCCTTAATAAGCATCGTTTTACCTGCTTTTGGAGGAGCCACAATAAGACCACGCTGCCCAAAACCGACTGGTGCTAGCACATCCATTATTCTAGTAGATACATTTCTCTGTGTAGTTTCTAAATGTATTTGTCGATTTGGATAAAGGGGAGTTAAGGCTGGAAAATGAACTCTTTCTTTAGCTGTCTCCGGATCATCGCCATTAACGGCTTCTACTTGAAGTAAACCAAAATATCTTTCGTTTTCTTTCGGAGGGCGGACTTTCCCCGAAACTTTATCCCCATTTCTTAAATCAAATCTTCTAATTTGAGACGCCGAAATGTATATATCCTGTGAACTTGGAGAGTAATTAATCGGTCTTAAAAATCCGAATCCTTCTGACTGAATAATTTCAAGAACACCTTCCATGAAGAAGTAGCCTTCTTGCTCTGCTCTCGCTTTTAAAATGGAGAAAATCAGTTCTTTTTTTGTCAACTTGCTATAATAGGCAACTTTATATTCGCGAGCTAATTCATATAACTCTTTTAATTTCATATTTTCTAAACTAGATATATTTAATCCCATTTTTACACCACTCTTTTATATTTTCAGTTATCCCTACCATTTATTTCGAAATGTGGGAAAGTTATTCTTCTGTTTGAGGCGAACGCTTTTTGTGAAGAGAAATTTTGATGCGAGAAATAATTAAAGTGAAGGATGGAAAAGAAGATTCCTACTTCTTCTCCAGCTATCGATAAATAGTATACTTTCATTTTTCTTATAGCTCTTTTCATAAGAATGGCTTCGAATATAAATTTATCTTAAGAGGAGTTTTTATTTTATCCTTCATGTTTCTAATGCTTCTACGAGAATCAATTAAAAGCAATCTCTATTTTACCTCCATCTACGAAAAATGTGCAACAAGAATTTTTCAACTGGCTTCTTGTTAACCCATAATGGAAGTGGAATATGGATAAAGACTCTTTATTATCCTTCTTTTTAGGATAGTTCGAAAAGGAAGGTATTGGAGGATGCTTAATGAATATTCCCGTTTTGGGAGGACATTGATTCTTTCATCAACGTAAATGAAAAAGGATGGTCCTAACATCCTTTTATAGTGAAATTATTACCTTTTTATACGTATCCGAATCTATTATATATTTTATTCTCTTCTATATTTTTGCACGGAACAGGGGAATGTCCTCCCCCGATTATCCTTTTTTCCTTTTAAAAAAGCAAGAATAGAAAAAAGTTAGACATATTTTACAACGGCTGTTTTCGTAAAGTTTATTGCCATTACCTGTAGCCAACCAATTCATTATTTCTAGAGAAACAACAATCTTTTAGAAAACAGCCTTACAATAAATGAATGTTGCATCGCAATTGCGTATTACTATGCATTAACCATTATTTATTTGTTGATATTCCTCTTCCGTCATTTTTTCACGCCATATTGTGGCACCTAAACCAGTGAGCTTTTCCACTATATGACTATATCCTCTATCTATATGTTCTAGACCAGTTATCTCCGTAACTCCATCTGCCATAAGCCCTGCTATAACTAATGATGCTCCAGCACGCAAATCGCTTGCCTTTACTTTCGCACCTTGTAAATGAACAGGTCCATTAATTATCGCAGATCGCCCCTCTACTTTTATCGTCGCATTCATGCGGCGTAACTCATCTATATGTTTAAATCTAGCACCATAGATTGTGTCTGTAACCATACTTGTACCATTTGTCTTGGTCAAGAGAGACGTGAATGGCTGCTGTAGATCTGTTGGGAATCCAGGATATACAAGCGTTTTTATATCTACAGGTTTAAGGGAGTTGTTTGAACTTACAAACACTTGTTCATCACTTGATTCAATTGAAACTCCCATTTCTCTCAATTTTGCAATAAGAGACTCTAAATGTTGAGGGATTACATTATCCACAACGACACCGTCTCCAACTGCAGCACCAATAATAATATACGTACCAGCTTCAATACGATCAGGAATAATAGTATGACGGCAACCGTGTAGATGATCTACCCCTTCAATCCGAATTACATCGGTTCCAGCTCCCTTAATTTTTGCACCCATATTGGTTAAAAGTGTTGCGACATCAATGATTTCCGGTTCTTTTGCTGCATTTTCAATGATGGTTTTCCCTTTTGCTCGTACTGCTGCCAGCATAATATTGATTGTTGCACCGACACTTACTACATCTAAATAAATTCTTGCTCCTCTTAACTCATCTGCCCGAAGATAAATGGCTCCTTGTTCATTTGTAACCTGTGCACCGAGCGCTTCAAACCCTTTAATATGCTGATCTATTGGTCTTGGTCCAAGATGGCATCCACCAGGTAATCCAATCACTGCCTTTTTGAAACGTCCTAACATGGCTCCCATTAAATAATAAGAAGCACGCAATTTTTTAACCTTTCCATTCGGCATAGGCATAGAGATCATAGAAGAGGGATCAATTGTTATATCAGACTCTGATATAGATACCGTTCCACCTAACTCTTCCATAATTTCTTTTAATATTTGAACATCTGAAATGTCAGGCAGCCCCTCAATTGTAACTGGAGATTCAGCTAAAATGGTTGCTGGAATAAGTGCAACTGCACTATTTTTTGCACCACTAACTCTAACCGTTCCTTTTAAAGGCGATCCACCTGCAATCATAAGTTTTTCCATTTCTAGCTCCCTTCTAAGCCAATGCAAAAGTACGAATTCTGCTATAGTTAATCAAGATGAGGCTTGGATGTAGAATCTTGTTTGAATTACTGTTACTTATTATACCAAATATTAAGACTTAATGGAAAAGTATCTATGTATGAACTTTCGTTCTCATTTGTTAATAAAGTGAAACTTCCATTAGTGGGGGTTTGGTTAGTTGAACCAATCGGACCTATACAGACAGTTGATCTCCCACCTATCTTCCGCGTATACTCATAAGCTGGAAGTGGATCTTACTATCCGTTAAGAGAGAGATAAAGTACAAACATTTTTAGTATTACCTATATAAAGCCCTCTAATACTTTAGACCACCCACTCTAAAGCTTTTTGGGATATATAAAAAAGAGGATATCTTTAAAGGGTATTCCCTAAAAAGATATCCTCTTTCATTTCATAACAATTATGCTTTATTTGAAGAACCGAATTCTTTGATTTTGCCGATTACTGTTGCTTTAATCGCATCACGAGCAGGTCCTAAATATTTACGTGGATCATACTCTTCTGGTTTAGCAGCTAATGTTTCGCGAACTGCTTTAGCAGAAGCAATTTGGTTTTCAGTATTAACGTTGATTTTAGCAGTTCCTAAAGAAATTGCTTTTGTGATATCTTTTGTTGGGATACCAGTTCCACCGTGTAATACTAATGGCAAACCAGTTAATTTACCAATTTCTTCCATTTCTTTGAAACCTAAGTTTGGCTCACCTTTATAAGGTCCGTGAACAGAACCTAAAGCAGGAGCTAATGTGTCAATACCAGTACGTTTAACAAGCTCCACACATTCGTTAGCATCAGCATAAATTACACCTTCAGCTACAACGTCGTCTTCTTGTCCACCAACAGTACCAAGTTCTGCTTCAACAGAAACACCTTTAGCATGTGCATATTCTACTACTTTAGAAGTAATTTCTACGTTTTCTTCAAACGAATGATGAGAAGCATCGATCATTACAGATGTAAAACCAGCATCAATTGCTTCTTTACATTTTTCGAAGCTTGAACCGTGATCTAAATGAATAGCAACTGGAACAGTGATATTATAGTCTTCGATTAAACCTTCAACCATTTTCACAACTGTTTTGAAACCAGCCATATAACGGGCTGCACCTTCAGATACCCCAAGAATTACTGGAGATTTTTCTTCTTCTGCAGCTTGAAGAATTGCTTGAGTGAACTCAAGATTATTTAAGTTAAATTGACCAACAGCATAGCCTTCTGCTTTTGCTTTGTTTAACATGTCTTTCATTGAAACTAAAGGCATATTTCTTCCTCCTTATTTAATGATCGTTCTTTGTTACAAGAGAATCTTTATTAAATTTCCCAAAGGAAAGTTGAATATGTATATAATACCTCAAGTAAACGAAAACGAATCATTCCTTTTAAACTCAATTGTAATCATACCAAAATTAAACAAGAAATGCTATCGTTCCAGCTTTTTTTTCTATTTTGTCACAATTTAGCATTCTTTTTGACGAATGAAAGCACTTCAAAACTAGATGCATCGCAAACTGGAGAAAAAAACACTGTAAATACCATCAATCTCACTATTCCAGATTGATGGCTGTTTTATTTCTTTGTAAAAAATATCACAGATTAATTTTCAAAAAATTATTAGTCCCTAACTAAAAACAAATATTTTAAGGATAAGAGATATCTTCTTCGTATCGTTTAGGTAATTAATATGTATATACTTGAGCAATTACTGATTAATGTATTTCTTAACAGCTTCTCTAAGATCATCAATATCAAACGGTTTAGCAAAATGCGTGAGTGCTCCAAGGTCTTTCGCTTCTTGAATCATATCAAGTTCTCCATAGGCAGTCATGATAATGACACGAATATCTTGATTAAGCTTTTTCATTCGTTTTAATATTTCAATTCCATCCATTCCAGGAATCTTCATATCAAGTAATACTAAATCTGGTAATTCTCTTGTCACTATTTCTAACGCCTGATTTCCATTTGCAGCTTGAAATGTTTTATATCCTTCCTTTTGAAAAACTTCATTCAAAAGGATTCTTATGCCGAATTGATCATCAACGATTAGTATTTTCCCTTTCATAATTGAACCTTCCCTTCTCAGTCGAGTTATGTATGTATTGTCTCGGTTTTATCATAGTTATCTTTCTACTATTTGGTCAACTTTTCCTGCTAATTCCCTTAAATTTTACCTTTTCCCTATATTTAATTATAATTATCTACTATATGAAGTGATTTACTGTTAATTTTTATAATAATGGAGGTTTTTCACGTGCTTAAAATGTTTTCCACTCAATTAAGTGGACTATTTAAAAGGTTACACGAAAAAGAAGAGGAGACAATCGAAGACAGCTCGAGATTATTAGCCCAAGCCATCGTGAGTGACGGAAAAGTTTACTTCTATGCAACAAATGAAATGGCTGGAGTGATAGAAGAGGCGACGAAGGGAATGGAGCCAATGCCAAATGCAGTAGAATGGACAGGCGCATCACTTGATCTTATTACTTCTAATGATCGTTTCATTCTGTTTTCTCGCACCAATGAAGAAGAAGAGGTAAATCTTTTTGCCAAACAATTACACGAGGCTCAAGTTCCCTTTATTTATATCTGTTCGATTACCAACCCTGAAATAGAATCATTGGTTGACTTAGCGGAAGTTACTATCAACTTAAAACTCACTAAAGGCTTATTGCCTGATGAAGAAGGAAATAGATACGGCTACCCCTCTTTAATTGCGGCTCTCTTTATTTATCACGGCATTAAGTTTACAACCGATGAAATTTTAAAGGAATACACTATATAATAGGAAGAAACATAACGCTAAGCGTTAGAAAAGATCACAAAAAGAGGTTATTCCAAATGGAGTAACCTCTTTTTTAACAGTTAAGACAGTATAAGTTTTCTTTATTATTTTTCCGCTAGGCGGATAGATGCACCAACAAACTCACGGAATAGCGGTTGTGGACGAGTTGGTCTTGAAATAAATTCTGGGTGGAATTGAGATGCAACAAACCAAGGATGGTCTTTTAACTCAACAATTTCCACTAAACGGCCATCTGGGCTAGTTCCAGAGAAAATAAATCCTGCCTTTTCCATTTCTTGACGATATTGATTATTAAATTCATAACGATGGCGATGTCTCTCATAAATTACTTCATCTTGATAGGCTTCATAAGCTCTTGTTTCTTCTTTTAGTTTACATGGATATAAACCTAAGCGAAGTGTTCCGCCTAAATCCTCTACATCCTTCTGTTCAGGTAGAAGATCGATAACTGGATGAGTAGTCGCTTCATTAATTTCAGAAGAATGAGCATCCTTCCAACCTAAAACGTTACGTGCAAATTCGATAGAAGCAACCTGCATTCCTAAACAAATTCCTAAGAAAGGCACTTTTTGTTCACGTGCATATTGTGTTGCTAATATCTTTCCTTCAATTCCACGATCTCCAAATCCGCCTGGTACAAGGATTCCATCTGCATCTTGTAGTAATTCTTGGACATTTTCTTTCGTTACATGCTCTGCATTAATCCAATCAATATTGATATCGGCATCAAATGCATAACCAGCATGTTTTAATGCTTCTACAACAGAAATATAGGCATCTTGTAGTTCTACATATTTACCAACAAGTGCAATTTTTGTTGTTTTAGAAAGATTACGTACACGATCTACTAATTCAATCCATTCTGTCATATCTGCTTCTTGGCATTTTAGCTTTAAATGGTCGCATACAATTTGATCAAGGTTTTGCTCTTGTAATGCTAGAGGAATCGTATATAGTGTATCGGCATCACGACACTCAATAACCGATTTATTGTCTATATCACAGAATAACGCAATTTTGTCTTTCATATCTTCAGAAATTGGTTTTTCTGTTCTTACAACAATAACATTTGGCTGAATTCCCAAGCTACGCAACTCTTTTACACTGTGTTGAGTTGGCTTTGTTTTCATTTCCCCTGCAGCTTTAATGTAAGGTACTAATGTACAATGAATATACATAACATTATCGCGGCCAATATCACTTTTAATTTGGCGAATTGCTTCTAAGAATGGTAATGATTCAATATCCCCAACCGTTCCGCCAATTTCCGTAATAACCACATCTGCATTTGTTTCACGCCCAGCTCTATATACACGCTCTTTAATTTCATTCGTAATATGTGGAATTACTTGAACCGTACCTCCAAGATAATCTCCTCTTCGCTCTTTTCTTAAAACAGTAGAATAGATCTTTCCTGTTGTAACGTTATTATATTTCGTTAAATTGATATCAATAAAACGCTCATAGTGTCCTAAGTCTAAGTCTGTTTCTGCACCATCATCTGTTACAAATACTTCTCCGTGCTGATAAGGACTCATCGTACCTGGGTCCACGTTAATATACGGGTCAAACTTTTGAATCGTTACACTTACACCACGGTTTTTCAGCAAGCGACCAAGAGAAGCTGCTGTAATCCCTTTTCCTAGTGAAGATACTACTCCACCTGTTACAAAAATATATTTTGTCATTATATAATCCCCCTTGATTTAAGTTTGCTCCAATTCCTCTTTATTTAAGACGAATTAACTAATTTTTTTAGAGGGGTATGAAACGATTGCTATTAACTTCCTTACTAAAAAATAAAAAGCGCTCCACTTACTTTCTACAAGTAAGGGAGCGCTATATTTAGCGAATTTAAGTTCGTTCCTCTTTTTAAGGAGCCCAAAAAAGATTTTACTAGCAACGACTGTAAATGTCAAGAGTAGAAGAATTATTTATCTTCATCCTCATCATCTTCAAATTCGTCGTCTTCGTCTTCCTCTTCCTCCTCATCTTCGATTTCATATTCTTCTTCTAAATCTTCGTCGAAGTCTTCGTCTTCCTCTGACAAATCGTCATCCAATAGATCGTCGTCTTCCTCTTCATCCAAATCGTCATCCTCATCTAGAAGTTCTTCATCATCTAGATCTGCATCAAAGTCATCGAAATCGTCATCATCTTCCTCTAAGCTATCAAAATCATCGAAGTCATCATCGACAGCTTTTTTAGCTTTCTTCTTCTTCGGCTTTGTAACAGTTACAACGTCTTCCTCTGATTTATCTACTGGATACCATAAACGAAGTCCCCAACGATTGTCACCTAGTGATAAAAAGCGACCATCAATATTAACATCTGTATAAAATTGTGCTATTTTCTCGTTAACTTCTTCTTCACTTAGTCCTACTAACTTTGCTACTTCGTTCATTAGTTCATTAAATGCATAAGGTGTTTTGCCACCATTCATTATTTCATATGCTACATCAATTAGTGACATTTCTTTTAGTTCTTCTTTTGTGTATTTGTCAACACTCATTCTTTCGCACTTCCTTTCATATTCTACTCAATCCCCTTCCTGAAAGCTTGGACCAAAATTCAGGTGGAAGTTTCATGTGTCGGGAGTTTATTATTTTTTATACATCTTATTGATCTTTTAACAAATCAATCTAATTACCTGTCTACTTTTAGTAGGCTCATTTTAAGAAAGGAAACCTTTACTAAATAGTAAAAATACATATTCTCCATTATAAACAAATTTTAGGTGAATATGCTAGTTCTAGTTAAGGTTTATTTAACTTTTCTTTGAAATAGAAGGTTTCCTTCCTTTTGGTGGTTCCTTTTTGACTTGCTTGTTTATTTTTAGCTAGGCGAAAAAACAGAAGGGATAAAAGAAAAAAACCAATCGAGCCTAATTGATGCTTATAAAGAATATAAAAGATTCCTAAAAATAGGAGCAGTCCTATTAATATCAAAAGTTTCCGCACCTTTCATCCATCCCAACCTAAATAATTGATTATTCTTACTTCTAGAATAACGATTGTAGCAAGTAAAGTGCAAGTCTCTTCTTTATTTTCCCCTTAAAATTATTATCACATTGAAATGAATGTGGATGAACGTTTCTAGATCCCTCTTGTTTAAGTGTTCCTCTTCTATATGAACGCTCTTCTCGTACCTTGCTCCTCTTATTACAGCTTTCCTTATTCTTTCTCATTCAACAAAAAACAATATAATTTAAACCGAGGTATGAAAGGCATAGAATATCGGGAATACTATCCTTTTAAGGAGGCATAGTGAATGAAGACATTCTTGATAATCATAAGTATTATTGCCATACTGATTTTCCTTCTCTTTATTGACTTCCAATTAGGAAAGAGAGCCCAGCAAAAAAAAACAGATCGAAAAAACTATCCTTTTAGATATACTAACTTTCACATTTATTCGGACGGAACAGAGTTGTTTCCAGCCCTGTTTCAGACCATTAAAGAGGCAAACAGCCATGTTCATGTCCTTTTCTATACTATTAAGACAGACAGTATTTCCACGGAGTTTCTTAACCTTTTAGAAACAAAAGCACATGAAGGAGTGGAAGTACGCCTTATTTTGGATTGGTTGGGAAGTATTAAAATACGAAAAAAAATTAGAGAGAATTTAAAAAAGGCTGGTGTTCAGTTTGCTTTTTGCCAACTCCCAACATTCCCTTACCTTTTTTATTCCTTACAAGTTAGAAACCATCGGAAAATTGCCATCATTGATGGAAAAGTTGGTTTTATGGGCGGCTTTAATATTGGCAAAGATTATATTCATGCCAACTTCAAATTAAGCCCTTGGCGTGACTATCATCTTCAATTAACTGGAGAAGGAGTTGATGACTTACAGCGGGAGTTTTTAATCGACTGGTTAAAAGCCTTTAAAGTTAATCTACTGCAAAATCCTATATATTTCCCTATGCAGCAAAAGGGAGAATCTAGACATCAACTAATTCCTACACAAGGGGTTTATTTAGAAGAAATAATCTGTAACTTGGTCAAAAACAGCAAAAAATCGCTTTTTATCGCTACTCCTTATTTTATCCCTAGTAAGCGAATAACAGAAGAGTTAGTGAGAGCATTACATAGAAATGTTTCCATTACGATCCTTATTCCTGATAAAGCGGATCATATGCTTGTTAAAGAGGCCTCTTTTCCTTATCTACGTTCACTGATAGGAAATGGAGCAAGCGTTTATCAATATTTGAATGGCTTTTTTCATGGCAAATTAATTAATGTTGATAATGAGATTATTATTATCGGCTCATCCAATTTTGATAGACGCAGTATCTTTTTAAATCACGAGTTGAATTGTTGCATCTATGACCCTGTATTTATTGAAAAAATGAACAAGATTACAGAGATGGATTTACAGCAAGCAAAGGAATTATCGCTTGAGGGTTTAAATACAATCACGATGAGAAGTAAACTAAAGGAATGGGTTTCCCGTCTTTTTGCTCCCTTTTTATAAAAGGACTGTTTCGTAAAGCATGCTCAGGACTCTAAATACAACAATTAATCATGCTCAACTAGATGGCCGCTCACTGGAATAGTAAGCGGCCATCTAGTTGAGCATCATATTTGCACTTCTAATTATCTTTGAAAAAAGACACTGACCCACTCAAACACACGGTAACCGGCGTATATTCCAAAAATGCCTACAATCCCTGAAAATGCACCTGGAGCAGGTATGGGTAGTTTCAATAGCCCAAAGATGAATCCAGTTAAAAACCCAGTAAGTAAAGCAAATAGAACTAATTTCACAAGCATCTTCCCTTTCCTGAAGTAGATGCTTTTTATTATTCTAAAAGATGATTAGAAATATCCAATGATTTCTTTATAAAAAAAGGAAGTTGGGACATAAGTATTTTCAACCAAATAACCCCGAACGATTATACGTACATGCTAAGAAGAGTTCGTATGATTGTTTAGGCTTTTATTCATTTTAAGAAAGAAGGTTTGTGGTCATCACCCGCAGACTGAATACACTTCGCTTTCCACGGGGCGAGCGCCACGGAAAGCGAACCCCTGGAGCGGTGAGCAACCTCCCTATTCAAAGGGACTAATAAATATGCTATATACAAACTTCTTTTTTTAAAATTTAGGGGTTTCTCTACAGTCTGAGAGGAGAGCATTACTTTATGCTCTCCTCTCTAAATTAATTACATTTTTTCTGGTGCAGATACGCCGATTAGGGCTAAGGCGTTTCTTAACGTTATTTGCGTTGCTTGAATTAATGCTAGACGTGCCTTCGTTCTCTCTAAATTGTCTACATCCAATACTTTTTCTGCGTTATAGAAGCTATGGAAAGTAGATGCTAAGTCGTAAATATAATTTGTAATACGGTGTGGCATTCTCTTTAATGCCGCTTCTCCTACTGCTTGCGGGAATTCTCCTAGTTTTTTCAATAAGTCAAATTCTTTTTCTGCAGTAATTAACGCAGCGTTCAATTCATCGCCAGGCTCGATTCCTTGTTCTTTCCCTTGTCTAAGGATACTGGAAATACGGGCATGCGCGTATTGGGCATAATATACTGGGTTTTCATTGGATTGCGATACAGCAAGATCTAGATCAAAATCTAAATGCGTATCCGCACTTCTCATTGCAAAGAAGTAACGAGTTGCATCTAAGCCTACTTCTTCCACTAAATCTCTCATTGTAACAGCTTTACCAGTACGCTTACTCATCTTCATTTTTTCACCATTCTTATATAGATGAACAAGCTGAATAATTTCAACCTCTAAAGCATCTTTGTCATATCCTAATGCTTGAATTGCAGCTTTCATACGAGGGATATAACCATGATGGTCTGCACCCCAAATATTAATAAGCTTTTCAAAACCTCTATCTAGTTTATCTTTATGATAAGCAATGTCTGGTAATAAATAAGTAAACGAACCATCATTTTTAATAAGAACACGGTCTTTGTCATCTTCGAAATCAGTAGAACGTAGCCATGTCGCTCCATCCAACTCAAAAATATAGCCATTTTCTCTTAATTTGTTTAGGGCAATATCAATCTTTCCATTTTGATAAAGAGACGTTTCGGAGAACCACACATCAAATTTCACACGGAAATCTTCTAAATCCTGCTTTAATTTAGCCATTTCATATTTCAGACCGTAGTCACGGAAAAAATCAAAACGTTCTTGCTCCGAAACATGGACATACTTATCGCCATATTCCTCTGCTAGCTCTTTCCCAATTCCGATAATGTCTTCTCCATGATAGCCATCTTGCGGCATTTCTTTTTCCATTCCTAATGCTTGGAAATATCGTGCTTCTACAGATAATGCCAAGTTGTTAATTTGGTTACCAGCATCATTAATATAGTATTCTCTTGATACGCTATAACCAGCTTTATCTAAAATATTGCATAGGGAATCTCCTACTGCTGCCCCACGCGCATGTCCTAAATGAAGATCTCCAGTAGGGTTTGCAGAAACAAACTCCACTTGCACTTTTTCATTGTTTCCAACTGTTGTTTGTCCATATTGCTCTCCTGCTTTAAGAATAGTTGGAATTAAATCAGTTAGATAGCTGTTATCCATATAAAAATTAATGAAGCCAGGTCCTGCTATCTCTACTTTTTTAATAGAAGCTTTCGTTTGATCGAAATTGTCAATAATAGCCTCTGCAATTATACGTGGTGCTTTCTTTGCGACTCTCGTTAATTGCATCGCCATATTAGTAGAATAATCACCATGTGCTTTGTCCTTTGGTAATTCCAATATCACTTCTGGAATTTGTTCTTCTGCTGCTAACCCAGCTTTTATCACACTTTGTTTAATTTCTTCCTTTAGCTTGTCCTTTATTTGATCTACAATATTCATTCTTACTCTGTCTCCTCCTTAAATGAAATAGTCATATGATAGGTCCCATTATTGCTACCCTGCATCTTTAGATCATATAAAATATCTAAAGAACCTGTTGTTCTGTACTGTTCTATTTCTAATGCTAGCCTTTTTGTATCTGTAATTAGTTGAAAAACACCGTATGGACTTTCATAACTGCCGATTTTCTGTTTATTAATTAGAAAAGGGAGTCGCATTTTTACCGCTCCACTTCGAAGGATTAATCCTTCCTTTTCTGTGACTTTAATAATTGTTTTAATGGTGCCTTCTTCTATGATTTCTTCATATTTTATATATTTACTAGTATCTTTTTCTAAGTATTGACCAAACCCAATCCACTCAATACTTTCTTTATTTTTCCCATTATATATATGTGTTGTAACATGTAATTTTACAGGCACCTGTTGCGCTGATGGTTGAGACAACGACAACACTTCCTTTTCATTTTACTGTGTAACTTTATAAGTATAAATTTTTTGAGGGGGAAGTGCAAGATGGTTCGACAAATGATGCGCATATAATAAATTTAATCATTGTTTAAGAATGATAAAGAGGATGGGACATATCTAAATAGATACTTTGTAAAGATGAACAATCTCTAGTTTAGCTAGTATATAGCTGCTGCTTTTGCATACTTTTTACAATAGGAAATATAATTAGTTGGTTAAACAGAGCAGCCGGAATACACGTAGACTCCTGTGGGATTAGCGAGACAGTCTGAGACCCCGGAGGCGAAGCTGAGGAGGCTCAGCGCGAGCCCCACGGAAAGCGAAGTGTATTCCGGGTGCGGGGAATCGCACCAAACTTCATGGAAACATCCTTTTAAAAACAAATAAAAAACCAAACAATTATACGGACTCTCATAAGCGTCTTCGTATAATTGTTCGGATTTATCCTTGGCTGGAATACTTTTGTCCCAGCCCCTTCATTTTTAATAGTTATTTAACTCTTTAATTGGTGTTTGTATAATTACCGGGTTTTTAGAAGGATCTAACCATTTTAGAATCTTCACTACATTTGCTTCTGATGTTGCCGTACATCCAAGGGTGTAACTATTCCCAATGTGGAAAAAGATTGCACTTCCTTTGTTTGGAATGCGTTTTGTGTTGTAGTCAATGACAAAACCATATTTATATGCCGGCACATTCATATTTTCTGCACTCTTCCACTGACCGCTAGTTTTCTTTTTAGACTGCCACGTGTTATAGAGCTTAGATTTTGGATCATCTACCCATACATCGTCATTGGTAATTTTTCGATAAGATAATTTTGTTCCAGGGTTCTTTTCTGTACCGAAAGCTGTCCCTATTGTAAATTTCCCAATGGGTGACTTTTTACCGCCTTCACTCATATTTGATGTAAATCCATATTTACCGATGTGTCCAGCTGTAGTTAGAACTGGAACCCATTCTCCTTTTGTATTCTTTTCAAATGTGCGAATTTCAGCAGAGGATGTATTATAACCATTTGATGTTACAAGAATCAATTGCTTATTTTTCCCCACTGTTTTTAGACCTGCTGCCAAATTTTTTGGTGCAGCTGGCTTTTTTGTTGTTAGATATTTACTCGAAACCCAGCCTGTTTTAGTGCCTACCGTTACTTTGCTCCAAGAGCCCTTTGTTTGCGATACTTTTAAAGATTGATTCTTTTTGACTGTTGTAATTACTTTGTAAGTGGTACCTGCACCACTTCTCACATTTAACGTACTTGCTGTGACATACATCGTTTTCGTCGTTGTTGCCGCTTTTGCTGCCGGCTTCTTTGTTGTTAAATATTTATTGGATGCCCAGCCTGTTTTCTTTCCAACTGTCACCTTATCCCAAGACCCTTTTGTTTGGGTTACTGTTACAGCCTGATTTTTCTTTACCGTCGTTACTACTTTGAACGAGGTACCAGCTCCACTTCTTATATTAAGGGAACTTGCTGTAACATATTTCGTTTTTTTGCTGGCAGCTTGCACTGTATTTGCCGAATGAAAGCCTGCAAATAATACTATGATCCCTATTAATACGACAAAAATCTTTTTACTCATTTTATTCCTTCTCCCTATGTAAATGTCATGCTCCATCTTATTTTACATATAAAAATTGCAGCAAAAATGGTTCATATAAAGTTTATCAGATGATTATTTCAGTTTCTTAAAAAGCAGATTACAAAGCAACTATATTTCCATTGCCAGTTACTAGTATGGATCCCTTTCATCATAACTCAGCTTTTTCATTATTTTCTATATTTTAACATATATACAAAGCATTTTTCCTAGGAATTTCTAGAATCTATTTATTAAACCAGAGTCCACAAAAAAGAGGATGGGACATAACTAAATAGATACTCTGTAAAGACGAACAATTTCTAATATAGCTAGTAAATAGCGGCTGCTTTCGCATACTTTTTACAAGAGGAAATATAATTAGTTGGAAAAACAGAGCAGCCGGAATACACGAAGACTCCTATGGGATTAGCGAGACAGTCTGAGACCCTGCAGGCCACAGGCCGAAGCGGCTCAGCGCGAGCCCCATGGAAAGCGAAGTGTATTCCGGCTGCGGGGAATCGCACCAAACTTCATGGAAACATCCTTTGAAAAACAAATAAAAGCCCGAACAATTATACGGAACATTCATTAGCATCTTCGTATAATTGTTCGGAATTATCCTTGGCTGGAATACTTATGTCCCAGCCTCTTTTTAGGACTATCTATGAAATGATCATTTTACGAATCCTAAGATCATTTCACGGATTAATTTACTAGCTGTATTTGCCGTTTGCTCAGATGGGTCATAAATTGGTGCTACTTCTACCAAATCTGCCCCAACTACTTGAACATTGGAGCGTGCAATTTCGTGAATAGACGCTAATAATTCTTTTGATGTAATTCCCCCTGCATCTACTGTACCAGTACCTGGCGCATGTGCTGGGTCTAATACATCAATATCAATTGTTACATATACAGGTCTGCCTGCAAGTGTTGGCAAGATTTCTTTTAAAGGCTCTAGCACTTCAAACTTAGAAATATGCATGCCAACTTCTTTTGCCCATTGGAACTCCTCTTTCATTCCAGAGCGGATACCAAAAGAATAAACATTCTTTGGGCCAATTAAATTTGCTACTTTTTTGATTGGTGTCGAATGAGATAGCGGCTCCCCCTCATACTCATCACGAAGATCTGTATGAGCATCCATATGTATGATTGCTAAATCTGGATATTTTTTATACATTGCTTGGAATACGCCCCAAGATACTAAGTGCTCTCCACCCATTCCAAGTGGGAATTTATTATCTCCTAATACTTTGTCCACAAATTCTTCGATCATATCTAAGCTTCGCTGTGGATTTCCAAATGGCAACGGGATATCTCCCGCATCAAAGTATTTTACCTCTTCCAGCTCTCTATCTAAATATGGACTGTATTCTTCTAAGCCAACCGAAACCTCGCGAATTCGGGCAGGGCCAAAACGGGACCCAGGGCGGAAGCTAACAGTCCAATCCATTGGCATACCGTACAATACTACTTGGCTTTCTTCATAATTTGGAAAACTTTTTATAAATACATTTCCTGAATATGATTCATCAAAACGCATTGGTAATCACTCCTTTTTTATTCAAAACAGCTTAAATCTAAATTGATTCACTATCCCCTTCACAAAGATCTTGAACAAACTTCGGTAGAATAAAGGCCGCTTTGTGTAAGTCTTTCGTGTAATACTTGGTTTCTATTGAATGGAAACGGCTCTCTGGCACTTGTAAGGGATCATATTGCTTTGATCCAATTGTGAACGCCCACATTCCGCTTGGATATGTCGGTATATTAGCGATATATAATCTGGTTATTGGAAATATTTCTTTTACATCTCTTTGTACGGAGCGAATAAGCTCTCCTTTAAACCATGGGTTGTCCGATTGAGCAACGAAAAGTCCATCATCCTTTAAAGCTTTTGCTATCCCAGCATAGAAGCCTTTTGTAAACAGATTAACAGCAGGTCCCACTGGTTCTGTGGAATCTACCATAATTACATCATAGACCTTTTCACTTTTGGCAATATGCATAAAGCCATCACCTACTTGCACATCCACTCTTGGGTCATCCAGCTTTCCAGCTATCTCTGGTAGAAACTGCTTACTATATTCAATTACTTTACCATCAATATCAACAAGCGTCGCCTTTTTAACACTTGAATGCTTTAATACTTCCCGAATAACTCCGCCATCACCGCCGCCAACTACAAGAATATGCTCAGGTTTCGGGTGAGTAAATAATGGAATATGTGCTACCATTTCATGATAAACAAATTCATCTCTGGTAGAAGTCATCACCATATCATCCAATAACAGCATATTTCCCCACTCTTCTGTCTCTACCATCTCCAACTTTTGAAACGGTGTCTGTTCTGTATGTAATGTACGTTTGATTTTCATTGTAATTCCAAAATTATCAGTCTGCTTTTCTGTAAACCAAATTCCCATTTTCATATCCTCCATTCATTTGATTAGTTAAAGCAATCAAAAAAGAAACATTTCTAATGAAAACAATCTTCTTTTTATACTTCCCAATCAAACAAATAACAAACACGAAAAAAGTATAGTGGATATTCGTAAAAATGCAAAGAATTTTTTTATATTCCATGATAAAAATGTTTAAAACACCAATCTTTACCACATACTAGTGCTATCTATTTTCGTTTCGTTTCATAACGATAAAAAACAAAGAAATTTCTACTTAGGAGGTGTCATGTATTGGAAGTCATTGTCAATAAATTAAAAAACTCTGGAAAGTATTTACGCATACTCGTGATATTGGGACTCCTTTTCATGATAACCGCAAGCATCATTTTTATCGGAGTTTATGTATACGCTCGTACACTTGGCCCCCCTCCTTTAGCCGTTTCTCAGTCAACTATCTATTATTCAGATAACGGTAGTATCATTGGAGAAAGCAGTAATGGGCAAAAAAGATATTGGGTATCCATCGATGATATTAGCCCATATTTAGTGGATGCTACTGTTTCCATTGAAGATAAGAACTTTTATTCTCATCACGGCTTTGATTATAAACGAATTGGCGGTGCTATTTTAGCAGACATAAAAGCAATGGCAAAAGTACAAGGAGCAAGTACGATAACGCAGCAATATGCCCGAAACTTATTTTTAGAGCATGAAAAGACTTGGAAGCGAAAAATTGCAGAGGCTTTTTATACACTTCGACTAGAAATATTTTATACGAAGGATGAAATTCTAGAGGGCTATATAAATACAATTTATTATGGCCACGGAGCATATGGAGCAGAGGCAGCGAGCCAATATTACTTTGGAAAAGAGGCATCAAAACTAACGCTAGCAGAAGCAACCATGCTTGCTGGTATTCCGAAGGGACCTAGTATTTATTCTCCCTTTTCATCAATAGAGAATGCAAAAAAAAGACAAAGCATTATCCTTAATTCCTTGATTGAAAATGGCTATATAACAGCAGAAGATAAAAGGATAGCTTTAAATGAAAAGCTATCTCTAGTAGGAGAATTCCCGAACACAAGTATGGAAACAGCTCCCTATTTTCAAGATAGCGTTAAAAACATTTTGAAAAACCAGCTTCACCTGGATGAAAAAACGATTCAATTAGGCGGATTAAGAGTATACACTACCTTGAATACCGAGCAGCAAAGAATTGCAGAAGAAACCATTAATCACACGATAAACAAAGATAGTAATATACAAATAGGCTTTGTGGCTATGGATCCAACTACAGGCTATGTTAAAGCATTGGTGGGTGGAAGAAATTATGAAGAAAGCCCATTTAACAGAGCAACTCAAGCTAGTCGTCAGCCTGGTTCGACGATAAAACCTTTGTTGTATTATGCAGCACTTGAACATGGATTTACACCAGCGACCATGATGAGTAGCGAGAAAACGACCTTCCGTTTTGATGACGGCAGAGATCCATATACACCGCATAATTTTAATAATCGATATGCAGATGGCAATATTACAATGGCACAGGCACTTGCGGTTTCCGATAATGTATATGCTGTTAAAACCCATTTGTTTTTAGGGCAGGATACATTAGTAAAAACAGGAAAAAGATTCGGCATTACAACCGATTTACAAGAAGTACCTTCACTTGCTCTAGGAACCTCTAATGTGCGGGTAATCGAGATGGCAAATGCCTATAGTATGTTTGCCAATGGAGGAAACAGTGTTTCTCCTGTTTTCATTACAAAAATTGAAACAAATGATGGACAAATTCTCTATGAACATAAAGCAAAGAAAGAGAAAGTGTTAGATACAGATTTAACTTTTGTCATGAACCAAATGATGACAGGAATGTTTGACCCTAATTTAAGTGGCTATGCCTCTGTAACGGGAAGTACCATCGCAAACGATATTACAAGAATTTATGCAGGTAAATCTGGTTCCACAGAATCAGACAGCTGGATGATTGGCTATACCCCGCAATTAGTGTCAGCCGTTTGGACCGGATATGATCAAGGAGAACCCATCACGTTAACAGCTGATAAAACATATGCAAAGAAAGTTTGGGCTCAGTTTATGGAACAAAGCTTGAATAAAGAGCCAATCAAAGGGTTCACTCCTACAAAAGGAACAGTTGGTGTATATATCGACCCTAAGAGCGGTAAACTTGCATCAAATGCGTGTGGCACAAAAAGAATAATGTACTTTACGAAGGAAACTGTACCGACAGAATATTGTGCTGATCTACCGAAAGACGATTCCAGTGAAAAACCAGCAAATAAGGAAAAAACAAATGAAAAGGTACCATGGTATAAACGAATTTTACCTTGGTAGAAGCAAAGATTGAAAAAGCATACTGCCGCCTATTTTTGGCGGGGTATGCTTTTTTGTTTTGGTCGGATGATGGCGAGGCAAAACCTCGCCTCTGTTACCTTTTTGGCTGTTCCGTTTTGAAAAGGGCTTAGAGATCCTCTCTCCGTTACCTTTTCTCTCTCTTCCTCTTCCAAACGGGCTTAGACAACCTCTCCTCTGTTACCTTGCCTCTCTCTTCCTCTTCCAAATGGGCTTAGACAACCTCTCTCTGTTACCTTGCCTCTCTCTTCCTCTTCCAAACGGGCTCAGACAACCTCTCTCTGTTACCTTGCCTCTCTCTTCCTCTTCCAAACGGGCTCAGACAACCTCTCTCTGTTACCTTGCCTCTCTCTTCCTCTTCCAAACGGGCTTAGACAACCTCTCCTCTGTTACCTTGCCTCTCTCTTCCTCTTCCAAACGGGCTCAGACAACCTCTCTCTTTACCTTTTCTCTCTCTTCCTCTTCCAAACGGGCTTAGACAACCTCTCTCTGTTACCTTTTCTCTCTCTTCCTCTTCCAAACGGGCTTAGACAACCTCTCTCTGTTACCTTGCCGCTCTCCTCATTCTTCCTCCAACCAAACGTCTTCTACATATTTTCTTTTTTGCTGCTTGCTTATTTTTCGATATTCTTTTGATTTAAAAATAATATCAAAATCATAATCTTCCGGATAAAGCTCTGTTCCTTTAATATAAAGCTTCAATCGCTTTTGATTGACTATTCTTTTTTCCTGGCGAACCTGCACGATATATCTCCCTTGTGCATCTGGTCCTTGGTAAACAATTCCCATTTCATTCGTCTCTGTAAGAATTACATTATCTCCTTGCTCAAATATTGGCTCTTGTGCTCTTGGCGTATCAACCGGCCTTGTCATTCCTAATTTGCGGGCATATTTATTAACAACTACCTGTTGCTTATAGCTTGGATCATTTACATTTTGATCATCATGGAAGTTCCGATATTTTTTATACGTTATCTCATGCGCTTTTTCAATAAGCTCAGGGTGCAGTCCTAATTTGCTTGCAATTTCAAACGCTTGGCTTCTCCCACTTTGCCCCAATAACAGCTTATATGTCGGCCGTAATGTAACGATATCAAATTCCATTGTTCCATTTAAAAACCCTTCTGTTTGATCCGCAAATTCCTTCATCTCACTATAATGAGTCGTCGCAAATAATGTTGCTCCTTTTTGATAAAGCTGTTCTAAAATTACAATAGCGAGGGCCATCCCTTCTCCAGGATCTGTGCCAGATCCTAGCTCATCAAGCAATACAAGCGAACGGTCATTGGTTTTTCTTAAAATATCAATAATATTCACTAGCCTTGAACTAAACGTACTTAAATTTTGTTCAATGCTTTGTCCGTCACCGATATCCACAAATATATGCTGAAAAATCGCTATTTTGCTCCCTGCTTTTGCAGGAATTAGCAAGCCTGATTGTGCCATCATTGTTAATAAACCAATTGTTTTCAATGTTACTGTTTTCCCACCTGTATTTGGCCCTGTAATAACGAGGGCACGATGCTCTTCGCCAAATAAAATGGTTAAAGGGACTGCCTTCTGCCCAAGCATTGGATGACGAGCTTCTTTTAAATGAATCATATAGTCATCTGTTAAAACGGGAGACTTTGCATCAATTGCTCTGCTGTATTTTGCTTTCGCAAACAAAACATCATAATAATGCATCGTTTCGATAGCTAGATTTATCGCATTTTCCTCTGCTAATAGCTTTTCTGTTAATTCATATAAAATTCGTTCTACCTCATACTCTTCTGCCAGCTTCATTGTTTCTATTTCCGCTTGCATATCTGCCAATTCAATTGGTTCGATAAATACCGTTGCACCAGATGCAGAAGTATCAAGTACACTTCCTGGCATTTTGGTTTTGTATTCTCTTTTAACAGAGAGAGTCAAATGTCCATTACGCTCGGACACAATTTTGTCTTGAAGATAACTTGCATATTTTTTTGATTTCACTAGTTGGTTAGCCTTTTCTTTAACCCGATCTGTCAAGATAGATAACTGTCTTCTTAAATAGGCTAAATCACTAGATGCGTAATCATCGACATTACTATGCCTAATACATCTTGTTATTTCTTCTGTAAGCTCCCTAACATCAGGGATAGATTGAACATACAGTGAAACATTCGGAGCAGCAAATTCTTTATCACGCATAAACTGCTTAAGCTTTGTGCAATGCTCTAAAAAGGAAATAACAAATGGAAATTGATCTGCTCGAATATAAATCCCCTTTTTTGCTTGACTTAAATATAGGGACATTTCATCAAGCGTATGAATGGGAACACTACTAGATATTTCTATAATTTTTATAGCCTCTTCTATTTCCTTTATCGACTGCTCCATTTTTCTTTTATCATGAATGGGTCGCAGCTTCCGAATGGTTTCTTTCGCTAAATTTGTTTTCGCATAAGCTTCTATATCCTCTAAAATTTTATAGAAGCCTAATACTTCAAATGTCTGTTGATTCATTTAATTACCTCCTGATTTTTTCTTGAAAAACCCTTGAAAACAGAAAAAAGCCAGCATGAACAAACGCTCACACTAGCTTTTTTGGGTAAACCTATCCGCTTGTTTGCGGCATAAGGAAATCCTTCGCAATAAAGTAAAAAAGCTATGACAAATATGCCATAGCTTGGATCGTCTATTGCTCGCTATGAGGCTTATTCTTAACCTTCCTTGAAATTCGCATGCTAAATAAACCGGTAGAATTCCGATTTTTTAACAACATTCAAGGCCGTATAAAATTAACGGTTAGTTAAGAACACTCACACTCATAAAACAATCTCCTTTAAAAGGGCTTTTTATTGAAGGCTTTTTTCGGATAGTTTGTTGCTATTATCCGTAGCCTTATTTGTTTCTCTTTTAGTTTATCGATTTCTCTTCACATTTGTCAACATTTTCAAAAAATTATCCTAACAAGTCTTTTTTCAGCTGTTCTAGGGAGTTATCCCAGAGTTGCTGATCATGATTTTTTAGGAAATCAGCAAGCACCTTTTTAGACTTATCATCCATATTATCAACCATAATATGCCTTTTCATACTTTTATCCATCTTATTCACATGGTCTGGCAAGGATTTATAGCCTCTGCGAATCGAACGATCTACGGTCATTTCACAAGCTGTTACCCCAGCATAGTAAGGACCTTCAGGCTTGCGGTCAATCGTTACCCATACTAGCCAATAAGCCTTGCCATTTGGCACTTCTTCTTTACTTTTTAAAAACTTGATACCACGCTCTACAGCACTCCTTGCATGCATCGCCCCAATATCAACGATTGCTTCTCCTGCTTCCACATCAATAATAACAGGAGATACATTTTCTAAACTAAGACTGCCAATTCCAAAACCTTTATGCCCATCTGTTGGGTCATTTTTAATAATATTAAAGCCTACTGTTTTTTTCTTTTTTTCTTCCATTTTTCATACTCCTTCTGCGATTTATTCTAAGCGATCGCGGATTGCTAACTGCTTAACGATTCTTATTTGTCGTGCAAGAAAGACAATTTTTCCATTCTAACAAATTAAAATAATAATTGATTAAACAGTTGAAGGAAAAAGACTCGCACAAACTCAATCCAAGGGAATATTGTATAACTTGATAAACCGGTAACAATTAATACAATAAATAAAATAGATCCATATACCTCATACTTAGACATTCTTGCTCTAACTCGAGAGGAAACTAGATCTTCTATAATTCGGTAGCCATCTAGAGGTGGTAGCGGAATTAAATTAAAAGCAAAAAGTAATAAATTCATATAGACAAAAATTTGAAAAAACGGATATAAATCAAAATTACTTCCTACTGGAACATTTAACTTTATTAATAGTGCAATAATAATAAAACCAAGAAAAGCTAGTATTAAATTACTAACAGGTCCCGCTAGAGAAACCAATACTCCAGCTAATTTCGGTCGTTTAAAGTAATGACGATTAACTGGCACTGGCTTCGCCCATCCAAACCCAGCAATCAAAATAAAGATTGCACCAATGAGATCGATGTGAACGATAGGATTTAGCGTTAATCTTCCCTGCTTTTGCGCTGTTGGATCTCCAAATTTATAAGCTACGTATGCATGTGCAAATTCATGGAAGGTAAAACCTATAACAATGGAAATAATAATATAAGGCAAATCCGCCAAATTTTGCGAAAATAACAAATGATTAGCTCCCCTCTATAAACAGTTTCTACGGAAAATCGTTTTTTTCTATCTAGTAATGTTTCCTTCTAAAATTATACATGATTATAAATTGGAAAGGAAAATTTTCTTTTCCTAGGAAAGGAGCAAATAAAAATCCCCCCTTTTAATTACAAAGAAATGATTAGAAACTTGCACTTTTTCAAAAAATATGAAAAACTACTAACAAAAACCAAGGAGGACTAACAGATGCCATACGTAACTGTAAAGATGTTAGAAGGTAGAACAGAAGAGCAAAAGCGAAATCTAGTAGAAAAAGTAACCGATGCTGTTGTAGAAACAACAGGTGCCTCAAAGGAAAAAGTAGTTGTCTTCATTGAGGAAATGCCTACAAACCATTACGCTGTTGCAGGCAAACGCCTAAGTGATCAATAATGCCATTAAAAAAGATCCTACCAAGCAAATCGTTTCATTGCATGGTAGGATCTTTTTTAATGAATGGTTTTCTCTTTTAAGCTTTCAATATATGTGTAGGCTATCTCTATTTCTTCTTCTGTATATTTTTGCTTTGCTTTTAAAGTAAAAACTTTTTCTTTCACTTCTTCCTTTGGTAAAGTATCAAAGAATAGAACGGTTGAAACAAGTTCAAGAAATCTTGAATTCTGGCCATTCATATCTTCCAGACAAGGCGATAAATTAGGCATCTCCACTTCATTAAGTGCCAGAAACTCTTTCCCATTATCGGTTAAGGTATAACGGTATTGGAAATAGCCTCCCTTTTTTTCTTTTATCTCATTTAAAAATCCCATATTGCATAGTTCTTCGATTCGCAAGGTCAGCTCTTCTGAATAGGGACCGAAAAAGTGAAATTGATATTTTTCATGAAACGGAAAATCAAGCTTTTTCGCAATATATATCATTTTTTGCAGCTTTTTTCTTCCAATAATTTCGCCCGAAGCAGCAATTGCTTTCATTACTTTGGCATGATCTTTTAACAAATTGGGTCATCTCCTACTCGATTTAATCCTAAGACATACATCTATTGAATATCCAACAATTGACGAATTTGTTTTTTGATTTTCCCTTTAGAACTGTCATCCTTTAAAATGTCCTTTGGAAAATACAGCTTATGATCGGTTCTTCTTTTTCCAGAGATACTGTCGACTATTTCCGATTCTCTGGAAAGCTCTCTTATTTCTCCGTTTTTCATCAATAGATGAATGGGCAACCGTTCTTCCTCTTCCCCAGGTCGATAAAAATCATAAGGTAGGTCAGACGAGGAATCTACAACTAAATAATATTCCGGATCTAATCCCGCTTTTTGAAATAACCCAGATAATTCTTGGAGTTTCTTATACTCTTTCGCTGGATCAAACTCAACATATTTAAAAAGATTCCTGTTCATAAACCTGCGGCAAAGGTCTTTCAAAATAGTATCGTCTTCTTCTTGCCACATTTGAAAATAATAGAGAATAATAGCCTCATCCAATTTCAAGTAGTCCTCTAAGGATGTCTCTTCTTCAAAAAGTGAGTAAAAATGAATGGGGTGATATTTAAAAGAGTAGAACTGTTCGTGTAAATGTTTCGCTCTATGTAGAATCTTCGTAAGAATTACTTCCGCACTTCTTGTCACTGGATGGAAATATACCTGCCAGTACATTTGATAACGGCTCATAATATAATCTTCTACAGCATGCATTCCGCTTTTCTTAATAACAGCCTGATCTTCACGTGGACGCATGACACGCAAGATTCTTTCCATATCGAAATTTCCGTAGCTAACCCCTGTAAAGTATGCATCTCTTAGTAAATAATCCATTCGATCTGCATCAATTTGACTGGAGATTAGACTAACAACTAGTTTTTCTTTTGATGTTTTTGCGATTACTTCGGCCACTTTTTTGGGAAAGTCTTTCTCTACTCTTGTTAAGACTTTATTTACTTCTGTCTTTCCTAAGATAATTCTGCGTGTAAATTCTTCATGATCGAGATCAAACACTTTTTCAAACGAATGAGAAAAAGGACCATGTCCTAAATCATGTAAGAGTGCGGCACATAAAGAAAGCAATCTTTGGTTATTATTCCATTCTTCTCTGCCTTCAAAAACATCGTCAATTATTCTTCTAACAATTTCATATACTCCTAGAGAGTGATTAAACCTGCTGTGTTCCGCACCATGAAAAGTAAGATAAGTCGTGCCAAGCTGCTTAATTCTTCGCAGGCGCTGAAACTCTTTCGTCCCAATCAAATCCCATATCACTCGGTCACGAACATGGATATAGCGGTGGACTGGATCTTTAAATACTTTCTCTTCGTTTAGCTTATCCGTCGAATATGGCATCTTTCTCACTCTCTTTCGTTCTATTGGCTATTTTTTATTCATTCTAGTAATTTAGAGTACGCTCCATATTCTAAAGATAGAAAAAGAGGGTTCCGTGTAGGCATTTTAAAAAGGAAAAAAATCATGGTTTTCTCCATAAAATAACTATCTAGTGGAAGCTCCTCTGGTTTTACAAAGACTCTGTTTTTCATTGTTGTTGTTTCATTTGAAGATTTCAAATAATAGATGAGTTTCTATTATTTTTTTAACTTTGTATTAATTTTATCCATTAACTCTTCTTCTGTTAATGCAGCTAGTGGACGATTATTGACAAAAGCAAATGTTTTTTTGCGACCAGGACCACAATAGGATTGACATCCTATTTCAATTTTTGCATCTGGATCTATTTGCTTTAAACGTGGTATTAACGTTTTTAAATTTACTGCCTGACAATCGTCGCAAACACGAAATTCGTTTGCCATTGGGACAACCCTTTCTTTAAATGCTCTCTATTAAAGTTATCAATCATCTAATCGACAACATTCTCACTCATTACTATATGGTATTTTACCCCTTCTCCACTAGCAATGCAAGATGCAAAAGAGTGTAAAACAGTGACGAATTTGTGGAATAAATCCGCTCCTACTATGCTATTTTTGTCTATCTGCTACGGCAGTATTTTTTCTAAACTAATTCCCTTCTCTATATTAATTAATCAATATGCGTTATAATTTTCTCTTGAATATAGGGAGGTTATTAAATGAATAAAAGTAGACTATTAGTAATGTGCAGCATTGTGCTTGCAATGTTGATCGCCTCTATTGATACGACTATTATGAATACAACCATGCCAATTATTGCAGAGGAACTTGGCGGAACGGCATTATACGCTTGGTCTTTTGCTGCTTATATGATAGCTAGCACCATACTGTCACCAATTGCCGGCAGACTTTCTGATCTTTTTGGTAGAAAGAAACTGTTTGCTTTCGGGATTATCGTCTTTTTAATCGGCTCACTCTTATGTGGAATTGCAGCGACTATGCCTCAATTAGTCATTTTCCGCGCACTACAGGGAATGGGAGCTGGATTCATGATGCCATTTCCTGCTATCATTGCTGGAGACCTTTTTTCTATTGAAAAAAGAGGGAAGATCCAAGCATTATTTACTGGCATGTGGGCATTATCTGCCGTATTAGCTCCCACACTTGGTTCTCTTTTTGTAGAGTTTTTGAGTTGGAGATGGATTTTTTACATTAATTTTCCAGTATGTATCATTGCACTATTAACTTTGATTCCATATAAAGAAGTTTATCAACCTAAAAAGGCACAAGTAGATTATATTGGTGCTGTCCTGTTTGGAGTCGGCATAACTTGTGTATTACTAGTTACCGTGTTAGAAAGTTATCTGTTTATTTTTGCTATAGTCGGTATCCTTCTATTAATCACATTTTATTTCTTTGAGAAAAGACAATCTTCTCCTATTGTTCCATTATCCATTTTTAAGAATAAAACAATTACTTGGATTTTCCTTAATGGATTTGTTGGAACATTGGCCTTATTTGGAACATCAAGCTATATTCCATTATTCCTGCAAAACCAAGCTGGCCTTTCTGTCCTATGGAGTGGTGTTTCTCTCCTTGGTATGTCTGTTGGATGGATGGCCATGTCGGTTCCAGCTGGTAAATGGATATTAAAATATGGCTATCGCATTCTATTAATAATTGGAAATACATTACTATTACTGTCAGGAATTTTATTAGTATTATTAAATGAATCAAACGGCTTCTGGTACGTCTTTATCCTCATGATTGTTCAAGGATTAGCATTTGGACTACTAAGTACTGTTGGTGTTATTGGCGCTCAAGCATTAGTAGGAAATCACGAAAAAGGGATCTCTACTTCTTTCTTTATGTTCTGCCGAAATATGGGAACAGCAATCGGTGTAACCATTATGGGATCTTTGCTAAATAGTGGTACTACCTTTATGGATGGTATTCACCATCTCTTCTTATTCGGATTTATTGTAAGTATTTTTGCATTTTTATCAGCCTTCTTTATCCGCAACGAAGGAACTTTAATAGAAAAAAGAGCATAGAAAATTTAATCGTATATGTATCAAAAATAGTCGGCCAAGTTGCCGGCTTTTTTTCAACCCTCTTTATCCGCTAATTTCCCTTTTTTCTAAACTATAAAAAAATCTACTATCCTTGTATTTCTTTTGTATAAACAAACATATTTCTGGAAAAGATGGAACTAGAAATATTTATTTATCGTGATTAAGTTGGGAGTTGAGTTAAGAATGAAGGTTAGACAAGATGCATGGTCTGAAGAAAACGATTTATTATTAGCAGAAACAGTTTTAAGACATGTCAGAGAAGGAAGTACACAGTTAAACGCATTTGAAGAAGTTGGGGATAAATTAAATAGAACTTCAGCTGCGTGTGGATTCCGCTGGAACGCAGTCGTTCGTCATCAATATGAGAAGGCGCTGCAGCTTGCGAAGAAACAGCGAAAACAACGACAACGGATGCTAGGAAAAGATCAAGGTGGTAAAAAGAAACTATTATACTCACCACCAGTACCAACAGTGGACGATCTCGAGGCTCTTACTGCTTCCACTAGTTTAGAACTTGGTTCAATGGAGTTGGAGACATTCGATTCACTAGAAACATTAGATACACATGTTACTAGTCCAGAAGAAGATGAGCTTGCAAACTATCAAACAGAAGAACCACAAACGAACATTGAAGTAGAGAAAACTCCTGTTTACTCAGGAGTGAGCTACAATCAAGCTAGCACACTTAATTTTGATGCCGTTCTCTCTTACTTACAAAATTTCCGAAGTGCTCCAATACAGCTGGAAATCTTAAAAAGTGAGAATGAAAGATTAAAAAGAGAAATGGCCACGATCAAAAGTCGCAACAAAGAGTTAGAAGAAAAGCTACATCAAATCGAAAACAACTCAGAAATGATGCAAGAAGATTACGAAACACTCATGAAAATCATGAACAGAGCCCGTAAACTTGTGGTACTAGAAGAAGATGAGCGCCCAACCAAGTTTAAAATGGACCGAAACGGAAACCTCGAAAAAGTCGCAGAGTAATTAAAAAGCGGAAAGGGACCGTTCAGCGGCGTGTGGGGTGGAGCAGCATTTCCTGAGATAAAGGAAACACAGAGAGCGATAGCGATCTGATGTTGACTTATCGTAGGGAGAAGTTTGCTAGCTAGATTGATTTTAAAAAGCGGAAAGACCGTTTAGCGGCTTATAAAACGCATAACAAAAAAGAGAGAAGTTTTTGGAGTTGGCAACCATTCTCGATTATAAATAGAGGATAAGGAAAGGGATTCAAAAAATCACCTTCCTTATCCTCTTTTTGATTTTAACGAAATGCCTGCATAATTTTCTCGTTTCGATCAACGACACGATCATAATAAGACTCGAACAGTGGTAGCTCTTCCCCTTGTAATTGATCTGCAAATAAAAACTCTGCGTGATCTTTTAAAGCAAGAAGCAACTTTGTCATCACTTGATCAACTGTTAGTGGAACGTCTAATAGTTCAGCTAAAGAAGCCATTACTTCCGGTTTTATTTCTGGATAAGCAAATTTAGTTGTCTCTCCTTGCAGTCCTGCAGCATAAAATTGCTTGATAATTTCCGCTCTTTGCTTTCCACTGCCATTTATGCAAAGATAAATTTGAACCGCAACCCCACTTCTTAAGCGTCTTTGAGAAATGCCTGCAAATTTTTTCCCATCAATACTTAAGTCATAGCTGCCTGGACAATACGATCCGACAATTTCCTTTGCTTCTATCGTTTTCCCATATTCTTTAAACATATAGTTAATTAATTCCCACATCGTCTCATAACCACTATTAATATCTATTCCTCTTTCCTGTTCTGGCAGGATAAGCGAAATATTTAACACATCTTTATCCAACACAACAGCAAGTCCACCAGAATTACGGACAATGTATTGGTATCCCTGCTCCTTTAAAAAAGCCAATGCATCTTTCAGATGAGGTAATCTCGTATCTTGAATTCCTAATACAATCGTCCGATCATGTACCCATGTTCGTGCCGTAGCAGGTACCATGCCACTTCCAACAGAGGAACATAAAGTATCATCCATGCCGAAAGAGTGTAGCGCTGATACATGTAAACCTGTTGTTGACTGATCAATGATTCTCCATTTATCTTGTTTTAACAAACTAGTATTGCCGACCATCACTTAGCTCCTTTTGTTTTAACAACCATCTATCCTATTTTTAAAAGATATAGTTTTCTTTATTCATTCACAATGATTTATTATAACGAAAAAAGAGCTTTTTCTAAAGCTAAGCAGTTCAATTAATATGGGGAAATGAAAATTACATTGGAATTCACACCATATAACACATACTATTTAACACATTCAATAGCTCAGACTCTGAGCTTTACATTTTCACGATGCTACTTTCGTTGAAGCCCATCTTAGATAAAGAAAACTAGTTATATTACTTTTCCCATTCATGTTCTAAAACACTATATAGTAAAGAGTCACGCCAACCATCTTTAATTAACAAATCTTCACGAATTCCACCTTCTAAATACATCCCAACTTTTTCCAAAACCTTTGATGAACCTCAATCTCTCATTCTTTCTTAAAATGAATAAAACCCCAAACAATTATACGAATTTTTCTTAGCATGTACGTATAATCGTTCGGGGTTATTTGGTTGAAAATACTTATGTCCAAGCTTCTTTAAAAATAATTATTTTGCTAAGCTTTGTCCTGCAGTAATTAATGCTAATTTATAAACATCTTCTTCGTTACATCCACGAGAAAGGTCGTTTACTGGAGCATTTAAGCCTTGAAGGATTGGTCCGACTGCTTCAAAGTTACCTAATCTTTGTGCAATTTTATAACCGATATTACCAGCCTCTAGACTTGGGAATACAAATACATTTGCATCTCCTTGAATTGGAGAATCTGGAGCTTTTTGTTTCGCTACAGATGGAACAAATGCAGCATCAAATTGGAATTCACCATCAATTACTAATAATGGGTCTCTTAGTTTTGCTTCAGCTAATGCACCTTCTACTTTTTCTGTTTCTGGTGATTTTGCAGAACCTTTAGTTGAGAAGCTTAACATTGCAACGCGTGGGTCAATGTCAAACATTCTTGCTGTTTTCGCACTTTCCACAGCAATTTCTGCCAAATCTTGGCTGTCTGGAGTAATATTGATTGCACAGTCTGCAAATACATATTTTTCATCTTCACGAACCATGATGAATACACCAGAAGTCTTCTTAACACCTTGTTTTGTTTTAATAATTTGTAAAGCCGGACGAACAGTGTCAGCTGTTGAATGAATCGCACCACTTACTAGACCATCTGCTTGGTTAGCATAAACAAGCATTGTTCCAAAATAGTTTTCATCTAAAAGGATTTTACGTGCATCTTCTTCTGTTACTTTTCCTTTACGTCTTTCAACAAAAGAAGCAACTAATGCATCAAATTGAGCATATTTCTTTGGATCATAAATTTCTGCATTTTCTAAAGAAACACCTAGATTTTTTGCTTTTGCTTGAACTTCTTCTATGTCCCCAATTAAAACAGGAATTAACACTTTATCTTCTGCTAAACGACCAGCAGCTTTTAAAATTCTCTCATCTAATGCTTCTGGGAAAACGATCTTTACGTTTTGGCCAGTTACTTTTTCTTTTAAACCTGTAAATAAATCACTCATTAATTTTCTTCCTCCTTTTTATGTACACTTAATAGGATACTCTACCATGATAAAATTTCAAGGAATATTCCTTACTTTCTTCTATTTTTATCCCATATAAAGCATGATACGTTCATCTACTAATGCAAAGAAGATGAAGATGAAATATTGATGGAAGTTCTGTTATAAATCTGATAATTCCCTATATGTAACTTCATTATACTTTTTTAGACGAACTGAAACTTCCTTTTTCTAGAAGTCACAATTTGTTCACAATTATCTCAAGGGTTATTCCACTAATATATGGAGAAACTATGATATAGTTAAAATCGTATAAAGTGAAACTTCCATCAGTGGGGGTTTTCCTTCATCCCCCACTGATGGTTAGTTGAACCAATCGGACCTTTACGGACAGTTGATCTCCCACCTATCTTCCTCGTATTCCCATAAGCTTGAGGGGGAGTCTTACTGTCCGTTAAGAGTGGGATAAATGTTATTAAATAAGGAGTGAATATATAAATGAGTGAAGCAGCAAAAACATTAGATGGTTGGTATTGCCTGCATGATTTCCGAACAGTAGATTGGACTACATGGAAAATGTTACCTAACGATGAAAGACAAGAGGCAATCAATGAATTTCTAGGTTTATTGGAAAAATGGAATGTTGTTCAAGAAAACAATAGCGGCAGCCATGCCCTATATACAATTGTTGGACAAAAAGCGGACTTCATGATGATGATTCTCCGTCCAACTATGGAAGAATTACAACAACTAGAAACAGAATTCAACAAAACAAAATTAGCTGAGTTTACTATTCCAGCTCATTCCTATGTTTCTGTTGTAGAATTAAGTAATTATCTTCCTTCTGATTCAGATCAAGATCCATATGAAAATCCATATGTAAAATCTAGATTATACCCAATCCTTCCAGAATCCAGTTATGTGTGCTTCTATCCAATGGATAAACGCCGCCAAGGAGAAGACAACTGGTATATGCTTCCTATGGAAGACCGCATAAACTTAATGCGTAGCCATGGCATGATTGGCCGCCAATACGCTGGAAAGGTAAAACAGATTATTACAGGATCTGTTGGTTTTGATGATTATGAATGGGGCGTAACCTTATTCTCAGATGATGTGCTCCAATTCAAAAAATTAGTATATGAAATGCGTTTTGATGAAGTAAGCGCACGCTATGGTGAATTTGGTTCTTTCTTTGTAGGCACCATTCTTAAACAAGAGGCAATCACTAACTTTTTACATGTAAACTAAATGGAAGGAGAGAATTCTCTAGTAGAGATTACTGGAGAATTCTCTTTTTTTCTATTCTCTTAAAGATTAACTGCTTCTTCTCTAAATAAATCCAGTTGATTTCGATATAAATTCTTAACTCCTTGTCATAACTTTTTCTTTTTCCTCATAGGATGAAATAGTGAGCGATGACCTAAGAAGGAATCAACATTCACCGTCTACTTCTTATCTGTAAATTTTATGGTCAACTTCTGAATGATGGAAGTATGTATGGGAAGATTGAATAGAAGACTATGGAGGGATGAAAATGAGTCAATCAAATTATGGAAACTACGGTTATCCACAAGGATACGGGACTTACCCCGGGCAAATTCCTACCTATGGAAATCAGCAAGTGTATCAGCCACAAACACCAATACAACAAGGGGTCCCTACTCCTACACCTACACCAGCGCCTACACCAAGCCCAACACCTACTACACTGCCAGGACAGCTGCCACTTGAAGCATCATATATCGAGAATATTTTACGTCTTAACAAAGGAAAAATCGCAACCGTATATGCAACATTTGAAAACAATAGAGAATGGAATGCTAAAATCTTTAAAGGCATTGTTGAAGCAGCAGGGCGTGACCATCTTATTTTAAGCGACCCGCAAACTGGAATTCGTTATTTACTGCCTATGCTATATATCGATTATGTTACTTTTGATGAAGAGATTGAGTATGAGTATCCGTATGGCGTTGCAGCACCAAACTTGACTACATATCCACCTAGATAACAAAGAGAAATTCCGTGCATCACTTATATAGTGGTGTACTTTTTTATGCTTTGATTTAGAGGCACAAAAAGGGACTTCAAAAAGTCCCCCCTTATATTAAGTTATGACGTTTTATCTTTCACCAAAAAATAGGCAGTTATCCATGCGGTAATAGGGATTACAAGTGTAACACCTGTTCCTGCACTAAGAATCGTAATCATTTCTGCCCCAAATATTTTTGAATTTACAATTTCCCCTAACGTATAGGACAAATCTTTAAACCAAATCAGTAGTGCGAGGTAACCACCAAAGAAAGCAAAAAATAACGTATTCGTACTTGTACCAAGAATATCTTTTCCAATACTTAATCCAGCTTTGTACAATTCTTTTCTACTAATAGATGGATTGTGATAATAATATCTTTTCCAATTTCCCTTCCTGACTTTATTAATGCTTTAACAGATATATTATTATTCTTTTCATACAATCCAAATATCGAAGAAGACATGGTAATGGCGACGTCCATAACAGCGCCGAGGGATCCGAGAAATAGTCCTGCCAAAAAGACCAATTTATAAGGACGCGTAATAAATTGTAACTCCTCATAGCGAAGTCCTTTTTCCGAAGTTAACCATAAAACAAAGTAAGTCATAAATAGAGAAATAAAAGTACCTAGTAAGGTGCTATAATCGCAGCATACGTTTTTTCGTTTCGCCCGCTCACTAGTATAAGGGAAATAATCGTAAAGATAATCACGCTTATACTGCAAATTAACAGCAGACTCTTTTCGGACGTATTTATATAAACATCCAATGCAACGGATAAGATGACGGCATTAATAATCAAGCTAATAAGAGAATACAAGCCCTGTTTTTTACCAACAAATAGCAAGGCAAAAATAAAAACCCACGCAATCATCAACAAATATGTATCTCTTTTAACATCTTGTACACTTCCTTTGAGATAGCCATTCTCTCCTAACTTAGAATCAATATGAACAAATAATTCATTTCCGACATAGAATTCATCATTATTGGCTTTAGAAGAAGAATATTCATTCATTAGATAAATTTGTTTCCCTTTTTCCTTCCCATTTTTCACTACCCCAATAATTTGCTGAATAAAAATATAATCCTTATTATTAAATTGATCCTTTACTTCCGTTTTATCTATTAGTTCCGTTTTTACGACTTCTGCTATTGGCTTTTCATAGAAGGAGTAATTGTTACGCACAAACACAATAGACCCTATAAATGAAAGTAAAACGACAATAAAAAAGAGTTTCTTTTTCTTGTTCATTTTATGAAATTTGCTAAATATAACTTTCAAAAGTAACCTCCTACTACAAAGTACTTTTTCTTTTGGAAAAGTAAGAAAAAAGGATAGGTAAGAATATCAATCCTTTGCTTACCTATCCTTTTATACGATCCAATTACATCCATTTCCAAGCAGCGATAATAATTAATAACCACGCTGTCAAAAATGCTACTCCACCTATTGGTGTAATAGCTCCTAGTATTTTGATTTGGGTAACGGCCAATATGTATAAACTTCCTGCAAATAGGATAATTCCAATTAACATTAGCCATCCTGCCCAATTCAACAAACTGCTTTCTGGAAATTTCCCTAAGAGTAAACCGATTAGAATTAATCCCGTACTATGGAACATTTGATAAGTAACACCTGTTTTCCACGTTTCAAGATATTTTTCTGGTATTTTCCCTTCTAACCCATGGGCACCGAATGCTCCTAAACCTACAGATAATAGAGCATTAATTGCTCCGATAATGATAAAAGCTTTCATTTTTATCTCCTTCTTTTTAACTTTTTATATAAATGGATCTATGTATGAAGTGTTGATTGTTGCACCTTATTCGTGCTTTCTGCAGATAGACTCTTCCTATAACTAAGCACTACTAAATTAACGATCCGTTGCACTCCTGCAGGTTCTCAGACTTTCCCACATTTTCCGTAGAGTCAAGCAGACTTCTCTTCAAACCTAAAAATCAAATAAGGAATCGCCATTTCCTTCTTCCATTTTTATTTTATTTGTTTGTGTCTGTATGGTTTGTTTTGGAATGGTTAATGGCGCTTGAACAGCTTGGAAGGTTGGTTGCTGAACGGGTTGCTGATAGGTTACGCCTTGTATTCCTTCCTGTTCTAAAACCAACTCACATAAGGATTTAATCGCGTAGACTCTTTCTCTTATTCTTGCATCGGAATTGCTTGTTTTAGCTTCTGCTAACTGATCTTCTATCTTAGCTAATAATTGTTGTATAGAGATATTCATTTCATCCCTCCTTTGCCTGGAAGCGAAGACATTCGTGTCCAGATGCTCTTTTTACTTCGACAGATGGTAGCGCTCTTCCTTTAAATTGGAATGCTTTACACCCTTTAGGGAACTGACTATCCCATGTAACATAGTAAAATTTAATTTATCCCACTCTTAACAGACAGTAAGACTCCCCCCTCAAGCTTATGAGAATACAAGGAAGCTAGGGTCGGAGATCAACTCTCCGTAAAGGTCCGATTGGTTCAACTAACCATCAGTGGGGGAAGAGGAAAACCCCACTGATGGAAGTTTCACTTTATAGCAATTTACCTTATTCTTGTCCATTCTATACCCTTCCAATCCCTTGCAGGAAAATACACACGATGAGCAGCGATTTCTTTTCCTATCTGGAGAAATCACTGCTCATGTATATTTCCTTTATTATATTATTCTTTTTCCAAAAAATCATCTATACACCAATTGATAGGAGGCTGTTCCCCATTTGCTAGCATGCGATTAATCGTAGAGAACGGTCTACTTCCTAAAAAACCTCGATGTGCTGAAAGCGGGCTTGGGTGTGTTGATAAGACGATACCGTGCTTTTTTTGATCGATAAGAGCAAGCTTTTTTTGGGCAGGATTGCCCCATAATACAAAAATAACTGGCTCCTCTCTTTCATTCAGCATTTTTATTACTTGGTCTGTAAATACTTCCCACCCTTTTCCACGATGAGAATTAGCTTGTCCTGCACGAACGGTTAAAACCGTATTTAACAGAAGGATCCCTTGATTGGCCCAGCTCTTTAAATAGCCGTGATTCGGGATAGGACACCCTAAATCTTCATGAAGCTCTTTAAAGATATTTTTTAAAGATGGTGGTATTTTTACTTGCGGCTTAACGGAAAAACTTAATCCGTGTGCTTGATTGGGACCGTGATAAGGATCCTGTCCTAAAATGACTATCTTTACTTTGTCATAGGGAGTGAACGTTAAACTATTAAAGATATCTTCGCGTTTTGGATAAATAGTTGATTCTCTGTACTCTACTTCTAAGAAGGATTCTAATTGAATAAAGTAATCCTTTTGGCGCTCCTGCTCTAATAATTGTTGCCATGATGCGGTCATGCTTCCCCCTCCTTTATTCCCCTGTGAACTTTACTTCAACAGTATATCCTAGTCTCCCATAGAATTCTTTCAATGTCTTTTGGGCATTTTCCTCTGCTTTTACCAATAGTCCTTGTTCCACAGCCTCTTCCTTCATCGCTTCCTTTGCTTCATCCATTAAGCTATAAGCTTCTTCCCATTCCACCTCTCCTCTAAAAATGCCAGAAACAGAATACGTTTCTACTTCATCAAAACTAATAGAAGGATCTTGAAGAAAGCCCGCTTTTGGTAATAGAATGTGAATTGTTTTCTCTTCTTCATTAATTTTAATTTGCTCTTCTGTTATTTCCGATAAATCTACTCCAGCTGTCAGTGTACCAGGTACCACTAATAGTATTTTTCGTTTCGTTCCTGGAATATTTGCCTCAATTCCCTTTCCAAAAATCTCGTTATCTTCTTTTTCTAAGATTGTTTTTACAAAGGCCTGCGAGGTGGCTAATGTTGATAAATCCTTCATCTGTTCTAAATAAGCACCTGTTCTTACTACTGGTTCTTTTGGAAAAGCAACTTTCCAAAGCCCAACTATTCCGACTATCAACCCCACTACTAAAATACTTAAAAAAAGCATGATTTTTCTATTTATCCGATTCTTTACTTTATATAAACCAAATCGAGGAAATCGAAATCCTCTTCTGTTATTTAACTCCATTGTTGTACTTGCCTGTTCCTTTTGTCCAGCGCTTAGCTCTCGATTAATTTGTTCTCTTTCTTTTTTGCTTACCATTTGCCCCCTCCTGTTTCTATGATTCTCTTAATTATATTATATAGGGAATTTTGTCGATTGTGGGGATATTTGTCTATGTATAATTTCCCAAGGGATAGACAATGAAAATATTACCAATGGAAAAAGAGTTTCATCTTTTTTATAAGAGGTATATAACACACATAGATAAATTCCACATTAATAGGAGGCTATCATTATGTATAAAGTAGAAATAGTAGAAAATGGTGTACAAGCAAGCAACATTATTAACGCATTAGAAAACCAAGGGTATAAAAAGGAAAACATTTATATTTTCGCCCACGATAAGGATCGTTCAGAAGACTTAACAAATGCAACGGAAACAGGAAATGTATCCATGAAGGAACAAGGACTACTGGATTCCATCAGTAATGTTTTCCGAAAAAGAGGTGACGAATTGCGTTCAAAAATGCAATCAGTCGGATTAACAGAAGCAGAAGCCGCTAAATACGAGGAAGTTTTAGATACAGGTAAATTAGTTGTCGTTGGTTCACTTGAACAATAAGAAAAGCCTCGCGTTGTGAAATAACAGCGCGAGGCTTTTTTTACTATCCTAATAATTGGTCATAAAGAGTTTTAGCATATACTACATCATTTGTCTCATGTATCAACGCTCTGCCATCTTTAAATAACACTACTCTGTTCGCCTCTAATTGAACACTGAGGAGAAATTGATTTTGCCTCACTGTATATCCTTTCTTCTGAAGACTTTCTTCTAGTTGCTGAAATGGGATATCCTTTGGATTAGAAGGACGAATCTGAACCGTTTCTCTTCCACATAAAACAGCTGTCTTTGTCTGGTTTTCTTTTTTCAAAAAAGGATAAGTCGGATTTTCTCCGCAAGTTGGACAGTCCTCCCTTTTCACGCGATTAACTTTAATATTATGGTGTTCATTTTTCCATAAATCAAAGGTTAAAAATGTTCCTCGTAAGGAAGCTTTATCTCCGACTAATATTTTTAACGCTTCGGTCACTTGATGGGAAACTACTAATTGAACAGTCGGAGCGATAATCCCTACAGTATCACATGTCATACCGGTCATCGGCATAGATTTTATTAGGCAATGTAAACACGGTGTCTCTCCTGGTACAATCGTGTAGCTCATTCCAGAACTCCCTACACAAGCTCCATAAATCCAAGGTATTTCATGCTTCACCGCTATATCATTTACAATCATTCTTATTTCCATATTGTCAGTTGCATCCATTATTATATCAACGCTCTTCGCTAACTGCTCCAATAGCTCTACCGTTGCTTCCCCAACAATACTCTTAATGCTGCATTCTCTATTAATCTCCATTAATCTTCTTTCTGCAGCAGCAGCTTTTGGTATCCGCTCTTTTGCATCCTGTTCTGTATACAATTGTTGTCGCTGAAGATTGCTTTTCTCCACATAATCTCTGTCTATAATAGTAAGATTCCCAATGCCACTTCTACATAACATCTCTGCAATGGACGATCCTAACGCACCAACACCAATAATTAGCACATGTTTCGTCCTAATTTCTCTCTGCCCCTCTGTTCCAATAGAAGAAAATAGTATCTGGCGTGAATATCTCTTCTGATTCATTTGCATTTACTCCTTCCTCATCCTCCACTAACAGGGGGAATAAAAGCTACTGTATCGTTCTCCTTCACAATATCCTCATCCAGTGCAAATTCCTCATTAACCGCTACCATTACTCCTTGAAGGGATAAAGATGGATATGTATTTAGTAAGTACTCCTTAATTTGCGCTATTGTCTGTTGTTTCCCTTTCAATGTTAACGTCTCGCTTCCTATTGTTTCTTTCACACCCGCAAAAAAAAGCAATGTAATCAATGTAATTCCTCCTCACCTGGCTTACCATTGGGATACATTTTAGTCCCCTTTTGATTGCCGATCCACTCTTCTCCATTTTCCCAATGCTCTTTTTTCCAAACAGGTACAATTTCTTTTATTCTTTCGATTGCATATTGATTTGCCTCATAAGCATCCTTTCGATGCGGAGTGGAAACAGCGATAACTACTGCGACATCACTAATTTCTAGCTTGCCAATTCGATGAGTAATAGCAATATCGATATCTCCCCATTTCCGCTTAACCTCTTCGCCTATTTGCGCAAGTTTTTTTGTTGCCATTGGAGTATAAGCTTCATATGTTAAAAATAGTGTTTTTTTCCCTGCTGTTATTTCCCTCACTGTCCCAATAAACGTAGTAACAGCACCCGCATTTCTTCTTATTACTTTATCAATAACATTTTGTATATTAATCGGCTGATCTATTATTTCAAACCTCATCGCTATATCCCCTCTGCATTATTCTCTATTTCCTTGAGCATTTATATTGCTTCTTGCTTTTCCATCGTAAAAAATATATATAAAGATTACCATACATGTAGACAGAATTCTCTTACTTATTATCACCTTACGCCTTTAACTTCCTTCGATTGGTATGTAAAAACGACATGAGAACCAAACTAAGGCAAGGATGGCGCAAAAGTTGTATGATTAATTAAAATAGTCTACAATTATTCAATCAAACAAAATTACTTTTCGCTAAAAAGTGGCAATTACATAGGAGGCATAACAATGAAGAAAGTATTAACTTTAGCAGGATCTGACACTAGTGGTGGTGCAGGTATTCAAGCAGACTTAAAAACATTTCAAGAACTAGGCGTTTATGGAATGACCGCTTTAACGACAATCGTAACAATGGATCCAAAAAATCATTGGCATCATAATGTTTTTCCACAGGATATAAACACAGTAAACGCTCAATTGGAAACTGTTCTATCTGTAGGTATTGATGCAATGAAAACCGGAATGCTTGGTTCTGTTGAAATTATTGAAGCAGCAGCAAAACTAATTGATGAGAACAATATTAAAAATGTTGTTATTGATCCTGTCATGATCTGTAAAGGAGAAGATGAAGTCCTTCACCCAGAAACAGCTGATGCTCTTCGCGAATTGCTTGTTCCAAGAGCAACGGTAGTGACTCCTAATCTATTTGAAGCTTGGCAGCTTGCACAAACAGATGAGCCTATTAAAACAATAGAAGATTTAAAAGAGGCAGCAGTAAAAATTCACGCACTTGGACCAAAATATGTTCTCATTAAAGGTGGCAGCAAATTAGGACATGAAAAAGCAATCGATCTTCTATATGATGGAAAAGAATTTACGATTTTAGAGAGTGAACTAATTGATACAACCTATACACATGGAGCAGGCTGCACAAACTCTGCTGCGATTACAGCTGAATTAGCAAAAGGTGCAACAGTAAAAGATGCTGTTCAAACAGCTAAAGACTTTATTACTGCCGCTATTCGCAATGGCTTTAAGTTAAATGAGTATGTTGGCCCAACTATGCACGGAGCATATCGTAACGAAAAAGAGAAGCTTCGTATTAAGTAAAAGAGGTTAAAAATGGTCTCACAGCATTCTTTGCTTTGAATAAAAGGAAAAAAATGCCCTGACCATTTTTCTCCCTTTAAATAGACTAGTAAAAAGGAGGGATATTCTTTGGAGTTTGTACAAATCGAGAAAGTCCAAAAAGAAATCGAGCGTTTGAGTGAAAAAGAAATATATATTCACTTAGAAACGACTAATGGCGCCTATGCTACACATAATGACGAAACCTTCTTTAACTCCGGCGCCTATATCCGCAATGCACAGCTTTCCTATGAATATGGCAAGATCACAGGAAACGGTCCCTATCGAGTTGGCTTAAAAACGGGAATTGGCTGGGTTTATGCAGAAGGTGTTACTCATTATGAAGTGGATGAAAAAAATAGATTATTATTAGCAGGATTAGATTTCACAGGAAAATTGGCAGTTGCCTTACAAATAAGTGAAACACCATTTGAATGAGAAAGTAAAATAGCATGAAATATTCTTAAAAAATAAATGATTACCATTTCATGAAAGGAGGAGTATAAATGGAAAATGAAAGACAAGTATTAGTTATTTTCCCCCATCCCGACGATGAAGCATTTGGTGTATCTGGTACCATTTCTAAATTTATACACGAAGGAGTCCCGGTCACATATGCTTGCTTAACACTTGGCCAAATGGGACGAAATTTAGGAAACCCACCATTTGCAACAAGAGAATCCTTACCAGAAATTCGCAAAAACGAATTACAGGAAGCTGCAAGAGCAATGGGATTAGAAGATCTCCGTATGTTAGGCTATCGTGATAAAACGATTGAATTCCTAAAGGAGGAAGTACTAGTTGATGAATTTACTGCATTACTAGATGAACTAGATCCGTCTCTAGTTATTACTTTCTATCCAGGATATTCTGTTCACCCAGATCATGACGCGACAGGAGCAGCCGTTGTAAAAGCTATTGAAAAAAGAGATGCTGCTAATAGACCCAAACTTTATTGTGTAGCATTCTCGAAAAATTGTGAAGAAGATCTTGGACAGCCGGATATAGAAATCGATGTTCAAAATTTTGCAGAGCAAAAAATAGCAACAATTGCAGCCCATCTTTCTCAAACGCAACAATATGCAGCTACTCTTCAAGAGGGGTTAAATAATCAGGAACCAGATGTGCTAACTAGATTATATACAGAGCGATATTGGACATTTGAACTACTCGGCACTTAAGTACCGAGATTCTATAAGAACTGATTAATAAACCTTTTGGTTATACTAATTTTATTCTCATCGGGACTGCCAAAAGCCCCCTAGCCACCTTGTCCGACAGTTCGGATGTATGGTTACATTTTCTTAAAATATTTGCTGCTCCGTTTAGGTCAGCATTCACCAAAATAGACCTAGATGTTTTGTATAGCCCTCGAAACGCTCGTTTTCCAGAGAAAACGGGCTTTTCTTTCGAATTTTTATTATATACAGGGAGTTCATCATTATCTAGAAAACTAGCTTTTGAAGTATAGCTTTCTTCTTGAACGATGAGTTCAATGCGGTGTCTTTTGCACATATTTTCAACTTTTTTGATGAACTTACTGTGTGGAATTTGTACAAATTTTTGGTTGTTTTTCTTTCCGATATTAATGTTTTGTTTCCAACCCCTGTTGAGTCCAACAACTAGTTTACCGATTCCGTTAGCCAAACAATGTTTGATAACGTAGTGTGTTGTTTTGTTTAAAAAATCGCGTAATACATTGTTTCTTTTTCTCAACAAACAAACCTGTCGATTGGTTAGGTGGGCAATATTTTGTTTATCTTTCATAGACTGTAACCGTTTAATTTATTTATTGTACCATTGGTTCAAGGACTTTACTCGTTTACCAGAAACTAAAAAAGTATTACCTAGTGTATCGATACCGGCAATGAAATTATCTATTCCTAAATCCAAAGAAAGTGCTTCATCTTTGTTTAATTTTTGCTGTTCTACTTGTTTTTTATAGACATACTCGATTTCAAAATAATGTGCGTTATATTTAGGAAGGATGCGTATTTCAGCAATTTCTGAGGGGGCTAAATTTGAAGGGAAACGAACATTAATCGTTCCGTATTCTCTTTTAAAGGCAGGAGAAACAGGAATATAGAATGTCCCATCTTTTTGTAGTTTAAATTGTGGGTAACTTAATTCAAAATGAGCATCTTTTTCCAAATAACGTGGAATCCTTGCTCCTTGACCTTTTACTTTCAACACCCCAAAGAAACTTTTAAAGTTTTCTTCCACTTTTTTGAGCGTTTGTTGCGCCGCTGCCGAACCCATTAATTTGTAGTTCTCATTGGATTTACATGCATGGTAATTTTCCTTATAGGGGAAATATTTTTTTGTTTCAAAAAAGTGTTGGCGAACCGAATACAAACCAACATTGTACATATTCTTGCTTAATTGACTTAATTTACGCAATGCTAAATATTCTTTTTTTGTTCTTACCTTCAATATTTCTTTTTGTACTCCGAATTGTTTCTCCGTATTTTTCAAATTCCGCACCTCTCTCTAAGATTATTTTACCAAACAGAACATATGTTTTCTATATTCAATTTTATTTTTTCAAAAAAGAAAAGAGATTCATCCCACGACTGAAGTCGCAGGTGTTCTCTATTAAAGCATAAGTTCTAATCATTTTAAAATAATAATTTTCTTTCTCTACATAACTATTATTTATTGAAAAAAGCTGATGCAAAAAATTCCATCCTTGCATCATCCCCCTTCCCTATAAATTTTCTACTCTTCCTTCTAACACTTCTTTTGCATTTTGCACATGATCGTTGTCTTCTGATTTCACCATTTTCACGAGGAACTTTCTCATCAGTAACATTTTAAGTCCCTTAACATGCACTGTTCCTTCAAACTCCACTTGTGTGCCTTCAGGTATCTCTGAAAAACGGTAAGCATAGTCAACTATTAATCCGTTTGAACTGCTTCTCCGCATAAATCCCACATTTTTTTCATAGGTAAGGTATTCTATTTCAGCATATACTTTATTTCCACGAACATTTCTTATCTCTTTATATTTTGTGCCGACCCCTATCGGCTCATCTGTCTGTTTTTCTGTTGATGCCACTTTACTCATATATTCTGGAGCATTTGTCATATCTGCAAAATAGGCAAAAACTTCGTCAATGGGCTCACAAATAATAACACTCGCATTAAAATCAGCCATTTTTCCACCTCAATAGGATCTTTCTTTTTTGCTGTTTTCGTAAAGTTTGTTGCGATTACCCTCAGCCAGAATACACTTCGCTTTCCATGGGGCTCGCGTTGAGCCTCCGGGGTCTCAGACTGTCTCGCTAATCCCCGTGGCGCCTACGTGTATTCCGACTACTCTATTTTTCCAACTCATTGTTTTCTCCTATTGAAAAAACAACAATCTTTTAGAAATCAGCATTTTTTTTTCGGTTAATCATTTCTATTATAGCGAATAACTAGCAAATTGAATAATTGGTTTTTAAAAGTAATTTCAAAATGAGTGATTACTCACCTTACAAATAACATTCCTTTTTGTAAGATAGAAGTGAGTAATCACTCATTAATTCAGAAAGGTGGTCTTTTTATGATCGCTCCACCCATTGTTTCTGTTAAGAATCTTTCCAAATCATTTGGAAAGAAACAGATTTTAAATCAAATTGACTTACAAGTTTATCCTGGTGAGATCTTAGGATTACTAGGTCCGTCTGGGGCGGGAAAAACAACACTTGTAAAAGAAATTATTGGATTAGATCTACCTGATAGTGGTTCTATTCACGTATTGAATGAAAAAATGCCTAACCTGAAGACAATGGAAAAAATCGGTTATATGGCACAAGCAGATGCGCTATATCAAGATTTAACCGCTAAAGAGAATCTCGATTTCTTCGCTAGATTATATGGATTAAAAGGAACAGAGAAGAAAAGCAGAATAGAAGATACTGCTTCTTTAGTAGAATTATCAGAGCATCTTTCTAAGCCTGTGTCCCAGTATTCAGGGGGAATGAAAAGAAGATTATCTATTTGTATTGCGCTGTTAAATAATCCAAAACTACTAATCTTAGATGAACCTACAGTGGGGATTGATCCTATCCTCCGAAAAGCTATTTGGCAAACTTTTAACCATCTGAAAGAAAATGACACCTCTATCATTGTCACTACCCATGTAATGGATGAAGCAGAGAAATGCGATCGTCTGGGAATGATAAGAAATGGTCAGCTCATTGCTATTGATACTCCGAAAAACTTAATGAATAGCTGTAATGCCCAGACGATGGAGGAAGCATTCTTATATTATGGAGGTTTAGCAAATGAGAATTAACGCCTTAGTATTACGTATTATGAAACAATTCTACCGTGACAAAAGAACACTCGCATTAATGATTTTAGCTCCTATTCTCATTTTAACGTTAGTCAATCTAGTTTTTAATGGGAATGACTACGAAACAAAAATAGGTTTAATTGATACTCCTGATTCCATCAGCGAAGCCTTCGAAAAAGAAGAATTAAAAACATCTATTTACACTAGCGAGGTAGCGGCAGAGAACGCATTAAAAGATGGGAAAATCGATGCTTATTTTATCGTCGAAAGTGGTCAAACAAAATTAATGTTAGAAGGAAGTGATCCTTCTATTAGCAAAACAACGATTGCCAAGATACAAGAGGCCGTTCAAACGTTGTCTCCCTCTAAAGCTGCAATCGATATTGACGTACTTTATGGTTCCATGGATATGAAACAATTTGACTCATTTGGACCTATTTTACTTGGCTTTTTTGCCTTCTTCTTTGTTTTCCTAGTAGCAGGTGTATCCTTTTTAAGAGAAAGAACAACGGGAACACTGGAGCGATTGCTTTCCAGTCCTATTAGAAGATGGGAGCTAGTTCTTGCTTATATCATCGGCTTTGGATTATTTACAATGGTGCAATCAGGCATTATTGTCGTTTATTCGGTCTATGTTCTTCAGATGTCAAATGCTGGTTCCATTTTATACGTATTATTGATTACTTTATTATTGGCATTAGTAGCTCTTACGTTGGGGATTCTCTTATCCTCTTTTGCCCATAATGAACTGCAAATGATTCAATTTATTCCCATTGTCATTGTCCCACAAGTTTTCTTTTCTGGGCTTTTTAACTTAGATACGATTTCTTCTGCCATTAGCTGGATCTCTTACTTGACCCCATTATATTATGCTGCAGACGCCTTGAGAGAAGTAATGATTCGTGGCAATGGATTTATGGAAATAATAGGTTCCCTTAGTATCCTTTTTGGCTATTCTATTGTTTTAATGATTATCAATATTTTTGTTTTAAAAAAATATCGTAGTATTTAGGTTGCTGGCAAGAGCCTTATTAACTTTCGTTAGGAGTGGTTGACGATATTATATTTTTCCTCCATAATCCTTTATAATTAAATTAGATTGCATGGATAAAGGAGTTTCCTCTGAATGAATAATAGCGAGAATATATTAGAAATTATTTTAAAAGAAGAACAATCGATAACAGATAAACAAAAAAAATACTGATAGCTGCCATTGATGCGTTTTCTGAAAAAGGCTTATAGAAAAGGAACGAGAAGTTATGTTCAAAGCATTTGAAGCCAAAATGAATGATGTTGTGGAAAAGAGAGATAGAATTTTAACCCAACAATTGAATCGATCATTGGAAGAAAGAAGATTAGAAATTGCTGCTGCACAAGAAGAAAAAGAAACAAAAAAGCCATGGTGGAGCAAACTGTTTTCAAAATGAGATATAGAGTAGTGTCAATTACAACAATTGTTGTTTTAAGTTAGAATTGATTTATTCCGCAAACGGGCCATTTTGCGGAGGATTTTTTCTTAAAGGAATGTGATATACATGCAAAAGAAAGGAGATGGAAAATTGAAGACTTATCCATTAACCCCAAAGGATTATGAATTAATTGAGGAAGCTAAAACTAAGATTACTCAACTATATGAGGATGATAAACATCATGTTGGTGCAAGTTTGAGAACAAAGTCTGGAAATGTAGTTTCTGCAGTACATATTGAAGCATATATTGGACGTGTCACAGTATGCGCAGAGGCAATTGCAATTGGTAAAGCAATATCAGATGGAGAAAAGGATTTTGATACAATTGTGGCTGTAAGGCACCCCTATTCAGATGAAGTAGAGAGAGAATTAAAGGTTGTAAGCCCATGTGGTATGTGTAGAGAGCTAATCTCAGACTATGCTCCAGATTGCTTTATTATTTTAAATATTGATGGTAAAAATGTTAAAACGAAAATTAGTGATCTAATCCCATTGAAATACACTAGGGAGGCCTAGGTCAGAATTTGTTGCTGTTTCAATCAAGGTAACTATTAAAAAATGAATTGTGACTTTGTAAACAAATTGCTCTATTAAACAAATCGGGCGCGATTGTTGCACAGTAACAAAGAAATATAACCATTACAACAAATGTTGTAATGGTTATTCGTAACCTCTTCCAACCAATGTTTAGGTAATTAACATAGGTTATTTCAATTTGTCCAAAAGCATTTAGCGCCTTTAAGGCGTTTCTATTGCCTTGAAGGCAACAAAGGGCTTTTAACAAGAGGTGACAACTTTAAAAGGGATAGAATCGCCTCGTATGGCGTTTGTCAATGGCTTGGAGCGGTACCGGACCGCGCAACCTCTACTAGTGAAATTGCCAAAATGGCAGGCGTTGCAGAGGGTACCATCTTTCGACATTACAAAACAAAAAAGGACTTACTGTTAACCCTTCTCTCGCCATTATTAAGTACGTTGATTGCACCACGAGTCATAAAGGATTTCGATAAAGTACTAAATGTTTCTCACAATAATTTTGAGGATTTTCTTCGAGCTATTGTAAAAAACAGAATGGAGTTTTTACAACAAAATAATGCACTATTTAAAATTTTAATTCAAGAAATCCCATTTCATGATGATCTTCGAGAAACATTTAAAAATCAGATCGCTAAGAATATTTTCGGACGCCTTCAAGAAATTATGGACTCGTATCGAGAAAAGGGAGAAATTATTCCTATTCCGCCTTTTAGCTCCGTTCGCCTAACGGTCACATCCATATTTGGTTATTTTCTCGCTCGTCATCTTCTTCTTCCCGAAATTAAGTGGGACGATGAAGAAGAAATTGAACGAACTATTCAGTTTATCCTTTATGGATTAAAACCAAGAGAATAAGCAATCATTATAAAGTGAAACTTCCCTCAGTGGGGGTTAGTTGAACCAATCGGACCTTTACGGACAGTTGATCTCCCACCTATCTTTCTCGTATTCTCATAAGCTTACGGTTGAGTCTTACTGTCCGTTAAGAGTGGGATAAAAAAACAGTGGATAACCCCATTTACCGAGGTTTATCCACTGTTTGTCGTTTGTTGAGTTTCTATTTATTTTTATTCCTCTAGTGCTTTTCTAATCGCTTGTGCTACTCCACTTTCTTCATTTGTTCCCGTTACAAAATGGCATTGACGTTGAATATCTTCTACCGCATTTCCCATTGCTACTGCTCTACCTGCCACTTGAAACATCGAAACATCATTATAATTATCACCAACAGCCATCGTTTCTGAAAGGGAGATTCCGCGAGCATTCGTAAATTTATCTAAAGCAACTCCCTTTTGGGCATGTACAGAAGTAATTTCTAGGTTTTCTTTCCCGGAAGCACTTATTGCCACTTCCTCCAGCTTAGTCAACTCTTCTCTGACATTACTTAATACGATCGGATCAAAATGGAATGCTAGTAACTTGTAGATAATTTGGTCATCATCTTCAAATAACTCTTCATAGCTATCTAATTGATGAATAACCGCTAATCGTTCCTCTGCCGCTTTTTTAATCTCTTCCATATCCCTAACATGACCACTCACAGTAAAAATGTCCATAATAAGCGATCTTGCCACTGTTTTATCAACCGTATACGTCCCTCTATTGGTGTATACCTCATAATAGACTTGATGTTTATGTAAAGTATCAGCAATTTGTCTCGCAAGTTCCTTATTTAACGGATTTGTATCAACAATGATATGCTCATTCGTTCTAATTTCTGCACCATTTGCACAAATCATCGGGGTAATAATTCCCGCATCCTTTAAAAGATCCCCTGCTTCTTCATATGCACGGCCAGTAGCAATCACTACTTCTACTCCCTTGCTTTGCGCATATTTAATTGCTTCTCTGTTTTCTTCAGTAATTTCTTGTGTGGATGTTAATAACGTACCATCCATATCAATCGCTATGCATCTAATCATCTAAACACCCTCAATATTTTATTCAGCTTTTATCATTTCGAACTTTCTTATTCCTTTATTATCATAACATGAAAGAACAACCAGCAAAAGGAAGAGGCCTTATAGGTGGCTGTGGTTTTACAGTACTTTTATTGGGATAGGCTGGTTGCTTACGAGGAAATTCAACTCCTGAAATTCTCCATCAACAATCTCGCTGTTCTTCTTCCCCGATCTTCCAATCTACTAAACCCTCTCTCGTTTTTGTCATTTCTGTGAACGAATATGTGAACATTTTTCAAACATTGAGTGAACTTTACCTCAAACAGAAAAAATTTCATTATGATATACCTATCTTTTACCAAAAGGAGACGATCGGAAAAATAACTTTTGATAAATCCTTTTATACCAATGTTTATCGACTTTTCCCAACAATAAATTACATAGGATGAGCATCAAGGAAAAGCACTTTTAACAAGTTTTTTTATCCTATTATCTCAATCTAATCTAATTGAAATTCATCTTATGCAATGATTTTTATCGCTTTAATGAATAGTAAGATTCACAAATCTGTTCAAAATACAAAAAAAGGAGGAAAAATCCATGGATATGATTTTTCTATCGCGTTTGCAATTTGCTTCAACAACCATTTTCCATTTTTTATTCGTGCCTATCTCTATTGGATTAGTATTTATTATCGCAATCATGGAATCTTTTTATGTGAAAACAGGCAATGAAGAATACAAAAAAATGGCTAAGTTTTGGGGTAAATTATTTTTAATAAACTTTGTTATTGGTATCGTTACAGGGATTCTTCAAGAATTCCAATTTGGAATGAACTGGTCTAATTATTCTCGCTTTGTTGGTGATGTTTTTGGTGCACCACTTGCGATTGAGGCATTGCTTGCTTTCTTTATGGAAAGTACTTTTATTGGACTATGGATATTCGGCTGGGACCGTTTATCAAAAAAAGTCCATTTAGCCTGTATTTGGTTAACTGCATTTGGAACAACTATGTCTGCTTTCTGGATTTTAGCAGCAAATAGCTTTATGCAACGTCCAGTGGGATTTGAGATTAATAATGGTCGAGCAGAAATGAATGATTTCTTTGCCCTTATTACCAATGGTCAAGTACTTGTTGAATTCCCTCATACAGTGTTTGCAGCATTAGCTACTGGCGCATTTTTAGTTTGTGGGATTAGTGCCATTAAATTATTAGGAAAAAAAGATGTGGATTTCTTTAAAAAATCCTTTCAAATCGGTATTACTGTTGCATTAAGTGCTACTTTTTTAACACTTGTTGCAGGGCATGCCCAAGCACAATTTTTGGTAGAAACACAGCCAATGAAAATGGCTGCAAGTGAAGGTTTATGGGAAAACAGTGAAGATCCAGCACCGTGGACCGTTTTTGCCAATATCGATGTAGAAAATAAACAAAATAGTGCTGAACTGAAAATCCCTTATCTACTAAGCATTCTTTCTTATAATACATTAGATGGAAGTGTCAAAGGGATGAATGAACTGCAAGCAGAGTATGTTCAACAATATGGGGATGGCAATTATATCCCTCCCGTTAAAACTACTTTCTGGAGTTTCCGCATAATGGTTGCAGCAGGAGTAGCGATGATTCTCCTTGGAATTTATGGCGTATTTCTAGCTTGGAAAAAGAAATTAGTATCTAAACCAAATACATGGTTCTATCGTTTAATGGTCGCAGGTATTTCTCTACCTTTTATCGCCAACACTTCTGGATGGATTATGACAGAGATTGGCAGACAGCCATGGACAGTTTTTGGATTAATGAAAACAGAAGATAGTATTTCCCCAAGCGTTTCAGCTGGGCAAGTATTATTCTCTATTATTTCATTCTGTACAATTTATGCAATCTTAGGCGCTATCATGGTTTACTTATATGTAAAAGTTATAAAAAAAGGGCCATATATGATGGAAAAAGAAGACGAAAAAGTAACGAATGACCCGTTTGCGAAGGAGGGTTTCCATGTTTGAGTTAAATGTCCTTTGGTTTATCTTAGTCGCTGTCTTGTTTATTGGATTCTTCTTCTTAGAAGGTTTTGATTTTGGTGTGGGAATGTCAACAAAGCTTTTAGCAAAAAATGACCTAGAAAAACGAATACTCATTAACTCCATCGGTCCTTATTGGGATGCGAATGAAGTATGGTTAATTACTGCAGGAGGTGCCATGTTTGCGGCATTCCCTCATTGGTACGCTACGATGTTTAGTGGATTTTATACACCACTTGTAGTTGTTTTATTGGCATTAATTGTTCGGGCTACAGGATTTGAATTCCGTGCAAAAGATAGTCACCCTACATGGAAAAAGGCGTGGGATGTCTGTATTTTCTTAGGCAGCTTCCTTCCTCCTTTATTATTTGGAGTCGTCTTCGCTTGCTTTATGCAGGGACTACCAATTGATGAAAACATGGAATTAAAAGCCGGTTTCTTCGATATTGTAAACTACTATACATTAACAGGTGGTCTTACAGTGCTTGTCCTTTGTCTTGTACATGGATTAGTATTTACAACATTACGTACTGTCGGAGATTTACGCGAAAGAGCGCGCAATTTAGCACAAAAACTTCTACCTTTACTAGGTATCTTGTTAACTCTGTTTTCTGCGTTAACCTATATTAAAACAGATATTTTCCAAGAGCGCGGCTTAATCCTTTCCTTTATTTTCTCATTAGGGGTTATTGCCTTTGTCGTTGGCGGATTCTTTATTTCTCGAAAAATGGATGGTTGGGCTTTTGGAATGACAGGTGCAGTTATCGCCTTATCCTTCGCCTCCATTTTCATCGGCTTATTCCCTAGAGTAATGGTAAGTTCCATCAATGATGCATTTAGCTTAACCATTCACAACGCGGCTTCCGGTCATTACTCTTTAAAAGTGATGACAATTGTAGCACTAACTCTTCTGCCATTTGTTTTAGGCTATCAGATTTGGAGCTATATTGTTTTCCGGAAACGTATTACTGAGAAGTCCCATTTAGAATACTGATGGATAAAAATCTTTTAAAACTTAATGGGATCAAGCCGATTCTCGCGATTATAGGAATATTAACAATTGTGGAAGGAGCTGCTATTATTCTGCAGGCCAAATGGCTTGCAGAAATAATAGCCTCTTTATATAACGGGGCAACCTTTCAAGAGCAGTATGTAAAAATCATATTGTTCTTATTAGCTTTTCTAGGGCGACACTTTTTACACACTATCCAGCAAAACATTGCTACTAATTTTGCGGAAAAGACAAGTAAGGAACTTCGTTTTCACTTAATGCAAAAACTGTTTGAACTTGGACCTAAATTCACTAAAAAACAGGGAAGTGGAAACATTGCTACACTTGTACTCGAAGGAGTAACTCAATATAGAACCTATTTGGAACTTTTTTTACCAAGAATGCTTGCTACAGGCGTTATTCCTGGCATGATTATTCTATATGTATATTGGAATGATTGGCTTTCAGGTGTAATTCTAACAGTTACAATGCCGATTTTAATAGGATTCTTAATTCTTGTTGGTATGGCAGCTAGCAGCCAAATGAATCGACAGCTTGCCACATACAAAATATTATCTAATCACTTCTTAGATTCTTTAAGAGGTCTAGAAACACTGAAATTTTTGGGAAGAAGCAAACAGCATAGCGGAAATATTGAAAAGGTTAGCGAACAATATCGTGGGGCAACAATGAAAACCTTAAGATTAGCGTTTTTATCTTCCTTCTCCTTAGACTTCTTTACCTCTCTTTCTGTGGCTGTTGTAGCAGTAAATTTAGGTTTGCGCTTAATAAATGGTGATTTAGTTTTATTGCCTGCCTTAATGATTTTAATTTTGGCACCAGAATTTTTCCTGCCTGTCCGAATGGTCGGAGCGGATTATCATGCAACATTGGACGGAAAGGAAGCCGGGGAAGCAACTCAGGAAATTATTCAAACTCCGAACCGTATACAGGAAAATGAGCTATCTATTTCTTTAGGAAACAATCCATGCTTATCCTTTGATCGTGTATCATTTCAACATTATCCTGAAGAAGAAATAACATTAAAAAATCTTTCCTTTACGATTGATGGCTATAAGAAAATTGGGATTGTTGGCGAAAGTGGTGCAGGCAAATCTACACTTATTGACCTGCTAAGTGGTTTTTCAGAGCATTGCGGAGGAACGATTTCTTTGAATGGCTCTCCCTTATCTAGTCTTATGACAGATGAATGGAGACAGCTGACTACCTATATCCCGCAGTCTCCTTATATCTTTAGCATGTCTTTAAGAGAGAATATTGCCTTTTACCATCCAAATGCTTCCGATGAAGAAATTATCCAAGCATTAAAAGCAACTGGTTTACATGACATTTTCACTACTTTCCCTAATGGTTTAGATGAACTATTAGGAGATGGAGGAAGGAATTTAAGTGGTGGGCAAGAACAAAGAATTGCATTAGCAAGAGCTTTCTTAACCAACCGAAAAATCATGCTGTTAGATGAACCTACCTCCCATTTAGATATTGAAACCGAATTTGAATTAAAAGAAACGATGCTTCCTTTATTTACTAAAAAACTAGTATTCCTAGCGACTCATCGGCTTCATTGGATGAAAGAGATGGATTCTATTATCGTCATGAATCAAGGCTCCATTGTAGAAATAGGCACACATGCAGAACTAATTGCAGCTAAAGGTTATTATTATAAGCTATTACAACAGTAAGGAGGATGACTTAAGTTGAATGAAAATAAATGGATTTCTCCATTTCTAAAAGCAAATAGTGGTCGAATTATCTTAATTCTTTTCTTGAGCATCCTCGCTTTACTTACAGCTGCGATGCTCACCTTTACCTCTGGCTACCTTATTTCCAAATCAGCCATTCCAGTCGAGAATATTTTAATGGTTTATGTGCCGATTGTCGGCGTAAGAACCTTTGGTATTAGTCGGGCAGTCTTTAGCTATCTAGAGAAATTAGCCGGGCACCATACCGTTCTCCGTATTTTATCAGAGATGCGGATAAAGCTATATCGAATATTAGAACCACAAGCTTTGTTTTTAAAAAGTAGATTTAAAGTTGGCGATATGCTAGGAATTCTTTCTGATGACATTGAGAAGCTGCAAAATATTTATTTACGAACTATTTTCCCAACTTTTGCAACATCTGTTCTGTATATCATTGTTGTCTGTGCTATTGGCATACTCGATATTCCTTTTGCCTTACTTATGGCACTTTATTTGGGATTGTTATTATTCGTCTTCCCTATTCTTTCTCTCGTGCTTATGCGCAAAAAACAAAGGGAATTTAAGCAAAGAAGAAATGGACTATATCAAAAGTTAACAGATAACATTTTAGGAATTAGCGACTGGGTTATCAGTGGTCGTTCGAAGAACTTTATAGATGAGTATGAAAAAGAGGAAGTAATTGTCGCACAAATTAATCATAAGCTTGTTCAATTTACTCGTTGGCGAAACTTTGCTTCTCAAGCGGTCGCTGCACTAATTATCCTTTCTCTCGTGTTTTGGTCTAGTCAACAATATATCGACGGGGCTATCCCTGTTACATTGATTGCTGCTATTATTCTGGTTTCCTTACCAATCCTTGACGCCTTTTTAGTCGTTTCGGATGCATTTGAAAAGTTACCAGCCTACCAAGATTCGTTAGCAAGACTTAAAAAATTAGAGGCTCCTGAGCAAAAAAACAAAAACATACGACCAGTAATCGAGACAAATAAGGTGGATATTCAAGTTAATCAAATTTCGTACCGATATGATCGAGAAAAAGCACTATCCCTATCCAATGTATGCTTAGACATTCCACAAGGGAAAAAAATTGCCGTAATCGGACGAAGTGGTGCTGGTAAGTCAACTTTACTGAAACTAATCCAAGGAGTAATCCAACCGACTGAAGGAAGTATCACATACAATGACGAAGCAACGGCTTCCTTTCAAGAGGATACTTCTTCGATTATTTCTGTACTCAATCAAACACCTCATTTGTTTGCGACAACATTACGAAATAATATTCTACTAGGCGTTGAAGAAGCAACGGAAGAAGAAATAACAAAAGCGGTTAAATTAGCTCAATTAGAAGAGTTAGTTGCCTCCTTACCGAACGGATTGGATACTTTTATGGAGGAAACAGGACAACGTTTTTCTGGCGGAGAGAGACAAAGAGTAGCATTAGCTAGAATATTACTCCAAAGAACTCCTATCGTTCTTATGGATGAACCGAATGCCAGCCTTGATCCAAAGACAGAAAAAGCCTTACTTAAAACAATCTTTAGCTCACTAGAAGGAAAAACATTGATCTGGATTACCCATCATCTCGTAGGCGTTGAAGAGATGGATGAGATCATTTTTATGGCTCACGGCAAAATTGTGCTTAGAGGAACTCACCATGATCTGCTTGCAACAAGTAGCCGTTACCAGCAATTATATGCTTTAGATCATCCAGAATACTGATGGATAAAAGGCGATCTTCGTTATGAAGATTGCCTTTTATCTATATTATTGGTTTTGGCTTGCTTTTCCGTTACCTTTTCGCTCTTTGATTCTTGCAAAAGGGCTTTGCGGCTTCCTCTCTGTTACCTTTTCAATCTTGGATTCCTGCAAAAGGGCTCTGAGACTTTCTCTCTATTACCTTTTTACTCTTGGATTCCTGCAAAAGGGCTCTGAGACTTTCTCTCTGTTACCTTTTTACTCTTGAATTCGATTAAGTCCATATAATTGTGTAAAAAGAAAGAGTCATTTTATTCTATCTTGTCTACAATGTTTAACAAGGACGAAAAACATAGAAAAGAGAGGAATAAAATGACTCAATTACAGTTTACCCTGGATATTAATCTTTTAAAAGAATCCGTAATAAATTCTAATATGGAAGCAGTTATGAAATCTTCTATCGTTTTAGTACTAAATGAACTTATGGAGAAAGAGCGTGACCAGTATCTAAATGCCACTTCTTATGAACGTTCTGCCGACCGACGTGATTACCGCAACGGCTATTATGAGCGTGAATTGATGCTTAATATTGGAAAGATAAAGTTACGTGTTCCTCGTACAAGAGAAGGACACTTTTCGCCTTCCATATTTGAGCGGTTTTCACGTGTCGATCAAGCCCTAACGCTCTCTATGTTAGAAATGGTCGTAAATGGCGTCTCAACTAGAAAGGTAACCAACATTGTAGAACAACTTTGTGGGGAGAGCGTATCTAAGTCTTTTGTTTCCTCCTTGACAGAAAAGCTAGATCCCATTGTAATTAAGTGGGCTAACCGTCCTATCAATGTGGAGTATTTTCCATATCTCTATGCAGATGCCATGTATATTAAAGTTCGAGAACACAATAAAGTCGTATCGAAGGCTGTCTATATTATGACAGGTATGAATGAAAAGAAAAAACGGGAGATTATTGGGTTAAAGATAGATCATGTTGAGAGTTTTGAAGCTTGGAAAGGCTTTTTCTAGGACTTAAAAGCGCGTGGTTTACAATCTCCAAAATTAGTGATTTCTGATGCCCACGCTGGACTAAGGAAAGCAATTGAACGTGAATTCATCGGATCTTCTTGGCAACGCTGTACAGTTCATTTCAAACGGAATATTATTGAAAAACTGCCGAAAAACAACAGTAAACAAGTCATCGCAGATATCCGTAAAATCTATCATGCCATTTCTTCAGACGAAGCTAGAAAGTTCAAGAATGATTTTGTTTCAACCTATAAAGAAAACCCAAAAATACAACGAGCGATAGACATATTAGAAGAGGGTTTTGAAGATTCAATTCAGTACTTTAATGAACCAGAAAAATACCACTTACACCTAACGAGTACTAATTCATTAGAACGATTGAATCAAGAGATTAGAAGACGAGAGAAGGTAATACGAATTTTTCCAAATACCCAATCTGCTTTTCGTCTTATTGGTGCACTTTTAATGGAAAATGAAAATTTGAAATTAAACAGAAGAAGATAGTGGACGAAGACTTCTTAAAGAAGTGGAAATGATATCGAAACTTGACATGGAGCCTCTGCAGGTCTGCTTTACCAGCCAGAGGGTCAAGAACTTAATACTTCTGCCCTGCCCAATCAGGCTAGCACACCTGCCTCTCCATATAAAGTTTCTAGAATAGATTATCTATGATAATTTTGTGCTATTTCGAAATTCCCTTTTGCCTTCTTACCTAGAATTAAAAGAAACTAAATTAAGTTGTAACATTGTAGCTAAAGAATTTACACATTATTTCGGACTTGACTCTTGAATTCCTGCAAAAGGGCTTTGAGACTTCCTCTCTGTTACCTTTTTACTCTTGGATTCCTGCAAAAGGGCTTTGAAATCCCCCATCAATTTCTCTCTCACTTCAACAAACGCTCTCTATCCCTTTCAGATGACCTACAATCGTAATATCATTAAGTTGTTACCATCTGTCCTCCATTTACATGAATAACTTCCCCCGTTGCATACATAGAGTCGTCTGATGCTAAATACACATATGCTGGGGCAAGCTCAAATGGCTGCCCTGCTCTTTTGGCTGGTGAGTCGGTACCGAATTTCATCACTTTCTTTTCGGAGAAGCTTCCAGTAATTAACGGTGTCCAGAAAGAGCCTGGAGCAATCGCATTTACTCTTATTTTCTTCTCCACTAAGGAAAGAGCTAAGGATCTAGTTAATGTAACTACAGCACCTTTCGTAGAAGAATAATCAATTAGTTCTTTAAAGCCATTATATGCGGTAATCGAAGCTGTATTAATAATCGAGCTTCCTGCCTTTAGATAAGGCAGCACCGCTTTAATTAAGTAAAAATAGGAAAAAACATTTGTTTTGAATGTATGTTCTAATTGTTCATTGGAGATATCTAATATACTCTTTTTTACATATTGCACAGCATGATTATTGACAAGGACATCAATTTTACCAAAACGTTCCAATGTTTTACGAACAACTAAAGTAGAATTTGTTTCTATCGTCAAATCAGCAGGAATTAGTAAACATTCTCCACCTAACTCTCTAATCCTTTGTTCCGTTTCCTCTGCGTCACGGTGTTCGTTTAAATAAACGATGACTACCTTTGCACCTTCTTTTACAAAAGCATAAGAAGCCGCTCTTCCAATTCCACTATCTCCGCCGGTAACGATAGCTACCTTTCCTTTAAGTTTATCGCTCCCTTTATAATGTGGATTTTCAGAAATAGGGCGTGGATTCATGACATATTCAAACCCAGGCATTCTATCTTGATGCTGGGGTGGAAATGCAATTGGTACATCCCTCGTTTCTTTTTTATGACCGTAATAAGGATATTCTGGATACATTCCATTCCCTCCTTCTCTAGGCAATTATCTTTGATAACATATGCAAGGAGGAAAAAAAGGTGCCCACAACCTTATTTTCTGTATATTCAAACTTCTTTATTTTGTATATAATAAATACAAAATAAATTCTGATAAAAGAGGAAATATATATGAAACGAAAGTCTATTGGGATATTCCTTGTCTTAACTGCTGCAATTTCCTGGGGAGTCTCTGGATCAGTAGCACAATACTTGTTTACCGAGAAACACTTTAGCACAGGTTGGCTCGTCAGTATTCGCCTTCTTACGAGCGGAGTAATTTTGCTCAGTTATTTAGGATTAACGAAGAATAAGGACATTTGGAATATTTGGAAAAGAAGAGCGAGTGTGGGGAACATACTCATTTTTGGTCTGCTAGGAATGGCTGGTGTTCAATTTACTTATTTTGCTGCGATTGAAACAAGTAATGCCGCAACAGCAACATTACTTCAGTACTTAGCACCTGTACTTATTATTCTCTATATCGCCTTGAAAAGGAGAACTATTCCTCCCTTTCAGCATGTAATTGGGATTATCACTGCTTTATTGGGGACCTATTTTCTTGTTTCTGCAGGGCATTTTTCTACGATTTCAATCAGACCAGAAGCTTTAGCCTGGGGGTTAAGCTCTGCCTTTTTCCTTGCTCTTTATACATTACAGCCCGCACAGCTGTTGAAAGAGTTTGGTTCCACAATAGTTGTTGCATGGGGAATGATTATTGGAGGTCTCGGGATGTCCTTTGTCTCTCCACCTTGGGAGACGGGCGACGGGGTGTTTTCGTTTTCTTCCATTCTAGCGATCGTTTTTGTCATTTTAATTGGTACCTTAGTTGCTTTCTTTTGTTATTTAGAAAGCTTAAAACATTTGGAAGCCGCTGAGACTAGCTTATTATCTTGTGCAGAGCCGTTATCCGCAGCATTCCTTGCCGTTATCTGGTTAAAAGTCCCCTTTAGTGTTTATGAATGGATTGGAGCCTTCTTCATTTTAACTACGATTCTTTTACTTTCTCTTAAACAAAAAAGCTCAGAAAGAAAACTAGCAGAAAAGACTATTTAAATAAGGAGCAGCCCTAAAACCACGATGAAAAGTGTTTTCGGGCTGTTCCTTCTTTAGCAAACTTTTCAAATTCCCCCCTTAATGAATAACCTCTTCTACTTTCGCATTCGTAACTTGAATTAAGTATTCAACTGCCATTTCGATTTGAACACCGATTTTTCCTCCACTGATAATAATAGAGGATTGCTTGTTCACACTTGCATCCAAGATTGTCTCATACTTTTTCTTCATGCCGATTGGGGAACAGCCACCTCGAATATAGCCGGTCATTTTTTGAATATCCTTCACGGCAATCATTTCTAATTTTTTTGCGTTTACTACTTTCGCTGCCTTTTTTAAGTCAAGCTCAGCTTCAACTGGGATAACAAATACATAAATTCCGGAGCCAGCATCTTTGACCACAAGTGTTTTATACACTACTTCGATTTCTTTGCCAATCTTGCCTGCAACGGAAATACCATCAATTTTCCCATCTTTATTTTCATAGGTATGCACACTATATGGAATCTTTTCGGCATCCAAGATTCGCATTGCATTTGTTTTAGTAATGGCCATCATTATACGCTTCCTTTCCCAATTCGTTGTAAATCATTGTCTTATTAAATCATATCATCAGAAAAATGAATGTTAAATATTATTGAACCAAAGCTCCTTATTTCTCATATAGTATGGAAAGTAGAAATTGACTTGTTGGGAGGAAAAAAATGAAACCGACCTATCAAGATGCCCTTGCTTATTTCGGGGTAAGCGGTGCACATCCAGGTGGATTAACTTTAACAAAATTTTTATTGGAGCAAGAACAAATTACGGACCAAACAACATTACTTGATGGCGGCTGTGGAACCGGCCAAACATCAGCCTATATAAAAAAGAACTATCCTTGTTCTGTAACAAGTATTGACTACCATCCTACAATGGTTAAAAGAGCAAAAAAACGATTTGAAAAGGAAAATCTCTCTATCCAATTAGTTCAAGGAAGCTTAGAAAAAATGCCCTTCCCTTCCAACAGCTTTGACATCGTTTTAGTAGAATCTGTCCTAATTTTCACTAATTGCAAAAACTCGCTTGCCGAAATTAAAAGAGTGCTTAAACCAGGCGGCACCCTACTATTGTTAGAAATGACTGCCGAAAGAAGTCTCAATACAATGGAACATCAGAATATGTGTGAGGTATATGGAATTGAGAAGGTGTATATAGAAAAAGAATGGGTTCATTTAATGAAAGAAGCAGGCTTTCCAAAAGTAGAAATAAAACTTGGCCACTCTGTTTTTTCTCATATGATGACGGGAATGGAAACAGAAGAAGAGGCAATAGATATAACTGTGCCAGCGAATATGCAATTGGAAGGAAAGTTAATGGACCATTCTTATATTCTCTATACGTATGGGAATATCATCGGCTATCGCGTATACAGAGCAAGTTTGTAAAAAATAAAGAGGTTCTCTAAGATAACCATTCTAGGGGACCTCTTTATTTGTTTAACTGTCTTTTAATAAAGCTTTATGAATCCATATAGCTGCTTGTGAGCCTTCTCCCATTGCAATCGTAACCTGTTCAGAATGGGCCACGACATCACCTGCAGCCCACACTCCATCTATATTGGTCATTTTTGTGCGTGGATTTACGATAATATGATTATTTTCCATTATTTCGACTCCTAAAGGCACCGCTAGATCTGACTTTACTTTATTACCACCAAATGCTATAAAACTATGATTTGTCTCGAATGTTGTCCCATTTTCTAGTATATACCCTTTGATTTGGGAATCATCCGCTAATACTTGTTTTATTTTCCCTGTGAATACTGCAATATTACTATCGTGTAGTTGCTTTATTACACTTTCTTCTAAAACCTCTCCACCGTGATTGATATACGTAATATCCTTTGTCCAATACAATAACGTTAGTGCCATATTGGCCCCGACTTTCCCATTACCTATTACGATTGTTTTCTTATCTTTCACTTCGTAGCCATCACAATCTGGGCATAAATAAACACTAATTCCAAGACAAGGATAAATTTCAGGGAATGGAGGGATATTGTCCATTACGCCAGTTGCGAGTAAGGTTTTTCGAGACTGAAAAGTATCTGTGTCTGTTTGAACGGTAAAATAGTCATCCTCTTTTTTTAAAGAAATAACCGTACTTTTTAAGAATGTAACCCCAAGACTTTCAGCATGTTTTCTTCCTAAACTTCGTAATTCAGAACCACTTATTCCATCTGGGTATCCTAATATATTATGATAGCTTTTACATAAAGTAGACCGACCGTCTTCTGCATCGATAATTAGCACTCTATGCTTATATCTACCTAATTGAATTGCTGCCTGCAATCCCGCTATGCCTCCGCCTATAATAATGCAATCAAGCATATTGATCATCTTGTCTTTCCCCTCTTTCTTTTAGTCATGTCTCTTTCTTTTAGTTTTTACGTGGAAGGAATTCTTATTCTTCCAAAATGCTATCCGATAATGGGGAATTAAAAGAAAAGGTTGTTTTCGTAAAGTTTGTTGCGATTACCCGCAGCCGGAATACACTTCGCTTTCCGCGGACAACGCTTGAGCCTCCTCAGCTTTGCCTCCGGTGTCTCAGACTGTCTCGCTAATCCCACAGGAGTCTTCGTGTATTCCGGCTGCTCCATTTTTCCAACTAATTCTTTTTTCCTATTGAAAAAAAACAATAATCCTTTCGAAAACAGCCAAAGAAAAAATGGCTATGTCATACGGGATTCCCGAATACATAGCCATTTAATCATATTAAGATAATACTTCTTCTTTGAAGAACTGTGGTAGATGTTCTTTATGTGCTTCTAGCATTTCATCCAAAATTTGTTTTGCCACTTTATCAGAAGGCAGTAATGGGTTAATCGTCATAGCTAATAATGCTGTATGATAATTCCCTGTAACTGCTGCTTCAGCTGCCACTCTTTCAAAGGACTTAATTTGTTGTACAAGCCCGCGAACAGCGACAGGTAAATCGCCAATCGTAATTGGCTTAGGACCCTCTTTAGTAATAATACTGCTAATTTCTACAGCAGATTCATCTGGGATACTAGCAATAGCTCCATTATTTATTGTATTGACAGGCTGGATATCTCTTCTGTCATTATACATCGAGTCAATCAAGCTACAAGCTGCATCACTATAATATGCTCCACCTCGTTTTTCTAACTGTGGTGGCTTGATATCTAAATGCTCATCTTTATATAGTTCAAATAGCTCTTTTTCTAATTGTTGAACGACTTCAGCGCGTGTACCTTGTTCAGCTGCTTCTTCTAGCTCATTTTGCAGCATTTCTGCTTGTTTGTAATAATAGCGATGGTATCCACAAGGAATAGCTCCTAATGCTTTGATAAAATCTGGTTCCCAGTCGATAGCAGCAATATTTTTCATTGTATCGCTTTTATGCTTCGTCATTTTCTCCAAAAAGTCTGGTGTGATATTTTTGCCGTCTAAGTATACATTTAAACCGAATACCATATGATTCAAGCCGGCAAAATCTACATGTACACGGCTTGCTTCTACCTCCAATAGCTTGGCGATACCCATTTGGATAGAAATTGGCACATTACACAGCCCAACAATCCTTTTCCAGTTACTATGACGAAGAACAGCTTCTGTTACCATTCCTGCAGGATTGGTAAAGTTAATTAGCCAAGCGTTTGGACAAAGCTCTTCTAAATCCTTTACAATATCCAAAATGATAGGGATGGTTCTTAACCCTTTAAACAATCCACCTGGACCGTTTGTTTCTTGTCCAATCACATTATATTTTAGGGGAATTCTTTCATCCTTTGCTCGAGCAGCTAGTAATCCAACACGAAATTGCGTTGTAACAAAATCTGCATCCTTAAGCGCTTCCCTTCGATCTAGTGTTAAATGAACTTCAATAGGTAGACCCGCTTTTTTTACCATGCGTTTTGCTAAATTCCCAACAATATTAAGCTTTTCTTCACCTTCTGGAATATCTACTAGCCAAAGCTCGCGCACAGGTAATGAATCATATCTCTTAATAAACCCCTCTACTAATTCTGGTGTGTAGCTTGACCCACCGCCAATGGTAACAATTTTAATTCCTTTTTCCATATCCGATCGCCTTCTTTCTTTTATTTTTGCAACCCCTTACAAAATTAATAATTCAAAAGGCCAGCAAGTATTTCTTCGTATATAACGTTACCGTCTAATAGTGATCAAGTAAATAGAATGGAGGGGTTTAGGATTTTTTCACACATAATGGAACGTGTTCCAAAAGCAAAACACCTTGTTTCTATAATATGAAAAAAGGCGCTTAATAAAGGTTATTCACTCTTTATCAAGCACCTTTTTCCGAGCATGAGCCCGGAAAATCAATTGATTAATTACTTCAGAAAACATTAACCCCATCGCAATAGAACCTGAAATTAAGCAGACTTTTGCTGCTAAGCTTACCGCTACATAATAATTATTCTCCACAAAATTACGCATCGCATTATAAGCAGCTCCCCCTGGAACTAATGGAATAATACCAGCGACACTAAATATAATAACTGGTGATTTATATATTCGAGCGAATACTTGACTTATTACGGCGACAAGAAAAGAGCCAGACAAGGCGGCAATTACTTCATTATGATGAAAATGAACAATTGTCCAATAAGCCATCCAACCAACCATTCCTACAAATCCACATTGGATTAAAAGCTTCCGCGGAATATGAAAAATAATTCCGAAGCCAAATGTCGCAACAAAACTAGTTATTGCCTGTGCTAAAAATTCATTCATCGCTTCTATCCCTTTCTTAAAAAACAAAAAATGCAACAGCGATTCCAGAGCCAATTGCCGTTGCTGTTAAAAATGCCTCTGCCCCTTTTGAGATACCAGATACTAAGTGTCCTGCCATTAGATCTCGCACAGCATTCGTAATTAACAGACCAGGAACGAGCGGCATAACGGAACCGATAATAATCTTATCCACTTCAGAGCCAAAACCAATAGAAACAGACAAAAAGGCAATTAATCCGATAACAAAGGCTGCAGATAATTCAGCAAAGAACTTTATTTGGAGAACTTTATGAAAATATAAAGAGCATAAAAATCCTAATCCTCCAGCAAAAAAAGCAGGAATAAAATCTCTCCAAACACCATTAAACATGATAAGAAAACAACCACTAGCAATAGCCGCCGCTATTACTTGAAAAGTATCAGAATAGTTGCGTTTCTCTGTTTCCACATCTTTTAATAAATAATACGCTTCGTTCATCCCTACTGTCCCCGTACTTATTCTCCTAGATATATCATTTACACGAACTACCTTTTCTAAGTTAGTTGTTCGCTCAATTATACGGTTTAATTTTGTTTTTGTTGGCTCTAATCCTTCTAATGATAAAATGATGCCAGTTGGCGTTACAAAGCAATCAGAATCGGTTACACCATAAGCAGTGGCAATCCTTGTCATCGTATCCTCTACGCGGTGCGTTTCAGCCCCGTTCTGCAGCATGATACTACCCGCTAATATACAAATCTCCATTATGTCATATGTTTTTTCCACCGATATATATGTCACATATCATCTCTCCATTGTAGAAAAGCATATGCACCTTTTAGTAGATATTCTTTTTTGTTTAAATTTCTATATAATTGGCGCAAAGCAATTTCATTAAATTTAACTGAGTCTAATATAGACCTTCGTTCTCGATTTTATTCTAATCAATAAATTACAGTTTATATGAAATATGGGTAGTTTATCAATATTTGAGCAAAAAATAAAATAGACGGAATTTTTTATGAGGGATATAGGAAAAAGAAAAAATTATTTCCAAAATAAAAAGTCCATTATGCATTCAATGGACTTAACGAAAAGACATATAATTGTTTTATTAATCGTTTTGAATTCCAAATCTCGCGTTGATTTGGCCTCGGAGCATTTGTTTTTTTATTTTGCGTTCTTCTTCTTCCTTATTCTTCTTCATAATCTCTTGTCTGATTTCATGTGTACGAACGCCTTCTTCTCGTTTATTAGCAATCTCAATGAGTCTTTCTACATCAGAAAATGAATATTTGCGATTTCCTCTTTCTGGTCTTTCCGGAAAGATTAGTTTTCGTTGTTCATAATATCGAATTTGTCTTTCCGTTAAACCAGTTAGTTCACTTACAACACCAATGGTTATTACCTTTCTTTTCTTATAGGATGGCTCATGATCCATTACATCTCACCTCATGAAGTTAAATAGTATTCTCATTTGTTTTAATTATAATACTTTTCAGATAAAACAGAACGTCTTTTGTTATATTTTCTAACATAAAAATCAAAAAATAGGTAAGATTTCCTTACAGTTTTAATGATTTTTTATTTATTTTCCGTTAAAATGCTAAATGTATAAACCATTCCTTGTAGTTCTCATCAAGGAATAGGTATTACGTATTATTTATGTAAATGGAGAGGAGCCTTCTTACATGATAACCAAAGAAGCAGTCGATTTAGCTAAAAAGATCGTGGAACTGGATCTTTTGAGAGACGAGATTTGGGAGCACCTTGCAGAAGTTGCCGGTGAACATGCCCATGAACTTCTTCGAATTGTTCAAAATAACTAAACAATACTGTATACCCTTTACAATTCATGTTCTTTATATATGGTAATGCCCAGTCAATAAGTGATTATGGCATTACCCACTTTTATTTGAAATTATTTCATCGTACATTCGCATTAAAATGTCCCCATGCACCTCAACAAGCCCTTCCTAGGTAATATTTTTTTATCTTCATTGTCAATAATTCTAACATCATTCTATAAGAATCTAGCAATTACCGCAAGTGATATCTAAATTTTTTTAATACTCTAACAAAAATAGACCATCTGCCAGGTTTCCCATATAAAACAGGAACTGATAGATGGTCATTATTTTATTTATTAAATACTTACATCCTTCTTCTGGAAGAACCAAAAGGTGATCGTCATAAATAGAGCATAATAGACAAACAAGATACTTAAGGACATCGGCATCGTTACTGTATTCATTATTTTATCCTGCATTAAGAATATCGTTTGATCCAAATGAGGAAATACCAATAATTTTAGCCAAGCATAATCTGTAGCTAGCATCTGAATAACCTGGCCAATTGTAGAGGAAACGAATAATACAAATACCCCAACTCCAACGGCTATCGCTTGATTTTTAAACAATGTCGAAAGCATAAAGGCTAAGCTTACAACAAGCAATAATCCAGGCAAGTAATAAAGAAGCATTTTAAAGAATAAAGCTGCGCCAACTTCAATAATTTGACCACTAACTCCATTAATAAGTACTTTATCTCCCATACTTCCTACACCAAAAAACGCTATGCTTATTAAATAACCAAAACCAACTAATAAGATAATTAATATGGCAGTATAAATTAAAACAGCAATATATTTCGATAGAAGAATCGCCCATCGTTTATGTGGTCTAATTAGCAATTGCTTGATTGTTCCATCAGAGAATTCAGAAGAAACACTTCCAGCACAAACGATTACTGCAAATAAAGTAATTAATGATTTCATCCCGATAACCATTCCATTCATGTTTGACCAAGAAGTGGTATAAGGACTAACATCATTTTCTAAATTAGTTTTATAATCTTGAATATTCATTTCAATCGATTCTTTTGTATCTTCCCAATCAAAATCTTCTTCACTGTTCATTAATTCTTCTTCTGTCTTCGCTGTAGGCAGCTTCTTTTCAAGTTTTGTTATTTCTGACTGGACAGACGCACGCCAGTCATCCCCTTTATATTGCGGAGTCATTTTCATCTCTAGAATACTCCCACCAATAAGGGCAAGTATTAGTATAATAGGGAAAATCCAGCTGTTTTTCTTTTCCCAAATCTTTATTAGTTCATTTTGTACTAACCCAATCATTTTGTTTCCTCCTCTCTCTTCTGATTGGTTATTTCTAAGAAACGATCTTCTAATGTAGCTTTTACAACATAAATACCATATACAGCAACATCGTTTTCAACAAACAGTTTATTGACAAGAGGAATGGTTTCTTTAGCTAGCTTTACCACCAATTCTCTCTCTTTTATGGAGATTTCCTCTACCTTAATGTCACTATTACGAAGGATATCAACAGCTTTTTCTGGTGACTCTAATTCAAACGTTACTTCTCTTACACTTACTTCTTCTTCTTCAGAAACCGTCTCGTCCATTTTCGAAATATGAATTAATTTTCCTTTTTCAATAATTGCAAACCGATGGCACATTAATTGCATTTCTGATAAAAGATGGGAGGAAACTAAAACAGAAATCCCTTGGCTAGCTAACAAATGTAAATAATCTCTAAATTCACGAATCCCTTGAGGATCTAAGCCATTTGTTGGTTCATCTAAAATCAGAAGAGTGGGATTATGTAATAACGCCTGAGCAACCCCAAGACGCTGCCTCATACCAAGTGAATACGTTTTTACTTTTTGATGGATAGCATTTTCCAATCCTACTAGTTTAATAACTTCATTAAAGCGTTCTTCTGTAATAGGTTCCTTTGCCATACGAGCATAATGCTTTAGATTCTTATATCCACTCATATATTTATAAAACTCAGGATTTTCTACAATAGCACCTAAGCTGCTCATCGCTTTTGAAAAATCGTTATCCACATTGTGACTATCTATCACAACTTTTCCGTTTGTTCTATTTATTAGATTAACAATCATGCGGATAATGGTTGTTTTCCCTGCTCCGTTAGGTCCTAACAACCCGAATATCTCGCCTTTTTCCACAGAAAAACTAACATTATCAACAATATTTCTTCCTTTGATTCTCTTAGTGAGATTTGTGACTTCTAATGCATTTAAGCTCATTTTATTCTCCCTTCATATAATTGCTTTAAATTAGTTTCGGTCACCCACAAGATGTATTATTTCCCTTTTCTTTTACTAATACGTTTTTCCCTGGGAAAAGTTTCAATTATATATGGAAATACAAAAATCCAACAAAAAACCGTTCTTCCTTGATTTATTCAAGAGGAACGGTTGTGGATATGCTTATAGAATATTTATGTTCAAACTGTGGTTGTTGATAAATTGTTGATAAGTTCTTGGACTGGCTTGTAGTCGTAGCCTAGATCTTTTGCCACGGGAGCATATGTGATTTTTCCTGCGAAAGTATTGACTCCTTGTTTAATGGCGTAATTACTTTCAATAGCAGCCACTGCTCCTTGATTTGCAATTTGCAGTGCATATGGCATTGTTACGTTTGTTAATGCAATAGTAGACGTTCGCGGCACAGCACCAGGCATATTGGCTACAGCATAATGTACAACTCCATGCTTAACGTAGGTAGGATTATCATGGGTCGTAATATGATCAACTGTTTCAAAAATTCCTCCTTGATCAATCGCCACATCGACGATAACAGAACCTGGAGCCATTTTCTTTACCATGTCTTCTGTTACTAATTTAGGAGCTTTTGCACCTGGAATTAGCACAGCCCCAATTACTAAGTCTGCATTTATAACCGCTTCTTCAATATTCGCCGGGTTAGAAATAACGGTGCTTAGGCTTGCACCAAATTGATTGTCTAATTCTCTTAATCTTTCAGGATTTAAATCTAATAACGTTACATTTGCCCCTAACCCAATTGCGATTTTCGCTGCATTGGCACCAACAATGCCGCCGCCAATAATCGTTACATTGCCTTTCTTCACGCCAGGAACACCAGCTAATAAGATTCCTTTGCCACCATGCGGTTTTTCTAAAAATTGTGCACCAATTTGGACAGCCATTCTTCCAGCAACCTCACTCATTGGTGTTAATAATGGTAATTTCCCATTTACTTCAATCGTTTCATAGGCTATTCCAATTACACCGTTTTCTGTCAAAGCCTTTGCTAGTTCTCGCTCTGCCGCTAAATGTAAATACGTAAATAAGATGAGTCCTTTGCGGAAGTATTGGTATTCAGAAGCTAGTGGTTCTTTTACTTTTATAATCATTTCTGCTGTATTCCATACTTGAGCTGCGGATTCGATAATCTTCGCACCTGCTACCACATATTCTTCATCTGTAAAACCACTGCCGACTCCTGCGTTTTGTTCCACTAACACTTCGTGGCCGCCACTTTTTAAATAAGAAACACCGGAAGGAGTAATTGCGACCCTATTTTCATTGTTTTTAATTTCCTTTGGGATACCAATAATCATGAGAATTCCTCCTTGTTATAAATTCTAACATTAACTGTTAGATATCTTATTATTATAATAGGACGAATTCTGAAAATTATCTTTGTTAAAATTAATGAAACAAAAACTGTTCATTTGTGAAAAGACACAAATAGAAAAAGAGGAAGGGTTGGGGATACTACTCCTTCTGCCAATACATTAATTTTAAATCTAAATAAATCATAAACTTTTGACTAGGCACTGATAAATCAACTTCCATAATTTCGATCATCCGTTTTAAACGATAAGCAAGCGTATTAGGATGAATATGCAATCGTGCAGCTGTTTTTTGCATACTTTCACCTTCATCTAAATAAATCTCAAGAGTTGCCAATAACTCCGTATTATGTGTTTGATCATATTCTTTTAGATTCCGTATAGCAACATTCTCCGATCCATCCTGCCTTCTTTTTTCCAATAGAATATCTAGAAACTGATAAATACCTAATTCTTGATAATGAAAAAACGTACCTGCTTCCTGGGGAAATCTCTCTCGAACCTCCAGAACAGTTCTAGCTTCTCTAAAGCTTTTTGGTACATCGCCATACTGTTTGTAGATTCCACCAAATGAGCCTTTAACCTGTTTAATAGAAAACCTTTCTTCTAGGTTTTGCTGAAAATTACTAATGAATTTTTTAAAACAAGCAATGGAGTTCCGGCTATCCCCTAGAGGAGATGCCAATATAACTAATTCATTATCATCAATTGTCGAGAAAGAAATTTTTACGTCTTGTGATACTTTCAATAAATAGAGAATATGTTTTTCTATTTCCTTTGTAATCATTTTAGAAAAAGGAAAAATCATCACCGTAAAGGAACCTAAAGAAGAAATGCCGATTTCTTTTAGCTTCTCATCTACATCTGCCTTTGTCACATAACCTGTTAACATTCTCCAAAAGAATTCTTGGTTATCCTGTAAAGTAGGGGTTTTATTTGTAGCAAAACGTGCTAAAAGATGACGCGCTACAGTTGCCGCATTTTCTAAAAGCCCCATTTTCTCTTCTGTAATAGTAGTACCCAATTCAATTGCCCAAATGTATCCAATTACCTCTTCACCTCTCCAAATCGAAACTGCCACGCGATTTCCTAGCCCAATTTCTTTCTTCTCTTTAATCCGAATTGGCTTTTTACTTTGAAGAAGCTGAGGAATTACTCCATCCTTCCATAAACGATTAATCACTTTCTCTGGAACCCTGCGACTAATGATGGTAGAAATTCTTACCATATCCGTTTCTTCGTCATGACTGCTGTACACTAATACACGATGATGGGGGTCCTCCAATGTAATGGGACATCCTAATAGTTCACTAACATGATCTGCAAAGCTTTCAAGGGAATCATACATATCCCTTCTAAACGGATTGTGCGGCTCACTTGTCATCCATCTACTCCTCTCCAAAACGCTATTTAAATCGTTCACAACTTGTATCTCTTTTTATTTTATCGCGTTTGGAAAGCTTTCAACAATAAGAATCTTAGAAAAAATACAAGAACTATTTTTTCTTTTCCTTTATCGCCTGGGAACCAATTAATCCTATAATTAGCAAAATAATGGATGCAAGACTATAATCCTTAAAGAATGTTGTAAACGGAATGTCTAAAAACATAAACATCAATGTTAATAATCTACCGACCATTAATAACAACCCAATGACAAGAAGCCAATTAAATACTTTTTCGAAAAATACCATCTAAAATTCTCCTTTATAAACTAATTTCCTTTAAAGTAAAACTTTCCTCCATTGGGTTTTCCCTCATCTCCAACTTCGAGTTAATTGAACCATTCTAACCTTTACGGACAGTTGGTCTCCCACCTATCTTCCTCGAATTCTCATAAGCTTACGGCCGGAGTCTTACTGTCCGTTAAGATGGGATAAATATTACTTCATTTTGACAGCTACCTTTTTTAAAGTTACTCGATTCATCCAAAGCACCATCAGAATTAGCAAAATTGTTCCTATAAAGGAGAGTACTACCGGAAATTCTACTCCGTTAAAAAAGAAGCCCCCTTTTCCAGTAGAAGATCGATTGGCTCCTTTATAATTACTTCACCATTTTGAAGAATCACCACTTCTTCAAATAAATAATCCATTTCGGATACTAAATGCGTCGAAAGAATAATCGTCCGAGGAAATCGTTCGTAATCCGCCAGTACTTCTTTATAGAACTTTTCCCTTGTTGGAGCATCCATGCCGTTATACGCCTCATCAAAAATGGTAATTTTCGATCTACTAGCTAATCCTAAAGTGACATTGAGGGCAGATTGCATTCCCTTAGATAATTTTGATACATAATTATCTAAGGGCAAGTTAAATAATTTCACTAAATCCAATGCATATTGGCGATCGAAATTAGGGCGATATCTTTCTACCGTTTCGATTAATCCTTTCACCTTTTCTGTTTCTGCACTATAATCTGTTTCGTAAACAAAGCTTACCTCCGACATAATCGCAGCATTTTCGAACGAATCTCGGTTTGCAATTTTTATAGATCCAGCTGTTGGCTGAGTAAAAGACGCTAGCAAAGATAATAAAGTAGACTTCCCAGACCCATTTCTGCCAATAAGTCCGTATATTTTATTCTCTTCTAGATGCAAACTAATATCTTTTAACGCTTGATATTTTCCAAATATCATAGAAACTTGATTAAGTTTTATATCAAAACCCATTTTTATTCACTTCCTTTTAATTGATTTATCATTTTTGAAATGTCTTCCTCGGAGATACCTAATTTTTTTGCCTCTTGGATCATGGGAAGTAAATATTGATCAAGAAATTGCTCTTTCCTCTGCGTTAATAGTTTTTCTTTTGCCCCCTCTGCCACAAACATCCCTACACCTCTTTTTTTATAAATTATCCCATTCTCGACAAGCAGATTGATTCCTTTAGAAATCGTTAAATGATTTATTTTATAAAAGTTAACAAGCTGTGTAGTTGAAGGGATTTGCTCATTTCCCTTTAACTGGTCATTAACAATTTGATCTTCTATTAGCTCCTTTATTTGCAAAAAGATTGGCTTGCTGTCATTAAATGATGTGTTCAATGCAGGATCACCGCCTTTCTAACTTTACTGTTATATGGTTATATAGTTATGTATATAACCATATATGATTTATTTTATTCAGTCAATAGGCGATTTCTATATTTGTTGAAGTGGATTAATTTTATGAGGGAATGGGACACCTTATCAAAATACAAAAAAGAGGCTGGACATAAGTATTCCAGCCAAGGTTGAATCCAAACTATTATATGAAGATGCTTATCAAGTTTCGTATAATAACTCGGGTTTTTTATTAATTTTAACAAAGAAGGTTTGTGGTAATCACCCGCAGACTGAATACACTTCGCTTTCCATGGGGCGAGCGCCAAGCCTCCTCGTCACTGCGTTCCTGCGGGGTCTTGGACTTTCTCGCAACTCCCATAGGAGTCTACGTGTATTCAGTCTGCTCTATTTTTCCTAATAATTAATTTTTTTGAAAAAATAAGAAACTAAATAACCTCTAAAAACGAAGTGGAATGGAGCGGAGGACACTCGACTCCTGCGGGAAATAGAGAAGCTTTAGACCCCACAGTGCAACGACGAGGCTCAGCTTCCTCCCCGTAGAACGCGTGCGTCTGTCTATAGCGCAATTGTTCGTCTTTATCCATTATATATTTTGTTTTGTGCCAAACTCCTTGTTGTTACTATATAATCTGTTTAACAGACTTTGCTTCCATTAAAATTTTTGTTTCCTTTATTCTTTGCATAGTATAAGAAGATTCCTGCTTTAACGTTTGATCTAAATAGGCAGGATGGGTCATTACTTCTATGCTTTTCCCATCCTCCACTCGTTCATGCAATCTTTCAAAATAGCTTTCTACAACGCCATCATCATAGAAATCATCGAGAAAGACGTCTGTTAATGTTTGAATATCGGTAAAATGAGCTCCTGCATTTCTTACAGGTAACTTATATTTATCAGAAAGCTTTTTTATGACGGGATAGAACTCCTTTATTCCATGTACATGATGATGACTATCTAAATGAGACGGTGTAAGGTCTGCATCTAGGCATTTTTCAATTTGCGCCGTCCATTCTCTTTCTAAGTCATCTAAAATTATAGAAAATGGATTGCTATAAACAAACATCTGTTTTTTAAATTTCCCTGTTTCATCAACAAGACTTGGGACATCGTCTAACAGCGGCTTCCCCCATGTTAATACAAGATGGACACCTACCTTTAAAGACGGTGTATCTTTTGCTAACGAAATGGCATGCTTTGTTGCCTTTGCATTCATCATCATGGTTGCGGAAGTAACAATCCCCTTGAGATGGGTATCGATAATTCCATAGTTGACTCCTCGACTTAGACCGAAATCATCTGCATTAATAATCACTTTTGTCATGGATTCGTCTCCTTTTAAAGCTTTACAGCCATGTTTTACTGCTACATAGCAAGCTTATTATATACGAACACTTTCTTTTTTCGCAAAAAACTGTGGGACATATGCTTTATGGGCCTCTAGCATTTCATCTAGAATTAGCTTTGCAACTCGATCACTTGGTACAAGTGGATTAATAGTCATAGCAAGTAAGGCTTTTTCATAATCCCCAGAAATAGCAGCTTCAATAGCCACTCTTTCAAACGATTTAATTTGCGCTACTAGCCCCTGTACTGCTACTGGAAGTTCGCCAACAGCAATTGGCTTCGGTCCGTCTTTCGTAATGATACAACTTATTTCCACTGCAGATTCATATGGAAGTCCTGTTATAGCTCCATGATTTACTGTATTGACTGCCTGAATATCACATTTATCCATATACATGGAGCGGATCAAACGTACAGCAGCATCACTATAGTAAGCGCCTCCACGTTTTTCTAACTGAGGAGGTTTTATGGCCAATTCTGGGTCCTTATATAATTCAAATAATCCCTCTTCTAATTTTTGCACAACTTCAGCTCGAGTTTCCCCTTTTTCGGCTTCCTTTAGTTCCTGTGCAAGCACATCGCCTGTTTTATAATAGTAATTGTGGTAAGGGCAAGGAAATAAATTTAATCCTCTTAAAAATTCAGGCTCCCATCCCATAGCATGAATATTTTGCATTGTAATTGCTTTATCAGGATCTGTTATTAATTCAATGACCTCACGCTTCACACTTTTGCCATCCACATAAACGTCAAGCCCATAAACCATATGATTCAATCCAGCGAAATCTATTCTTACTCTTGCAGGATCAACACTCAATAAATCTGCAACACCACGTTCCATTCCAATCGGCACATTACATAGACCAACTACTTTTGAAATGTTGCTGTAGCGAAGTACTGCTTCTGTTACCATCCCAGCAGGATTAGTAAAATTGATTAACCATGCATTGGGGCACAATGCTTCCATTTCTTTTGCTATTTCCAAAATAACGGGAATCGTACGAAAAGCTTTAAATAGTCCACCAGGTCCATTTGTCTCTTGGCCAATAACGCCATGCTTCAATGGAATTTTTTCATCAAGTGCTCTTGCAGCGAGCTGTCCTACACGTAATTGTGTTGTCACAAAATCAGCGTCCACCAGTGCCTTTTTCCGATCTAATGTTAGAAAAATATCGATGGGAACTCCCGCCTTCGCTACCATTCTACGCGCTAACTCCCCGACTATTTCTAACTTTTCTTTCCCTTCTTCAATATCAACAAGCCATATTTCCTTTACAGGCAGTTCTTCATGATACTTAATGAAACCCTCAATTAGTTCAGGCGTGTAGCTTGAGCCACCACCTATTGTTACTATTTTTAAGCTCTGACTCATTCTGCCATCCCCTCTCTTGGTGTCCCTTGCAAAAATTCTTCACGCAATTCAATGATTTCAAGAGCAAGTTCCTTTAATGTTATTGCTGTCATTAAGTGATCTTGTGCATGAATAAGAATAACTGGAATTGTAAATTTGTCCCCGCCCGCCTCAAGATGGAGTAATTTTGTCTGAATTTTATGAGCCTCTGATAGTTCTGTATCCGACTCTGTTATCTTCTTTTTGGCAGCATGAAAATCCTTTTTTTTCGCGTCTTGGATTGCTTCCATCGCAAAGCTTCTCGCATTTCCACTATGTAAAATCAGCTGAAAGGAGAGCTGGTATAATTCTTCCGTATTCACCTTATTTTCCTACTTTCTTTTAGACACTTACAGAATCGGAATCTTTTGTAAGCTCTGTTTTATTTTTCGAATCAATTTTGACTTGAGCATAAACAAACGGTAGATAGATAACTGTTGATATGATTAAGTTTAAGGCTGCTAAGCCAGCTCCTAAAAAACTTCCTCCTGTTGCTAAGTAACCGCCGACTATCGGTGGTGTTACCCAAGGAATTTTAGCGGTTATCGGTGGAACGATGCCGTAATAGACTGCAAGATAAGAAATAATCGTTGTAATAACAGGTCCAATTACAAACGGAATAAACCAAATTGGATTTAAAACAATTGGCAAACCAAAAAGGATAGGTTCATTGATTTGGAAAATACCTGGCGCTCCGCCAAGACCAATCATTTGTTTATATCGTTTCCTTCCTGCAATAATCATCGCGATAATTAGCCCTAAGGTTGCCCCTGACCCTCCCAAATACACAAAAGCATCTAGAAATGATCCAGCAAGAATATGATATTCTCCCAATGCCTGAACTCCAGCTTGAGCTAAATCAATATTTTCAGCTCCTGTTTTTTCAAATAACGGTGTCGTAATTCCACCTAATACATTGGGTCCATGTAGACCAACCATCCAGAACAAGTGCACCAATAAAACTATTAATATTGCAAATGGAAGAGAGTCAACAGCACTTGTTAATGGAGACACAATAACCGTATTTAACCAATCATTTAAAACCTTTCCATCTGTTATCATTCTAAAAACTACGCCAAATAGCCCTACTAGAAAAATAGTCCCCATACCTGGCACTAATTTTGCAAACGACTTAGCAACAGCAGGAGGCACTCCATCGGGCATTTTTATTACTAACGCTTTGATTTTCGCTAATCGCAGGAATATTTCTGTAGCTACCAATGCTACGATAATGGCTGTAAAAAGGGCTGTTGCATTAAAATAGTTAACGGATACTAATCCCCAGACTCCACCTGCAACCGTTTCAGACGCCGCTTCATCTATAGGTAAGGTCACATTTGCTGTTTGGGGCAATAATAAGAAAAAACACGCTGCGGAAATAAGCATTGCTTCAAAACCTTCATCACCATATGATCTAGCTAATTTATAGGAAATTCCAAATACCGCAAAAACGGAAAGAAATGCAAAGGTTCCAAACCAAATATCTCCTCCCAAAGTTGACCAGTTAGGACCAAATATTGACTCCATCATTCTTCCATATGGGGGAATAATCTGGCCTAGATTATTAAATAAGACAGCAAATGATCCTACAATGGTAATAGCAATCATTCCAATTAGTGTATCCCTAATCGCAAGTAGATGCCTTTGATTACCTAACTTTAATGCAAAAGGCATGATAAATTTTTCAATAAATCCCATCATCTCTTATTCCCCCTTAATTAATGTAGTGGCTTGTGCCAGCACTTTTTCACCATTACATAGTCCGTAGTCCTGTGGATTAATGGTTGCGACCGGGATCCCCTGTTGATCGCCTGCTTTTTTCACTTGAGGCAAAAGAAAACGTACTTGTGGACCTAATAAAACGACGTCAGCGTTCTCTATCTCATTGTTCACTTCTGATGCTGCTATCGCCCAAATTTTGCAATCTATTCCTTGATTTTTTGCACTTTGTTCCATTTTTGAAACTAGTAAACTTGTAGACATTCCAGCCGAACAACATAATAGAATATTCACTAATTCATCCCCTTTAAAAAGATAGATTATTCTGATTTTTAATCATAAAACAAGAGTCACACCTTCTTACATCTTTCATACGATTCTTTTCAAGCCACCCTTCCCTAAGAGAGATTAAGAAATACTTTTACCTTACATCTATATTGTAATAACAAATTTCAAATATTTCAATATATTTCAAATTTGTTATTACAAGTTTTATTAATTGTTTGCGTATTAAGAAAAGAAAAGATATTCTATTCATAGGGACATTATGGAGGGAAACGATTGTGGAAGAAATAAACAAAGAAGCTGCATTACACTCAATTGTAAAAGAGTCTATTATCAACATGATTAAAAGTGGCGAATATCAACCAAATACTAAGTTGCCAACCGAGGCTGAATTTTGTGAGACATTTGGAGTGAGTAGGACAACTATCCGTACAGCACTCCAACAGTTAACAATTGAAGGATATGTCTATAGAGTACAAGGGAAAGGTACCTTTGTGGCTGAAAATAAAGTAAAACAATCTTTAACTAGTACAGTAGAACAGTTTTCCGAACAAATTACGATGCAAGGGAAAGACCCATCCATTAAGGTATTACAACTTAAAGTCATTGAAGCCACAGACTTTCTTGCAAAACAGTTTAAACAAAATATAGGTGATCCCGTCAATTGCCTAGAACGTATGCGTTATGTAAATGATACTCCTCTTCAGTATGAGATATCCTATCTACCCTGGTACAAGGTGCCCGGACTAGACAGCGCAGCCTGTGAAAAATCTTTATATAAGATGCTTGAAACAAAATACGACATAAAGATTAGAAAAACAGTAGAGCACTTAGAATTGATTTTAGCGGATGATACGATTTCTAAAAAGCTTGAGATTCCTACTGGTTCTCCGTGCTTTTTACTAGAAACATTTGCTTATGCAGAAGATGAAACTGCCATAGAATACTCAAAGACTATTTTCCGTGGAGATAGAGCACATTTTGTCATCGAGCGGAATTACTAGTCAGGGACAACAAGTGAATATTTGTTATTACAAATATTCACTTGAGATATTAAATTGTTATTATGAAGAAGTAAGGAGGGTTTTGATTTGTGTGGAGATTTGGTTGTTGATCGTTTTATTATCTTTTTCCTTTAGAGGGGAGGCATCCTCTTTTTGAACACCTTTTTGCTACGCTATCCTACTAAAAAGCCTTCATGCTTCTAATAAACAACCATCTTTATCCACAGAAAATCCCCAATACTGGCTTTCAATCCTTCATCATAGCTATTTTTCCACAACAAATCCCCATCCCACCAAATCTCCTGCCTTATTTGTCACTTATTTTCCCGAAAACACTTCTAATCCACTCTATTATCCACAATTCATCCACAGAAAAACTCTACTTATCCACAAAAAGAACCAATCATCCAAAGCCAATTTACGCTAAGTCTAATCGGTTCTCTCTTTATTCTCCTAATTTTGATTTAACAGTTGAAATGACTTTATTTTTACCAATCTACTTACTAAAATTAACCCGATTATCGATCCTGCAAAACTACTGACAGCGAAGGATGGCATATAAAATAGGGCGCCTGTTTTTGTGCCTAATAGGATAGAGGCATATGGTACTGCCACTAATGAAGCGATAATGCCTGTTCCGACAAATTCCCCTAAAGCTGCAAAGATTGGTTTAGATGTTTTATGAAATAGATAGCCTGCTAGAAGTGCGCCAATCATACTCCCTGGAAATGCTAATAAAGATCCCGTTCCCAATAAGTTTCTTAACAGTGAAGTAGCAAAGGCAATAATCACTGCTGGGATCGGTCCAAGAATTACTCCAGCTATTACGTTTAATGCATGTTGGACTGGATATGCTTTGGCAATACCTGCCGGAAACCATAACATAGTTGATCCATATGTCCCAATCGCCGTAAACATGGCCATTATAACCAATAATTTAATTCTTTTCATCGTATTTTTCCTCCACTCAAACAAATTTAAGCAAGAGACTAAGCGAACCTTATCTCAACTGACTAGTAGACAGGAAAGAATGTCAGAGGGCTATTCATACACTGACCTTTAACAAATACAAAAAAGCCAGATCTAAACAGACCCGACTGATAAAGTCAAAAAGAAATAGAGTGAATCCACTACTTCCCTACGCTGGTATGATCCAGATCAGGTCTTTAGGGTTAAAAAACGAACTGTTTTTCTCTCAGCCATCTACTGGCACCCCTAGTAGTCCATATATGCTTATGCCCTCATTTTACCCTATTTTCGTTACGGCGAAAAGAACTATTTTCTCTATAAAAATACTTCCATCAGTGGGATTTTTCCTCCTCCCCACTAGTGGTTAGCTGCACTTATGGAATCTGTTTTAGCACCTGTTTCCTTTATTCCTTTGACAGTTTCTCTACAAATTGCATGTCAATTAATTCATCGTATTTATACCCTTCTGTATATACACCTGTTTTTTCCACAACATCCATTGGCTTTGCTACTGCTTCTTCTGAAATAAAGCCATCTTTACTCCATAATTCATCCGCATAGGCTCTATCTAAAGATGCTTGTAAGCTTTCCTCTAAAGTGGAAGGAAACTCTGCCTTTAACACTTTCATCGAAAGTTCTGGGTCTTCCTCTACTTTCTTTAATCCCTTTAATACTGCTCTTACAAAGCTTTCCACCACTTCTGGTTCTTTCTCAATGGTGGATTTCTTTACACTAACAACGGAATAAGGATAATCTCCTAAACTTGCGAAACTGTAAAACGGCTCTTTCCAAGCACCTTTTTTAATTCCTTCCGTGATTTGCGGTTCTCCTCCATTTGCAATATCTGCATTTCCAGATTCAACAAGGGAAACAACAGCACTTGCATCAGCTGGTTCTTCTAATTTAACGTCTTTTTCTGGGTCTAGCCCTAAGTCCATTAACAACCATCTAGTTAAAAGATTAGGACTTCCACCATAACGACCAGCAGCAATTGTTTTTCCTTTTAGATAATTTGCTAGTTCTTCTTTGTTTGTACTATCAATCGTAACCTCTGAATTTCCCATCAAGTAAACATTAGCGCGGTTTACAACATTTACTACTGACTGAATAGGATCAGAACTACCTAGATTGGCCATTTGCACTGAATCCGGTCCACCCATGACTCCCCATGCATCGCCACTGACAACAGACGTAACATGTGCTCCCCCTGTTGCCGTAATAACCTCTACCTCCAGTCCCTCTTCTTCAAAATACCCTTCCTCGATCGCGACATATAATGGAAGGTATCCAATTAAGTGAACTGGTTCAGAAATGACAAGCTTTCGTAAACCATCCTTCGTTTCCTTTGTACCCTTATTTGAAGCACATCCAGCAAGGACTAAGACGATACTAAGACAAGCAAGTAGAAAAAGCCTGCACTTTTTCAAAGTAATGCCCCCTTTTTCACATATAAATAGAATGGAAAGTTTGTTAGTAGGTAGGAAAATGAAGATTAACCAGAAGTGTAATGTGGATAATGGAAATAAATATTCTATTTCATATATATGGAACCTTTTTTCTCTTTATGTTCTATTCAAGGGGGAAAATATTTAATCGATATTTCTTCCTCTCAAAAGTATCCTTTCTAGCCATACAGTAGCAAAATACATCACAATGGATAGGATGGATAACACAGCTACTCCCACCCAGACAAGATTAATATTCATAATTTGCCCTGCATATAGGATCATTCTACCAATTCCCTGTCTTGAGCTAATAAATTCACCAACAATAGTACCTGCTAAAGCTAAAGCTATGTTTATTTTTAGGCTGCTCACAATCCAAGGCATTGTCGTTGGGACAACAACTTTTGTGAAAACATGCCATCTCTTTGCTCCAAGTGAATACATTAATTTTTCTAAGTCCTTATCAACTGCCTTCACTCCACTATATGCAGCAAGAGCTGTCGTAATAATGGTCATCATAAAAGCAAGAACTACTTTGGAGCTAAAGCCTATGCCAAATAAAATAACAAGTACAGGTGCTAGGGCTAGTTTTGGTACTGCATTAAATGCAATTAGATAAGGCTCTGAAATACGAGAATAATAGTAGGACCACCAGAAGGAAAGCCCCAACAAGGCTCCAAAGAAAGTTCCTAAACTAAAACCAAAAATAGTTGCCCCTGATGTGTATAATAAATCACTCCATAAAGAACCTTCCGTCCAAGCTATATAACCTGTCTTCCATATGGTAGAAGGACTGCTCCAATAATAGGAGTCAATAATTTTCCATTTGGAAAGCAGCTCCCAGGCAAGAAGAAAAATAACCCCAAAGCTCCATTGTCCGATGCGAGTAAAATTCTTTCTTTTCTTAGCAATTGCTTCTTCATCCTCTATATAAAGAACTGTAGTATTTTCCTTTGATTCCATTTCTCCATTCCTCCCTCCTCATTCTGTTTCTTCATTTGATTTTAGTGCTTGTAGTACATATTCTTTTAATTGAATAAATTCAGAGTCTAGTAGTGTTTGTTCGTTTCTAGGTCTTGGTAAATGAATCGATACCTTTTCTTTAATCGTGCCTGGTCTAGGTGTGAGAATATATATTTCATCTGACAAAAAAATGGCTTCGTCTATATCATGAGTAATAAACAGAATCGTTTTCTTAAAATCTCCCCATATTTGTAAGAGCCATTCCTGCATAAGCAATCGCGTTTGTGCATCGAGAGCACCAAAAGGCTCATCAAGCAAAATAACATCTTGATCATAAAGCAATGTTCGCAGTAAGGCAGCTCGTTGCCTCATTCCACCAGAAAGCTCGTCGGGAAAATGTTTTTCAAATCCTTCTAGTCCATATCTTTCTAGTAAAGGTAGTGCTCTTTGAATTGCTTCCTTTTTTGGAACACCCTTTACTTCTAATCCCAAAATCACATTATGGAGAATATTTCGCCACGGGAGGAGCAAATCTTTTTGAAGCATATAGCCAACATGCCCACTTTTTCCAACGATATCTTTTCCGTCTAACAAGACATTGCCTGTAGATGGTTTTATTAATCCCGCAATAATATTGAATAAGGTAGATTTTCCACATCCACTTGGACCAATAATGCTGATAAATTTCCCTTCCGGAATCTGCAAATTTGTATCCTTTAATGCGAAAAACTCCTTTCCATTTTTCCGGAAAACTTTACTGCTGTTCTTAACCTCTAATTTATACAATTGCAGCCCTCCATTCTGAAATGTTCATTGTTTTCGATTATTTTTATAAAAAAATTTCTAAGCTTTCAATGAACGTCCCACACTTCTAAACTCGCTTCTTGCTATACTATATGTAAAAATAGGCGAATCGGATAATTATTATAAAAAAAAGAGTTAATCTCTAAAAAGGTTTTTTCTTATTTAATACAGATACATAATGAGAGGATCTTTGCTTGAGGGTTTATTGAGGAAAAGCACCACTGAAGACCATATCTTACTGCATAGCAAAAAAGTGTCTTTTAATAAGACACCCTTACTAGTCACAGCATTTTATATTCCACTAATTCGTAGGAACGCCCAAATACAGATAATGGACAAAAAGAAAAGGAATGCGGATAAACCAAAAAACAAATATATCGAATTACTTCGTGATATTTCATCTGCTCTGTTCTTCCTATTTGAACTTTGTTTTCTAAAAGAGATTAAGCCCCAGATAATTAGTACACATACAAGAATATTTCCCATTAACAATTCTGCAGCTGCCAATATAATAAATGACCAAAGAACAAAAGGTGAATGCTTAACGAACGATCTCATTCCCAATCCGATAGCCAAGCTAACAAATGGTTGAATCATCGCAATAACAAATAATATTGTTATAAATGGATTTTGTTCTATATATTGTAAAAATGGCACGTTAGTCTGTATAGCCGCTAGATAAATATAGGCAAGAAATAAAACGGGTATCGCGTAGCAAATATATTTTGCAGTATTTAGAATAGCTGCCTTCCTTATCGGAAATACACTCTTTTGATTATTTATTCCTTTATCCGCAAATTTTACAAACATGTAAGCACCTCGCTATTTTTTTCTTTTGTGCTCCTTATATTCGAGATATTGACTTGCTAGTACTTCTCCAACGATAAAAAAAGAAGCTAATGATGTATAATTAATCCCACTGTTAGTCGGTACAGAAGTAGTAGTAGCATAGAGATTATGAGGAGTCATTCGTGCCAAATTATTATTTTTCATATTCGTAATCGAGATAAAAGGAATTCCTTTCGCAACAAGTTTTTGAATCTTCGGTATTAATGTTGATGTATCCCCGGATAAAGAAATAATAATCATTAAATCGGTTGGACGGAGATCAGGTAAAATAACTTCAAATTTTGTCTCATCATGGATAATGGTTAAATAGCGATGTTGGACGATAAATGCACGTTGTAGCTCATGTGCCGCATTTAATTGGGCAGAACCTGTTCCATATACAAAAATTCTGTCCGATTTATCGATTACTTCACATATCTCATCAAAATTTTTATCCTGCAAATGTTTTAATGTTGCTTCTAGATCATGTGTTAAGGTTCCGATATAACTTTGACTGATTTCTTCCTCTTCGTCTTCCCACTTTAGAAACACACGAAATTCACTATATCCGCTAAAACCCATCTTTTGAGCCAATCGTAGAATCGAAGAGCGTGATACATTACGTAATAAGTGCTTCCATACAGGCTCGTGCGTGAGCTTTTTTGGCTAATGCAATGGGAATTCCTATTGCAAATAACAATGGCATTTGTCTTAATACAGCCCAAGCACCTTCACCGATAATAAACCAACATTGGTACCAAAGACTTTCGGGATCTGCTAGGGAACCCATTATTAATGGATTTTTAAAAAGAATTGTTAACCCAATTACTACACCAGCAAACGGAAAAAGCAGAACCGGTACATATAATGCGCCACCAAAACGCTGAACTTTTTGCATCATTACTTAAAACCTCCTAATTATTTTATTTAAATTTTCAGATCATAAATTTGCTAACGCTTTCATGTGTTAATATTAGCTTATTCTTACCTCTTTGAATATACGAATAATGTAAATTGCACCTAATCACTACTTTTGTGTTTTTTCACATCATATAAGAATTTTCCCACAACCCACTTTATTATTAAATGATAAATAGATAAATTTAGACTGGAGTCCTGTGCATGTTACAAAAAATGAATGCTTTTCTTGGGAAGTGGATGCCGCTTTTAACCCCTATTAGTGTAGTAATTGGTGTATTACTATCGGGCGTGCTGCATCATGCCGCTTTCTTAGTACCATGGATTTTTGCTGTCATGACTTTTATAGGTAGCTTGACATCTAACTTAAAATCAGTGAAATATACGATTACTCACCCACTTTCTTTACTCTTAACACTAGCTATTCTTCATCTCATCACTCCTTTATGGGCTTTTATGATCGGGCATCTATTTTTTCAAAATGATCCTTATACAATTACAGGTCTTACTTTAGCCGTTGTTATTCCTACTGGGATTACGAGTGTTATTTGGGTTAGCCTATATAAAGGAAACATCGCGCTCACACTCGCGATTATATTGCTCGATACATTGCTTTCTCCATTCCTAGTTCCATTGAGTATGAGTTTGCTTGTTGGAGAAGCTGTACAATTAGAGGTGTGGGGGATGATGAAAGGTCTCCTTGGAATGATTGTTCTACCTTCGATTGCTGGTATGCTTGTGAATCAGTTTGCATTGGAAAAAGCCAAAGCATGGAACCAGACACTTTCGCCTTTTTCCAAAATTGGATTAGCGCTTGTTGTTAGTATTAACAGTTCCGTTGTTGCTCCTTACTTACGAAATATTGATAAAAAATTTCTTCAAGTAGCTCTTACTGTTTTTATCATTGCATTATCTGGTTACTTTTTTGCATGGATATTAGGGGTAATAACGAAGCGTAGCAAGGAGGAAATCATTGCGATGATTTATTCGGGGGGTATGAGAAACATTAGTGCTGGAGCCGTACTTGCTGTAGGCTTCTTTCCTCCAGCAGTAGCTGTTCCCGTTGTGATCGGGATGCTATTTCAACAAATCTTAGCGGCTTTATATGGCTATTTCATTAAACTAGTGTATGAAAAACCATTAGTTAGAAATGAAAAAATAAAGGAAGGGAAAATTTCATGAAATAGTTCCAAAAAATAAGGAGCTGGGACATAAGCCTTTTCAACCAAATAACCCCGAACGATTATACGTACATGCTAAGAAAAGTTTGTATAATTGTTTGGGGTTTATTCATTTTAAGAAAGAAGGTTTGTGGTGATCACCCGCAGCCTGCATACACTTCGCTTTCCATGGGCCGAGCGCCAAGCCTCCCATAGGAGTCTACGTGTATTCAGGCTGCTTTGTATTTCCTACTCATTATATTTCTTTTAAAAAAAGGATGGAACGAATTGGCTTCGCTACTAAATGAGAAATTGTTCGTCTTTATCTATTTATATTTTGTTTTGTCCCAGTCTCTTACTTTCCTTTATGATGTCTTATTTAAAATCATTCCACACATTTCAACCATTTCACTTGCCATAATCTTTAATGTTTCGGTTGTTAGCATTTGATCTTCTGCATGCATAAGAATCAGGGAAAAAGGCAATTGCTCTCCAGATGCTTCTCTTTGTATAAGAGAGGCATGGACTTTATGGATTTGATTATAGCTAGTTTCACCTTCTGTTATCTTTTGACGAGCTTCTTCTATTTCTCCCGCTCTTGCTATACGGATTGCTTCTACATAATTACTGCGCGCTTCTCCTGCATACGTAATAATTTGAAAAGCTGCTGTTTGCATTTCTTCTAAAGTATTCATTCCGCCACCTCTACTGACCCATTAATTTTTTGCTAATGATAACGCGTGGTCTAATATTTTCTCTCCATTTGCTGTACCGTATAGCTTTGTATCAATAACATCAACTGGAATCCCGTATGGTTTCGCCGCATTTTCAGCAGCTTGTTTCATAAAGCGTACTTGTGGTCCTAAAAGGATCGCCATTACACCCTCACTGGAAGTTGCTAATTCATAGGCAATTGCCCCTTCTGGAATAGCATAAACATCTATTTCTTCTCCTCTTGCCTTAATAGCTGTCTTCATTTTTGATACCACAATCGAAGTAGACATCCCCGCTGCACAAGCTAATATAATTCTTTTCATGATTGATTCCCCCTGTTATTTAATAAAATCATCATTTTTAACTGTTATTTCTCTCGTTTCAATGATTTGCTTATACCAATAAGCTGACTTTTTCATTTCTCGATTGCGGTTTTCCTCTAAGTTAATCTCTACAAGCCCATATCTGTTTTTGAAGGCATTCATGGGGGACACATTATCCGTGAAAGCCCAAAGCATATAACCTTTACAGTTTACTCCTTGTTCGATTGCTTTTAATAACCATTTAAGATGTTCACTAATAAATTCTATCCGATAATCATCTTGGATTACTCCACGGTCATTCTTGTATTTAAATTCATTTTCCACACCCATTCCATTTTCTGCAACAAACCATTCTATATTGCCGTAATCTTCCTTCAAACGGATAGCCATATCAAACATAATTTGCGGATAAATTTCCCAGCCCCGGAATGGGTTCATTTTTTTCCCCGGCATATCAAACATTTCGTAATAATAGGATGGATGAAAAGGAGTATTTTCGTTCCATGCCGTTGTTCTTGCTTTGACCCGATGTGGATAATATAAATTAATGCCTACATAGTCAACCGTATTGTTTTTTATGGCAACCAAATCTTCCTCTGTATGTTCAAATAGAATATCGTGTTTTTTCAATAGTGTCATTAACTCTTCCGGGTATGTTCCTTTAATTGATGGATCTAGAAACACACGATTAAAAAATAGGTCATAGATGCGGGCCGCATCTTGATCATGAGTAGCAGAAGACCTTGCATACGTAACTTCTGGATTCAAAATCACGCCGATTTTTGCGCCATGATCACGTAGCTGTTTTTGTTTAAATAATTCCACTACTTTAGCAGTAGCGAGGGCCTTATGGTAATTCCATTGCATCCATTTTCTTGTATTTTGCTCAAACGGATAACGAATGGCATCTAAATAAACACGAGTTTGTACAACAATAGGCTCATTGAAAGTAAACCAGTGCTTTACTTTATTTCCATATCTATCCAATACTTTTTCTGCATATTTAACGAATAAATCAACAATATGTCTGTCATTCCATCCACCATATTTTTCAAAAAGAATAGCTGGCAATTCATAATGCTCTAAACAAATCATCGGTTCTACGCCTTTTTCTATTAGCTCATCAATGACATTGTCGATGTAAGCTGCATATTCCTCATCTACCACTGCATTTTCATAATCAAGCAGAAAACGAGACCAATTGATGGATGTCCGAAAATGCGTTAACCCAATTTCGTTCATTATATTAATATCTTCTTTGTATCGATTATAAAAGTCTGTGGCGATGCCTGGTCCATAGCCATTATGCCAAACATTTTTATTGTTTTTATACCAAAGATCCATATAGGAATCCTGTGAGTCTTTTTTTCCTGTCCATCCTTCTGTCTGCCATGCGGATGCTGCAGCTCCTAATATAAAATCTTCTGGAATAGCTTGTTTTATTTGTTCCATTATTACTCCTCCTTACTCTTTTGAAGCGCCTTGCAAATGCCTGTTAAATACATGCTTCCTAAGGCTCGACCATAAATCATAACCTAGCTTACCTGTTCCATTCCTCTTTTGATTATTCGTTTTCTGGAACAGTAGGGGCTTTATTTGCAATCAATACAAATGGCAAGTAAATAAGAACCGAAACAACAATACAAATGATTTGTGTAATAACGGCACCAACACTTCCTGCTGTTGATAAATACGCATTAATAATTGGCGGCGTTGTCCAAGGAACCATCACGACAGCCTTACCAGCAAAACCAGTAAGTGTTGCAATATAGCCAATTGTCCCTGTAATTAGCGGTGTAATAATAAATGGTATTGCCATAACTGGGTTCAACATAACTGGCAATCCGAATATTACTGGCTCATTAATATTAAAAACACCTGGTCCAATGGATAATTTAGCAATACTTCTCATTTCTTCTCGTTTCGATACGATAAAGATGGCGATTAATAAACCAATTGTTACACCTGAGCCACCAATGCTCATGTATACATCCCAAAATGGCATCGTAATAATATTTGGTATCTCTTTTCCTTCTTGGAAGGCAGTCATATTTACGGTAATGGAGGCAAGTAATAACGGCTCCCTTATCGGTTTTACCATTTGATTTCCATGAATACCAATCACCCAGAAAAATTGGGCAACGAACATGAGAATAAGAATTCCTGGCAGTCCTTGCATTACACTTTCTAAAGGTCTTTGTACAATGTTATATACTGCTTCATATAAATAAATCCCTGTAATTTTGTAAAAAAGAAATCCAAAAGTCGCAACAATCGTTACAGTTAAAATAGAAGGAATTAGTGCTGAGAACGAAGTTGCTACATTTGATGGGACACTATCTGGCATCTTGATTTTCAACTTATCTACTTTAGACAATTTGCAGTAAATCTCTACCGATATAATCGCGATAATCATTCCAAGAAATAAACTTTTTGGATCAGAAAACTGTCTAGCTAAAACATCAACTACCAATTGGCTTTTTTCATTGACAAGTAATTCAAGCGTTGTTGGAATTACAGATATATAGGACATCATCGCTAATATTCCAGGGAATAACGATTGATGACCATTTATCCGCCCGAGTTCAATACCAATGAGAAAAACAGCTCCAATAGTAAGAAAGTTTAACGTAGCGTATTGAATTGCTTTCATAATTGGCTGATAATCAGCTAAAAAGGCAAATGCCTTAAAATGAGCTAATCCGCTCTCTGTTCCCATAACCATATTGGCGATCAAAACGGCAAACGCCCCAGTTATAATGACAGGCATTAAAGTAACAAATGCTTTTTTAATGGCCATAATATATTTTTGATTTGTAATTTTGTAAGCAACATTACCAAGGGTCTCTGTAGCTTTATCTTTAAAACTCATCGATTAACCTCCGTTTCTTATTTAAATGAAAATGATAGGAATCATGCATGACCATCATTTCTTGATTTCATTCTATTTGAAAAACGCTTTCATTTACATGCACTTATTTTCCACGTTAAACCGGAAATCGCTGACTCAAAAAAGGAACTCATAAACACGAGTTCCTTCAGACTGTAAACAAACTCCTAAATTGTAGAAATAAAAGTTTGTATATAATATATTTATTGATCCCTTTGAATAGGGAGGTTACTTTCCGCTCCAGGGGTTCGCTTTCCGTGGGGCTCGCGCTGAGCAGCTTCGGCCTTTGGCCAGCAGGGTCTAAGCTGTCTCGCTAATCCCACAGGAGTCTCACCCCTTCCACTCCAAGCAACGTATAAAAATTCCTTTAAACTTTTCAAAAATTCCTTTACTAAAAATTCAAATTATATTAGGTTACTATTGAACCATATTGACGATACATGCTTTAAATTCAGCAAATGACTTTACTTTTAATAGTTGATTCACTAAATAGGCATTTCCTGATATTTTAACTAATAACTGATATAATTTTTGAATATCTTTTTTATATTTCTTTTGTACACTTAATAAGAAAATAAATTGCACCTTATTATCTCCCCATTGAATTGGCTTTTCCAGTGTGCAAATGGATAGAAAAGTGCTTTCGGTGATTGGTTTTATTGGATGAGGAATAGCAACTAAATTTCCATAGCTGGTTGGAGCAATCTCTTCTCTTTCCATGATTAACTCAAAGAAATGGTCCGGAGCCATTCCGGCCTGAATAATCTCACTTGCTAAAAATGCTAGTACGTCTTCTTTCGTTTGAAAATCTTGTTGAAAAAAACTGAGACTTGGATGAAAATATTGCAATGTATTTTCGACTCTATCAACAACAATATGTTCTAATTTGCTAATGTCTTCTTCTCTTAAAATCGTATGTACATCAATAACTGGTATAGTTAATTCCCTTTTAATAGGAATGGTGCTGACAATAAAATCTATTGTGCTAAGATCATAGTTATCGATGGAAAACATATTAGCTGTTCCTACAATATCCAGTCTATTCCCAAAGGTAGATTGAAGTTTATGATACAGTAATTGAGCGCTTGCCACACCGGTAGCGCATACAATTAGGCATCTTTTAACACTTCCCTTTGCCTTCTTCCTCTCTAGCGCTGCTCCAATATGCAAGGCCAAATAACCTATTTCATCCTCATTAATGTTCATGTTCCGATATCTACTTAAGAAATCCCCCATAATAACCGCTGCATCGAAGGACATTTGGTAATTTTTCTTTATTTCTGCAAGCAATGGATTTTTTATTGTTAAATCGTATTTATATCTATTAATCGCTGGCCTTAAATGCAAACATAAACCATAAATCAATTCTTCATCATAAGAAATATCTAATTCTAATTGTTGCTCCACTTCCAGCAGCACCGCTTTCGTTAAAGCTAAAATATCCTCCTCTATCATATCGAGTATATTCTCCCTGCTATCAGATTGGTAAACTACCATTTTCGCACCTAATAGATGAATCGTTATATAGGCAATCTCTGACTCAGGAAAAGCAACTTGCAACTCGTTTTCTAAAAACTGAACAATCTGTGTCGCCACTTGAAATTCTTTCTTTTCTTTTAGAGGTTGCATTTCTTTTAAAGGCATAGAAACATAATTGTTATGTTGAATTCGAATACAAGCAATCGCAATATGTGTCGCTAAATTATTCACTCCAATATCTGAAAGAAAAATACCAGATCGCTTTGCTTGCTCCACAATAATCTTTTGGATTTCTTCTATGTTTTTATTAGGAAGAATAGACTTTGTTTCTTCTTGATCAAATACATATGCGGCAAGACAATATCGAAGCTTAGCCTCTTCTCCTTTTATTTTCAAGCCATAGTTTGGCTTCTTGTCCAAATCTAAGTTAAATGCCTGCAATAATCTTCTTACTTCCTTCAAATCATTTTTAATAGAGGATTCACTCACAAACAGCTCCTCTACAAATTGTTCAACTTTCAGGTATCCCTCTGCTAATAAAAGGCGTTTGAGAACATAGTCCACTCTTTCCTCTGGTTCTATAGGAATGGAAGTACTTAATTGATTTTCGTTCATTATTTTCGTTAAAAACGGTTTAAAATAATGATAATTTTCAATAACTAGTTCATAGCCCTTCTTTCTTACTAGCACAACTTCCGCTCCATTATTTTTTAATACATTGGTTAATGCTTTTGTGTCACTTCTTATTGTTCTAGTCGTTACATTCAGGCTATTTGCTAAGTAATCACTGGATAAAGGTGCTTTTGACTGCATAAGCTGATGTAATATCTTTTGTTGTCTCATAGGTAACAATTAAACTCACTCCTTTTTTAACCATTTCCTTTCGATCCCTTTTCTTTTAATCCCACTTTAATGATATTTCCATCATATCTTATCAGTCTATTATTAGAAAGCGGTTTCTACATTAAAGGTTGCTACTGATTCTTAAAGCCAATATTCCTTCTCGTGCAGGATCTCTCTTTTTTTCATTCCAGAAACAAAAGGATGTCCTTTTACATAATATCGAAGGGGCTTAGCTGTCCAATCCTCCTTATTTGGAATTCCCACTCTCGGAGATATGGCAATTATCGATGGCACCTTTCCCTCTGTAATACATAAGGACCCTTCATTTATTAATACGCCATCTAAAGCCTTTGTAATTTCCATTGCTTTCGTTAATTTACCTGGACCATTACAGACTGTTATGCCTGTTGCCTTTCGATTTTTTCCCATCTGAACTGTTCCTTGAAGGGGTTCAACTGCTCGAATAAGCACAGCCTGTGGATTCCCTGCTTCCTTTGTTACAATATTCAACATATGGTGCGTATGCATGGTGTAGACATAGACTGTCCCACCTATGTTATACATCGATTCTAATCTAGGTGTTCGTCTTCCAGCATAGCTATGACAAGCCATATCTTCCACACCAAGATAAGCCTCTGTCTCAACAATATAGCCACTATATGTATGTGTTGGTGTTTGGTGAATAAGTAATTTCCCTAAAAGTTGTCTTGCTATTTCCTCTGTTGATGTATTTATATAATCGATCATAGTCTCTCTCCTCATATATTTCTTTTAGTATACGTTTCTTTCCCCCAAAAAAGAAAGAATCATCCCTTTATGAAGAGATGATTCTTATACCTAACTTCTATTGCTCAACAAGTCCCTTCGGCTTAGCTAAAGCGGCTAATCCTGCCTGATTCAACGTATTCCACGGTTTATTAAAATGTGGTTGGAAGAAGAAATCGATAAAGCCTAATTCGTCAATGGTCATTTTTGTTTGAATACATACAGATAAAGTATTCATCATTTGCGTAACATCCGCTTTTGAAATTAATTGTGCTCCTAAAATTTGTCTTGTCTCTTTATGGAAAAGTACTTTTAAGCGAATTTCATGGAATGTCGGCATAAATTCTGGACGATCATTATCAATTACTTCTACTACTTCATAAGGAATATCATTAAACTTAGCAGTCAATTCTGTTAAGCCAGTAGATGCCATATTTAATCCAAAAATATGCAATCCAGAAGTTCCTTGTGTTCCCATATACTTTAATGGCTGCCCAGCTATGTTATGTCCTACCAATGTACCCATTCGAACAGCATTTGTTGCAAGGGGAATATATACCTTTTCTCCTGTAGGGTTGTAATTAACTGCACAGCTATCACCTGCCGCATAAATATCAGAATTGCTTGATTGCATATATTCATTAATTTTTATCGCACCATTTGGCAGTAAATCTACTTTTCCTTTTAACAGATGGGTATTCGGTCTGAATCCCACACATAAGATAACTAAATCCGTTTCATATTCGCCTTTCGTTGTATAAACCTTCGTTACTTTTCCTTGTTCATTTCCTTCAAATTTTGTTACCGTCTGTTGTAAAGCTAAATGAATATTACGCTCTGCAAATTCAGCCTCTACGACATCAGTAAATTCTTTATCTAAATACTTATTTAAGATTCGATCTTCACTATCAATTAACGTCACGTTTTTTCCATTTAACGCAAATGCTTCCACTAACTCGACACCAATATATCCAGCACCAATTACAGTGACATTCTTTACATTTTTGGATCGCTCAATAATTTCATTTGCTTGGTTATAGTTTTTAGAAAGCAAAATATTATCTAAATTAATGCCATCAATTGGTGGAATAATTGGCCAAGATCCTGTTGTCATCACCAATTTATCATATTGATCAATCTTTTCTTCTCCTGTATTTAAGTCTTTCACACGTACTTGTTTGTTTACTGTATCAATATCCAATACTTCATGCTCCATATGCATAGTTGCACCAAGGGATTTTAGCTCTTCTGGTGAAGAATAGAATAATTGACTCGCATCTTTCGCCACGCCACCAACATATAAAGCAATACCACAAGATAAAAAGGAAACATTATTATTTTTTTCATAAACTGTTATATCTATATTTTTATTTAAATTTGCTAACGTCTTTACTGCTGCTGTTCCAGCATGTGTACATCCAATTACAACTACTTTCATCGTTTAAAAACTCCTTTGTAATAGATTGAATGTGAAACACTTCACTTAATTAGTGAAAAAAATCACATATATTGTGACGCAATTCACATTTCGTTCACACCTTTATTATACATCGAATATTTCTTAATGCAACTATTTTGTGATCAAATTCACAAGAAAAAACGAGGGAATTTATTCCAAAATCAAAGCCCTTAATGGATAAAGGATAAATTGTTTGGAATAATATTATAAAAAATAAGCGAGAAATAAATATGAGGTTACTAACAAAATTCACGGTGCTTTTTGTAATATTATTTATGTTAATTCCATTAGAAACTTATGCAGTTGAAAAGAGAATTTCTAAAATTGTTACAAATCAACATAAAACAGAAGAAATACTTGTCGAGAGTCTACCTGAAGCAGGAATTAATTTGTATGCTACTGAAAGAGAAGGGATGTTAGAAAATTTTAGGTTACACTTATTAAGTGGTGACAAGTATCTCCCGTTTTGGTTTAATGTATCAAATCAGACTTATTGGCCAAATACTTTCTATAAAGACATTAATCAAGATGGAAAAAAGGAACTAATTTTTGTTTTAACAACAGGGTATGGAAATGATATTGTAAAACAAAATGTTCATGTATTTCATCAAATTAAAACCAATCTTGGTAACTCTTATAAAGAAATACTTGTGGATAATCCAATGGCGATTATTTTAAAAAATGTCAAAACAAAATTAACAAAAACAGAAGCAATTATTAATATAGGAACTAAAAAAACTGTTTTAAAAATAGATAAAATAGGGATTAATTCGAAAGACTTATTTCCAGATATATCAATTAGTAATATAAGTAAAATCGAAATTTTGGATAATAAATTGACTGCTATTATAGGAGCGACTATTTCGCCAGCAGGTGGATACGTAGGTGATTTTCATATTACATATACTTTTAAGGATAAGATGTACCAATTAGAAAAGATTAAATTCATCCCTAATAAATAAATCGAGCAGGGGGAAGGCACCTAGCCTTCCCTACTCGATTTATAACTAACTTTATTGTACCCTCATAGCCAAATCTCCCGTTTTAGCCCAACCTACACGAAGAATAACATAATAAAGAGGTAACGTAATCACAATTGGAAGTACCATGCCTACAGCAACATAGATTAAAAATCCGTGCAGTCCTTGTGTTGCTAGAACGCTAATCGGTGCAATTAAGGAATTTAATCCTAATCCCGCTAATTCGTAAGTTGCAGTAAATCCAAATCCTAGTGTAGCAATTGGTGCACAAATGATTGCTGCCACAAAAGGCGGAATGATTAATAATGGATTTTTCACTAAATTCGGGAACTGCACTTTTGGTGTAATAATTGATTGTGCAAGAAATCCTCCTAGATCATTTTGACGAAGAGACATTGCTGTAAATCCGACAAATTGTACGGTACAACCGATTAACGCCGCTGCACTTGAAACAGGATCCATTTGTAATGCAATTGCTAAAGCAGCTGATGATGCCGGAGTCATTAAAAGAATGCTCCATACTAGTGAAATAACCATTGGTGCCACTAGTGGATAGCCTTGAACAGAAGATGTAATTTGTGCGCTAATCCATTCCAGCATTGGCGTTGTTACTGCTGCTAATCCTACTCCTGCGATTCCTCCAACAAAAATGGCTGCCGCTGGAATTGCTACCATGTCTAAAATAGTTTTTCCATTAACCCATTTACCAACATATGTTGCGACGATTGCAGCTAGCACAGCACTAATTGGCTGTCCAGAAACTAATACCATCCCTGCATCTGTTGCATGTAAAGCATTTCCCCCAATCGTACTACAGACCATTGCACTAAAAATCACTAATGTGTTCCCACCTAACTGGTAGGCAATCCCTGCTCCAAATGCAGGTGCAAGCAACACCTTTGCTACTCCACCAATCTGGATTAATACATCCCAGCCAAATGCTTTTCCGATCGATTCTAATAGCAATCCCATTCCCAATGTTACAAGTACGGCATTAGACATTCCTGCTGAAGCTTTATACATTTGTTCCATGAAATATTCTTTATTCTTCATCGTTGTCTTCTCCTCTATTTAAAAAATAATCATCCTATCAATAAAAACAAAAAAACCTGTCCAATATTTGGATAGGCACCGTCAAACCTTACAAACTGTTTAGTGCCTTGTTTTAATAAACAAAAACTGGACTAAACAATTCCCGTTATCATAAAAAGGGATTATTTAATCCTAAGAGCATAATATGAGTATAATAATTAGTAATGTATTTGCTTTGATTTTCATGATATGCTCCTCCTAAACGGTTAATTATTGTTTAGTTATAATATCACCAATATTCTGAAAATGTAAATAATTATTTTATTTCCGAATATAATAAAACGCTATCACAAATAGCAGAATGAAAGATTATTTTTCTTTTTTTGAAGAAAATGACTATTATTAAGGAGAAATAAAATCGATTTGAAGGTAAGAATAGCTATTTTTTTAATAATTGAAGTTTTGTCAGAATATTTAACAAAAAGAGTGGCGAACCACTCTTATATGATTTCTATATTCTTCGTTTCTTTTCCAAAAAAGAGAACTACTGCAGCACCAATTAATACAGCAATACAAAAAATAGTGAAGATAGTAGGTATTGATACATTTTGAGCTGTTAAGTATGGAACTAATAACGGTCCTAAGATTCCTCCAACTCTTCCAACTGCTGCTGCCATCCCAGCACCTGTTCCACGAACCTTTGTAGAATACTGTTCTGGTGTATAAGCATAAAGAGCACCCCATGCGCCTAAATTAAAGAAGGATAAAAGGATTCCTGCTGTAAGCAACATTGCTGTACTATCCGCTACCCCAAACATAAATGCACTTCCGGCTGTCCCAGCTAAAAATAAAACGAGTACAAACTTTCTTCCGGCTTTTTCAATTAGATAGGCTGCCACTGCATAACCTGGTAATTGTGCTAATGTCATGATTAATACATATTCAAAGCTCTTAATCATACTAAAACCTTGCGAAACCATTACACTTGGAAGCCATAAAAACATTCCATAGTAGGAAAATACGACACAGAACCATAGAATCCACAATGTCGCTGTTTGCTTCCGGTTTTCTTTTGACCATACCGCTTGCATACTTTCCTTTATTGTTAACTTCTTCTCTTTTTCCACTTTTAAAAATTTCGGCGAATCAGGTAAATGCAACCGCAAATAAATCGCATAAAAAGCTGGGAGTACACTTATTAAAAGCGCTGCTTGCCAGCCATACTTTGGAATCACAAAATAGGAAATAACAGCTGCTAATAACCACCCAAAAGCCCAAAAACTTTCAAGTAATACAACTACTCTCCCACGTTTTTCCTTTGGCACACTTTCAGAAACAAGTGTGGATGCTACTGGCAATTCTCCACCAAGTCCCATTCCAATAAAGAAACGCAGGATTAAAAAGATAGTTAACGAAGTGGTAAAAGCAGACAGACCACTACCAATAGAAAATAATAATAACGTAATCATAAACACATGTTTTCTTCCGATTCTATCTGCCATTACTCCAAAGACAAGCGCTCCAACAGCCATTCCTATCGAATTCATGCTGCCAATCCAGCCCATTTCTTTTCCAGTTAATCCCCAATCAACTTGGAGAGCAGTAATAATAAATGAAAGCATTCCAACATCCATCGCATCGAACATCCATCCTAGTCCTGCGATGCCAAGAATCTTTCTTTGTGATATTTCTTTTTTCATTGCTATCCTCCCATTTTTTCCTTATGTTTCCCACTGCTCATATATTTATGAAAACTATCTACTATAATAACACTTGTCATGACACTAATCATTACATTTCAACTGTTTTTTTAAATATTTTTTATTATCGAGAAAAACATTAATAAAATGAACAATCAATGGATACATCGATATTTCGAAGTCTAATTATGGTAAGTTATGAACATTACCTATAAAAAATCCCAAGAAAAATAACGAAAAAAGCGCAACTATTACTATATTCAAGATTTTTGAAAAGTTTCCTAAAAAATATATTGTTTTTCTCTTTACTTTCTTTTAAATAAGCATAAAATGGTTCTTATGTTTGTTATTTTTAAAATGTAAAGGGGAGCTTAACTGTTGAGCGTTTCATCAACTAAAATACAAAATCAGTCTCTTTTTAATATATCTTGGCCATTGTTTATTGAACTTGCTTTACACATGGGAATGGGAGTAACAGCTACTTTAATGCTTAGCCATTATTCAGATGGCGCTGCTGCAGGGGTCGGGGTTGCCAATCAGCTTCTTGGAATTTTTATCCTTGTCTTTAATGTTACCTCTATCGCTGCTATGATATTGATTGGACAAAAACTAGGAGCTAATGAGCTTCATAAAGCTAGAAGGTTTGCCCGTTCGGCAGTTGGTCTAAACTTCTGGTTTGGAATGATAATAGCAGCCCTCGTTGTTGTCTTCGGTGAACATTTATTACAACTATTTGATATCCGCGGTGAAGTATTAGAATACGGATTAATATTTGTTCGTATATGTGGTGCGTCCCTCTTCTTAGAATCTCTCTCACTTGCACTTAGCGCTGTATTAAGAAGCCACGGTTTTACAAAAGAATCCATGATTGTTAGTGTTTTGATGAATGTAATCAGCGTATTGGGTTATGCCATTAGTATTCTCGGAATTTTTGGCTTACCTATTACAGGTGTTGTCGGCGTTTCTTGGACGATTGTTATTGCCAGATCATTTGCCGTGCTCGTTTTGCTTTATCTAGTTTACAAGCGAATCGCTTTAACTTTTAAAGTAAAAGATTTTATCAAAGTGAATAAACAGGATATACGGGATATGTTATATATCGGTATTCCTTCTGCTGGGGAGAATTTGTCGTATCAATTTTCTCAATTGATGATTACTGCCATCGTTGCTTCTCTTGGAGATGCTTCCTTAGCAGCAAGGGTTTATATTAGTAATATTTCGATGATCTGTTACTTATTTACTTTAGCAATTGCTGAAGGGACCCAACTCCTTGTTGCCCGCTATATTGGTGGAAAGCAGTTTGATCGTGCGCTAAAACGTGGCATTAAAACACTTAGACTTGCCATGATAGTCTCCTTAATTGCCGCACTGGTGATGGCATTTATCGGTCAGCCAATTTTAGAGCTATTCACGAACAACTACGAAATTATCGCTATTGGATTACCTATTTTGTGGGCAGTTGTCTTTACAGAACCAGGAAGAGCAATGAACATTGTCTTAATGAGTTCCTTAAAGTCTTCTGGAGATGTCCGTTTCCCTGTAATAATCGGTATTATTTCTATGTGGGGAATCGCAGTTACATTGAGCTATGCACTAGGGATTACATTAGGATTAGGTCTACTCGGTATTTGGCTTGCTCAAGGACTAGACGAATGGTTTAGAGGCATATTTGCCTTTAGACGTTGGAAATCAAAGCCTTGGGAGCGAGTGAAAGTTAATCGTTCCATGAAGAGTCATGCATAAAGAAATTTTTTATAAGGTCTATGTAAAAAGAGTCTTTTACATAGACCTTTTTTGGTTTGGCTGATAAATTGTGCTTTTCGCGAATATTTTCTTCTTTTTCGCGAATTTCTTAAATGTTTTCGCGAATATCTTTCCTCTTTTCGCGAATAAACCAATAGTTTTCGCAAATTAACCTTCCCCAACTTTTCTCCTAATTATTGAAAAATTTAAATTAAGTATTGAAAAGCGCTTTCATACAACTTATAATACAACTAAACCGGTTTACTAAATCGTTTTATGAGAGGTGATAGTGAAATGTCTGCTATATATATCCCTTTAAATTCCTTTTTTGATAAAAAAATATCCATGAAAGATTTGCTTCAAGCTATTTCGATCGTTGGAAAATCAAAGGCAACAGGAATAGAAATTAGAAGGGAATTAATAAAGGAAGAAGATTTGCTACCTGTCCTGCAAAATATCCAACCTATTCTTCACAAAGCTGACTTATATACCGTTTACTCCGCCCCCATTCCCGTATGGAATAACTTAGGCACTGTAAACGAACAGGCACTTCATACTGTTTTGGAAGAAAGCAACTTTCTCTCTGCCCAATGGGTGAAGCTTCCACTTGGGCATTATGATAAGAAGAAATCAGATCTACAAGCATTAGGGAAAATTCTAAAGAAATACCCTAACGTCTCTTTATTAGTAGAAAACGACCAAACAGTGGAAGGTGGAAAAATACAGCCACTAGCATCTTTTTTTGAAAACGCTTCTATCCTAGGGTTAAAAATACGGATGACGTTTGATATTGGTAATTGGGCTTTCCAACAAGAAGATGCTTATGAAGCTTTTCAAATTTTCCATCCTTATATTTTCTATTTCCATTTAAAGCATGTAGTTAAGCAGGATAATCTTTTTTTTACTGTGCCCTTACCACCTGAACAAACTGCTGATTGGCGAAGGATAGATCAAGGTATCTCAGCATCCATTCCAAGAGCACTGGAGTTTTCCCTCGAGAAATCGATGGAGGAAATTAATAAATATATAGATATTGTTCAATCCAATCAAGGGAGGGAAAATTCGCATGCAATCAATTGATGTTATTACGTTCGGTGAGGCAATGGCCATGTTTATAGCCGATTCTTGTGGTCCATTACATGAGATACAGCATTTTACAATGGAATTGGCGGGGGCAGAAACAAATGTAGCAATTGGTTTAGCTAAATTAGGGTTCGATGCAAGCTTTGTAAGTAAGGTAGGTGCTGATGCCTTTGGGAAATTTATTATCGAAAGACTTCAAAAAAATCATGTTCATGTCGACCAGATCATAACAGATAACCATTTCCCAACAGGATTTCAATTAAAATCTCGTGTAACGCAAGGAGACCCAGAAGTTCAATATTTTCGAAAGGGTTCTGCCGCTAGTCATTTAAGTATTGCAGATTTTGATGAGCAATACTTTCAAAAAGCTAAGCATTTGCATATGACAGGCATCCCATTAGCCCTATCCTCCGACACTAGAGATTTTGCACAACATGCTTTATCCTATTTTAGACGCCATGCTAAAAAAGTCTCTTTTGACCCAAATCTAAGACCGAAGCTCTGGAATTCAGAAAAGGCAATGGTTGATACTATTAACTCCTTCGCTAAACAAGCTAACTACGTTTTACCTGGATTAGAGGAAGGCATAACACTAACCGGTTATAAAACACCTAGTGATATTGCCTCCTACTATTTAGATGCTGGTGTGGAATTAGTAATCATCAAACTTGGCAAACAAGGTGCCTATTTTAAATCACCTAACGAAGAGGGAACAATAAATGGCTACCATGTCGAAAAGGTGATCGATACAGTTGGAGCAGGTGACGGATTTGCAGTAGGTGTTCTTAGTGGTTTATTAGAAGGCCATTCTATCGAGAAGTCTGTACAACGAGGAAATGCTATTGGAGCGTTAGCTGTTCAATCTCTTGGTGACAATACCGGATATCCAGAAAAGCATGAACTGCTTCATTATATAAACAATCAATCTCAAAGGAGTGTAAACATATGAATACCCTTTCTAAAAAAAGATGGATTCGCCTTATCCCGATTGTTTTTATTACCTATAGCTTAGCTTATTTAGACAGAGCAAATTATAGCTTCGGTGCTGCAGGTGGCTTAGCTGAGGATCTAAATATTACTGCCGCTACCTCTTCTCTACTAGGAGCGCTATTTTTCCTAGGATATTTCTTCTTTCAAATTCCAGGCGCCCATTATGCAGAAAATAAAAGTGCTCACTAGTGTTGCATTAATTTAAATTCACTATTAAAAATACTCAAAATGTTCAATATTATTATTTTGCGCAAAGAAAAAGTCCTTTATAATGGATTAGTCAGGTGGTAACCCGTCCAAATCCACTAAAAAAGGACCATCACATGGACAAGATTACACGAAAAACTTCATTTGGACAATGGTTTTCACCTATAAATCTTCAATTATTTGAAGAAAACGTGAAAACGATGAAATTAGATTACTATACGAAAAAATTAACGACAGAGTCATTTCTAAAATTACTACTTTTTGCGCAGCTACAAGAAATTGAAAGTCTGCATGCGCTGGGTGATTGTCTTTTCGATGACCAGCTTCAAAAAGGGATAGACCTTGATTCTATTAGTATTTCTCAGTTGTCACGGCGGTTAAACGGCATAAACCCTGATCTATTTCAAAGGCTTTTCCTTGATTTAGTGTCACAAATTCATGCCAAAACGCATTACACGAAACTCGTGATGCCGTTAAAAATCATTGATTCAAGCACATTGCCACTTAATTTGACCAATCATAAATGGGCTAAATTCCGCAAAACAAAAGCAGGTGTAAAGTTACATTTGCGCCTTGTGTTTATGGAAAAGGGTATATCCTATCCTGAAAAGGCCGTTATGACAACGGCAAAAGAACATGACCGTGGTCAGCTTGAAATCATGGTGGATGACAAGGAATGCATGTATGTGTTTGACCGTGGTTATCTAGACTACGAGCGCTTTGATCGCATGACTGATGATGGCTACTTCTTTCTTTCACGGCTACGCAAAAATGCAGTCATACGGAACGTTTACGATTTTAAGCTACCCAAGGATACAGCTGTTTTATCAGACCAAATGGTGTTGATAGGTACGACTCAAAACCGTGCTGAAAATTACTTTCGGCTTCTAAAAGTGATGGACTCAAAAGGAAATGAACTTCATTTAATTACAAATCGTTTTGATTTAAGCGCCGAAGAAATTTCAGAAATGTATAAATCACGGTGGGCAATTGAGCTGTTTTTTAAATGGATCAAACAACATCTCAGCATCAAAAAGTTCTACGGTCAAAGCGAATGGGCGATTCAAAATCAAGTATTTATCGCACTAATTGTTTTTTGCCTACATGTTCTCGTGCAAATCGAGACCAGAAGCAAGCGAAAAACCTTACAGATTAGCCGTTATCTAAGGGCTGCATTGTGGAAACCAGCGAATGTTTGGCTTCGAAAGATTGAAGGAAAAGCCATCCCTTAAATATGCAAATTGTCGTCGTTGCAAAAGTCTAATTGTAAATAAATTTCCAAATGGATGGGGCCACCTTTGATTGGGTATTTACTTTTTTGCCTCTAAACAGGGAAGGTGAGTAAACTGAAAATTATGACACTATTTATGCAACACTAGTGAAAAGTGCTAAAAAATTAATTTTTTGGTCCTTAATTCTTTGGGGCTTATTAGCAACAGCAACAGGACTTATTTCAAACGTAAAAATTTTATTCGTTATACGTTTTAGCCTCGGTGTAGTAGAAAGCGCTGTTATGCCGGCCATGCTAGTATTTTTAAGTCATTGGTTCACAAAAGCAGAACGTTCGCGCGCGAATACATTCTTAATACTCGGAAATCCAGCAACGGTTTTATGGATGAGTATCGTTTCAGGCTATATTTTGGAATCGCTCGGTTGGAGATGGATGTTTATTTTAGAAGGTTTACCTGCCGTTATCTGGGCATTTTTATGGTGGAAACTAGTGAATGATCATCCAAAAGATGCAAAATGGCTGAACAAAGAGGAAAAAACAGCACTTAACAAAGCATTATTAGAAGAACAAAAGGAACTTAAGCCTGTTAAAGATTATAAAGAAGCTTTTAAATCTAAGACTGTTATCCTGCTTAGTCTTCAATATGCCCTTTGGAGCATAGGTGTCTATGGCTTTGTGATGTGGCTGCCAACGATTATTAACTCAGCGCCAAATGCAAGCATTGTAACAACTGGCTGGCTGGCATCTATTCCTTATCTATTAGCCTGTATTCTTATGTTAACGGTTTCTTACTTCTCTGATAAATATCAAAATCGTAAACTATTCGTCTATCCGTTTCTTTTAATTGGAGCAATCTGCTTCTATGGTTCTTATTTAATTGGAACAAGTAATTTCTGGTTATCCTTTATTCTCCTTTCTATCGCAGGGGGAGCAATGTATGCACCATATGGTCCGTTCTTTGCTATTATTCCTGAAATACTTCCTAGAAATGTCTCTGGTGGTGCAATGGCATTGATAAACAGTATGGGAGCATTAGGTTCTTTTGCCGGAGCTTACATTGTTGGTTATTTAAATGATTTAACAGATGGTTTTGGAGCTTCCTATAATTTCATGGCAATCTCCTTATTATTGTCGGCTATTTTAACTATCATTGCGACGAAAAATGAAAAGCCTATGATTAAAAATAAATCTAAATTAACACATCGACCACTACACGACTAATTTTAAGCGTTTTCCTCTTTCCCTTTCCATGTAAGGATAGATTGTTTTATACTAGAAAAGAATCTATTAAAGTGTGAGAGAGGAAAACAAATGGCGAAAGTAACCATGGCAGATGTGGCAAAATATGCTGGTGTTTCCAAAAGCACCGTTTCCCAATATATCAATAAACGATATGAGTACATGGGTGAAGACACAAGGAAAAAAATTAAGGGTGCAATAGAAGAACTAGGCTACCATCCAAATTATATTGCTCGCAGCCTTAAACAAAAGAAAACATCCATGATTGGAATTATTGTTGCAGATATTGTACACCGTTTTTCTACGGAAATTTGCCGTTCCATTGAAGATTATTGCTTTGAGCATGACTATCAAGCGATCATCTGTAATGCTGATAATAATCCTACGAAGGAAAAAACATATATAGAAACGTTACGTGCGAAGCAGGTAGATGGGCTTATTATTTTTCCAACAGGGCAAAACATTGATGTTTACGCAAAAATGATCGAGGAAGACTATCCAGTTGTATTTATGGATAGAGAGATTCCTGAAATAGACGCTCCTTTTATCCTTTCAACGAATGTCGAATCTAGCTTTCAAGCTGTCAAATTGTTTTTGGAAAATGGACACACAAATATTGCTATTTTAACACAGCCATTAACCATTTCAACAAGAAAGGAAAGAATTGAAGGATATAAGAAAGCGTTGCAAACATTCTCGATAGACATATGTAATGACTATATCATTAGTTCTGAAATAGCAAATGTGAAGACAGAATTAAGCCAACTTTTTCAGAAAGAGAATCCACCGACGGCTATTTTAGCAGGAAATGATTTAGTGTTTTTAGAGACATTAGCCTTTTTACAGGAAAATCAACTTCGCGTTCCTGAAGATGTTTCTCTGATTGTTTTTGATAATTTTCCTTTTGCTCACCTTTCCAATCCCCCAATGACTATGATTGCACAGCCTGCTTTTGAAATGGGAAGAAAGGCTACGGAGATACTTTTAAAGCAAATTAATAAGGATCATTATGAAGCAGAAAAAATTATTTATCCATGTGAATTGATTGTTAGACAATCCTCGATAAAGAAGCTTTAAAGATCTTCGGGAATTGGTGAAGCGTTCCTTCTAGAATAGAACAACGCTTCTTAGACAATCCTCGCTTTATTGTTTTTTTGATTTTTACTAAACCGGTTTAGTAATAAAAGAAAGGGCTGTGAATACAAATGAACATTCAATTAGCTTTAGATCGATTAACTATTCCTGAAGCAATACGATTAACACGTTTAGTAGAGTCTGATATTGATTGGATTGAAGTTGGAACCTCTCTCATCAAAGAGTTTGGAATGGATAGTGTTCGAGAAATGAAAAATGCATTTCCTCATAAAACAATCCTTGCTGACACGAAAACAACCGATAATGCGAAATATGAAGCAGAGATTAGTTTCACTGCTGGTGCAGATATTATTACCGTCATGGGAACGGCTCCATTAATAACCATTGAAACTTGTATGGAAATGGCTAGAAGTTATAAAAAAAGAGTAATGATTGATTTCTTAAACACTTCTAGGGAGCAGCAGGAATCTCTTCTTGCGATAGAGGGGGCTATTTTTTGCCTGCATATAAGCAAGGATGAACAAGAATTGATGGGAGAAAGGGCATGGAAAAACAATCAAACTGCAGCGGGCTATTTAACAGCGAAGCACACAATTGCCGCAGCAGGAGGAATAACACTAGATTCTTTACCACAGCTTCTAGCTAGCGGGATCGATATAGCCATTATTGGCTCGGCCATCACGAAAGCTGATAATCCATCGAATGTAGCAAAACAGTTTAGAAAACTAGCAAAAGGAGGCGCTTTTATCAATGAGTAAGCTTACTACTATTCAACGAGAAATCCAAGCTGTGTTAGCTCAGGTTGATGAACACCTATTAGTCGATACAGCAGCACTAATTAGAGAAAAACAAAGAATTTTTGTGGTTGGAGAAGGAAGATCCGGCCTAATGGCCAAATCCTTTGCAATGAGATTGATGCATTTGGGAGCAACTGTTTATGTAGTTGGAGAGACCATTACACCTTCCATTTCTCATGAGGATATCTTAGTCGCTATCTCTGGTTCTGGTAAGACAAAATCTGTTATATGGACAGCTGAAACAGCCAATAAACTAGGTTGCAGTGTTTTAGCTCTAACTACCGACCTTAACTCTCCACTTGTGCAAGCAGCAACTCATACAATCTGTATTCCCGCAAGCACAAAATATCGTAAGGCAACTGAGATGAAATCTATACAACCCTTGGGCTCCTTATTTGATCAATGCGCTCATCTTGTATTTGATACCATTTGTCTTAACTTTGCAGAATTAAATGAGATTGGATTCGAGGAAGCCTTTAAGCGGCATAGCAATATGGAATGATAACTTATTTTTCACGTTGGTAATTGGCATTTTTATAGAAAAGGCAGAACTTTATACCTTATCCCCCATAGATGAAAATAAGAAAGACTACAGCTCATTCTGTAGTCTTTCTTATTTTCATCTAGGTATCTAATATAGTCGATTCTCGAATAATCAACTTCGGCTCAAAAATATGTTTTCCTTGATTTTTATTTCTTTCATTAATTTTCTTCAGGAGCATGCGTGCACACGCCTCCCCCATTTCCATTAGTGGCTGCTTGATTGTTGTAATTTTAGGTGAGGAAATTCTATCTAAAAAGACGCCGTCAAATCCAGTTACGACATAATCTTCTGGCACACTTTTTCCTGTTTTCTGTATCGCACGAATTACGCCTGTCGCAATACGATCAGAAGCACATACAAATCCAAATTTGCCATCGTTCTTTGATAAGAATTCAGAAACTTTAGCCTCAGCTGCTCTTGAACTATTTTTTACTCTTATAATTTTGCCTTCTAAATCATCTTCAGAAATTGCATCTAGGTAACCAGCCTCACGAAGCTGTCCAAAGGGCTCGTCCTCATCAATCCCCATAAAAATAAGCTGTTGATATCCTAAGTCTAAAATATGTTTAGTCGTTACATATGCTCCCTTTTTGTTGTCTACATCAACGAAATCATATCCATGCAAATTCTCTCCAAATAAGACAACTGGAATCGTCAATTTTTCAATAAATGAATAGTCTGACTCCCGCATCCCTGTAACAATAATTCCATCACATTTACCTATATTAAGAGATGTCCTTGTCACTAACTGCAAAGAATAATGGTTCTTGTCCAACTCTCGGCTCATTCCAGTTAGTAAATTCATATAATACGGTTCAACGGTATCCATTTCTTCTAAGATCAACAACTTAATCACTTGTGTTCGATTATTAACCAATGCCCTTGCCGCATAATTAGGAACATAACTCAATTCCTCCATTGCTTTATATACAAGCTGCTTTAACTCATCTGTAACTTGCTCTGGATGATTTAACACTCTTGACACTGTCATTTTTGAGACATTTGCTTTCTTTGCCACATCTGAAAGTGTTGCCAATGGAACTCCCCCAGTATAAATTTAAATTTCTCTGTCCATATGATTACTAAATTATTAAAAGCGGTTTATCATGCTAATTAATATCTTCATTTATTCTACAACAAAAATTCACCATCATCATAATTCTAAACTTTTTTATAAATATGCTTGATAAATAACAGAAATGGGTTGATAATAGAAGGGTGCAAACGTTTTCCTTTTGTCTTTTTATATTATAATAGTTTTTCGTTAGATACTCAACTTTTAATAATGCAAACGATTGCGTAGAAAGGGAGATTTTATGTTAAAAGAAGCGATTTATCATCGACCTGGCAATAATTTTTCTTATATTTATAAAGACGATACGGTACACATCCGCCTCCAGACAAAAAAAGCGGATATTGACTCTGTTCACCTCCTTTTTGGTGACCCTTACATTTTTGTAAATCAAGCATGGCAATACGAAAAAGCTCCCATGAAAAAAAGTGGAAGCACGGAACTTTATGATTATTGGTTTATCGAAATAAAGCCTGAATACCGACGTTTACGTTATGGATTTGAGCTCTCATCTAAAGAGGAAACACTTATCTATACAGAAAAAGGATTTTATGAAGCAATTCCAACAGACGATACTGCCTATTATTTTTGTGTACCCTTTGTGCATAAAGAAGATTCTTTTCATGCTCCCGACTGGGTGAGAGATACGATATGGTATCAAATTTTCCCGGAACGTTTTGCTAACGGGGACCCAGCACTTAATCCTGCCGATACGCAAGAATGGGGTAGTACAGAGCCAACACCTACAAATTTCTTTGGCGGCGATTTTCAAGGTGTTATTGATCATGTAGACCATCTAGTGGATTTAGGAGTTAATGGTGTTTATTTTACACCAATATTTAAAGCTTACTCCAATCATAAATATGACACAATCGACTATATGGAAATCGATCCCCAGTTTGGAGATAAACAGACGTTTCAAAAAATGATAGATGTTCTTCATGATAATGGCATTCGGATTATGCTAGATGCTGTGTTTAATCATAGTGGCTATTTCTTCCCTCAATGGCAAGATGTCATGGAGAAGGGAGAAGAATCTATTTATAAAGATTGGTTCCATATTCGTGAATTTCCCATACAAACAGCACCAATTCCAAACTATGATACTTTTGCCTTTACCCCTTTTATGCCAAAGCTAAACACAAGTCACCCAGAAGTAAAAGAATATTTACTTGAGGTAGGTCGCTATTGGGTTAGAGAATTTGGTATTGATGGCTGGAGATTAGATGTAGCAAATGAAGTCGATCACCATTTCTGGAGAGATTTTCGAACAGAAGTAAAAGCATTAAATCCTGATGTATATATTCTCGGCGAAATATGGCATGATTCCATGCCATGGCTGCAAGGGGACCAGTTTGATGCCGTAATGAATTATCCATTTACAACTGGTGCTGTCAATTTCTTTGCTAAAGATTCGATTACTTCTACCGCCTTTAAGCATACGATTACCAATGTGCTTCACATGTACCCAAATAGTGTTAATGAAGTATCTTTTAATCTATTGGACAGTCATGATACTCCGCGTATCTTGACGCTTGCAAATGATCGAAAAGATAAAGCAAAACTATTATATTTATTCCTTTTATCTTTTACTGGAACACCTTGTATCTATTATGGGGATGAGGTAGGAATGAATGGCACACAAGATCCAGGCTGTAGAAAATGTATGGTGTGGGATAAAGACAAACAGGATCTTGATTTATTTGCCCATATTCAAAAATTAATTACTCTTCGTAAGAGTCATCCAGCATTTGGAAATAAAGGTTCATTTACCTTTATAGAAGCAGATAGCAATATTGTTATGTACCAAAAAACGTACAAAGAAGAGCATATTATCTTCTCGATTAACAATACGGATGAAGAGCAAACTTTTACCATTCCAGTACAGGATATCGACAATAAAAATGTTTACGATCTGTATCATGATAAAGAAATCATTTGGAGTCTAGAAAAAGAATTAACCTTAGCTCCTGGTGCGTTTTCCATATTGCAATTTAAGACTTCCCATTAATTTTGGTGTTCATATTTAAGTTATTCAGAATGCGAGACTTTGAGTTATTTCTTAAGGTACTCGCTTTTTTTGGTGTATTGGGATTGGATGGGACCTTATGGAAGTAAATTGCTATTTGCTTCTTCTGTTTGGATGATGACGGGCGTTTATTTGATGCATGAACGCCACTCTACTCTCTTTTCTCTTCAACTTCGGCTTTCATCCAGCTTATGAACACCATCTTCCTCTCTTTCCTTTTCAACTTCGGCTTTCATCCAGCTTATGAACACCATCTTCCTCTCTTTCCTTTTCAACTTCGGCTTTCATCCAGCTTATGAGCACCATCTTCCTCTCTTTCCTTTCCAACTTCGGCTTTCCTCTAGCTTATGAACACCATCTTTCTCTCTTTCCCCTCTCTTATATAAACGTACTTTCCCTCCTCACTCAGACAGTCCTGAAATAAAAAAAGAATGAAGCAAATTTTCCACTCCATTCCCTTTCCTCTTCTATTCCCCTAACTTCTCTCTCAAACGTTCAAGGGTAATCTCTGTTGTACTTCCGACTTGCCAATCTGCTAACTTCATTCGGTCTGGGGTGCCAACACCTATCGCAAACATATTTGCCCCTTTTATTGCTTGTATGCCTGCCTCTGCGTCTTCCACTCCAATACATTCATTCACTTGTAGTTGCAACTGCGCTGCTGCTTTTACAAAGATTTCAGGATCAGGCTTCCCTTTTTTCAATTTCCCAGGATCTACGATTGTATCAAATAAAGTCGTTACTTCTAATCGATCTAATATTACAGGCCCATTTTTACTTGCAGATGCGAGACCAAGTTTTAACCCAGCTTCCTTGCATTCCAGCAAGAAATCTTTTATCCCAGGTAATAAGTCGTTAGGCGTTATTTCTTTAATTAGTTCTTGATAGTAAATATTTTTATCGTGCGCCAGCTCTTCGACTTGCGCTTCGGAAAATTGCCCGCGAATTCCGCCATGGTCCAATATTTTATATAAAGAGTCCATTCGACTAACACCTTTTAATTCTTCATTAAACTCGCGATCAAAAGGAACGCCAATTGCCTCAGCAGTTTTCTTCCACGCTAAATAATGATATTCTGCTGTGTCTGTAATAACTCCGTCTAAATCAAAAATAATTCCTTTTAACATATTAATCCCTCCCTAGATAAAGTGAAACTTCCATCAGTGGGGGTTTACCTTCCTCCCCCACTGATGTTTAGTTGAACCAATCGGACGTTTACGGACAGTTGATCTCCCACCTAGCTTCCTCGTATTCTCATAAGCTTGAGGCGGGAGTCTTACTGTCCGTTAAGAGTGGGGTAAAAAAGAGCCCTGCTTCTATAATTCTGATGCTTTTTCCCCTAGCATTAGAATGATAATCAATCAGTGGCTCCTTTCTTCCTAACTATCTATTTCTTAGGCTATTCTAAAAGATTGTTATCTTTGCGATAGATAAAATCTTATTAGATAGAAATACGGAGCAGCCTGAATACACGTAGGCTCCTATGGGAATAGTTCACCGCTCTCCCCATGGAAAGTGAAGGGTATTTAGGCTGCGGGTTTTTAGCAACAAACTTTATGAAACATCATTTCTTACCAACATACTCTTTTTCAAGTAATACAGCTTTTCCATATAACTCAATTTCTATCGCCTTACCAGATAAAAGCTCTAGTTTTACATTCTCAGAAGTTGTTGTTACTTGAATTAATCGATTGCGATAATTTATTGTAAACGAGTAACTATTCCAGCCTTTAGGCACAAATGGAGCAAAGGAAAGGGTCCCTGTTGCCGAGCGCATTCCAGCAAATCCATGCACAATAGCTAGCCAGCTTCCTGACATACTAGTTATATGCAGTCCATCTTCTGTATCGTTATTATAATTATCAAGATCTAGTCTTGCTGTTCGCTGATACATCTCATAAGCCTTTTCTTCTAAGCCAATTTCTGCTGCTAAAATAGAATGAACACAAGGTGAAAGACTTGATTCATGAACAGTCATTGGTTCATAAAAATCAAAGTTACGCTTTTTCTCTTCTAAGCTAAATTCATGATTTAAGAAGTACATTCCTTGTAAAACATCAGCCTGTTTAATGAAACAAGAACGCAAAATTTTGTCCCAAGACCAATTTTGATTAAGTGGTCTTTCTTCTTTTAAGAGTGTATCCGCAGAACGTAGATCTTTATCTAAAAATGTATCATGCTGTACAAAAATTCCTAATTCGTCATCAACTGGGAAATACATTTTATCAATGATTTCCTGCCATTTTACTAATTCGCTTTTTCCAATGTTTAAATCCGTTTTTCTTTTTGGAGCTGCCTTTTCCAGTAATTCTAATGTGTATTTTAATGTCCATGTAGCAATTTTATTGGTGTACCAATTGTTATTTACATTATTCTCATATTCATTTGGTCCTGTTACACCATGCATCATGTATTGATCATTCTTTTTCGAATAGTGTACACGATCTGCCCAAAAACGGCTGATACCTACTAACACATCTAATCCTTCATTTAATGCATAGGTTTCATCACCTGTATACGTTGAATAATTAAAAATGGCATGGGCAATGGCACCATTACGGTGAATTTCTTCAAATGTAATTTCCCATTCATTATGGCACTCAACACCAGTGAAAGTTACCATAGGATATAATGCCCCTTTAAGCCCTTGCTGTTTTGCATTATGTTCTGCACCAGGGAGCTGTTGACGGCGATAACGCAATAGCTGTTCTGTTACTTTGGGTTCTGCAACAGCTAAATACATGGGTACAATATATGCTTCTGTATCCCAGTAGGTTGCACCACCATATTTTTCCCCTGTAAAACCTTTTGGTCCTACATTTAGACGAGCGTCCTCGCCATAATAGGTAGAGAATAATTGAAAAATATTGAATCGAATTCCTTGCTGTGCTTCTTCGTCTCCATCAATTTGAACATCTGCCTTTTCCCAGCGAGCTGCCCATGCGGCAATATGTTCTTCTTTTAAAACAGTATATCCTTTTTCTCTCGCTTGTTTTGCTAACATATCAGAAACAGTTGCTAATCTTTCCTCTTCCCAATCACGAGAAGTGGAAATAGCGACATACTTCTGAAGATGGATAGTTTCTCCTTGATTAAGCTTATTGTTATATGCATTGGCAACATACATTGGCCTTTCATTATAAGAAGTTACTTCTAGGTGATTAATTGTATTAACCATAGAAGCAGATACCGCAAATCTCGGTGTTCCAAAAGGATTATCAACCGTTTTGATTATTAGGTTACCTGAATTAACATCTACTTTTCTTCCAATTTCTCCCCAGAATTTCTCCTCATAGTTGGAGTCTTCATTTGTCACATCACCATCTAAATACGGGATTAACTCAATTTTATGTGTTCCCGTTAATGCTGTTACCTTAATGTCTATTGCACAAATTTCCTTAGATGCAATACTTAAGAAGCGTTCAAACTCAAAGCGAATTTGTTTTCCTCCTTTTTGAAGGATAAAGCTCCGTTTTAAGATTCCTTCCTTCATATCTAGTTCAAGGTGAAAATCAGTGATATTTTCTTTATATAAATCTACTTTCGTTCCATCTATATAAATATCGACACCGATGAAGTTAAGAGCATTAATCACTTTACCAAAGTATTGAGGATAGCCATTTTTCCACCAGCCAACTCTTGTTTTGTCTGGAAACCATACACCTGCAATATACGTACCTTGATGGAAATCTCCAGAGTAGCCTTCTTCAAAGTTACCACGCATCCCCATATATCCGTTTCCAATGGAGGTTAGACTTTCCTGCAATCGCTTCTCTTTTTTTTCCAACTTATTTGATATTAGCTTCCAGCTGTTTATTTCGAAAAGACGCTTATTTGACATAATCTTCTCTCCCTATGCTTTATCTGAATCTGCCTTTAATCCTTTTTCTTTAAAACCTGTTCTAAAAAATGCAAATGCAATCATTAATACCGTTCCAAGCCCTTGGATCATTATTAAAGTTGCAACATCAAATTGAATAAATCCATAAATGATCGCTAAGATGGTCGGTAATCCTGCTGCATTAAGGACAATCGTTGCTGCCTCTTTAAAGGTTCTTATATCCGTAATATTCGATTTCTTTGTTAACCACAATACAAGTGACATAAAGAGAAATTGCAATACATTCATTGCTATATATACACCAGCTAGTAATAGTAACAGGATTGGTAGAAGAAATGCCTTGTTCTGCACATACCATAAAGTACCGATATATTGCAGGACATCTTCCTTGTTTTCTATTTTGAAAGGATATTTCTCCTCATTTTTTGGGTAATACAATTGAAATCCAAATCCATTTTCTTCGGCAATTATTGCATAGTCTTCTTTAAAAACAATGGCATTGGCATATCCCTTTATACTAAATGTCTGATTTTCGCCAGTCATTTGATATTTATTGTCGTTATCAATTGCAATGACATTCCCATCTGTTTCTTCTGTATATTGACTATCTATTCCCACTAACTTTCCATCTTTCACTTGCTTAGAGGACAAAGCTTCTACAAAGTTATCTGTGATTAATTCGGCTGTCCGTGGAAACAGAAACTCAAATGGGAAAGTCGTTAATTTTGCCATTTGAATAGAGGTCGGCATCATCATACATGCAATTAAGAAAATAAAAAGGAAGATCATTTTTGGCCATGTTAATAGATTCTTACCCTTAAATACATTTGTCGGTGTAATGATAGACTTGAAATATTGCATCAAAAATGGTTCCGATTTCTTCATTGTAATCCCACTCTCTTACTTCATTAAATATGCTTAATTGGTTTTTTATATAACTTTACTCTGTTTGCGAATATTGCATCTGTTTTCCGAGGTGACAGTTCGACTCAGTATGGCGAACTGTCGCCTCTTCAAACTAGCATAATTTCACTTTCAAATAACATTTATTTATCTATATTAGAACACTTTTTCCTGGGTCTTGCTTTTCAGCCATGTTTTTTCTACTTATCCTTTCGAACCACCGCTAGTTAAACCAGAAACGAAGTTCTTTTGTAAGAAGAAGAATAAAACAACTATTGGTAACGCTGCTAGTACTGCTCCTGCTGCGAACAAGGCTACTTTTTGTTCTCGTGGGTTAGAGATTAACGTTTGCAACCCAACTGCTAATGTTAATAATTCGTTGGAGCGTAATAAGAACTTAGATAGTAAGAAATCATTAAATGGTGTCATAAATGCCCATAATGCCTGAACTGCAAGCATTGGACGTACCAATGGTAAATTGATTTGTACAAAGATTCTTAAGTGGCCAGCTCCGTCAATACGTGCACTTTCGTCAAATTCACGTGGAATCGTATCAAAGTATCCTTTCATTAACCATACGTTCATTGGTATTCCACCGCCGATGTAGATTAATGATAATAGCCAATAGGAATCAATTGCTCCAAGAACCGTTGCTAATACGTAATATGCTGTTAATGCTGCCATTGTTGGAACCATTTGAATAACAAGGAAGAAAATTAAGCTATATTTTCTACCAACAAAGCGATAACGACTGAATACATATCCAGACAGCGTTACTAAAGTTACTTGCACAATCATTACCGCAATAGCGATAATAATCGTATTTTTATACCAGCTTAAATAGTTGGTTTCGCTGAAAAGTCTTCGGAAATTATCTAGTCCCCAGTTTGCATCTAATTTCAACGTAAATGCCGCCATATTAGTTGCTTGAAACGCACTTGAAGCTGTTACCAATAATGGGTAAATGATTACTATTGATAGGATTCCGAGAAAACCATACGTTAATATTCTATTTATAAGTCGCGATGATCTCATGCTCATCCTACATCATCTCCTCATTGCCAAAAGCATTTGTTTTCTTAAACGTTATGAGTGATACCGCAATAACAATTGCAGAAATTATCAATGTTACCGCTGCTGCGACTGCATATTGTGGTGCCTGACCTGTTGTTAGCTTATAAATCCAAGAAATTAAAATGTCTGTTGATCCTGCATTCCAGCCGATACTTCCCGGACCACCTTCATTAAATAGATAGATGATAGAGAAGTTATTAAAGTTAAATGTATATTGTGTAATCATAACTGGCGCTGTCGCGAATAAAATCATCGGTAATGTAATATTACGGAATTGCTGTAAAGCAGTTGCTCCATCAAGGTTTGCCGCCTCATATAAATCATCTGAGATAGATTGCAATACACCTGTTACCATTACGAAGATATATGGGAACCCAAGCCATCCTTGAATCATAATAAGTGCTGTCTTTGTCCAAGTAGCATCTGTTTTCCAAGAAATTGCCGGTATATCAATGAGCGGCAAATGATTAATCAGTGGAATTACTTGTGCGTTAATAGCACCGATACTGTCATTGAACATATTAGAGAAGCCCATGATAGAAATAAATGCTGGTACAGCCCATGGTAATAAGAATAAAATTCGGAAAAATGCTTTACCTTTCACATGCTTCTGATGCAGCACAACAGCAGCAACGACACCAAGAACGATTTGTAAAGTAGTTGCGCCAAATGTCCAAATCAATGTCCAAACGAGAATTTTCATAAATGTTGCACGGTAAGAACTTAAGAAGAAAATATTTGTAAAGTTCTCAAAACCAATCCAATCAATTAGTTTAAATGGTGGTATATGTTGAAAATCATAGTTTGTAAAGGCAATAAATAATGTAACTAGTACCGGGAAAATAATGATAAAAGCCATTAATATATAAGATGGGAATATAAAGATATAAGGGAATCCTTGTTCCCAAAGATTTTTCAAAATCTCAAGCGTTTTCGTATTAATTTTTTCTCCTCTATCTCTTAAAGCCCCTATTTTACGTGCATCTAGGATATTAAGTATATAGAAGAAGAGAAAGATAACGGATAAGATTAACTGCAATGTTCCTTTAATCATTAGGAATAACGAGTGATCATCACGAGGTACACTTCCTAATGTTATTAAGCCTTCTAAAGCCTGAAATCCAGTTAGCGCCATCTCTATTGCAAAAACTAAGAAGAGAGCAAAAAAGACTATTCCTTTAAAAGCTTGTTTATTATAAAACTGACCTAACCCAGGAATAATGGATAACAGGGATGCTTTCTTTTTATGATTTGTTTCATTTCGACTCATTACGGGCTATCCCCTTTCTATAAATTGCATAATTGTTGCATTCATGGTAATTTATTGATTTACCTAAAGAAATCATCACTCGACCAACTTTTTTTGATAAACCAATTCGGTTTTGAAAGCATTTTCAATGCAAACGATTGCGTTAAGTAAAGAAGAAATTTCTAATTATCAACTGTGATAATTAGAAATTTCGACTGAAGGGAGTAGAATACCTCCCTTCATTTAGATTATTTATTAATATTTTTGTTCAATAGATTCTTTAATATTCTTCACTGTGTCTTCTGCAGATTGTTCAGGTGTTTTTGCGCCAGAAACTGCATCAAACATTAGATATTGTCCGCCATCCCAAACTTCTGCCATTTGTTGAATATTAGGCATTGGCGAAGCGTTTTCAAAGTTTGCAATAACAGCTTGCGCTAATTCGTTATCTGCAGGAACTGCTTCACGTGCGATAGTGTTTGCAGGAATTTCGTTTGTAGCTTCAAAGAATTTTGTTGAATTATCAGCATTACCAACATACTCTAACCATTTAGCAGCTAATTCCGGATCTTTTGCATAAGAAGAAGCTACCCAAGCTTTTCCTCCACCGAATGCAGCGAATTTTTCACCATTTGGTAATGTTGGGATTGCACCAACTCCATAGTTAACACCAGCATCTTTAAATGTAGATGCCATCCAAGGGCCATCAATAATTACAGCAGTTTTACCAGTAGTAAACATTTCCGTAATGAAGTCACCAGAACCAGTTACGTCTTGCATACCTTTTGGCCATTGATCATACCAAGTTTTTGCATATTTAATTGAATCAATTGTACCTGCATTATTTAAACCAATATCAGTTGGATCTGTTCCTTCGCTTCCAAATGCATATCCACCATATCCAGCAATTAAACCATAGCTAAAATAGAAGTCTGTCCATTTTGCTAAGAAAGCAGTGTTCTTGCCAGACTCAGATGCGAATGCATATTTGCTATCTTTTGTTAATGCTTCAACTTCTGAGAAATCTTTTGGCATTTCGTTAATTAAATCTTTATTATAGTAACCAACTAATGTTTCGATTACAAATGGTGTACCATATTGTTTTCCGTCAAAAGTTACTAGCTTTTCTTCTGTTTCAGTAATTCCTTCTGGTTGAGTTGTTACTTCAGCTAAATGACCTTGGCTACCCATTGAACCAACGCGGTCATAAGGAACGATAAATACATCTGGACCAGTTCCAGCAGGACCATCTAATGCTAATGCATCTGCTTGATCTGTCATTGCCATCACTACTACTTTTACTTCTGCATTATTTTCAGATTCAAAATCTCCTTTAATGCTATCAATATATTTTTTATACCCATCGCCATCTACTGACACTGTTAATGTTTGTTTTCCGTCAGAAGATCCGCCTTTTGAACTTACTTTCGTATCATTGCCGCCACAAGCGGTTAAAGAGAATGCAGTAAGTAATGCTACTCCTGACATTAATAGTTTTTTATAACTCATCATAAAATTTTCCCTCCTTGTTTATCTCACATTCTTATTGTAGAATTGAAACCGTTTCAATGCAATCGCTTTCTCTGTGTTACCGATAACAGAATGTAACATCAAAACACAACAATGTATAAATTACCCTATTATTGGGTAAATATCCATATTTCCATACGAATTAACCGTAATGGGCTTAGAGTCTTAGAGAACGTCCACCTACCTCCACATGAAAAACAAATGAAAAGAGCCATAACCATCCCTCTTTAAGCGAACAGTTCTGACTCTTAATTAGTGAGGTTTTATCCTCTTACTCTTTTTAATGATACTTTCCCCATATTAAGTTTAGAAAAAACAATTGTTAGGATAAATGGTATAACAATTGCCAGTACCATTGCTATTAAAAATGTAAGCATATGTTCCGCTTTGATAGATAAAAATCCTGGTATTCCCCCTACCCCGATAGAATGAGCCATTACCCCTGATCCAACTGAGATAACTGCTGCAACCATCGAACCGATCATGGCTGCTAGGAAAGGGAAACCATATTTTAAATTAATACCAAACATGGCTGGCTCTGTAACACCTAAGTAACACGAGATTGCTGCTGGAACTGATACTTGTTTTTCTTGTTCATCTTTACGATTTAAATAAATCATTGCTAATACCGCTGACCCTTGTGCAATATTTGATAAGGCAATCATTGGCCATAAGTTTGTTCCGTCAAATACACTCATTAATTGTAAATCAATTGCATTTGTCATATGGTGTAATCCTGTAATTACAAGTGGTGCATAAGCAAAACCAAATACTGCTGCAAATAACCATCCTAAAGAAGAAGTTAATCCAGAGTAAACTACATCAGAAATGACAGAACCAATCTTCCATCCGATTGGACCTAGTACTGTATGCGCAATTAATACGGTTGGTACTAATGCGAAGAATGGTACAACAATCATCGAAATGGCATTCGGAATAATTTTACGCAAACGTAACTCTAGGAATGATAATAATAAACCTGCTAAGATAGCGGGAATCACTTGCGCTTGATAACCAATCATGTCAACTTGAGCAAACCCAAAATCCCAAAATGGAACTTCTTCTGCTCCTGCTACTGCATAGGCATTTAATAATTGCGGTGATACTAATGTAATCCCTAATACGATTCCAAGAATTGGTGTCGCACCCATTTTTCTTGCTACTGCCCATGTAATTCCGACAGGCAAGAAGTGAAAGATTGCTTCCCCTATTAACCACAAGAAACTATTTGTTCCGGCCCAAAACTGGGATACTTCTACTAATGTTTTTGTTCCGTCTTCCATTAATTTGATTTCGCCAATAACATTTCGGAAACCAAGAATTAATCCTCCAACTACGATTGCCGGAATCAACGGTGTAAAAATATCTGCTAAATGAGCAATCATTCTTTGCAGGAAATTCATGTTTTGTTTTGCAGCCTTTTTAGCTTCATCTTTAGAAGTATCACTTACTCCCGCAATCGAGATAAACTCATTGTAAAAAGATGAAACTTCATTCCCAATAATAACTTGGAACTGACCTGCTTGTGTAAACGTTCCTTTTACAAGCTTCATTTTTTCAATGCTGTCGATATCAGCCTTGGATGGATCATTTAAAACAAAACGCATTCTTGTTGCACAGTGTGTTACTACGGAAATGTTTCCGCTTCCACCAACATGTTCAAGAAGTTCTTTTGCTTGTTCTGTGTATTTTCCCATCATTCTTCCCCCTTTTGCCTTACTCTCATGTATTAATCAATCAATTATAATTTCTATTGCATACCCAAAACCTGTATATACAAGTTTTGATTACGTTTTCATTATAGTTGTATATACAGGCGGTGTCAATACAATAAAAATAAATATTTTTGCATGGCTAAGAAGAATTATTTAGGGAACAGAGAAAGTTCACTCCTTCATCAAGTAGCTCTATTGGCATCATTAAAACAAAAAAAACAGGCCCTTACAATCTATTCATTACAAGGCACTAAAATGCTATTGTAATGAATATTGTATGGACCTGAGAATTTAGTACTTACACAAATAGAGCAATGAAAATTCCAATAAGTAACATCATACTACAATAAAAATAATCAAATAAAGTGATATATGTTTTTTGATAATACGTTCTATCTTTCTCTCCTGTAAATCCTCTTACTTCCATTGCTATGGCCATTTGCTCTGAACGACGGATTGCTTGTGTTAGCAAGGGAACTGCATAGCGAAAGAAAGCCTTCCAAGTGCCACTATGTTTATATCCTCTAATCCGATGGGCTTCCTTCAGTTGCGCTAGGTCTGATTGGAACATTGGAATACAGCGAAAGCCAGCCATCATTCCATATGCCCATTTCGGTGATAATTTCCATTGGTGGATAAGGCTCATCATTAATTCATACAAGTTAGTAGTAGTTGTAAAAAGTAAGCCAATCGTAACGAAGGCAAGCATTCTCATCGAGATAAGCAAACCACTTCCGATACTTTCTTCCGTTACTTGAAACCAAGCCCATTTCCAAACAACCGTTTCCCCTTTCCCAAATGCGGCTAGCATCCAAAACGTAAGCACAAAGAAGATAGAATAAGGAAGCAGAACCTTTACAAGAAATTTCCCCTTCCATCCTCCGAGCGTTAAACCAAGGATGAAAACATATATCCAAATAGCTAACGTAGAAAGCGCACTTTGAATCGTCATCAAAATAACCATTAGCAAAATATGGGTCATTAGTTTCATCGCTGGGTTAAGATGTGATAGATAAGACTCGTTGCTTTTGATTGTCTTCAACCTCCTTTAAATCAGCGATTAATTGATAGTGGATAGGAGGTATAATAGCTAGCTTCTTACAAAGCTCTTGATTGGAAAAAAGAAGATATGGATGGTCCGCATAAGCTTGATTCTTTTGATGTAAAACAACAACTTTATCTGCATATTGATCAACAATATCCATATCATGTGTAACCATAATAATAGAAGTTCCTTCCCTCTTTCTCTTTTCAAGAACTTGCAATAAATCATGTGATGATTTCGCATCTTGCCCAAAGGTAGGTTCATCTAATAAAAGAATATCTTGATCTAATAACAGCATCGTAGCTACACTCAATCTTCTTTTCTGTCCAAAGCTAAGGGTAAAGGGATGTTGATTTTGATAAGGCTCTAAACCAAATTCCTTCAAAAGCTCTGTAGTGCGTTTGTTAATGTCCGTTTCCTTCCATTGATATTGAATACCAGAAAACGCAATTTCACCAAAGACCGTTTGATTAATAAATTGGAGCTCTGGATTTTGGAATACGAAACCTAAGTGTTGATACAAGTCTCTATCTCTCCACTTTTTTAGTTCCTTTCCATGAAAGCGGATGTCTCCCTTTTTGCTCTTTTTAAGATGAGCGAGTATTTTCAAGAAGGTACTTTTCCCCGTACCATTATTACCAATAACAGCAATCCATTCTCCCTTATTTACGGTAAGATTTATGTTTTCTAAAATGGTTTCTTTAAAGTAAGCAGCTTCTAAATGATTTACTTCAAGAACTGGATCGTGTAGCTTTTTAGAAGCTGTCGTTTCTTTTCTGGTTTCATATTCATTTACTAACGCTATTCTTTTTGGATGATCTTCATTTTGAATGATATCCTCCCATTTATGAGGGTATATTTGAGGAATCCATATACCTGCCTCTTGCATCTCTGGTTTATGCTGATTAAGAATCTGTTCTGGTTTGCCATCAGCAATTATCTGTCCTTTTTTATCCAAAAGAATGACACGATCCATCCATTCTATACAGCCATCTAACACATGCTCGACCATAACCATTGTTTGTCCAGTTCTAGTTGCAGTATTTTTTATCACCTCAAAAACTTCTTTTCGACCAGAAGGATCTAACTGTGCTGTTGGCTCATCCAAAAAAAGTACTTCTGGCTCTAACGCTAATAAACAAGCTAAAGCGAGTCGCTGCTTCATGCCACCTGAAAGATTAGCTATAGGAGTATGCGGCTCAATCGTTAACCCAACGGTTTGGAGAAGTTCCAAAATGATAGCATCCATTTCTTCCCTAGGTACTTTTCGATTCTCCAAGCTAAAAGCAATTTCTTCCTCTACATGTTCCATGCAAAACTGTGTGTCAGGATTTTGGAAAAGGACACCGACTCTTTTTTTCCTAATGACTTCTCCTGAAACACTTGCTTCTATATGTTCAGGAATGATGCCAGCTAAAACAGATATTAGCGTAGATTTCCCGCTGCCACTTGGACCTAGGATCAATACTTTTTCCCCTTGATTAATATGTAGTGACACTTCTTTGAGGATAGGTTCCTTATCCTCAAAGAAGCGCACAGATAGATGGTTACATCCTAACAATGAACTCATCATTAGTCTCCTTCTTTCGATTCGATCTAGAAATAGCATAACCATTTAAAACGCCTGTTTTACCAAGCCCCTCAACAATTGCTTTCGCTAATAATCCCCCTAAAATCAATCCACTGATTACTTGAATAATAAAGGTAAGAACGAGTGTCGTCGTCGTATAATAGGAAAAACCATTTGCTAGAATGCTATATAGCATACTTCCACAAGCAGCTAAAGCGCCGGAAAGCATTAAAACAGATACATGATATTTTTTATAGCGGAATATCGCGAATGCAATTTCAGCACCAATTCCTTGGAATACGCCAATTAACAACGCTGATAAGCCGAAATGACTGCCAATTAAAAGTTCAACAGAAGCTGCAACTACCTCGGCAATTAAGGCTGCGCCTGGTTTTTGCAAAATATAGGCAACAATCGGGCTTGCAATAACCCATATTCCAAACATAAAGTTAGCACCGACTGGACCAACTAATGCTGAAATCGGGAGCCATAAAGTGGACCACCCCATATAAAGAACACCACATGCTACCGCAATTACTACTAATAAGACAACTTCTTTGATTTTCCAGTTCATACTGACACCTCAAGCGTTTTTACTGGCCATTCCTCTAGGTTATAAGCCATATCCCAAAACTTGTATTCTAGTTGACAGCTTAATAGAAAATATTCCATTAGCTTTTCTTTCTGCGCTTCATTAAGCGTTTCAGCAATTTCGTCTAGTCGCTGGCAAAATGGTGTAGTGACAGTCATTGGGCCATCTCCATAAAAGTGAATCCAGTCATAAAAAGGATGGGCACTATCAGGGTTAACCTCTTCTAAAAGCTTTTTACCGATTTCCACATATGTCCATGGGCAAGGTAAAAGCACTGCTAAAATATCGGCAATATCACCTTGCTGTGCAACTGTAAGCATGTGACGAATATAGTGATGTGCAGACGGAGCTACTGGAAACCCTTGTAGATCTTCATATTTAACACCTGCTACTTCACAAAAATTATTATGTGGATGTATTTCGCTATGTAGCACAAAAGATATTTGATTATTAAAAAGTTCGATATCTCTTCTATTCGAACTTTTTGAAATTGCCAAACCATAAATTTTCATAAACGCATTTAAATACTCAAAGTCTTGTTTCACATAATGGATAAGCTGTTCTTTCTTTAAATCACCCTTTCCAATTCCTTGAACAAATGGATGTTCCATAATTGCCTGAAAGATTGGTTCTGCCTGCTTACGTAATTCTTGTGAAAAACTCATTTGATTTCCTCCTTCTTTGGTCCTTATGACCAACCATTAAGATTTTTTCATGAAAAGGAAAACATGGAGCAACTTTGATATGCAAAAAAGCCACTCCAAAAATGGAGTGGCTTATATATGAATAAAATAACACTACTATTCTATGCCGACTCCACTTTCCTACGCTAGTATGAACTAGATCAGGTTCAAAGGGTCCAAGTATTCTTGTCTCAGCCAATAAGGCTCCCCTAGTGGATTTTCCTATTCAATTACTTAATACATTACCGAAAGACTATAATTTTTGTCAATCATTTTTCACATATTCTTTTTGATAATTCTGTTTATCCCCTATTCTTAAGGGGAATAACTTTAATGAAATTCTGATTATGTATGCTGTATTTCCCTTTACTTTTAAAGAAACTTTCACAAAATCGACATATTCATGTGATGTTTTTCACATAATTTAAGTATATAATCACTATATAAACAGTAATAACATTTTACAAAAGAATGAATTTTAAGATACTATGGAGAAAAGTAGAAACAAAGTAAATTATTAACGAATCTTGTTCTCCATTTAGTAATGAAATAGCTTTAAATACTATTAATCTATTAAATTAGAAAAAGGAGTTGCAATAAGATGAAACAGCAAAATATTAATCGAGTAGTTTTAATTGGTACAGGTGCTGTAGGATGCAGCTATGCCTACTCATTAATTAACCAAGGTGTTACCGAAGAACTTGTTTTGATAGATGTAAATAAAGAAAGAGCAGAAGGGGAAGCAATGGATTTAAATCATGGTATCCCATTTGCCCCTGCACCGACAAAAGTATGGGCTGGTGACTACGCTGACTGTGGTGACGCTGATTTAATTGTCATCACTGCAGGTCTTCCGCAGAAACCAGGTGAGACTCGTTTAGATTTAGTTGCGAAAAATACAGCTATTTTTAAAAGCATTGTAAAAGAAATAACTGCTAGTGGGTTCGATGGTATTTATTTAATTGCAACAAATCCAGTTGATATCCTTACTTATGTAGTTTGGAAAGAATCTGGGCTTCCTAAAGAGCGAGTAATCGGTTCTGGGACTACATTAGATTCTGCACGTTTCCGCTATATGCTAGGTGAGTATTTCGATGTAGATACACGCAACATACATGCTGCTATTATTGGAGAGCATGGAGATACGGAGCTTCCTGTATGGAGCAGTACAACGATTGGCTTAGAAAGCATTGAAACAAAGCTAGCTAAAAATGACAAATACTCTCAAAAAGACTTAGATGAACTTTTCATTAATGTTCGAGATGCCGCTTATCATATTATTGAGCGTAAAGGCGCCACTTATTATGGAATCGGAATGTCACTTGTCCGAATTACAAAAGCGATTCTCGGAAATGAAAACTCTATCTTACCAGTATCTGCATATCTTGATGGCGAATATGGTCATAAAGACATCTATATTGGTGTTCCTGCAATTATTAATCGCCAAGGAATTCGTGAAGTACTTGAGCTAGAACTAAATGAAAAAGAAACAGAACAATTTAATCACTCTGTTGAAGTTCTTAAACAAACAATGGAATCTACCTTAAATTAATAGATAATAGAAGCCTATTACTATCAACGTATAATAGGCTTCTATCTATTTTCTTCATCCAATAGATGGAGTGGCTCGTAACCGTACTCTATTAAGTTAACAAATCCATTTTCCGCAAATATAATCCCCTCTTTTTCTAACATCCTTCTTTGAAGTTGTCCATTTCACCTGGTAATCCAATGCATCCTTTACTATTAAGTACCCGTTGCCATGGTAGTTGATATTTTTCCGATAAGGTATGAAGAATCCTAACAACTTGTCTCGCACCCCTTGGACTTCCAGCTATAGCAGCTATTTGTCCATATGTCATTACTTTCCCTTCTGGAATATCTGCAATGATTTCAACTACCTTTTTTGTAAAAGGTCTCATCTTCTTACCTCCTCTTATATATAGACCATTCTAACAAAATTTTTGTTAGAAGTTACTTTTTCCTTCTTATTAGAGATAAAGATTATACCAATGAAATTTCATAAAAAAACGAGGCTGGGACAAAACTAAATAGTTAATCTGTAAAGACGAACAATCTCTAGTTTAGCTCATAAATAAAGGTTACTTTCCTATACTGATTATTTATGTTTTTAACTATAGTCAAGTGTAAAAATTAATTCGTTCCATTGCGCTACAGACACACGATTCGCCGGGGAGCAACCTAAGCCTCCTCGGCAAAAGCCTGTGGGGTCTAAAGATTGCTCTATTTCCCGCAGGAGTCGAGTGTCCTCCGCTCCATTGCACTCCGTTTTTAAAGGCTAATTCCTAAAGTAATATTGTTTTTTCAAAAAAATGAATTAGTAGGAAATATGGAGCAGCCTGAATACACGTAGACTCCTGTGGGATTAGCGAGACAGCCTGAGACCCTGCAGGCCAAAGGCAGACCGCGGCTCAGCGCGAGCCCCATGGAAAGCGAAGTGTATTCAGGCTGCGGGTAATAACAGCTGAAACAGCTTTTTTACAAGCCGATTAAAAAGCCAAACAATCATACAAATTTTCGTGTAATTGTTTGGCTTTAACTTTGGCTGGAATACTTATGTCCCAGTCTCTTGTCTTTTTATTATTATTGTAAATTTTGTTGTATCAACTGATTGGTTTGTGTTTGCGTTTGGGTGTAGGTTGTAATCTGCTTATTAATCTCCTTCTTATCCAACTTTAGAAGAGGACATTACTTGTGACGTACTTATTATTGGAGGCGGAAGTTCCGGAGCTCAATGCGCTCACTATTTAAGTGAAGCTGGATTAGATGTGGTTGTTGTTGATAAAAGAAATATAGGTGAAGGCAGTACTTTGACAAACACTGCCTTAATACAGTATTTAGGAGATAAAATGTTATTTGAGCTAGTAAATACTTTCGGAGAGGAAACAGCAATCAAGCATACTAAGCTTTGTGAGGAAGCAATTCGTGATATAGAAGCTATTTCTACCAAGCTTGAGATCCCATCTGATTTTGTCCGCCGCGATAGTCTTTATTACGCTAGCTATGAAGAAGATACAAAAAAAATAGAGGCGGAATACTATTATTTAAACAAACATCAATTTCAAGTATCTCTATTATCTTCTGATGAAATTTTTAAAAAATATGGTTTTCATAAACATAAAGCATTGTACATAAATAACGATGGGGAGATTAATCCATACAAATTTAATCACGGACTAATTCAACACGCTCACCAAAAAGGGGTTCGGGTATATGAAAATACACGTATTAATGGAAAAAAACTAACGAACGACCAAGCAATTTTTTATACCGAAAACCAGCATTCTATAACTGCTAAAAAGGTAATTATGGCAGCCGGATATGAAAATCTAGAATTTAAGAAAGAAAAGAATAGCTTATTATTAAGCTCTTATGTTGTTGTTACCAACCCAATCGATGATTTTTCTTCATGGCATAAAAGAATATTAATATGGGAAACAGCTCGTCCTTATATTTATATGAGAACAACTTTAGATAATCGCATTATCATTGGCGGCCTGGATGATAATACTACTAATCCTGAGGACAGAGACTCTAAGATCATGTATAGAAAAGAAAAACTTATTGCAGAATGTAACAAGCTTTTTCCAAAATTAGATATAAAGGCAGAATATTACCTCGGTGCCTTTTATGGGGGAACACATGACGGATTGCCGCTTATCGGCGAATACGAGGATTTTCCTAATTGCTACTTTTTAATGGCTTATGGAGATAATGGGTTAGTTTATAGCATGGCTCTTGCAAAGATACTAAAGGATATTCTTACAAAGGGCACTCATCCTGATTATGCCATTTATAATAGAGTAATGAAGAAATAAGTGAGCTTTAGTTCAATTAGGGCCTACTTAAAGGAATAGAAGAAAAAAAGGTTGGGACATATCTAAATAGATACTCTGTAAAGACGAACAATCTCTAGTTTAGCTAGTATATAGCTGCTGCTTTTGCATACTTTTTACAAGAGGAAATATAATTAGTTGGTTAAACAGAGCATTCCGGTTGCGAGGAATCGCACCGAACTTCATGGAAATAACCTTTTAAAAACAAATAAAAACCCAAACAATTATACGGAACTTTCATTAGCATGTTCGTATAATTGTTCGGATTTATCATTTTCTGGAATACTTTTGTCTCAGCCTTTTCCAATCCCTCTTATTAATGCCCACCCAAATAAGCCTGCTTTAATTCATCACTTTCCTGTAGTTCTTGTGCAGATCCTGATAAAACCACTTTTCCTGTTTCGATGACATATCCTCTATGCGCAATCGATAATGCCATATGAGCATTTTGCTCCACCAATAAAACAGTCGTTCCTTCTTCATTAATTTCTTGAATGACTTGAAAGATCGTACGAACGATAATCGGTGCTAATCCCATCGATGGTTCATCTAAAAGAAGCAATTTCGGTTTTGCCATTATGGCTCTTCCCATTGCCAGCATTTGTTGTTCCCCACCAGATAGGGTGCCAGCTAGCTGTTTTTTTCTCTCAAATAACCGCGGGAAAATCTCATACACTTTTTGTAAATTCTTCTGAATTTCCTGTTTATCTTTTCTTAAAAAAGCGCCTAATTCCAGATTTTCTTCCACTGTCATATTAGAAAAAACTCGGCGTCCTTCGGGTACATGTGACATTCCAGCTTTCACGATTGATTGCGCTGGTTTTCCTGCAATAGACTTCCCTAAATACTCAATAGAGCCCTTTTTAGGCTTAATTAAACCGGATAATGTCTTTAATAATGTACTTTTACCCGCTCCATTCGCACCGATAAGGGTAACTATTTCGCCTTCTTCGATATCAAGCGTTACTCCCTTTAACGCCTGAATATTTCCATAGTATACATTAAGATCCTTTATATGAAGCATTATTCAGCAACCTCCTCTCCTAAATAAGCTTCGATTACCTTTGGATGATTTCTAATCACTTCAGGTGTTCCCTCTGCAATCAATTGTCCATGATCCAAAACATAAATTCGCTCACAGATCCCCATAACAAGGGGCATATCATGCTCAATAAGCAAAATGGTTAACTGAAATTTTTTTCGAATAAATGCGATCAATTCCATCAGTTCATGTGTTTCCTGAGGATTCATTCCTGCAGCTGGTTCATCTAGTAATAACAGTTTAGGACCTGCCGCTAAAGCTCTTGCTATCTCTAGACGGCGTTGCTGGCCATACGGAAGATTCTTCGCTTTTTCATTCATATAACGATCGAGTTGAAAAATCTTTAGAAACTCTATTGATTTTTCTTCCATTTCTTTCTCCCCTTTGAAATGGGAAGGAAGCCGCAAAATACTGCTTAGCATCGAGTGCTTTGCCAAAGAATGATAGGCTACCTTTACATTATCTAAAACGGATAGCTCTTCAAATAAACGAATATTTTGAAAGGTTCTGCTAATCCCTCTTCTTGTTACCTGAAAAGGCTGCAATCCCTTTAGACTCTTTCCATCAAAGAGAATTTCCCCTTCCGTTGGCGCATATACACCAGTTAACATGTTGAAAGTAGTCGTTTTCCCCGCACCATTCGGACCTATTAGGCCAATTAACTCTCCTTGATTCAGTTCTACATCAATCGCGGAGACTGCCTTTAAACCACCAAAAGAAATACCTACATTTTTCATTTGCAATAAAGGTTCATTCTTAGTCATTGGAATTACCTCCTTTGCGTTTAAACAAATCTGTAATTTCCTTCGTTCCCATTAATCCCTTTGGGCGATATAGCATTACGATTACTAAAACAAGGCTATATATAATCATTCGCGTTTCTGGATAATCTTGAAGATAAGTAGAAATGATTGTCAAAAAGCTAGCGGCAATAACAGATCCTGATAAACTCCCTAACCCTCCAAGGACGACGTAAATCAAAATATCAAAGGACTTTAAAAATCCAAAGTTAGTTGGATTAATAATATAGAAGTTATGTGCTTGAAGCGCTCCTGCAACTCCAGCGAATAAAGACCCTAGTGCAAAAGCCGCCACCTTATAATAAGTTGTGTTAATTCCCATCGCATCTGCCGCAATTTCATTTTCCCTAATCGCAATTGCTGCACGACCATGTCTTGAATTAGTAAAATTCACTATGACCAAAATTGTAATAAATAAACAAATGAACGTACTTGTCCATGTAGTCAAATGGGTAACTTGCATTCCTGCTGCTCCACCGACATAATCAATATTTAAGAAGAAAATTCGAATAATTTCCGCAAATCCTAATGTAGCAATTGCTAAATAATCTCCTCTTAATCGCAATGTTGGAATTCCAACTAATAGCCCTGCTAGTGCGGCAACAAGTCCACCAGCTAAAATAGCAATTGGAAAAGGCAATTGAAACTTCATAGTGGCAATAGCTGACACGTATGCCCCCACTGCCAAAAAGCCTGCATGTCCAATTGAAAATTGACCGGTAATACCTATTACAAGATGCAAGCTAACTGCTAGCATAATATTAATTGCCATTAAGATAATCATATTGCTATATAAAGAGTCAATCCAGCCTCCAGTCATTAGGAACTGAATTACGCCATAAATAAGTGCGGACAGTATAAGGAATATCCAAAAAGCTTTTGATTTTTTCATCCTTCCAGTCACCTACACTTTCTCTTTTGTATTCTTACCAAGTATGCCTGATGGTTTAAAGATAAGAATCAAAATTAAAATAATAAAAGCCGCGGCATCTCTCCATAAAGAAAAGCCTAAAGCACTAACAATCGTTTCTACTACTCCCAAAATAAGTCCGCCAATCATTGCACCTGGAATAATCCCTATTCCGCCTAAAACAGCTGCAACGAATGCCTTTAATCCTGGAATGACTCCCATCAGTGGTTCAATTTTTGTGTAATAAGCACCAAAAATTACGCCTGCTGCTCCAGCTAAGGCAGATCCAATCGCAAAAGTTGCTGAAATGGTCCGGTCTACATTGATTCCCATTAATCTTGCTGCATCTATATCATGAGAAACCGCCCGCATTGCCTTTCCGGTCTTCGTTTTATGGACAATAAATTGCAAAATTAACATTAATCCTACTGACGTTCCTAAAATAATCAGAGACTTGCTTGTAATTTGTGCACCAAACACATCAAATGTCTTTGTTGGTAAAACACTTGGATAGGTTTCTAATCCTGCCCCTCTAAAATAAATAAATACATATTCAATCAATAAAGAAACCCCGATTGCTGTAATTAGTGCCGCAATTCTCGTCGCATTTCTCAACCGTTTATATGCAATTCTTTCAATAATAATTCCAAAGATAGCACAAGCAATCATGGAAACAATCAATGCTGGAAAAAAACTAAGCCCCCAGCCAGTAATAGCATAAAAGCCAATAAAGGCCCCGACCATAAATACATCTCCATGGGCAAAGTTAATAAGTTTAATGATTCCATATACCATCGTATATCCTAAGGCAATAAGGGCATAAATACTTCCCAAGGAAATGCCGTTAACTAGCTGTTGTATCCATTCCATCTATTTATTCACTCCCTTTTGCTAAGCAATAATCAATGAAAAATATTTTCGCAAAGCTTACTGCTACTTAACTCGTATAAAGCACATTTTGTGTTCTTACTCTCTATCTCTATTACTCTTTCATATCTCCAATTTTCTATTCTTATTCTTCCAATGGAAAATAGGGAGGCTCTCCCTCCCCATCCATAATGTCTTATTCTGGATCAACCTTTGTTTTAAACACTTGTTTTCCATCTTGATATTCTAGAACTGTTGCTGATTTGATCGGGTTATGATTTTCGTCGATTGTAACTAACCCAGTAATTAGTGATAAGTCTTTTGTTTTTGCCAACTCTTCTTTAATCTTTTCAGAATCTGTACTTCCTGCTCTTTCAACAGCATCTTTTAATAGATACACAGAGTCATAACCTAAAGCATTAAATGCATCTGGGCTTTTTCCGTATTCGTCATTAAATGCGGAAACAAACTTTTGAATTTTCTCATCTGGATCTTCCGAAGAATAATGGTTTGTAATAAACGTATTATTTAAACTCTCTGCTCCAGCTAAATCAATTAATTTTGGAGAATCCCAGCCGTCAGCACCCATGAAAGGAGCTGTAATACCCATTTCGCGAGCTTGCTTAATGATTAATCCAACTTCTTCATAATAGCCAGGAATAAATACAAACTCTGGATTCTTCCCTTTGATTCTCGTTAATGTCGCGCTGAAATCTGTATCCTTTGCAACATAAGATTCTTCTGAAACTATTTTTCCACCAGCAGCTGTAAAGGTTTCTTTAAATGCTGCTGCTAATCCTTTTGCATAATCACTTGCACTATCAGCATAAATGGCAGCATTTTTAATTTTCAAATCATTAATAGCAAAATTAGCAGCCACATTTCCTTGGAATGGATCAATAAAGGATGTACGGAATGCATACTCATTTAGCTTTCCATCATCATTAACAGTAACGTTTGGAGCTGTACCTGATGGAGTTAATAAGACCGTTTTCTTGTCATTAGCGATTTGTACCTGTGCTACTGTATCGCCACTTGTAGCTGCTCCGATAATTGCTGAAACTTTATCTTGGTCGATTAGTTTCAATGCTCCATTAGTTGCCTCCGTTAAATCAGATTTATTATCTACTTTAACTGGTACTATTTTCTTGCCATCTATTCCGCCATCCGCGTTAATCTCTTTAATAGCTAAATCAATGCCGCTTTCTAATGATTGTCCGTAAGACGCAACAGCTCCCGAAAGCTCCAAGTTAACTCCTATCTTAAATTCATCCTCTTTGGATGCATTATTTCCACCGGCACCACAGCCAGCCAATATACCAGCAGCTAATGTAGAAGCTGTTATTAAAAGACTTAATTTTTTCTTCATACTGAATCCCCTCTTATGTTTATTTGATTATTCTGACAATAAAAAGAAAATAACTCTAAATGTTGAAAGAGTTTTACAAAATAAATTTTATTAATTTGACTAGTCAGACTATTCAAATCATTTTTATATTGCGAAATTAATCATAACGAACTAGACAAAAATAATCAATACCCGACAAACCTCAATAAAATGTTACATTTTCTGACGCTAAAAGGAATGAATTTTGAATATTTTTTAACAATTCTGTTAAATATGAAATAATTATTTTTTACTTGTCAGAATTTTTACCAAAATAAAAAATAATTTTTTCATAAAATAGCAGTTTCCAATGATCAATCGTTAATCTAGAAATATTTGTTATTAGCACAAGTTATATTTTCTAACATACCAGAAGCTTATTTTCCAAAAAATTCATCTGCAAATTTTTAAAAATTTTTTTATATAACTCATTTTTTTCTTATTATAGGGAATAAACAGTACTAATAAGACATAGAAAGGAGTACTACGAATGAAAAAAATTCTATTCTTTTCACTCTTCACCTTTTCTCTTATAGCAAGTGGCTGTTCCAATGGTTCAACAGACAGTCAACCTGATTCACCGACAGAGGAAAAAGCAAATGCTGCTGGACAAGCTAATACGGAAACTGATCAGACTACTGAGGAACCCCCTTCAACCGATGAACAGATTAAAGAAATTCGATCTATGCTTAAGATGAAAGATAATAAATTACCGACGAAATTTCCTATAACAGATTCTGAATATATTGCAGCTAAAATTAATGAAAATGAAACAGATGGATATTCTATTTCGTTCTATCAGACGCAAGAAGCTGTCTCTATCAATGATGAGTCTTTAGCTACAAATGACAATCTGATTGCGACTTTTAAAGCTGAAACATTCGATGATGAAAACAAACAAAAGGAACTTTTCCCTGAAGTTTCATTAGACTCTGTACCGGATGACATGAAGGTAGATTTAGGGCATCAAATTACCGGAATGAGGGAAGGAGCAGCTGGAAGTTCGTATTTAGTTTGGAAAGAAGGACGTTGGGTGTTACAAATTAAATCGATTTCTGAAGATCAATTAGATTCTGTTGATATTGCAAGAAAGATGGTGGACTATTTAGAGGAGAATGCCCTCCCAGTACCTAAAGAAAATGGACGAGTGGAAGTAAACTATCCAAAAAATGCGGAGGAAGTAGAGATAACGGCGAGATGGGAAGAAGGAAATGTTGTCTATACATTAGAAACTGCAGAAGTGCCGATAAATGCTTTAATGATGACTGTCTCAACAGAATGAGTCATAACTGGAAAATCATGATACTTTGAGAATATTGGTTAAATCCACTTGGATTGCAGCCAAACTTCTATATAAAAAAGAGTTGTTGGAAAAGTAGTAACTCTCTCTTCTCCAATAACTCTTTTTTCTATACTATTCTTTCATAAGAATACTGACTTGAGAATACATTTTCTCTTCATATGGAGCGAGCGATGTTCCAACTACAAGCTACGTATTCAAAACTATAAACACACCTAATGGAATTTAGACCCGTACTTTCATCACTGAACAATCATCACATTGGATCATACTTTTAATTAGTTCTTTGTTCTTCTCTTCGAATAGTTCATTATGGGATGATACCATCGCGCTATTGCTTGCGTCTGGCTGGATAAATAATTTCGCCTTATTAACTGCATTTGCGGCATCTTGGAAAGCTCCTGCAATTAAATGAACTTTTCCTTCATGCTTTAGAATATCTCCTGCGGCAAATATTCCAGGTACAGATGTCTCACTGTTAACATTGCCTGCTATGTAAAAATCCTCAAGCATCTCAATTTTCAATTTACTATTCTTTAATAAGGAAGAATCCATTTCATAGCCATGGTTGATGACTACTTCATCTACTTTCAAAGTAGTCATTTCCTCCATTTTTGTATTCGTTAATTCAACCGAATCAATACAATTATGGCTTTCGTTGGCAATCAATTTCGTGATAGAGGTATGGAATAAGCAATCTACGTTACTTTCTAACAGTTCTCTTGCTTTTGCCTCGTGACCTGCAAGGGTATCTTTTCTACATGTTAAATACACTTTCTTTGCGATTGGCTCTAGTTCGAGTGCCCAGTCAACTGCTGAATTTCCACCACCAGAAAGAACGACAACCTTATCTCTAAAGTGCATTAAAGATTTTACTGTATAATTTAAGTTTGATACCTCAAATCTTTCTGCACCTTCTATTTTTAATTTTTGTGGAGTAACGATTCCACTTCCTACTGCAACAATGACTGTTTTAGAATAATGGATTTCTCCTGAATCTGTTTCTAATAAGAATATCCCTTCCTCATTTTTAGAAATAGAATGGATCTTCGTATTTGTTACTACTTCTGGTTTAAAAGTTAAACCTTGCTGGACAAGCTGCTCTCTTAACTTCTCACCTGGCATTGGAGTGATGCCGCCAACATCCCAGATCATTTTCTCTGGATATAAATGCAGCTTTCCACCTAGCTGTGGCAAAAATTCAATAATTTTTGTTTTCATTTCTCTTAGCCCACTATAAAAAGCAGAATATAAGCCTGCTGGTCCGCCGCCAATTATCGTCACATCGAATAATTCTGTATGATCCATTAACCCGCTCACTCCTATTATTAAAGTTTTGTACTATCTATATATGATTACATCATTCTATTTATTAGTTAAATTGATTATCATTCTCAGTTACATACTACCTCTTTTTTTGAATTTTATCAATCCTATAAAGAAAACTTTTAAAGATGGTGGGCGAGAAATAGAAAAAGCTCATTTTGTCTATGTAAAGGATAGAATTAAGAGTTATTTAGTGGATTAGGTAGTATTTTTAAGCATACCGCCTATTTAGTTTAATCAGAAAAAACTTTATGAACGATATGAACTGTATATGCTTTATTATCATGTTTGCCCTTTATAAGAAATGTTTTATATAATTATTGTAGCTCTACAGGAGAAGGATATGGATAAATCCCATTACCATACTGGGAGTAATACAAAGCAAGTAATACTTTACAAAACCATTCTAACCAAAGTTCCACCTTAAGTATTGCCATTATACTCGCTTAATTCCTACTATTCCTCTAAAAATAATCAACTTTATTTTCTATTTCCATTTTATTTATCCATATCCTAAAAAATCTCCCAGATAAAACTTTAAGGAGAAGTGATGAATGTATAAAATCGAAGTCAAAAATCTTACAAAAATATTTGGAGGAAACCCAAAGGAAGGACTAAAAAGACTCCAAGCTGGCGAAGAAAAAACGAAAATACTTAAAGAAACAGGAATGACAATTGGGGTAGATAATGCCTCCTTTCATGTAAAACAAGGAGAATTCTTTGTCATTATGGGTTTATCCGGCAGTGGGAAATCTACACTTATTCGCCTAGTTAACCGACTAATCGAACCAACTTCTGGTGAAGTATTAATTGATGGAAAAAATATAACCAGCATGAATAAAAAAGAGCTTATCGATATCCGACGGAAAAAACTTAGTATGGTTTTTCAGAATTTTGCATTATTTCCAAATCGAACAGTTCAAGAAAACGTGGAATACGGTTTAGAAATTCAAGGTCATCCTAAGAACGATCGGGCAAAAAAAGCTACAAAAGCTATCCATGATGTTGGTTTAAAAGGGTATGAAGCAAGTTATCCTAATCAACTTAGTGGCGGTATGCAGCAACGCGTAGGTCTTGCTAGAGCATTAGCCAATGATAGCGATATCCTGTTAATGGATGAAGCATTTAGTGCGTTAGATCCGCTTATTCGGAAAGAAATGCAGGATGAGCTCATCCGTTTACAAAACAAGCTAGGCAAAACGATTATCTTTATCACCCATGACTTAGATGAAGCACTTAAGTTAGGTGATCGAATTGCAATTATGAAAAATGGTTCCATTGTACAATTAGGTACAGCGGAAGAAATACTAGAAAAGCCTGCGAATGATTATGTTTCTAGTTTTGTTGAAGATGTAGATCGTTCCAAGGTATTAGTGGCAGGTCATATTATGAAACAACCAGATTTAATTACTACTTGGAAGGATGGCCCGAGAGTAGCGGTAAGGAAAATGGAGGAAGCTGGTCTATCAAGTATCTTTGTCGTAGATAAGGATAAACAACTTAAAGGTATCCTGACCATTGATGCTGCCATTAATGCGTTCAAAGAAAATAAATGGGTTGAGGATGTATTAGAGCATGACTTCCATTCAACCACATACGATACACCATTAAATGATTTAATTGGCGTTGCAGCAGAATCAAAATTCCCCATTGCAGTCACAGAAAATAATAGATTGCTAGGAATCATCGTTCGAGTCTCTATATTGTCTGGACTTATTCTTGGAAAAGAACAAAAGGAGGCTATCGTATGAATTATTTCTTCTTTCCACTAGAAGATTGGACAAATCAATTTGTAGACAATTGGCTATTGCCAGTCTTAGGTGACTTTTTCAACTCCTTTAGCGGAGTGTTAAGCATATTTATTAATGCTGTCACTAATTTATTTACCTTTATTCCTGCTGAAATAATCGCAATCCTCTTAGCACTATTAGCATGGCGCCTTGCCGGAAGAGGAATCGCAATTTTTACAATTATTGGTGCACTTTACTTAGGTTCAGTAGGTTTATGGACAGGTGCTATGCAAACATTAGCTATTGTTATCGTAGCAACCTTTTTCTCAATCGTTGTTGGTATCCCATTGGGAATATTTACAGCTAAAAATCGAACATTGGATCATATTGTTAGACCAATTCTCGATTTCATGCAAACATTACCAAGCTTTGTCTATTTAATCCCTGCTATTCTACTCTTTGGTCTAGGAGAAGTACCAGCAGTTATCTCTACTTTCGTTTTTGCTACTCCACCTGCAGTACGCATGACGAGTTTAGCTATTAAACAAGTTCCTGCTGATATTGTGGAAGCTGCTAAGGCTTTCGGTTCTACTTCTTGGCAGTTACTTGTTAAGGTTCAGCTTCCAAATGCCATTCCAACTATTATGGCAGGAATTAACCAAACGATTATGTTGGCATTATCAATGGCAGTTATCGCCTCGATGATTGGCTCACCTGGATTAGGAAGTACTGTTTTATCCGGTATTTCTAGTGTAAATGTTGGATTAGGCCTTACTGGTGGATTAGGTATTGTTGTCCTTGCGATTATACTGGATCGAATTACACAAGGATTAGGAAAAAAAGCATAAAAAAACGATACTATTTTACAAAAGAAAGGAAGTATAAATTTTATGAAAAAATGGAAATTTAGCTTTTTACTGTTATTACTATTTACCCTTTTAGTTGGATGTTCTTCTCAAACGCAAAATACTGGTGGAAATGGGACGAACAATAGCGAAACGATCACATTTGGAGTGACTCCTTGGACTAGTACAGTTCCTCCAACAAAAGTAGCTAAACTTTTATTAGAAGATATGGGCTATACAGTGGAAGAGAAAAATGCAGATGCTGGTGGCGTTTATACTGGCCTTTCTCGAGGTGATTTAGATGTATTTATGGATTCTTGGTTACCTGATATGCATGCAAATTATATGAATCGATACAAAAGTCAAATTGAAGATGTAGCAGTCAGCTATACAGAAGGGGAGCTTGGATGGGTTATTCCGTCTAATGTGGAAGGCATTGATAGCATTGAAGATCTGAAAGGAAAAGAGGATCTTTTCGGTGGAAAAGTATATGGTATTGAAGAAGGGGCAGGAATGACTATTACTTCAAAAGAAATGATTGAAGAATATGGGTTAGACTTAGAATATGTTGCTTCTAGTGAAGGTGGTATGTTAGCGCAAGCGTCTAAGCTTATGAAAAGCGGTGATCCCGTTCTTTTCCTCGGATGGCGTCCACATCCAATGTTTGTTGATTATGATTTAAAGGTATTAGAAGATCCAAAAGGTTTCTTTAAAACATCTGAAGTTCATGTCGTTGCAAATAATAGTTTGAAAGAAGAAGCACCTGAAGTACACGAATTTTTAAGTAATTGGAGCATGCCTGTTGAAGATATTGAAGAAATGATTGTGAAGATTGACAATGGGGCAGATGAGGAAGAAGTTGCGCAGGAATGGATTGATAATAATCAAGATTTAGTTAATGCGATGTTAGGGAAATAAAGAAAAAACGAGTTACTTAAAAATAACAAGTTTAGTTTTAAAGTACAAAATTCACTATTTAAAAGAGGTGCAAATTAGCACCTCTTTTGTATTTATATTAAGAGGCTGGGACATAAGTATTCCAGCCAAGGATAATTCCGAACAATTATACGAAGATGCTAATGAATGTTCCGTATAATTGTTCGGGCTTTTATTTGTTTTTCAAAGGATGTTTCCATGAAGTTTGGTGCGATTCCCCGCAGCCGGAATACACTTCGCTTTCCATGGGGCTCGCGCTGAGCCGCTTCGGCCTGTGGCCTGCAGGGTCTCAGACTGTCTCGCTAATCCCATAGGAGTCTTCGTGTATTCCGGCTGCTCTGTTTTTCCAACTAATTATATTTCCTCTTGTAAAAAGTATGCGAAAGCAGCCGCTATTTACTAGCTATATTAGAAATTGTTCGTCTTTACAGAGTATCTATTTAGTTATGTCCCATCCTCGTATTTATATTAAGCTATTGATAACTGCAGTTTAAAGTGATGGTTTCTTAAAGTACTTCCATTATTTTGGATAAAATAAAAATGGAATTTGTTACTTCAAATTCTCCGCTATTTAAGGAATGATTTGTATTTGGGATAACATCAATCTTTAAATTCGAGTTACTTAATTGGTCAATTTGATTTGAATTGAAACCCACCTCTTATTTAAGAAGTTTGTCTAAAGTCCGAATTGGATGCCTTATACGAATTAGGCAAATCAATAACTATCTAGCCCCTCATAATGGAAGTATGCGAAATCGGCGTGGGTGGCTGCTTTTTTGTCCATATCGTGGACAGCTATTCCGATGAAGTTTCCAGTAAATCCTCCTGCTAAAAATAGGAGGTCTTGAGTGCTGACTATTTCTTGCCAAGGTTCTTCTTCATCTGATCGGAAGCAAAAGTTTCCTGTAGCTCCATTTCCAATGACCTTTAGTTGTATTTCTTTCCTAGTAATAGGTATTATCGTTGGGTCTAGTTGAAACAGTCCACTTTCACAACGCATGAACCGAAGAACACGCCCCTTCTCTTCCTCATATGTTACGTAAACATATAGATAATTGCTATCGTTTAAATAAAGCATAAGCCCAGCCATTTGATTAAAAGTTGTAGGATGGAATTCCACTTTTGTTTCTACCTGAAAGTGAAAGTCTTTTTGACGAATGGCTAGAATATGATGCTCAAACAAGGACTGAACGGAATCGCCTGAAACCATGCGCAAATAACCGTTTCTACTTGTTAAATCACACCAAGAATCATCCGCTAAAATGCGTAAAGTATTCCATTCTTTTTTTAAAGGTCCTGTAAAATCATCTTCGAAATCAGTAGCCTTTTTGAAGACTACCTGTTCACTCGTAACAATTTCAGTCAAAAGACTGGGACCTTTTTCCCCTGAGGCAAGACGAAGCCAGCCATCCTCTGTCCAATAAACCTCTTCTATCGCCGTTTCTCTTCCTAATATGGCAGCTTTTTTTTGCAATGGCCTTGTGCATAAATAAACCATATACCAATTCCCAAACGGTGTCTGCACAATGCTTCCATGTCCTGAGCATTGGAGTAATGATTCGGGTTTATCGCTTGCAGTAAGCATAGGGTAGTCAGGATCTAATTCATAAGGACCCGTTATTGCTTTTGATCGACAAACAGTAACAGAATGTCCCTTTCCAGTCCCTCCTTCTGCGGTTATTAAATAGTAATAATCTTTATAATAATACAAATGAGGAGCTTCCGTTTTAGCTAATTCTGTGCCATCAAATATTTTATAAACTGGACCGATTAATGTTTGATTCTTTGTGTCAAATTCTTGCATGACAATACCTGCTGATTTATTTCCTGTTGTCATTCGATAATCCCATATTTCGTTTAACAGCCATTTGCGTCCATCTTTATCATGAAATAAGGAGGGGTCAAAACCACTGCTGTTCAAATAGACAGGACTGGACCAAGCTCCAGTTATATTTGGTGCGGTAATCAAATAGTTATGGCAATCCTTAAATGGCCTTTTCGTACTTTTTACATCGGTGTAAATAAGGTAGAAGAGCCCATCTGAATAGCTAATCTGTGGAGCCCATATACTACCGTTCTGTGGATTTCCTCTTAAATCTACTTGATTTGTAATCACATCTGTTTGATGCTCCCAATGGATTAAATCCTTCGATTGATAGATACGCACACCTGGTAACCATTCAAAAGAGGAAACAGCAATATAATATGTGTCACCTAGCCTTAGGATATTGGGATCTGGATTAAACCCACGTAAGATGGGATTTTTAATAGGAATTCGATACATATGCTTCTCCTTTCTTGCTCAAACTAGCTCCTTTTCGAAACAAGCATAAAGCTCCTGCTAGAAAAAAGAGAAATGCGATTGGAAAAGCAATAAATTGGGTACCAATTAAGGTTGAAAGCCCAGCAACTAGGTATAGTACTGCTGCCCATTTCGGATAACGATTTCTCCAAATGAAGGCAGTCGCAGCCGCAACGAAAATTAGTACGAGTAATAAGGTGATGCCAAACCAGATAGATAAGACCTTCATTGCCTCTAGGCTATCTTGTACAGCACCTAAAGAAACGCCATCCTGAAGAATGGGAAAGACTGTTTCTTTATATGTTTCTTTATCCATAGAGGTCATCGTTAGCGAAAATCCCCCTAGAAATATGACACAAAATACAATCCCTACCATTCCAATTATTGCTTCCCATTTTCGCTTCATTTCTCCCGTCCCTTTCTACTAGTCTCCATATAAACCCAATCTAACTTTTTGATTGAACCATTTTGAGCATAACAATTTTCTATTTCCCGGTAGGTTACTGTTTCTCGATTCTCATTCTTTCCCCAATCATTCCATCTATCTGGGTGAATATGAGCACCTATTCTACATTGAGAAAAGGTTACATTCGCATAAGGTCTCCACGGCCGACCTAAATAGACATTTACTGTATCAGCCTCTGCGGTTAAATAGCAGTGAGAAAATAAAAAACCCCTTTTCCCGCTAGCGGTACTCGCTGCTGTTACATATCCTGGATGGTTTTTTGGACGCTTAAGAGATCTCAACTCACATTCTTCAAACTGTGCTTCTCCTCCGCCAAATATATAATCAACGGTTCCCTCGATATAACAATGAATAAAGGTTATTAGATTGTCTCGATATTCATTTCTTATTTCTGGTTTAGAGAAAGGAGTCCCATCTTTTTGAAGATCTGGCAATGGTCCGAGACAAATAGTATCCTGAAACCCTTTAAACGAACAATTTTTGAATTTCACTTTATTGCCTTCATTATAGAGAGCCATTGCCTGCCCCACTGTTTCCCCAGGTCCAGCATTATTAACTATTTCCATATTCTCTACCCAAATATTTTCTGCATTGATAAAAAGGGTCGCTGTTTGAAAGGTACCTATCTCACAGCCACTCTCATCCAATTGACGTGCATACTTGTTTCCAATAATCCGAACATTTCCTATACCGATTAGTTTTCTATTTGATTGATAGAGACTGATATTTTCATCGTAATCTCCACTTAAAATGATGAATGTAACTGGACTTTCTATATTGGAACAATGAGCAATCCCATCTTGTATACGCTTAAAATCACAACTATTATTTTTTCCAATGACAAATTGAAATTGATTCTTCACAAATGCTTCTGTAAGAAAGTTTCCCATTGTTTTCTCATTTCCTTTGTCTCTTGATGACCACCTGTTACAATCCGGCTGTTCCAATGATCCTCCGCATTATATTTTCTATACATTTTTACTAATTCCTCATCCAATAGCATGGCCCCTTCAATCGGACACATGCGATCGTCTTTACCAACAAGACTCAACCGTGGCCTTGGGGCAATTAACGCTTGCACGGATAAAGTAGAGAAGCTTTTTAAAAAACCTGGCACGTAGTAATAAAATCCATGATGATCCAAGCCCCGCTTTTGCTTTAGTGTTTCTATATGCACTTGTGCAGCAATATCAACTGTTACTCTTATCCGATTGTCTAGTGCAGCCAACCACCAGCTCATGAGGCCACCCATTGACATTCCAATTGCCGCAACTCGGTTCTTATCGACATCTGTTCGCTCCACAAGATAATCCAGGAAAGCAATATTATCAAAAATCCGCATGCCCCATAGTGTCCGACCCTCTAATAACATTTCTTTGACTAATTCACTTTCTGCTTTGCCTTTTCTTTCATTAAATCCCCACATATCAATGGAGCCAACAGCATATCCCAAATTCGTTATTGCCTCGACAAAAGGAGGGGATTGTAAGTAGCTGCTACTTACTAGCAGCTCTTCTTTTCCCTGATCAAAATTCCCTCCATGTGAATGATTAAAAATAACAATAGGAAGCGGATCGTCCTGTTTTAAAGGTTTGGCAAAATAAGCTGGAACGGATTCCTCTTCATTTAATTGCAGCAAGAGACTCTCTAAAATATAGTTATTTTTTGTTTCTTTTCTTATTAGTTGGACCGTCCTATTCTTTGCCTTTGGATAATCTCCTAATAACTCAATGAGCTTTTCTCGTCTCTCCTTCACTTTACGCCTTCACTTCCTTCAAAAGCGCTTCTTCCTTCTTTGTATTTTTGGACTTACAGTTGGTTAATTCGATATCATCACTATATTCGAGATAAAAGGCCGGACCTTCATGATTTTCGATCGTTACCCGATTAAATAAAATATCCTTTGCAAAGCCAACATAAAAGCCTCGGTTACTCATATCCTCGATCCCTGCCATCATCGCCGGTTTCCCAGGAATCGCATTTTCTGCCAGCGAAATATCTATCTGGTTAAAAGTAAGTTCTGATACATATTGCTCTGCTAAGCCATAAATGAACCCAGCAGAGGCATGAACATTCCTTGCTGTAATGTTTGCAAAATGAATGCGTCTAAACATTGGTGTATCGACTGTTACTGGGTATGGATGTTTATCCCATACATATTTGTCCTTCCCTTTAGGACCACAGAAATAATATAGGTTTAAAATGAATGGACAGATAACACCTTCCATTACAATATTGTCTACACGGATGTCTTCGACTACACCTCCACGCCCTCGTCTTGACTTCAATCGAATGCCACGATCTGTATCTTGAAAGATACAATTGCTTATCGTTACATTTCGTATATCCCCACTCATTTCACTGCCAAGTACTACTCCCCCATGGCCATGAACCATCGTACAATTCGTTATCGTTATATTTTCACAAGCTACACGCTCTGCCGTATCCTCTGTTCCTGCCTTAATCGCAATACAATCATCGCCTACATCAATATGACAATTGCTGATTCTTACATTGGAACAGGATTCTGGATCGATGCCATCTGTATTTGGTGAATCTTTCGGATTATTGATGGTTAAATTATCGATAGTAATGTTATTACTGCAAATGGGGTTAATCGTCCAACTCGGAGAATTTATTAAGCTCACATCTTTAATCGAAATGTTTTCACATCCATCTAAACTTATTAATTTTGGTCTCGGATAAAGCAGCTTTTCCCGCTCATTGCGAAAAATATGCCACCATCGTTCACCATTTCCATTGATTGTTCCAAAGCCAGTTATAGCAATATTACAACTATTTTCCGCATATAAACACGAAGCATAGACCTCTCTAGCTACACCTTCCCATCTGGATGTAACAACGAAATAGTCCTCTTGCCGATCAGAGAATTTCAATATTGCTCCTGCTGCTAAATGGATTTCAATATTATCCTTTAATAAAAGTGCCCCGGTCAGAAACTCACCTGGCGGAATGACAATTCTGCCTCCACCATTTTTATATGCCTTATCTATCGCCTCTTGAATAGATTCTGTACATAAATCCCCATCATTCTTTGCACCGAATTCAGTGATGATATAGTCGCTCATTTTATAATCTCCTTATTCGTTAATTACTTCCTCCACTTCCCCTAATGCTTGCAAAAATGCACCCAAGCCTTTTTGATCATTACAAACAATCGGCTCGCTAATGTAATAGGCATAGGTCCCGTCTCGTTTGTCAGCTCCACCAAGTCCTGCTACCTGACAATTTTTATTCAAGTTTACCCAACCCTCTTTTGTCAGAAGAACAAATTCATCTAAAAGACCTTGATAGCCCTTCTTTAATGGACCAATCCATTCTTGTTTATCAAGAACTCCTAAGCGAATCCCCTTTGCTATTGCACAAACGTACATACTGCTTGCAGATGCTTCTAAGTAGTTGCCTTTTTCGCCCTGCTTATCTACTACTTGATACCAGACTCCCTTTTCCTTATCTTGATAGTTTAGTATTGTTTCTAATGTTTTCTTAAGAATCTTCTCTAGAAAGGAACGGTCTGGCGTATCCTCTGGAATAATTTCTAATGTATCTACTAATGCCAGCACATACCAGCCCATTGCTCTTCCCCAAAAATTCTCCGATAATCCTGTTTCTTTATTAGCCCAAGGCTGTACTTTCTTCTCGTCCCATGCATGATAAAGAAGTCCTGTCCTTTCATCTAATAAGTGTTGATAACTAGTTTTGAATTGATGCAGAATATCGTCAAGCCCCTCTCCATCTGCATATTCCATTTGATATTGTGCGTAAAATGGTGCTCCCATATATAAACCATCTAGCCAAATTTGATACGGATAGATTTGCTTATGCCAAAAGACACCTTCTGAAGTTCTTGGATGTTGCTCTAATTGTGATTTCAATAAATCAGCTGCTTTTCGATACTTTTCCTCGCCTGTTTCTTTATATAATTGAAACAGTAGTTTTCCATTGTTAATATGGTCAATATTAAATTCCGATACTTCATACTCTTTTATCGATCCATCTGGTTGAACAAAATAATCAATATTTTCTTTTATATACTGCAAATATTTCTCATTACCGGTTCGTATCCAGAGGTTTTCAAACCCTTTTAGAACGACTCCATAATCATAAGACCATTTTCCGTTATAACCTCTATCCTCATATAAATGTGGAAGTCTTTCCATAATGGAAAGAGCTGTTCTCTCTGACCAACTTATTTCTGTCATTCTTATATTCTCCCATCTTATCTAGATTTTTCCCCACTCTTAACGGGTAGTAAGAACCCCAGCTCAAGCGAGGGCACTGAAAAACTGGCTAGTTAATGATGATGGGCAATAGCCACTTTTTAAACATAAGATGATGGATTTGTTTTCCGAGGCTCGTCGCTACATTCCTGCGGGGTCTCGGACTTTCTCGCAGCTCCCATAGGAGTCGAGCGGACGCCTCTCCAAACCAACCTTATTTTCACTTTCCAATATGCTTGCTCTTCATTTCGCACGAAAAAAAGACTTTTTCAGTGGCCTCAGCTCAAGCTGCGAAGGGTCTTTCCACTACTTCCCCGCTAGAGTTAAGTGTCTTACGCTCCATTCCAGTCTTGTTTGAAATATTGATTATAAGCAACAACAACCTAAATTTTTTCAAGGTGAGCGTCTAGCCGAAATCTGCTTTTCTCTCACCTTTTTTTGTCAAAGTATGCTCTAATTATTTTTGGCTTATTTCGTTTGTTCGTATGCTGCTTTATACTCCTCTTTAATTGTATTTCCGCCAGAATCGCTCCAAGTTTTTACTGCCTTTTTAAATCCATCTAAATCAATTTCGCCTAATATATACTGATAAGTAGCATCTGTAATGATCTTTTGTAATTCAGAACCTTGTGATGTATTTGTTGGAGATTCTAAAGAATAAGCAGGATTTAACACTGCATAATTAGCATTGTCTGCAATCATCTCATCTGCTAATGCTTTAATAGGATTGGGATCCTTTAATCCATAGCCTGATTCTTTTGGTCTAGATGCCGCGAATGGCTGCACTTCTTGTGTCCATAAGTCCTGATTGATAATTTCATATGCACCATCATCTGTTAACTTATAATGAACATCTTCCATTCCGTATGTCATTAACGTGTATACTTCTGAATCTAATAGATCATTTACAAATTTAAGAATTCTCTTTAATTCCGCTTCATCCTTTACTTCTGAACGAGGGAATGCCAATAATCCACCAATTCCGTTATTCGCTGCCCAAATCGCACGCTCAGGTTGGGAATCAGAAACCATATCATTCACTAATGCTAATTCCATATTATCTTGGATACCCGTAGCCATTGTTTGCAGGTTTTTAGCGTCGAAAAGTGCTCCAATATAAATCCCTGCTTTTCCTTGTGCAAAGCTTTGTTGTTGGTCCGTTTTTGCTGTAACAGCGAAGTCCTTATTTATCCAACCATTTTTATAAAGCTCCTTCATATAATCCATGGTTTTGACATATCCATCTGATTCAAACTCTGGAATAAAGTCTCCATTTTCATCCATTCCCCATATATTAGGAGTGCCATAATAAGAACTTAATGTTTTAAATGCTCCATATATTAAATCGTTACGATCAACAAACCCAGTCGTATCGTTTTTGCCATTACCGTCTGGGTCATTTTCTGTAAACGCTTTCGAAACTTCCATTAATTCATCAACTGTCTTAGGAACATCAAGTCCTAAATTATCAAGCCAATCTTTACGCAAAACAACACCATTACGAGCTAAATCTTTCTGAAATGGAATGCCATAAAGCTTCCCTTCAATAGAAGCAGAAACACGCACATCCTCCGAGATTTCTTTTAGATTAGGGAATTCATCTAAATAGTCTTCTACATTCCAAAACATCCCTGACTTTAGCGCATTGCGGACAGATGAGTTTTCAAGAATTGTTAATGTAACAATATCTGCTAATGAATCCGAAGCTAATGCCGTATTAATCCGCTCTTCTTTTGAAGCATCTGGTATCCAAGAAAATTTAATTTCTGTATTTGTTTTCTCTTCCATTTTATCTAAGACCGTATCAGTTGGCGGGGAAGCTGTATGTAAAATATTCAGCCAAGTAATTTCAGCCTTACTATTTTCATCATACGTGCCAGATGATTGCTCTTTTCCACCACTACACCCTGCCAAAAACAGCACACTCGCAAAACTAACACTAGCTAACTTTAATAGTTTTTTCATTTGTACTCTCCTTTGTAATTTGATAAAGTGAGATTTCTATCAGTGGGGGTTTTCCGTTATCCCTCACGGATGGTTAGTTGAACCATCTAGACCTTTACGAACAGTTGATCTCCCGCCTATCTTTCTCGAATCCTCATAAGTTTACGTCCAGAGTCTTACTGTCCGTTAAGAGTGGGATAAATAGTTTTATCTTCTACTTCTTCTATATTTTGTAATTCTATTCTCGTAAACACTTGATTTGCTGTCCAAGTAATCACATAGAATAGAAAACTAATACCGAAGAAAGTGAGAATCCCAGGAAAAAACGTTATTGCTGTCCAATAAGTGGCACCAATTACGACAAACAATAATAGTGAGTATTGTAAACAGGAAAATCCAAAAATAAAAGACATTTTTATTCGAAAGAATATTCCTTTCCAGTTATAATGAGCCATTAGTGGATAGATAAAAATAGCTGAAAGGAAAAAAAGAAAGCATATGATAATCAGGCAGACTTTTAGATACCAGTTAGTAACATAGAGTAAATCGATCACCAACACATAACCAATCAATACATAAATCCAGCTTGTAATCATTGATTCCTTGAAAGACTCTTTATAATACTTCCAATAGGAAGAAAAAATAGGGATATTCGTATTTCCTCTCATCCATTGTCTCAGGATACTAACTAGTGCATAGGTTGCTGGTCCGGCACCAAAGAGTCCCACCCCTAATAAAGTAAAGAGCCACCAGAGGAAATTCACATACACCAGATTTAATATCGTTGTAAAAATGCAATTTATTTTTTCCACCGATTTTAACATCGAACTCCCCGCTTTCAACTAACCTTAATAAACACCATCCTCACCAAACCTTTTGGCAAGCTTATTCGCAAGCATCACTAAAACCAAGCCTACTAAGCCCTTAAATAAACCAACAGCTGTACTAAAGCTCAATTGTCCGTTCTTCAAACCAGCCGTATAAATATACGTATCAAAAATCTCCGCAACACTTCTATTTAATGAATTCAGTAATAGGTACATGTGTTCAAATCCTAAATCTAACGTGCTGCCTATTTTTAAGATTAATAATGTAATAATTACTGGTCGTATTGCCGGTAATGTTACATGCCATGTTTTTCGCAGTCTTCCTGCTCCATCCATCTCTGCCGCTTCATATAGTTGCGTATCTACAGCGGTAATAGCAGCAATATAAATGATCGTAGACCACCCTAGTTCTTTCCATATCACTTGTGCAATATAAACTGTTCTCGTCCAATCAGGTGATGTTAGGAAGCTAACTTTATTAAAGCCCACTGCCGCCAACATTTCATTAATTAATCCACCATCGACATTTAAAAATACATATGTAATGGAAACAATAATTACCCAGGACATAAAATGGGGGATATAAATTAACGTTTGGATACTAGATTTAAAATATTTGTTTTTGACTTCATTTAACATAAGCGCTAAGATGATCGGCATGGGGAAAAAAATGAAAATATTTAAAGTAAATAAGATAAGTGTATTACTTAGAAGCATGAAAAAGGTCGGTTCTGTAAATAAGCGAATAAAATGCTTCATCCCTACCCATGGGCTGCCCATAATTCCTAAGAACGGTTGATAATCTTGAAAAGCAATGATCAACCCGCCCATTGGTAAATACTTAAAAATAATAAAATAGAGAAAGCCAGGGAAAATCATTAAATAAAGAAGTTTGTTCTTTTTCACATTAGCCCAAGTTTTTTGTCTTCTGACTTTTTTTTGCTGCTTCATATTTAACTCTGATAATGTTTGATCATTAGGCTTAATGACACTTTCCATTTTGTACCCCCTCACTTTATGATGTGATGCTAATTCTTACCTTAGCATATTGAAAAAGTAGAATTACGTATATAATCATTATTTGATAACGCTTACATCTCTTGTTATATCACTGGTCTCCTGCACTCAATCCAATGTAATGATTACTACTTTGCCCACATGATTATCTGGTTCTCTAATATGATAAACCACTCATTTGGTAAGCGTTTTCTTTTTCTTAAATACTGATTATATACGGAATTAGCTTCTCCTGATAAAGTAGCTTTATAGAAAGAGGATAGGTTATTTCTTTAAAAGCTTGTGGTTAGCTTTACTTCTAAATACGCAGCAATTAAAACATTATTAGTTGTTGTGGAACAACTAGCTAGACAAAATATGAAGGAGGATCTATATGGAAAAAACGTATAAGAATAAGAAAATAACAAAAGGAGGACGGGCCTTTTCCATTATTAATGGAACAATTCTACTTATTATCGCCTTCATTTGTTTTTTACCTTTTGTAAATGTTATAGCTAGTTCCTTCGCTTCTACACAAGAAGTAGTGGCTAAACGATTTATCTTGATTCCTGAAACTTTTTCATTAGATGCATACCGTTATATCCTATCTACTCCGACACTCTTTAAATCTTTAGCTGTTTCGATTGGCGTCACCGGAATTGGTACACTAGTGAGTATGATTCTGACGTCTCTCATGGCTTATGGCTTGTCTCGTAAATATCTTCATGGCAGGGGCTTTCTTAACTTTCTTGTTGTTTTCTCTATGTTATTTAGCGGAGGGATGATTCCGACATTCTTAGTAGTGAAGGCCTTTGGATTAATCGATTCTTATTGGTCATTAATTTTGCCTGTAGCTATCAACGCATTTAACTTAATTATTATGAGAAACTTTTTCCAAGCACTACCTGATAGTTTAGAAGAATCGGCTAAAATGGATGGTTGTACGGATTTAGGTGTTTTTTGGAAAATAATGTTGCCATTAGCATTACCATCTATTGCAACAATTTCTTTATTTTACGCTGTTACTTACTGGAATACTTATATGACTGCTATCCTTTATATTAATGATTCTACAAAATGGCCTATTCAAGTTTTATTGCGTCAAATTGTTATTGTTTCGAGTGGCATGCAAGCAGAAGGCTCATCTGTTGATGTAATTCCTCCTGCACAAACGATTAAGATGGCTGTAATTGTTATTGCTACAGTTCCTATGCTTATTGCTTACCCATTTGTTCAAAAGTATTTCGTAAAAGGAGCATTGGTTGGTTCTGTGAAAGGATAAAAGTTAGTTATTCCTTCCCTATTAACATAAAAATTATCGGTGTTAACCCACAATATGAAAAAGCGTGCAAGTATAGGATGTCTTCTATCTTACACGCTTTTTTTGTTAATGATTATATTGTTTTCGATAGTCACCTGGAGTCATTCCTACTTTTTTCTTGAAAAAACGAATAAAGTTTTGGGAATTTCGATACTGTAATTTTTTGGCAATCTCTTTGATTGGTATATTTGTTTCTTGTAATAATGACTTTGCCTTTTGTAGCCGAAAACCCATTAGATAGTCAACAAAGTTTTCTCCATATTCTTTCTTGAAAACACTGCTTAAGTAATTAGGATTATAATGAAGACGGTCGGCAATAATATCTAGAGAAATTTCTTGGTCATACTCTGTCTGAATGATTTGAACAATTTTATCGGATAAAGAGCGAAATTCCTTATCTGTTTTATCCTGTGTGCTTATAATGATTGGCGTAATAAGGTGTTCAATTAGCATTTGCTTTATTCGATCAGGATAATAGGCATTTATCGCCTCATAATAAAGCGGCTTTATACTGTCAAAAATTTTCGCTTCCGCACCTAACAGCTGACCCAATTGAATAATCTCATTAATTAATCGAATAAGCGTTACTTCTAAGCTGACTGGATTTTTATTCATCCGGAAGATTTCGTCAATTAACGTGTCTACTGTCTCCTTCACTTCCTCCTCATTACCTGAGCGAATCGTATTTACTAGCTCATTTTGCAATTCTACAGGATATTTAGAAATGGAAGCATCATTCAAAAGAGGAGCAATATCATCATAAAAAATAATCGACTCTGGCCCTACATTTACACGATAGTGTAGCGCTTCCTTTGCTAAATCGACTGCTTTTTTGCTGCTGATTAGTGTTTTATAAACAGGACTTATCCCTACGCTGATAGTGATATCCAGATACTCCTTTGCGGCAGTTTGAATCTCCTCATAATACTTCATAATTCTTCGACTAGACTCATAATCATTTTCATCGGTTATAAATATGGTCGCTTGCATCTCATCGTTTAATACAATGGGGATTAATCTTTCCTTGTCAGGGACTATTTCCTCCACAATATTATTTAAAGCCAATAAGTATAAATCTTTCTCCACAATTTTTTGACTATCCATATTGTCGATTTGAATTAACCCTGTGTAAAAATGATTCGTTTCGTTAAAAAAATAACCAAATTGCTTTAATCGATGCTTTGCTTCATTTGCTGTAATTCTATTTCTAAATAAGCTTAAGACAAACAAAGTCTCGAGCTGCGGTTTTTGCATAGTTAAGCTAGCCACTAATGTTTCATTCTGTCCGATAATTTTATCAACAGAATCAGCGACAAGAGAAAGTTCACTTTTCTGGCCACTCACATCATGTATAGCTAGTTTCTCCTGAATTTTACGGATTGGCTGAGAAAATGAGTTAGCAAGCATATAAGAAATGATACCGACCAAAATGATCAACAGGGTCGAGACGATTAATAGACCAATCCTTGTATTATTAATCATATTGGATATTTCCGTCGGATTAATTTGCACTACATAAATCCAGCGATTATAGTCTGATTGGGCATACACATACTTTTCGCCGTCTGCGTCTACCATTTTGATGTCTTCTCCCTCGTTCATGATTGCTTCATAATTTTCGAGAGACAATAGCCTTGCTTTTTTCCTACTTGAATATAATAATTCATTTTTGCTATTATAAATTTCTACTAAATTATCTTTTTCATTATCAACAATCTCATCAATGCTGCTTCTTGGAATATTGGATATTCCTAAGGCAAATTTATCCCTTTGATAAATGGGCAAGGTCATAATCATCTCAATACCGGTACTAGTTGGTCGCCAAAATAAGCTTTGGGTTGCTTCATTAATATATTTTTGCTTATATTCTGCAATTTCCTCTTCAGATAATTCTTTCAGAGAACCCTCCATAATTCCCCAATTTTGATCAATGCTAATGAGATTATGCTTACTTCCTTCTATGCCCATCATTTCTATATAATTGATTTCCTTTTTTATATCCCGGTATGTATCAAAGTCTTTTCCCGACAAAGGCTGCTTAAAAATTGTCTCGAAAGTTGCAGTAGAACTATATGCTGTATATCCATATTCAATCGTTCGGACCTTTTGCTCTACATTGTTAAGGATTTGTTTTGTGTAGTTTTGCTTATCTTTCAGAAATTCCTCTTCGACGGAGTGATAGGTAGAGTTATAGATAAATACACTAAAGCCTACTACAATACTAATCCCTAATAAGAAAAAGGGAAAAAACAATTTGTAAAACAACCTTAATTTCTTCAAGCTCTCACACTCCTTGACTGAACTAATTTTATCACACTATTATTGAAAGCGTTATCAAATCATTCGATAGTTTAACTTTATTTACTAAAAAATAATCATTTTCTTATATCTGGAAAAAGATTATTTCCTAGTTTTTGGATTACAATATACATATAATAGCATATACTTCTTATCTTTTGCGAGAGGATTTTTTCACGTGTGCATCATATGTCTGATTGACAAATAGATAGATGAATTATAAAATGTGAACGTTAACATAATTACTAGGAGGAACTATGGTTACCATAAAGGATATTGCAAAGCTTGCAGGCGTTTCTCACACTACTGTGTCACGGGCGCTAAATAATAGTCCCCTCATTAAACCAGCTACAAAAGACAAAATTAAGAAAATCGCAGCAGAATTGCATTATGTCCCAAACTTTAATGCTAAAAGTCTTGTAAACCAGAAATCTTACACAATTGGTGTTTTTTTCTCTAGCATTAGCCATGGAACAAGTTCGAGTTTTCTAGTTGATGTCATTAAAGGAATTAATTCTGTTTTAGACGAAAATTATAGCATAGCAGTCAACGAGATAGATACACTCGTCCATTTTGATAAAGTTATTTCCAAGCGATTTGACGGAATCATCGTACTTAGTCAAAGTGATACAGACAACGCATTTATTTACTATATACAGCAAATCGGAATCCCAATGGTCGTGCTAAATCGCAGGTTGGATGATCCATCTATTCCAAATGTTTCTGCGAATGATCAGCTGGGCGTCGAAAATGCAATCGATGAAGCGATTAAGCTTGGGCATGAAAAATTGGGGTATATCAACGGAAAAAGCTCTTTTCGTTCCTCTGCGGAAAGAAAACAAGGATTTATTAATAGTTTATCTAAACATCATCTGCCGATACAATCAGCATATTTGGTAGACGGTGACTATAGCATGGAAAGTGGATATGATAGAATGACTCAACTATTAGAACTTCCCACCCCACCAACTATCGTATTTTGTGCTAATGATGATATGGCAATTGGTGCATTAAAGGCTTGTTTTTCGAAAAATAAGCAGGTACCCAGTGATATCTCGATTATTGGATTTGATGATATTACCTTTGCCCAATATTCTACTCCAGCCTTAACTACTATTCATAAGCCCATTGATAAAATTAGCGAAATTGGCACGCAAAAGCTTATAGCAATAATGAACAGTGAAACGTTAGAGGAAACTCAAATTTTAGTTGATACATTCTTAGTTAAAAGAGAATCCCTTAGTTACCCAACAAAACAGTCATAACTGTTTTGTTTTATCATAAAATGTTAACGTGTGCAAAAGGAGGAAATATAGTGAAGAAGCTGTCAAAACAACTAAAGCCAAATAGATCTTTTTTTCCAGAGAAAGTCATTCAATTTGGATCAGGTAATTTTATGAGAGGATTTCTTAATTGGCAACTACAGCAAATGAATAACCAACATTTATTTAATGGCAGTGCTGTGCTTGTGAAACCTACAAGACATCCTTCCAAAGTATCATTAGAGGAGCAAGATTATCTCTATACTGTCATCCTTGAAGGTTTCTTCCAAGGGGAAATTGTTCATACGAGTGAAATTATAACGACTGCTAATCGATTAATTAATCCTTATGACGAATGGGAAACATATTTACAATTAGCAGAAGATGAAGAATTAGCTTTTATCATTTCTAATACGACAGAAGCAGGAATACAATTTGATGAAAAGGACTGTCTCATTGATCAACCTTCTACTAGCTTTCCTGGAAAACTTACTGCCCTTTTATATAAGCGCTTTCAATTAAAAAACCGAGGATTTACGATTATCCCTTGTGAATTGATTGATCGTAACGGTGAAAAACTGAAAGAAGTTGTCCTACAGTATGCAAGCCTATGGAATTTAGAGCAAGACTTCATTAATTGGATTCACGCTGAAAATACATTTTGTTGCAGCTTAGTTGATCGTATCGTACCAGGCTATCCACGTGATCAAGCTGAACTACTTAATCAGGAACATGGTTATATCGATAACCTTATGGTAAAAGCAGAGCCTTATTTACTATGGGTTATCGAAGGTCCACAAGAATTAAAAGAAACATTTCCTCTTAAAAAAGCAGGGTTAAATGTAATTGTTACAAATGATATGACACCATATCGGGAAAGAAAGGTTCATTTGTTGAACGGTCCTCACACAGCAATGGTTCCACTTGGATTGCTTGCTGGTCTAGAAACAGTGGAAGATGTCATGAATGATAAAGATTTTGCTTTTTTTGTAAATCACTTAATGTCCCAAGAAATTATCCCTTTACTGCCTCTACCAACAGAAGAATTAAACACATATGCAACATCGATTATGGAACGATTTAAAAATCCTTTTATTCGCCATGAATTAACCTCTATCGCTTTAAATAGTGTCTCAAAATATAAAGCACGCTTATTGCCACTTTTAATAAAATACCAAGAAAAAAATCAAGAATTGCCACCGTTGATGACAGCTTCCCTTGCTGCATTATTCCTGACCTATCGTGGAAGCCAGTATAAACCAAATGATAGTCAAGAGGTGCTAGAGGTGTTTTCAAAAGCTTGGAAAAATCCGGAAACAGTTGCCTTTACTATCTTAGGCAATAAAAATCTATGGGAAAAAGATTTATCAACGGTTCCTGATCTAGTTGACGAGGTTACTACCTATATCCATAAACTTCGAAAAGACGGAGCAAGAGCTGTTTTAAAAAAGATGCTAAACAAAAAACAGCCCCCTTCCCTATTAAAGTTGAACGAACGAGACAATGTGGCGGTTGCACTGCGACCAATTACAGCCTCAGAAACATTATACCTAGATAGCATCTCTATTACAGCTAACCATGATATACCACAAGGACATAAAATAGCCTTAACAAATATTCGTACATCTACCAATGTCATCAAATATGGCTATCCTATAGGACATACGCTAAAGGAAATTACTCGTGGTGATTGGCTTCATACTCATAATGTGAAAACAAATTTAGATGGAGAACTAAAATATTCGTACCAGCAAGATATCCATCAAGTCAAATATCCAAAAAAGAACCTCACCTTCCAAGGATATAGACGAGCAAATGGAAAAGTCGGAATTCGCAATGACTTATATATTGTTCCGACTGTTGGTTGTGTAAATGGCACGGCTGAGTATATGTTGAAAGAATTCGAAGCTCTTCATCCTGACCTAGGTACATTTGATAATATTACGATTTTAAAACATCCATATGGCTGTTCTCAATTAGGCGAAGACCATGAAAATACAAGGAGTATATTAATAGATGCAGTGAAGCACCCAAATGCTGGAGGGGTTCTTGTTTTTGGATTAGGCTGTGAGAATAACGTGGTCGCTGAATTTAAAGAATTACTAGGAGATTATGATGCTTCAAGAGTTAAATTTTTAGTTGCCCAAGAGGTAGGCAACGAAATAGACGCAGGATTAGAACGATTAGAAGAAATCTATGAAGCTGCTAAATATGATCATAGAGAACCAATTCCAATAGCTGAGCTAAATATCGGCTTAAAATGTGGCGGTTCCGATGGTTTCTCTGGTATAACAGCTAACCCGCTATTAGGGGCATTTTCCGATTTCTTAATTTCCCAGGGCGGCAGTACCATTTTAACAGAAGTACCTGAAATGTTTGGAGCGGAACAAATGCTTATGGCACGAGCGGAAAACGAACAGGTTTTTGAGGATATTGTGCACTTAATCAATGACTTTAAACAATACTTTCATTCCTATGGGGAGCCTGTGTATGAAAATCCTTCCCCAGGAAATAAGGCTGGCGGGATTACTACTCTAGAAGATAAATCATTAGGTTGTACCCAAAAAGCTGGCACAGCACCCGTTGTAGATGTTCTGCAGTACGGAGAGAAAATCTCCAAAAAAGGGCTAAGCTTACTGCAGGCACCAGGCAATGATTTAGTTGCCTCTTCTGCTCTCGCTGCAGCTGATTGTCACTTAGTTTTATTTACAACAGGCAGAGGAACCCCATTCGGCAGTTTTGTTCCAACAGTGAAAGTAGCAACCAACTCAACTATTTATGAACACAAAAAGCATTGGATGGACTTTAATGCTGGTCCTTTACTAGAGCGGCAAATGAATGAAGTTCTGGAAGAATTTATTGAAAAAGTGATTGCTGTCGCAAGCGGAGAAAAAACGCGCAACGAAGCAAATGGCGTCCGCGAAATCGCTATATTTAAAACAGGAGTTACTTTATAACAGATTTGTAAATTAGAAGTTTATCAAGGAGTTTGGCTAAAAGTGTAGAAGATTGATGTAGCGTAGTGCTAGCTTGTACTTGAAAAGAAGTTCATTTGGTACTTTCTTGGAAGCTGGAGGCTCTGAGGTGTCTTCTCTGTTACCTTTTTTATCTTCTTTTGGGCATAACGGGCTCTGAGATAATAAAAGCAACTATAAATCATAAATAACGAAAGAGGGATTCTAATGTTTCTAAATGATCAATTTCTATTAAAAAATGATATCGCGCAAAAACTATTTCATGACCATGCAAAGCAGATGCCTATTATTGATTACCATTGTCACTTAGACCCTAAGGAAATTTATGAAAATAAACATTTTAAAAACCTAACGGAAGCCTGGTTAGCTGGCGATCATTATAAGTGGCGATTAATGCGTGCAAATGGAGTTCCAGAGTCCTATATTACTGGAAATGCTTCTGATTATGATAAATTTTTAGCATGGGCACGCACTGTGCCAAAAACGATTGGCAATCCATTATATACATGGACTCACTTAGAATTAAAGCGCTTCTTCGGAATAGATTTATTACTAAATGAGGAAAATGCTCCTCTTATTTGGGACTTAGCAAATGAAAAATTAACTACTGACGACTTCAAGCGTCGTAATATTATCACTAACTCAAATGTAAAAGTAGTTTGTACGACCGATGATCCTATCGATGACTTACACTACCATCAACTATTAAAGGACGAAGAACAGCATTTTCAGGTGCTTCCTTCCTTCCGTCCCGATAAAGTATTAAATATTGACCAAAATGGATTTATAGAGTGGATAGAAAAGCTAAGTACACAATCACAAGTTTCCGTCACTTCCTATCAAGGATTAATAGACGCTCTTAAAACTCGTGTAGCTTATTTCCACCAAATGGGTGGCAGACTATCTGATCATGCACTAGATATATTAACGTATGAGGAGGCAGATGAAAAAACGCTTGAAGCTATTTTTCAAAAAAGACTTAAAAATGGAGCATTATCTTCCTATGAAATCAGCGCTTATCGTACCGAGACATTATCTCGCTTAATCGGTTTTTATCATGCGCATAATTGGACAATGCAGCTTCATATCCATGCATATCGCAATACCAATTCAGCACTGTTTGATCAAATCGGTCCTGATACTGGATATGACGGAGTGAACGACCTTCCTCTTGCAATTCCTTTGCAGCGCCTTTTAAATCGAGCAGAAAAAGACGGGAAATTACCTAAAACGATTCTTTATTCTCTAAATCCAAATGATTTCTTTGTTTTAGCTACTTTAATGGGATCCTTTCAAAAAAATACACCTGGTAAGCTTCAGCTAGGATCAGGATGGTGGTATAACGATACGAGAGCTGGAATGCGTCATCAGTTAACAGTTCTTAGTGATGTTGGTCTTCTTTCCTCTTTTGTAGGGATGCTGACAGACTCGCGAAGCTTTCTTTCTTACACAAGACATGAATATTTCCGCCGAGTACTCTGTGAGTTTATTGGAGAAATCGTAGAACGTGGCGAAGCACCAGCAGACGAAGACCTGCTCGGTAGCCTAGTAGAAGCCATTAGCTATGATAATGCTAAACAATACTTCGGATTTGAGCGTTCTTATGTTGAAAATCATCCACGGTAATCATAATCATAATCATAATCTAGAGGCAAATCAGCATATGACATTAAGTCTCTCCCTTTTGGATGATAAAAAAAGACCCTTCATACTGGTTTTTCCAGGTGGAGGGTACCACCATTTAGCAGAAAAAGAGGCAAAACCTATCGTAAATTGGCTTCATTCGATTGGATATCATGCTGGAATCCTCTTTTATCCTGTTGGAATAATCAATCCTATAAGTATCATCAATCAACTGGAAGAAGTATTTATGCAACTACACAGTAATGCAGATAACTGGCATTTAGTAGAGAATAAAATAGGTGTGCTAGGCTTTTCTGCTGGTGGACATCTTGCAAGTCTAGCCTGCACAAAAATTAGTAATCGAGCTAACGCTTTGGTTTTATGCTATCCAGTTGTTACCTTTACAGAACCATATGGGCATTCTGGAAGTCGAGAGCATTTTTTAGGAAAAAATCCGCCTAACCATCTAGTGAAGGCCTATTCGGTTGAGCATTTAGTCGATAAAAATATGCCACCAACTTTTATATGGCACACAGCGGACGATCAATCTGTTCCTATTCAAAATACCATCATGTTAGCAGAAAGCTTGGCAAAGTTCAGCATCCCGTTTGAATATCATATTTTTCCTTCTGGAAAACATGGATTAGCATTGGCAGAGGATTCCCCCTATGTCCATCGATGGCTGAGCTTAGCCGAAGCTTGGTTAAAAACTATTTTTGTATGATAAATCCATTTCACTGACTAGAATACTGGAGGAAAAATAATGCCAGACAAAATAACAATATTTATAGCAGGAGATTCTACAGCAGCAGAAAAAACAGCTGATAGGCGCCCGGAAACTGGCTGGGGAGAGAAGCTTTCTGCTTTTTTCACAGACCAAATTGTTATTGATAATAGAGCCATCAATGGCAGAAGCACAAAATCTTTTATAAATGAGGGACGACTATCTGCCATTGAGCACACTATTCGTCCTAGAGACTATCTATTTATTCAATTTGGACATAACGATCAAAAAGATGATCCAGTGCGCGGAACAGAACCTTACGGAGACTATCAAAAAAACTTACATACATTTATAAATACCGCCTTTAAACATGGTGCGCAACCAGTATTACTCACTTCTGTTTCTCGCCGGCATTTCACCGACCAACTCATTGATTCTATGTCTCTTGGCGAATATCCACTAGCAATGAAGCAATTTGCAAAGACACACAATATAGCGCTTCTGGATATTCATAAAAAATCGATGGAACTGTTCCAATCCTTAGGCCCTGACTTGTCTAAAAACTATTTTCTTCACCTTGAAGCTCATGAATCTAGCAATTATCCAAATGGAATAAAAGATAATACCCATTTTAATGAATATGGGGCAGAAGCAATAGCCCAGCTTATTAGTAATGCGCTAAAAGAAAGTGATCTACCTTTAAAGAGATTCTTAAAATAATCGTTCAGGAGGGATACTAGTGCTAACACTTAATCTTGGTATTCGTGCCCATGATTTAGGTCAACTAAGCCTAGCGGAATTATGTAAGCAATTAAAAGACTATCAATTTACCAATATTCAATTTGCGATTAAAAAATCTTTTCCAAAATATGTACCTTCCCTTCAGAGTCTTTCACCAGGAATAGCAAGCTTTTTTGGCGACTACTTTGCTAACAACGGGATAAAAATTAGCACATTAGGCTGCTATGTTAATATTTCAAGCAGAGATCTTGCTGTTCGCAAAGAGGCATTAGAAAGCTTTAAAACCCATATACAACTTGCCCGAGACTTTCGTGCTAGCCTCGTTGGTACAGAAACTGGCAGTGTTGGAGAGGGCTTTACGCCTGAAAACTTCACAGAAGAAGCTTATCAAATCGCAAGGAGCTCTGTGCTGGAATTAGTAGAGTATGCTGAACATTTTGGAGTAACTATTGGAATTGAGGCTGGACTTAACCACCCTCTCTATTCTGCTGCTTTAGCGAAGCGTTTAGTAGACGAGGTACAGTCCCCTCATTTAAAAATTATTCTAGATGGAGCGAATTTAATAAACCTTGATAATGTATCAGAAAGCGATTTTATTCTTAATGAGGCATTAGACTTATTACATGAGCATATTGCAATGATTCATTTAAAGGATTTAACCGTTAATAAAGGACAAATAGAGATTGTCCCTGTTGGCAAGGGAATGCTAAATTTTGAGCCAATTCTAGCATACTTAAAGGACAACAGACCTTTTCTTCATGCTACTTTAGAAGAAACGCAAGGGGAAGCAATTAGACCTGCAATCGATTATTTAAAGGAAATGTATTACCGTTTATAAGGAATTTTTTAAGCTGTGAAATTCCTTGAATGTCTCTGACAGCCATTCTGAGGAAAAATTAAAACAACATTCATTGTAGCTCATCGATTATCCACCATAAAAAACGCAAATAAAATTGCTGTGATTGAGAACGGAAGCTGTATCGAATTTGGTACATATGATGAACTAATGATCAAAAGGGGAAAATTTTTTCAATTAAAACAACTACAAAGCTAGTAAAAAAGGAGTTCCGTTTTAACGTAAGTAGTTCAGATAACGTGGAGAAAACTTAAAATCACAGCCCCAAAAACATACGTTTTCGCAACGTAAATAGCAAGCGAATTAACAATACAATTAACGCAACAAAAAAAGCTTGGGATATCCCAAGCTTTTTTATAGAATGTGTTGTTCTTATTCAATTAAAGCCCCCGATTGTTTAAGTACATTTCTTCACAAACTAATCTTGTCAATTAACTTTTGTATTGCACTGACTACCACTTCTGGTTCATCATTTTGAATATAATGAGCACTGTTTTCAGCAATCACCAATTCACTTTCAGAGGAAATACCAAGAATCGATTCCTGCATTTCATTCCATAACTCTTGTGATTCCTTTGAATAATGAGTTTTTTTACCAGCTGAAAGAACAATAAGTGGGACATTTAATTTAAGTTTAGTATCTTTTAACTGCTTTAGGCTTTCCATAAATTCATTATAATTGCCTTCATACACGAATTGCTTGTTGTATGCTTGTTGAAATTCTTGTGACATTGTTGGGAGAAACCTTTCTCTGTAATCTTCAGGCGTAGAGTCAACCAAAACAAGTCCACAAACTTCATTTTGATATTCAGTTGCAAATATTCGCATATTAACTCCACCAAATGAATGACCTACTAATATGTAGGGAGGTTTAATCCTGGCTTCTTTAAGAAGTTCCTTCAATTCTTTTACCATCTCAATGCTGGTTCGGGGGTTAGAACTTTTTTCACTTTTCCCAAGCCCTGCTCTATCATAAATTAGAACATAGAGAGCATTGAAATATCCCTAATTACTGAATCCCAAGCCTTGGAAAAATCTCCATATCCAGCATCCATAATGACAGTTGGTTTTCCGTTATTTTCTCCCACCAATTTAGTATAAATTTTACACCCACTTATTTGCACAAACATTTCTTTAGCCATCTATTAATTTCCTTTCATTATGCCAACTTATGCTACCCGCCATCGGTTGCGGTAAGTGAAATCTTCACAACTCTATCTATTTTTTAAGAAAGGGGCATAATTAGCAAAAGTGCTTTTTACTCATTAATAAAATTCGTATTAGTCAATCTAGGTAATATTGTTTTTAATTCAATTATATCATCTATTATTACTTCAGCTTGAGAAAGTTCATCTTCTTGAGCAAAATCAAAATTGCATCCAATTGAAACTAAGTCATTATCTTTAGCGGCATTAATATCAGATAATCGGTCCCCAACAACTGCTCCATATGTAATATTATATTTTACTAATATTGTCCGAACCAAGTCTGATTTATTTAACGACTCAATTTGTTGTATACTAAAGGTTTCAGTAACCCAATTATCCAAATTATAGTAATTAACGATTGCTTTTAAATATTCCGATAAACCATTGCTTGCTATGTAAATTGAATAATTATTTTCTTTTAAATAACTGAAAACTTCCTTAACGTTTGGATATAACTCACCTTTTCCACTTCTTATATTTTCAATTAATCTTTCCAGAAAATAAGCATCAGTTTGTTTTCTTACTTCATTGGAATGATTAGGTAGCAATGCTTCCCAGACTTTTGGTAAAGGTACACCCATAATTTGACGGTATTTATCTATTGGTGTTACTGTATCCCATTTATTTAATGACCGTAAATGGTTGAAAGTATCCTCAAGTGATAGTTCTAAAATTTTATCTGTTTGAAACAGTGTTCCATCCATATCAAAAATAATTGATTGTGACATTGTGTTCTCTCCCAATTTAAAAATTTCTGTTTTTCTCCTCCTGTTTATCATAGAAAGAAAAAAGAATTATTAACTATTCTGGCAAGTCTGCCGCATCAGTTAATATTTGCGTAATCTAATCTTATTTCTCCAACTCTATCGCCTTCTATCAACCAAAATTCAATAGTTACATCATATTTATGGTCAACATAACCTATAATATCAACCCCTTGTTCGCTTCTTTTGTAATAACTTGATCCATACAAAGCAATAATCTCTCTTTTCGTACTCCCAATTTCAATTCCTTTTGCTGTTTTAAGACGGGTGTTTTTCTTTACTCCATCTGATTCATTAATTATTATCCGAATTATATCCCCTTTGTTTTTCCCACTGTTAATGGAGGCAGTTTCTAATCCACCTTCCCAATGATAATAATCATATAAATCATTGTCTTCCATGGAAAGTGGCTTTCCAAAACGTTTTATAAAAGATTGATTTTTAATATTATCGTTTAGTCGTACATGCCCAAAAGATTCATTTGAAAGGTCGATTGAATCAGTATGCTTAAAGTAATAGCTTCGTCCCTCTGTTAAGAAGGGAACTATTCGGTAGCCTAGAATAGCAATTAATATAATTAATGCAATCAATAGAAAAATATTTACTCTCATTCTTCCCACCTTGTTTATTTTCTTAAGTATTATCTCAATTTTTCCCATAATTAATTATATTTTACCTAGAATTTCTATGTATGTAAATACATTTTTTTACAGACTTATTGGAACTCCAAAATAATTCAATTGTACATTTATGCCTAGTTTGATAACTAAGATGTCTTATTTTACTATTCACTATGGACTTGTAAATCATTTTCACTTAAACTATTCTGCGAGGTTTGTGACACAAAAGATTCTCTTCATTTATTATGCTACCAGGATTGTTTCTAAATAAAAAAAAAGTTCCCAAATGAGAACCTTATCTTTGCTCTTAAAACTCTTTTAATCACCAATAATTCTTTTCAAAAAATTTTATTATTTCATTTTTATAACCAAATTTATCAATAATTTGTTGTAGTAATTCTATTTCATGGGAATGAGTTTTTCTGTCTCGAGCGTTTCTCGATATAAGTCAATAAAAGGAAGGTTTTTACTAACAGCATTGTTTAGTTCCTTTTCAACATCATAGGAAACTTTTTTAAACCTCACTTCAGCAATCCCTGTCTCATCAATTTCAAGAATTGCATAAAAATGCCAGTTTCTGCCATAAGCTAGGTTTCTAACTATTAAAGGATTGCTATCCCGATTGCTTATTTATATGAGTTGATGATTCCATAATAAACCAAATCTAAATAATGATTATCCTTCTTTACCTGATCAATTAGTACCCCTTCTTCCCTCATCCCTAGTTTTTGCATAACTCTTCCTGAGGCTGGATTTGTTTTAAAGTAACGAGCAAATACTTTGTGTAGGTGTTTTTCATTAAATGCAAACCATAAAATTGCTTGCGCTGCCTCTGTTGCATATCCATTTCCCCAAAATTCTTCACCAATCCAGTATGCTATTTCACCATTGTTAAACTTCTGATTGCTTAATAGTGCTATAGCTCCATATAGCTCACCATTTTCCTTATCAGTTATTGCAAACTCATAAGACATCACTAGTGTTGCATAAATGTTATCTGAATTTTCAATTTACTAATCTTCCCTGTTAAGAGCCAAAAAAGTAAATACCCTATCAAAGGTGGCTCCATCCATTTGGAAATTATTTTACAATTAGACTTGTACAACGACGACAATATACTATATTAAGGAATGGCTTTTCCTTCAATTTTTCGAAGCCATATATGCGCTGGTTTCCACAATGCAGCCCTTAAATAACGGCTAATCTGTAAGGTTTTCCGCTTACTTTTTGTCTCGATCTGAACGAGAACATGTAGGCAAAAAACGATTAATGCGATAAATACTTGATTTTGAATCGCCCATTCGCTTTGACCGTAGAACTTTTTGATTCTTAGATGTTGTTTAATCCATTTGAAAAACAGCTCAATTGCCCAGCGAGATTTATACATCTCTGAAATTTCTTCGGCGCTCATATCAAAACGATTTGTAATTAAATGAAGTTCATTCCCTTTTGAATCCATTACTTTTAAAAGTCGAAAGTAATTTTCAGCACGGTTTTGTGTTGTCCCAATCAACACCATCTGGTCCGATAAAACAGCTGTATTTTCCGGAAGTTTAAAATTATAAACCTCCCTTATGACAGCGTTTTTCCGTAACCTTGTAAGAAAAAAGTAGCCATCATCAGTCATGCGATCAAAGCGCTCGTAATCCAGGTACCCACGGTCAAACACATACATGCATTCTTTGTCATCCACCATGATTTCAAGCTGACCACGGTCATGTTCTTTTGCATTTGTTATAATGGCCTTTTCGGGATAGGAAATACCTTTTTCCATAAAGACGAGACGCAAATGCAATTTAACTTCTGCCTTTGTTTTGCGGAATTTTGCCCATTTATGATTTGTCAAATTGAGTGGCAATGTGCTTGAATCGATAATTTTTAAAGGCATGATAAGTTTTGTATAATGTGTTTTGGCATGAATTTGTGCGACTAAATCAAGGAAAAGCCTTTGGAACAGATCCGGATTCATGCCGTTCAATCGGCGTGAGAGCTGAGAAATACTAATTGAATCAAGATCAATACCTTTCTGCAATAGGTCATCGAAAAGACAATCGCTTAGCTCATGTAGACTCTCGATTTCTTCTAGCTGCGCAAAAAGTAATAATTTAAGGAATGATTCTGCCGTTAATTTTTTCGTATAGTAATCTAATTTCAACGTTTTCACCTGTTCTTCAAGTAATTGAAGATTTATTGGTAAAAACCATTGTCCAAATGAAGTTTTTCGTGTAATCTTGTCCATGGGATTGGTCCTTTTTAGTGGATTTGGACGGGTTACCACCTGACTTTATCTATTATAAAGGACTTTTTCTTTGCACAAATTAATTAAATTGAACATTTTGAGTATTTTTAATAATCAAAATAAATTAATGCAACACTAGTGATAAGACATTTCATTATTATAATTTTCAAGATGGTTTTGGATCCAAGATTTAGCATCATCCACTGAATATGGATAGGGTAAATAAAGTGTATTTTTATAAATATTATAGTTATTACAAAGGTTGGCTACATTTACTACATCAGATTCTTGGAATAATCTAATTACTAGCCTTTCAGTAGTAATCATCTTATTGCTTTCATCATATTTCATAATAAGAGTCCCCCATGACGAAATGGTTTCTAATTTCTATAAATAAAAAGACAATATCTAATTTTAGATATTGCCTACATTTATCATAATAACTATTCTCCAATTAAAAGGAAAAACCTTCTTCCACAAACCTGCCCCTTTTCTACCATAAGCAAGATTCCACTTATTACAGGAATGCTGCCCTGTTAGTACCATAACCAAAAACGGTAATAATCCTTCATGGATTATTACCCCGATAGTTCTATGAGGGTCCCAAATTTATTATAAATTCTTTTTAAATAAAACCCTATCTTGATTTGGTCCGTCATAGTCCTTATACACGGGAACTCCATCTACGACTGCATCTCCTTGTTCAATATCAAAACCCATATTAGTATGAAAGGAAATTGAAACTTTATTGATAGGTGAAGTTACACAACGGATTATATTACCACCTTTTTGTTTAACCACATAAAAAAATTTGTTGTAGAGTGTTTTTCCTACATTGTGTTTTCTATATTCTGGATGTACTCCAACGAAATGAATATACGCCTCTTCAGACTTTGATTGTGATAAAAACCCAATAAGAAATCCTACTATTTTCCCATCTTTTTCAGCAATAAAACTTGTATCTGTAAAATGATCAAAAAAGAGCTTTGGTAACTTATCTGCCATTTGTCTTCCTCCCCACCATTGATTTAGTAATGGCGAGATTTCATAGTAATCTAAACTGTATACTGAACGAATCTCCATTTTTAATCTCCCTACACTTGTATGTTATATTTACCCAATCCCACAATTATTACCAATTTTGGCACATCTATTATTCACTCTAGTTCAACTATCCAACTTTAGTAAGAAATGCGATACCTTTTAGTAAAAGTATCGCACCCATTAATTTTTGTGAGATATTGTACAATCTTAGATTTTTATTCTATTCAACTTCTTGAACGAATCCTAGTTCATTCCCGTCTAAATCACGAATTGTAAATTTTTCCTTAACCCCATGGGGTTAAGGAAAGTTCCTCAATTATATTTACGTTATCTTTTATTTCTTTCCAAAATGATTCAACATCTGAAACATCAAAATTAAACCTTCCGTATGATGGAAAATTTTCATCCTCCATAATAGCGAATACGTCAGCTTCAAAAAGTGTGCATAGTTGGGTTTTTCTGGTGGCCAAGTACCAGCGACTTTAAATCCTAATACAGTAGTATACCACTTCAATGCTGTATCTAAATTTTTAACATTTACTCTAACGTGTGATAACTTTGTTTTCATTATATCCTCCCTTTATCATACCAGGCTTTTTTGGGCCTATCTTCCGGATATCCAAAAGTACTTCTATATGATTTTCTTTCATTCGTGAAATCAAACCATTTTCTATTACTGCCTGGGTTATTTGCATAATCTATTACACAACGTATTTGATCCTCAACACAACTATCAGTCCATACACCCATTTTCTGTTCTAATTTGTCAAAAAGCTGAGCCCCATTTTTTTGACTTATCTCTTCTAAAGAAAAAAGTTCTAACTGGAACACCAGTTTTTCTGCTAGTTCATATCCGATAGTCGGTACTGTTTGAAATTCTGCTAAGGCTTTAACTAGCCGTGCCCTTTCAATTGAAGTCTCTAATATCTCTACAATTTGAGTTGTATTAAGTGTATGTATTTCACCTATTTTTACTTTAGCTTTTCGTAACTGTTTTTTTTCATCATTAGATAATGGTAGTTTTGGATATGAATTCAAATTATCCCTCCTATCTAAAAATAATAGATAATTGTAAACTTCGACAATTATTTTTAATATCCTCCTAATTCAACTATCCTGCCTCGTTAGTTGAAGAACTAAATTTTCATAATCTTTAAGTGTATTTTACCACATACTGTTATAAATCCTTGATTTTTCTCGCAACAGACTGATAATCACATAGTATTTTACAAGTAAATTAGCACACTAATTCGCACAATGACAATAGGCATTGTCAAGTTATTATTTTGGGTGCTATTTGTTATGATAGTTTGTTTTTAATTTCTTATAAAAACGTTGATATATCAAGGAAAATAGTTCTGCTATTTACTGTGCTAAAAGGTATGATAATCTATGTGCTATTTACGATGTTTCTCCACAAAAACTGAACTACTTAGTTTTAACGGGTCTCCTTTTTTCAAGACGTTTTCTAAAGGATTGTTATTTTTTCAATAGAAAAAAAAGAATTAGTTGGAAAAATGGAGCAGACGGAATACACGAAGACTCCTGTGGGATTATCGGGACAGTCTGAGACCCACTGAAAACGAAGTGTATTCCGTCTGCGGGTAATAGCAATAAACTTTACGAAAACAGCCTTTTTCAGAAATTCTTCCATCACAAAATAGAATAGCCACATAAAGGGAAGAAAAAAATTTTCCCCGAATTTAAATATGTTTTTAAAATTTTTTATCAGGGTAATATATTGGTACGCCTATCCCTTACATAATAAAACGCTACGAACAATTTGAAATATTCTGATAATAATGTATAATAAAGGAGATTTATTCCTTTTATTATTCTAGTAAAACAATTACCTTTGTCTTACACTGAAAGGTTTCCATTTTTAAAAGGGATAGAACATATAAACTAGCAAAGGAGATGAACATCGATTTACATTTCAATCACAAATATAATAATGAACACACGGAAAAAACATTATTATAAGAGGAGGAGAAAGTAAATAACTATGAGTGATCAATTAAATCCTGACAGTAGGAACCCAAAAACAAATCAAAAAAACAATTTAAAAATTATTGCAATTATCTCCACATTTGGTGGTCTTCTTTTTGGCTTTGATACTGGAGTAATTAATGGTGCTTTACCTTATATGGCCCGTCCAGATCAGCTTAACCTCAATGCAGTTACTGAGGGTCTCGTTGCTAGCTCCCTATTATTCGGAGCAGCTTTCGGAGCGATGTTCAGTGGTAAACTGGCAGACAGCTATGGAAGAAGAAAGGTTATTCTTTATCTTGCTGTTATCTTTCTTATTACAACACTCGGTTGTACTTTTGCACCGAATATCCCCATAATGATTACTTTCCGCTTCTTACTAGGTATCGCGGTTGGAGGAGCCTCTGTAGCTGTTCCTACTTTTCTGGCGGAAATGTCCCCAGCCGAACGCCGTGGCCAAATGGTAACACAAAATGAATTAATGATTGTTACAGGTCAATTACTTGCCTATATTACAAATGCCATTATCGGAAATACAATGGACGGAGCAGGACATGCATGGAGATATATGCTCGTCATTGCATCAATCCCTGCTATTGTTTTATGGATTGGAATGCTTGTAGTACCTGAAAGTCCGAGATGGTATGCATCGAAGGGCCGATTTAAAGAAGCTTTTCGCGTACTATTGCATATTAGAAAAGAAAAAAGAGCAAAAGCAGAATTACAGCAAATCAAGAAAGCAGTCGAATCAGAAGCAAAAGTCGAACAGGTTGGTTTCAAAGACTTGGCAGAACCATGGATTAGAAGAATTGTTTTTCTCGGCATCGGAATCGCAATCGTTCAGCAAATTACCGGTGTAAATTCGATTATGTATTATGGTACACAAATATTGCAAAATACAGGATTCACTACGGAAGTTGCCTTAATAGCAAATATAGCGAATGGAGTCATTTCTGTTTTAGCTACATTTGTAGGAATTTGGCTACTTGGACGTGTAGGTAGAAGGCCGATGCTTATTACAGGATTAATCGGTACAACAACTACCCTACTATTGATTGGAATTTTCTCCTTCACTTTAAGTGGAACAACCATTCTGCCTTATGCTGTACTTAGCATGACTGTTACTTTTTTAGCTTTCCAACAAGGTGCGATTTCCCCCGTTACATGGCTTATGCTAGCTGAAATATTTCCTTTAAAGCTTAGAGGAGTTGGAATGGGTGTTTCCGTATTTTGCTTATGGACCACAAACTTTCTCATTGGTTTAGTTTTCCCGATACTTCTCGATAATATCGGCTTATCCAATTCATTCTTTCTATTTGCGGTACTGGGTATATTTGCGATAACGTTTGTTAGCAAATTCTTGCCTGAGACAAAAGGAAAAACGTTAGAGCAATTAGAACAGTATTTCCGCGGCTTTGATAAACAACCTCGAGATGTCCGGAAAACTAAAATAGGAGAAAACCAACTACATTCTTAATTTTTACTATTTAAATAATAAAAGTTAAAGTATTTCATTAGCTTTTCAGAGAGAGTTCCCCTCAAAAAGGTAGGAACTCTCTTTCGTTTTGACAATTTGCATTTTTTTTAACGGATAATTTTACATTTGTTAAAATCAATCAACTAATTTACTGCAATTTATATAGAAGATAGATAAACTAGCATCACTTTTACTTTCCTGCGTTGAAGCGTTAAAAATAATCATTGACGAGTATCCAAATATTACAATATAATAAACTCCAAATTCAAGGAGAATGGGGAGTTCTAAGGTGAAAGAGTTTTTCAGTAAATTATTAAATGGTATGAGTATCGGAATCGTCGTTTCTTTAATCCCAAATGCATTACTTGGTGAAATATTAAAGCTCTTTATTCCTTTCTTTCCTCCGCTTCAGCACGTTTTAGATATTACTGCATTTATTATGAGCTTATTACCTGTGTTGATTGGTGTAATGGTCGGAATATCCTTCAAGCTGTCCTCAATTCAAACAGCTAGTATCGGCATTGCCGCAATGGTTGGAAGTGGTGTTGTTCAAAAAACAGCAGATGGATTATTTACCTTAAATGGCATTGGGGTCGTGATAAATACTGGTATTACCGCTGCACTTGCGGTATTATTTGTTCGCTTTGTCGGCGACCGCTTGAAAGCATATTCTATTCTTCTACTACCAACCTTATGTATTTTAATACCAGGAATGGCGGGCTATTTATTATTGCCGTATATGAAATCTACGACTGGATTAATCGGTATTGCAATCGAAAATATTACAAACCTACAACCTATCCTAATGGGTATTATTATTGCTGTCGTATTCTGTTTAATTATTCTTTCTCCTATCTCTACAGTAGGGGTGGCAACCGTTATTTCTCTGGCTGGAGTTGGTTCAGGGGCTGCAAACCTAGGAATTGTCGCAGCAGGTATTGGATTAGCAATAGCAAGCTATAAGGCAAACTCTCTAGGGACTGCATTGGCACATGTACTTGGATCACCTAAAATCCAGATGGGGAATTTCTTTATGAAACCAAAGATTGTTATCCCAATGATTATTACTGCTGCTGTATTAGGTGGATTAGCTGGCTATTTAAATATCCAAGGGACACCTTATAGCGCTGGCTTTGGATTATCAGGATTAGTCGGTCCTATGAATTTTATGCGCTTAGCAGAAGGCGGCTGGACTAGTAAAAATATTACTATAATGGTTTCTACCTTCTTAATTATTCCGTTTCTTTTAAATGTGTTCTTCCTGTACATTTTTTCAAAAAAATTAAAAATGATTAAATCGGACGACTATAAATTAAATTTTGATTGATTTTAATCCAAAAAGTAGAGGATACCAGTTAACAAACCTTGGTATCCTCTACTTTTTCTCTATTTTGCTATCGCAATAATTCCCTCTTCTTCATCGAGCACTAATTTTAACCCCATATAGGGATCCATATTTAAATACTCATCTAACCATAATCGCAGTGCTTCAATCATATTTTGAGTGATTAGCACTTGTTTACGATCTTGGACGTATGCTTCGGCAGAAAATCCATAGTCATCATCATACATTAGCTCTACTTCTACTTCCTCTGGTCGCACTTGCTTTTTTCGCGAGATATAAACACATATCGCATTAATAATATCTTGTTCCGGAATGATTAGTTTCTCCAATTATTTGCTTCCTCTCTTTTCTTGTTTCGGTAGAAAGTGAATAATTTCTTGATTAAATTGAATACCAATACAATCGCAATAATATTAATTAACAGCCCTAAAATAGATCCAAATGCTCCCATATTGGCAAAAAGGCTACCAAATAATAAACCAGCAAGCCCCCCTACCATTAAACCTCTCATTAAACCGCCGCCAGAGAAGAAGCCACCTGATTTATTTGTTGTACTAGATTGATTTGATTTTGTCGTATCGTTTGTATTATTTTTCTTTTGGAAAAAGGAATTATTATTTGTATTGCTATTATTGTTGTTAAAGCTTCTTTTTCCGGACTTATAAGACTTTGCCTCAACTGTTGTAACCGAGTCTTGAAACACGATACTTACTGGTGATAAAACCAATCCTAATGTGAGAATTGCTGATAAAATTTTCTTCATTTTTATTCCTCCTGATAATTATCATCGATTTTGTATACTAAGCATACCTTAGACTTTATATTTTCCTTACCTTGTTAGTATTTGCAGGAAAAATAAAAAGCCCTCCCATTTGATTGGTAAAGGCTTTAAAAATGTATCTATTTATCCCTTTACCAAGAACGGCAAAGGTCTCGCAAACAACATCCAGTTGCCAGTTAAGCCGGCGATTTAATCGCGTATTGACGACGTAACTGTTAGCTACTCCCCTTTGGAGTATGCAATTTTTAAGTATAAATACATTTTAATATAAACAACATGTCTAGTCAACTTATATGATGAAAGCCTATTCACATGATGAACATATAAAGAAAACTTCCATCAGCAGGAGTTCTTCCTCCTACTTATCGGATCTTAACAGACAGAGAGGGATAAATACTTCCTTAATATTCCGCTTTCTACTAAAAATTCCACCTCCTATTTTTTGTAAATACATGAATAGGATTTTGTTAATATCATAACCTAATGTATATTCCAAAATAAGTAAGTAGGTATGTAAATGAGTACAAGCTTAACCTTTCCTCAAGCAAAGTATAGTACAGCTGGTATTACCTATTTAATGCATCAAAAACCTTGTTTAGTCGCTTGGTGGTCAGCTGTTTTCCCAGGATTTGGGCATTACCTTCTTAATCAGTATGCTCGTGCGACGCTCCTAACCATTTTAGAAGTGATTATTAATACTGGTGCCCACATTAATGAAGCTATGATTTACTCCTTTTGCGGAGAAATAGAGCTAGCTAAATCGGTTATCAATATAGATTGGATGATTGGCTATATTGTTATTTATTTAATAACTATAGGGGATAGCTATCGTTCAGCCATTCAATTAAATAAATTCGTTGAACTCTCTACACCAGATTTAGCTAGTTTAGAAATATTTCCATTTGAAATACAATATTTGCAAAATAAGAGTCCTCTTTTAGGGATTCTCTATTCTCTAACATTTCCTGGATTAGGACATTTGTATAACCATCGAATATTCTTAGGATTTTATGCGATATTTTGGTGGTGGACATATGTTATACTATCTCACGCTCATAAAGCTATCGTATTGATTATTACAGGTAATTTCGATTCTTCCATTACCATTTTAAATCCACATTGGTTACTATTCATGCCTTCAGTAGTTGGGGGTTCTGTTTACCATTCGTATATTACCTGTATTCAACATAATAAGCTTGCAAATGATTCTCAACAAAAACGCTTAACAGATCGGTATGCAGGTTCCAAGTTTAGTTTAAGAGGTGCAAAGGGATGATTATAGTCGGAACCTTTCAACCATCTATCGAAATCGAGCGTGCACTTTCCGAAATAGAAGAATTAGGGATCCTTCCGGAAGAAATGATGGTACTATATATGGATGAATTCCCTCCTAAAAGCAATAAAAAAAAGGACTCTGCAGATCTACATGTTTCTTCTTTTGAAATCGGTATTGCATTTGCTACTGGTTTAGCAGTCATTGGAGCAAGCGTGGGCTTTAAATTAGTAGTAGGACCAATTTTTAGTGGAATCCTTGCAGCGATTATCGGATTTTTCAGCGGTTATTGCTTGTATTATCTTTTCCATCGAAAGAAAAAAAATAGGATGCATCCAAGCATGCCAGAAATTATTGTACTTATCCAAAGCTCAAAAGAGGATGCCCCAACCATTAAAGAAATATTATGGAGGCATAAGGCACAGAGTATTGGCATGAGAAAAAGAATGTGATATTTACGAATAATAACAAAAGCCAAAAAGCCAATGGTGATAGCTTTAGACTTCTGTAATTATTCGTTTTTTTAATGTAAAGCTTTTAAACGAATTAACTAAAAGATTTTAGAAAATTTAGACATTGTATACATACAATAAATAAAGGAACATGTTAATATATTGGCATGGCATATTGATGTGAGGAATGTTTACATACACTTTATTTTAGGCTGTTTGTATGAAAACTCTTTAGGTAAAAGGCAACACTAAGCTGAACCTTCTAAATTTGAACTTTTTTAAAAGGCTAGGAATGATTAAATATAGTGCTTTTGTTATTCATTAAGCAATTTGTTCATTAGTGGGTTCAATACGATACCCTTTCCTTTTTAAGTATTGAATCATTTTTTGTTCTTTACTTTGTTCGAGATCAACATAATCAGGGCCTAGTTCCTGATATGGTTGCCTTGTTTTTAAAATATTGTAAGCAATTGTTAGGATTAAATGAGCGGAAGCGATCCGTGCTTTCGATTTTCCTTGTCGTTTCATAATTCTTTTTCTATGTGCAGATATGCGATTATACTGTCTATCTGTAGCCATGGAACATTCAACAGCGGTGGTTCTTAATGATTTGTTTCCGTACTGAGTTTTACCTGTTTTTTTTTTACCGGCACTCTCATAATTTCCTGGACTCACTCCAGCCCATGAGGCTAGATGTTTAGAACTTTTAAATACTGACATGTCTACACCCATTTCAGCTATAAAGATTGCGGATGCATTTTTATCCACACCCGGTATGGTATCTAGTAGTTCGCACTCCTCTTGATAAGGAATAAGCGCTTGGTCTATGCGTTCAACTACTTTTTCGATTGTTTCATCGATGTGATTGATATGGTCCCAATGGAAACGTAACATATCAATATGATGTTTACGTATTCCACCGTTAAGGGCTTCTGCAATATCTGTTGTGCTCGCCTTAACTCTTGAATCAACCATTTGTTGAAGTTCAAACACACCTATTTTTTCGCCGTTTATTAGGGCTTCAATAATGCGACAACCAGTGACACCAAAAATGTCAGATAAAACAGAAGTTAGTTTAATATTTGCATCCTGTAGAATTTTGTGGATTCGATTGCGCTCAGAAGTTCGTGTATGGATGAGTTTTTTACGATACCGGGTTAAATCTCGCAAATCACGAATTTCTTTGGGCGGTACAAAATTTTTTTCAATTAGTCCAGAACGCAAAAGTTTAGCTAACCACTCCGCATCTTTTACGTCTGTTTTCCTTCCGGGAACATTTTTAACATGTTGGGCATTGGCGAGGATTAATTGGAAGTCACATTCTATAACATTCCAAACGGGCTTCCAATATACACCGGTACTTTCCATTACAGCATCCGTTATTTTGTGTGAGGATAGCCAGTCGCTAAGTGCCAAAAGGCCACTTGTGGTTGTTGGAAAGGTTTGAATCTCTTTATTTGGTTTTTTATCTAATGAACCAAATAAAACACAAGCAACTACTGTTTCTTGGTGTACATCTAGGCCTGCACACCGTTCAATCATAGCTTCCATATAATCACCTCAAAGATTTTTAATACAATACAAGCGACAGAAGTCATCATACAAAATTTTTGTATTCGTGTTTATAAACACATTAGACGGTTCTTTTAAACTGTCACAACCAGTTTTTCTAACGGGGTATCAACTTGTATTGATCCACCAAACAGTCTTCGGACTGGTCGTATTGTACTATTAATTATGGTCAGGTGTTAAGTGGTTTAGACTTTCTATCATGGGATAGGAGCAAGTTTTCATGATAGACGGTGGCGGCGGGTAACGCCGCCATGAGAGTTTTTCTAAAGGATTGTTGTTTTTTCAATAGGAAAAACCAATTAGTGGGAAAATTGGAGCAGCCGGAATACACGAAGACGCCACGGGGATTAGCGAGACAGTCTGAGACCCCGGAGGCGAAGCTGAGGAGGCTTAAGCTTAGCCCTACGAAAAGCAAAGTGTATTCCGACTGCGGGTAATTGCAACAAACTTTACGTTTTAAAAGGAGAGGAAGTTAGTATTATGAGCTTAGAAACCTTAAATAAACGCGTACAATCAGATCTAGCTTACCTTAATTATCGAGGACCAAATTGGGTTCGTCCAAAAACGCATGCAGAAGGACATGTTTTTGATGTCGTCATTGTTGGTGGCGGACAATCTGGTTTAGGAATCGCATTTGGTCTTTTACGTGAAAGAGTATCAAACATTCTTGTAATCGACGAAAATAAAGAAGGCCTAGAGGGACCATGGGAGACCTATGCCCGTATGGTTACATTACGTACTCCTAAACATTTAACCTCTATTGATCTCGGAGTTCCTTCTCTTACTTTTCGTTCTTGGTGGGAAGCACAGTTTGGGGTAGAAGGATGGGAAAAGATTGATAAAATTCCCCGTGGAGATTGGATGGATTACCTAAGATGGTATCGGCAAACCCTTCAATTACCTGTTCAAAATGAAGTAAAGCTAACGTTAATTGAACCTTTAGAAAAGGGGCTTCATCGACTGCATATTAAAAAAAAGGGAGCTTCCTCATCCTTGCTTGCTCGAAAGGTAATTCTGGCTACTGGTATCCAAGGGGGCGGTGAATGGCATGTTCCTCCAATGATTTCTGATAATCTTCCTTCTCATTTATACGCTCATACCTCCTCACTAATTGATTTTGATTCATTAGAAGGGAAAAAAATCGCTATATTGGGTGGTGGTGCCTCTGCTTTTGATAATGCCCATTACGCCTTATCTCAAGGGATTGCCGAAGCTCATGTTTTCGTTCGGCGCAAAAAAATGCAACGTATTAATCCTATCAGGCAAATGGAAGTGTCTGGAATGATCGAGCATTTTCCTGCCTTATCAGACAAAGATAAATATGCAGGCATTGCTCACTTTTTTCAGCATAATCAACCACCAACAAATGATACCTTTAATCGCGCATCTTCCTGGTCAGGATTCCATCTTCACCTTAGCTCTCCATGGGTGAAAGTAACAGAAAAAGGAAAGCAAGCAGAAATAATTACCCCAAAAGGTACTTATTTATTTGATTTCTTATTCATTAGCACTGGTTTATTAACAGACCCTAAATTGCGTCCAGAGTTACGTTTAATACAAAAGCATATCACCCGTTGGAAGGACCGCTATGCAGCTCCAGCAGAAATTGCAGCTCCAACGCTTGATGCGCATCCTTATTTGAGCCCTGGCTTCGCTTTTATTAGCCGTGACAAAGAAGGCGAACCATTGCTTCATGGCATATACTCCTTTAATTATGCTGCATTGATTAGCTGTGGCTTATCTGCTTCTGCCCTTTCTGGCATGAGATATGGAATCCCCCGTATTGTTACAGCCATTACGGATGAATTATTTTTGGATGATAAGGACGCTAACTTAAAAGATTTTTACGAATACGATGTCGAAGAATTTACAGGGGAATGGCCTGTAAATCAAGAAGACACCTCAGAAGTTATTTAAAAAGGAAACTTCCATTAGTGTGGGGTTCCTCCCTCACTAATGGTTATTTAACCATTCAGACCCTTTACGGATAATGGTTCTTCCACCTGTTTTCCTCTAATTCTTGCAAGCTTTCGGTTGAGTCTAACTATTCGTTAAGTGTGTGATAAACAGAGCTAGGACCCTTTATAGGCAGTCTTAGCTTTTTTATTTGGCATGTTTTAAATACATAATATTGGGTATAAATAAAAATAATGATTATTAATTAATACATATTATCATTTAGGAGGTATTTTGATGGAAAACAAAAAAATCGAGCAGTTAAAAAAATACACCATTGATAATGAACAACAGGCTGGATTAACAACCAATCAGGGATTAAAAATGGCAGAGGATGAATTCTCCTTAAAAGCTGGACTAAGAGGTCCTACCTTAATGGAGGACTTTCACTTTCGGGAAAAAATGACTCACTTTGACCATGAAAGAATTCCTGAACGTATTGTTCACGCACGTGGAGTCGGTGCACATGGCGTTTTTCAATTATACGAATCTCTTGAAGAATACACGAAAGCCGATTTCCTAAATGATACAAATAAAACAACACCTGTTTTTGTTCGATTTTCTACTGTCCAAGGCTCTAGAGGTTCTAGTGATACTGTTCGCGATGTGCGCGGATTTGCTGTTAAATTTTATACAGACGAAGGCAATTATGATTTAGTTGGAAATAACATTCCAGTATTCTTCATCCAAGACGCCATTAAATTTCCTGATTTCGTGCACGCAGTAAAGCCGGAACCCCATAATGAAATTCCCCAAGGAGCCAGTGCCCATGATACCTTTTGGGACTTTGTTGGTCAAAACCATGAAACAGCCCATATGGTAATGTGGGCAATGAGCGATCGAGCTATCCCCCGGAGTCTTCGAATGATGGAGGGGTTTGGTGTGCATACCTTCCGACTTGTTAACAAAGAAGGAAGAGCTCATTTTGTTAAGTTTCATTGGAAACCCAAACTTGGTATTCATTCTCAAGTTTGGGATGAAGCACAAAAAGCAGCTGGGAAAAATCCTGACTTCCATCGCCAGGATTTATACGAAGCGATTGAGAAAGGTGACTACCCTGAATGGGAACTTGGTCTGCAAATTATTTCTGAAGAAGATGAATTTGCATTTGATTTTGATATATTAGACCCTACAAAAATATGGCCAGAAGAAGAGGTTCCTGTTAAGATTGTTGGGAAATTAACCTTGAATCGAAATGTAGATAATTTCTTTGCGGAAACAGAACAAGTTGCTTTCCACCCTGGACATGTTGTACCTGGAATCGATTTTTCCAATGATCCATTATTACAAGGGCGTCTATTCTCTTATACAGATACCCAATTATCTAGACTGGGCGGACCTAACTTCCACCAAATTCCGATTAATAAACCAGTATGTCCTTTTCACAATAATCAAAGAGATGGCATGCATCAAATGACCATTCATCAGGGACAAACAAGCTATCATAAGAATGGATTGAATAATAATCAGCCAGAACCAGTACCTGTTGATCAAGGCGGTTATGAGCATTATCAGGAAAAAGTGGATGGTGGAAAAATTAGGGGTCGCAGTGAAAGCTTCCTTGATTTCTATTCACAAGCTAAACTTTTTTATAATAGCTTAACACCATTTGAACAACAGCATGTGAGAGATGCTTTTAGTTTTGAACTTGGAAAGTGCAAATCAGAAGCAGTTAAAAACAATGCGGTAGAACTTCTCAACCGCATTGATCGCAGTATTGCAGAAGAAGTTGCTAATAACATTGGGGCAGTATTGCCTAAAGATAACCTAGAAGTAAAATCAGCCAATAAATCTCCAGCCTTAAGCATGGCCACTACTGTAAAGAAACCCGACACTCGTTGTGTTGCGATTCTTTTAAACGGAGAGCCAGATAATGCCCAATTACTTCAATGGGTTCAGGCTTTAGCAGCTAATAAAGTCAATTTTAGCATCGTTGATAAAAATCTGCATACGATAGATGGAGAATTAAAAGTAACAGACACATATGATACTGCCGATGCTAGCCTTTTTGATGCTGCATTACTTATTAGCACAAATGGCAAACTCGAGAATAAAGCCATCGAATTTATAGAAATGACTTTTAATCACTTTAAACCTCTAGGTATTTCCGTAAGTGACTATGCTGCACTAGAAAAAAGCCGAGTCACCATAAATGAACCTGGTATATTTGATCTTACTAAAGTTACCATTAATAACTTTGTTACAGGTGTAGCAGAAGCTAGATTTTGGAGTAGAACCGTATAATCGTAAAAAGATTTGCTTATATTCATCAGATATAAGCAAATCTTTTTTATTCCTCCCAAACCTTACATTTATAAGCCTTCCTTAGTGAAAACTATACTTTTACCCCGTAGACAGTACCTTATGTATCTGCTATATTAATAGTTACCAATGATAACAGTTACCTTAGATAACCATTTTCGAAAGGAGGAAAAACTTATGAAAACATCACAGCGTTTTTTTCAGCAACTATTATTGCTGTATCGACCATTTGAAAACAAACTTGTGCACGTGTTAGGAACCCACCATATTCAAAGGGCACAATGGACCATCCTGTTTTGTTTATATGAATATGGTTCTGCAACCTTAGTGGAGCTTTCTAGTTATCAAGGGGTGGAGAAACCAACGATTACAAGAACAATCCAACAGCTGGAAGCACTAGGCTACGTAGAACAGATGACAAGCCAAGATAAACGCGAGAAGAGAATGCAGTTAACCGAACTAGGAAAAGAAACGTATTTAACAGTACGTATTGCTGTCGACAAATTTGAAGAAGAAATCGTTCATAATTTAACTGAAAATGATTTAAAAGAAGCGATTCAAATTATGAGCAGTATTCGAAATAATTTATTAAAATAGGGGGATTATTTTAGTGGAAACGCCAAAGGATAAATTATGGACAAAGGAATTTATTGTTATTTCCTCTGTCAATTTCTTTTTAACGCTTATTTTTTATTTATTAATGGTAACCATCGCTGTCTTTGCAGTCGATGAATTTCATGCTACAACAAGTCAAGCTGGTTTAGTAACAGGAATCTTTATTATCGGAACGTTAATTGGCCGCCTATTTATCGGGCAGGCCATCGATCGTATTGGCCGGAAAAAAACATTAATGATCGGTCTTCTATGTTTTACGATTACTACCGGTCTCTATTTTGTAGATTTGGGTATTAATTTTCTTTTATTTAATCGATTTTTACATGGAATTACACTTGGAATTGCTAGTACTGCTGCCGGAACTATTGTGGCTGATATTATTCCATCTTCCCGAAAAGGTGAGGGAATTGGCTATTTCAGCATGAGCACCACCTTAGCAACTGCCATTGGCCCTTTCATTGGATTATTTATGAGCCAGCATACCACCTTCCAAATTATTTTTAGCTTTTGTTTTCTTTTAGGAATCATCTCTCTTTTTATTGGAATTTTAGTAACCGTACCTGAGTTAACAAAAGCTACAGTTGAAAATACAGCCGAGTCAAAGGGCTTAAAACTATCTAGCTTTTTGGAGCCAAAGGCTTTACCTATCGCTTTTATTATCCTACTTGTTTCCCTTTGCTATTCCAGCGTTCTATCCTTCATTAATTTTTATGCAAAGGAAATTAATCTCGTAGATGCAACTAGCTTCTTTTTTATCGTCTATGCAGCAGCGATTATGGTTTCCAGACCATTTACTGGCAGACTAATGGACAGCAAGGGTGCGAATTACGTCATGTATCCTGCTATCATTCTACTTAGTGCAGGTCTGCTTTTATTAAGCCAGTCAGAAAGCAGCTTCACTTTATTATTATCTGGAGTATTCATTGGATTTGGTTTTGGTAATATGCAATCCTGTGCTCAAGCTGTAGCAGTCAAGGTGACCGCTCCTCATCGCATTGGACTTGCAACATCTACCTACTACATTTTCTTAGATGCAGGCTTAGGCTTTGGCCCATATGTACTTGGTTTCCTTATACCGCTTACTGGGTATCCTCATCTTTATATGATATTAAGCGCCCTGGCTCTTGTTGTTATCGTTCTTTATTATCTTCTTTATGGAAGATTAGAAAGAAAGACGAAAGTTTTTGCTTCATCTTCTATGTGAGAAAAGGACTGCCCTTGAATAGGCAGTCCTTTTTTGAGATTGGATCATATATTCTTGTTTTGGATCATATCCTTTTCCGGATGGATCATATTTTTCAAAATATCTATTAGGATTGAATTTTTTCTTCATATAATTCTATAATCTGTATATTCTTTATAAAACTGTTTTTCCTACTTTCATATACCAAACAAGTAGTTCCAAGCGATATAAGACGTTTTCTAAAGAAGGAAAAAAGGTAATGGATCACGTATTTCATATATAGAAGAAAATTTTAAGAGACGAATAAACACTGCCACATAAACAACTGTTATAGAATTAATAAAAAATACAGAGGTGAATAATAATGTACCCTTCCTCTTCACTTTCTTACACACATGTCCCGTCAAAAAGAAGCTTAACAGTATATGGAAATAGTACGTTGTCAATTGAACCGAATATTTGCAAGATCACACTTGGTATTAACACAGAGTCCAAAAATGTAACAACTGCCCAGCAGGAAAATGCTAGTACACACCAACAGGTTGTGACTTCTATTTTAGGTTTAGGCGTCCCTTCTGCCAATATTCAAACCATTGACTATACTATTTTTCCTCAGTATGACTACGTAGAGAATAAACAAGTTTTCAAAAGCTATAAAGTAACCCATTTGCTATCTATCCTCGTAGAAACAATTCAGCTTGCTGGTACTGTTATTGATACAGCCGTACAAAACGGTGCAAATCAAGTGACCAGTATTCACTTTGATGTTAGCAATCGTTCAGATCATTACGAGCAAGCACTTCAAAAGGCAATTAAAGATTCTTTATCAAAGGCAAAGGCAATTGCTGAAACCTTGCGCATAACAATAGACCCTATCCCAGTAAAGGTACTAGAGATTCCATCTGGATCTAATGTTCCTATCCCGCTTGCAAAAGTCTCATTTGCGGAGGTAGGAGGAGTTTCTACTAATCTAGAACCTGGACAGTTAATGATAGAAGCGAAGGTTGAAGCTAAATTTTCCTATTAAAAAGTAACATTTTTCTATTTCTAATATTTCCCTATTATTTTATAAATTCCCCTATATTCAAAAATTGTTCTACCAATTATAATTATCTGGTAATACTACTAATATTTCCTAGGGGGAACTTATGAAAAAACTATTATCTCTTGTAATTTGCTTTTCTCTTTGCTTTACTCTATTGCCTAGTACTTCATTTGCAATTGAAACTAATGATAAGGAACTTGAAAAGTTTTTACAAGATATCGGCTGGGAAAAGGAAGCATATATTAGCTACTTAACAAGTAAAGGATGGACATTAGAAGATTTTTATTCGATTGACGAATTAGGCACTCCTCTCAGTGAAGAGTCCATTCAGCCAGTATTAATAGATTTTGAATTAACAAGAGAAGAATTAAATGAACTTCTTATTGAAAATGGGGATATAGATAAAGGTCAAGATGTTCTTGACGGAGAATATCTTATTTTCGCGGAAGAACTTTATGATTTTGTTGACTTTTATATCAACGGTGAGTTTGGTACTCCAATTGATGAACAAAATCTTCAAGAGTTACTAACTAAGTACGGCTTTGCATCAAAAGAGGAGCTAGAGGCCTTTTTAATAAACAACAATGATTCCTTAGATGATTACGAATACATTGAGGACCTTGATTATATGGTTGATCTCTATAAGAATGGTTTATTTACAGATGAAGAAATTTTTGGCTTATTCGATGAAATCGGATTAACAGAAGCAGAAATTGAAAATCTATTAAACCATTTGGAGAAACTAGATTTTGAGGACCCTACTGTCTTAGATCGTTTACTCGTCCTTAGTGATCGAATGATTGCTTTTGAAGAATTTGAATCGGCGGATGAATTAACTGCGGAACAAATTAGCGAGCTATTAAGTATTTTCACAGAATTACTTGATATTTTTCAAATTGATATTCAGTACTACCTTGTAAAAGATGGGCAAAAAGAGCAAATATCAATAAATAATCTATTATCCTTACAATCTACGAATGGTGCTGATTTACTATTAGAGATTTATAGTAAAGAAGGACAATTTTTAGCTGATATTCTTTTTACGGCTGAAATGTTTGGTAGTGAAGTGATTAAAGAAACCGGAAAAGATTTGCAAGAAGCAAAGGAGATTATTGCAAAAACTGCTGATGCAAAGAAAACGGTGAAAAAACCTCAAACGATACAAACAGTAAAAGGCGCAAAGCTTCCAAAAACAGCAGCAAATTATGTACAGAATATATTGATTGGAACAGTAATTATGATAGCTGGTCTGTTCCTATTACAAAGATCTCGTAAAAAAGAGATTTAACATGAGAACAAAAAGAAAGAAATGGAGAAGTCAAAGACAGAAGCACCATGTGATTCTATCTGTTGCAGCTGTTATCCTCGTAGGATTTGGTATATGGTTCAGCACTACAAATGCGTATACTTTTCTTAAAGGATACTTTCTCTTTCAATCTGCACAAATAACTTCTGCTGAAACACCAAAAAAAATTAAGGAAAATATACAAGAAGAAACCAAGAATAAAGAGCTATATTCCTCTCGTCCAAATGTTGGCGATAATATCGGTAAGCTGTATATTCCTAAATTAGAGATGGAACTCCCCATCTACCATGGGACAAATGAAGATGAATTAGAAAAAGGAATTGGACATTTCGCAGGAAGTGTTTTACCAGGCGAAAGGGATAATTCTGTACTTTCCGGGCATCGTGACACTGTTTTTCGCCGTCTTGGAGAAGTAGGTAAGGGAGATTTACTTGTTGTAACCACCTCTGCAGGGGAATTTACTTACAAAATAAAAAATGTACGAATTGTCGATAAGGAAGATCGGTCAGTGATCGTTCCAAAACCAAAAGCAACATTAACTGTTTCTACCTGCTATCCCTTTCAATATATTGGTGCTGCACCAGAAAGGTATATTTTGGTATCCGAATTAATTGATTCAACTATATATTAATAGCAGATCTAAAGCCTTGTATCTTAAGATATAAGGTTTTCTCTTACTCCTCTCCACTTTTCCACACATATTCTACCTCTTCACAAAAAATGAGAACGCTTCAATTATAATTTCTTATTAGATGAAAATCTTTGACATCTTAGCAAAAATAATGTAAAGTACCTAATGGTCGAACATTTTTAGATCATACCGACCTTAATATTCGTGTTTAGGAGTGTATTTAATGGATAACGTGTTTGATTACGAAGATATACAATTAATTCCGGCTAAATGTATTGTAGAAAGCCGTTCAGAATGTGATACAACCGTAACACTTGGCGGTCATACATTTAAGCTACCCGTAGTTCCTGCCAATATGCAAACCATTATTGATGAAAAAATTGCAGTATATTTAGCTGAGAATGGCTATTTCTATATTATGCACCGTTTCCAGCCAGAAACACGCAAGACTTTTATACGTGATATGCAATCTCGTGAATTGATTGCCTCTATCAGTGTTGGTGTAAAATCAGAAGAATATGACTTTATTTTACAATTAGCAGAGGAAAACCTCGTTCCTGAATTTATTACAATTGATATTGCTCATGGTCATTCGAATGCAGTGATTGCGATGATTAAGCATATCAAGATGCATTTACCTAATAGCTTCGTCATTGCTGGTAATGTGGGAACTCCTGAAGCAGTGAGAGAACTAGAGCACGCAGGTGCAGATGCAACAAAAGTAGGAATCGGCCCTGGAAAAGTATGTATTACAAAAATTAAAACAGGTTTTGGAACAGGTGGTTGGCAGTTAGCTGCATTGCGCTGGTGTGCAAAAGCTGCGAGTAAGCCAATTATCGCAGACGGTGGTATCCGTACACATGGTGATATCGCAAAATCTGTACGTTTTGGAGCAACAATGGTTATGATTGGTTCATTATTTGCTGGACATGAAGAGTCTCCAGGTGAAACAACCGAAAAAGAAGGGAAACTATATAAAGAGTATTTCGGCTCTGCTTCTGAGTTTCAAAAGGGAGAAAAGAAAAATGTCGAAGGCAAAAAAATGTTTGTAGAGCATAAAGGCTCTCTGCAAGATACATTAACAGAAATGGAACAAGATCTTCAATCTTCCATCTCTTATGCTGGCGGCAAAAAGTTAGATGCCATTCGCAATGTTGATTATGTTATCGTTAAAAACTCTATTTTTAATGGAGATAAGGTATATTAATTTTCAAGAAAAACAGGGGGCTGGGACATAAGTATTCCAGCCAAGGATAATTCCGAACAATTATACGAAGATGCTAATGAATGTTCCGTATAATTGTTCGGGCTTTTATTTGTTTTTCAAAGGATGTTTCCATGAAGTTTGGTGCGATTCCCCGCAGCCGGAATACACTTCGCTTTCCATGGGGCTCGCGCTGAGCCGCTTCGGCCTGTGGCCTGCAGGGTCTCAGACTGTCTCGCTAATCCCATAGGAGTCTTCGTGTATTCCGGCTGCTCTGTTTTTCCAACTAATTATATTTCCTCTTGTAAAAAGTATGCGAAAGCAGCCGCTATTTACTAGCTATATTAGAAATTGTTCGTCTTTACAGAGTATCTATTTAGTTATGTCCCATCCTCCTGTTTTTTACAGAAACACCCAGTTAAATAGTGACATAGATTCCTAATCAAAGTATAATATAGTTAACCTCTAGAATTACCTCTTATAATCCCCAAAATAGAAAAAGAAAGGTTGATTGAATTTTTATGAAGAGCTTTTCCTTCCACACAAACCACCGCGAACGGTCGAAATCCCCAGAAACGAGAATTAAACTCATCCCACTTACCGGCACACAAAGCAGAAGCGAGATACTAAAGAAATTAGAAATTAGCTCCCAATTTAATATGCGATATAGAGGACTGTTTGAGTATTACGGCGATGACTTAATTGCTTATAAAAAAGAAAATCCTACTGATTTTTTCCGTAATGAATTTCTCCGAACCTTCTCCAGTTATCTGACCGACTACCTAGAAGATAACATGCCCACCTCTTGGCATAAATGCAAAAAATCTTTCATCGAGTTACTCCTTTACATTCACTTACCTAATGCTTTAAAAATCTCCAAAGAAAGCGATAGTATCCAATACTTTATCTCCGAATTTAAAAAGTTTTCCATATGGCTAGACCACAGGGAGAAAACGACATGGACAAAGATATTAACTCCTTATGAACAGACGATTAATGAGCTACAGTTATGCGAGGAATTGTTAAATAGATTATATCTCCAAATGTATCCTCAATTTTTCGAATCAGATTGGAATTATCAAGAAGATTTAACAAAGGTTAGCCAACGCCTAGAGGAATGTAAGGAGGTGGAGGATAATTTCTTTCAAATAACCAACATAGATGGAAACACCGTTTATCTTTCCAATATCCATACAAATAAACAATTTCAAGTAAATAAAATTCCTGTTGATGAACAGTTTCTCGGGATAATTCTGCATGGCTCTATCGGCCGCTTAGAAGGTCAAGCAACTTGGTCTCTACTTCTTACAGCAGGAGTATATCCAAAGCGGGCAAAGAGGTATTTAACCTTTAGAGAAAAATAACGAGAAGTAATATAATAAAAAAAGTATGAAAAAAGACATTGAGTAAATGCTCAATGTCCTTTTTCGTTCTTCTAAATTGACAAGAATGAACAACATTTATTGAGAACTAGATTCGTTAGTTTGTCCATTATTTTGATTACCCTCGGGGGCTTGTCCTCGGCCACCTTCGAAATTACCGCTTGGTGGTGTTCCGCCTTGTCCTCGGCCACCGCCACCACCTGGGCCCCCCATATTATTGGTAGGTGCCTCTGAAATACCAGATTCATCTACATAGGTTAATGTATCGGAAACAGTAAATTCAACAACTTCTGTTCCTTTTTCATATGATCCTGTCGATAAACCATTGCTTTTTACCTCTGTGCTACTTCCACCAGAGTACAATACATAAGTACTATCTTTTGTAATCTTCGATGAACTAATCACAACTGTTTGGTAATCTTTTTTCGGTTTTACTGTTACAATAGCATTCCCATCACTATCTTCTAAATGAACAAGTGTGCCTGCTTTTTGTGTCTCTGAATAAGTCATCATTATAGAATTTTGCTCAGATGTATCAGATGTTGCCTGGGCCATCCCTGAACTGCCTAGTGCTATTAATGTCCCTCCACTTATTTCAAAACTACCATCATAGTCTAACGCTCCGTTTCCGTCATTCGTTGGGCCACTAACAATGATCGTACCGCCTGTTACCACGATTGATCCATTTGCATCCAATCCATCTCCATCTGCCTCTACGTAGACATTTCCTCCATTAATGGTTAGCAATGCATTCCCTGCTGATTCCATTCCCATTCCTTCACCAGGGGCGGCACTTTCACTGCTACCATCACTAACGTTAATACCGTCATCTGCTGTTATAACGGAGATATCTCCGTCATTAATAGTGACTGTTTTTCCTTCTATTCCTTCATAACTTTTTTTAATATCGATCGTTCCATTAGCGATTAAAAGCTCATTCTCTGCATGAATACCATCATCACCAGTTAGAATAGTAAATTCACCATCCATGATTGTAATGTTTGCATCACTATGAACAGCATCATCTAACGTATCTATCTCAAACGCTCCACTACCAATAGCGATCTCCTTATTTGCCTTTAACCCTTTTGTACTTGGTGTATCCTCCACTTCCGTCTCTTCTTCCGCGCTATCTCCCCAAGGTTGTCCTCCCATCATTTCCTCTCTTACTTCGATAGTCTCAGGGCTGCCTCCACCTGCTGTAATGGTAAAATCACCATCTGCCACATAGAGAGAGGACTCAGCTTGTATACCATCTGTTCCAGCTTTTATATTAAATGTACCATCTTCAATGGCAATAATACCTTTTGTATCATTTGTATTCGTTGATTTAATGCCATCTCCACCCGCATTAATATCAAATGTTCCACTCTTTATCGCTACTAAATCTCTGCCCAAAATAGCATCATCTACAGCAGTTACTTTTATCGTTCCTTCCATGATTCGTAAATCGTCTTTACTTCCAATCCCATTATCATAATTCCCAACTACTTCTAAAACACCTGTCCCATTTATTGTTAAGTCATCCTTACTAAAGATTGCTGCATTGGGCTCACCCGATCCATCATCTTCCGTATAAGTTTCTCCATCAGACACCTGATTTTCCGTACCCTCTGCAAGGGTAATAATGGTATCCTCTGCCTCCTTTATAAAAATCGCCGCAGACTTACTATTATGAATGTCTACTCCATTTAAAACGAGTTGAACCTTTCCTGTATCCGGTGCGTCAACTACTATCTGTCCGTCCTCCAAGTCACCGCTTAAAACATATACCCCTCCAGTTCTTATTGTAATAGTCGTTCCAGATGTCATTATTGCCGCAGATTCATCATAAGAAACTTTGTCTCCATTTAAAGTAATAGAAATAGAATTTTCGTCTTCCCAATTCGTTTGATAATCCTCCTCCTCATAACTTATATTTTCACTAATATATGCACTCACATCTATTTCACTAAGTGAGCCAGCATTACTATTTTTAGAGTTATCACTATCCTTACTACATGCAAATAAAAGCAAGGTACATGCAATAGGCAAGACTAACTTTTTCATTTTACTTTTTTTCATTATCATGTCTCCTTTCTTTTACTATGCCTTCATTATGAGTGCAAAACCTTAACAATTCCTTTAGAAGTTGGTTTTTATTTATTTTTCCTGTTTCTTTCTATATATGGGAGAAAAGTTCCTCTACTAGCCTCTCCACCAATTGCTTTTACACTATTTTTATAAAAAATTAAAACCTACTTAAAAATCTTAAGGATAGATTAAGGTTTATAAATGATAATGTGTCCAAGCAGCTAAAAGAAAGGAGAATCAACATGGAAGCACAAAAACTAAACGGTTTAAATGGTAGAACCGAACTAAAACATGAATTAAATCAAATAGATTGTTATCTATTAAGAAATAAATTAAAGCATGTAATGGAAGTTGACCCCCATGCTACTAATGATGGGAAGTATCTAATTAGAAGTGTTTACTTCGATAATTTTGAAAACAAAGCACTCACACAAAAAAAAGAAGGTCTTCTTAATCGCGATAAATTTCGAGTAAGGCTGTATGACTATAATACAAACTATTTAAATTTAGAAAGAAAGAGCAAACGCAATAATTTGACCTATAAAGATAAATGTAGAATTACTGCAGAAGAATATGAAAAAATCCGCATCGGAGATATTAAGTGGATGGAAAATGACCCTCGTGACTTGATCAAGGAATTATTCATTCATATGAGTTTATATCAGCTAAAGCCACACACAGTTGTAGATTATGTACGTGAAGTCTTTATATATCGTTATGGAAATGTCCGGGTAACCTTTGATAGTTCTATTCAAACAAGTTTTCGCAATAATGATGTTCTAAACAGAGATTTACCTATGGTTGAAACCAACCCAAATATCACTATTTTAGAGGTTAAATACGATGAATTTTTGCCTGAAATAATCAAAAACCTTCTGCAAATAAGTGATAGAAGAAAAGGAACCTATTCTAAATATCAAATCAGTAGAATGTACGGATAATAAATATACATTTTCAAGGAGGAACAATTATGAGTAATATTAGTTTCGAGGATATATTCAAATCAAGTATTTTAGAAAAAACAAGTAACTTTTCAGTAATTGATTCATTAATAGGACTATTAGTAGCTTTTGGGGTCGGTTTATTCATCTATTATGTTTACAAAAAAACTTTTTCAGGTGTAATATATTCTCACACCTTTAATATTTCCCTTATTATTATATCGATGGCAACTGCCTTAATCATTATCGGAATATCATCCAATGTCTTACTATCACTTGGAATGGTCGGCGCATTATCCATTGTACGTTTTAGAACACCAATTAAAGACCCAATGGACTTAGTATATTTATTCTGGGCAATTGTATCTGGAATTCTTTGTGGTGCAGGATTTATTGTTCTAGTTATATTAGGTGCACTCTTAATTGGAATTGTACTTATTCTGTTTACAAACCGTATTAAGATCGAAAATCCATATTTATTAGTTATTAAATATACAAATGAATCATTGGAGGATTCGTTAACAAAGACTATTTCCGATCATGCAAAAAAATTCTCGGTTAAATCAAAATCAATTATGCCAGGAAATGACTTTGAAGTAACTTACGAAATTCGTGTAAAAGAGAACAATGCTACTTTCATCAATAACATTTCTAAGCTTGATGGTGTAAAGTCAGCAATTATGCTTAGTTATGATGGCAACTTCACCGCATAAAAATAGAAACATCGAAGCAAAGACATACTTATGCTTCGATGTTTTTATTTTTTTCCTCTATTTCTTCTCTATATACAGTACGAATAATTATTATTATCTAATAAATAGCTGTATAATTATATATACTTGATGGTTATTAATAAAGCAAGTTATACATAATTTTTCTTATCATCATAATAGACAAGGAGTTATAAGAATTATGACTATTCTTTTAGTAGATGACAATACTGTCAATCTATTTGTAATGGAAAAAATACTAAAAAACGCTGGGTACGATGATTGTGTCTCACTTACCTCAGCCAATGAATTATTTCATTATTTACAACTTGATGCTCCTCATTCCACAGGGAATAGTGTGGACTTAATATTACTTGATATTATGATGCCAGAAATAGATGGCATTGAAGCTTGTAAACGTATTAAAAAAGTGGAACACCTTAAGGATATACAGATTATCTTTGTAACAGCATTAGAGGATAAAAATAAACTTGCGGAAGCCTTGGATATTGGCGGTGTAGATTATATCACGAAGCCTCTTGATAAAATTGAACTCCTTGCAAGAATACGCGTTGCCCTACGGTTAAAAGCCGAACTTGATTGGCATACCCAACATGAGAAAAAGATTCAGTACGAATTAGATTTAGCAACTCATGTACAAAGAAGCTTATTGAGCTCTCCCTTAAAAGATGAGCATATGCATATCGAAGTTTCCTATTTGCCCTCTTTTAATCTGGCAGGTGATATGTATTATTGGTATAAAGTCGATGAGGATAAATATGCAATTATTCTTTTAGATATGATGGGCCACGGCATCTCCGCCTCTTTAGTATGTATGTTTATCTCTTCTGTCCTAAGAGAATCAGTTAAACAATTAGTACAGCCTAACCTGGTTATAAAAGAATTAAATCGTTACATGACTTTATTAAAAAATGAAAAAGAGGGACTTCCATTTTACTTTACTGCCATTTATTTAGTAATTGATACAAAGAAAAAAACAGTGGAGTATGTTAATGCAGGGCATCCTTATGGATATATGTTAGTGGATGAAAATGATGTTGTTACGTTAGAACAAAGTACTTGTGCAGTAGGATTTTTTGATGAAATGGAAATTAATACAAAAGAGGTTTCCTTTGAGAAAGATGTCCAAATTATTCTCTATACAGACGGGGTATTAGAAGCAATGGGTCCTTGCGAATTTGAAGCAGAAAAACAAATTCGCTCTATTTCCTCTAAAAGATGGGAACATACCTGTTCCGTAATGGATCATTTACTTACAAAAGAGCAACAGTCCGATCAGCCAGATGATATGTGTGTATTAATGATCCAAGCAAAAGCAAACAATTAATATTTATATTGAATGTCACTAGTGTTGCATAAATATTGTCGCAATTTTCAGTCTGATTATCCTCCTTGTTTAGAGCCAAAAAGGTAAATACCTATTCAAAGGTGGCTCCATCCATTTGGGTTTTTTTTACAATTAGACTTGTGCGACAACAACAATTTGCTTATTAAGGGATGGCTTTCCCTTCAATCTTTCGAAGCCAGATATGGGCTGGTTTCCACAATGCAGCCCTTAAATAACGGCTAATTTGTAAGGTTTTTCGCTTACTTCTTGTTTCAAGTTGTACGAGAACATGTAGGCAAAAAACAATCAGTGCGATAAACACTTGGTTTTGAATCGCCCATTCACTTTGACCGTAGAACTTTTTGATGCTGAGATGCTGTTTGATCCATTTAAAGAACAACTCAATTGCCCATCGTGATTTATACATTTCCGATATTTCTTCGGCGCTTAAGTCAAAACGATTTGTGATTAAATGAAGTTCATTACCTTTTGAATCTATTATTTTTAGAAGTCGAAAATAGTTTTCAGCTCGGTTTTGAGTTGTACCAATCAACACCATTTGATCCGACAAAACAGATGAATCCTTGGGTAGTTTAAAATCATAAACCTCCCGTACGACTGCGTTTTTTCGTAGCCTAGAAAGAAAAAAGTAGCCTTCATCGGTCATGCGATCAAAACGCTCGTAGTCTAGATAACCTCGGTCAAACACATACATGCATTCTTTATCGTCAACCATAATCTCAAGTTGACCACGATCGTGTTCGCTTGCCGTTGTCATCACGGCTTTTTCGGGATAGGATTCTCCCTTTTCCATAAATACAAGGCGTAAGTGTAACTTTACGCCTGCCTTAGTTTTGCGGAACTTCGCCCATTTATGATTGGTCAAATTTAGTGGCAAAGTACTTGAATCAATAATTTTTAACGGCATGACAAGTTTTGTGTAGTGTGTTTTGGCGTGAATTTGTCCGACTAAATCAAGGAAAAGTCTTTGAAACAAATCTGGATTTAGACCATTTAAACGGCGCGAGAGCTGAGAAATGCTTATAGAATCAAGGTCGATTTCCTTTTGAAGATGATCATCAAAAAGGCAATCACTTAACGCATGAAGACTTTCAACTTCTTCTAATTGTGCAAAAAGTAATAGTTTTAGGAATGATTCTGTCGTTAACTTTTTCGTATAGCAATCTAATTTCAATGTTTTCACCTGTTCTTCAAATAATTGAAGATTAATTGGCGAAAACCATTGTCCAAATGAAGTTTTTCGTGTAATCTTGTCCATGAGATTGGTCCTTTTTTAGTGGATTTGGACGGGTTACCACCTGACTTATCCATTATAAAGGACTTTTTCTATGCATAAAATAATAAAAGTGAACATTTCGAGTATTTTTAATAGTGAAATTAAATTAATGCAACACTAGTGATTGAATGTTTATAAATAAAAAGGGATTTCTCACCATAGGAGAAATCCTTTCTTTTGTTGTTAGAGCTGGATATGAAGCTAATAGATTTTTTGATAAAGCCTTTCTCCGCCTGCTAGCTCTCTATATTTTGGCATGACATCAACAAAACTTAATGTCTCTTTATCTCCTAAACCAAGAAATCCATCTTTACTTAAGCTTTCATAAAAGAGATGATGGACTTGATTTTGGAGCATTGGATTAAAGTAAATCAAAACATTTCTACAGATAATCACATGAAATTCATTAAACGATTGATCCGTAACCAGATTATGTTGAGCAAAAATAATATTTTTCAACAAATCAGAATGAAAGTAAGCAAATTGATGATCTGTTTTATAATATTCCGAGAAAGCATTCGTTCCTCCGGCAAGCATATAGTTTTTCGTATATGCTTGCATTTTATGCAGAGGAAATGCACCTTTGCTCGCCTTTTCAAGAACATTTTCATTCATATCTGTGGCATAAATAACGGCCTTATCCTTTAACCCCTCTTCTTCCAACAGAATAGCCATTGAAAATACTTCTTCACCTGTAGCACAACCTGCATGCCATACCCGAATTTCATCATACTTTCGCAAATGGGGAATTACTTGCTCTCGAAATGTGCGAAAAAAACTTGGATTCCTAAACATTTCCGTTACATTGATGGAAAAGTCATTTAGAAGCTGCTCTAGAATAGCGTCTTCGTGAATCACTTTTTCCAGCAATCTCGTAATCGTAGGTATATTATCCATCTTCATTCTATAATAGATTCTGCGCGTAATAGAGGATCGGTTATATTGACGAAAATCAAAACCTGATAATCGAAAAATCCCTTCAAGCAGCAGATCTACTTCAACGTCTGCATGATCTTGATTTTCTACCTCTTGTTCGTTATTCAGGAATGGATGATCCATAACCGTTCCTCCTTACTTAGCTAGCCATACTCTTAGGACCGAGTATAACTGATCTAAATCTAGCGGCTTACTAATATAATCAGATGCACCCGCTTCTAAACATTTTTCTCGATCGTTTTTCATCGCTTTTGCAGTTAAGGCAATAATAGGTATCTCTGTCAAATTCATCGTTTGACGAATAATAGTCATTGTTTCATAGCCGTTCATATTTGGCATCATAATATCCATTAGAATAACGTCTAAATCCGTTGTTCCATCGAGAATGTCCAGACATTCCCTACCATTATACGCAACAAGGACATCCATCCCTCTTTTTTCCAGCGTCGTTTTTAGAGCATAAATATTACGGTTATCATCATCTACAATTAGTACCCTTTTCCCTTTAAATACATTCTCATGATCATCGTTAGTTAATATGATTTCCGTTTTTCTTTCTTTTTCTTGCTTTTGTTCTTCCAGATCTATTTCTTGACGAACTTCTTGCTTTTTCACTTCCATAGTTGCAGCCACATTCATTTCACTAATATTCAATTTAGCATCCGCTATTCCATTAGGAAGACTTGGAATAATAAGAGTAAAGGTACTTCCTTTACCTTCCGTGCTCTTCAAGGAAATCCAACCACCTAGTAATCTAGCAAATTCCCTACAAATAGATAACCCTAAACCTGTACCTCCATACTTACGAACAGTAGCACCATCTGCTTGCTGGAATGTTTCAAAGATAAGCTTATGTTTATCTTTCGGGATTCCAATACCTGTATCAGACACGGAAACTTCCAACCACTCACCGCTTAATTCTCTCATACTGCGACTTATTTGGTTTTTCTTCTTAATATTTAAAGATACTGTTCCGCTTTCCGTAAATTTAAACGCATTGGATAATAGGTTTTTAATAATTTGTTGGAATCTCTTCTCATCTGTATATAAAATGTCTTTGAGATCTTCCTGTTTATTCACAACAAATTCTACATCCTTCTGTTTGGCAACAGGAGCGAAACTTCTTTCCAACTGTGAAGTAATATCATGGATACTTACTTCTCCAAAATGTACATCGAGCTTTCCTGCCTCTACTTTTGAAAGATCGAGAATATCATTGATAAGGGAAAGAAGATCTTTACCGGAGGAATGAATAACATTCGCAAATTCCATTTCTTCTGCCGATAAATGATTCGAATCATTCTCAGCTAACATTTCTGATAGAATAAGAATACTATTTAGCGGTGTTCTTAATTCATGAGACATATTAGCTAAAAACTCTGATTTATAATTAGAATTTTGAATGACCAATTCTGTTTTCTCTTCTAATTCTTCTTTTGCTTTTTCTAAATCTCTTGTCTTCGCTTCCGCTTCTCTTGTCCGATCTTCTAGCTGCTCGTTGGTAGCCATCAGTTCTTCTTTTTGCATTTGTAACTCTTCAGACTGGGACTGCAATTCCTCTGACTGTGTCTGCAGTTCTTCTGATTGTACTTGTAACTCTTCTGTCATGGCTCTCGATTCATTTAATAGGCGAACTACTTCCATTCTCCCCATAATACTATTGATGGTTAATCCGAACGTTTCCACTATACCAGCTATTAGATCTTGTTGAAGCTTTGTAAATTCTGTCATGGTTGCAAGCTCTAATACAGCAATTACGTCTCCTTCAAACATAACCGGTACAATAATAATGCTTCGTGGCGATACATCCCCTAAACCTGTTGCAATTAAGCGATAATCACTTGGAACTTCCTTATAGTACAGAATGCGTTGTTCTTTTGCGCTTTGTCCAATAAGCCCTTCTCCTAATTGGAAAGAATCTCTTCCAATTGTATCGCCTGATTCAGCAAAGGTTGCTGTTTTTACATACATTTCCCTTTTCTGTTGTTTATCCTTTACATAAAAGGCACCAAAACTTGCATCTGTTTTTTGTGCTATTTCTGTTATAAACACGCTAGCCAATGTTTCAATAGAGGGAATCCCTTGAAATTTCATAACAATATCAGCAACATTAGATTGTAACCATTCTCTCTGCTCTACGGCATCAAGAAGTCCGTTTGTTGCATCAGCAAGCTCTTTTATTTCATCGTTTGTCCGGACATGAATTCGGGTAGTGACGTTTCCTTTAGATGCAGCAATTGTCTTAATAGATCCTGTTACTTCTCTTATCGTTCTAACAATTGATTTAGATGTTTGACTCGCCATCATAATAGCGACAAGTGAAATCAAAACTAATGCACCAAATAACCCGATCGTTAATATATTATTTTGTTTATCTAGCTGTGCCGCTCTATTAGCAGATGCTGTCTTTTCAGTATCTCTAAGATTCATAAATTTTGCTGTAATATCGTTTATGTAATCTCGACCAATATCTGCCTCAAAAAATTCATTAAGTGCCTCTGTATTGTTTTGTGCTTTATATTGGATGGTTGGCTCTCCTGCTATATTAATCCAACTCTCAATACTTTCCTTTATTTCTAGCAAATTGTCCTGCTGTGCAGGTTTATTTTGCATTAAATGATATAGCTCATCAAATTGCGTTTCCCAATTTTCCTTCCCATCGTTATACGGACTTAAGTAACTTTGGTTACCTGTGATTATATATCCACGCTGACCTGTTTCCATATCTAATATACTTTTTTCAATGGAAGAAGTTAATTCATATATGCGAGAATCATAATTGATAATCGAGTTACGTTCCTGCTGAAGGGAACGAATTTGATTATTTAGTAGAATTACCGACACAAGTAAGCAAAGAATGATAACAATGTAACCAAGGATAATTTTGGAGCGAATTCCAAATTTAAATTTCGATTCCATTTGATTACCTTCCTTAACTTATTTTCTATTTTAATAGTATAGTATCTGTAACAAAAATGAAAAGGGAATTTGTTCTATTTTACTCTATTTCATATAGTTTATATTACTTTTTTTCATGGTACAACTTTTCAAGCTTATTCTTTGAAACATCCTTTGGCAATTTTACAAGCAAAAAACCTTTTTCTCTAAAGACTGTTTTAGTATAGTTTGTTGCCATTAACCGGAAGCCTGAATACACTTGCGAGGTCTCAACCTCCGGGCGTCTATGTATCTTCAGGCTACTCAGTATCTCTTGAAAAATTATCCCCTTATAAAAAACAACAATCTTATAGTAAGCAGCCTATCTATAAAATAACTTCGTTTAGTTATCCTTTATTTTTTGTAAAAACATTCATTACACACTGAAAATTTACTTTTGGCGGATAATTCTTTTCCACATACTTTACATCTCTTTATCCGTCTCTTTCCTTTTATCCCTTTCTTTAGTTGCTCATTAATTTGATCACTCAATTCCAATCTAACCTTTTCCCAATAATAGGCTTCTGTTCTTCTTTCTAATCGATATAAGAATAATAAATGAAGCCCGATAGATTTATAAGCAAGCTCTAACTCCTCTAAGCTATCCTGCTTTATTTTTGGTTCTGGTAAATCCCTGTTTTCAACAATTGCTTCCATATTCGTTTTCCACTGGACTCGTAATGAACTTTCACTTGTTGCAAACGGGAGCTTCAAAAAACTAAATAAATCATATAAGGACATTCTCGCTTCGACCATCGTATCCATAATCATTTCATATAGCAGCATTTCCTCTGCTAAAGATGCCTTTTTCGTTCCCTCAGGGCTTTTAAAATGTCCCCATAGATAAAAGAACAAGCCGAGATTATTGGAATACTTTTGAAATCTTTCTAAAACGGCACTTGTAGGCGCTATTGTAAATCCAAAAAGGTCCGTATCCTTTTTTTCTAATAAATATTTCATCTTTTTACGATCACTTGTAAAAGCAACTCGCCCAATATCATAAATTCCCTTTCTTCCTGCTCTTCCTGCAATCTGCTTAACTTCCTGAGAGGTTAACATTCTTCTTCTAATACCATCAAATTTGTCATTTTCTAAGAAAACGATTCTCCTTATTGGCAAATTCAGCCCCATCCCAATCGCATCTGTCGAAACAATAACTTTCGTTTCTCCCTTAATAAAACGCTCCATTTGTTTTTTCCTTGCTTCCGGGGGCATACTTCCATAGATAACACTGACTTGCCAGCCCCTTCTTTGTAGCTCGGAAGCTGTTTCTAATACGTTCCTTCTTGAAAAGCAAACAAGGGCATCTCCTTTTCTCGTATGGCTGAGCTGGAATAAATCATTTTCTACCTGTAGTGGTGTCTCTCTTCGATACTCATGAACCTCTACATTTGTATCGCCTAATAGCTGTAAAATCATGTTTTTTGCATGAAGACTTGCGATAATATGAACCTCATTCGCATTTGCTTTCGTAATAGCCCGGTACCAGGAGAATCCTCTTTCCCTATCTGCAATCATTTGGGCTTCATCAATAACGATCACTTCGTAATAGTTTTTTTCATGAAACATTTCCACCGTACTTGATTGGTGCTGTGCATTAAGAACAAGCTTTTCTTCTTCTCCTGTTTTAAGGGAACAAGGAATCCCTTGCTGATTTAGTTTCTCATAAATTTCTAGTGCTAATAATCTTAATGGTGCCAAATATAAACCACTACTAGCTTCCATCATCCGGTTAATAGCCTGAAAAGTTTTACCAGTATTTGTCTCCCCTGTATGAAGTACATATTTAACATCTATATTGGTTGGAGGATAATATTCCCTACCAAATATATCCTCAATCATTCTAGCTTCTTCTTCTTTGCGACGTCTTTGCTCTTCCCGATCCTCTGCTTCCTTTTGCGCCTTCCTTTGTCTATCTTTTTCCATAATCTCTTTATGAATCTCCATATCAAAAGGAATGTCCAATAATTTTTCCAAATCTATTACGTATTCAGGCAACAAATCCTCTAAAAATTCTACTGTCACTTCTTGAAGTAACGGCATACTTGCTTCAAGCAAAGAAGAATTGGTTAAGGAATGACTATATACTTCCGTATATTCTTCCTTTATACGAGTTGGCAATCTGTCTTTTACCCAAGTAGGAAAAAAATCGATTAGATGTTGAAGGATTAGATTTTCATATGCCTCTGTCCGATCCTCTAAAAAATAAAATTGATTATAAGGCATATTCATTTCATTCGATAAATATTCTTCAAAGGTTAACTCCATGGAAGATAAAATAATACCATTTCTGTCTATCTCAAGCGCAATATTACTTCCAGTTAAATAGCGAATATAAAGAAACAGTTCCTCATAATGTTTCTCTATCAATTGTTCGATATAATAAGAAAACTTCACTGTATATTTACGCTTTGTTTCCATGTCTTTCTGTTCTTCCACTTTTTCTACATATGCTACTCGTTGCTTTCTATATTTGTTTTTCCAGTTTTCCTTATCTTCCCCTAACTTTTTTGTCAGCCACTCTTCATAAGAAAATGCGCCAACATCTCGTATTTCACTTCGAAATAATCGATTGATCTGCTTTTTACTAAGGTAGCTAATATCCAATCCTTTATTTGTAAGATATTGTTTCTTTTCAGCGTACTTTATATAACTAGTTGCTATATTAAGCCATGTGTTTAACCAAATTTGCTCTATATAAACTTTCCGATCTGCCATATACTGTGCAAATGTCGGTAGACTTTCTTTGTTTTCTAAATACTTATTTACATCCTTTATAATATGCATTTTTGTTTGTTGAACCGCTTTATCATACTGGGTTTTTAATATTTGATTTATCATGATGAACTCCTATAATAATGGATTACTATCCTTCTTTTTCTTATTTTCCTTTATTTTATCTTAGACATGTAGATTTTTTTAATATTTTTTGGATTTTCTTATGTTTTATTTAGGCTGTTTTCTAAAGGATTGTGTTTTTTCAATCAAAAAAAAGAATTAGTTGGAAAAATGGAGCAACAAACTTTATGAAAGCAGCCTTTATTTAAGCTCTTTTTGTAAAATTTATTGCTATTTGTCCGTCTCCTAAATACTTATAAACACTTTTTTGTTAATAAACACTATCTATTTAAAAAAGTAAGAAAGATTACTGTTAAGTCTACACGGTGAATGTCAGTTTTTATCGATTTTTAGAAAATAGTTTTTCTGTTATTTACGATTATTTTTTTCAAAGAGGGGAATAAAGAATGTAAATAAGATTTCTCAGGAAATAATAAAAATCCTTGCACTTTGGCAAGGATTATTTGGGAGGATCTTCTTTAATAGATTAAATTTTTACTTAGTTTTTCTTTAAGCTTAACTCGCGTTTGTATTGCTCTAATTCTTTCGTTGTACAACGTACAAAGTGACCTGGAGCAACTTCTCTTAATTCGGCTGGTTCACTTGTATCATGTACAGATGGATCATAAGCAATTCTTTTACGTTCACGTTCATAACGTGGATCTGGAAGCGGAATTGCTGATAGCAATGATTTTGTGTATGGGTGAATTGGGTTCTCATACAGTTCATCTGCTTCTGCAAGCTCTACCAGGTTACCCATATACATAACGCCAATACGGTCACTAATATATTTAACCATTGAAAGGTCATGGGCAATAAATAAATACGTTAGTCCGCGTTCTTTTTGCAGCTTTTTCAAAAGGTTAACAACCTGTGCTTGAATGGAAACGTCTAGTGCAGAAATCGGCTCGTCACAGATAATGAAATCTGGCTCAACAGCTAGTGCACGAGCAATCCCGATTCTTTGGCGCTGACCACCACTAAATTCGTGCGGAAAGCGTGTAGCATGCTCTTTATTCAATCCTACTACTTCTAGTAGCTCTTCTACTCTTTGACGACGCTCTTCTGGTGTTTTTGCAAGCTTATGATTATCAATACCTTCTGCAATGATATCAAGTACTGTCATACGTGGATTTAGAGATGAATGCGGATCTTGGAAAATCATTTGCATTTTTTGGTTGAATTTGCGAAGCTCTGCCTTTGATTTTTTACCGTGCACATCTTCGCCTTCAAATTTAACTTCTCCACCTGTTGCATCGTAAAGACGGATAATTGTTCTTCCTGTTGTAGATTTCCCACAACCAGATTCTCCAACTAGACCAAATGTTTCTCCTTTAAAAATTTCAAAGGATACACCATCCACCGCTTTGATGATTCTATCTCTACCTGCGGAAAAGTGCTTTTGCAAGTTTTTTACTTCTAGTAATTTTTCTCTAGTCAACGTTTTTCACCGTCCTTGCGACCTGTTTTCGCGAAACCAAGCATTCTTTGTTTAACAGCTTCTGGTGGCTCAACTTTTGGAGCATCTTCATGCAATAACCAAGTTGCTGCATAATGCGTATCCGAAACTTTAAACATTGGTGGTTCCATTACCGTGTCAATTTCTAGTGCAAATTGATTTCTAGGCGCAAATGCGTCTCCTGCTGGAGGCTTTAACATATTCGGTGGGCTTCCAGGTATAGCGAAAAGCTCTTCATCCGTACTGTCTAATGTTGGCATAGATCCTATTAATCCCCATGTATATGGATGCTTCGGATTATAGAAAATATCATCAACTGTTCCAATTTCAACAATCTTTCCAGCATACATAACCGCAACGCGATCTGCAACGTTTGCTACAACGCCAAGGTCATGAGTAATAAAAATAATCGCACTATCTGTTTTCTTTTGAATGTCTTTCATTAATTCTAAAATTTGTGCCTGAATCGTAACATCAAGTGCTGTTGTTGGTTCATCAGCAATTAAAATCTTCGGGTTACACGCAAGCGCGATTGCAACAACCACACGTTGACGCATTCCACCTGAGAATTGGTGTGGAAATTGGTTAATACGAATTTCCGGTTGTGGAATACCAACTAACTCAAGCAGCTCAAGAGCACGTTTCTTTGCATCAGATTTGTTCATGTTTTGATGCTTAATTAGACCTTCCATGATCTGATTCCCAATTTTCATTGTTGGGTTTAAGGAAGACATCGGATCTTGAAACACCATTGAAATATCTTTACCGCGAATTTTTTGCATTTCTTTCTTGGACTTTTTAACAATATCTTCGCCTTCTAATAATATTTCTCCACTTTTAATGACACTTTGCGGTTCGGGAAGTAGTCTCATTAAAGCATTAGAAGTAACGGATTTACCAGAACCGGATTCCCCTACAATTGCTAGTGTTTCTCCTTTATTTAACTCAAAGCTAACACCGCGAACAGCTTGTACTTCACCGTTGTAGGTGTTAAATGATACTCTTAAATCTTTGACTTCTAATAATTTACTCATTTATAAACACCTACTCTCTTATTTATGCATTTTAGGGTCGAATGCATCACGCAAACCATCACCCAATATATTGAATGCAATCATTAATACTGACAATACAGTCGCTGGGAAAACTAGTAAATACGGATATAATCGCAAGTTAGCAAATCCAAGCTCAATCAAAGCACCTAATGAGGCTTTCGGAGGTACAATACCAAGTCCGATGAAGCTTAGGAATGCTTCGAAGAAAATAGCTCCAGGAATCGAGAACATTGTATTAACAATAATAATTCCAGTAATATTCGGAACTAAGTGTCGTCTAATAATCGTACCATTTGACGTCCCTAATGTTCTCGCAGCAAGTACGAATTCTTGATTTGTAAGCTTTAATACTTCTCCACGAACAATACGGGACATTCCGATCCATCCTGTAATCGCTAATGCAATAACAATGGAAACTATCCCAGGCTGGAGGATAAGCATCATTAACAGAATAACTACTAGGTTTGGTATTCCTACTAATACTTCCGCGATACGCTGTAATACGTTATCGACTCTTCCACCATAAAATCCAGATACACCACCATAGGTTACACCAATTAATAAATCAAGTATCGCTGCAACAAATGCAATGATCAATGATACTCTTGTACCTTCCCAAAGTCTTGTCCATTGGTCACGGCCTAGTGTATCAGTCCCAAACCAGAAATAAGTATCATTAAGTTCTTTCGCTTCATAGATGTGGAAGGTTGCTCTTACTGCAGCAGAATTTCTTGTACCGTCTCCTTCATCTAGAACTTTAATATCAACAAACTCATCTGTGCTCTTATAACGAGCCATTGCTTTGGCAGTTGCATCTTTTACATTCGTACCTTCATATCTACCTGATAAAGTACCATTTAGACCTAACCAAGAAACATTCTCTAATACTGGTACTCTAGGAGGAAGCTTTGCACGAGACAAATCTTGTCCATTATTCCCGTAATCATTCATATGGGGACCAATAATACTCATTAAGATTATTAATAATATTATAAATATACTTACTATTGCAGGTTTATTTTTAAACAACGTTCTTCTTGCATCCTGACTAAAGGTTCTACTTGGTGCAGTTATTTTCTCACTAATATTCTCTTCTTGCTTAAGAGGTCTAAATAAATTTTTATCTATTTGATTAAGATTCTTTTTATCCATTTTATTTTTTTCCTCCTGCAATTCTAATTCTCGGATCAATTAATCCATATAGGAGGTCAATGATTAAAATTATGATAACAAAGCCAAAAGCAAATAATAATGTTGTTCCCATAATTGTCGGATAATCATTTACAGTAACAGATGTAACAAATTGTTCTCCAATCCCAGGTATTGCAAAAATTTTCTCAATTACTAATGATCCTGTCATTAAGCTAACTGCCATAGGGCCAATTACTGTTACTAGCGGAATCAATGCATTTCGCAATCCATGTTTGAAAATAATTCCTGCTTCAGTAACCCCTTTTGCACGAGCTGTTGTTATATAATTTGAATGCAACACTTCAATCATTTCTGTTCGTGTGAACCTCGCAGCAACTGCTAAAGGGGAGATTGCAAGTGCGATAGTTGGTAGAATGGTATATTCAAAGCCGCCCCAGAGAGCTACTGGTAGTAAATCCATTCTTACTGCGAAAACATATTGCAATAGTCCTGCAAAAACGAACGATGGAACCGATGTCCCCAGTACAGCGATAATCGTAGACGTATAATCGACTGGACCGTTCCTATAAATGGAGGCTATCAAGCCTAGTAGAATCCCGACCACTGTCCCTAGAACTAATGCTTGTCCACCTAAAAGTGCGGACGGACCGATTTTTGAGGATAGTATTTTCGTAACAGGGGTATTATCAAATGCAAATGAAACACCTAAATCCCCTTGCACAAGGTTTCCTAAGTATCGTACATATTGTACAGGAACCGGATCATTCAATCCATATTTTTCCAAAATAATTGTTTTTTGCTCTTCACTTAACTTATCGTCAGCTTTCAGTGGACTCCCTGGAAGGAACTTCATCAGGAAGAAGGATACTGTAGCGATAATGAACAATGTTATGAACATATACCATAAACGTCGAAGAAGATATCGAGCCATCTGTGCACCTCCTAATTTTTCTTTGTTTATTATAGCATAATAATTTATTTTTGCTATAATCAGAATTTTCCTACTCAAAAATACAAGAGAGTATATGCTATAAAAGCATACACTCCCTCTTATTTCATAGCATCGAATTTTTCAAAAAAGCGAAATTACTCTGCAGCTCCTACACTAGTCCATTTGTATTCATAAGTTGGTCCAAATGGATTTTCGATTAAGCCTTGAATTTTTGGAGATGATAGGAATGCGCCAGCACGTTGATATACAGGAGCGATTGCTGCATCTTCAAATAGAATTTTTTCAGCTTCTAAGAAGTTTTGGTAACGAGCTTCATTGTCTGTAGCTAAAGTTGTAGTAGTTTCCTCTAATAACTTATCATAATCTGCATTAGAGTAACCCATTTTGTTGTTTCCACCATCAGTAATCCATAGGCTTAAGAAAGTGTATGGATCTAGGTAGTCAGGACCCCAACCAGATAATTGTAGATCGTAATCTTGCTTAGTATCTAAATCTAAACGTTGCTCAAATGGTACTTGTTTTAGAGTTACTTTTAAACCTGGTAGGTTTGTTTGTAATTGGTTAGCAAGGTATTCATTCATCGTTTTAGATACATCTGTATCTCCACCTAAGAATTCGATTTCTACGGAATCAACACCTAATTCTTGTAGACCTTTTTCCCAGAATTCTTTTGCAGCAGCAGTATCATATGTTACAAGATCGCCACTAACTTCACGGAAATCACCACTACCATCTGGCATTGGAGTGAATTCAGCTGGAATTAAACCGTTAGCAACTAAAGAACCATTATTTAAAATAGTGTCTACTAAAGCTTGTTTATCAAACGCACGGCTGATAGCAGCACGAATATTTGTGTTTGCAAGTGCTTCGTTTCTTGTTTGGTTAATTTTCATATAGAATACAGAGTTGTCTGCTTTAATTGTATAATCTTCATCAGAAGAGTATTGGTCAACTAAGTCTGAAGACAAGCTCGCACGGTCAACTTCACCTTTTTCATATAGGTCAACCATTGTTTGAGCATCTTTAACTACAACATAATTAATCTTTTCTAGCTTAACTGTACCTGCATCCCAGTAAGTGTCATTCTTAGCAAGATTCCACTTTTGAGCAGTACTTTCCCAGTTTTCTAACACGAATGGACCGTTAGCTAATAGATTTTCAGAGCTAGTAGCGAACGCATCGCCTTTTTCTTCAACGAATTTTTGGTTCAATGGTAAGAACGTACCGAAAGTTGTTAAAGACTCGAAATATGGAGTTGGATTAGCAAGTTCAACAACTAATGTGTAGTCGCCATCTGCTTTAACTCCTAATTCTTCTAGTTTCTTTTCGCCTTTGCTGATTTCAGTAGCGTTTTTGATTACGCCGCCCATCATGTATGGACCGTACTCAGAACCAGTGTCAGGGTTTACTGCACGTTGCCAAGCATAAACGAAATCGTTAGCAGTTACAGGATCTCCGTTTGACCATTTTGCATCTTCACGTAACTTGAATGTCCAAGTTAAACCGTCTGTAGATACTTCATGAGATTCTGCAATACCTTTTTCAACTTTAGCATCTTCACCTAAACGATAAAGACCTTCCATTGTAGCACCTAAGAATTGGAAACCATATTCATCAGTTGCCATTGATGGATCCATTGATGGAATCGCATCTCCGTTAATTAAGTTTAATACTTGTTCTACATCTGTATTTTCTGCTGGCTTATCTGAACCTTCAGATGCTTTGTCGTCGCCACCAGAACATGCTGCTAAAAATACACTCAACACTAACGTCAGTGAAAGCAGCCAAGTAAATTTTCGCTTCATTAAAAAAGACCCCCCATTGTTATATTATTCTGTAAATTACATCTAAAAAAGAAGCTAAAGTGAGTATACTATTATTCTAGTAGAGTTGTAAAGACTAAATATAGAGATAATTTCAAATATTGTTATATAATGATAGGGCAATCATGCGTTAAACCAATAAAGACAACGCTTACTTTTTTGATAAAATTCTAAAAAATTCTTTAAATTAATAGGTATATAATATGGCAAAAGACTGATGCTATGTCAAAAATATCCATATGCCAATATACTTTTTTACCTTATATTAGTAGATGATTTTATTATGGTAGAATTTTTTATAGTAGGTGATTTTATTCTATTGGTGATTTTTCTTATTTTTAGTGTAAAAGGAAAACAATATTCCACAATGTTAATTCATAATGTAAGAATAGAAGTATTTTACAACTTTATTCAAAATGTACTTTCTGATCGAGTTAAGGTAAAATACGATTATTCGCGTTAAAAACTTATTAATAAAGGTGAAAATTCATGCATAATAAAAAATGGTCTGTTTTCCTAATAAATATCTTCATGACGTTCGTTCTTTTTCTTATTTTTTCCTCAGAATATTCTTTTGTTCTTTATATTAATTCCGTCTATTATTTAACTTTCTTTTATCTCGTTATTTTTCTATTTATGTATATTGCAAAGGGAGGCTTCTTGGACGGTGTGACATTCAGTTTCCGAAGATTTCATCATGTTATTCTAAAAAGTAATGATTATTTGGACGAATGGAAGGAAAAACCTCTCCCTTCTCAAAAATTTAATAAAGGAATTTATTCTATCCTTAAATTTCAAGCTTTCATGCTACTAATTTATTTATTAATTTTACTACTGACTTACTATGTTTAACTATGAGCCTTGAAATAGGCTTTTGCCCCCATACATTCCATCTCATTTTTTCAAAATGTAGGAATATTTATTTAATTACAACATTAAAATTGTATATATAGTGTTTACCAATTATAATAATGTTGTAAAAAAATTGAAATGAGGGGGATGTATTAATGAAATTGGAAGCGTTTCCACCTGTTAAAGGCAAGCATAACCTTGAAAACTATGAGGAATTGTACCAACATTTCAAATGGGACCAAGCAGAAAAGGATTTTTCTTGGCATCAGACTGGAAAAGTTAATTTGGCCTATGAGGCAATTGACCGTCATGCTGAAAACTACCGCGCCAATAAAGTAGCCCTCCATTATTTTCATCCATCAAGAAAAGAAACTTACACATTTAAAGACTTAAAGAAATTCTCAAATAAAGCTGGGAATGTATTAAAGGATGTAGGAAAAGTGAACAAAGGGGATCGTGTGTTTATTTTCATGCCTCGTTCACCAGAGTTATATTTTGCTTTACTTGGAGCAATCAAATTAGGAGCTATTGTTGGTCCACTGTTTGAAGCCTTTATGGAAGATGCTGTAAAAGACCGCCTGCATGATAGTGAAGCAAAAGTAATCATTACAACACCTGAACTGGTAAATAGAATTCCACATACAGAATTGCCTGCTTTAGAAACTATTTTTATTGTAGGGGAAAACATACAAGAAGATAATAAAACAAAAGATTTCCTTCATCATTTTCAAACAGCCTCTACAGATTTAGACATAGAATGGGTCGATCGCAAAGATGGATTAATCCTACACTACACCTCTGGTTCAACTGGAAAACCAAAAGGTGTGCTTCATGTTCACAATGCTATGATTCAACATTACCAAACAGCAAAGTGGGTATTAGATTTACAAGAAGATGACGTATACTGGTGTACTGCTGATCCAGGTTGGGTTACAGGTACTTCTTACGGAATCTTTGGTCCATGGCTTACTGGCTCCACAAATGTTGTTGCAGGTGGCCGCTTTAGTCCTGATATATGGTATAAAACGATTGAAACCTTTGGAGTGACCGTTTGGTATAGTGCCCCTACCTCCTTTAGAATGCTGATGGCTGCTGGAGCGGAAGTAACAGAAAAATATACACTCTCTTCCTTGCGTCATATTCTAAGCGTAGGCGAACCGCTTAATCCTGAAGTAATTCGCTGGGGATTTGATGTATTTGGACATCGTATCCATGATACTTGGTGGATGACAGAAACCGGTGCTCAGCTAATATGTAATTTACCTTGTATGGACATTAAGTTAGGTTCCATGGGGAAACCACTTCCAGGGATTGAAGCAGTTATTTTAGATGATGATGGAAATATCCTTCCGCCTAATCAAATGGGGAATTTGGCCATTAAAAAAGGCTGGCCATCAATGATGTACACAATATGGAACAATGAAGAAAAATTTAATAGTTATTTCCAACATGATCAATGGTATGTGTCTGGAGATTCCGCTTATTTGGATGAAGAGGGTTATTTCTGGTTCCAAGGTCGAGTCGATGATGTTATTATGACCGCTGGTGAACGAGTTGGACCATTTGAGGTAGAAAGTAAACTAATCGAATTTCCTGCCGTAGCAGAAGCAGGTGTCATCGGAAAACCAGATCCTATTAGAGGCGAAATTATTAAAGCCTTTATTGCACTAGTTGATGGCTATGAAAAAACGGATCAATTAAAAGAAGAAATACGTTTATTTGTGAAAACAGGTTTGGCTGCTCATGCTGCCCCAAGAGAAATTGAATTCTGTGAAAAGCTTCCAAAAACACGGAGTGGAAAAATTATGAGACGTGTATTAAAAGCTTGGGAACTTGGACTCCCTACTGGAGACCTTTCTACAATGGAAGATTAATTTAACAACATACAAAGAGAAGAGTTACCAGTGAGCAAGGTAACTCTTCTCTTCCTTATTTTTGTATATAAATAGAAAGTGAGCCTCCATTTACATAGAATTGGCCCCAGCCATCACTATTAATAGTGACTGTTTCTTTTCTGTTCCCCGTTATATCGTACCAGACTTCTCCGGCATTTTGTTTTCCTACTTCCATCCACTTATACCCTCCAGGACCATCTGTTATTAAGGTGGCTAGTCCAGATTTTGCTTTAGCAGTATCTCCCTCTCTTGTCCAACCAATAATATCCCAATGGTCAATATAGTCACGCTGTGTACCATATGCATAATCTTTACGGGCAGTTAGAATTGGATCCAACTGTGCTTTTAATGACGGAATCTCATAATTGCTATTCCCTTTCGTTCCATAATAATCTCCATAAAAGACAGATGGATATCCTTCTGCTCTTGTAAGAATGAAAGCATAGGCTAAAGGTTTAAACCATGTACTTACAACAGATTCCAAAGATTGCCCTGGCTGGGAATCATGGTTTTCAACTAAGGTAACTGCCAGTCTAGGATTGCTTTCCATTACTGTTCCTTTTAGAATATTCCTCATGTCATAATTTCCATTACTATTAGATGCATAATGAAAATTATAATGAAGGGGTGCATCAAAAACAGACTGATTATAATTTGTCTTTGCTAAATAATTATTTAGCGTTCCAATATCATTTTGCCAATATTCCGCTACAGTAAACATCTCTTTACCTGTTTGATTTCTTACATGGGTAACCCAATCCCGTAAGTAATCATGCTTTATATGTTTAACCGCATCTAATCGGAACCCATCTAAATTTAATTCTTTAGCATACCAGGTTCCCCAGCTTTTCATTTCACTTACTACTTCTGGATGATCATAATCAATATCTGCATACATTAAATAGTCATAATTTCCTTTTTCATTGGAAACTTCCCAATCCCAAGCCTTTCCTGTTCCACGAAATTTATAGATTCTGTTTAGTTGTCTGCTCTCATCCCAATCTGTCCCATCAAAATGATACAAGCTCCATTTAAACGGAGAGTAAGTATTACCTCGGCCAGGAAAATTAAAGCCTGTCCATGCAGAAATTTGATAGTTGCCCGATGTTTCATTATTTCTATTATTGGGATCTACTTCAACGGCAGTTACGTTCTCCGTAAAATCAGCACCCCCTTTATGGTTCATCACTACATCACCATATACATTTATATTTTTTTTATGTAATTCTGCGATTGCTGATTTTAATTGAGCTTTTGTGCCATACTTCGTCCTGACTGTTCCTTTTTGGTTAAACTCGCCTAAATCATATAAATCATATGCACCATATCCCACATCATTTTGACTTGTTCCCTTATATGCTGGAGGAATCCAGACAGCAGTTACTCCTTTATTAGCTAGATTTGCCGCATCATTTTGAAGCCTTGTCCAATGATTTCCATCATTCGGCAAATACCATTCAAAATATTGCATCATCGTTCCATTTGTAGAAGCCGCTGATGCGAACTTCTCACTTCCTAAGGGAAACAACAAGAAAATAATAATTACAATAATAGACGTTTTACCTATAAAACCTTTCATTCTTCTCCCACCTCTCCTTTGTTAAGAAAGCGTTTTCAACCCTCCTTAATAATTATAAATTTAATAGGACGGAATAGTAAATAGGACATCTTTCATTTCTTTTTTAAAAAAATCCCCTCAGCTTGTGGTTGGGTCATACTGCCTGTTAAGAGCGGGATAAAAAGTACTTAATATTTGCTGTTTAAGCCATTATTATGTCAAAATGAATGATAAAATAATAAAAGCGCTTTCCAATTTATTTAGGAGGAATAGAAATCATGAGAACAATGAAACTAGGTAGCAGTAATTTAGAAGTACCTGTAGTTGCAGTTGGTTGCATGCGTATTAACTCATTAGAAAAAAATGAAGCAGAACGATTTGTCCAAACTTCTTTAGAACAAGGGGCTAACTTCTTTGATCATGCAGATATTTATGGTAGTGGTGTTTGCGAAGAAATATTTGCAGATGCTATCCATATGTCTCCAAGTGTTCGTGAGAAGATTATCTTACAATCTAAATGTGGTATTCGTAAAGGCATGTTCGACTTTTCAAAAGAGCATATTTTAGATTCAGTAGATGGCATTCTAAAAAGACTAAACACCGAATACTTAGATGTTCTTCTATTACATCGTCCAGATGCATTAGTGGAACCTGAAGAAGTCGCAGAGGCTTTCGATAAACTTGAACAATCAGGAAAAGTGCGTCATTTTGGCGTTTCTAACCAAAATCCGATGCAAATTCAATTGTTGCAAAAGCATGTAAAACAGCCACTTGTTGCTAATCAATTACAATTAAGTATTACGAATGCAAATATGATTTCAAATGGGATTAATGTGAATATGGAAAATGACTCTGCTATTAACCGTGACGGCAGCATTTTAGACTTCTGTCGCTTACATGATATCACTATTCAGCCTTGGTCTCCGTTCCAATTTGGTTTCTTTGAAGGGGTCTTCCTTGGGAACGAAAAATTCCCTGAACTAAATAAACAAATGGATGAAATTGCAGACAAGTATCAAGTTAGCAATACAACGATTGCGATCGCTTGGTTATTGCGTCATCCTGCTAAAATGCAACCCGTTATTGGAACAATGAATATAGATCGCTTAATAGACTGCTGTAACGCAAGTGACGTTCATTTGACAAGGGAAGAGTGGTACAGCATTTACCGTGCAGCGGGCAATATTTTACCATAACTAAATTTAAACTAAAAAGACAGTTACCTCCCCGGAAAAATAACGAGCAGGTAACTGTTTTTTATTATCGATTGTCTACTTTTTCAGGATACATATCATGATTCATTAAACGGTGTGTCGCCATCTCTTCAAATTTCGTTCCTGGTTTTCCATAATTACACCATGGGTCGATTGAAATTCCACCCCGTGGAGTAAATTTACCCCATACCTCAATATATCTTGGATCCAATAGTTTAATTAAATCATTCATAATAATATTGACGCAATCTTCATGAAAATCACCATGATTACGGAAGCTAAATAAATATAATTTTAAAGATTTACTTTCCACTATCTTCTTATTTGGTATATAAGAGATATACATTGTCGCAAAGTCAGGCTGGCCTGTTATTGGACAAAGACTAGTAAACTCCGGACAATTAAATTTTACAAAATAATCTCTATCAGAGTGAAGATTATCTACAGATTCTAATACCTCTGGTGCATAATCACTTTTATATGGAGTATTTTGGTTTCCTAATAAAGTTAAGTCTTGTAATCCTTCTTCGTTCTTTCTTCCAGACATGAAAGAGTCCTCCTTGTTTGGTGTTTCCCAACACTGCTGAAAAGAGAGGCATTTACCTTAGCAGAAAAACCAACTGAATCAAACAAAAAAGCCATATCCTTTATGGACATGGCGTAGATTGCATGTATCCATAGTTTTTTATAGAGGGTATTCGCTATGAACCTCTCCCGCTTCAGTACGGGTGTATCTTTTTTAACTATATAGAATCGGCGAAAATTCGTCAATTAGAAATTTGAGGTAAGCAAAGGGGGCGCGGACGGACGGTTCTATTGAGGACATCCAAATGGACCTCAGTAGAACCGCTCCTCTGCGGCTCTGGACTATCTATCCCCTACTACTTAGGCTGAACTTCTAGCGGCTTGATTCCTTCCTTTTCCATTTCCACCTTTAAATCGTCCTGTACTGTTACATCCGCAAGCTTAACCTTGGAACGATACGCTGAACGAACCACTACATGTGAGGCGACAGGTGAAGTTAGAAAAACAAAGAATATTCCTAAAAATAGCCGGATACTAAAAACGCCTTCTATTATAAAAAAGAAAAATGTACCAACCAGTGTAAAAAGCACTCCCATCGTTGATCCCTTTGAGGCAGCATGAGACCTTGTATACACATCAGGCAGCCTTATTAACCCAAAGGAACTAAGAAAACAGAAGATTGCACCGCAGAAAATTAACAGAACAGCTATTAGCTCAATCGGATTGCTTTCGTTCAATGACCACACCTCTTTCAATGTATCGGGCAAAAGCAATCGTTCCAATAAACGATAGAATCCCAATCAATAAAATTACCTCAAAGAAACCTGTATTTCGAAGCAGGACAGAAAATATAGCTACTCCAGCAATTAAGTTAATTCCTAAACTATCTAGTGCTTGTATTCTGTCAGGAGCAGATGGTCCTTTGACCAGCCGATAGACTGTTGCAAGTATAGACAAAATAAGTAAAATTAAGGATCCAACTAATAAGTTATCAATCATACCGTGTCACCCTCTTTATAGCTTTTTCAAATTTTTCTTTCGAATGAAAAATTGATTCTTTTTGAGCTGTTATATCCATAGCATGGATAAAAAACTTTTTATTATCAGGTGCAACCTCAACAACGACCGATCCTGGGGTTAAGTTCATCAATAAAGCTAATAAAGATACCTCTAACTCCCCCTCCAATTCCGTCTCCAAAGAAAATATTCCTGGGGAAATATTAAGTTTTGGTTGGGTTATTTGACGAATAACGACTACACTCGAAGTAAACAGTTGCTCAATAAATACAATAAATAGCTTAACTACAGCTATAAATGTCTCTAAATAAAATTTAGTAGGCATATATCGACGTAGAATGAAAAGAACAAGTATTCCAAATAAATAACCTGTAAAGAAGGTTAAAACATTCCAGGTGTCCTGCAAGAACATCCATACGACACCTATTAACAAGTTAATTAGTATTTGCATGGGCATGGTTACCACCCCTTTCTGCCTATTTAATCACTCACTTTATTTTCCATTTCCCAAAATAGCTTCTATATAATAATGAGGATTCATTAACCCTTCCACTGCTGTATCTACATATTGATGTATTCCTTCTGTCCCTAATCCTAAAGCAATCGTTAAGAAAGTAAGCAGAGCAATAGGTAGCATTAATCCCTTTGTTGTCCCTTTTTCTTGTTCTAGCGTTAAATCTGTATAGCCCCAAAACACGGACATAAATACTTTCATTATGGAATAAAGAACAAATAGACTACTTATCAGTCCAAATGCACCTAGCCAATAATATTCAGCAGTAAAAGTTCCTTGTGTAATAAATATTTTACCCAGAAAACCGCTTAAAGGGGGAATTCCAGATAAGGACAATGCTGCAATAAAGAACATCCAACCTAATTGAGGATGCAAGCGAATCAATCCATTCATATCATCTAGTTTACTTGTACCAGTAAGATGAATAATGGTGCCCCCCAATAGGAAAATAAGTGCTTTAATTACCATATCGTGAATGAAATAATAGATGGAACCAGTCAACCCTACTGTCGTGTAAGTCGCCAATCCCGCTAAAATAAAGCCAACACCAATGACCACATTATAGGTCATAACCTTATAGATATCTCGATAAGCAACTGCTCCGATCGCACCAAGCGTCATTGTAATAGCTGCGAGTATACCAATCAATAGATGAGTGATTTGAACTTCATGATAAAAAATCAAGGTAAAGACTCTGATAATCGCATACATACCGACTTTTGTTAAAAGAGCCGCAAAAATAGCAGAGATAGCTGTCGGTGGTGCACTATAAGATCCAGGAAGCCAGAAGAATAAAAATAGCCCAGCCTTTAGACTAAACACCACTAAAAAGAGAATGGCTACAGTTGTCATTAATCCATCTTGACCAACTTCAGCAATACGAACGGATAAATGCGCAAAATTTAATGTTCCTGTAATCGCATATAAATAAGCAATTGCAACAAGAAATAGAAAAGAAGAGATGATGTTAATTAAAATATATTTAATCGATTCTCTTAACTGAACCCTTGTTCCACCTAAAGAAATTAAAACATAGGAAGCAACTAGCATCACTTCAAAACAAACAAATAGGTTAAATATATCCCCTGTAAAAAAGGATCCATTTACACCCGTTACCAGAATCAAAAATAACGGATAAAAATAATATTTTTCCCTTTGCTCTCCGATTGAATGAAATGCGTACAGTAAACAACAGAAACTTACAATACTAGTAACTAAAACGAGAATAGCTGCAAACATATCTGCAACCATACTTACACCAAATGGTGCTTCCCATCCTCCCAACTGGACTGATTGAATTCCTGCATGCTTTATTTGCCCAATCAAAATGACAGTCACCACAAACACAGAACCAATCGCTACCAAGCTTAGTACACGATGGAGCATGACCTTGTCTCTAAAAATTACCATAATCATCGCAAATACAATCGGAAGGATGATCGGCAATATTACAATATTATTCATCCTCATTACCCCTCAGTAGATCTGTATCATCGGTGCCAAGTACTTTATATGCTCGATAACTCAATACTAAAAACAAAGCAGTCGTTGCAAAGTTTATAACAATGGCGGTAAGCAGCAATGCTTGTGGTAATGAGTCTGCAAAAGTATGATCCGTTATTCCTAAGAGTGGTGGACCTCCTTTATTCAACCCTCCCATTGTAATAATAAGCAAATTTACACCGTGACCAAGAATTGATGTTCCTAAAATTATTCGTAATAAAGTCTTTGTTAAAATAAGATAAATTCCAATCGAGAATAATATTCCTACAAGAATAGACATTAAAGTCTCCATTATCGATCATCCCCAATCGTCATAATAATGGTTATAGCCGTCCCAATAACAGCTAAAGCAACTCCAATATCAAAAATAACAGCCGTTGCTAGCTCTGTTTTTCCGAAGATTGGTAAATCAAAATAACCAAAGGCTTGCGTTAAAAATGCCTCACCTAATACCATTCCACCAATACCCGTTAAGACAGCGATTAATACACCAACCCCTGCGAGTACTTTAAAATCTACGGGAATATTCTTCCGCACCGATTCTATATCAAAGGTTAGAAAAAGCAAAATAATCGCAGCAGCAAAAGTGAGTCCACCAATAAATCCGCCCCCTGGAAAATGATGCCCAGAGACAAAAAGATTTATGGCGAAGGTGAGAATAATCACGACAGCAACCTTTGTGATACTTCGAATAATAATATCATTTGGTTTCTTCATTTTTATCCCCTCCTACTAGTTTTACCTTTATTAACGTGTATACACCTAAGCCTGCAACGGTAAGCACAAGAATCTCTAACATAGTATCTATTCCACGAAAATCAACCAAAATGGCATTTACGATATTTTTTGCCCCGGCCAGCTTATAGGAATCCTCATAGTAACTCGAAATAGAGTCAAACAAATGTGTACCGTTAGCAGAAAGAGCAATAATCGTTACTACAACACCTACTCCTATAGAAACAATAGCATTAACCGCTTTAAAACGAACTCTGCTGATTTCCTTCTTTAATTGCGGTAAATGATAGAAGCACAGTAGAAATAAAACGGTGGTTACTGTTTCTACTACTAATTGAGTCAATGCTAAATCTGGAGCTCTGAAAAGAACAAAGAAAAACGAAACTAGAAACCCTAACGCTCCTACAGCCACAATCGAGGTAATTCTTGATTTGGAGAGTAGAACTGTAACGGAGCTAATAATCATCGCAATGACTATTCCTATATCAAAAATACTTATCGGAGAATCTTGAGACATATCAAACGTAACTCCATTAAACAGCAGCAAGGAACCTCCGATGATTATAATAATGAATCCAAAAATATAGACTAAGTAATCACGTAGAAATCCTGTCATATAAAAATTAGTAATGGATTTAGACAGCTTTTCTACATACTCCAAGCTAAGATTATATAAGTTGCTTAATGTAAAGGCTTGTGGATATAGACGATAAATCTTATACCATTTTTTTAGTAGTAAATATAAAATCGTTCCCAATGCTACCACACCAATTGTCATCCAAAGTTCTGTATTAAACCCATGGAAGGCACTAATTTTCTTAGAGTCAACCGTATGTGCAAGTGACGGCAAAATAGAGGCAAAGGCTGGTTTTAATAAATACTTTGATACGAGATTAGGAATAAAGAAGAAAACAATCACAAGTACACCTAAGATCATTGGCGAGATTAATAAGCCAATAGGTGCTTCATGCACCTCTTTATCTAGTTTAGGTGCTTTATTTTTTCCTCTAAAGGTTTTAAAAACTAAAATCATACAATAAATAAATGTAAACACACTGGCAATCCAAGCGACAATCGTAAGTAAGATTCCAATATGCTGAAGATTAAATATTTCCATATGCGATGCATTCACTACAGCTGTAAAGAACATTTCTTTACTTAAGAAACCATTAAATGGAGGAAGACCTGCCATTGAAAAACTGCCAATTACTGTAAGGGTAAAGGAAATAGGCATTAAGTGAATGAGACCGCCTAGTCTTCTCAAATCCCGAGTACCAGTCTCATGGTCAATAATTCCTACTACCATAAATAAAGAACCCTTAAACGTTGAATGGTTTACTAAGTGAAAAATAGCTGCAAAGATAGCCGTCGCATATAACGCTGCCTCATCTACTCCTAAATCCTTATATAACGCAGCAGATCCTAGCCCCAGCAAGCTCATAATTAATCCTAATTGACTTATAGTCGAGTATGCTAATAATGCCTTTAAATCAGTCTGTTTCACAGCATTAAAGGACCCATATAATAAAGTAAAAATCCCTATGCCTACAACAAGCCAAAACCACTCTATTGTTCCGCCAAAAATTGGTGTTAAACGTGCAACCAGATAAATCCCTGCTTTTACCATCGTCGCAGAATGTAAGTATGCACTAATTGGCGTTGGTGCTTCCATTGCATCAGGAAGCCATATACTAAACGGAAATTGGGCCGACTTCGTAAATGCTCCGAGCAAAATTAAGATCATAGCAGGTATAAATAGTTCATGGCTATGGATTTGATTAAGTTGAAGCAACGTCTCTCTAATACTTGTTGTATCTGCCATAATAGACAACATGATCAAACCAGCTAGCATCGCAAGTCCGCCAAAAACAGTAATCAACATTGCCTTTTGTGCTCCATATCTTGAACGGTCCCTTTCATACCAATAAGCAATTAACAAAAAGGACGACACACTAGTAATTTCCCAAAACACATATAAAACATAATAATTATCAGACATTACTAACCCAAGCATTGCTCCCATGAATAGCAATAAGTATACATAAAAGTTATGCAACGCTTCTCGATGTTTTGATAAATAGAAAATAGAATATAAAATGACTAAGCTTCCTATCCCTGCAATTAACAATCCAAAAACTAGGCTAAGCCCATCTAAATACGTAGTAAAGTTAATACTATATGCAGGTATCCACTTGACTGTAGAAGTAAAAACATCTCCTTTTGCCATTTTCGGGATATACGTCAACAAATAAATAAAAATGATTAATGGAACAAATAGCACGAACCAGCCAGTATGAATTCGTGGCGTTAGCCTTTTATAAATAAAAGGTACAAATATTGCAAACATAAATGGAAATAAGATCATAAAATGTAACCAAGTCATTTTTATTCCCCTCCTTTAAATTGGTTCTATTTTTGATTAACTTAAGACAAAAAGGTATTTATAACGGAAACTATGTCTAACCTTACTATTAGTAAAAGAAACAGATTATATTTGTTCATTTGGATTATTTAAGAAATACATTGACTCATAAAGTAGCATACGTTATAGTCATACATAGTTTATTATTAATGGTGTAAATCATTCACATCTATACCTGAGGTGAAAAAATCATGGTAAATGGAAAAGAACGCATGGATGAAAGTATTCTTGTCTGCGTTTATTACGGTCCTAACGGTGAACGTCTTATACAACGTGGTTGTAAATTAGCTAATATGCTTGATTGTCCACTCTATATCCTAACAGTGGATTCAAAGCCATTCGATGAGTTAGATGCAGAAAAATCAAATTATATCGCAAGATGGAAAGAATTGGCTGAACATCATAGCGCTGATGCGTTTATCATTAAAGATAAGGAATCTAGACCAATCTCCAAAGTAGTTGCAGAAGTAGCTAGAGAAAAGAACATCACACAAATCGTCCTTGGTCAAACAGCGCAAAGTCGTTGGGAGCAGATTGCAAAAGGCTCGATTATTAATTCGTTATTACGTGAAATTCCTTTTGTTGATCTTCATATCATTTCTGTTGCCCGTTTTTTGAAAAATCCAGAGGGACAATATGAAAAAGGTGTACGTGCATATTTAGTAAAAGAACAAAATGGATACCGCCTAATCTTCAATCATACAAAACAAGTAGCTTATGAAGGAATTTTCTTTAAAGAACACGGTACGGACTTTAATAATGGTGTATTCAAATTTATGAAAGATAAAGAAACGCTGCAAGTGCAAGTACACGAGGACATTGTTAACGAATTAACAAATGTTGACATCGACACGAATGCTAGTAACGATGATGATTATCTATAGTCCTGGCTAATCTCCACCAAATTTGGTGGAGTTTTTCTTTAGAGATTGACATCCACTTTTACTAGTCTTTTTTCTTGTTTTTTAATGCCTATATATTTTAGCGTTTCCGAACGAGAGGTATGATTGTATACATCCATCAATAACGAAATAGCAATCCCTTTTCGATACGCATGATAGCCAAATGTTTTTCTTAATGTGTGCATTCCAATCTTCCCCGTAATTCCAACTAACTTCGCAGCCTTATTAATAATCCGATATGCCTGCTGGCGGGTAATCGGTTGATTATTCTTCTGAGACTTAAAAAGAAACTCATCCTCTTTGAATTCATGTTCTTGCAAATAACTTTCTAATTCAGCATGCACCTTACTGTTTAAATAGTATGCCTTTACTTCACCTGAATCACGAAGATACAAAAACTCCTTAATCCCTGATTCATCCCTTACATCCTGAACTTTCAATGCGAGTAGATCACTAACTCTTATTCCTGTATTAATACCTAACACAAAAAGGAGCAAATCTCTTTGTGATTGTTTCCTTAGCACTTCTTTAATCGCATTAATACTTTCAATTTCTTTTATAGGATCGACATATTCCATCGGTTTGCCTCCCAATAATGTTACATAACTTTATGTTATCATCATTTAAGTAACATTACAATGAATATCTCTTATCGAATGTTTTTTCTTTTGTAGTATGCTTCATTTGTGTGGAAATAGTCTGTTGAAAAGTTTTTTCGGAAATTTGATTTCTTCTGTTGTTGAAAAGGTACTTTCTGTGACTTTTGTGACTTTTTCTACCTTTGTGAAAATGAATGTGTTTTTTCTATTACCTTTTGCTTTTCTTTTTAGGATGAATGACTTTGACCTCGACTCTGTTACCTTTTTCCGCTTTCCCTCTTGTTTTCGGTCACAGAGAATGCTTCTCTGTTACCTCTTGACTGCCCTTTTTCACAAAAATGGCCTTAACAATTAACAACGCTCCTAACTTTGACAAACATAAATAAAGGCAGTAAATATCCCCCATCTACTGCCACATCCCCATTAATAATTAAATTTTTCCAACCATTCCTCTCCCGTTTCCATATCTCTAACTGTATAGGTATTTCCAGCCACTTCCTTTTCTCCTATCATAACTACCTTTTTGACACCTTCTTTATTTGCTTTTTCTAAAGCTTTTGCAAGTTTTTTCTTTCCTAATTCTAGTTCTACTTTAAACCCTTGGTCTCGAAGGGCTTTTGCCACTAAAAGAGCTTCCATTGAACAACCAATCGGAATAATGTAATAATCTAATCCTTTAGCGTCTAAACAAGTCTCTTCTAATAAAAGTGCGGATAAAATTACATCTAATCCAAAGGAAATACCAACCGTTGCATAGGTTTCCTGGGAATCAATTAAACCACCTATCGTGTTATCATATCTTCCTCCACTACCAATGCTCGACTTCACTCTTTTGTCAGTTAAGAAAATTTCATAAATGGTTCCTGTATAAATTTCAAGACCTCTCGCAAGAAATGGATTGAATACACAATATGGCTCCATTCCTAGCCGTTTTATATAAGATTGTAATTCGTTCCATTCTTCTAGCCCTTGTTTAATACTCTCTTCCTTTTCAGCCATCTGTTGATACTGCTCCACTATGCCATCCAAGTCCTTTTGTAAAAATGCTTCAATTGCGTCTATCGCCATTTGTTCTAATCCAGCTTCTCTTAGTTCCGCCTTCATTTTATCTTTACTAATTTTTTCGATTTTATCTAAAATCAAAATCACTCGGTTTATCATTTGCCCTGTAATATTCAATTGACGGAGAAACCCAGCTAATAATTTCCGATTATTATATTGAATGGTTACGTCCATTTTTAACTTTTTAAAAATATCCAATGCCATGATCATGAGCTCTGCTTCTGCCATTTGTGATTGAACACCTACAATATCAACATCACATTGCGTAAACTCTCGGTATCTGCCTGTCTTGATCGGCCCATCTCTAAAAACTTTGCCAATCTCATAGCGTTTAAAAGGCATTTTTATCGTTGGGTTCATTGCCACAACCTTCGCAAATGGAATGGTTAAGTCATAGCGTAATGCAAGCTCTCTTTTGCCCCGATCGGAAAGAGTGTACATTTCTTCTAAGATTTCTGCTCCTCCTCCGTATTTAGAAGCAAGCAACTCTTGATAATTTAAGATAGGTGTCTCAATCGGTTTACAGCCATACTGAATAAATACATCTTCAATCGTTCTTCGAATAATTCTTCTGATTCCTTCCTCCTCCGGCAAATAATCGAGCGTTCCCTTTACATTTTGGTAATTCATCTTCTTCATTTTTTCATGCCTCCCATTTAAAATAAAATAAAAAACCGCCCTTGATTTAAGTAGTAAAACTTAATCAAATGCGGTTTCATGAGAAATAGTCTTCCTATGTACGATTTTTTATCGAAATAGCAAGACTACTGTTTATGATGATGTAATTGTGAAAGGTTGATAGTAAGTACGCAGTTAACCATTTCAATCACCTCTTATTTTCCAAATACTTTAACATACTGGAAATTAGAATACAATAACTAGTTGTAATTTTTTACATTTACATGATAAGGTATTTCCATTTTAGTCGTTTTATATAATTTATCACTAGTGTTGCGTTAATTTAATTTAACTATTAAAAATACTTGAAATGTTCAATTTTATCATTTTATGCAAAGAAAAAGTCCTTTATAATGGATAAGTTAGGTGGTAACCCGTCCAAATCCACTAAAAAGGACTATCGCATGGACAAGATTACACGAAAAACTTCATTTGGACAATGGTTTTCACCAATAAATCTTCAATTATTTGAAGAAAACGTGAAAACGTTGAAATTAGATTTCTATACGAAAAAACTAACGACAGAGTCATTTCTAAAATTATTACTTTTTGCGCAGCTAGAAGAAGTCGAAAGTCTGCATGCGCTGAGCGATTGTCTTTTCGATGATCAACTGCAAAAGGGCATTGATCTTGATTCTATCAGTATTTCCCAACTCTCACGCCGTTTAAATGGCATGAATCCAGACTTATTCCAAAAGCTTTTCCTTGATTTAGTTTCACAAATTCATGCCAAAACGCACAACACGAAACTTGTGATGCCATTAAAAATCATTGATTCAAGCACATTGCCTCTCAATTTGACTAATCATAAATGGGCAAAATTCCGCAAAACAAAAGCGGGTGTTAAATTGCACTTACGCCTTGTGTTTATGGAAAAAGGTATATCCTATCCCGAAAAGGCCATTATGACAACGGCCAAAGAACATGACCGCGGTCAGCTTGAAGTAATGGTTGATGACAAGGAATGTATGTATGTGTTTGACCGTGGTTACTTAGACTACGAACGCTTTGATCGGATGACAGATGACGGCTACTTTTTCCTTTCTAGGCTGCGAAAAAACGCAGTCATACGGGAGGTTTACGATTTTAAACTACCCGAGAATACATCTGTTTTGTCGGATCAAATGGTGTTGATTGGTACGACGCAAAACCGTGCCGAAAATTACTTTCGTCTTCTAAAAGTGATTGATTCAAAAGGAAATGAGCTTCATTTAATCACAAATCGTTTTGATTTAAGTGCTGAAGAAATCTCAAAGATGTATAAATCACGCTGGGCGATTGAGTTATTTTTCAAATGGATTAAACAACATCTCCATATCAAAAAGTTTTACGGCCAAAGCGAATGGGCAATTCAGAATCAAGTGTTTATCGCACTTATTGTTTTTTGCCTGCATGTTCTCGCACAAATCGAGACAAAAAGTAAACGAAAAACCCTACAAATTAGCCGATATTTACGGGCAGCTTTGTGGAAACCAGCACATATTTGGCTTCGAAAGATTGAAGGAAAAACCATTCCTTAATAAACAAATTGTCGTCGTCTCTTAAGTCTAATTGTGAAAAAATTTCCAAATGGATGGATCCACCTTTAGTTGGGTATTTACTTTTTTGGCTCTTAACAGGGGACATATTTAAACTGAATATTCTAACAACATTTATGCAACACTAGTGATAATTTATACATAAAAAAACTATATATCGGAACCAATATTAGTAAAATAACCCCTGAAATAATAGCAGCTACTTTCATTTGACTTAACATTAGAGCGATATCCGGTATGTTTGTGTCATCACCTGCATTTATTAACATGCCTATACTACTTATACTATTATTTCCTATATGTAAAAGTATTGGCAACACTAACGATTTCATTCTCATATATACTAAGCAAAATAGGAATCCAGCTAATAACTGCCCGATAAAAATTGGTGAACTTCCAATATGAAGAACCCCAAATAAAAACGAGGTAATAAATAATGCCTTTTTGGCACCTAATGATTCACTCCACTTATTGAACAATATTCCTCTAAACAACAACTCTTCTACAATTGGCGCAACGAGAATGGTAACAAACAGACTCCCAATAAAAAAAGTCGAGTCTCCCACTTCACTATCACTATTTATTATTTCTTGAATAAGCGACTCAGAGTTCAAAGCTATAATTAAGATTATAAAAAATAATAAGGTTACAGCAATTAGATCTCCTAATAATTCTAGAAAAACATACTTTCCCCACGAGGACTTTTCTTTCCTTGGATGAAATATAACTGCTTTAATAGACAGATTATTTTTTCTAAAGGAATACAGGATCCACATAAAAACTGTAACATGAAATCCCATCTTAAAATAGAAATCAATCTCTTTCTCTGTACTATTTTCTATGACAAAAACATCCATGCAAGTAAATAATATAATATATACGATCAACCAGATAAATAACCTTCTCCATTTGCCTACTTTCTTAGAAAGACTTCACTAGTTTTTATATAGATTTCCAGCTGCTCATCTTGCACCCTATGAGTAGAAACTATTTCTGACTTTTCTAATATCTCTAATAAACCAATAGCAAATTCTTGCTAATAATGAAACAGCGCTGTGACGTCATAGTATCCATGACCTTTCACTCATCCCTACTCCTTATTTTACTAATTTTCCAAATTTTTATATTCCATTAAGTATAACCGATTTTTCACAGTAAATATATGATACTATCTAAATTAGATATGTTTGAATGGCAGGTGATTAAATAATGATAAAAGAAGTCTGTGTTGAAAACTTCACCCTCGTTCCAAGTGCTATTAAAAAGGGGGCGCATCGAATTGAGTTATGCGATAACCTTTCAGTTGGAGGAACAACTGTTAGTTATGGTGTTGCTGCAAAGACTGTTTCCTATTGCCGAAATACAAATACAAAGGTGATGGCCATCGTTCGTCCAAGAGGCGGCAACTTTATTTATAACGAAGATGAAGTGGATATTATGTGCCAAGATATCCATCTGTTTAACCAGCTTGGCATTAACGGAATAGTAATTGGCTGTCTAAATAGAGATAATTGGATCGATGAAGGGGCGATGGAGAAATGCTTAACCGCTGCTGCTGGCATGGAGATTACCTTTCATATGGCTTTTGATGAAATTGCTCCAAAGCGAAAACGCCAAGCAATTGACTGGCTCATTTCCCATGGTGTGCACCGTATTTTAACACATGGAGGTCCACTATCGACAAGAATAGAAGACAATCTATCTGCACTTAAAAGTTATATAGAACATGCTTCTGAAAAAATTATTATTATTCCCGGTGGCGGAATTACGTCTGCTAACCTTCCATTCCTTTCTTCCGAATTAGGAATGAAAGAAGCACACGGAACGAAAATTGTTGGGGATTTATCCCACTCTTAACGGGCAATAAGACCCCCACTTATGGAAGCTTTCTTTATAACCTGCTTTTCCCCTTCCATCTTGAAACAATTAAAGGCTGGGACATAACTAAATAGATACTCTGTAAAGAAGAACAATATCTAATTTAGCTAGTAAATAGCGGCTGCTTTCGCATACTTTTTACAAGAGGAAATATAATTAGTTGGGAAAACAGTAGCAGCCGGAATACACGTAGACGCCACGGGGATTAGCGAGACAGCCTGAGACCCTGCAGGCGAAGCCGAAGCGGCTCAGCGCGAGTCCCACGGAAAGCGAAGTGTATTCCGCTGCGGGGAATCGCACTAAACTTCATGGAAACATCCTTTAAAAACAAATAAAAAACCAAACAATTATACGGAACTTTCTTTAGCATCTCCGTATAATTGTTCGGATTTATCCTTGGCTGGAATACTTATATCCCAGTCCCTTCCTCTAATTATTCGCTTTAATGTAGTTCTCATTAAACCATTTTAATACAATCTGAATCGTTTGATCCCAAAATGCCCAATTATGATCACCAGGCATTTCAACATAATGAAAGTCCTCAATTATTTCCTGTGCTTTCTTTCTAAACTTTAAGTTATCTTGATAAAGGAAGTCTTCTGTACCACAGATTTGCAGCATCTTCACCTGACTGTTTCTCTTCGTTTTTTCTAATAGGTAAAATAAGTCATTCTTACTGCCTTCCAGTTCGTTAATAGAACCAAAAATAGTAGAAAATGCTTTGTCTCTATTCCTATCTCTCTTCCATAGTTCTACGACATCCATCGCTCCAGATAATGATGCGAAGCTATTGAAGCGATCTGGATAAGTTAGAGCCAATTTTGTTGCGCCATACCCTCCCATTGATAGTCCAGCAACAAAATTAGCTTCTTTCTGATCCGAAATACGAAACCACTTTCTAACTAATGCAGGTAATTCTTCTGATAAAAACGTCCAATAGCGATTTCCATGTACCATATCTGTGTAGTAACTTAAATCTACTTGTGGCATTACAATGGCAAATTCATAGTCTGACGCATATCTTTCAAGTGATGTGGCAGTTAGCCATGCTTCATCATTATCGGACCAACCATGTAATAGATAGATAACAGGCATAGGGGCGCTATTCTCTTTATCAGGAAGATATATATTCATAGAAGTCACTTTCCCTAAAACCTCAGAACGAAAATTCACTTTAGAAATAGCCATTTTATACACCTACTTTTTATTAGAGATAAAAGATTTGCCTTCTACAAAACTTGTGATAATCGATTCATTCTCTGCTTCTTCATTATTTATCAGCTGAACAACCTTTTCAGCTGCAACCATTCCCCAACGATGCTTAGAATAAGAAATCGTTGCTAATGACGGATTTAAAAAGGAGCCGATTTCTATATTATCAAATCCAATAAGGGAAATATCTGTACCTATCTTTCTATCTTTATTTCTAAAATATTTATAAATTCCCACGGCCATTTCATCATTAAAAGAAAAAATAGTAACAGGAGGACCTGTCATCTTCGAATGAATAATTTCCGCAGCAGCATACCCTGATTCCTCTGTAAACGCAGATGGAATAACCTCATACTCTACTCCATAGCGAGCTAATTCACGTTCACTCGCTTCCAGCCTTTGGCGGCTATCAAAAGCTTCTTCTGGGCCAGTTACTAAATAGACTTTATTAGGGTCACTTGCAATGATTTTTTCCATCGCTAAGGTCGCTCCGCCTTTGTTATCCAATAGTACTTTTCTAACATTTGGGCAACTTATTTCTCGATCTAATACAACGAGAGAATGACCCCGATTGGCAAATTGAATAATTTCTTCGGTGCTAAAGGTCCAATCTAATATAATTCCTCCATCCACCATTCTTTCCGGTAGAAAAAGGTGGGACTTTTGCCCACTACAAACAATCATATCGTAGTTGTAATGAGCAAGACCTTTTTTAATTCCTTCTAATAGCTCGCCATAAAAGCTCCCACCATAATCAGCCAGGTAGACTGCTATAATTTTTGTTTCCTGCTTTTTCAATGTTCTCGCTGCCATATTAGGAATATAATTGAGTTCATTTGCAATAGCAGTTATTCTTGCACGAGTGGCTTCCGTTACCTTTGGACTGCCATTTAGTGCATAGGATACGGTAGAAATAGAAACACCAGCTGCCTTAGCTATATCTTTAATCCCTACCATTGCCTTCACCCCTTCCTACTAGCAGTATATTTCTAATGTATTTTCTTGTTGTAAGTTCTTCTTGATCACTTCTTTATCTAAGCATATTCCACCCATTCGATAAAGATTAGCTTCAAACTTACCTTCTACTACATTGCCATTGAAAATTATCTTTCTATCTTCATGTCCTAGCTTATAGTTAATTTTTACAGGCTTATCGAATAATTTAAAGGCTACTGTTAAGCCATTTAATCTTTCTGGTAGAACCGGATCTATAATAAACGTAGTCGCCGTTTGGCGAATTCCTAATACATTGCTTATCAACTGATTTATATAGATTCCTGGGCCACTGGAGTAAATACGCCAGCCACCTTTTACAGCAACATCGCCATTTTTAAGTTTACCAAAATTCTCTTGTGCTTCATACCTAGTTTTGAAATCGCCATCAGAACTGCTGAAATAAACATTACTTTGGCGAATCGCTGCATTTTCCACTCGGTCTTTGATGCCAATTGGATTAATCGTATTTAATCCTTTCCACGTTTCTTCCGCCTTCCCTAACCTCGCCATTGCTTCCGTAAAGCGAATATGGGCATGGACATATTGCAAACCAATTTCTCTACCAAAATTAGCAGCCTGTTCTGCGCGTTTAAAGTTTGTGCTTACCCCACCTTGATAGAATGCAGGACGATTCATTAAACGCACGCCATCTGGAAAATATAAATTTTCTTTAATTATTTGATAATGATGCTCCGCCATCTCAGGTGTAATTAATTCTGCGATCATACTTCTCGTCATTGGCAATAATCGGTATTGAATATTTGTTTTTTCATCTTCTGGATGTATCATTAATTCCACATGATTCGAATCTTCCATATAAACAAATCCAGGTATCGTATCTGTGCTTAATATAAATCTATCAAAATCCGCTTTGATATTTTTCACCAAATCAAAAAGATATTCTGCATACTGATTATCATAATCCTTTAATGCCTTTGCCAAATTACGTAATGTCTGGTAAGTAAGAGCTACTGTCCAGCTACTAGCCATATTCTTTTTTAACCTGCTATCATACGGCTGTAAGGTATCGTCCCAATCCCCATCTCCATAGCATGATAAAAACGTATCCGGCAGAAAATTTGTTTCTATATAATGAATTTGTTTCTTTACATGTTCCAATAACGGATAGTGCGCCGCTGTTTTTTCAAATGTATGTCTGCTTGTATATGGAATAGGTTCATCCAATATGCTCGTATCACCTGTAAATGTTAAATAATCTCCAACAACCTTTAATGGCCATACGATTACATCGCCATGACTTTCATCTGCCTTAATCTTTTCAAAGCGATCAAACATAAACCACTGCGGCCAATTCCCATCATTTTCGAATTGGTTCGCATATACTTTTTTCAAAATTTCACGAACAATTTCAGGACGATTAACGGCAAAGAAATATTCAACTGGCCCCTGAGAAACATCCCTTGTTCCCCATGCAGCTCCTCCATATTGCTCTAATCCATGTGGAGATAGATAATGAACTAGCATATTATGAGAATACCATCTACTAAGCAGGTTCATTCTCTCTACTTCTTCCTGAATTAGCGGATTCTCATGCTTCATTTGAAAACCATTCAGTAATTCATCCAGATAACGCTCATAGCTTTCCGTCTCTTCCGTTTCATTCTTTCGATGATGTTGATAATCTCCTTTATGCAAATTCCCTTGAATAGTTAGGTTTACTGCATGTTCTTGATTCAATTCTACCATGACTAGCGGGAAGCTAGACGATTCCTCAGAAGAAACAAAAACCGTTTCATCTTTCAATGTAAAGGGTTGTTCAACATGTACATGATACGTTAATTCTGGATATCCTTGACCAACAGTAGAATTAGGTGTTCCATTAAAAGTGATGACTTGATCTGATTGATTCCATTTGAATGGAATAGAATCTTCACCATCATTCATTAAAATATGGTTGCTAATGATAAAGTCATATTTTTCCCCTCTTATACTCTCGATGTTTAACTTAATCTCATAATCTTCTACAGAAGTATAATTTGTCACTACAATCAAGTCATCCGCCAGCTTGTAATACCATTTAGCGACGTTAAAGCCCATTTCAAATGCAGATGGCATCGCTAATAACTGCCACTGATTCTTTATTTTCATATAAATTCGCTGACCAGATTTCTTCATTATATTAAGTGAATTTCTATTATTACTCATCATCTTGTTCATAGAGGTGTTTCCTAAAACAATTTGTGAGTTAAAAATACCGTACATATAGACTGTTGTTGCCATTACTGGTCTATCTACTACTAAATCAGTACCACTCAATAGAATATGCCCATGTGGTCTTTCCATTTGAACTTCCTTTTCTTTTAACACGACATGATGCTGATTATCCGTGAAAAAAGACATAAGCTTTTGATCTACCATCTCTTTTTCTATTTGATTGCCAAATAATTCATTTACTTCTTTAGGCGTCAATATTTCTGTTTGTACAACCTGATTAGCAATATTAGTTATTTTATTTACCGGTTTCGTAACCTGCTCCAATTTGTTTGCTTCTGTCCAAATTTCTTCTATTTGTTGAGTAGTGAAATATGGTTTTTCTACAGCTGTTGGATGATTTTCTAAGATAGAACCATAAAAAACAACCGATTGTTTCTCTTGTACATGTTGTTTCTCTGTTTGCAAAGAGACATAGGCCATTTCATATTGATATACCTCCGTTGGCAAGCTTTCCTTTCGCAATGCTTCAGGAATGTTTGTTTCTTTGTAAGACTTCCCAAAGAATTGATAACCATCTGTACTAAATCCGATTGTCTTTTGTAAACACCCTTGTTGAAGATATGGAAACTTCGCCCCTTGTGGCTGATTTTGTCTAGAACAGATTGTATATCCGTATTGTGTATCAATATGATGATCAATATATTGAGACACATATGCCTCATTTGATTGAACTGCTCCTTTTGCTGCAATCCCAATATCTTGCCCATATAATAAATCTACTGTTTGATCCCCTTGTAAACTAACTTCCCAAAACCATACATCATGTGAAGTTAGTAAAAATTGGACTTCATAGGATACACCTTCAAAGCTGCCGCTCCAAATTAATGTGTGCTCACCTACTGATAGTTGACTATCTGATCGAACACCAAGTAAAGGTGTAGAGAAAATTTCCCCTTCCTTAAACACTCGTAAATAGATTTGGTTCGCACTACCATCTAATAGATTCCCTATGAGTTGGTTGACCATTATATCTTTATGACGAATTTCATATATATCCCCGCTAGGAAGAAAAGAAAAAGTCGTATCATTCCCATTCAAAGTAACTGTTTGAGTATTCATGTCTTCATTCCTATCCTCTTATCTTTTTTAATTCAAAACATTTTGATTGAAGTTCTATACTATTTGGTCCGACCATTACTTCAAAATCACCATTATCACTAGAGAAGTTCATATTTCTATGTGTATACCGAAGCTGTTTCTCAGAAATAGCGAAGGTAACCACTTGCTTTTCTCCGCTTTCTAATTGAACTTGCTTAAAGTCTATTAATTCCTTAACAGGACGTACAACTTCACCAACTAAGTCACGAATATAAAGCTGGACTGTTTCTGTAACGAGATAGTCCCCTCTATTCTCTACTTCCACTGTAACCTCTATGGCTTCTTCCTCTGATATAACCTCTTTATCTAATTGTAAATTACTGTAAATAACTTCACTGTAACTTAATCCATAACCGAATGGATAGCGTGCGTAATTAGAAACATCTAAGTATTTAGAAACATATTTTTCATCCGGATTTTCTTCATAAGGACGACCTGTATTATCTACATTGTAGTAAATCGGCACTTGTCCAACATTTTCAGGGAAACTCATGCTTAAACGCCCACTTGGGTTTACATCTCCATATAAGACGTCACTTAGCGCATTTCCACCTTCTGTACCAGGGAACCATGCTTCTACAATGGCAGCTGCTCCATCTAGTTCACTAATATCTAATGGACGGCCATTATATAAAGTAACGATAATCGGCTTACCTGTATCCTTTAATAGCTTGAATAGTCTAATCTGCTCTTTCGGTAAACAAATGTCACTTCGACTTGCTGCCTCACCACTCATCCATTCTTGTTCACCCAAAGCTAATACTATGACTTCTGCATCACTCGTTGCTTTTACTGCACATGAGATCATATCTTCTGATAATTCAAAGTAGTCACAAGGCATTTCGGCAGAGATAATATGATCAGATTTTGCCTGCATTCCTTCTAATAACGAAACAGCTTCATCCATTTTCCCTTGCCATGACCATGCTCCTAAGATGTCCTGTGAATCTGCTCCCGGTCCGACGACTGCTACTTTTTGATTCATTGATAATGGTAAGACACCATTGTTTTCTAGTAATACAATCGATTTTGCCGCTATTTCTCTAGCTTGTTTTCGATGTAATGTTGATAAAATTACTTCTTTCTCCCGGTCTGCATCTGCTCCACGATGAGGATTTTCAAATAATCCTAAATCGTTTTTCAGTTCTAAAATTCTCAGTACCGCTTCGTTTAACAACTTTTCTTCTACTACTTCTTCCTCGATTAACTCCTTTAAATAATGAGCATAACAAGTGGTCATCATCTCGATATCGACCCCTGCCTTTATAGCAAGCTCAGCAGCCTTTTTTTCATCTCCAGCTACTCCATGGGCAATCAGTTCTTTCACTGCTCCCCAATCAGAAATAACCACCCCACCAAAACCGAACTGTTCTCTTAATATCTCTCTAAAAAGCCACTCGTTTCCAGTTGCCGGAATTCCATCTACTGTATTGAAAGAGGTCATTACTAATTTTGCCCCTGCATCAATAGCTGCTTTATAGCTTGGCAAATAGCTTTCCCTTAATTGACGTTCAGACATATCTACCGTATTGTAATCTCTTCCACCTGCTGGAGCACCATATGCTGCAAAGTGTTTCACACAAGCTGCTACTCGATCTGTATCGCTTTTCAAATCTTCCCCTTGATAGCCACGCACTAATGCTTTAGCAAATTCGCCATTTAAATAAGCATCTTCTCCTGTTGATTCCATTACTCTTCCCCATCGAGGGTCGCGCACTAAGTCAACCATTGGTGAAAAAGTAACGTGTAAACCGGATACACTGGCTTCTAATGCAGAAATTTGCGCCATTTTTTCTGCGGCTTCTAAACTCCATGAACTTCCTAATCCTAAGGGAATCGGGAATATGGTACGAAAACCATGGATAATATCCGCCATCATTAATGTTGGGATACCTAAGCGATGCTTATTCATATATTCTTTTTGGACACGTATAGCTTCTTGAGCTCCTGATAAGCCTAAAGTGGATCCTGCTTGTTTAATATTTTCTTCCGTTAACCCTAAATCGGTTAATGGTCCTGTCATTTCTTCATTTTTTTTTGTGTAAAAATCGGCTGATAGCTGTAGAAGCTGATCTACTTTTTCCTCTACTGTCAATTCGTCCACTAATTTAACTAACTCTTCTTGTCTCATTTACATGCTCCTTACTTTAATCCTGATACATTAAATCCTTGCAGGATGTATTTTTGGAATATCATGAATACAATAATGATTGGAATAATCATAAAAGTAGAACCTGCCATCTGTAAGGCATAATTACTTGCATATTGTCCTTTTAATAGTTGTAAACCAACAGATAAAGTATAGTATTTCTCATCATTTGCCATAATTAACGGCCATAAGAAGGAGTTCCATGCACCAATAAAAGTCAGTATTCCTTGTACTGCAATAACTGGGCGTGAAACCGGCATTATTATTTTCCAAAATATTTTCCATTCACTTGCACCATCTAATCTAGCTGCTTCTAGTAACTCATTCGATATGGTAGACATAAATTGACGGAATAAGAAAATAGCGAAAGCTCCAACTAATCCCGGAAGAACAATACCTGCCATTGTATTCGTTAAGCCCATTGCATTCAAAATCAAATAAACTGGTATCATTGTGACTTGCCCAGGTATCATCATCGTTGCAAGCACTAAATAAAATAAAATATTCTTTCCCTTGAAGTTATATTTTGCAAATCCATATCCCGCCATCGCGTTTAAAATTAATCCGCCAAATGAGCAAAGGACGATAATTAATGTATTCTTTAAATACACTGCAAAGTTAAACGCTAAAAACAGTTCTTTAAAATTAGCTAAGGTAAACTCCTGTGGCCAAATGGTTGGTGGAAACTGCATAATTTCTGCATCGGTCTTTAAGGAAGAAAGGATCATCCAAATAAATGGTAAGACCATAAAAAATCCGCCAACTGTAAGAATAATTCCAACAATCCACTTCGAAGTTCTCGTTTGTTTTAGAGATGTATTCATAGCTATTTCCTCCTATATTGATTCTTCATCACTCTTACGCTGAATGCGGAATTGAATCAATGTAACGATAATAATCGCAATAAATAAAATAAATGATCCTGCTGCCGCATAACCAAACTTACTAAATTGGAACCCGTTCCGGTAAATAAATAGTGCAACTGAAGTAGTACTATCTAAAGGTCCACCATTGGTCATAATAAATGGCTCTTCGAAGAACTGTAACCAGCCAATCATAGTAGTAATAGTTACAAAGAAAGTAGCAAACTTAAGCATCGGTATCGTAATTTGAAATAATTGTTGGCGTCGATTAGCTCCATCTAATGAAGCAGCCTCATAATATTCTTTCGGTATACCTTGAAGAGCTGCTAAAAAAATAATCATATTCGTACCAATTGCTCTCCATAAAGCGAGAATAATTAATGAAATTTTTGCCATCGTTGGATCTTGCAACCACGGAACCGGAGAAACATTGATCAGGGATAGCAAATAGTTTAAAAACCCAAAGCTTGGATTATAAAGATAACTCCACACTACTGCTACAGCGACCACATTTGTTATAGATGGCGTATAAAAAATTAAGCGGAAAAATTGAAATATCTTATTTTCTCCAAAGTTAATCATGACAGCAATACCTAAAGAACAAGCGATAACTAAAGGTACACCAATAACCACATAAAATAAGGTATTTCCAATTGATTTAAGGAAAACAGGGTCTGTTAAAATTTCCTTATAATTGCTTAATCCCACAAAATTGATTTGTGACCAATCTGCTAATCCGACTAAACTAATATCTATAAAGCTAATAAAAAATGCTACAACAATTGGAATTAAGGAAAACAACATTAGTAAGAGCAATGCAGGAGATATAAATAGGTAAGGGGCTCTTTTACTAGTAAAGTTTCTCAATTTTAAAGCACTTCCTTTACTTTAAATAGAAAAGGAGCATCTCCTAGAAGGAAGATTCTATTTTTCTAACGTATTTGATCAGTTTTTTATTACTTCTGATCGAACCGTTAGTATTTAGATAGCTTCCTCCAAAGTTTGAGATACTCCTCTCTGCTCGTTTATTTGCTTAAAACTTTTTCTGTTTCCGTATTAAACGCATCTAGTTCTGACTGTACATCTTCTCCACCTAGATAAATTTTCTCAAAATGCTTCAAATAGTTTTGTGCAATTTCTTCAAATTCAGGAATTAACGGCATTGGACGAGAATTTTCCATTTGCTCTCCAAATACTTGATATAATGGATCACCAGCTAATTTTTCATCATTCCATGCTTCTTTTACTGTAGGCATTGCATTCGTTAATTCTAACCATTTTAATTGATTTTCCTTTTTCACCATAAAATCAATAAACTGTGCCGCTTGATCTTTTTTCTTTGAATGTTCAAATATTGTTAAATTAGAACCGCCAAGACTTGAAAAATTATTTTCTTTACCAGAAGGTAGAACAGCAGTTGCCCATTTGCCTTCAATATCTGGCACTGTGTCATTAACCGCTTTTACCATCCATGGACCACTAATAAACATTGGTACAATAGCATTGCCTGAGAACGTTTGCGAAACATCCATTCCTAAGTCCTGCTTAGGTGCATAACCTTTTTGAATCATATCATTTAGATACGTAACTGCTTCTACAAACGGTGCCTCGTTAAAATGTGGCTTTCCGTCATCAGACAATAAATCAGAACCGTTTTGTCGTGCAAACATGAAGCCTAATGTTTGTTCCTTAGAGTCTACATTTAGGCCATACATATTGTCTCCTCGTTCTGATAATTTCTTTGCTGCATCTTCCAGTTCTTCCCACGTTTTAGGTGCCTCTGTATATCCAACAGATTCTAAAATATCTGTACGATAGAATAAAACTCTTGTTTCTGCAGCCCAAGGTATAGCATAATATTTATCATCAAACTTTGTTGTTTCTACTGAACCTTCAAAAAAATTATCTGGGTTTAAATTATCGTATTTATCGATGTATTCCCCCATATCAGCTAGTGCACCAGCTGCTTGAAATTCCGGCATCCAAGTAGTACCCATTTGAAGTACATCAGGACCTTGTTTCGAAGCTACCGCTGTCAATAATTTATCATGAGCACTAGCCCAAGGAATTGCTTGAATTTTAACTTCAATACCAGTTTCTTTTGTAAATTCCTCTGCCATTTTAGGGAGTTGTTTCACTTCATCACCCATCCCCCAAACTGTCAGTACTTCTGAGTTACTAGCATCATTCTTACTATCAGAACATCCCGCCATTAATCCAACTGCAAGTAGTGCTGTGGTTCCTAGCAATGCAAATTTCTTTTTGAAATTCATTCTTGTTTCCTCCATTTTTAGATGAATTTTATAGAAACGTTTCGATATAAGTAAGTATATATCACGAATTATTGCTTTGCAAGCGTTTTCTAATCGTATTATTTGATTTTATATATAGAAACGTTTCACAAAGATAAAAAAATGCCCAACAATGTTTAAAGATAAAGTACTATCAACAATTTTTATTGATAGTACTTTTCTCTTTAAGCGTTGTTGAGACATCGAAAATAAAATAGGTTTACCCTCTAAAAAAATCCTTTAGCACTTGAAAATCTTCTCTTACGTCAATCTTATTCGGCTCAGCACTTTGTAATTTTTCAATGATAGATGGCAGCCCATTTAATTCTTTATTGTCGGTGTATTCAATAAAAGATAGTTCGTGTAGCCAATCATTATAAGAATGCTTCGCTTTTCCATAGCTGTTCCCAAATACTAGACAAGGGGTCTTAGTAATAATAGAAAAAATCATGGCATGCAGGCGATCTGTAATAATTAATTTTTTCGAACCAATTTTATCAAACATTTTCAATAACTGGTCTTCTCGGTCCGCATAATCGATCACATCAACCTCTGAAAGTACCGTATCTGTTCGCTCGACAAGATTATCTTTTCCTACTAAGTTCATTAAATCAGACACAAAACTTTCTTCCGTGACCTTTTCCTTGTCCGCTCTTAAGACAAATAGAACACCTTCCCTTTCAAGGTCCCTCGGTTCAATGGAAAGAGATAACACCATATCCGGAGTGTACAGCACATTTGCTTGGAAAGTATCTTTCAGAATTTCTAAAGTCTGCTTCTCTCTTGCTACTAATGTTAGATTAGGGTTTTGGTTATATGCTTCCTGACTTTTTTTCTTTTCTGCTCTCCCTTCCTCCGTATCTTCAAAAAAGGCTGATTGTGGGAACACAATCGTGCGATAATCTTTAAATGACTCAATTACCTTTCTGCGATCCTCTTCAATATCTACATATAAGCTTCCTAAATTTCCTCCACCTGTAAAACAAACAATATCGTCTGCATTAATAATCTTTTTAACTAGCTCTATTCCTTCATCTGTTGCATAATCCATAATTTCAATATATTCATAGTATGGAAAACAATTTTCAATAAATTTTTCTTCCGCATATGCTATTGCCTGATCTCCCATATTCGTATAACTCGGAGATCCAAATAGAAATACCTTTCTTTTATCATTAAATAAAGCATCCTGATTAACATTAGGAGCAATTCCTTTTACTATACTAAACTCTTTTCTTGCTTGATTTAACATAACATTATTCCTCCTTCTATAGATCTTCGGGTTTATTGTCATGTACCCAAAAGGAGTAATAAGTATTCCGAAAATAGTCACTTTCTCTCTTACCTTCCTTTTTTCCATGCTAAAAGAATTGCTTGGCCGTCACTTGGCGCATTTTCTCCATAATCAAAAGGAAGCAATGCAAAAAAGATATAGTAAAAAGAGAAATACGCAAACTGATAGAAAAAGGAGCTTCTTGGTAAAATATCCTGAATGATTAAGAAATTAATCACTAAAACAGTTAATAAGTTAAATAAACTGCCTCCCCCATGAATTAAAATTCGTTGCCATCTCTTTTTTTTCTCAATCCCTTTATAATGACAAGCTGCGTCTATAAAATAAAACAAACGAATATGGATGGGACCAATACAAAATATCTCTTTACCCTTGCCAACGATCAAATCACCCTTTCCGCCAAATAGCCAAACAAAAAAATGGTGTCCAACAGCATGAATAAAGCTAACAATAGGCAAAATGACGAAAAAGGCCCATGCAAATTTATCAAGATCACTTAGGGAAAACATCGTCATCCTCCCTTCTCTTCCTATTAGGATGAACGGTTCAAGTGCTACGAGTGTGTAGAAAAAAATAGATATATGTAAAATACCTCTACTATTCTGAAGTGAATCCTCTATTAGAGATTTGATAGATATTGGTAATACTTCTATGTATAATTTATTTATCAGAAAATGCCATTCTGAAAAGAGAACCACCATGATACAAAAAGTTGGTCAAATCGGCATAATCGTAAAAAAAATAGAAAATGCCATTCACTTTTATAAGGAAAAGTTAAGGTTATCCCTATTATTTCAAACAGAGAATATGGCCTTCTTTGATTGTAACGGCTTACGTTTACTTATCAGTCTCCCAGAAAATAAGGAATTCGATCATCCGAGTTCCACTATTTATTTTCAAGTAGAGAATATAAAAACAGCTTTTGAGGAATTAATAAAAAACGAAGTCGCCGTTGTAAGTGAGCCTCATCTTGTCGCTAAGATGGAGACTACAGAAACATGGATGGCCTTTTTCCGTGACATAGAAGGAAATTTACATGTTTTAATGAGTGAGATAGTAGTTTAATATTGCTGCCTAATTAGGTAGCTTTTTTGTTTTTGAGGTGGGAGTAGTTTCAGGTTTGGTATTTGCTGTTGATGGACTCCTCTTTTTCGCTTGAGCATTGCACTTTTGACTTTTATTTGCTTGATGAACACCTCTTTTCCCTCGAGCTTCTGCCTTTTTGGTTTTCATCCTCTTGATGAACACCTCTTTTCCCTCGGGCTTCTGCTTTTTCGGCTTTCATCCTCTTGATGAGCACCACTTTTTCCTCAGGCTTCCGCTTTTTCAGCTTTCATCCCCTTTATGAGCACCACTTTTTCCTCAGGCTTCTGCTTTTTCGGCTTTCATCCTCTTGATGAGCACCACTTTTCCTTTGTGCTTTTGCTTTTTGGGTTTTCATCCTCTTGATGAGCACCACTTTTTCCTCAGGCTTCCGCTTTTTCAGCTTTCATCCCCTTTATGAGCACCACTTTTTCCTCAGGCTTCTGCTTTTTCGGCTTTCATCCCCTTTATGAACACCTCTTTTCCCTCGGGCTTTTGCTTTTTTGGTTTTCATCCTCTTGATGAGCACCACTCCTCCCTCTTCTTCCTTCACTTTCATCTTTTTAAAAAACAACATTCCCCAAATTTTCCATTGACAAATCCTTCCTCTCTATATAAAATACTGAATAATTTTGCAAAATTATAAATTTGATTCGCCCAAAAGCGAATTAAAGTAAAAGGAAGAGATCCATGGATAACCTAAACCTTTGGATTAAAAAACATGTACGTATTATTTACTCTCCCTTCCGTGAATTATTAACAAGCTTACATGTTATATACAATCCAGCCCACCACCTGACGAGGCTCGAATGGGCAGAACAAATAAAAAAAGAAATACCGAATCAGCTATGGGAAATGATCCAACTTTTTGGTGAACTAAGCAATGGATGGCTCAATTTTCTCGATTTAGACGATTATCTTTTATTGGAAGAGAAGCATGTGGAAGAAGCAATTGAGCGATTACGCATGCTTCCGGAAAACCAATTTATCGCTTTCCTTCTTGGTAAAAGAATACACACAAAAGCAAATGTTATGGAACAAAAGTTACTAAAGAAGCCTAATTATTACCGAAATCAGCTATGCGATTTGCTTTATGATTATCATCAAACATATTTTGCCCGTGAATTGTATCGAATGGAACCATGGTTAATTAAGTCTGTTTATGAGTTAAAAAAAGCAATAGAGGCTAATCCATATGAAGCGATGAACTCTATCCATCCTCGCTTTAAGCTTGATCAAAAGTCGATACGATTTTATAAAGCAGATACCTGGATTTTTACTTATGAAGAAATAGAAACATTGACGATTTATCCATCCAGCTTTATTGCTCCACATCTCTTAGTTGGTTTGGAAGTGCCGACAATCATTGTTTATTTACATGTTCCCTTTCCTAATCAGGCAGAGAACAAGCAAGATATTGTACCTGTGGACTTGCTTTCTGTTCTGGCTGCATTAGGAGACAAAACAAGGTTACAGTTATTAAAACAAATGTCAGAACATCCATTTTGTACACAACAATTATCTGAATCTACAGGTCTTGCAAAAGCGACTATTTCTAAGCATTTAAAAATATTAGAAAAGGCAAATTTAATTACTGGTGAAAGACACGGACATTTTGTCTTTTATAAAACGAATTTGCCAAAATTAGACCAATTGAAGGTCGACTTAAACCAGTTTTTTGATCAGCCTTCCCTTGGTCAAAAGGAGGATACATAAATGTGGTTGAGTATTTCTGCCACCTTTTGGCGAAACTATCTCGTTATGAGAAGAGCTTTTCCTTGGTCTTTTTTTCTAGGTCATATATTAAGTGCCATTTATATAATTATCTTTGCCTATCTGACCTACTTCTTTGTTTTTAAGGGGGACTTATCATCTAGCTTCTCTGCTTATGCGGGCACAAATGATTACCTTTCTTACTGTATTTTAGGAGGCTTATTATATTCGTTTTCTGTATCTCTGTTGATGATTACGAGTCGCACACTCATTACAGAACTAAGAGAGGGCACTCTAGAATCTCTATTGCTAACACCTTCAACAAGAAAAGGTTATTTTCTCGGATATGTTGCTCAAGGATTGATTAGAATCATGATGGAATTTCTCGTTATTATTGCTATTGGCTCTTTATTTGGCTTGCATTTACAGCAAATTAACTGGTTTCATGTGTTAATTGTTCTTGCCATATTGATCCTATCTACCTTTTCGATGGCATTAGTATTAGGCTCCTTTATGCTCTTTTTTAGAGATACATATATTACACAAAATACGCTATTTGTTCTTATGGGGCTTGTATGCAGCATCACTTTCCCTAGTGACTTTTTACCAGAAGGAGTGAGATGGATTAGCCACATAATGCCGCTTACCTATGGAGTAGATGCCTTACGAATGGTTTGGATTGAGGGGGTTGCAATAAACGACCTATTAACCCCATTACTAAAAATGGTCATCCTCGGACTGATTTATTTGCCCATCGGCTCGTATTTAATGAAAAGAATGGAGAAGTACGTATTAGAAAAGCACTTTGGATAAGGAGTGAAGAAAAATGATAGAAGCAAAAGGAATTAGTAAATACTACACGATAAAAAAAAGAAAGAACTTTTTTCGCTCAGAAAAACAAATTGTCTGTGCAGTAAAAAAGTTAGATTTATCGATTAATGAGGGGGAAATTGTTGGCTTACTCGGTTTAAATGGGGCTGGCAAAACAACTACAATAAAAATGCTAAGTACTTTATTAAATCCAACAGAAGGTCAAATAACTGTTGATGGGGACGACGCGGTAAAAGATGCAATGAAAGTAAAAAAGAAGATTAACATGATTGCCGGAGGAGAAAGAATGCTCTATTGGAGATTGACTGGAGAAGAAAATCTCCGTTATTTTGGAAAATTGTATCAACTTTCTGGTCTCCAATTAGAGAAGAGAATTGCATACCTTCTTGATCAAGTTGGTTTATCCGATTCAAAAGATGTTCCTGTCGAGCTGTATTCCAAAGGAATGAAACAAAGGCTACAGATTGCTAGAGGGCTTATTAATGATCCAAAATATTTATTCCTTGATGAGCCTACTCTCGGTCTAGATGCACCAGTAGCTAAACAATTAAGAGGATTAGTAAAAGACCTAGCTAGTCAAGAGAATAAAGGAATTTTATTAACTAGCCATTATTTAGAGGAAGTGGAAGAGCTTTGTGATCGTGTCTATATTATCGAAAAGGGAACCATTATTTTACATGATACACCAGAAAAAATTATTGCTTCCGTTGTAAAAAACTATCATTTGATGATAGAAACAAGCTCATTATCTGTTGCTTTGCAAAACAAAATCAAAAAGGAATTAGTAAATTGTACTATACAGTTTACTGATTTAACAGACAGTACCTCTATTCATATAGATGCACCATTTGACCCTACTTCTTTCTTTATTAATATTTGTATGAATGAAGCCATTTCTATTCTTAAACTTGAGCTGAAGCGTCCTCGATTAGAAGATGCGATTCTCACCTTAGCAAAGGAGAAATCGGCATGAAGATGTTGACTATTTTATATGCGGAGATGGTAAAAAGTCATAGGCATAATTTTCATAACAAGCTGATTTATTTTTCCTTGCTTTTTTGGCCTGCTTTATTATTTGTTACCGCCTATTATTCTTTTAAGCCTTTTAACTTAACAGACTCTAGTCCCTTATCAGCCTATATGAATGTTGATCAAATTACAATGTTTCTCCTAACTGGCTACTTGGGCTATATTTTTTTCTGGAGCCTAGTCCAATCCGCTTGGAATATGAGCTATGAACGCCAAGCAGGGACACTTGAGCTTATCTTTCTAACTCCTGCAAACCGCTTGATGATCATGTTTGCTAGAGCTGCCGGAAACCTTCTAGAAGCAGTATGGCTATTTACTGCTTTCATCCTATTAGTGCTTGTCGTTACAGGAAAAGCAGCTGATATTTATTGGACTCATGTTCCATTAGCACTGTTGCTTCTTAGTGTATCTGCTATTGTTTGGGGCGGATTCTTAAATATTGTATTTCTGTTTTCCCGTGATGCGGGAATACTTTTTACCATCTTTGAAGAGCCCATGCAGTTCTTCTCCGGTGTCCGTATTCCTGTGCTTGCCTTTCCAATTTGGGGAAAAGCAATCGCATACCTTTTCCCTTTAACTTATGTACTAGAAATATTCCGGGATTTAGTGTTGAACGGAAAAAATTTCACCCAGATGATTGGACAATATTCACTCTTACTTACAATCATCCTATTATTATGTATTTCCTCTGTGTTTTTGTTAAAAAAGGCAGAAACACATGCAAAAGAAACAGGTAATATGGTTCTTTATTAACCCTCCTAAAAGCCTCCGTGTTTCACGTGAAACACGGAGGCTTTTAGACGATTCTTGCCTTTATTACTATTACTTTTTATTTTCTAGGAAATAAAAAGTAGACTTCCATTAGTGGAGGGTTTTTCTCATCCTCCACCTAGCTTCTTCGCTTTTCCATAGCTTACAGTTGGGTCTTACTGCCCAATTAAAAGTAGGATAATTAAACAAGAAAATCGACAAGTTTTACAACATAAGACAAGGCCTTAACGACTAACTTCTTCCAAATAGCTGCCTCTGATTCCTTTACTTTATTATCATTTTTATAGCTTCCATCTTCTAAAACTTGAAGACTATGTTGATCGATTGTTTTATTTAATTCCTTTTGTAAATAATGAGCAAAATCTTTACTATCAATTAAAATCATTGTTTCTGTATTTAAAAAAGTACTTCTAGCATCTAAATTGTAAGAACCAATTAAACTAATTCTCCCATCAAAAATATATGTTTTTCCATGAAGAGATTCTGTCTTTGCCTGATATTCAAATAATTCATCAACCGAATCAATAATTTCCTTTCGATTAAACCAATAACCAGAAAAAGCAAGCAAATTTGGAGTGGAAGCAATAGAGTTCGTTAGTACCTTCAAATGATTAACTGTTATCTTCTCTGAATCTACATACTCAAGCATTTTCTTAGTCGGAACGATATATGGACTTTCTAAATAAATAGACTTTGTTGCTTGTTCACTTAAAGAAACAAGTTCTTTCCAAATAAGTGGATCTTTATTGATTCGTTGATGTGGATTGTAGAGAAAATATACCTTCTCTGCTGGGTAGGCATCCTTTTTCCAATCTATGTCTTTATTGATCGGTAACGGATAGATATCTTTCGCATTTTTTAATGATCGAAGAGCCTCTTTCTCTTTGTTCTTTCCTAACGCTTCCTTTCTGTGGGATATTTTCTTCACTGCCTTCTCCGTATATGGATGTTCCCATACAAATTGATAATAATCTGCCATTTGTGTTAATACACTGGCCTTGTTTCTTTTTGTTTCTGTGAAAACGAGCACATCCCGGTCATTTGATGCTCCTTTAGAGCCTGCCGCGCTAAAGTATTTGTCCCCTATATTTCTGCCACCAACTAACGCAACCTCTTCATCAATGATAAAAAGCTTATCATGAAATCGATTATTCCATGTCCACGGCTTCCCTAAATGAAGTGGCTCATAATACTTTAATTCGATATTCGGATGAGCAAATATTGCATAGCTATATAAACGTAGATCCTGATTGAATTTATTAACTATTCCATCTAATAAGATCCGCACTTTCACACCACGATTGGCAGCATCAAATATACAGCCAAAAAATAAATCGGCGTATGGTCCCTTATGAATTGCATAAGTAGAAATATCAACAGATTCTTTTGCATTCTTTATCAACTGTAACCTGGCCAAACCTGAGTCTTCCCTATCTTGAAGTAATACCACTTTGTCTGGTGACACTCCTTTTATATCATTCTGATTGAGATCAATCTTTGGCTTCCAAGAGGAATCTGCCTTGGGCTCATGAAAAGAAGGTACGATAACACAGGAAACTACAATATAAAGGAGATAGACTCCAGCTAGCACTAAGATTATCTTCAGACTTTTACCTATCATATTGTCTCCCACCAATTTTTTATGTATACTTATCTTCTCCTTCATTTAAACAATTATGAAAAGAAGAATCGCTTTCTTATTAATTACTATTTACCGTTTATATAATGTATACATGAATGATATTCAAAGGCTGTTTTCTAAAGGATTGTTGTTATTTCAATAGGAAAAAACAATTAGTTGGAAAAATGGAGCAGCCGGAATACACGAAGACTCCTGTGGGATTAGCGAGACAGTCTGAGACCCCGGAGGCGAAGCTGAGGAGGCTCAGCGCGAGCCCCACGGAAAGCGAAGTGTATTCCGGCTGCGGGTAATCGCAACAAACTTTACGAAAACAGCCTATTCAAAAGAATGATTTAGAGCCATAATGATTTTTCTTATTATTCAGTATATTCCTCCTGTAATTTGTGTTTTTTCCAATGTAAAATCACAAACCTACTAAAAAGATTTGCTCCATCCATCCGAATCATAGATTTAAACAAATTCATTAAATGTTTAATAGATTAATTAAATTTACCTTAATTGAGAAAAAACCTTAATAAATGAAAATTAACGGTTAAAAAGCGATATTAATTTAATCTCAGTGCTAATGTTATTAACTATTTTACAAATTAGACAGGATACACAGTCCATTAAAATTAAAATAATTATAATTAAGTAACACCTTATCCTTGACAAAATAATTAAGTTTATATAATAATAAATGTTGAATTGTAATTATTATTATTTGCATAAGTTTAGATTATTCGTCTAAACTAGTAATAAATTTATTTTTAATAGGAGGAATTTAAAAATGTCAATTATCGGAAAAGAAGTTGCACCATTTAACGCTCAAGCATTTCATAACGGTGAATTCATCTCAGTAACAGAAGAAAACTTAAAAGGTAAATGGAGTATTTTCTGTTTCTACCCAGCTGATTTCACTTTCGTATGCCCAACTGAATTAGAAGATTTACAAAATGAATATGCAAAATTAAAAGACCTTGGAGTAGAAGTATATTCTGTTTCAACAGACACTCATTTCACTCATAAAGCATGGCATGATCATTCAGATGCAATCGGTAAAATTGAATACATTATGATCGGTGACCCAACACAAAGAATTTCTCGTGACTTCGAAATTTTAAATGAAGAAGCTGGTCTTGCAGATCGTGGAACATTCATTATCGATCCAGATGGTAAAATTCAAGCTGTTGAAATCAACGCAGATGGTATCGGCCGTGATGCAAGCACTCTAGTAAACAAAATCAAAGCTGCACAATATGTTCGCAACAATCCAGGTGAAGTTTGCCCAGCTAAATGGCAAGAAGGCAGCACAACACTTAAACCAAGCCTAGACCTTGTTGGTAAAATTTAAGGGAGTGGCTCTATATGTTATTAGATAACGAAATTAAAGGGCAACTGAATCAATATCTGCAAATGATGGAAGGCGATGTAGTTCTTAAGGTTAGCACGGGATCTGATGAAGTATCCCGTGACATGCTAGCCCTAGTGGATGAACTAGCTACCATGTCATCACATATCAAAGTAGAAACTACTGAATTAGAAAGAACACCAAGCTTTAGCGTAAACCGCGTTGGAGAAGATACTGGAATCACTTTTGCTGGTATCCCTCTTGGACATGAGTTTACTTCTTTAGTATTAGCTTTACTTCAAGTAAGTGGTAGAGCTCCTAAAGTAGATCAAAAGGTAATGGATCAAATTAAAGCAATCAAAGGTGATTACCACTTTGAATCATATATTAGCTTAACTTGCCATAACTGTCCGGATGTTGTACAAGCATTGAATGTTATGAGTCTTTTAAACCCTGGAATCACGCATACAATGATTGATGGGGCCGCTTTTAAAGAAGAAGTCGAAAGCAAGGATATCATGGCAGTTCCTACTGTTTTCCTCAACGGAGAATCATTCGGCAGTGGTCGTATGTCGTTAGAAGAAATTTTAGCGAAAATGGGCAGTACAGCTGATGCTTCAGAATTTGCTAACAAAGATCCTTATGATGTATTAGTAGTTGGGGGCGGTCCTGCTGGTGCAAGTGCAGCAATCTATGCTGCTCGTAAAGGAATTCGTACTGGTATCGTTGCTGAACGTTTCGGTGGCCAGATCATGGATACTTTAGCTATTGAAAACTTCATTAGTGTGAAGCAAACAGAAGGTCCTAAGCTTGCAGCAAGTCTTGAAGAGCATGTGAAAGAATATGACATTGATGTAATGAATCTTCAACGTGCTAAACGCTTAGAAAAGAAAGACTTAATCGAAATCGAGTTAGAAAATGGCGCGATTCTAAAAAGTAAATCTGTTATTCTATCAACTGGTGCTCGCTGGCGTAATGTTGGTGTACCTGGAGAAGCAGAATTCAAAAATAAAGGCGTAGCATATTGCCCACACTGTGATGGCCCATTATTCACTGGAAAAGATGTTGCTGTTATTGGTGGCGGTAACTCAGGAATTGAAGCTGCTATCGACTTAGCAGGGATTGTGAAACACGTAACAGTTCTTGAATTTATGCCAGAATTAAAAGCTGATTCTGTTTTACAAGATCGTCTAAATAGCCTACCTAATGTTACTGTTCTTAAAAATGTTCAAACAAAAGAAATTACTGGTACTGATAAGGTAAACGGTATTACTTATATTGAACGTGAAACAGGTGAAGAAAAACATATCGAACTTGCAGGTGTGTTTGTTCAAATCGGTCTAGTGCCTAGTACCGATTGGTTAGAAGGTACAGTTGAACGTAACAGAATGGGCGAAATTCTTGTTGATAAGCATGGTGCAACAAGTCTTCCAGGTGTATTTGCTGCTGGAGATTGTACAGATAGTGCTTATAAACAAATTATTATCTCCATGGGTTCAGGTGCAACTGCCTCATTAGGCGCATTTGATTATTTAATCCGTAACTAATAGTTGTGTTTGTAAAGGAGCTTCCTTTTTGAGGAGCTCCTTTTTATTGTGTGAATTCTGCTTAGTAGGAGGGGGTTTTTGTTAGAATTCTGCTGATCCCTGTGCTAAAATAGCTCTCTCTGTTACCCCTCTCTTCGCTTTTTCGTGCTTTCGGGCTCTGAAAAGCTCTCTCTGTTACCTTTCTCTTCTCCTTTTCTCACTTTCCGGCTCTGAGAAGTCCTATTTAATTAAAACCCTCTTGATAACTAAAAAAGACTGCACTCTAAAAACAGAACAGCCCTTCGTTCATTCCACTTTATAACTCTAACTCCATCCATTCATCTGTTTCTTTAAAGCCGAACTTCTTGTAGACAGGCCTGCCAAGCTTTGATGCACCAAGCCACATTTTCGTAATGCCTAAGCTTTTTGCTTCATCTACTAATTTCGTTAATAAACCAGTAGCAATTCCTTTTCCACGATAATCATTTTTCGTATACATATTGGTCACGTAAGCTTTTTTTCCACTCTTATTAGTATAGGAAGGGGGAAAATCATAAATAACGATTGCTCCTGTTGCAATGATCTCCGTTTGCTCTTCTACTATCCATTGAATAAGAGATTCTTCTGCTAATTTCTTTTGAAAGAAAGCCTCTAACTCTTTATCAATATCTTTATCTGCTTTAATCCCCTCCTCTACTAACTGGATTTTCCTCCATTCCATTAGTAAGTTGGCATCATCAACAGTCGCTTTACGATAATTCATCTAATTCCTCTCTTTCCTATATCCTTGACGATAAAAATATTTATTCGTTCATTTCAAAATAAATTTACACCTTTTAAATAGATATGAATAATTTTTAAAACCATTATACCATCCCCTTTATTATCTTTTGAATAATAAAAAAATTCCCTATTATTTAAAAATATGAATAAATAACCTGAAAAATAGATCCAAATATACTAATCTCTTCAATAATTATCCAACAATAACTTTACAAGTCCATTAATTAATAGGTATAATAATTTTTATAGTTTTGAATGTTCACTACATATACAATATTCAGAATTAAACAATACAAATTAGGGGGAATACTTCATGAAGCGAAAAAATTGGTTATTGCTTCTCACTTTTGCATTTGTGCTAAGTGTCTTAGCAGCATGCTCTGGAGATAATACCAACGTTTCAACAGATGCAGACAATAAAGAAAGCAAATCAGGTGAAAAGGTCCTTAACTTTTTAAATCCAGAAGCGATTCCGTCAATGGATCCATCTTTAGCGACAGATGAATCTTCCTTTATCTATTTAGGCGCTACTATGGAAGGGCTTTACCGTTTAGATAAAGATACACAACCATCACCTGGAATTGCGACAGATCATAGAGTAAGTGATGATGGTTTAACTTGGACTTTTACATTAAGAGAAGATGCTAAGTGGTCAAACGGCGACCCAGTTACAGCAAATGACTTCGTATATTCTTGGCAACGTGCTGTTAACCCTGATACTGGATCAGAATATGGTCCGTATATGATGAATGGTGTAATCAAAAATGCTACTGCTATCAGCACTGGAGAACTGGCTGTTGACCAATTAGGCGTTAAAGCAGACGGTGATTATACACTTGTTGTAGAATTAGAAAATCCAACACCTTATTTTGAAACATTAACTACTTTCGGTACATTCTTACCATTAAACCAAAAATTTGTAGAAGAAAAAGGGGATAAATTTGCAACAAGCTCTGAAGACTTGTTAGCAAATGGACCTTATGCCATGTCTAATTGGGATAGTACAAGTAATTCATGGGTACTTGCAAAGAACGATAATTATTGGGATGCAAGTACAGTAAACATGGATAAACTAACATTTGAAGTAGTAAAAGATCCACAAACTGCGCTTAACCTATATGAAAAAGGATCTGTTGATCGAATGGATCTTACATCTGATCTAGTTGACCAATACTCAACAGATGAGAATTATGTAGTTTCAGCTGATACATTTGTGTACTTCCTTAAATTTAACCAAACAACTTCAGAAGCTTTAGCAAATCAAAACATTCGCCTAGCAATAAGCCGTGCATTTGATAAAGATGCTTTAGTTAATGAAATTTTAAACAATGGTTCTATCGTTGCGAATGGAATTGTTCCAACTGATTTTACTCCAATGCCAGAAACTGGTGAGGACTTCCGTAAAGTAAGCGGAGATCTTGTAACATATGATTTAGAAGCAGCAAAAGAATACTGGGCAAAAGGATTAGAAGAGTTAGGCACAGATAAAGTTGAGCTTGAGTTTTTAGCAGATGATGATGCAACAACGAAAACGTTAATTCAATATGTTGCTAATCAGCTTTCCACAAACTTAGAAGGCTTAACAGTTAACATTAAACAAGTTCCAAAAGAACAACGCCTGGATTTAGATTCCAATATGCAATATGAGCTTCAACTTTCTAGATGGGGCCCTGACTTCCTAGATCCATATACATTCATGAACCTATGGATTACAGATGGCGGAAACAATAAGACTGGCTATTCTAATAAAGAATACGATCAGCTAGTTGGCGATACTGCAACAAAATTTGCAACAGATAATGTTGCTCGTTACGACAACTTCCTGAAAGCAGAAAAACTATTATTTGAAGATGCACCAATTGCACCTGTTTACCAAGCTTCTAGAGCACAATTAGTTTCACCAAAAGTTCAAAATGTGTTCGTGAACCCATTCGGGGCAACATATGAATATAAGTGGGCTGACGTAGGAGAATAATAGAGAACTATTTCATCAATAAGCGGGAATATACCGAAGTAGGTATATCCCCGCTTATTTGCGTTTTCAACAGTTCCTAAGAAACTATCGCATTAGATATCTTTTCCTAGAACAAAAGATTCATTTTTCCGTATTCTACAAAAAACTTAGTTCGTTACATATACAAACTATTTAAACCTTGCTATACTTTTGTCTAGATAAGGACTTAGATATTCCTTATCCTTCAAAATTAAAATATTCCATCATCATGCACTTATTGGTAAGGAGGGGATTGCGTTCTGTTAACTGATCTGTTCCACCTTGTATGTCATCATGGATTTCTTCAAAAGAATATCTTCAACCATTCACCTAAAACCAAATGTATACGATTACATTTTTTCGTAACGGAGCTGTTATGTTAAGTAAGGAACACCCACTATTTCATTCTTGTTCATAAAGCCGGCTTTTCATTAATCATCACAAAAGGAGACCTAAATATGCTAAAACATTTACGTTCATCTATTATTACTGGATTAGCTTTCACTTTATTATTGCCTGCAGGAATGTCTAGTGCCGCGGCTAAAGAATCTCTACATGCATTAGAAGCAGATAAGCTTCGCACAAGATATCAAGATTCCTTCTCTATTGGTGCTGCTGTAGAACCCTATCAACTAGAAGGAAAAGATGCAGCTGTATTAAAACGGCATTTTAACAGCATTGTTGCAGAAAATGTGATGAAACCTATTAATATTCAGCCTGTAGAGGGAAAATTCAATTTCAAGGAAGCTGATAAAATTGTCCAATTTGCTAAAAAGAATGGCATGGAACTTCGTTTTCATACCCTCATCTGGCATAGTCAAGTACCAGAATGGTTTTTCCTTGATAAAGATGGAAAGCCCATGGTAAATGAGACTAATCCCAAAAAACAAGAGAAAAATAAGAAGCTTTTATTAAAGCGATTAGAAACCCATATTAAAACGATTGTTAAACGATATAAGAATGATATTCAATCATGGGATGTTGTCAATGAGGTTATTGATGATGGAAATCCAGCTAACGAAAAAGGACTAAGAGAATCTCCATGGTTTAAAATTACTGGAACAGATTATATAAAAGTAGCCTTCAAGACAGCCAAAAAGTATGCCAATAAGGATGCGAAACTATATATCAATGATTACAACACAGAGGTCAATCCAAAGAGAGACCGTTTATATAATCTTGTACAAGATTTGTTAAAACAGGGAGTACCAATTGATGGCGTTGGTCACCAGTCCCATATTCAAATTGGCTGGCCCTCTATCTCTGATATTGAAGCTTCCATTAATTTATTTGCTGGGCTTGGTTTAGATAATCAAATTACTGAGCTAGATGTCAGCCTTTATGGCTGGCCGCCAACACCAGCTTATCCAACGTATGAAGAAATACCACTTGATCGCTTTGAAGCACAAGCAGAAAGATATAATCAATTATTTAACTTGTTTGAAAGCTTAGATGATAAAATTAGTAGCGTTACATTCTGGGGCATCGCTGATAACCATACATGGTTAAATGATCGGGCCGAGCAGTACAATAATGGCGTGGGTGTCGATGCACCATTTGTATTTGATAAAAACTACAAGGTAAAACCTGCCTACTGGGCAATTATAGATTAAAGAAAAAAACACCACAAAGGAGTTGGAGTTTGGATTCCTTTGTGGTGCCTTCCTGTTTGCTGGTGTTTGATTTAATAATAAGCTTTATGATTCTTTCATTATCCGCATAAACTCTTCGTAGGAGCTTGCTTTTAATATTTTATGAACACTTGTATGGTCCTCAATAAATTTTCCGAGAACATCATACATTTCTTGCAAATCTTCTTGACTATTCTTTTTTACACATAACAAGAAGACAATTTGAACAGGATTGTTATTCCAATCAATTGGCTTTTCTAACGTACAAACACATAAAAAGGTCTTCTCTGTTTGTGGGGTAATTGGATGTGGGATAGCAACCAAATTCCCATAAGAAGTTGGCGCTACTTTTTCTCGTTCATATACTGCATCTAAAAATGGGCTACCCACTAAACCATTCTCCATGAGTTGTGTATGCAAATAAGTTAAAACTTCTTCTTGAGTATGAAATGTTTTCTTTAAAAAGACAAGATCCTGGAGAAAAAAAGATTCAATCGGCTGATGATTGCTTTGCGTTACAATAAATTTTTCAATCGCCTTTAAATCACTTTCCTTTAGGATTGCATTTACTTCAATTACTGGAACATCAAATCTCTCCTTAATTGGAATAGAGCTAACGATAAAATCAACCTCAGTTAAATTATATTGATCGAGCATATAAAATTCTGTAGTTCCAACTACCTCTAAATTACTGCCAAAATAAGATTTTAGGCGATAATAAATTAACTGAGCCGTTCCAAGACCAGAAGCACATACTACCAAACAACGCTTTGGGCCAGATTGTAATTTGGTTCTTTCCATCGCTGCACCAATATGGAGAGCCAAATAGCCAATCTCATTCTCATCCATTTCAATTCCTGTGAATTCCTTAATTGCGAGCCCCGTTATAATTCCCGCTTCATAGGCGAGTGGATAATTATTCTTAATTTCTTGCAGCATTGGATTCCTAATATTCATGCCATATTTAATTCGATTGACAGCAGGCTTTAGATGCATGCTCATCCCAAAGATAAGCTCTTCATCCTTCTCAATCCCTAAATCTAATTTTTCTTCTATTTTTGACAGGACAAAGTTCACTAACTGAAGAATATCTTCTTCAATTACATGATCGATATGACCTTTTTTCTGTGTCACCAGCTTTGTTCCAAGTAAATGCATGGCAATATAAGCAACCTCTGCTTGTGGAAACTTAATTTGATATAGTTCCTCTACTTCTTTGACAATTTCATTTGCAACATGAAATTCCCGTTGTTGTTCTATTTCATCCATATCTGCATGAAATAATGCCACATAATGACCACTGACAATTCGTTTTTGGGCGATAACAATATGAATTAATAAATTATTTATAGCTATATCAGATAAGGTAATTTGATATTTTTTTATTTGTCTTAAAATAATTTCTTGGATTTGCTTCATATTTTCGTCATCTAAAATTGATGGTAGCGGACTGTCTATAGTATTTGTTGTTTGTTTTTTTCGATCAAGTACATATTCCGATAAACAGAATCGCACCTTGATTTCATCCCCAACTGCCTTAAGTCCATAATTTGGTCTTGCCTCTAGGGTAATGTCATACTTTTGCAGAATTTCTTTCACATTTTTAATGTCTTGTTGAATCGTAGACTTGCTCACATACAGCTCATCTGCAAGATCATCCAATTTAAGATAATGATCATTTAGTAAAAAACGAATAATAATATAAGTCACTCTATCCTCTGGGGTTTTGGGAATGCCTGAATGAGATAGTGCGTTTTCTACAAATATAGAATGTAGATATTGTTGAAAGACCGATTTATCCCAAATCTCCAATGTATAGCCCTTTGATATAACAGATAGTATTTTCGCACCATGGTTGTTTAATATAGCATCCAGGTTTTTAATATCTTCTCTCGTTGTACGAGCTGTCACTTGATTAACGGTAGCTAAGTACTCACCTGTCAGAGGTGTATCCGCTGCCAATAATTCACGTAAAACTTGTTTCATTCGGGAGCTTAACAAAATAAGGTCTCCTTCCTTTAATATATTTACAAATATTTCTATATGAATATAATTTCTTCCTATTATTATAACAAGGTGTATTACTATTAAATGCAGCCTACATACCCTTCACTTTCTATAGGCTTCACATACTACCTTTCTCCACTAATCCCGTAAGAGTCTACATATATAATAAGGCTGCTACATGCTATTTGAAAATTTTTCATCACTAGAAATAATAATCTTATAGAAAACAACTTTACTCAAAAAGGTTCTGATCTTAATCCTTGATCAGAACCTATCTTTTATATCTTAAAAAATTATATCAGAAATATTAACTATTGATTCTAAAATCCATTATTAGTTGCTACATTTTTAAACCAATAGGCACTTTTCTTTGGCGTTCTTTGTTGTGTCTTTATGTCTACAGAAATAAAACCATAGCGATTTTTATATGCATTAGACCAAGACCAGTTGTCCATGAACGTCCATAAATGATAGCCCTTTACATTGCAGCCTTCTTCAATCGACTTATGCAGCCATTGTAAATGACCTTCAATAAATTCAATTCGATAATCGTCTTGAATTTGACCGTCTTGTAAGAAACGTTCCTCATCTTGAACTCCCATGCCATTTTCGGAAATAAATGATTCCACATTCCCGTAGTTTTCCTTTAAATTTACCATGATATCGTAAATACCTTTTTCGTAGATTTCCCATCCGCGATAAGGATTCATCTTTCTACCTGGCATTTCATATGAATCAAAGAACCACTCTGGCATAAATGGACTATAAGGGTTCGGCAAATGTTCTTTTGCCTTTACTCGGCGTGGCTGATAATAGTTAACCCCAAGAATATCGACTGTATTTTCTTTCATTAATTCTAAATCACCTTGTTCTACATTTGGTAGTTGTCCATGTTCACGTAGTATTTCTACTAATTCCTCTGGATATTCACCAAGAACAGCAGGATCTAGGAAGCTTCTGTTAAAGAATAAATCACAAATATTTGCAGCTTTTAAATCAAATGGATTCTGGCTTCTTGGATAAGATGGCGTTAAATTCAAGACAATACCTATTTTTGTATCTCCGTCTTTATTCCATCCTCGAAAAGCTTGAACTGCTTTAGCATGAGCTAAAACCGTATGGTAGGCTACTTGTGCAGCCTTCTTAAAATCTACGATATTCGGATAATGGAAATCGTATAAGTATCCACCTTCTACTGGAACAATCGGTTCATTGAATGTAAACCATTTTTTCACACGATCACCAAATAGTTGGAAGGCTTGTAAAGCATACGCTTGATATGCATCTACTACTTCTCGATTTTCCCATCCACCAATGTTCTGCATTTCTAGCGGCATATCGAAATGATACAGGGTAACGAATGGCTCGATTCCATTAGCTAATAATTCATCAATGACATTATTGTAAAAAGTTACAGCTTCTGGATTAACTTCTCCCCGTCCGTTTGGAATTAATCTAGACCAAGAAATAGATAAGCGGAAAGAATTATGACCAATTTCCTTCATCAATTGAATATCTTCTTTGTATTGATAATAGAAATTAGAAGTAGTTTCCGGCCCTACATTATTAAAAAAGCGATTTGGTTCTGCCTCATACCAATGGTCCCAAATGTTTTTTCCTTTTCCTGCTTCATTTGCTGCGCCTTCAATTTGTGTTGCAGATGTGGCACTTCCCCACCAAAAACCTTCAGGAAATTTGTATTGAACAGTCATTTTAAGAAACCTCCAAAATTATTTATTACGATAAATCTCAATTATTTCAATAGCTAAATCACGAACAGTAATAGCTGTCATTAAATGATCTTGAGAATGAACTAAAATAACATTCACACCAGCACCATTTCCGCTCGCTTCCTCTTGGAGTAGTCTCATTTGAAAACCATGTGCTTTACCAAGTTCTGTACTTGACTCTTCTATTAATCGATCCGCTTCTTCAAAGTTCCCTTCTTTTGCTTCTTGTATTGCTTCCATTGCACATGAACGTCCATTTCCAGCAAAGAGAATAATTTGAAAAGCTATTTCTGTCATTTTGTTATCTGTTTCCATCCCTGTCACTCCATTTCTAAAACCAAAGGGGATTTTACACTTAAGCTTAACTAAGGTAAAAACCCCTTTCTCTTAATTTAAAATCCTACTTCTATCTTTCTTACTTCTTATCCTTTTTTTTCTGTTTCATAATAATTTTTATCTAGAACTTTAAGGAATGGCCACCAAATCACCATTACAACAAGTAAGTTAAAGATTTGCAGTGCTGCCCCTCTCCAATCATTACCAGTTGCTAAAAATCCACTGATACCAATTGGTGTTGTCCATGGAACAATGATTCCTGCTGGTTTCGGAACAATTCCCGCTGACATGGTTAGATACGTAATAATAGTTACTACTACTGGTGCTAATAACCAAGGAATTAGAACTAATGGGTTCATGATAATTGGTAATCCAAAGATAATGGGTTCATTTACGTTAAAGATTCCTGCTGGTCCACCTAATTTTCCAAGTTCTTTTGTTTGTCTGCTCTTACCAATTAAGAAGATAAGGATGACAACACCCAACGTCATTCCAGTACCACCCATACCAACTAGGAACGTATCCATAAATTGTTTTGTGATAACATTTGGAAGCTCTGTTCCTGCTTGGAAAGCACTAAAGTTTTGATCATTTAATGCATACCAAATTGGATCAAGTACAGAGTTCATAATAATTTGACCATGTAAACCAAAGAACCAGAATAATTGAATTAATAATACCACTACGATTGTTGCTGGCAAGCTACTACCTAGAGCAGTTAATGGTTCTTGAATGATTGTATAAATAAAGTTTTGTACTGTTTCAAATGGTGTAAAGCTAAAAAGAATGCGAATGATTAAAAAGATCGTTAATGTTAACGTAATCGGAATCAATGCACTAAAGGATCTAGATACAGAATCTGGTACACCTGGTGGCATTTTAATCGTCCAATTTTTCTTCACAAAGAATCGATATAGCTCTGCTGAAATAAATGCCGTGAATATTCCTAAGAACATTCCTTGTGCACCTAGAATTGCTGTTGGAATAACCCCTGTTACTTCCCCTAATTCTTGTGGATTTAAGATAAGGAAAGATGCTACCCCAACTACCGCTCCATAAATTGCTTCGAGACCATAATGCTGTGTCAGTTTATACCCTATCCCCATTATGACAAATAGCCCCATTATACTTAGCGTTGCTGCAGATGCTGGTCCTAATGCATTTTGATAAGCAGCATATGCATCTTCGCTTATCATTTTATCTAGGAAAGGAAAGTTTGCAATTACAACAAAAATTGATCCAAAAATGATTAGCGGCAAGGCAACCATAAATCCATCGCGTAATGCTGCTAAATAACGATTATTGTTCAATTTCTCAGCAATTGGCAACAGGATATTTTCCAAAACCTCCATAAATTTATTCATAAGGTTTATCCTCTCTTTCTTCTATTAGTAAATGCTTTCATTTTAAAACGAATGATTACTTGTAATTCTCGATTAATTCTAACGCTTTATTTAAAACAGCTAATCCATCAATACGCCCGTAAGCAACTGGATCAATAACATCTAATGGGATTCCAACTGTTTCTGCCTGACTTGCTAGTTTCTTTTTCAAGAAGCGCATTTGCGGACCAATTAATAGCACATCTGCACGTTCCATATCTGTTTGTGCTTTATCTTGAGCAACAGCCCAAATTTCTGCTTCAATGCCATTTTCTTTTGCAGCATCTTTCATTTTTGAAACTAATAGACTAGTTGACATTCCTGAAGAACAAGCTAATAAAATTCTTTTCATTTTAACGACCTCCGAGTAATTTATTTTAAAGTAAATTATTTATTATGATTACTACGTTTTTATCTTACAACGAAAACCCTTTCAACTTAACATATTGTTTTTCCGTCTAAAGGAGGAAATGAAATGTTAACACTTTCATTTTTCATCAGAAAAAGACTGGGACATAACTAAACAGATAATAGGTAAAGGCGAACATTCTCTAATTTAGCACTTAATTGGTTACTTTCCTATATTGATTATTTATGTTTTTAATATAGTTAAATATAAAAACTATGTTGTTCCATTGCTCTACAGACACTCGCATTCCGCAGGAGTCGAGTATCTTCCGCTCCATTTCCCTTCGTTTTTAAAGGTATTTTCTAAAACCTAATTCTTTTACCAAGATAAAAATGAATAGATTGGAAAATAGAGCAGCCTAAATACACGTAGACTCCAGTGGGATTAGCGAGGAGACCACTGAAAAAGTCTTTTTTTCGTGTGAAATTAAGAGCAAGCATATTTGAAAGTGAAAATAAGGTTGGTTTGGAGAGGCGTCCGCTCGACTCCTATGGGAGCTGCGAGAAAGTCCGAGACCCCGCAGGAACGTAGTGACGAGGAGGCTTGGCGCTCGCCCCATGGAAAGCGAGCGGACGCCTCGGAAAACAAATCGATCATCTTATGTTTAAAAAGTGGCTATCGTCCATCATCATTAACTGGCCAGTTTTTCAGTGCCCTCATTAGCGAGACAACTGAGACCCTGCAGGCCATGGGCCGGAGCGGCTCAGCGCGAGCCCCACGGAAAGCGAAGTGTATTCAGGCTGCGGATGATTACCACAAACCTTCTTTTTACATGAATAAAAAACCCAAACAATGATACGAAATATTTTTTATATTCGTATCATTGTCTGGGTTTATCTTCGGCTGGAATACTTATGTCCCAGCTTCAAAACATTACTCTTTTTCATGATAACGGAAATATTTAAAGTCTGCTGGTATATTTTGACCACTTGTATCTTGGCATTGCATTCCTACAAACGCTCCGGTAAAGAAGCCCCCACCACGGATATAATCATCCGATAATTTTTTGGATTCAAACATAATATCTATTTTATGCCACTTTTCTTTATCAAAAGAGTAAGAGTAGTAATAGAGCTCATTCTCAACGGTTACTCGTAAATATACATATTCCGCTTCACTCGGAACAATGATTTTTTCCTTCAGTGGTTGAGAGAACGAAAAGTTATCACTCACTGTTAAATCAAGGACACAACCAAGATCTTCGTCATATGTTACTTGCAATGCTGTCCAATTTTCAGTGTTGTAGTAATTAACTAATCCCGCAGCTTGTTGGATGTTTTCTGGCGTAAAAGCTACAGCTGTTTCTGCTTCAAATTGAAGGCTTTGCCAACGTCTCGCTACATAAGATTGTGTAAAGGTTGATGTTAATGATTCTTGGCCAAATAAGCGTAAATGGTTTGGCCTTTCGGTTAACGAGCCTAATTGTTCTGTAAATGGAATACGTAATGTTTGAAAATTAATATTTAGCTCCTCATGATCAAATTCATCAACAACTGGGTAAGTCGGAGGAAATTTTGTTTCAGGAATCTTTGGAGCTTCTACCTCTAAACTCCCTTCTTTTCCACCAACAACATATGGCCAGCCATCTCTCCACTCCAGCTTTTGAATCGCTGTTTCCCTTCCTAACGGACAATACCCTCTTTGTTGAATAATCGAGTCATCATTTGGATGAATCGGCCGGCCAGTTAAATGGGCCAAATACCATTCATCTGTATGTGTTTGAACGATAGAGGCATGTCCACACTTTTGCAATGGGTTTCTAGGGTCATGCCAAGAAGTTAAAATGGGGTTATGGGGATGTACCTCATATGGTCCTTCTATATTTTTAGAACGAGCAATTGTTGCAGCATGCTCATATTTAGTTCCACCTTCTGCTGTTAATAAATAATAATATTCACCAATATGATAAAGATGCGGAGCCTCTGTTAATTTAATATCCGTACCTTTAAAAATAATTTGTGGTTTATTAATTAATTTTTTCTCCTCAGTAGAATATTCCTGCATGACAATTCCGCCAAATGGATGACGATCAATGCGTTGATCCCACAGCATATTCAATAAATACTTCTTTCCATCTGTGTCATGGAACAAGGAAGCATCGAAACCTGAGCTATTTAACTTAACTGGTTCTCCCCAATCGCCATCTACTATTTCGGATGTAACCAAATAGTTGTGACAATCTTTCCAAGCTCCATCTACCACTTTTACATCTGTATAAATCAGCCAAAATTTTCCGTCGCTATAACTTAAGCAAGGTGCCCAAACACCACCTGAGTTAGGATTTCCTTTCATATCTAGTTGAGACACTCTTTGTAAGGGGTGTGCAACTAATTCCCAATTAACTAAATCCTTAGAATGGTGAATTTGTACTCCTGGGAACCATTCAAAGGTGGATACTGCGATATAATAGTCTTCACCGACTCTGCAAATACTTGGGTCTGGATTAAATCCTTTAAGTACTGGGTTGATAATTTTCATCTTAAAATCCTCCTTATAATCGCCAAATTTCTCATTCATACTAATCTTTTTTAAATTTTCACTTGCCATTATCTTTCCTCCTTCAAAAGCCCCCGAAAGTTACTACTTATCTCTAAAATGATTTATTTTATCTAGCTGGAGGGTTTTTACTATTTTGTTGAACATATGATGCTTGAAATAACGATACTATTGCTATTAATCAAGAGTGGAATCGTTTCCACAAAAGACTACAAAGAGATTGCTTTTCTAAATAATTAGAAAATGCTTCATAAAATCTTTTCCTCCCTGCTGATAATATGACAGATACAACTAGCATTTCAAGTTAGTTTGTTTGTTGTATAAACTAAGTTAACCAATTTTGAAAGCGTTTGTCAATCATTTCGCAAAAATTATATAAAAACTTCATCTAGGCTAATTATTTTATTTTTCTATACATTTGTAAGAGGTTTTTTCAAAAAAAGAACCTTCATCCGAAGACTAACGGGTTCGGATTAAGAGTACAAAAACTTAAATAGCATATCAATTTTAGGTTCAAATCGCATATGATTTGAACCTTTTATTTTTGTTGATTTAAAAGGGTTTAATCGCAATTGACGTATAAAATAGCACATAAATTAGCATACTAATTAACAGGAAGACAATAGCTAATGTCATACATTCGAAAAGTATGCTAAAATGTATCCCAAAATAATTGCTAAAATTGATGTCAAATATAGAGGTGAAACAAGGATGAACTTTATTAAACCGAAAAACAAGAATGTTGAAAAAGTCGATTGGCTGTTGTCAGAACGGACCAGAGCCATTGTTAAATACTATGCCGAATATACGGAATACAGCGAAAGTGAAATTGTTGATAAGTTCTTGTTGAACATCCTTGAAGACAAAGATTTCATTGGTTGGATTGAAAAGAAGCGAAATAATCGCCGTATCGTGAAACAATTAGAATTGGAACATTCATTGGAGGAGGATGTAATTGGCTAAGTTAAAACGGTTAGCTACTAAAGATGATAATCCTGTTATTGTCCATTCCCCTTTGTCAAACGAGGAGCTAACGAACCGTTTGAAAGATTACGACAAACTCACACCAAAACAGTTTGGCACAAAATATAAAGAGTTGTTATTTAAACCTGCTGAGTTAACTTGGAATGGACAACTACTCCAATTCCAGTACAATCATTGCCTCAATCCTTATTGTAAGTGGTTCGGTTTGCCTCAAGAGAAGTTTGATGTAAAGGGTAAACCGAGCCGATATAAACTTTCTGGTGCGGGTGATGATAAATCATTAAATTGTAATCCAGACCCCATCAAAATAGGATACGGTGCAGTTTTGGACTCTAGGACTTATGTTGTTTCGAATTGGTCTGTGGCGGAAGAAATTGAACGATTGGTCCGTATTCAAACGGTTGAGGATATTGAACCAGATTATGATTTTCATAAGGAAGGGTGTATTGCTTCTGATTTAACCCCTTTTATCGAACCAAAAACTTTCTATAAAAGAGGAAAAAGTACGGCTAACTCTCAACGATACCAATGTAAGGAGTGTAAGAAGTTTACCAATGTGCTCCCAAACCAAAGGCAATCATCCACCTACCACCAGAAAAGAAGCGAGATAATGCCGTTATTTGCTAAACTCCTGCTTAATCGAACGCCAGTGAGTAGAACCTGTGAAATCTTAGGGATTGGCAGAGGTACTTATTATGATAAGCTCGAAATCTTATACCGAAGGTGTTTGGAGTTTCTAGAAAAACACGAAACCAAGCCTTTAATAAACGCTGAATTCAAGAAAATGTGGTTGAATACGGATAAGATGACCTATTATTTAAATAATGTCCGCAAAAAGGGGCAAGGCAGTTCTCAATTTGATGGAATCGAGGAACTTCAACTACCAACAAGTGTAGTTATTTCCGCTGATGTTCTCTCCAGGTATGTGTTTCGATGTGATGTGGCATATGATTGGGATATTACCTTAAGTGACATTGCCCTTGATACGGCATTGTTGAAAGAAGACCATTTAAACTTATTTGCTAAAAAACACGCTCGGTTTGATGCATATTCTCATTTCCCAATGCCACCATCTAAAAATGATACACAAACACAATCGGATTACCATAAAGAACTGCTTAAAATAGAACGTCGGGAGAAATATATTGACGGACTGCACGTTCAGGCAGCCTACACCACTATCGCTCATTTTTGGTTGATTAAACAGCTTGTAAAGACTTCTGAATGGCGTTTTGTCACCGATGATGATAAATCATTAATCAACTCCATCCATCGTGTATTTTCGCAGGAAATTCGCCGTACAGATGGACACCATTTTTTATGCCAAACGGATAAGACCAAATCTCGCAAGAAAGCCTATGAGGAATTTAAGGAGGCAAAAGCGAATTTATTGGAGTGGGGCTCAGTAAGGGATATAGGAACAAATTCTTTACGCAAATTGGCATATCTATACCTTACGGAATTATTTGAAACTCACAAATTCCATAAAGTCGAATCAGATGGGGTGAGTTCCCATAACGAGTATGCCGATAATCCAATTGAACATCCTTTAGCTACACCTGACAGAGGGTTTCGGTCAGTTGATTGCACAACGGATGTCTCCTTTCTTGAGGCAAAAGATGTTGCGGCATTAATTGTAAATGTGAATGATAATGCCACGAACACCTTCATTCAACACATTCGGAGAAGGTTATCCATTTTAGAAAGACCACTGACAACGGCTCGTGGCGATGGAAAGAGCTATATTTACTCAAACTTCAATCCAAAGTATGCTCAAATGGCTTTAACCATCCTTCGGACTTATTACAATTTCTGTTTGGCTTATAAGACAAAGGAAGGAAAAACTGAAACAATCGCTACACCTGCTCAACGATTAGGAATAGCTAAAAAACAATATGAATTAAACGACATTATTTATCTAAGATAAATATTCTGAAAAGTTATCAAAGGATAGTGGAAATATATGTTAAAATTATAATATAAATCATAAAGGGGTGAGGAGTGTTGGATACATTCAATTGGATTGTTTTTCTTTGGCAGGTCTCCTTCGGGGTTTCAATAATTACATTACTAATTGGATTAGTAAAGCGGTCTTGGGTATCAATGCTTATCAGTTCTGTAACGTTCCTACCAGTCGCTTATTACTTTCTTGGTGCAGAAAACGGATTGAGGCTAATTGGGTTTATACCAATTCTACTTCTTATACTCACAATAGTATTTTGGCGAAGTAAGAAAAGAGCATAAATAACATTAAAAGAGGGATGGTTTCCATCCCTCTTTTGGCGATTTTTAATGCTAATTTAACTGATAATTATCGGTTGAAAAATGTGTTAATCGGTACGTTTTTTTTATTGTTAATTTAAATTTTGTACTTCAAAACCGAACCCGTTATCCGAAGACGAAAGTTCTTTTTTATTATGTTCATTCATATTTTGCTAAAATAGTGAGGTGAACCTTAAAGTTTCGCTCAAAAAATATTTTTTCTCCAATAAGCCAACTTGCTTATCAGAGAAAGTAAATTATTAATGATGAATTGGTTTTTTTTCACTTAGTTTGAGTGCTTGAGCTGTTAACGAGTGAACTTCATCCAGTAGTTCTGGGTTATCCTTAAGCGATACACCATAAGATGGAATCATCTTTTTTAATTTTGGTTCCCACTCTGGCATTTTTTCTGTAAAACACTTCTGAATAACTTTTAGCATAACATGGACAGCTGTGGAAGCCCCTGGTGAAGCGCCGAGCAATGCTGCTATGGAACCATCGGCAGAACTGACAACCTCTGTTCCAAATTGAAGGGTTCCTTTACCTCCTGCTTCTGTGTCTTTAATGACTTGGACACGTTGCCCAGCTACCACAAGATCCCAATCCTCTGCTTTCGCATTTGGAATGAATTCCCGCAATTCTTCTATTCGCTTTTCTTTTGAAAGCATGAGTTGCTGGATTAAATAACTCGTTAAAGACATATTTTTAGCACCAGCTGCTAACATTGTTAACAAATTATCTGGCTTTACAGATGAAATTAAGTCAAACATGGAGCCTGTCTTTAAAAATTTAGGAGAAAAACCAGCAAATGGCCCAAATAGCAATGACTTTTTATTATCAATAAAGCGTGTATCAAGATGAGGAACCGACATTGGCGGTGCGCCTACCTTTGCTTTCCCATAAACTTTTGCATGATGCTGAGCAACAATTTCTGGATTCTTACATACTAAAAATATACCACTGACTGGAAACCCGCCCATATGCTTTCCTTCAGGGATACCTGATTTCTGCAATAAATGCAAGCTGCCACCGCCGCCGCCAATAAAGACAAATTTAGCAGTATGTGTTTCTATCGAACCGGTATTATTTTGGACCTTCACTTTCCACAAGCCATCACCCGTCTGTTTTAAATCATTTACACTGTGCTTGTAGTTAATACCCACATCTTTTTTCGCTAATTCAGCAAACAATAATCTTGTCAAAGCACCAAAATTGACATCGGTTCCGGCATCGATTTTCGTTGCAGCTATCGGCTCTTTTGATTCACGATCCTGCATAATAAGCGGAATCCATTCTTTTAGTTTGTCAGGATCCCTTGAAAATTCCATTCCTTCAAATAATGGGTTGCTTACCATCGCCTCAAAACGCTTCTGTAAGAAGTTTACATTCTTTTCCCCTAGCACTAAACTCATATGCGGTAGTGGCATAATGAAATCTTGTGGATTATGTAGTACTTGATTTTTCACAAGATGAGACCAAAATTGCAATGAAACTTGAAACTGTTCGTTAATTTCTATCGCCTTACTTATGTCTACAGAGCCATCAGGTTTTTCTACTGTGTAGTTCAGTTCGCAAAGTGCGGCATGACCTGTTCCCGCATTATTCCATTCATTGGAGCTTTCCTCTCCTGCGCTAGTTAATTTTTCAAACACTGTAATTTTCATATTCGGGTCTAATTCTTTTAAAAGCATCCCCAAAGTTGCACTCATAATCCCGGCACCAATTAAAATAACGTCTGTTTTCGTTTCTCTTCTGCTCATTTTAACCTTCCTTATACTTTAGATTTTCAGAAAGAATGTAAGCGTTCCCTTTTTAATACATGGAAGTAAGTAAGAAATTGTTAGCCAACCATCTTTTCTGGAGCAAATATTACCTGGTTACAGTCCAACTTATTTTCAAAAAATTTTAAATAGTTACCTTTAATTATACGCTAGTTAATCCTTTTTTTAAAGCCAGAATTTACCCAAAAAGAAAGCCTTACCCTGTAAAAAACTAGGATAAGGCATTGATATGCTTATTATTTAAAAAATATTACTTTCTTAATTTCCCTCGTATTTAAAATGCCGGAATTGCTGTTTCATCATATTTTTCTTCTAAAAATTTACGAACCTCTGGACTAGTCATTGCCTCGGCTAACTTTTGAATAGGTTCCCAATCCGCATTATCTTTACGAGCAACTAACGTAATCGCAAAGTCATTTTCTACACCTTCTGTTAACAATGCATCACTTTTCGGTGTTAATCCAAGTGGAGATGCATAAGCTGGTGTCATCACGACTAAATCAGCATCATCATACATTCTTGCAAGCATTAATAAATCAACTTCTTCAAACTTATAGTTTTTCGGGTTTTCAATGATATCCGCTTTTGTATAATAAGGGCCTTCTTTCTCTTTTAACTTGATTACATTATGTTGAGCTAATAATGCCAAAGATCGATCTATATTGGAAACATCATTCGCAATCGCGATTACAGCACCTTCTGGTACATCATCCATAGAGTCATATTGTTTTGAATAAACTCCATAATTGGCAAAATAAATAGCTTTCACAGGCACTAGCTCTGCATCATTGCTGCGGTTGAATTCCTCCATGTAGGGAACATGTTGGAAGAAGTTTGCATCCACCTCACCTGCTGCAAGAGCAGTATTTGGTTGCACATTATCACTTAGCACAACCACATCAAGGTTAATACCTTCTTCTGCTAATGTTGGTTTTACAAGATCAAGGATTTCCGTCATTGGCGGAATTAAGGATGCAACCTTTAACGTAACTTCCTCTTGCTCTGTATTCTCCACTTTCTTTTTGTCTGTTTCGGTATTTTCTTTACCGCACGCAGCCAACATAAATATACCAATCATCATTAAAAATAATATCTTTTTCATTTCCTTATCTCCTATCCTTTACCTTTTATCAATCACTTTCGCTATAGCTGTTCCAGTAAATTGTATAGCCTGTACTAATATTACCATAATAATAATCATATAAATCATCAAGTCTGTTTTAAATTGTTGATATCCATAGCGGATAGCAAAATCTCCAATACCGCCGCCGCCGACAACTCCCATAATGGTTGAATAAGAAATAAAGCTAATAATCGATGTTGTCAGTCCTAATACGAGTCCAGAGCGAGCTTCGACATAAAGAAATTTAAAAATTACCTCCCTAACAGAGGCCCCCATCGAAATAGCTGCTTCTATGACACCCTTCGGCACCTCCAGTAACGATTGCTCTACTAAGCGAGAATAATGGGCAATAGCGATAATTGATAATGGAACAGTGGCAGCAGCTGTTCCAATAGCCGTTCCAATGATAATTCTTGTAAACGGAATAAGAAAGACAACTAATAATAAAAACGGAAACGAACGAATAATATTTACTAATAAATTCAACGTAGAAAAAACGATTGGGTTCTCTAGCATTTTTCCCTTTCTACTTAAGAAAAGCAATGTCCCAACTGGAAGTCCTATTATAATCGCTGCTAAAATAGACATGCCAACCATTATAAATGTCTGTCCGATTGATTGCCAAATTTCCATTCTATATTGAACTAATATCTCAGGCATGGTCAAATTCACCATCCTTTTTTAGCTGTTCTACCAATCTTTTTGAGGTATTATTTATTTGTTGAATTCCTTTTGGTTCAATAGCAACAGTTTCATAAATTTCTCCATCCTCGATAACCGTCACGCGATTACATATACTTTTAATTACTTCCATCTCATGACTGACGATGACAATAGTTACACCTAGTCGCTTATTTACATCCCCTAATACATGTAAGATTTCCGCTGTCGTTTTCGGATCAAGGGAAGAGGTTGGTTCATCACATAATAATACTTGTGGATTATTTGCAATCGCCCTTGCAATCGCCACACGCTGCTTTTGACCCCCGCTTAATTGGGCAGGATATTTCTCCATATAACTCTCCAGTCCAACAAATCGGAGACACTCTATTACACGATTTCTTCGGTCTTTTCTTGGATAATTAGCTAATTCTAAAGACACTAAGACATTATCGTAAACTGTCTTATTCGCGACAAGATTGAAATGCTGAAATATCATCCCAATCGATTGGCGAGCTTGGCGAAGTTCCTTATAGCTAAGACTGGTCAACTTTCGCCCATCTACTTCTACTTCTCCCGTCTCCGGGACCTCTAATAAATTCATTAGACGAAGCAACGTCGATTTACCAGCACCACTCGCCCCAATAATTCCAAAGACTTCCCCTTTATGTATCGCTAAAGAAATAGACTTAATGACCTCATCATACGCAAAACGCTTACTGACATTACGCAATTGAATCATAACAAAAACCCCCTTTACCATTTGAAGGGTACTCACAACTTTTTCATTATAGCGAAATATTGAGGGGATGTCATTTTGAATGCCCAATGTGGGAAGCAGAGTGACGGTTCTTTTGAGGTCATTTAGATGGTCTACAGTAGAATCGTCACTCTGCAGTCTTTATGAGTTTATAAGATTTATACCCAAATAAAGAGCCATCGCCCAAATGATCATTGCAGATAGTTGGTTAACGCGTTTTATCAGCTTCCCTTGGTGGCCGATTTGTCCGAGTCTCCTTCCAACTATCACCAAAAGACAAAACCAAATCCATGAGACACTTATACAAGCAACAGTAAAGATAATTTTATCTTCTCCTGTATAGGCTAGAGAGCTTGTACCAATGACCCCGATTGTATCAAGTATCGCATGTGGATTTAATAGAGAAACAGATGCAGCAAAAGCTATTTGGCGAAGGGGGGAAAAGGGTACTTGCTCCTGCCTATTCCCTTCCTTGTCTGCACTTTTCCACATAGCCCATCCCATATAAACTAAGAAAAAGAAGCCAACAACAAATAGCATCGCTTTAACCCACTCAAAGGTAAACACTACTACAGAAACGCCTGCAACAGCCAAATAAATAAGTAAACTGTCACAAATGCTAGCTGTAATAATAGCAGGTAATGCACCAATGAATCTTGTATGTGTCGCCCCTTGATTAAACAAAAATATATTTTGAACACCTAAAGGTAGTATTAACCCAAATGCTAATATCATTCCATGTAATAATGGTTCCATTCTTCTTCCCCCTCTGCTTTATTCAGCATAGCGGAGAATAGTTTTCTTGTCTCCATCCAATTGGATGGTCACCAACCCAACCATTTTGGTAAAATAAGAGAAAACAAAGAAGAGGAGCACACTTTTATGGCAGAAATAGAATGGAAGCCACAAAAGAATTCTACTGTCTCGTTGCATCAACAAATAACTGCATATATGAAAACAAAAATACAGCATGGTGAATGGACAATCGGTATGAAACTTCCTTCTCAACGCAACTTAGCCAAACAATTTCAAGTGAATCGAAGCACCATTGTAGCAGTACTTGAAGAATTGGCTGCAGATGGCTTAATGGAAGCGAAAGTGGGAAGTGGTACAAAGATAATAAATAATACATGGGGTCTACTTGCAGCCACACCTCCTCCTGATTGGATCAGTTATGTTAAATCAGGAATTCACCAACCGAATATTTCCATCATCCAAGAAATTAATAAAGCGGAAGCAAATCCCCATATGATTAGGCTAGGTACGGGGGAACTTTCCCCAGAACTGCTACCTAAAGGACGGATGGAAGAAACTTTTCAATTTAATGAGAAGCAAAGCTTATCTCTTGGCTACACGGAACCAAAGGGAAGCTTTGCTTTGCGCCAAACAGTCAGTGCCTATTTAAGCAAGAAAGGAATCATTGCTTCATCTGAATCCATTTTAATTGTTTCTGGCGGACTGCAGGCACTGCAATTGCTATCTATTGGGCTATTAAAAAGAGGCTCTACAATCTTTCATGAAACACCATCTTATTTAAATTCCATCCATGTATTCCAATCGGCTGGGATGCATTTACTTGGCCTACCACTTGATGAAGAAGGGGTAACATTTGATACTATCGGACGACTAAAGAAGCAACATAAAGCGGGGTTACTTTATACGATACCTAATTTTCATAATCCAACAGGTATTGTAATGTCTGAAAGAAGACGGAAAGATTTAATAGCAGTTAGCCAAATGGAAAAAATCCCTATCATTGAGGATGATGTATACGGAGATTTATGGTTAGACATCCCACCACCTAAGCCTCTAAAAGCTCATGATTTCCAAGGAAATGTTCTCTATATTGGGAGCATGTCCAAATCATTAAGCCCAGGACTTCGAATCGGATGGATAGTAGGTCCGGAGGCAGTGATTGGTCATTTGGCTGATATTAAAATGCAAACAGATTATGGTTCCAGTACCTTATCTCAATTTGCTGTAGAAAAATGGCTGAGCAAAGGTTGGTATGAGGAATTTTTAATTAATATAAGAGACGAGCTTAGACATAGAAGAGATTTTACAAATGAACTATTAAAGAAATATTTTTCTGATATCGCCACATGGACATTGCCGAAAGGTGGGTTTTATATATGGCTAAAATTAAAGCTAAGCATCTCTTCACAAAGGCTATTTTCTCTAGCCCTTAAAGACGGAATTCTTATCAATCCAGGAATCGTATACGATAAAACAGATGACCAGCATCTACGATTATCCTATTCCTACGCCTCATTCGATGAGTTGGAGAGAGGATTGATAGCCTTAGCACAAATTATCAAAAGGGAAGCACGGAGACGGTTCTACTGAGGGCATTTAATAGTCCTTAGTAGAACCGTCCCTCCGCAGTCTTCAAAAATTCTCGCAAATATTCGGTATTGGTTATGTTCTTATTGCATTCATTGCTATCTGTGCAAATTAGATTGCCAATGGCTTTGTAATAATCTGCATTTTTGGGCCTTTTTTCTTTTGTCACAGTTGAAAAATAGGCTACTTCTCCAAAGCAGTTACAGAAGGAACAAATATTTTTTTTACTCGTCGGTGTCATTTTTCCTTCCGTCCCAACTAATGTTCCTTCTAGATCATAAATAATAACTTTTTTATTAGATTTCAAATCATTCCAACTTAAAAAAGTTAATTTATTGTGATCTATCGTTGATAAATCAGGTAACCTTAATTTTTTTTGCTTGGGAAATAATTTTTTGAGCTGCTGCTCTGTAATTTTGGGAAATGGTAGTAAACAAGCAGTTAACTGTTCGATATATCGCTAATACTCTTCCTTTGTATTCCATTTTGTAATATCTAACAACTCTTGCTGTTCAAGTGATGCTTGAGGAAAGAGATCCAAAATTTTTGCATTTGCTAAATCTATTACTGCGGTTAGCACCGTCTTTGGCAAGTTTTTATTGGAACTATCCTTAATGATTGCAATCTGTTTTTCAATAAAATTCAGCTGTTCATTTTTTATAAATTGTTCTGTCATATGCATTCTCTCCTATCATTAGTTGCGCCCCTCTTACTATTTTAATAAAGTTCCTACCTTTCTAAAATGGAAAAGATGACTTAGAAACAATCTCTACATAAAAAAGCACTGATGAACCTCATCAGTGCTATCCCTCATTCTTATTTGAATACACGATTTTCTTAATCGTTTCTGTTGAAAGATGATGCTCCTTCGCCAAAGCATAAATCGTGCTTCCCTTTGCAAAGGCTGCTTTTATTGCATGATTCCTGCGATCCAGCATTTTTCTGCCGCCACTAGATGTTCCCCACTTCTTATAGGCGTTTTCTTGCTTAGGTATATATAAAGTCTCACCTTGAACATATTTTTGAATTTCGGCAATAAGTTTTTCAGGTAAAACATTGTTTGCATTCGTATATTTCAATTTGCCCGCTCCCTTATTTTTAATTTTGTCTAAAATAAGGTGCAAAGCCAAAATATTAGAAATCTTTGTTAGCGATAAATTTAATCGTTTCGCCCCATGCAAAGTATCGCCTTTCTAATAATAGGCTTTGCATGAGTGGAAGTAGTATCAGACAATCGTATGTGATTCTCCAACTGTAAGCACCCCCTTTTATCATTATTATAGCTAATTTTATCGGGTGTTTAAACCAAATATCAAAGAACTGCTTGTGCTAGTAATGTATAAGATTGCAGTTTTTCTTCAAAATCATAAATATTTGTTATAATCATAAATTCATCCGTTTGATAGTTTTCACTTAATCGGACAAGCTCTTCTTTTACTTTTTCTGGCGTTCCAATTATTGCTCGTTTTCGGTTTTTCCTTACGATTTCTCTGTCTTCTTCTGAAAGGTCTGCCCTTTTTGCCTCTTCTTTCGAGAGAATAAAGGTATCTTCTCCTTTTTCCACTGCTAACAGCCAAAGATCTTGGCTCATTGCCATTTCTTCTGCTTCTTCTTGTGTAGGTGCACATACAACAAAAACACATATATTTGCTTTTGGATTAGCAAAAGTGCCAGATGGCTGGAAGTTCTCCCGATAATGCTTCATCGCAATGCTTCCGCTAATTGGATTGATAAAATGTCCATATGTAAAAGCAGTTCCTTTTTCCGCGGCTAATCTGGCTCCTCGCTGTGAGACACCTAACATCCATATTTCCGGTTGTGTTTCAATGGAGGGATATGCTCGAACTTCAAGACCAAGCGGGGTATTTGCTAAATAATTTTGAAGTTCCGTTACTTGTCGTGGGAACTCATTCAAGCTTTTCCTCATCCCATCTGTAAGGGCTAATCGAGTGGGAGTAGATCCGCCTGGTGAACGCCCAATGCCTAAATCGATTCGGTTAGGATATAACGCTTCTAACACCTTAAAATCTTCCGCTATTTTAAATGGACTGTACTGGGGAAGCAAAACACCACCAGAACCGACACGTATCCTGTTTGTTTGAGAGGCAATACTCGATATAAGTACCGCTGGAGAAGTCCCCGCGATTCCATTTGAATTGTGATGCTCAGCAACCCAAAACCGAGTGTATCCTAATTCCTCTGTTCTTTTTGCCAAATAAATCGTATTTTGAAGAGCATTCGCTGCATGCAAATTTTTACTAATAACAGACTGATCAAGTACACTCAACTTCATTTGAATCCCCTTCTTTCCTCACATTTTAGAAAGATTACCATAGCTCTTTTGCAATAAGCTGATAGGATTTTTTTCGGCTTTCATAACTATTAGTAATAGTAATAATCATCATTTCATCTGCATTATACGCTGATTGTAAATCAACCAATTGCTCTTTAACCTCTTTTGGATTCCCTATAATCATCTTTTTTCGCATTTCTTTTATTCTATCTTTTTCATCGCTAGTAAAAGAATAGTTTCTTGCTTCTTCTATTGTTGGAATTCCTTTAGTTTTTTCGCCTGTATCTATTTTAATTTTCGATAGAAACCAACTTAAAGCAAGTTCCTCTGCTTGTTCGGTTGTTTCTGCACAAATAACTGATACAGTTACGATAGCTTCGGGCTTTTGAATACCTCCGCTTTTTCGAAATGCATTTCTATATGTATTTACAATCTCCATTCCATCTTTTTCGCTCATAAAGTGTCCAAATGCGTAGGCTGTCCCATAATTTGCAGCTTGGATAGCACTTTTTTCGCTCGTCCCTAGAATCCAAGGGACAGGGGGAACAATGGGAAGAGGATGTGCAGTTATTTTGGAAAACATCTGATCAGATGGATAATTATTATATAAAAAATGTAGAAGGTCTTTAATGGATTCCGGCATATTCCGGACATTTTCTAAAAAATTCCCAGAAAGAGCAATCGAAGCTTCAGCAGATCCGCCTGGTGCTCGACCTATTCCTAGATCAATTCGATTTGGAAATAAGGTTGCCAGCACATTAAACGTTTCGGCCACTTTATAAGGCTTATAATGTGGTAATAATATAGCTCCAGCTCCAATTCTTATCTTTTCTGTATTAGCTCCTATGTATCCTAGTACGACTTCTGGAGCAGAGCTAGCAAGACCTGGGAAATCATGATGCTCTGCAATCCAGTATCTTGTGTAACCGAGTTTTTCTCCAAATTGTGCAAGTTTCATCGATTCCAGAAGTGCCTCTTGCGCCGTTTTTCCAGATAAAACTGGAGCTTGGTCTAAAATACTTAACTTCATCTGACAGACCTCCCTGTTGTATAAATAAGCAAAAAACAGATCATAAAAACGATTAACAGCGATCTGTTTGTCTATTATATTTGTAAATTCATTCCACTTCTTTCAATTCTAAAAAGAATTCACTTATACTATTTTCATCTGAGAAATCGGTATAAGAAGTAGAATACTGATTGATTTTCCCTCTAAAATTCAATTGCTTATTTGGGATACTTACATCAAAAACATTTTCATATAAAAACTTCGTCACTACATGGTATTCTTCCCCACCACTTACTTCAAATTCAAAACTAACGAGCATTAAATACTTCTCGGTCTTATTACTTTTCATCTTTTTCTCTTTATAATTGGAAACAGTTAATTCAAAATCATTTAAGACAACTTTATTTACCATGTTACTCACTCCTTATTTAGAAGTGGAAGCAGAGGAACGTTTCTTATAAGGTCCGTTTAATTGACCTCAGTAGAACCATCCCTCTGCTTCCCTATTTTCACCGTTACTTCTGTTCCTTTTCCTACTTCGCTTTGGACTTGGATTTCGCCTTTGTGTAAATCAATGATTTTTTTGACAATCGAAAGACCGAGTCCATTTCCTCCAGCGCTTCGATTTCTTGATTTATCTGCTTTATAAAATCGTTCAAATATATGCATGAGTGATTCTTGTTCTATACCGATTCCTGTGTCTTTTATTTTAACAGTGATGCTTCCATTATCCGATTTAAATGCCTCGACTGCTATAGTACCTTTTGTTGGCGTGAATTTTATACTATTATGCAGTAAATTAATCCATACTTGATCCAGCATGACTTCATCTGCAGTGACTTTTACGTCCTCAAGCGAGATATCCATATTTATTTCTTTTTCTGTCCATTGTGGCTCGTTAGCAAGAATAATACGACGAAGCTGGTGATCTAATCGGTATTCTCTTTGATCCAAAGGCAAGTGTTCCGATTCTAAAGAGGTAAGCTTTAATAGATTTTCACTTAATTTGGACAAGCGTGTACTTTCCATTTCAATAATATGTAAATAATGTTTTCGTTCTTCTGGACTTAAATCATCATTTTTCAAGGTATGGGCAAAACCACTAATAGACGTTAAGGGAGACTGGATTTCATGGGACACATTCGAGATAAATTCCTGACGCATTTCTTCCATTTCTCCTAATTTTTCTGCCATATCACTGATGCTTGATACGATTTGATAATAGGGATGATCATCATCTCCTTCACGAAACTGACTTTTATAATAAGAAAGATCAATCTTAAAATTTCCTTCTGCAATCATTTTTATTGCTTGAATGATTGGATGCAGGTGTTTCTCTTGTCTTGATTTTACCCATGGAATTCTTGTGATAATTGCTATACAACAACCAAAGAAGAAAAATCCAACAATCGAATTTATTAACTGTCTGATGAATTCACTAGGAGTTATTTGAATTGCATCATAAAGCCATGCAGTTAGCAAATAAGCTAGTGACCAGCATACTAGTAAAAATACAATGATTGAAAGGAAGCCTGCTGTTCGTTTCATAAATTGTGAGAACTTCACTATTTTCCCTCCAAACGATAACCGAGACCACGGATTGTTATTATCTTAAAGGGGCATTCTTCTTGAGAAAACCGCTGTCGCAAGCGTTTTATATGAACATCAACTGTGCGCTCATCTCCTTCATAATCAAAGCCCCATATGTCTTCAATCAATTGTTCTCTCGAGAAAGTTTTCTTTTGATGGGTTGCAAGTTTAAATAATAGTTCAAATTCCTTTAAAGGCAACGTAATTTCTTCGGCGCCAATAGAGACTTTATAAGAATCACGATCAATAGTGACATCTCCAATCACAATCCGATTGGAGAGAGTAATTTGATAGCGCTTAAGAAGCGCTTTTACCCTTGCTAGTAATTCGGCCGGAGCAAATGGCTTTACTAAGTAATCGTCCGCTCCGAGATCAAAGCCCTTTACCTTTTGGGTTGTTTCTCCTTTTGCAGTCAACATTAAAATTGGCATTGTATCCGTATAATTGGTTCGTACTTCTCGACAAAATGTCCATCCATCCATATTTGGCATCATAATATCGAGGATAATTAAATCCATTTTATCTTGCTCTAATAAAGTCATAGCAACTTCTCCATCTTCTGCCTCTACAATGGAAAGACCCTCCTTCGCCAGAATGATGCGGATTAATTCCCGAATATGTGGATCATCATCTACGATTAATATTTTTGCCATACACTTCATCCCTTTTAAAAAATAAGGAGAACCGCCAAATTAATGGCCGTTCCTATCCATTTGATTATTCTTTATTCTACCATTTCTTCTTACTAAAACTCATGCACGTCGCATATAAGCTCGTACTGTAATTGGCGCAAAAATTGCTACGATGACTGCTGCCCCAATTAGGGAGATCGTGAAATCCCATCCCATTGTGCCATTGTTCGTTAAATCTCTTACTGCTGTAACTAAATGCGAAATTGGATTAACTTTTACAAACCATTGAAGTATATTAGGCATTGTATCAGCTGGTACAAAGGCATTAGAAAGAAAGGTTAGCGGAAATAAAACAATCATTGAGATCCCTTGCACACTTGAAGCTGTGCGTGAAATAACACCCAAGAAAGCAAAGATCCAGCTAATTGCCCAAGAACAGACAATGACAAGAAGTCCTGCTAGGATCACAAAGCCTATACCACCTTCTGGTCGGTAGCCCATAACATATCCCATTGTAAATGTAAGAGTTGTTGCAATGGTATATCGAATCGTATCAGCTAATAATGCTCCAGCTAAAGGTGCGATCCGGGCAATCGGCAAGGACTTAAACCGATCAAAGACCCCTTTATCCATGTCCTCCCTGAGCTGTACTCCTGTCACAACAGAAGTGGTAATAACAGTTTGGACGAGAATGCCTGGAATAATAACAGGCAAATAGTTTTGCACATTTCCAGAAATAGCCCCGCCAAATATATACGTAAACATAAGAGTAAAAATAATCGGCTGCAATGTAACATCGATTAATTGTTCAGGTGTACGCTTTATCTTAAGCAAACCTCTGTAAGCCATTGTTAATGAATTTCTAACCGCTTGGCGAAAACTTGAGTTTCCACGAAGTTTCCGTTCATGAGCTGGTTTTATGATAGTGCTGCTCATACTAATTCCTCCACTTTACTAGATTTATTCGTAGTATCTGCGATATTTTCTTTTGAACCAGTGATAGATAGGAAAACCTCATCTAATGTTGGCTTCTGTACACTTAGCTCAGCTAATGGAATACCAGCCTCTTTTAAGGTAATTAGCAAATCTGTTACTTTATCAGCATCGGCCATAGGTGCTGTGATTTTTCCACCTTCTGCTGAAACAGCTGATTGGACGTTAAGCACACGCTCCACGATTAAGCGAGCATCCTGCATATACTGCTCGTTTTGTATACTTAAATGTAAGGATGATGTACCGATTGATTCCTTCAAATCATTTACGGTTCCTTCCGCAACTACTTTCCCATGATCGATAACCGCAACTCGGTCCGCTAGTTCATCTGCCTCTTGAAGATATTGTGTCGTTAGTAGTACTGTCGAGCCCCCATTAATTAACTTTCGGATTGTATCCCACATTTGGTTGCGGGTTCGCGGATCTAGCCCAGTTGTTGGTTCATCTAAAAAGATAAGCGGTGGTTGGGCAATGAGACTGGCAGCTAAATCAAGCCTTCTGCGCATTCCGCCAGAGAAATTCTTCAATGGACGTTTTGCCGCTTCTATTAAACCAAACTCTTCTAGTAAATCCATTGCTTTACGCTTCGCTTCAGCTCGCCCTAAGCCTAATAGACGAGAAAAAATAATTAGGTTCTCCGTAGCACTTAATGACTTATCAACAGAAGCGTACTGACCTGTAACACCAATTAATTGGCGAACAAGCTGCGGTTCCTTTACTATATCGTAACCAAAGATTTTTGCTGAACCAGCATCTGCCTTCAGTAATGTTGCAAGCATTCTAATCGTGGTCGTTTTCCCAGCTCCATTTGGGCCAAGCACACCATAAATCGAACCAGCGCGAACATTCAAATCCACCCCATCAACCGCCCGATTATCACCAAATACCTTCACCAAACCACGAGCCTCCACAGCCCATTCACTACTATCTATAATCTTTTTATTATTTATAATTTGATTCAAGTAAATCCTCCTCTTCATCTGATGAAGCGATAATAAAACACAAATATGAACTCCATATGAACGAGGGAAGCAGAGAGACGGTTCTTAGGGGGACTTTTTTTGGGGGAAATGAATAACAGCAATGGTCCGCTACTATGACTTCGATAGAAAAACAAAAGATGACTAGGTTACAGATTCTGTTATAAAAGGAAAATCGGTTATCCAAAAGTCATGCAGATGTTTTATCTGCGAAACATTGTGATAACCGCTTAGCAAAAGATATTCGGGCATTATTCAGCAGGAAATTAAACGGTTTGATTATAAAATGAAGGTAACTGATGTGGAGCAAAGAGAAAACCAACTTATTACAGACTATACTATCCTAAATGCTGAGACGAAAGGGGAGAGTTAAACATTGAACAAATGCTAGAATATCAAATTCATAGTAGAGAGACAAAACAAATCGGTGATAGCCATCTACCTTTCCAATCCATTTTCCCCATTGAAAATGTAGATGCATTTGATACGAAGTAAGGCAGAGGTACGGTTCTTCTGAGGACTTTTAAGGGAAACAGTAGAACCGTCCCCTTGATTCTCACTTTATATTTTTTTCACAAATTCTGATTTTAATTTCATTGCACCAAAACCAACAATTTTACAGTCAATATCGTGGTCACCATCAACTAAGCGAATATTTTTCACCTTTGTTCCTTGCTTTAGAACCGAAGAGCTACCTTTTACTTTTAAATCCTTGATAACAGTAACCGTATCTCCATCATTCAAAACATTTCCATTTGCATCTTTAATAACTCTGCTGTCTCCGTCTATTTCGGTTTCAGTACTAAACGTCCACTCATGTCCACATTCTGGACAAACCAAAAACGTCCCATCATCATATGTATATTCTGATTCGCATTTTGGACAATTAGGCAAATTGCTCATTCTTATTACTCCTCCACAAATTGAATTGGTATTAAAGATACTATTATAACAAAAAGGGATCCTCAGAGGGACCTTACCTCTACTTAATGTTAATGGGTTGATGATGAAGCTGCAGCTGCTTCATCTGCTTTCACACAATCAATTGCGATGACGAGGGCAATAACAATCGTCTCTAACTCTTCATTTAAAATTTGTACCTTATAACTATCTCCCCAAGTGAACCACTCTTTATTTACTTTACCGATGACTTTCCCATTTTGTAATACTTGAAAATCCATATCCCACCAGTTACCAAGTACCTCCATACCTGCTGCCTCAATATTATACCGTGCTTTAAAAAAGGAAAACTCTTTCTTAATAGTCAGGACTTCTTGACCATTTATTTCAACAAAAAACTTTGGTAAAAAGCTTAATACCTTTTTCGTAATAAGCGCAATTTCATTTTTGTTTTCATCCCTAATAGAGAAGGTCTTAGGAATTTTCATAAAACTTCCCTCTACATAATAAACATCCTTCTCCTGCTGATCCTTAACTGTAAATTTACCACTTAAACTAAACACCTTTTGCTTTATATAAAGTTGTTTCATTTTATACCTCCTGATATAGCAGTTTGCTAAATTGGTTTGCCTTATTCCATATAATAATCAATTGTTATAACATGGAAATCAACTTAAAATCACTATTTAGAATGGAGACCGTTTGTATAAATGGTCATTTCATTCCTATATTCAACACTTTATGACGTAATACCTCCCATAGTGAAAAAAGGTATGTAAACGAAGATGTTTACATACCTTTTCCTTCCACTTTTAAATCAAAGTCATTTAAAACAGGATAGCTTATGTCGCCTGTTTTGGTCTTTAAGAAAGCGAACTTTGAACAGACGTTTCTCGATGCTGGATATGACTTGCAATCCATGCAATGATCCCAGCTATTGCAAGATAAGTCACCAAAATAAATAATTGGGTTTGAAGCTCATGCCAATTAAAGTACAAATAATGGAACACTTGCTACTTCCAGCTTAAACACACTTAAAACAATAATATCTACGATAATCGCTTGAACAAATCCAATCGTATAAACCAATCCTAGTTTGTTAACTAAATGATGGGTTCCATTTACAATCTGCTCTTTTCGTTTTCCAAGAGGAAGAATATTGGATGCCATTATCCCCACCTACAAAAAAGGCAAGTGACAAGAAGTAAGGTGCGATACCCGATCCGTAATTTGGCACAGTGGAAACATTTTGCTGTTCGAGTACTACTGGTTCAGAAAACATATCCGTCCATTAGCTTATCTGTGCCTTCCTTAAGCGGCTTTGTCCCATTCGCAGCTTTGTTATTTAACTAACATTTCAGCCGTATGTGTTATTTCATTTGTTGTTTCATGAAGTTGATTTACAATTAAGTTACTATTTTTAATTTCCTTAAATATTACTTCTGTTTTATATTTTGAATGTTTGACAGCATAAACAATTTGATTGAAGAACTCAATTGTTTCTTCTGTTATTTTTTGATTTTTCACGATATCCTCGTTAAAGGTAGTGACAGACCCATTTACCTTTTTGACCTGTTGAGAAATTTCTTTAACAAAAGAAGCAATTTCTTCCGTAGATTGTTTTGTCATATTCGATAATTTTCTTATTTCACCTGCTACTACTGCAAACCCCTTGCCATGTTCACCAGCGCGTGCCGATTCAATCGATGCATTTAGTGCTAAAAGATTAATTTGATTAGCAATGGAAGCAACAACGTCTACTACATGATCAATTTTTTGACTAACTCGGCTCATTTGACTAATCTCATCCTGCAGAACAACAATCTGATTTTTGATCGCTGTGGCAGATTCCTTTTCTTGTCCCATTCTATTTTTTCCCTCTTCAGACAAGTCCTCTACCTTTTGAATAGCCTGGTTCCCACCATTGGCTAACATTTGAATTTTATCAAATTGGCTAATCAGACCTTGTAAGGAAGAACTCGTTTCTTGTGTGATAGCAGATAATTCATGGGCAGTTTCCCTCAACTTTTCTTGTATTTTCTCTTTTTCTTTTTCTTTTACTAGACGATTGGATTCTTCCTTTATTTCATACGCTTCTAATACTAATTGTTGCTCTAAACTAAAGATTTTTTGAAGGGAGCGAACAGCCTCATACAATTCATTTTTATTTTGGATTTCTCGATAAAAAACTTCTACAATCGCATTCAATAAATGTTGGAAAGCGTTCACATACCATTTCGTTCCTAACCCTATTTTGACATGAACATGCGCAATTCTTTTTCTCTGTATAACATATGATTCATTCACTTTCCCAGAAAATATTTCTGTAATATGGTGATACAATGTTTTTCCAAGTTTTTCAACATCGCTATAGGTATTAATGATCGTAATTAAAGTAGGTTCTTTCATGACAGTCTCATAAAAGGAATTCACTAAATTTTGCGCTTCGCTTTCTACTATTGGTTTTAAAACGAACAATCGTTTAACATCCATTTCTGTTAAGCCTATCATTTCAATTTGAGTTAGCAATTCCTTTGGCAAATTAAAATCTACCACTACGTTATCTAAAGATGAAAATAACAATTCAGCCTTTTTCTTTCCTAATAACGGCATTACGAGTCTCTCCCTGCTGTTAATAAATGTATATACTGTAACTATTATACCATTTACCAATATAGGCAAAAAGACTCAATTATAGGTATTAACTCCTGAAAAATAAAAGCAGTTACTTTCTATTATTCATTAAAAATGAAACAATGGAAGAACTGCTTTTCGTGTAATTTCCTGCTTCCTCTATACTCCTATTGCCATTGCTGACGCCATTTTTCTACCTTATCGTTAATTTCTTTTGCTGCTCGATCTCTTTCCGACTCCTTTTCTTCCTTTATAGCTTGGAAGTGCTTATTTCGCAAATCGTGCTGTGAATGAGCTAATTTCAAAACTTGTTTTTCTACATCATCGGTAATCACTTTCTCATCATGCAAGAAATACGCTGCATCTTTAATTCGATTCCATTCTGCATCGGAAACCCTATATAGAGGATTATAAATCTCATTCATCCTCTCCATCGCCGCAGTCATTTGCTGTAACGTCACCCCTTGTGTCCAAACAAGCTCCCCAATCGTAGGCTGCCATTTTTTTGTAATTTGCACTTCCAAATCAGCTGGATCGTTCACTGTCACATACTCCCCACCACCAGAATCGGCCACTTGTTTTAATTGCTTTTGGCCTTCGTTATCTACGTCAAATCCAATGATATTTACTTTAGCCTTAATACTTTGATTTTGTAGTTGTTTAGCAGCAGTAACAGGGTCTCCATCACATGTTTCCACTCCATCACTCACCATATAAACCAAATTTTCGTACTCATCTGCAGAATAGGACGCCAATATTCTCTGAGCATCATTTATAGCCCCAGCTAACGGTGTCCAGCCACTTGCCTGAAAAGAATTTAATGAGTTTGTGAAATTTTTAGGTTGATAGGCAGATAGCGGATATATCGATTCCACGGCCGAACAAGATTTTTTCTTGTCTGAATCAGCCGATGAGCCAACATGTCCATAAGAAATCAACGCAACATTCGCATCACTTGGAATTTGCTCCATAAACTTCGCAATTGCTGCTTTTGCAAGCTCCATTTTTGTTTTTCCTTCTATTTCCCCATTCATACTGCCACTTGCATCCATTAACACCAAAACGTTCATTTTCTTTTGTTGTGTGGTTACTTCATCCTCACCACTCGGCAATTCAGGCATCACAAACCCATGCTCGTATGTAACTAATTGCTCATAATAGTTTTTATAATTTCCTGACCCTAGCGTATAAACAAGGTAATCATACACTTGCTCACTGCTTAGATTTTTATGTTTCATAAAATAATTCTCAAGCTCTTTCTCGGCAATCGGATTAAATGTGTCTTCTAGAAAATCTCGGTACTGCTGACTGTCCCAGCCTTCCAGTGTTTCTAACTGCTGATCCATATGTGTTTCAACTAATACTCCTGCTTGCTGATCAACCATTTCTTCTACCGTTTTGGCAGCAGGCGGGATTTTTTCTTCCACAGCTTCCTCCGTTGTCGTTGTTTTAGTAGTTTTTAGCTTCTCCGGTTGCACTTGATCCTTTGCACAAGCTGAGATTATCACTAAAGACAAAATACAAACTAAAATTGCCCCTCTTTGTAAAGCTTTCATCTAATACCCTCCTTCTAGAAAAATCCATTATTTTCTATACGTCCTATGGAGATATTAGTTTCTAAGGCTTAGGGCACAATTTACAGCAGAATCGTTAGGTGCATATTCCTATTAATTAAAGTACTGACAAATAAAAAAGATGACCTCTACAGAAAACAGAGATCATCTATTTATAAATCCTTTATTCATTTAGGTAACTTCTTTCCTATCTTTCTATCATGAAATTTATTGTGGTTGCAGAATCGTCCGCTTTAAAAACTCTCTAGTACGTTCTTGTGTAGGATTTTGAAAAATCCGCTCCGGACTTCCTTCCTCCGCAATAACACCTTTATCCATAAAGATAACTCGATCTGATACTTCTTTTGCGAATTCCATTTCATATGTTACAACAATCATCGTTAAGCCAGAATTGGCAAGTTCCTTCATGACCTTTAAAACCTCGCCTACCATTTCTGGATCAAGAGCCGATGTAGGCTCATCAAACAGCATAACATCTGGATTCATCGAAAGAGCTCTTGCTATTGCGACTCGCTGTTTTTGACCGCCTGATAATTGTTTTGGCTGTGCATTAATATACTTATCCATACCAACAACGTTTAAGTAATGCATCGCTACTTTCTCGGCCTCTTCTTTGGATCTCTTTAGGACCTTTATTTGTCCTACTACACAATTATTGAGAACATTATGATTGTTAAATAGGTTAAACTGCTGGAACACCATCCCTAAGTGTTTTCGATAGGACGCAACATCATGTTTATCATCCAATATATTTTCTCCATGATAGAGTATTTGCCCGCCACTTGGTTTTTCTAAAAGATTAATACAACGAAGTAGCGTCGATTTACCAGATCCAGACGAACCGATAATGGAAACTACTTCTCCTTTCGTTACAGAAAAATTAATGTCTCTAAGTACTTCATGTGTTCCATAGGATTTATTAAGATGCTGAATATCAATAATTTTTTCCATCTGTTTTTCACCTTCTTCCATTATTTAAATTTGCCTCTTAATTGGTCATCTCTTCCGATCACCGTATAGCTATCAGATCCATCTAATTTCTTCTCCATATATAGCAATATTCTCGTTACAATAAAGGTCATCACAAAATAAATGAGACAAGCTACAAAGAAAGATTCAAAATATCTAAAGTTATTTCCTGAAATCGATTTTGTCACGAAATATAATTCTGTCACTGAAATAACATTCAGTACGGACGTATCTTTAATATTAATAACAAACTGATTGCCAGTTGCAGGCAGGATATTTCGAATAACCTGTGGCAAAACAACATTCCACATTGCTTGAACATGATTCATCCCAATTGCATGCGCTGCTTCAAACTGCCCTTTATCAACGGAAATAATTCCGCCTCGAACAATTTCTGCCATATAAGCTCCTGTATTAATCGATACGACAATAATCGCCGCAGTAAGAACATTCATATTTATACCAAATGCTAGCGCAGAACCATAATAAATAACCATCGCTTGGACAATCATCGGTGTTCCACGGAAGAATTCAATATAGATAGACAGTATGATATTGACCAGTTTTAAAATGACTTTTTTTGCACCTCGTTCTGGTGTAGGGATCGTGCGAATTACACCTGCTACCAATCCGATAGCTGCCCCAATAATCGTCCCTATCAAGGCAATCAAAAGGGTTAAACCAGCACCACGAAGGAACATAGGCCAATTCTCTGAAATTATTTTAATGATCCATTCAAGACTCATCTTTTCTCCTCACTTACTTTACTGTATAAAGAGGCTGGGACAAAACTAGATAGCCAATCTGTAAAGACGAACAATCTCTAATTTATCACTTAAATAAAGGTTCCTTTTATACAATGGTTATTTATGTTTTAAATATAGTCAAGTGTAAAAACTAATTCGTTCCATTGCGCTACAGAAACTCGCTTTCCGCGGGGAGCAACCTAAGCCTCCTCGGCTAAAGCCTGTGGGGTCTTAGGTTTTGCTCTACTTCCCGCAGGAGTCGAGTGTCTTCCGCTCCATTCCACTCTGTTTTTAAAGGCAATTCCCTAAAAAATATTGTTTTTTTAGAAAAAATGAATTAGTAGGAAATATGGAGCAGCCTGAATACACGTAGACTCCTATGGGAGCTGCGAGAAAGTCCGAGACCCTGCAGGCCATAGGCCGAAGCGGCTCGGCGCTCGCCCCATGGAAAGCGAAGTGTATTCAGGCTGCGGATATTAACACTAACTGTACTGAAACAGCCTTTTATAAAACTAATAAAACCCGAACAATCATTTAGGATTATTTGATAGTTGTTCGGGTTTATCTATGACTGGAATACTTATTTCCCAGCCTCTTTATCCTTTTTATTCTGCTGCTGGTTGATTTTTTATAGCATTATCCATTATGCTTGTACGTTCTTCTTCTTTGATATCTGCTAAAATTTTATTAATCTTCTCTGTTAAATCACTGCCCTTTTGAAGGCCAACTGCGATAGATGTATCTTCTTCCGATGTTTCAAATCCATCACTAAATTCAACCATTGCAAACTTGTCATTTGCAGTTGAGGCACTAACTCCTTCGGGACGTTCTGAAACATATCCATCAATAACTCCTGACTCAAGCGCTACCCTCATTGCTGGGAAGTTATCCATAGCCGTCTTTTTTTCTACACCTTCAATTTGATCAATTACAGAATAGTGAAAGGTATTTAGCTGTGCTGTAACTTTAGCACCTTTGAAATCTTGGATAGAAGCAGCATTTTCATACTTACTTCCTTTTTTCACAACCATTACTAAATTTGATTTATAATAGCTATCTGAAAAGTCAATTGTTTCTTTACGTTCTGCAGTTGGTGACATCCCTGCGATAATTGCATCAATTTTCCCAGAAACTAATGCTGGTACTAATCCGTCCCATTCTGTTTTAACAATCACTAATTCTTTTCCTAAACCTTCAGCTACTTTTTTCGCAATTTCCACATCATATCCACCAGCATATTCTGAAGAGCCATTGATTTTCACAGCTCCATTAGAATCATTGTTTTGTGTCCAGTTAAATGGAGCATAACCCGCTTCCAGTCCTACTTTAAATGTATTATCATTTGATGATCCAGAAGCTGAATCACTGTTCGATCCACAGCCTGCCAATAAAAGCATAGCTCCTACCATTAAAACCATAAATAATGTAAACTTGTTTTTCATGATGTCTCTCCTCCTATTAATCTACTAAAACAAAAAAAACGACCTGAGATCAACTCAGGTCGTAGTATATGTAATAGCCCTAAAGTCCTCTCTTTTTATCCCAAATGAGATAGCACAACTCAATAAACAAGGGGTTTATTGAGACAGTCCTGCAGTTCTTAACTACAGACCCAGCATGTAATACGGAGAAATATTACACACTTCGGCGACATTTCCTTCTCCTTAGCATCATAGCTTCTCAAACTCCGCTAAAGACTGTTAAATATCGCGCCTCTACCTCACTGTTAAAAAGTGAGGTCTTATTCAATTATTTTTAATAGTACCGTATTTTGTCGAGATTCGTCAACTTGTTTTTATCACCATTATCTTTGTAAATTGTATTTTATTTGGTTTTAATAAGGAAAAATCTTTATCACAAAACGCTTCTTTTCAGCAAATTTGTACTACTCTCTGTATTATTATAAAAATCAACTGATTATGATTTTTAGTCCTTCTTAGCCTCATATACCTTCAATGATTTACCTTTGATTGGCGTTTTCTTCATTCTTTCTAATACTAAACGCCCTTTATCATTTAAAATCTCTACATAAGAAAAAGTATCCATTATCGTAATAATCCCAATATCCTCTGCTGTTACACCTTCTATTTTAGCGATCGTTCCAACAAAGTCGACTGCTCGAAGCTTCTTTTTCTTGCCGCCATTAAAGTATAATTTCATAATTTGCTTGTTTAATTTTTCATTTTTCGCCTTTTTTATGGTGGGTTCTTCATTCTTTTTTGCTTCAAAGTCAGCTTGCTTATTGGCAACTTCTTCTTTTGCAGGAGCATCTATCATTGGAATTTCAAAACCTATATATTCTTCTATCTCCTGTAAAAACCTATCTTCAAATGGTGTCACAAATGTGATGGCTTTCCCTTTTTTACCTGCCCGCCCTGTTCTTCCTGTGCGATGAACATAGCTCTCCTTTTCTAAAGGAAGATCATAATTGATCACATGGGTGATATTATCAATATCAATCCCTCTAGCTGCCACGTCTGTCGCAATTAAATAGTGAAACTCTCCCCTTTTAAAATCATTCATGACTTCAAGTCTATCTTCCTGTACCATACCACCATGGATTTGATCACAGTTATATCCTAAATCTGTTAATTGATCACTCAAGGTATCTACTCTATCTTTTGTACGACAAAAGATAATACAACTATCAGGATTTTCTACAATCGTTACATCTTGAAGAAGAGAGAACTTATCCTTCTCTTCTACTTTTATAAGCGAGTGTTCAATTTTATCTGTAGTCAGTCCAGTCGCCTTGATTTCAATATCAATAGGTGTCTTCATATAGCGCTGTGACAGTTCTTTAACCGCCTCAGGTAAGGTAGCTGAAAATAACATGGTTACTCGATTTTGTGGTAATGCATTGATAATAGCTTCTACCTGATCAATAAATCCCATGTTTAACATTTCATCCGCTTCATCAATTACAAGATAGCTAATTCTGTCTAAGGACAATGTCCCTCTCTCTATATGATCCAATACGCGCCCTGGTGTACCGACCACTACATGCGTCTTTTGTTTTAATTCTGTTTTTTGGATAGCAAACGGCTGTTTTCCATATACAGCTGCTGCTTTAATTCGTTTAAATCTTCCTATATCTATAAAATCTTCTTTAACTTGAACAGCAAGTTCCCTTGTTGGTGTCAAAATTAACGCTTGAGGTTTATTCTCTTCCCATTCCACTAATTCACAAATAGGAATCCCATAGGAAGCCGTCTTGCCACTTCCAGTTTGTGATTTCACAACAAGATCGATTTTTTCTAGTACAAGAGGGATTACTTTATTCTGAACCTCTGTTGGTGTTTTATATTCTAAACTATCTAGAGCTTTTACTATTTGATTACTTAAATTAAAATCATGAAAATTCTTTGCACTCATCATTAAGCCTCTTTTATTTTGAATTATTCTTCTTATTATTTCCGTAACATTTAGTACCTTATACAAACTTCTATTATACGCTATCTTCTCTTTGTAAATGTACTAAGGTATTAAATAAAAAAAGACCTACCCTTTAGGCAAGTCTAATGCTTGATATGCTGATTGATACTTTCCGCCTGCTGCAACTTCTGAATGATACAAAGCCCTTAATGCTGAACTTTTCTCAAGTTCATGTTCATCCATTAAATCCTTTAAGCGTATTTGCAAGTCCTTATTATCTTTGATTAACTGTTTCATTTGTGATTTCATGTATTTCATAAGATATCTAATCCTTCCTAGAGCATAGCCCGCACTTATTCTAATCAAGTCTTTCCTATTGTACTTTGTGTGTATTCCAGCTCTCCTTTTCACTCTATTATTACATACAATCCTCAAATTTTATAAAAAAATACATCTTTAACATTATAAGGTTCTAGTTAATAAAAAGATGATCTCTACACAGACAGAGATCATCCAAAAAAATTACACTTATTCATTTCTAATTTTTCCATTAAAAGTTAACCCAAATAACCTCAATAGTAAGAACTTTTTACCATTACCTCTAACTTGATATATTGCTTATGGGAATATATACCCCTTATCCTTCTGATAAAACAAAAAAGTCAGGTAGATTAATAGTAGGTAATTCCGTTTTGTGAAAAAAACACTATAAATACATGTAAATTTGCTAGCTTGCAATATAGCAAATAACACCCCTAATCGCTTCTTAACAATAAATATTGTCATCGTGCAATCGGGGTGTTAGTTTGCTTGTTATTTGGTATGTAACTTTTATCTCATTCAGGAAATTTTTGTAGGATTGTATAGAAAATGTGTGGTCAAATTTAGGTAATTCAATTCTTCAACTAACAGGGCTAATTGAGGAAAAATATTAACAATTTCTTAATGTTTGAGGTATCCTTCTTTAGAATCTAATTACATTTTTTAAAGTTATGGTTAATTTTAAGAAAATGCTGATATGAGGTAAAGTTTTAATTTGGTTTATAGCTTGACTGTCGATATATTATAATATATATTATGAGTATCGATATATCGCTGGTCAACATATGAAGGAAAAGGTGATTCCTATAAATCCATTATCAGAATCTACATATTTAATCTTATTAGCTCTTTATCAAGGACCACTTCACGGTTATGGCATTATAAAAGAAATTGAAAATACCAGTGAAGGAAAGTATATCATCGCACCTGGTACCCTTTACGGAGTATTAAAAAATTTAGAAAAACAAAATTTGATAGAAACTATAGCTGTCGAAAGGGAAAAACGTAAGAAAAAAACATATTGTATTACGGATCAAGGAAAAAAAGTACTTCATTCGGAGTATGAGAGATATATTCGAATGATTAATTATTCAAAGACAATCATTCAAGGGGAGATGGATAAAGGTGAAAAATAATGCTATTAAAAAGGTCACAAAACGTTTTTCAGATTTTTCCAAGGAGGAAGAATGGTTAAAAAGTATGTTAAACGAAGGTTGGATACTTAAAGGTTATGATTCTGAGGATATTGGTGACTGTCACTATATCTTCGAACGTACCCAAAGTGAAAAACCCAAAAATATAATTTATAAAATTGATTTCCGAAGCTTTGATAAAAAGAGAGATTTTGAAGAGTATAAAGAGATTTTTCAAGATTCTGGTTGGACCTTGCTTTCAAAAAGCAAGTGGTATTCCAAGCATATTTTTTATAGAGATTCCCCCTCAAATGAACAAAGCGATATTTTTTCTGACCAGGAATCATATATAGAAAGAGAGAAAAGAAAAAGGACTTCTCTCCTGATGTATACCGGTTTGGCTTCTATTGGTTTTATAATTTTTATTGTTTTATGGATAATCTTTGATTATGCTTATTTTGGTGCATTTGGGCTTTCCCTATTATACGTCAGTTATAAGTATACAATTAATTATTTTAAACATAGAAAGTTCTTAAAATCTATTCTTTAGAGTTCTGTAATCTATTACTCATTCTAAAATGAATACCTAAAATAATCGCTTTACTTTTTTATATCACTATAAGCGCTTATCATTATTGAAAAAGATGAATACAGGTGAGATCCGTGTGGGTGGAATACTCTTTTACAAGAGTATTCCACCCACACGGAACATTATTAAAATAGTTTTCTCTTTTTGACTTATCTCTACAAAAAAGGCCACATCTGTATAAAAATTCCGCTTAATCATAGGCTATCATAAAATCGTAGATTGAAATATTCAAGTTAATCCTCATCTATTCCATCCCTATGCCTTAGCAGCAAACGATTGTTTGCCGTATAAATTTTCCCTTTGGGACTTCACACCGATCTACTATTTCAAAACCTGCTTCACCCAGTATTCCATCTATATCTTCAGTCGTTACGATGACCATTTTTTTAGCAAAGCGACGGGCGCTTTGCAACATTGCAAATTTTTCCTCATCGGAAACAACGGAGCAAAGATTATATGGCATGTCGATAATTGCCACATCATACATTTCTGTTATGTCTCTGATATCCCTTAAAAATACAGGACCAGAAAGTCCAAAATGGGCGAGATTGTTCCGAATGCCCTTCATGACTAAGGGATTATAATCACTGCCTGTTATATTAACTCCCATCGATAAAGCCTCTACCAATACTGTCCCGATGCCACAGCATGGATCAATCACCTTCACTCCTCTTAATTCTGGAACTGCAATATTTACTAGCGCTCTAGCCACTCGGGTAGTTAGTGCAGTTGAGTAGTTATGAGGTTTCTGTTGATGAATAAGCCACATACCCTGATTTTCCGAATAGTATCCGAAATACCATTTTCCTTTTAACTTGGTAATAGCAAATACTATCTCTGGATTATGAAGATTTGCTGCACCTGGAACCAAGCATCCAATTTGTCTAGCGATTCCTTTCCTTTCATTAAATTCCATTTTATCAAGGGGATCGATGTCCCGATAATTGATGCCGATTACCTTATAAGTACCACGCAAAGGAGGCATTGCCTCTACCTTTTGTATTAGCTCTTCTAACCTATCACCTGTAAATAGAACCGCTATTTTTTCTTTTATAAAAGGACTCCTACTAGGGTCTCTACTTATGCTGCTTTCTAATACAAAGGCATGTAAGTCAGCACGAAATAGAGAACGAACTTCTAATTTACATAGATGTTCTTCTTCCTCCGCATAATTGAAGGTATATAAAAAGGTATTGGGGACCAACCTATTTTGACTCAAGTTCTTTCTCCTCCTTTTTGGATAAGCCCTTGAGCTGTTCCATTTTTTCATGAAAATAGTAAAACGAGGCTGGGACATAAGTATTCCAGCCAAGGATAATTCCGAACAATTATACGAAGATGCTAATGAATGTTCCGTATAATTGTTCGGGCTTTTATTTGTTTTTCAAAGGATGTTTCCATGAAGTTTGGTGCGATTCCCCGCAGCCGGAATACACTTCGCTTTCCATGGGGCTCGCGCTGAGCCGCTTCGGCCTGTGGCCTGCAGGGTCTCAGACTGTCTCGCTAATCCCATAGGAGTCTTCGTGTATTCCGGCTGCTCTGTTTTTCCAACTAATTATATTTCCTCTTGTAAAAAGTATGCGAAAGCAGCCGCTATTTACTAGCTATATTAGAAATTGTTCGTCTTTACAGAGTATCTATTTAGTTATGTCCCTTCCTCTGCGTTGTTTTTCCTACGTATTTTAAATGATTTGTTAAAGCCTTCTTCCTTTAAGTATTCACAAGCTTCCTCGTAGCTTGAAAAACTATTTTCTAGATTGACTCCGGCATATATATTCCAAAACCCTTCTTCTTGAAGAAGTATGAGCGTATTATTTTCCGTATCAATCCATGTTTCTTCTTCCACGGTTTCTTCCTCCACCGTCTCTTCTTCTTGTATATTCGGTCCTAATGATTGAATGGATTTTTCAATAATTTCTTTTAGTTCTTCTTTTGAAAAATCTCTAATATTGACCATCCCTTTTTCGTCTGTCTCATACTCACTCAGCTTGTCCGCATATACAAATCCGTTCCCATTGGGATGTAAGTGATACACGACGTTCTTTTTGTCACTTCCACTTTCCGCATAATGAAAATTGACGCGTTTTAATGAAACATTCTTTCGTTCTAATTGAGGGAACTCCTCGATAATATTTAGTTTTTCTTCAAATGATAGCATATTTGCCTCCAGGATTTTTATTATAATTAGTCTCCGTTCTAATTGTGGGTAAAACTAATATACCACGTTTTGGTAGTATGAATATAGTTCAACTTACTTGGATGTAATTTCTAAAATATTTCCATCTGGGTCTATAACATAGAATAGAGAATGGATAGAACTTCTTCTTACCTTAAAACTTTGTGATTCTAATAGTCGATAAAGATAAAATATTTGCATCGGTTTTACTTCCCGTATTGCTTTAGTGAGTGCTATAATAATTTCTTGATTAGAAGAGGGGATTTCCATATTATTATTTTGTAATTTTAGTTTCTTTCTAGACCGATGAAGTGCTGTTTTAATCGACTCATTACTTATTCTTAACATGGATGCCATTTCTTTTGAAGTGTAGCCAAATACATCCTTCAAGGTAACTAGCATAGCCTGTTTTAAAGGTAAGGTGGTAAGTAAAATTTCTATTAAACCATCGTAATCTATAAAATCGTGGGCCTCTCCGAAAAGATCCTCATTAAATAAAATACTCTCTTTATATTTCCTTGTCTCATCGATAAACTGATTTTTTGCCACAGTACATAAATAAGAAAATGTAAACTCCCTTTTCGGCTCTGCTTTTTTTATTTTATAAACCTTTAGGATCGTTTCTTGTACTAGATCCTCGGCTGTCCAAGGTGACCCTGACAACCTTAAACAATATTTATAAAGTTTCTTAATCACAACCTCTATATCTTCAAAAACCATGTTTCCTCCTCTTTATATATATATAAGTGTAACTTTTCCACTATTATATTCGTTATAAGGAAGAATTTCATTTCAAGGAGGAAAATTATGTTTAAAGTAGGTAGTATATTTATTCCCGTTACAGATATTAAGAAATCTACCGATTGGTATGTAAAGTTTCTTGGTGCGAAGATAATCGATAGTTGGGAGGATGGTGCCGGCTTTTATTTACCAGCTGGGACAACACAGTTAGCCTTAGTAAAAGTGGAATCCCCCCAGCCTACAGAGTTTATTATTAAAGGGGAGCAGAAGAACTCCTATTTTAATTTTGTCGTTGACGATATTGAAGCTGTCCATCAACAATTCAGAAATAATGACATCGTTACTACCGAAATCGATGATTTTGGCGGAATGAAATTTTTTGATTTCTTTGACTTGGACGGTAACCCATTTAGTGTCGTTGATGAAGTGAGTGATTCTCCTTTCCACTCAGATAATGTAAGGAAAATGCAAGAAAGAGATAAAACAAATAAATAACTATTTAGAGAAAAAGAATTATCCATTCTATTTCAATGGTTATTCTTTTTTCTTTTACAGCAGGATAAATTTATATTAACGGGAAGTTTGTGTGAAAAAGGTACACTTTAGGTTAACGGGTTCGCAAACAGTTCAACCCTTGAAAATACAGTGTTAATCTATTAATCAAACACTCCTATTCTATGAAAATTAGATACTCCCCGTTAACTTTATTGCATATGGGGAATACATCTAGAATAATAGATAGAAGAAATCCATACATAAGGAAGTGAACAACATGAAAAAACTAGCATTGTTATTTTCAGGAGTACTCCTTGTTGTGCTCCTCATCTCTTGTTCGAAAAACACTCCTACTATTAAAGAAAGTGAACAACATGATGAGGAACAGGGACAGGAAGAAGACGCTTCTGGTGAGAAGGAAAAGAAGAAAGCAACCAAGGAAGAGATTCCTTCTCCATCCTATAAAGCGATGGAACCAACAAAAGATGCTTCTCCTCTAACCGAAAAGGTAGCTGAAGAAGAGTTAGAACAAATGCCGAGTGCAGAAGCCCGTGGGGAGGATCGCACTAGGTTGGTTCCACTTGGAGAAACATTAGTAAAAGGTGCCGATGATCAAACTGATGGTCCATTAAAGAATCATAGACTTATAGCCTATTACGGACATCCAAACTCTTCCAAAATGGGGATATTGGGAGAAATGGAACCAGATGAATTAATGGCAAAATTAAAAGAGCAAACCCAAGCTTATTCAGATGCAGACCCTTCACGACCTGCTGTACCAATGATTGAACTCATTTCTACCGTTGCACAGCGTGACCCAGGGACGGATGGGAAGTACTACCATCCAACTTCCCCAGAGCAAATTGATAAATATTCCAATCTCGCGCAAGAAAACGATGCCTTGCTTATGCTGGATGTCCAACTTGGAACAGATTCCGTCCTAAATCAAGTGAAATTGCTTGAGAAATGGCTAAAGCTCCCTCATGTCCACCTAGCTATTGATACGGAATTTCATGTAAAAGAAGGACAAACTCCGGGTGTCAATCTTGGCCAAGTAGACGGAGCTGAAGTACAAGAGGCGGTGCAGTACTTAACAGAAATGGTAGAAAAAAATAATTTGCCCGATAAAATTGTCCTTGTTCATCAATTTATGGATGAAGCATTAACGAACAAAGAAGCCATCCAGCCAACCGAGAATGTAGAAGTAGCCTTAAATTATGACGGGTGGGGCGATTCTAATACTAAAATGGCACTCTATCGCAAATTCGTGCGCAACGAAGCAGTGCAATATGGCGGATTTAAAATCTTTTATAACAAAGATAAGCCTGTGCTAAGTCCTGAAGAGGTCTTAATATTGGATCCCAGCCCTGCGATTATTAATTATCAGTAGGGAATTCTCCGTGAAGGAAATGTTATGATATAAGGCTGGGACAAAACTAAATAGTTAATCTGTAAAGACGAACAATCTCTAATTTAGCTCTTAAATAAAGGTTACTTTCCTATACTGATTATTTATGTTTTTAAATATATTCAAGTGTAAAATAGAAATGATAATTTAAATATGTACAAACGTGCTTGAATAAAGATGTACAAAATTGATTATGAATTACATACTAATATTGGGTGATTAGTATGTACATAAAGTTAAATATTGAAACAGATTTTGAGATTAAGAGTCTTTCAGATTTAGGAAAATTCAAACAAGTAATGGAGCAGTTAAAGATGAAAATTAATAAAAGTGAATTAGCAAGGGAATTAGGGGTAGATCGTAGAACAATCGATAAATATCTCAATGGGTTTATTCCAAAACGTACAAGGAAAAAGGCATCTATGCTTGATGAATATTATGGGGTAGCGTCAGGAAAATGCGGATTTACAACGTTAAGGAAATCAAAATATAAAAAGCCTAATTTCTCGGTGTTATAAGTGAAAAATTAGGCTTTAGTTACTTCATTAAAGCGCCTGATTGTTGAAGACTAAAGTTTATATTCACCAAGAAATGCTCTTATCCTAACAAATTTTATTTAGGACTTACATGTATGCCTTCACTCTCTCGCCAATCTGCGTAAAGTATACGCTTTACATTATCATATCCATTGGTAGTTAATTGGTTATCTAACCACTGTTGATCAAATCCGAGTTCATGTAAATTATCCCATAAAATTTCCCCATCTATAATTAACGATGTTGGGAGGTCTACTGGACTTTCTGGAAGATTGAGATCTTGCTTGTCTGGTTTTTGATACTTGGATTTTAATAATAAACTTATTTGCCCATTAGCTTCCAATATACCGTATTTGACTTCGCGAACTGAAAAGACATTATTTTGACGGAGTATACTCAATACTTGATTTACATCCAATTTGTTCTTTGTAAGTAACTTTCTGTCCATAACACCATCTCGAATGATGATGTTAGGATTGCCTAATAAGAGAGAACGTGTCGATTTATTTTTTAGAGTCATAAACTCTATTCCCAACATAAGAAACGTCCACAATCCGATGGCATATAAAAAATGAAAAATCCCTACCTTATCTTCATAAATGGTATTTCCTAAAAAATCTCCAAGTACTAACACAAAAACTAAGTGAAACGGGGTTAACTGATAGATGGATGTTCTGCCTGTTATGATAATGATAAAAAATAAAGTGGCAAAACCAACGATGACTTTGATCGTCAGTAAACCAATATTAACTTCTTCCAAAGTTTTTTCCTCCAATTTAAATTTTACTTAGTTGTAAGATCTTGAGGTTTAGATAAAGAGGCTAGTTTTAGTATTAAAGCTCGAGTTACAATTCCAACCATGATGTAATATATGAATGAATATCTGTATCTCCACTCTAAATAATTAACAAGTTTGACCCACTCGCAAAAGGGTTCACCTATATAGGCATATGTTAGTGCCATAATGATCTGGGCTAAAATAAAAGATTTCCATCTTCTAAAATATTGATATAACAACATGTAAGCTACAGGTACCATTGAAAAATCAAAAGGAAAGGCCCTAGGAATAAAAGGTAGGAATGCAATGGGTAATCCCAAAAACTGTATTGTGCACCAACTACATCTAATAAGGTTGTTGTCAAGATAATTATGGTACCAAATAACAAAATTTCTAAAATAATGTCTCGTTTAACAAGTTTAGCCCATATAACCCAAGGCACAACTAAAAAAACGACTAGTATCCACCATTCCCAAGTTAAAAACTCATTTTTAGCCAACCATTTAATTCTAAATGATAGAGCTTATCTTCTAATAAATGTATTTCCTTAAGATTTTCAAATATATTATCTATTGATATCACCTCTATATTTAAATGAAAAGGTAACAGATATTTTTGAATTCAAACTCTTTGAGCTGCCTTTTTAGTATTACCGTTTTTTAGTAATGAATTTCCATCGTAAATAAGAAAAAAACCATGTTGGAAGTTCTTATAATACACGGGTTTTCGACTTTTTTTAATAAGTCAGAAATATATTAAAAACAAAGTTAAATCTAGATTTAAGATAGAACAATAAAAATAGGATACATCAACTTATAATAATGGAGAAAGCAGACGAGCACCTTGTTCAACAATGCGCTCGGTCAGGGATCGTTGCAACAAGTCTTCAATTCTTAATGGTACAGAATCAGTAAGATCCCCCTCGAACTGCTCTGTGAGTTCTCTTGCCACATCAGCACTGTACACGACTTGACACACCTCATAATTCAGGCGAAAACTTCTCATATCATAGTTTGCTGCGCCTACTTCTGCAATTTCCTCATCAATGATCATCAGTTTCGCATGTAACATTCCTTTATCGTACTGGTAAATTTGGACCCCAGCTTCTATAAGTTCCCCGTAATAGGTACGACTTGCAAAGCCTACGATTTTTTGATCAATGTGGCGAGGAACCAGCAATCTTACGCGCACACCACGAGCCACAGCTGTCTTTAATGCCATAATAATATCTGTTTCTGGTATAAAGTAGGGAGTTGTTATATCAATGGTTTTGGTCGCTTGTGTTATACATATAAAGTAGGCTTGCCGAATGACTGGGGTAGGAATTCCAGGGTTTCCTTCCAACGTATGGATATACGCTTTTTGCATTGTCCCTGTCTTCTGGGATATGCCCATCTCTTTGTCATCAAGGGTACTCAACTCTGATCCTAATTCGGCTGACCATCTGGAAAGATCTACTTTGCCGGTTTGATTGATTTTCGTTACCTCAGATTTTGTTTTCAGATTTGTTTTTGATTTTATCCGTTCCGGCACAGCGATATTCCAATGAACATCAAAGACAGTCTGCAAATCGACTGATGCTTCTCCTATGATTTGCAAATGAGTATCCCGCCAGAATCCTACATCAGGCTTCAATCCTGTATATTCATACCCTACGTTCATGCCACCAGTAAATGCTTTCTTTCCGTCGACCGTGACAATCTTACAATGATCCCGATAATTCCAATTGGACAAAATCCAGGGAAAGCGTAAAGGAAATATTGTCCGACATTCTATCCCTGCTTCCACCATCTGAAGAATTTTTTGACGCGGAAATTTTTTACTCCCCCAACCATCTCTAATAAAACGAACCCGCACTCCATTTACTGCTTTTTCGATCAGCAGTTCTGTGATGCGATTACCAATTTGGTCGTTCCGATAGATGAAATATTCCAGATCAATGGTTTTTTGGGCTTTTTGTAGAGATTCGATAAGTTGTTCATATTTTGCTATTCCATTGTTTAGTACGTGGACTTTGCCGACTCGAAGCCCGCCTACAGTAAAATACCTTAAAGCATCGGCGATTATCGATGCTGAATCAGTATATGTATCAGGTAATTTATCAGACTCATTATGAGAAGAGGTCAATCTTTTCCGATGAATAATCTTGGGATTTGATGTGCTAAGATATAGCCAGAAACCAATGATAGGCAAAACAAGGACGATTATTATCCAATTCAAAGACTTGGCAGGACGACGAACTTCCCAAATAGCTATGAATAACATAAAGAACGTATTTAACAGGTATAGATAAAAAATCCACTCCAACTAAAATTCCCTCCTTAGTTTTTCCATTATCATGTACAAACAATGTACACCATGTAGAAGTTTTATAACAACGAAAAGCAACGGTTTCAAAAAGGGATTATTGCCTTTTGCTTTGGGCATCTTCCAATCCATTCTTTACATTAATTAAGCCACTACCAAATTCGTGATCAGTTCCAGGGATTCCTAAATCATAAGTAGAATTCTTAATAATGTCTATTACTTCTTGGTTCGTTAAATTAGGGTTTACTGAAAGCAAAAGACCTGCTAGTCCTGCTACATGTGGTGAAGCCATAGAAGTACCTGAAAGGGCAGCATACTGCTGGTTAAAATAGGTGCTCGGAATTTGAACTCCAGGAGCTGCAACATCGATATAATCTCCATAATTTGAGAAAGGGGCACGTTGTCCCGTGTAACTTACGGCGGCGACACTTAGAACCTTAGAAAAAGCAGCTGGATAGCTCGGCTGCATAGTATTTTCATTTCCTGCTGCAGCAATCAAGACAACATTTTTACTGTATGCATAATCGATTGCCCCTTTTAAAAGGGAAGAATACTGATAATTGCCTAAACTCATATTAATGACATCGGCTCCATGATCCACTGCCCAAAAAATCCCTTTTGCTATATCAAAGGTCGTCCCATGCCCTTCAGCACCCATTGCTTTTATAGGCATTATTTTGTTATACCAAGTGATGCCTGCAACACCTTCATGGTTGTTTGTTTCCGATGCAATGATTCCTGCTACATGGGTGCCATGCCCGTTGTCATCATCAGGGAAATTATTATTCAACAGTACATTATAACCATTTGTAATTCGTCTTCTCAAATCAGGATGGTCCAGATCAACGCCAGTGTCTATAACAGCAATAATGATATGTTCATCGCCTTTGGTGATATCCCAGCCTGCTTCTGCTTGAATGGCCGATAAGTTCCATTGGTATTGTTCTCTATACAGCAAATCATTAGGAAGTCCAATTTGATTTTGCAGATAAAGATAATTGGGTTCAGCAAATTCAACCATAGCCTGACTGTTAAAATATTCAATAAGTTCCTTGGTCGAAAGCGTATTAGAACGAAAAACAATCGTAGAATTTTGCTTTTTAATGATCGTGCCATTGATCTCCTGTGCCATCCTTTCTAATTCCTTTGTTGAGGGAAGAGTCTTGAATGCAACGTTTACTTCTTTCTTAATATAATGACTCTCCGTTTTTTCATTGTGTTTTATTAGAAAAACGGAAGGATCATTTCTTAATTGATTCTTGATGGTTTGACCCATGGAAAGGCTGTTTATTTGAAGAACATTTTTTTCTTTTTCAACATTTTGGACATTGGTTATAGGGGTATTGTTTTTGACAGCAACTGTTTTATTTTCGTGATTCTCTTTGTTTCTTGTATTTTGTACTAAGAATAATAACCCTATGGATAAAAGAATAAGTACGGAAACAGTAACCAATAAGGACCTTGGTATTTTTGTCATGAGACACCTCTATAAATTTGTTATTAGAAAATGCTGCAATATAAGTATTAAATTTCTTATTAACATCCTTGAATCTTGATACATAAAGAACACCGTTTGTTCTCAAACGGTGTATAAACTTATTCATCAATAGTATCTGGATCTGTTGCGTCTTCAGGATCTTCAATTGGTTCTTCTGTATCAGGGGTGACATTATGTTCATCAATAGTATCTGAATCAGTTGCGTCGATCGGATCTTCAATTGGTTCCTCTGTCCCTGGAGTTACATCCTCAGGTGGTGGATTATTATCGTCATCTCCATTATTACACCCTAATAACAAGAAAATTGAAAGAAAAACTGTTGATAAAAGTTTCATCCACTTAAGATTCATCTTTACCGCCCTTTCGATTGTTGTAATTTCTAAATTATTTTCTCCGTTTATTCTTTATTTATTCAGATAGTCTAAAAAGAAATTTGATGAAATACAGCAATAAGCAATTATGTATAGACTTATGATAGATAATATTACAAAGTTTCCCTATTTTATCCGATTCTATTTTTTGCTTTCTGAATAACCTCTTCTACAAACTGATCTTTATTTTCTAATTCACCAAGTGTAATATCTCCATTAGCTAATTTTTCAGAGAGCACATTAATATCTTCCTGGACGGAAACAGGGATTTGATTTTCAGTCAACATTTTCTGAAGCTCATTTGCAATTTTAGTTTCTTGATTCATTTTTAACACAACCTTTATTTTAGTATTTATATGGCAGGATTTGAGCAATTTAATACTTTGAACACGTTTGTAGGAAGGTTCTAAAGAAGAGAAAGGTTGGTTAACATCCAACCAACCTTTTGTCTTGCATAATTATTGTTGTGTGTACCCTGAGTTTGTTCTCCTTGAACACTTGTTCTTTATTGTATTAAATTGCCTCTATATGGATCTTGACTTTGCATGTAGTTAGAAAATTGTTGAACCGATTGTTGAATAGTTTGTGGAGTTTCTTTTTCCAAAGCGTACCATCCGTTTTTAAACATTAAGTTATATAGATTGCGGTGACAGTCTTCAGTTTCTTGGGAAATAGACGCAATTGTACGATACAACGACCCATGGCTTGCTTCTTTTAATGCAGTCGAATATGAGGAAGATATATATTTTTCCGTAGTTAAGGCATCGTTTAGAAAATCTCTATCGTTCATTTGCGGCGTCTTGGGAACTGGTGTTTCAGGATTCTTAATTTTGTTTGGATTATTATTTTCCACTATCGTATCCTCCTTATTGATTCATATTTTGTGAAGGTTGAGTTACATACTGTTGCATCTGTTGAAGCAGCTGTTGATAGTGTCGGTCGTGCATTTGTCCAGCTTGTTCAAGTGCTGCTCTTACTTCTGGATTTTGACATTGTTGAGCGAAAAAATGCATTTTCTTCATCGCAAGTAGATTCCAGCTTAACATATCGTTTAAATAGAGATGATCCTTTGTTGACATTATTTCAGGCGGCTGCGTCATGAAAGCTTGTGCTTGTTGATTAACCATACCCGTCTGCGGTTGTTGCATGATGTTTCCTCCTTGTTAACAATGTTGTAATCACTTGGGTAGATTGCCACACAGCGGTCAAAAATATGCAGGTATTTTAGATTAGTTTTAAAGACCCTCCACCTTTAGATAGCATTAAATACTCCCCACCTATACGCAGGTGGGGAGTATTTGTGGCTAAACTAAATATTAATTTATCCTATTCCAGATTCTGTCTAGGTCCAAGGCAACATATATTTTATCACCATTAATTTCCTTATGTATAATAGGATTGGAAAAATACTGATTTATATTTTTATTAAATTGCTTACACCTTGCTCGTGGTTTTGGTCCATATAAATCGTTTCAGGATAGTCCTTATACATACTCCGTCTACCTCTTTTTTAATTTTATGAAAAATACAAACTGCATCAATACTCCATTTCAAAATAAGCATACCAGTCTTGCTTCTCGAAAAGGAAAATCCCCCTCGAATTGTAAAACAATTGTACTTTAATCAGCTTTTACAAAAGTACAACCGTCAAATTTACCCTATTCTCTCTTCCTTGATTTTTTTTGCCAAGAGTATTTTTTCCGAAAATAATAAAAATATAATTCGAATTTTAAAAACTTTGTATGAATAAATATTTCTATCTTCAAACATTCTAAGAAAGGTTTCAAAAAAAATAATAGGAGGTGTTATTCATGACAGTCATAAATGACGTTAAAACAGCTTTAGCCGGATTAAAAAGCGCTCAAGCTAGCTTTGAAACATTTGCTCTTAGTACAGATAATGAACAAGCGAAGCAGCTTTACCAAGATGCTGCTAAACAAACCCAATCTGTTTTACAAAGCGTTGAACCACGCGTTCAACAAATCGAACAAGAAGAACCACAATACAAACAACAATAATTAAAAGACAAAAAAAGGTTGGTCGAGTAAACCAACCTTTTTACTCTCTCAATAATGGATAAAACACAGAGGTGATTATTCATGATCACTAGTGTTGCGTTAATTTAATTTAACTATTAAAAATACTTGAAATGTTCAATTTTATCATTTTATGCAAAGAAAAAGTCCTTTATAATGGATAAGTTAGGTGGTAACCCGTCCAAATCCACTAAAAAGGACTATCGCATGGACAAGATTACACGAAAAACTTCATTTGGACAATGGTTTTCACCAATAAATCTTCAATTATTTGAAGAAAACGTGAAAACGTTGAAATTAGATTTCTATACGAAAAAACTAACGACAGAGTCATTTCTAAAATTATTACTTTTTGCGCAGCTAGAAGAAGTCGAAAGTCTGCATGCGCTGAGCGATTGTCTTTTCGATGATCAACTGCAAAAGGGCATTGATCTTGATTCTATCAGTATTTCCCAACTCTCACGCCGTTTAAATGGCATGAATCCAGACTTATTCCAAAAGCTTTTCCTTGATTTAGTTTCACAAATTCATGCCAAAACGCACAACACGAAACTTGTGATGCCATTAAAAATCATTGATTCAAGCACATTGCCTCTCAATTTGACTAATCATAAATGGGCAAAATTCCGCAAAACAAAAGCGGGTGTTAAATTGCACTTACGCCTTGTGTTTATGGAAAAAGGTATATCCTATCCCGAAAAGGCCATTATGACAACGGCCAAAGAACATGACCGCGGTCAGCTTGAAGTAATGGTTGATGACAAGGAATGTATGTATGTGTTTGACCGTGGTTACTTAGACTACGAACGCTTTGATCGGATGACAGATGACGGCTACTTTTTCCTTTCTAGGCTGCGAAAAAACGCAGTCATACGGGAGGTTTACGATTTTAAACTACCCGAGAATACATCTGTTTTGTCGGATCAAATGGTGTTGATTGGTACGACGCAAAACCGTGCCGAAAATTACTTTCGTCTTCTAAAAGTGATTGATTCAAAAGGAAATGAGCTTCATTTAATCACAAATCGTTTTGATTTAAGTGCTGAAGAAATCTCAAAGATGTATAAATCACGCTGGGCGATTGAGTTATTTTTCAAATGGATTAAACAACATCTCCATATCAAAAAGTTTTACGGCCAAAGCGAATGGGCAATTCAGAATCAAGTGTTTATCGCACTTATTGTTTTTTGCCTGCATGTTCTCGCACAAATCGAGACAAAAAGTAAACGAAAAACCCTACAAATTAGCCGATATTTACGGGCAGCTTTGTGGAAACCAGCACATATTTGGCTTCGAAAGATTGAAGGAAAAACCATTCCTTAATAAACAAATTGTCGTCGTCTCTTAAGTCTAATTGTGAAAAAATTTCCAAATGGATGGATCCACCTTTAGTTGGGTATTTACTTTTTTGGCTCTTAACAGGGGACATATTTAAACTGAATATTCTAACAACATTTATGCAACACTAGTGATTCATGATATATAAAATAAAACAATTTAAAGATCGGTCTTTTAGTATTAACGGTTATCGGAATAGGATCAGGATGTAACGAAAGCCAGAATCAGTTGGGTGAAAATAATAACGATTTGAGTATTTCACAGGTACATACAAGCTTTCTTTTTCGATTCTTAACACGTTTTTTCATTGACATCAACAAACTTTATAAACACAATGAGACCCCTCACAACATCATGGGTGGTTTTTTTGCCTTCATTTTTAATTCTCTTGGGTGTATTGTGTCAAAAAGGTGAAGGTTGGATTGGTAGGGGTGAATTAGCAAACAGCGAACCCGATGGATATACGCTTGTTTATATGGTCTCTCCAAATAACTTTACTGGTTAATAAATCCTACTGCCAATAGAAAAGAAAATTTGGACAGTTTTTAATTTAATATCAGTCACCATGAAGATTCCGAACTTATTGTCGTAAAACGGGATGACCCCCGGTTTGACAATATTAAAGAGTTCATTGGATACGCAAAGGAAACGAGTTAGCTGTGTAGTTTTATAAGGTAACAACTAACATACGAGATTGACTGCTTATTAAACGGCTATTTAAAAAGGTTTGAGAATTGTAGAAGCACTATCGCTCTTTATAGAGGACTTTATTTTTGATCATAAAAATGGACACCAATTCAGTTGAAATAGATAGAGGGGAGTTAATCATCTAGTTCTTGTTTGATGATTACCTTTATGAATTCCTTGATGAATTAGCGATTGATACCAACTTTATATTTGTAAAATTGGTGATGAAGCCATTATGGAAAAATTAATTTTAGAAGTGTCTTAAATGAATCAAGTGCACGCAAGCACAACGCTATCAACAATGTCGATATTCATTGAACGGATTGAAGCGCTAAGGCAGCAACAATCACCTATACTAAAACAATATTAACGAGAAATAAATGAGGAAAGGATGCCCTTATTGAATCACTGAAACGGAAGACCAAGAAATTAGAAGGTGATAACAAACAACTTAGTGAGTAATTAGTTGCTTATACAGAGGTATTTAAAAAAGTTTAGTTTATGGAGAGAATGGTGCTCTCCATCCCTGCCTGTTGAACAAACGGGCCATTAACTGAGTAAATTCTTTTCAAATGAGACCTTCTTAAGGCACTATGGATTAAAGCACAAACTCTAAACATAGGAATATGATAATTTTATAAAAATATGAGGGAATGATCAAAATGTATAATGTTCCAATCACGTACCCATATCCTTATTACGTCAACCCATCAATATATAACTCAAACTTGATGTTAAGAAATAGTCAAGGAAAGGATCGACTAGTATTTGAGGCAATACTTGACGGAATAAAAGGAGAAGCTTCAGCCATTGATTTATATAGCCGATTAGTAAATTTAGCACCAAATCAAAAGCATAAAAATGACATTCTGAATATTTTAGAAGACGAAAAGGTACATTGGCAGCAACATACAAATCTGTATATTTCGATGACTGGAAGACAGCCTGTGTACCAAATCGAGAAAGTATCTTTTCGAAATTATCGTGAAGGACTGCAAAAAGCTTATGAAACGGAATTAGCGAATTATGAAGAATATCGAAATGATTATTTGCTTTTGCAAAATTCACCAGTTGGTGATGTATTCCTTCGTGCTTCCACAGATGAAATGGAGCATGCTAAACGATTGGCCTTTTTAAAATCATTTAAGAGCAAAGATAAAATTGAATTAAAAGATTATGGACCAGAACCGTTTATCGTTAATATACAGGAGGCTACGAAGCAAAACAATACGTATCGTACCGTTTTATGGACAGGAAGACATTTGCAAGTTACCTTGATGAGTATCAATGTTGGAGAAGATATCGGTTTAGAAATTCACCCCACAGTTGATCAATTCTTGCGTATTGAACAAGGTCAAGGGATTGTTCAAATGGGGGATCGTAAAGATAATTTAGATTTTGCAGAAAAAGTCTATGAAAACTTTGCCATTATGGTACCTGCTGGTAAATGGCATAATGTAACCAATACAGGTAATATCCCGCTAAAACTTTACTCTATTTATGCGCCGCCTCAGCATCCACATGGTACCGTTCACGTAACGAAAGCTGATGCCATGGCTTCTGGTCGTTGTTTTATGGCGAACTAAAATCGCTTGCAGAAAGTACACTATAACTTATCTGAAGAGCAGTAGTAGCCTATCACTTCTCATTTTTTGAAATGTATTTTGCTATTTTCACGTGTCAAATCATTAAAAAATTAAATAATAAAGCTACTTTTAAACACATAGTTTTGTTTTTTATATAAGTATTCAACTAATTAATCCTAAATTGATTCGAATACTTGAATAGCCCTATAGGGAAAATGACTTCATCATTTTCTTTAACATACAGAAATGGGCGCCTTTAACGAAACGGTGCTTGTCCTATTGCAATTGATTATTTTCCTTTTAAAATAAACCATCACCTATTAACCATTAAACTTTGCAAAAAAAGCCTCGAAATGCTTAATTTCTGGGCTTTACTTCTTATATGAACGTTTTTGTTACGGTAATTATATAAAAAAGTCTATTTTCACTAGTGTTGCATTAATTTATTTTGATTATTAAAAATACTCAAAATGTTCAATTTAATTAATTTGTGCAAAGAAAAAGTCCTTTATAATAGATAAAGTCAGGTGGTAACCCGTCCAAATCCACTAAAAAGGACCAATCTCATGGACAAGATTACACGAAAAACTTCATTTGGACAATGGTTTTTACCAATAAATCTTCAATTACTTGAAGAACAGGTGAAAACGTTGAAATTAGATTACTATACGAAAAAATTAACGGCAGAATCATTCCTTAAATTATTACTTTTTGCGCAGCTAGAAGAAATCGAGAGTCTACATGAGCTAAGCGATTGTCTTTTCGATGACCTATTGCAGAAAGGTATTGATCTTGATTCAATTAGTATTTCTCAGCTCTCACGCCGATTGAACGGCATGAATCCGGATCTGTTCCAAAGGCTTTTCCTTGATTTAGTCGCACAAATTCATGCCAAAACACATTATACAAAACTTATCATGCCTTTAAAAATTATCGATTCAAGCACATTGCCACTCAATTTGACAAATCATAAATGGGCAAAATTCCGCAAAACAAAGGCAGAAGTTAAATTGCATTTGCGTCTCGTCTTTATGGAAAAAGGTATTTCCTATCCCGAAAAGGCCATTATAACAAATGCAAAAGAACATGACCGTGGTCAGCTTGAAATCATGGTGGATGACAAAGAATGCATGTATGTGTTTGACCGTGGGTACCTGGATTACGAGCGCTTTGATCGCATGACTGATGATGGCTACTTTTTTCTTACAAGGTTACGGAAAAACGCTGTCATAAGGGAGGTTTATAATTTTAAACTTCCGGAAAATACAGCTGTTTTATCGGACCAGATGGTGTTGATTGGGACAACACAAAACCGTGCTGAAAATTACTTTCGACTTTTAAAAGTAATGGATTCAAAAGGGAATGAACTTCATTTAATTACAAATCGTTTTGATATGAGCGCCGAAGAAATTTCAGAGATGTATAAATCTCGCTGGGCAATTGAGCTGTTTTTCAAATGGATTAAACAACATCTAAGAATCAAAAAGTTCTACGGTCAAAGCGAATGGGCGATTCAAAATCAAGTATTTATCGCATTAATCGTTTTTTGCCTACATGTTCTCGTTCAGATCGAGACAAAAAGTAAGCGGAAAACCTTACAGATTAGCCGTTATTTAAGGGCTGCATTGTGGAAACCAGCGCATATATGGCTTCGAAAAATTGAAGGAAAAGCCATTCCTTAATATAGTATATTGTCGTCGTTGTACAAGTCTAATTGTAAAATAATTTCCAAATGGATGTAGCCACCTTTGATAGGGTATTTACTTTTTTGGCTCTTAACAGGGAAGATTAGTAAATTGAAAATTCAGATAACATTTATGCAACACTAGTGGTCTATTTTATAAAAATTATTTTATTCCATAATCGGGCCAGATTCTTGAACAAGAGAAGGAAATATTAGAATGTGAATCGAATCTCCTTAAGGGACTTTATTGAATAAGGATCTTAAAAATTGGATATTTATATTAAAATCGATATAAGGTTTAAGAATGACATTAGAACAGAATTTAAAACAATAAATTTTTTGGTGGTGCCATTTGGTTATGAGGTTAGTTGTAATAGGTGGAGGTTTTGTAAAACATTTTGACAATTTTCATATAAATAAGAGGATTGTAGAATTGGTCGGTAAAGTAAATCCTAAGGTTCTATTCATACCTACAGCAAGTAACGATGATGAAGGTTATATAAAAGAGTTTAAAGACACGTTTGAGAAACAATTGAGTTGTCAAGTTGAAGTACTACGTTGTATAAATGAAAATCCAAATGAAAGTCAAATAATCGAGTTATTCAGATCCTCTGATCTTATGTACCTCGGTGGTGGTAACTACGTTAATATGATGAAGCCTTGGAAAAAGTACAAAATCGACCATAAGTTAGAAGAAGCACTCAATTCCGGAACTTTAATTGCGGGTATTAGTGCAGGTGCTATCTGTTGGTTTAAGAGTGGAATTCGTTCAAATTATGAAGGAGAAGGATACATAGAAAGTTCTGGGTGGCAAATTATTAATAAAATTTTTTGTCCTCACTATAATCAAAGAGATAGAGCTGAGGCTTTGCATTCAATTTTATTAAATGGTAATAGAACTGAGGATACAATCGCTTTAGAAGACGACAGTGCTTTGTATTTTACAGATAACACTACTGAACTGATAGGTGATCCATCGAAGTCATGGTTACTTCAAGTTAAAGAAAACAAATTGGTAAAACAAAAAATTAATGCTTAATTGTAAATAATCTTTAGCTACTTGAACTACCTATTTTTTCCCTATTTTACATTTCTCATTATTCAATTATCGGGCACAATTCTTTAATAATTGCGTCTTTTTGTAATTGAACTTTAAGTTAAAAAATGTAAATAACGGAAATTTCATTGTGATATTATATAAGTTAATTAGGAAGCTAAATTAAGAGGTGTTAAGTAATGTTATTAAAATTAGAAACTGAACGTCTATATTTACAACCTTTCAACAAAGAAGACTCATTTAGAGTTCAAAAATTAGCAAATAATGAAGAGGTGGCGAGTATTCTAGGTCTTCCTCACCCTTATCTATTGGAATATGCTGAAGCTTGGATCGATACCCAACCAGAATTACTAAAAGAAGGTGTTGAGTATCCTTTAGCAATAGTATCAAAGAATACCAATGAACTAATAGGTACAATAACAATTAGAGTTGATAAAAACAATAGTAAAGGTGAACTTGGCTATTGGATTGGCAGAGATTTTTGGGGAAACGGTTTTGCAACTGAAGCTGTAAAACGGATGGTAAATTTTGGATTTAACGAACTCAAATTAAACAAAATTTGGGCATCTGCTATTTCTAGAAACAAAGCTTCAATAATGGTTTTAGAGAAAGCTGGGTTAAAGAAAGAGGGAACACTTAGACAAAATAGACTTCTTTTAAATAATTTTGAAGATGTTGATGTATATGGACTTTTGAAAGTCGAATTTAAATAAGTAAGAACCATGTAAATAAATTTTTCAACAATACCAGTTAATAGAAGCTTCTTTGTTATTCGAAAAGGGCGCTTTCGTTGAAGATCGATGAGCTGTTTGTGCAGTTCTGTTATATTAAATAAACGGGTATTCTAATGTTAGATAAAGGGTGAGGCTTTGTGGCAAAAGGGTTACTTCATCATATTGAAATAAATGTATCTAATTTAAAAAAATCGATTGATTTTTGGAGTTGGTTTCTTGAAGAATTAGGATACAGTCCTTTTCAAGGATGGAAAAGTGGACAAAGTTGGAAAATAGGAAATACTTACATAGTTTTTGTACAAACAGAAGAACGGTTTCTGGACGTTCCATATCTTAGATGCAGAGTAGGTATAAATCATTTAGCATTTCACGCAGGTTCACGCCAACACGTCGATGATATGACTATGAAATTAAAAGATAAAGGAATTAATATTCTTTATACAGACCAGCATCCATTTGCTGAGGGAAATGATCATTATGCTGTTTACTTTGAAGACCCGGATAGAATAAAAGTCGAGCTTGTAGCACCTTAACTATTTAATAATAAGGTGCATTTCTGGAGTAACGAAAAAAGTCCAATTTCCCAATTTAATACTGAGAAATTGGACTTTTAATATTGTAATTTCCTTAACGTTTTAACAGAGTTTTCCTGACGCTACCCCTAATAGAATAAGGGTAGACCACCACTATCCTGGCTCCCCTCTATACCACTAGGAAGGCTTATATTTGTAGAGGTTTCAAGAAGTTCTCTGGATTTTTAGACGCTCATGCATATTTAACTTGAATGTCCCGTATGGATTCACATGTGCATAGATAAGTGGTGTTAAGGCTCTAAAGTCCTCCGGTATCAGCTTTTGTAGTAAAGATTTGTTTTGTTCCAGTAGCACTTCTTGAATCATCAATGTATTGATTAATACCAAACAGTTTTGTAGAAGGTGAAGAGCTAGTACAGCAATCTCTTGGTCCTCCATACGATTCGTTTGAATTTCTCCTCCTTTTCCATAAAAAATGAAGCTATTAGCAGAGTTCCAGTTTTCAACCACATTTAATCCCTCATGAATCTCTCTTCTTATTTCTTCCGATGATAAATATTCACACAGAAAAATGGTTTTGAGTGCTTTCCCCAGTTCAGCAAGTGCTCGATATGTTGGGTGCCCACTATTACGAGTAAACCGTTTGAGAACTGCCTCCGTTTCAGCCGTACCTAACCGTAAAGCTGTCGCATACTTAATCATTTGATCATATTGCTGTTCAATTATGCTCCAATTGATTGGTAGAGTTAACACAGGCTGTAAATTTGGATATAATTCTTGCATTCCTACATCTTGACGGTATAGTTTTTGTGAATGAATCGCTTTAAATCGGGGCATGAGTTGAAAACCTAGTAAATGACAAAAGGCGAAGGCCACTTCACTTTGTCCATGTGTATCCACATAGTTCTTTTCAATTTCCATATTTGTACAATGACGAAGTAATCCTTCAATCATAGATGCTACTTCTGAAGAAGAACAAGATTTGAGTTGGGAATAAATGCATGTAGAATTCTTTTCTACATGCCAATAAATCATAACTCCACGCCCCCTGTATGCCACTCCGTCAATAAGTTCTGATCCCAAGCTCCAAACTTTTTGCTATCAGATGCACATGCCGTTGTTCCCTCTCCCCATATTTCAGTTACACGAGTAGCCAAAATAGCATCAGTTACCTTTGATATAGCATTCCGTAAATTTTCTTTATGGATAAACTTACTTACGTCGAACATACAGTAAATCTTTATAACTTTCTCCATGTTCACCTGCAGCGATCCGTTTTAAACCAGTATTTGTTCCTAACCCATATAGACAGAGGATGAGTCTTCGTTGAAGTGTTTCCTTATCAAGAATTTCTCTATTTCCCAACGTTTGAAACATATCTGTCAGGTGGACTCGTAAATCAGCTTCTTTTAAAATATCTAACAGATTCGTCATTGGCCAACGCTTCATGACCTCTGCTTTTACAAGATTGAGGTTAACGGGTTCAGCTTGTGCTTGTAAAGATGATACAGAAATCCAACCATTTCCCTTATTTAAAATACGTCGTACTTTAGAATCGTTCTTTACGCTTTTATCTAACTTCTCTAAAGCTGTATTCATGTTCGTTTTTAGTTCTTGAATAAGTGTTTGTGCCTCAAGGGGTTTCCGAAGCGCATCGTAATGTTTTTCTCTATTTTGTTCAAAGTCCTTTGGTAAATCTTCCTCCGGATTCCTGCCCCTACACCCCATACTTCCTTGCAACGCAACCGATCTCGTAAGGCCTGAAGAACACAAATTTCATAATTCACTCGGTTCACACGATTTGTTTCTTTATCAATCACGGTATCAATCCAGCCGGGCTTTACAATTCCTTCTATTGGTATGTAATCTGTTTCGTTGTATGTATACTGATTGGTGAGCTTATATTGTTTAAGTAATTCGATGGCTTCTATAACAGGACGGTGTACATCATTATTGGAGCGAAACTCTAGGACATCCAATAAAGCTGGAACCATCCTTCGATAGTGAGTACCATAGGATGATCTCATCACGGTATATACCTTTTGTTTATAGGTTGGACCAGTATACTTCATTTCTTTAATAATATCTTTTAAAGTATCTTCCCCGACAACATGAAATAAAACATCACGTACAATCCCATCCGGTTGTTCCACTGCCTTTTCAGCCATACGAAATAAGAGGGTTGTCTTGCCACTTACCTTACGGAAATCGCGTAAAAACTCTTTTTCGACTTTTCGTTCTGCACGAGCTCCAATACGATTAACAATCTGAATAATAAGTTCCACTAAATTATCCGTTATTTCTCTTCCTCTACACCAGAAGAAAGCTGCTAATAACGTGTATCGGATAGAGTCGGGATGCCTGCGTAATTCTCGAATATCTTCAGAGACGGCACGTTGTCTATATGATCGGATCATTTTAGGTGGTATCCCATTAAACAAGTCATAAGGAAGTTGTATATTCCTTACGGTTCGTAGCTTTGCGATTTCTTGTAATAAACTATCTAATCCGATTCTTCCAGGATCAGATACAAGTTCTCGAAAACTAAGAATGGTTTCATTCTCTTCTAATAGTTCTGTATGGGAGCAGGTGCGTATAAAGGCATCTAATTGGGTTTTGGAATGTTCTGAAAGCTGCATGAAAATGGTGTGTGAAATATGTTCTTCATATTGACGAATAGCTGATTTAATATTTCGTTCTAGTTGGTAATGAGTCGGAGGAATAAGCTGTTGTTGTCTGAGGTGGTGAAGGACATGTTCTCGAACCCGGTCCATTTGCATTTCTTGAGGTAAAATGTTCGTTTGTAGTCATAACTTTATTTGTCCCATATCTTCAGATGTACTCTCTCGAAACCCCATAAATTCCCGGATTTGAGCACGGTGATATTTTATAGAGCGTCCATTCCAATCATATTCTTGAAAGGAATCTGCAGGTACTCCTACTTGCTTTGCAACGTATTCAATAATATCTTGATTTATTTCCTGCCTTCCTTTTGGAAAACGACCCTGGTATTGAAAAAATTTTAGGGAAACAGCAAATCCAAGTCGTGTACTTCTTTAATTATTACTTTGCCCCTGGTTACAGCAACGCTGGTACTGGGCCTAAAAACCAAGTATTCTTATTTTATAAACAAGGACATAAATGCATTCTTTTTTTCATACTGTATTTTTGAGGTGGAAAAATGACAAGAGTAGCTTACCGAAATGCAGACGTCGATTTAATGGCAAGGATGATGAGAGCAGAAGCTGAAGGCGAAGGACCACAAGGAATGCTATATGTTGGAAATGTCATTGTTAACCGTGTTGTAGCAGATTGTGCTGACTTTAAGGAATTAAGAACAATTAGAGATGTCATTTTTCACGTACAAGGAGGAAATTACTCTTTTGAAGCTGTTCAAAAAGGTAATGTATTTTATCAAAGAGCAAGAGAATCTGAAAGAAGATTAGCAAGAAAGAATTTGGAATATTGGAGAGATCACCCAGCGAAATATGCTCTTTGGTACTTTAATCCATATGGTCCGTGTCCTCCAACATGGTATGACCAACCTTTTACTGGTCAATTTAAACAACATTGTTTTTATGAACCAGCGCTTGGAACATGTGAAAGCGTTTATAGTCCTCGTTGAGGAAAAGATTCGAATATTTATAAAAACTAAAATAAACTTTTTAGTAACCGTATTTACCTAAGAAAGATTGTAAAATACTAACTTAACTAAAAGGTACATTAATTGAGTAAGCAGCAAAAAAGGATCTTCTTACTGGAAGATCCTCAGAGGGTTTGTCAAACCGCTGGGAGGTGCGAACCACTTCGGTTTTATGCCAATGGTTTCTTCAATGAGAGCATTCGTCTTTTCTAACTCTTGTATGGTATCACTTTTAGATCGCTTCTTAAGATCTAGATGACTATAAGCATGATTTCCAATTTCATGGCCTTCCCGATAGATCATCTTAGCTAGGTCAGGATTCTTTTTAACCCAGCTACCATCGAAAAAAAATGTCGCCTTGACCTTGGATTCCTTTAGTGTGGTAAGGATCGTTGGAATGTACTCATTACCCCAAGCAACATTTATTAATAACGCCACCATAGGCTTTTCTGGATTTCCTTTATAAATCGGGATGGGTGCTAGATTTTCTAAATGGACATTTGGAGGTTTTTCCTTATAAACAACTTTGTTTTTGTGAAAATTACCATCTGATTTCATTTTTTTATAACTAGATTCAATATCTACATCCAATCCATTGTATCCAGGAATTGCCTTCCACACTCTATCGACTTTTGCATCAATCGGTTCAATTTTATGTTCCTCTCTATACACTTTAATTTCTTTGTAAAGTTCATCATTTTTCTCCTTTAAGGCTGCTGTACCAGAGCCAATAGTATTAAATGGTCCAATAAGATCCGTAATTGTTAAAATGAAAGTACTTAAAAACACTATTAGTATTAGCGAATTTTTTTCCTCATAAAACTCCTCCGCAATATAAACTAATAATTTTAAAATACCCATCAACAATAGACTTATGTAATTAAAAAAAACAATCATAACACTAATCTTATAGGCTTATTATTCCCATCCCATTAACTACACCGTAGGAAAAATCGGCTTTCTTCATGTCGATATTGCTTAGCGTATGTTTCCACGTTTGTTGTTGGGACTCTCAATAAAAAATTATTTTCCTTTAATTAAGGATGTTATTAAACCCACAGAGGTAATAGCTATACATGAATAAATGAAGGTATCTAATTTTAATAAAGCCAGACATGCCAACACAATAATTCCATCTATCAGTATGATTACAAGTGCAATATTTAACGAAAAAGTTTCAGAAATAATTTCAGCTAGTAAGTCAGTTCCTCCAGTGCTTGTCTTATATCGCAGCATTAGACCAACACCAACTCCAATTATTGCACCTCCAATTAGTGCGCTTGCAAGTTGGGGAATAAAAAATTGAGAACGAAGAGGAACAAGTAAATCAATAAATAAGGACGAAACCAATAAGCCTTGCAAACTACTAAAAAAATACTCTTTTTTATTTATTGAGGAAAATATACAAATAGGGATACTTAACCCCACCATTATAATACCAGTTGGAAATTTAAAAAAATAATGAAGTAATAGTGCGATCCCAAGGATTCCACCATCTATTAAATGATGAGGAACTAGAAACCCATTCACACCAACTCCTAATAACAGACTTCCAATAAGAGTAGCTATTAATTTCTGAAAAATAACAATCACCTTTTCTCATTTTTAATCTAATAATATGTCGGGGTTTTAAGGTTAAGAATAAGAATGCAGAGGAAAAATTAAATATATTAGGGAATACTTCATTTATTAGGGGATAATCGCCTCCACTTTCCCCCTTTCTTAAAAGGCATTAAAGTATCTAAAGAAAGTAATTCTTTAGGTACTTTAATGCTCCGAAATCCCATAAGTAAAAAATAATTTAAACTTCAGTAAAGTTACTATTACTCCCTTGATCCCATATATCTAAATCCCTTTTTAGTTCACTCCGTTTTTTTATTTATTGTGTAATAAGGTAAGTTTCCTTGAGCTGACGAAATAATTCGTGCAAAACTAAAATCATTTATGTTTATTTCCTTTATAGGCAAGTTAAATTATTTAAATTAATGAGAATTGCACTCTTATCACAAAGACACATATTCTATTCTAAAAATAAATTACTAACGTCTATCTGTGAAGATTACCTATACAGGAGCATTTTTCCCAAACAAAATGGGACTTCTCAATGAGGTCCCATTTCCTTGTTGTGAAAAAGAAAACCCTAGGCTAGGCCTAGGGTTCCAAAAAGCTTTCAGCGTGGTATTAAAAAAACTCTTCCGTGGTGCTAAAATATTTTTGGTTCCCCAACCAAAATATGAGCATACGGAGGAGTTTTATATGTCCAAAGACAATAATAGTTTAGCACATACAACTTGGAATTGTAAGTATCACATAGTTTTTGCCCCCAAATACAGAAGACAAGTGATTTATGGAAAAATAAAAAAGGATATTGGAGAGATACTTCGTACCTTATGTGAAAGAAAAGGGGTGGAGATTATTGAAGCAACTGCGTGTAAAGATCATGTACATATGTTAGTTAGTATTCCACCCAAGATAAGTGTGTCTTCATTTGTAGGATATTTAAAGGGGAAAAGTAGTTTAATGATATTTGAGTAAAAGATATGATAACTTCAGCGATTGAACAATCTGCTGCTAATACTACTCTTGCTTCAGAAGCATTAAAACAAGCATCAAATGAGGTTGCAGGCGGTTTTCTATATTTATTGTGTTTAATTAAGTTCAGTAAAGGGAACGGTGGAAAAATTTGAGATGTGACATATTACCCAAAAAGATTATACATCGCAAACCTATAATCGTCGCCAAATAGAAGAACTGATGGGGATTTGGAAACGAGGTTACTACAGAAAAAATGGTGCTATTCACCAAAAGTAATTTTATAACTATATTCCCAAAAAATTCACCACATAAGAAAATTCTGATTCGGGTAATCTAAAAAGGTCAAAAAATTCAAGGAGGATTCATCATGACAGTAATAAATGATGTTAAGACAGCTCTAGCAGGATTAAAAAGTGCACAAGCAAGTTTCGAAACATTTGCTCTTGGTACAGATAATCAACAGGCAAAGCAACTTTACCAAGATGCTGCTAAACAAACCCAATCTGTTATTAACAGCCTTGAACCACGCGTTCAACAAATTGAACAAGAAGAACCTCAATACAAACAACAATAATGAGTAAGATAAAAAAGGTTGGCCTCCCAACCAACCTTTTTTAATTCCTTTAAATAATGGGAAAAACGGAGATGGTTTCATGAAAGACAAAATAACCAAAATAAAAATTTTTCTTTCCATTTTAGCCGTGATCGGGTTTGGAACAGGATGTAACGATAACCAAAATCAGTTAGATGAGGATAACAATCATTTAGGTATTTCACAAGTACATACGAGTAAACCCATCGGTCAATCTGTTGCCAATAGGGCTAAAGAAAAGATTATTACCAAAGAAGAAATTTCAGATGTAAAGGCTGTGAATACAGATAAAGAGCTTTTTGTAGCAATAAAGGTAGAAAATTTCAATCGTTTTCGATTAAAAAGTATTGAGAAGACAGTAAAGTCAGACTTAGAAAAAATGTATCCGAATCATAAAGTCGTCGTTTCGACGGATAAAAAAATGTTCTGGGAACTCGAAAAAATAGAACAAAGACTGCAAAAAAACAATATGAATAAGAAAAGCTTGAAAAAAGATTTGCAAAAACTTGAAAGTATTCTAAAGGAACAGACGTAAAGAGGAAGGATCGAGCTATGTCAAATAATCAAAAGAAACAATTAACTCCTGTCCAACAGGAGTACCAGGAATTACAAAAACAACGTGAAATAAAAAGACCGGTTGTAACAAATTGTATAAAAGCCTTTCTAACAGGTGGTCTCATCTATCTTATTGGTCAGCTTATTCAAGACTTTTACATCTATTATTTTGATTTTACAGAGCAAACGGTCGGAAATCCGACGGTAGGTACTTTGATTTTTATTACGATGCTTCTTACCGGTTTTGGAGTATATGATCGAATGGCCCAATTTGGGGGAGCAGGGACAGCTGTACCCGTAACTGGTTTTGGTAATGCGGTCATATCACCTGCCATTGAACATCGAACCGAAGGATTTGTACTGGGCGTAGGCGGCAATATATTTAAACTAGCCGGTTCTGTCATTTTATTTGGTGTGTTTTCTGCTTTTATCATTGCCTTAATTAAAACAATTTTAATCAGATGGGGTGGTTTATAATGCTTGCAGGTCATCGTACATGGGTTTTCGAACAAAAGCCTGTGATTATTTCCACTGGAACAGTAGGTGGACCATTTGAAGCAGATGGAGCTATATCGGAAGATTTTGATCTTCTTCATGCCGATTTATGGCTCGGACAGGATTCCTATGAAAAAGCACATAAAGTTTTTTTTGAAGAAGCTTGTCAAAAGGCAATGGAAAAAGGAGAAATACAAAAGGAACAGGTTCAGTTTCTTCTCGCAGGGGACTTGATCAATCAGATTACTCTCACAAGTTTCGCTAGTCGAACCATTGGAGCTCCTTATTTTGGTTTATTTGGTGCTTGTTCTACCTCTATGGAAGGATTGGCTCTAGGTGCTTATATTATTAATACAAAGGGGGCTAAATATATATTAACAGGGGCTTCGAGTCATAACACAGCTGTTGAAAAACAGTTTCGTTATCCGACAGAATATGGAGGACAAAAACCACCTACTGCACAATGGACGGTTACTGGTGCTGGTGCGGCCCTTTTAAGTGATTCTGGGGATGGACCGAGTGTCACTTCTGCTACGATAGGCCGTGTGATTGATATGGGACTGACCGATCCATTTAATATGGGGGGGGCTATGGCACCAGCTGCTGTTGATACGATTGAAGCGCATTTAACGGAAAGAAAGATTGATCCCTCTTATTATGATTTAATCGTCACTGGGGATCTTGGCAAGATAGGGCGTGAAGTTTCCCTTGATTTATTTAAAAAGCATGGAACTTCCATTAGTGAAGGACAATTCCAAGATTGTGGACTTATGATTTATCGGAAAGGACAACCAGTCCTCGCAGGGGCAAGTGGGGCGGGGTGTTCAGCAACAGTAGTCTATGGTCATTTATTAAATCGCATGAAAAAAGGCGAATTTAAAAGAATGTTAGTAGTGGCCACTGGTGCTTTATTATCACCTCTTTCTTTCCAGCAAAATGATACGATTCCTTGTATCGCTCATGCGGTATCGATTGAATACGGAGGTGAACAATCATTATGACCTACTTTTGGGCTTTTACCGTAGGTGGTTTGATTTGTGTCATTGGGCAAATTATGTTTGATGTGTTTAAACTAACTCCGGGACATACGTTAAGTACCCTTGTAGTAGTGGGGGCCATTTTAGATGGGTTTGGATTATATGAACCCTTGATTGACTTTGCTGGTGCAGGAGCTACCGTACCTATTACAAGCTTTGGGAATTCCCTTGTACATGGGGCCATGCAAGAGGCAGAACAACATGGGTTAGTTGGTGTGCTCACAGGAATGTTTGAAGTGACCAGTTCAGGAATTTCAGCAGCCATTATTTTCGGCATGATAGGGGCTTTAATTTTTAAACCAAAAGGATAAGGAGAATCTAGGATGACAGTAGGATCAGATGTCAAACAATGTTTTGTCAGTTTAAAAGGAGTAGAAGCAAGTCTTTCAAGTTTAGCATTACGGACTCTAGATGATGATTCGAAACGTTCATTACATGAAACCATGATGGTTGTACATGAAGTAGTCACGGATTTAAAAAAACGAGTTGGAGAATTAGAACAAGAGGAATTTCAGTACAAAGGTTTTTAAGAGATATAATTTTTATAGGGGGTGTTAAGTGGTGCCTGAATGGATAGATATTGCCGTAAGGTCAATATTCTTTGTTGTTGTTTTATTTTTTATTACAAAATGGTTAGGGAAAAAGCAAATCTCTGAATTATCTTTCTTTGAATATGTAACTGGTATTTCCATTGGAAGTATAGGTGCTGAAGTTGCTATGGGACTGGAACGGAACATTTTTCATGGAATCGTTGGAATTGTCATTTTTGCAGCAATACCCTTTTTATCTGGTTTGCTTTCCTTAAAAAGTAAAAAGTTCCGTGATTTTGTAGAAGGAACAGGAACTGTCTTTATAAAAGATGGGAAAATCATGGAAGATAATTTAAAAAAGGAAAGATACACGACAGATGAATTATTAGAATTACTTCGTAAGAAGGATGTTTATCAGGTGTCTGATGTAGAATTCGCTGTATTAGAGGCAACAGGGGATTTATCCGTCATGTTAAAGAAAGAAAACCAACCATTAACAGCAAAGGATCTAAACTTGACGGTTGCTTCAATTAAAGAGCCTCAGACTGTCATTATGGATGGTGTGATCATGGATGAACCACTTGCGACTATTGGACGAAGCCGTGCTTGGTTACACACTGAATTAGAAAAACTTGGTGTAACGGTAGAAAATGTTTTTCTTGGACAAGTTAATTCCTATGGAGAGTTAACAGTTGACCTGTTTGACGATCAATTACAAGTCGCATCTCCTCAAGAAAGACCTTTAATTCTTTCGACCATGAAAAAATGCCAAGCAGACTTAGAGTTGTTTGCCCTTGGAACCGAATCAAAAGAAGCTAAGCAAATGTATAGTAAAAATAGTGAAAAACTACAAGAAGCTATTGATAAAGTGATGCCTATTTTAAAAGGATAATGGTTTATTTCGCTATATTGGATGATCTTAAGACACATAACAAAAAAGTAGTACCATTTTTTGCATAATAACATTAAGTCGAATCTTGAAAATAAAATCTTTGGAAAAATATCTTTTTTTAAATTGATTAGAGGGTGCTTAAAATATTAAAACATTACTGGTTAACTTTCTCTGTTAATTTTTGCAGTATTGTCAAAGAGATGAACATCCTTAGTCTGACTTCAGACTAAGGTGATTTTTCCTAAGAGGTGTTAGAAGTGTCTATTTTTTTAGTTAAATTAATTTTTATCACTAGTGTCGCATTAAAATAATTCAACATAGCTAAATAAATTAAATTTTCCGCAAATAAACTTTTCTATAAAAAAAGCCTTTATAATGGGTTGGTGGTAGTAACCTATCCAAATCCAAAATAAAGGACTAACGCATGGATAAGTTTACACGAAAAACATCATTTGAACAATGGCTTTCACCTATTTCCAACAATTTGTTGGAGGAACAAGTGAAAAACTATCAATTAAATTACTATACGAAGAAGCTGCATATGACTTCCTTTTTGAAATTACTACTATATGCACAACTCCATGAAACGGAGAGTTTGCGTGCATTAAGTGATTGCGTGTTTTCAGAAGAATTACAAAACGCCACTCAACTTGATTCCATTAGTTTCTCTCAACTGGGTAGACGATTAAATCTGGTTCCAACGGAGTTTTTCCAAACTATTTTTCTTGATTTAGTCAAGCAAATTCATCGGAAGACTGATTTTCAAGCGAGACGAAAAACGACAACACCTCTTAAAATTATTGATTCCAGTACATTACCATTAAACTTGAACAACCATAAGTGGGCAAAATTTCGAAAAACCAAATCTGGTGTGAAGCTCCATCTACGCCTCGTATTTATGGAAAAAGGTCATTCCTATCCAGATCAATCCGTGCTTACAAATGCCAACGAACATGACCGAGGCCAGCTTGAGATCCTGGTCGATGACAAAGAATGCATGTATGTGTTTGATCGTGGATACTTGGACTATGAACGATTCGATCGCATGACAGATGAAGGCTATTTCTTCGTCTCTCGACTGCGTAAAAATGCGGTTGTACGTAGCCTTGAAACACTCTCGTTACCAGAAGATTCTTCTGTGTTATCGGATGAGATGGTCGTCATTGGAACCACACAAAATCGATCGGAGAATGTTTTCCGTTTGATCAAAGTATGGGATACAAAAGGAAATGAGCTACACTTGTTAACGAATCGTTTTGATTTAAGTGCGGATGAAATCGCTGAACTTTACAAATCACGGTGGGCCATTGAACTGTTTTTCAAATGGATGAAACAGCATTTGAATATCAAAAAATTCTTTGGACAGAGTGAACAAGCTGTGCACAACCAAGTGTATATAGCGATGATCGTCTATTGCTTGAATGTACTGGCTCAACGGAACACGAAAAGTAAGCGATCGTACTTACAAATTAGTCGTTATTTGAAAGCAGCTTTATGGAAACCGGAACACATTTGGTTGAGAAAAATAGGGGGAAACACTGTCCCATAAGCCAATCACTGTCTCTATCACACTCGCCACAAGGTATAGTAAAAAAATGGATGTTTACTACCTATGTTTAATCATCTTTCTTTTTACTCAAAAGTAAGGATAATTAATAACGGAAAATTCCGTCAATGTTTATGCGACGCTAGTGAATTTTTATATATATTGTTTTTATTGTATCCATAAAAATTTTAGGGAATCAGCCCTAGCACAACTTACCCCTCACGAATTTGGAGCGATTCTTTTTTTATCTTATTTAGCATTGGGGTCCATTAAAGTAAATGGAGTAACAGAGGGGATTATTGGAATCATTGTTATAACGGGCGTCACTTAGTTATATCAAAATTAAGTTTATTAAATTGGTTAAACCCTTTTATTATAGGAAAACCGACTATTTTAGTTAAACATGGAAAAATTGTATATAAAAATTTAAGGAAAAATAGATATCCTTTATCTGAGCTGTTGTCAGGTTTAAGAACAGCAAGATATCCAGATATTGAATATGCGATTTTGGAAGCAACAGGTGAAATCAGCATTTTATCAAGGGAAGAATTAGTTCCTGTTACTCCAAAGGATTTACATAAGAAAGTAGAATACCATGGATTCCCAATAGCTGTTGTAATTGAAGGGAAAGTTCAGAAGCGTAATTTAAAATTAATCAACAAGAATGAAGAGTGGCTTAAGCAAGAACTAAAGGCAAAGTGATATCATCAAATTAAAGATAAATTTTACGCTTCTGTTAGAGATACCGACCATTCACTAAACTAACACATTTGATAAATCAAATGCATCATTATACCTTTTTCCATACTATGGGGATATAAAGAGTGAAACTTTGAGTGTGGTTGTTGTTTAATAATTAATTTTCTTTCCCAAAAAAACAGTCAAATGCCTAAAAGGCTAATGCTATAATAGAGTTTTCCATTAATCTAATAAAAATCAATTCACCAACAAATTGATCCGAAATAATTAAAAAGCCGATTTTTCCTTGACATAAAAGGAGAATCGGCTTTTTACTAGTTGGGTTCCTACCAACAAAAAGCGAAAAACATACGCTAAGCAAATTTCGACATAAAGAAAGCCGAGTTTTCCTACGCTAAGGAAATCTTCGGCTATTATCTTTATTGGATAAGAGGGCGCAACGAATGTAGGCTTGCTATTTTCTTCGTATCAAAGGTGTATTCACCAAGAAAATTGATATGCTCCCATCCCAATGGCGAAATATGTTTTAGTAAGTCTTCTCGAAAATCCCCTTTTTCCTCCAACAATCTTGTTGCTTCGGTTAGATATACGGTATTCCATACGCTAATAGCGTTAATTATAATGTTTAAAGCACTTGCCCGTTGAAGTTGATCTTGCAGTCCTCGTTCTCGTAATTCACCTCGTTTTCCAAAGAATAACGCTCTTGCCAAGCCGTTCATTGCTTCCCCTTTGTTCAATCCCCGTTGAATACGCCTACGAAGTGCTTCATTAGATATGTAATCCAAGATAAAAATAGTTTTTTCAATTCTTCCCATTTCTCGCAATGCAGTAGCTAGCTTGTTTTGTCTTGCATATGACCCCAATTTCCCCATAATTAGCGAACCGGACACTTTTCCTTCTCGAATCGAATGGGCTAAACGGAGTACATCATCAAGGTTTTCTTGAATAACCTTTATGTTAATCCGTCCACGAAGTAATTTTTCTAGGTCAGGAAAATCACTGGGTTTTTGAATGGTATATAGTTTGGCATCGGCTAAATCACGCAGTCTTGGAGCAAAACGAAATCCTAACAAATGGCTTAAACCAAAAACTTGATCGGTATAACCAGCTGTATCAGTATAGTGTTCCTCAATATTTAATTCTGTTTCATGATGAAGCAACCCGTCAATGACATGGACGGCATCCCTCGCATTAGTATTAATGACTTTCGTATAAAAAGACGAAAATTGATCACTTGTAAACCTATAAATGGTTGCCCCTTTCCCTGTGCCGTAATGGGGATTTGCTTCGGCGTGCAACGATGAAACACCAACTTGTACCCGCATTCCGTCAGATGAAGATGTGGTGCCATCTCCCCAATAAGAGGCTAGAGCAAGTTTATGCTGAAAATTTACCAAAGTGGCCTGTGCTCGATTTATCGCATCATCATACAAGCACCATTGTGCTGCGTTTGCCATCTGGTGATAAGTAATTCCAGGTGTAGCATCTGCCATTTTAGTTAATCCGATATTCGTTCCCATTGCCATGAGCGCAGCCATAAGAATGATCTTTTCTTCACCCTTTGGAGGGCGATTTGTTGCAGCGTGTATTAACATTTCGTCAAAGCCTGTCCAGTGCGCTACCTCCATTAAAAGATCAGTGAGCTTAATTCTTGGAAGCATATTATATAAGGATAAACTGAAATTTCGTGCTTCTTCTGGGGTATCCTTTTCCAAACGATGTACTCTAAGTTTTGCTTTTTCGATATTTACTCCTTCGAGACTATCAAGGTTATTTGAAACCCATGTAAAGCGTTGAGCTAGAGCTTTCCTTCTTTCTTCAAGATATTCTTCTGCTGATGAACGAACTGCTAATCTTGTTTCTTTAAGGTTGGTTGTTGTCCATTTATCTTTCGGAACAAGGTACTCCTCAAAGTCTTTATGGAGCCTACTACCAACTACAGACACGTCTCCTGAACGAATATGATTTTTTAATTGCGTTAGAGCAGCCATTTCATAATAATGTCGATTAATTGTTCCTTCCTCATTACTCACATGTTTTTCCCATCGTTTTGGGACAAAATCTAATGGCGCTCCATCTGGTGTACTTTTCTTTTTCCGGATTCATTCATCTCGTTCAATGTTTTTAATGCATGTAATAATGGTTCTACTGCTTTTGTAGAACGAAATTCTAACGATTTAAGAAGAGCAGGGGTGTACTTTCTTAGATAAGTAAATCGATTCTCTAGCAAATCAAGGTAATCATAATCCATTGGGCGAGCTAGTTTTTTCGCTTCTTCAACAGAAGTAACAATTTTATCCCACGGCATTACCTTTTCAATGGTGCTAAATGGATCAAGTCCTTCATCTCTTGCTTGAATAAGTGCAGCCCCAATATCTGCAAAATGAACTACTTTTTCATTTACTGCTTTTCCATTTTCCCTTTGCATTTCCTCTTGAGTTTTGCGACCTTTCGATTGTAATATCATCATTTGCCGATCATGAATTTCAATTGCTTGGTCAATTAAATCCTGACTAAGTGTCATTAGATATGCTACAAGAATGGCATATTTTTTATTTTCTTTAAATCTGCGAAATGAATGAGGTTCATAACGTGCACCGATACGTGATAATTGAAGCAATCGATTAGAATGCACTTCATGTAGAGTTGACGGAAGTTTCAAATCCCGAATAAAATCCAAACGCTTTATTACTTTTAGAAAGGCATCCGGTGATGACTGGCCTGGAAGTTCTCTCAACCATGCTAATGGAGTTTTCCTATTTTCCACAAAGGGATCAATAAGTGTATCCAATTTTTGTTTTTGCCACTCTGAAAGGGTCCCAGTTAAAGCTTTAAAGATCTTTTCCTCTGCCCTCTGACGGGTTTCCCAAACAAGTCGCTCTATAGTAGTTATGGCAGGAAGTATTATTTTTTGATTTCGTAGTTTTTCTTGAACGGTACGGAGTAGGAACATAGCATTCCCATTTTGTAGGGCATGTTGCAATAAGAACTGTGCTGCTTCCCGATATTTACTTGCAGAGAAATTCTGATACCCATACACTTGTCGGATTTCTTCCATATGTTCATGCTTGGTGGGGTCACATTGGGCATATAAAGAAAAAGAATCGGGATTAGCATTTATTTGTTTTGCTATGTACTGGATTACATAATCTGGTACAGGTTCGACATCTGAGAGAGACCATCCGGGATATCGCAACACACATAGTTGGACAGCAAATCCTAAACGATTATGATCTCTTCTATGTCGTTTAATAATTTCAAGGTCATATTCCGAAAAAGTATAGTAGATTTCTAGTTCACGTTCGGTCATATCAGCTGGAATCTGCACAAACTCTCCCCTTTGATCTGCCGTGAGTAATTCTTTCCCTCTCGATGCCATATTACTCCTATCCCTTCGTAAGCAAGATTTATTCCTTTTCTAAATATCGATAAACAGTTGTTCGGGAAACTCCCCACATTTGAGCAATATCAGTAATGGGTGTCCCATTTGCCACCAATGTCTTTAACATTTCTAATTCCTTCTTATCTAACTTTTCCGGCCTTCCTCCTAAACGACCTCTGGCTCTTGCAGCAGCACGACCAGCAGCCGAACGTTCTTGAATAAGATTGCGTTCAAACTCAGCAAAGGCTGCAAATAGATGAAACATAAGTTGCCCCGTTGCACTAGCCTTGTCCATCGTAATGTTTTCCTGCAAGCTGTGGAAACTAATGCCTTGATCATTAAGGTCATTCACAATTTTAATTAAATGCTGCATATTTCTACCTAAGCGATCTAGGCGCCAAACTACTATCGTATCACCAGAGCGTACAAATCGAAGGGCTTCTTCCAATCCTTGTCTTTTATCTTTGGCGCCACTAATTTTATCTGTAAATATTTCTTCGCAACCATGTTCACGAAGAGCATCTAATTGTAAATCAAGATTTTGAATGCCTGTTGAAACACGAGCATATCCTACCTTCATTAATTTCTCCCCCTGTTTAATTTTTCTGTTTTATCGTAACATAACTTAATGATAGGGGTAATATCTGAACATAGATTTATTTACAGAGTTTATGAACACTTATAGTAGATAGAAATCTAGAAAACTATTTAAATTTTTCTGTGTTCAGAAATTGATGAGTTTTTGTACATCTATCTAGTCTAGTTTATTTGCAGAAAGTAATCATAACTATTTTCTCATATTTGTATGTTAATAATTGTGTCTATATTGTTATATAGTAACATTTTTTTACAAAAAATATCATAAACATTATTGTTTATCTGTTTTAAATAAAGTAGGCTGATTACAGATACAAATCTAGAAAGATTATTAACTAAACATTCAAAATGGAGATGGTGAGAAATGTTGCCGATTGAAAGACAACAACAAATTTTATCATGGTTGGAACGGGAAGGGACTTTGAGGGTTTCTGAAATCAGTAAAAGACTAGAGGTTTCCGAAATGACCGTTTATAGGGATTTAAAGCCTTTAATTGATGAACAAAAGATTTCAAAAACATCTAATGGAATTACTCTTGTTTCAACATCATACGAATCTTCAAGCCGTTGTTCTTATTGTTTTAAAGACACAAATTCCAGATTTTCTGTTCAATTGATTAAAAGAAATCAGCAAGTGGAGCATACTTGCTGTCCTCATTGTGGACTTCTTCGATTTCAAGATATAGAAAAGGATGTCTCACAAATTATTTGCCATGATTTTTTGAAAGATACAACTATTAGTGCTAAGATGGCAACCTTCCTTATGAATGCAGAAATTAATTTGAATTGTTGTCAACCACAAGTTATTGCTTTTGAATCTATTAAACAAGCTAAGCAGTTCCAAAAGGGATTCGGTGGAGAAATATATAATTTTGAAGAAGCAATTGAAGCTATATCTGTACAAATGCACGGCAAAAGTTGTTGCCATAAAAAGTAAGGAGGGAAAAGAATGGAATCTGTAAAAATAGACACAACAATTAAGAATCCAAATGAATTGACTGAAAAACACACAAAAGCCTCTCTATATAAATCGGTATGGAGATGGCACTTCTATGCAGGCATTTTTTTGCACCGTTAATCATTTTTTTGTCTATAACAGGAGCGATTTACCTGTTTAAGCCACAAATTGAAGATAATATGTACCATAATCTTTATTACGTACAGCAAGGGGAACAAAAAATATCCACGGCTGATCAAATTAAAGAAGTCAAAAAGTACTATCCAAATGCAGCAATAACAAGTTTCACACCTTCTTTTGAAGCGAATAGGTCATCTGTTGTTAGTATGAATGACTACGGAGAAAGTGTATCTGTGTATGTCAATCCGTATAACGGTAATATCATTGGAAACTTAAATGAGAATGACCGTTTTATGGCATTTGTTAAAAACTTACATAACGGTGAATTATGGGGTGGTACTATCGGAAATCGATTAGTAGAACTTGCTGCATGCTGGGCCGTTATCTTAATTATTACCGGTGTTTATCTATGGTGGCCACGTAACAAAAAGTCTATTTTCGGTACATTGATACCACGATTAAGAATGTCTAAAGGTAAACGTGTATTTTGGCGCGATCTGCATTCAGTCACAGCTATTTGGTTGTCCTTATTTATCATCATTCAATTGTTTTCTGGTCTTATGTGGTCCGGAGTTTGGGGCGATGCAGCGAACAAGATAGTATCGAAAACGGGGTCTGGTAGCCCGGTTGGCCTTCAGCCTTGGGAGTCATACGCATTTCCTAAGTCGACTATTCCAACTAAAGAAGTGGCAGATGTTCCGTGGGCCGCAGAAAATTTGCCAGTTCCTAAGTCAAATGCCAAAGGTGTAACTCTGATTTCCGTCGAGAAAGTCGTAGAAACTGTAAAAGAGAAAAAGGTTCATCCAGGTTATAAAATAGTATTTCCAATGGATGATACAGGGGTTTACACTGTTTTTCTAGATCCAGCGAATGTATACCCTAATCGGCCTATGCCTTGGGCACAACAGACATTACACATTGATCAGTATAGTGGGAAAGTTTTAGCTGATTTAGGATGGAAAGACTATGGATCATTAGGAAAATTAATTTCACTTGGTATTGCATTCCATCAAGGTGAATTTGGATTAATTAGTCAGCTTTTCATACTTGCCTTAGTAATTGGCATTGTGATGATTGCTGTTAGTGGCTTTGTGATGTGGTGGAAACGAAGACCAAAAGGAAAATTGGGTGCACCATCATTACCAGAAAACTTTAAGATGTTAAAGGTAGTGGCCATAATAATCCTTGTTTTTAGCATTTTCTTCCCTCTAGTGGGGCTGTCACTTATAATGGTATGGATCTTAGATTGGTTAGTTATTAAGAGGGTTACAAAGGTTAAACAGTGGATTGGTTAGAAATACGTTTATTACCCGGAGGTGTCATACGCAAAATGAATAAATTGCTATTATCAACGTTTGCGTTAATTGCTGCTTTACTACTCCTATCAGCGTGTACGGCAAATAACAATCAAAAAAATAATGAAACTCCTAAAATGGTAAATGCCGAAATAATGATTCCCGGTAGAATTCCCCTCAATAAAGAAAGTGTATTGAGTGTAAAGCTATCTCAGGGGTCAGATACTGTAGATGATGCAGATGAGGTTAAATTTGAAATATGGAAGATTAACAGCAAGGAAGATAGCAAACTTATTGATGCTAAACATGAAAAAGACGGTATATACAGTATCCAACAGACCTTTAAAGAGGATGGACTCTATTATATTCAAACCCATGTAACTGCCCGTGGTTTGCACGTTATGCCAAAGAAACAATTTGCTGTAGGAACTGCAACGGAAGAAGAACTTGAAAAACTGGAGAAAGAATCACAAAAGCAAGATGAACCAAATGATAACAGTGGTTCCCACCATCACTAATAAAGAAAGGAAGATAAATTTTGCGAAAATATACTTTACCTTTTTTGTTACTATTTAGTCTGCTGCTTTCCGGTTGTGGACAAGGTATTAAAGATCCTTTAAATTGGGAAATAGACGAATTTACTTTTAAAAAACAAGATGGAAAAGATATAGGATTAGAAGAATTAAAAGGAAAGGTTTGGTTTGCAGATTTTATCTTTACAAGTTGTGAAACTGTTTGCCCACCGATGACAGCTAATATGACAAAGCTTTACCAACAGTTACAAGAGGAAGGGATAGAAGATATTACGTTTGTATCTTTTAGTGTAGATCCAGAAGTTGATAAACCCGATAAAATAAAAGAATTTATGAGCCGTTATGAGCTAAGTTCTGCAAATTGGCATTTCCTAACCGGTTACTCACAGGAAAAAATTGAAAAATTTGCGTTAAATAATTTCAAGACCATCGTTAAAAAGCCAGAAAATAACAATCAGGTTATACATGGTACACAATTCTTTCTAGTAGATCAAAATGGAATGATTGTGAAAGATTATTCTGCTGTGTCAAATGTTCCATATGATCAAATAGTAAAAGATATTAAATCATTGAGATAATTAATTCCGCCTTTCTTTATTATAACGAGTTTTCTGAGGTAGTTTGATTGGGCATTATAAAATGATATAAAAGCACTAGTGTTGCATTAATTTATTTTCATTATTAAAAATACTCAAAATGTTCAATTTTATTATTTTGTGCAAAGAAAAAGTCCTTTATAATGGATAAGTCAGGTGGTAACCCGTCCAAATCCACTAAAAAAGGACCAACACATGGACAAGATTACACGAAAAACTTCATTTGGACAATGGTTTTCACCAATAAATCTTCAACTTTTTGAAGAAACCGTGAAAACGTTGAAATTAGATTACTATACGAAAAAACTAAAAACAGACTCATTTCTAAAATTACTCCTTTTTGCACAGCTACAAGAAGTCGAAAGTTTGCATGAGCTAAGCGATTGTCTTTTCGACGACCAACTACAAAAAGGCATTGATCTTGATTCAATCAGTATTTCTCAGCTCTCACGCCGATTAAACGGTATAAATCCAGATTTATTTCAAAGGCTTTTCCTTGATTTAGTCGCACAAATTCATGCAAAAACACATTATACAAAGCTTATTATGCCGTTAAAAATCATTGATTCAAGCACATTGCCACTTAATTTGACCAATCATAAATGGGCAAAGTTCCGCAAAACAAAAGCGGGTGTCAAGTTGCATTTGAGACTTGTGTTTATGGAAAAAGGGAGTTCCTATCCTGAAAAGGCTGTTTTAACAACGGCAAAAGAACATGATCGTGGTCAGCTTGAAATCATGGTTGATGATAAAGAATGCATGTATGTGTTTGACCGTGGCTACCTAGATTACGAGCGCTTTGACCGAATGACAGATGATGGTTACTTTTTTCTTTCAAGGCTACGGAAAAACGCAGTCATACGGGAAGTTTATAATTTTAAACTACCCGAGAATTCAGCTGTTTTGTCAGATCAAATGGTGTTGATTGGTACGACTCAAAACCGTGCTGAAAATTACTTTCGTCTTCTAAAAGTGATGGATTCAAAAGGAAATGAACTGCATTTAATTACCAATCGTTTTGATTTGAGTGCCGAAGAAATTTCAGAGATGTACAAATCACGGTGGGCAATTGAGTTGTTCTTTAAATGGATCAAACAGCATCTCAGCATCAAAAAGTTCTACGGTCAAAGTGAATGGGCGATTCAAAACCAAGTGTTTATCGCACTGATTGTTTTTTGCCTACATGTTCTCGTACAACTTGAAACAAGAAGTAAGCGAAAAACCTTACAAATTAGCCGTTATTTAAGGGCTGCATTGTGGAAACCAGCCCATATCTGGCTTCGAAAGATTGAAGGGAAAGCCATCCCTTAATAAGCAAATTGTTGTTGTCGCACAAGTCTAATTGTAAAAAAAAACCCAAATGGATGGAGCCACCTTTGAATAGGTATTTACCTTTTTGGCTCTAAACAAGGAGGATAATCAGACTGAAAATTGCGACAATATTTATGCAACACTAGTGAATGAAAGTGAAAATATTATTTTTCATTTTAATCCTTATCGGAATGGGTTCAGGGTGTAACGGAAACCAAAATCAGTTAGATAATTATAATGATTTGAGTATTTCACAAGTACATACAAGTAAACCAATTGATCAATCTGTTGCCAATCATGCTAAAGAAAAGATTATCACTAAGGAAGAAATTTCGGATGTAAAGGCTGTGAATACAAATAATGAGCTTTTAGTAGCGATAAAAGTCAGAAATTTCAACCGTTTCCGATTAAAAAATATCGAGAAGTCAGTTAAATCTGACTTAAAAAAAATGTATCCAGATCACAATGTATTTGTTTCGAGTGATAAAAAAATGTTCTGGGAACTTGAAAACATAGAACAGAGACTGAAAAAAAACGATACGAATGAGAAAAACTTAAAAAAGGATTTAAATAAACTGAAAAGTCTAATGAAGGAACAAACATAAAGAGAAAGGATCGAGTTATGTCTAATAATCAAAAGAAACAACTTACTCCTGTGCAACAGGAATACCAAAAATTGCAAAAACAACGAGAGATTAAAAGACCGGTTGTTAAAAATTGTATAAAGGCCTTTATAACTGGTGGTCCTATCTGTCTGATCGGTCAGTGTATTTCTGACTTCTACATTTATTTTTTTGATTTTACTGAGCAAACGGCCGGAAATCCGACAGTGGGTACGTTAATTTTTATTACGATGCTTCTTACTGGTTTTGGTGTATATGATCGAATGGCCCAATTTGGAGGGGCTGGAACAGCTGTACCCGTAACTGGTTTTGGCAATGCGGTCATATCACCTGCCATTGAGCATCGTTCCGAAGGATTTGTACTGGGCGTAGGCGGCAACATGTTTAAATTAGCAGGGGCGGTTATTTTATTTGGTGTTTTTTCTGCTTTTGTCATTGCCCTCATCAAAACCATTTTAATCCAGTGGGGTGGTTTATAATGCTTGCAGGTCATCGTACATGGATTTTTGAACAAAAACCAGTGATACTTTCAACTGGAACAGTTGGAGGACCATTTGAAGCAAACGGAGCGATCGCAGAAGATTTCGATCTCCTTCATGCTGATTTATGGCTTGGACAGGATTCCTATGAAAAGGCACATAAAGTCCTTTTTGAAGAAGCCTGTCAAAAAGCCATGGAAAAAGGGGGCATCCAAAAAGATCAAGTTCAATTTATCCTAGCTGGGGATCTGATCAACCAGATAACTCCGACAAGTTTTGCTAGTCGAACAATTGGAGCTCCGTATTTTGGTTTATTCGGTGCCTGCTCTACGTCTATGGAAGGACTGGCTCTAGGTGCTTATATTGTGAATACGAAAGGAGCGAAATATTTATTAACAGGAGCATCTAGTCATGATACAGCTGTTGAAAAACAATTTCGTTATCCAACTGAGTACGGCGGTCAAAAACCACCTACTGCACAATGGACTGTTACTGGTGCAGGTGCCGCCCTTTTATGTGATTCTGGGGAAGGACCTCGTGTCACTTCTGCCACAATTGGACGTGTGATTGATATGGGCTTAACAGATCCATTTAATATGGGAGGAGCAATGGCGCCAGCTGCGGTTGATACCATTGAAGCCCATTTAAAGGAACGAAATATTGAGCCATCTTATTACGATTTAATTGTAACCGGGGACCTGGGCCAGATTGGACAGGAAGTTTCCATGGATCTATTTAAAAAGCACGGAATCCCTATTAGTGAAGAAAAATACCAAGATTGTGGTCTTATGATTTATCGGGAGGGACAACCTGTTTTAGCAGGAGCAAGTGGTGCAGGCTGTTCAGCAACGGTCGTTTATGGTCATTTATTAAACCGCATGAAAAAAGGAGAATTTAAAAAAATGTTAGTCGTAGCTACAGGTGCTCTACTCTCACCATTGTCCTTTCAGCAAAATGAAACCATTCCTTGTATTGCCCATGCAGTGTCGATTGAATACGGAGGTGAATAATAAATATGATCTATTTTTGGGCTTTTACAGTAGGCGGTTTGATTTGTATCATTGGGCAAATTATGTTTGATGTATTCAAACTTACACCGGGACATACGTTAAGTACCCTTGTAGTGATGGGTGCTATTTTAGATGGGTTTGGTTTATATGAACCCTTGATTGATTTTGCTGGGGCTGGGGCAACAGTACCTATTACAAGCTTTGGGAATTCTCTTGTACATGGTGCGATGCAAGAAGCCGAAAAACATGGGTTAGTGGGTGTGATGACAGGAATGTTCGAAGTAACTAGTTCTGGTATTTCAGCTGCCATTGTTTTCGGCATGTTAGGAGCTTTAATTTTTAAACCAAAAGGATAAGGAGAATTTGGATGACAGTAGGTTCAGATGTTAAACAGTGTTTTTCCAGTCTAAAAGGGGTAGAAGCAAGTCTTTCGAGCTTAGCCTTACGGACTCTTGATGATAAATCGAAGCGAACTTTACATGAGACTATGATGGTCGTACACGAAGTAACAAAAGATTTAAAAAAAAGAGTCGGAGAGTTAGAAGGAGAGGAACTTCAGTACAAGGGTTTCTAGATAAACTATATTTACAGGGGGTGTCAAGCAGTGCCTGAATGGTTAGATATAGCTGTACGATCAGCATTCTTTGTTGTTGTTTTATTTTTCATTACAAAGTGGTTAGGGAAAAAGCAAATTTCTGAACTATCTTTCTTTGAATATGTCACCGGTATTTCAATTGGAAGTATTGGAGCAGAAGTAGCTATGGGACTTGAACGGAATATTTTTCACGGAGTCATTGGAATAGTCATCTTTGCTGCTATCCCCTTTTTCGCTGGTTTAATTTCCTTAAAAAGCAAAGGTTTTCGTAATTTTATAGAAGGGAAAGCAACTGTATTTATCAAAGATGGAAAAATCATGGAAGATAATTTGAAAAAAGAAAGATACACGACAGATGAATTGTTAGAATTACTTCGTAAGAAGGATGGTTATCAGGTAGCTGATGTAGAATTTGCTGTATTAGAGGCAACGGGAGATTTATCCGTCATGTTAAAAAAGGAGAACCAACCTTTAACAGCAAAGGATTTAAACTTATCCATTCCTTCTATCAAAGAGCCTCAAACTGTCATTATGGATGGGGTCATAATGGATGAACCACTAGCTACAATTGGAAGAAGTCGTGCATGGTTACATTCAGAGTTAGATAAACTAGGGGTTACGGTTGAAAATGTATTTCTTGGACAAATTAATTCTTTTGGAGAGCTAACGGTTGACCTTTTTGATGATAAGTTGCAAGTACCATCTCCTCAAGAAAGACCTTTAATTCTTTCAACTATGAAAAAATGTCAGGCCGATTTAGAACTATTTGCTCTTGGAACGGAATCAAATGAAGCTAAACAAATGTATGGGTTAAATAGCGAAAAGTTACAAAAAGCTATCGACAAAGTAACCCCTATTTTAAAAGGTTAATGTATGTTCTTATTACCTATTGAGGTATGACAAAAAGGGAAGACTATTTTTTATACTCCATTAGTCGAATCATGATATTTAAAATCCCTTGGGAGAACATCTTTTTTTCGAATCTATCAAGGTTTTGTTTACAAAAATGAACAACATATATTGGTTAACTATCATATTTAATTTTGTTGCATAGTCGAAAAAATGTAAAAAGTTTAAAAACCTTAGTCAATTTTGGACTAAGGTTAATTTTCTTACGAGATGTTAAATACGGGTGGGATTCCCGTCGAGCAAGAACTAGCCATTCACTCGTAGCGAGTCTTGGAGGGTTAAAGGTAACTTTAGCCTTTAAGACTTGGGTCGTGGTTAAGTCGCGTTAACGATTTTGTTCCTAAAAAAACATGTTAATCAACTGTTCCAGTTCGCTTAATTTCCACCTTTATATTTGGTTTTATCTTTAGTGCTGAATATTTTTGTCTTAAATCTTCCTCAGTTAAATAGGAATATTTTCTAACACTTCTTATTTTTCTTCCGATGCCAATGGGATCCGTATTTAAATTTTTAAATTCCTCAAGTATATATCCAAATTCTTTGTTTAGGGCTTCACCAATTAGTTGCTCCATTTTGTTTAGTGAATCTTTATTTTTCACAGAAATAGATGGTTGAAATTCTAATGTTGAAACGGAAATCGTTGCATTTAAATGAACCAATTCTTCGTTCTTTATTTCAATGTTTCCTTTGTACTTTATTGGATGAAGTGTAATCTTATAAATATCACTTTTAGGAAGGTTGAGTTCGGCCATACCTCTTTTCTCTAGTTCTTCAGCAGCAATCTCTACAGTTATATCCCCTAAAAATGCCTTATTATTTGTGAATAATTTTATGTAAAGGGTGTTTATCAACGAAATAGATCCAACAATTTTATCTTCTTTGAATAATGCAACACCATCTATAGAAGGTGCTACCCCATTTGCATTTTTTATCATGGGTAGGGTAGGATCGATACCAATTTCATATAGTGTGGTTATAAAATCATGTAAGTTGGAGTTGACTAACATTTCTTTCTTTTCGTGTTTATCCAATAGTTGATAGATATAGGATCCCATTTCGGGATATTCTTCATAGTTTTTATTTTTAATCGTCTCCTCAGCATTATCAGTAATGGCCAAAAAGATTAAATAACTGATACTGCTATCTCGTTGCATAGAATCCAGAAAAGAAGAAATTCCTACTGTTTCTGCCATATTTTTATTAAACAGTATGGTCCTTAATTGACCAGACGTAATATCATGGCTTGTCTGTTCCTCTAGTTTTTGTCTGATTTGTTTATTAGTCGTTCCGTCGGCAGAAAGGGTTACACTTGTCTTTTCTTCTTTTCGGTCAAATTGTAACAAACTGATAGTGCCTTTGTATGTATTGTCATCAAGCAAGTCAAAACCAATAATCGTTGAAATTCCTTGCATTTCTATTATTTTTTCAGGGGCCATACATGCAGTACAAAGAAGAGAACACAGCAGAATAACAATTTTTTTCATTCTTTCAACTCCTTCTGGAACGAGTATTGATTTTTGATTTTATAATGGTTATTCCATACAAGAAAATCGGATAGATAAACCACAGAAAAAATCCAATTTTGCCAATTTGATCAAAAAAATAATTATTATCTACTCTTTTAGTAATTAAAAAACTGCAGATAAAAGGGATAATGGAGATGAGCCATATTCCATATTTCTGTTTTATATGAAAAATCTGTTTAATACCCATGGAAGAAATATACAGAGTGATACATAGGTTTGGAAAAATAACTAAAATCCATAATGGAACCGCAACAAATTCAAAGCGCTCAATAAATGGAAAATGGACCGTGCTAATCATGCTGACAACAGGCCATACATTCTTCTCTAATTCTTTCGCGCTAAAAAATAAAATAGAAACAACAGTTGTTATTAAAACAAGAATGGTCGTAAACCAGACTGCTATTTGACTAAACAGCTGTAGTTTATTTTTCTCCTTTATAAATGGAAAAATAAAAAATAACGTCTCGAAACCTAACATTGTATAACTGCTCTTGAAAACTCCTTTCATAATTTCTGAAGGAGTTGTCGTCATAATAGGTAAAATCCTAGTTAGGTTTATGGTTTGAAGTGGTTGGTACACAACAAATAGCAGCCATATAGTCAATAAAAAGGATAAGAAGCAAACACCGGTCACTACTCTAAATCCGCCGGATACAGCATAAATGGTTAATATTAATAAAACCAATACCCCGACCCATTCATAGACACCTTCATATCCCCATGTTAGTGACAACTCGACATAACTAATGGTAATCGAATAATGGACGGCAATAAAGTAAATGACAATAAGGAAGTTAAAAATACTACCAATCAAGCGTCCGAATATATGTTCATGAATTTCAAAAAGAGTACCACCTTCATTTTTTTTTAGGATAGAAATCATTAACCATGTAATCAAGCTAACGAATAAACCAGATAGTAAAATGGATATCCAAGCATCTTTTTTTGATTCTAGATACACAATTCTTGGAACTTCAAGAATTCCCATACCAATTTGCGAAGTGTGTATGATATAAAACGCCATAAAGGCGTTAACAAATCGTATATTTGATTTCATTTTGCACCTCAAAATTCATCTAAATCTGTTATATTTCTTAATCGCTCCTTCAGGCGAATGGAGTCTTTTGGTCGATTTACTAACGGTCGCCTCATATAAAAATGGTGGGGGAGACGTATTAAAAAATATTGCAAATCTTTCATTCTTAGCGGATATAGAGGTGCAAGATAAGGTTTATTTAAAGAAGTTAATTTTAACAAGTGAACCATTAGAATACATATACCAAAAATGATTCCATTTAACCCCCAAACACCTGCTAAAATAATGATTGGAAATCTAGCAATTCTGACAGCAGTGCCCATTTCATAAATAGGAGCCGAAAATGCCCCTAATGCACTAAATGCAACAATGATAATTAAAATATTGCTAGTTAATCCTGCCTCAACCGTTGCTTGGCCAATGACAATACCTCCTACAATTCCCATTGTTTGTCCTACTTTTGAAGGAAGGCGGGCACCAGATTCTCTAAGTAACTCAATTAACAATTCTAGTAAGAGTGCTTCTAATAAGGGCGGAAAAGGAACTTGTGAACGTGATAGTCCAATGATAAATAACAATTTAGATGGTATGAGTTCAAAATGATAAGTCATGGCAGCCACATAAATGGCTGTTAAAAAAATAGAACCTACCATAGCAAAAAATCGGATAAAACGAATAAATGTACTTAAAGACCATCTCAAATAGATATCTTCTGTTGATTCGAAAAATGAGAAAAAATTAGCAGGACCTATAATCCCTACTGGGCTACCATCTATAAAAACACCAATTCGCCCGTTTATAATCGAGTAGATGAATCGATCGGGCAGCTCTGTTAATATAAATTGTGGAAATAAAGAGTAATGATTATCTTCTAGGCATTGAGCCAAAACGGCACTGTCACTTATATTATCCGTTTTTAATTGTTTAATCCTTTCCTTAAGTGTCTGAAGAGTGTCATCGTTCGCAATATCTTTTATATATACAATTCTTACTTGCTTTTGAACGCGTTCCCCAATCTTTATTTCATCCGTGCACAAATTATAATCATTTAGATTTTGTCTGATTATCTTAACGTTAGAAGTTAATGATTCAGTGAACGAAATTTTAGGTCCATATACTAACGATTCTGTTTCTGCTTTCTCAATAGAGCGTTCAATGGGATTTGCGCAGTTCACCATGAATCCCTTTTTCTCTTCTAAGAAATAAATATAAGCAAATCCATTTAATAGGGAAGAGATAACTTCTTGTTCCTCTATATTTACCATTATTTCTTCTATAGGAATGTTTTTCATTAAATAGGTGTAATGTAAGTATTCTACAGAAAGTTGTTCAATGTATTTAATGACATATTCATTTAGAATCTCTGGCTTAATTAAATTCTTCATGAAAATAATATGAATCCCCACTTGTCCAGCTTCAATCTTTCGACAATTCAAGTCGGGTGATTCATTAAGAATCGATTTAATTTTTTCATAACCTGGCAAGCTCTCATTATTATTACGCTCTGTCATTCTTATCATTTCCTTCAACGTTTTTTATAGTGTCTGTTAAAAAAATTATTTTATACAGAATATGGATAGAAGGATCGTAGAACCAATACATCATAATGGACAGCGTTAAACCATTATTGTGTCTAGTTTAAGAGGTTGGTTTCTTGTCAGTTATTACCCGTTTATTTTTAATGGAGAGACACTTAATTCTGCCTTAAGGAGCGGTAAGACTTTCTTAGCTTTGGAAATTTGAGGTTCTTAGGATGCCAAGTAATTTGTTTAGCCATCGCTAAAATAGTATTTATTTTGGTTAAAAGAAGAATAAAATATGATTTTATCAAGTGAGTGTTTATCCAAAAGTTTGTTAGTTGCTGGTACTTTTATCTATATTATTTTATGTTATGGAAACAATCTTCCTTATTACATCCGTACAATGGGTCAGTGTTTTAGTTTGTGAATAAATGTACTTAAAGTAAAGGATGCGTTTTTTCCATAACAATACATTTTAAAAAGTCCATTATATGCAGGATCTTATTCAAGCCAAGCGTATCTTGGACTGTTTTTGTTTATTAACCCTTTTAAGGGTAGGATAGAGGCAAAAGGATTTTTTAAATCCACTTAAATTTTCAAAAAATATAAGTGATATGAAAGGCTGGAAATCAAATTATATATTTTAGAAGCATAATGGGTTGACTAAAATGGAAATATTTCTAAGTGGGGAGACCGACATGGAGGTAGCCGAACAATTTAGAGAGATTAGAAATGAATTTGAAGCTAAACTAGAAAGCCTTAAGGATAAAAACTATGGTAGTGAATTACAAAGTATTGGAATAACTCCAATTGTCGTAAATCTCTCTCCTGAGTATGAGGAATCAGGCTTTTTTAAAGAAAGAAAACTATTTAAGAAAAAAGAAAAAGATGCAGGTTACAGGCTTCGAATAAACTTCGAGAAATTTGTTAGTGGTGATTACAATATAAAGAGATTATTATTAGCAAAAAATATTATTGATTCAATCAGATCATTAGGAACTAAGGCAAAAAAGGACTTTGATGCCATATCCTTAGAAAAAGATATTTTATACCTATTAGATATAGGCGTAGAAACAATCAATAAAGTAGATATAAAATAAAAAGTAACTGGATTAACTAAACCAGCTAATAGTTTGTCAACATTTTTCAATAAAAAGTTTATTAACCTCATGATATACTAAAAATGTTCATGCCAAATAACCTTCCTAAATTCTCTTGCTGGAAGGTTTTGTTGTATTTAGTTAGATATAGTTCCTATGCCATATCTTGGAAAGAAGTTCTGCTTTTTAGTAAGGCGTAAATCCAAGTAAAAGTTTGTTTACACATGCAATAATCGCTACTCTAAAGGGTTTTCCTTCTTCTCGTTTCTTATCGTAAAACTCTCGTAGTCTTCTATTGCGTGGAATGACCTCATCAGTCGTTTTCTTTTTACGGGAATCCCGAATACCACTTTGAACAGCCATATACAGAGCGTGGCGAAGCCTACACGAGCCCCGTTTGGTTATACGGTTTACCGATGCAGTAAACTTTCCTGAAGAGTACACACTAGGATCTATTCCAGCGAATGCAACTTCTTGGCACCATTAAACCGATCTATCTCTCCGATTTCAGAAATAATCGTTGCAGCGATTTTTTCTCCGATTCCAGGGATAGATTGAAGGATTTCATATTCTTCAATTTCACTAGCGAGGGCATCTATTTCATCCGCAATAATGGATAGATGCTCTTGGTATTGAAGAACAATCTTAACCAAGATTTCAAGGTTAAAAATATGACTATCGTAGAGATTGTTTTGAAAAGGATCACGAATGGCTGCTGCTCTTAACTTCTGTGCCTTTTCCTTTGCCCATGACTCCGAACGACTCATACATAATGAAGATATTTTATCCGTTAACTCTTTTTCACTCACACTTAATACAGCCTTAGAAGTAGGGAACTCTAGTAAAGTAAGCAATGAAACTTTCGAATATAGGCTTCCAAATACACCTCGATACTCAGGAAAAACCTGATCAATTAAAGAATGAAGCTGTATCTTAGTTTTAGCTGATATTTCCGCAATACTCTCTTGTTGTCTTGTCAGATTACGAAGGTTTAATAGTTGAACACCACGCTTCTTATATGGCTCTAGTTCCTCTTAATAAAACAGTTCACAAAGGTGATAAGCATCAATTTCATCTGTTTTTACCTTTCGCAGGCTTGAGCTCTTGGCTCTATGCGAGATAAGAGGATTGACGATAATATAAACGTAATTTTGTTCATCTAGAAACTGAATAACAGGAATATGATAATGACCAGTTGATTCTAAAACAACCGAAGGTTGATAACCACCAGAAGCCCTCGCTACATCTTGAAGGAACTCTAATAAACATCCTAGTCCCTTAAGATCATGAGTAATACTACAGCTCTTACGATATGGTTTACCTTTACCTAAAAACGCTTGAACCTGACTTTCTCCTTTTGATACATCCAGACCAATCACTGGATTCATTAATTTTCTCCTCCTTCTAGAAATACAAATTAGGGGTCCCGTCAGGAAAATGCGGATTTACAACGTTAAGAAAATTACAATATTAAAAAGCCTAATTTCTCAGCATTAATGAGAATTTAGGCTTTTAATTACTTCATAAAAGCGCCCTTTTCTTGAATAAACAATAAATAGCAGATTGTTGTCAGATACTTTATAACGGTTTTCTATCTCATTTATACCAGTTGATTATTATTTTTGTACTTTCAAATTTCCTAATAAGATTTTTATAAGCAAGCCAATACTTATTCCGGGAATCAAAAACAACATTGGTAAAAAAACAGGACCAAACAGCACCCCGAATATCTTTAGGTTTGAGGAGTACATTAATCCTACAGTGACAAAATATGCCGAGAAAACAAATGGCATAAACGTATAAAGAGACGTTACACGACCAGTCTCTTTATACGCATCCCAAATCGCAAACATATATAGGCAAGGATAAAACAAAAGCCATTGATAGTTTGTCACCTCAATGGCTTTCTGAATTTCTCCTAAAAAACTATACATTATGGCTTGATTAAAGTTGCTTTGAACATTTATTAAAAATTCGAGTGAAATAAATAAGGTTCCTTTAAATATTTGATGGTTTAGGATTTGACCAAATCCGGGTAATGCGATACTCCAGAGTATCACCTCAAGTTCTTTTCTTTTCATAAAAAAACTATATTGGGCTACCTAATGTTGTCAGAAACCTATAATAAGTATTTCTTAACCAGTATTGAATTTGTCTTTTCATTGAAAAACATCTCAATAGAAAAAATACACCAACAAATACTGTAAATAATAAGCTGGATAAGACTAAAAATAATCGTTCCATTAAGTTTGTCTCCTTTTATTTGATTTATGATTTATAAAATTTGTTTCTATCAATGGGTTGTGGAGGTTGCTCCATCCATCCTCGTTCAATCAAAATTTTTAGCCCTTCGTTACCGTACTTCATTACGTCTGCTACTAAAAGGGAAAAATGGGCTGCTAGATCCTTTCTCATGGAGACAGACAAAGAATCTCCAAGTGCAGAAACAGAAATTTGACTTATAGCACTCATTTCAAAGTCACAGTGCACCGAGATCTAAAAAGTAGACAATATAAATTCGGTTTAGTTTAATAAATCTAATTAGGTTAAGCAATAGAGCACTTTCTTAGTAAGGTCAGAAATGTACTCATTGGTGACAATTCATCACCCCTTTTATCTTCATAATTAGATTGAAAATCCCTTCCCTTGGCTCTTTTAGGTAGGGGATTTTTATGATTAAAATGGATTAATTCTTAGACGACATTCCAATTCGTATATTTCTCTATTTAATTTTCCAAGCTCATCTTTCAGTTCTATGTTTTCTTTTAATAATCTCTCTATTTGTTCCTTTTCATTTATGCCCTTTTCAAAAGCAGTCCCTTCCCACCTATAGTATTCTAGGAAATTATAAACGTCATCTTCGCCTACAAAGTATTGGCCGGTAGCTTCTTTTGAACCTTTAAGTATTCCCTCATCTAGCCATTGTCTTACCTTTTCTTTACTGCATTTTATTCCACATGAATGCATTAATGAAGTAGCTTCTTGCTCTGTTAAAATAGTCAATGTATCAATCCTCCGATATCTTAACTGTTCAAGTAATTTCCAATGTATGTAATGTCCTTTTCTTGTTGTTCTCTTATCATCTTGGCGAAGTGTCTCAGAACCCTGGGAGCCTGTCAAGGAAGGCACTTGACAAGCTCCCAGAATTCTGAGGTGTGGTCTGTAAGATGACAAGGAGAAAATATAGCCTGTGGCTCTCTGTTTAACTAGCCGCGACATATTGATTAGGTGTCTTATAGTTCAACGTACTTTGAATTCGTTTATGATTATAGTAATAGACAAAGTCATTAATAACCTTTATAGCTTCAATTTGATTATGAGCCACCTTTAGTTCTTCTAGGCATTCCGTCTTTAGATAGGAGAAGAAGCTTTCAATACAGGCATTATCAAAAGGATTGGCCTTTCTAGACATACTTGGCGTAAGTTGGTTTTTTGCCACTAATTGATGCCACTTGGTTGAACGATAGGTAAAACCTTGATCAGAATGAAGGATTAGTTTCTTGTTTTTATTTTTTCTCTTTTTCAATGCGTCTAGTAAGGAGGCCTTTACTAAATTAACGTCATGGATTTCAGCTATCGAATGCCCTAATACTCTATTATTGTGTAAATCTAGGATTGTAGACAAATATAGTTTTCCATTTCCATAGGAAATTTCGGTTACGTCAGTGACCCATTTCTCATTTATTCGTTTGGTAGAAAAGTCTCTTTGTAATATATTTTCATATATAAATCCTGCTGAGGCGACTTTATGCTGTTTAGTTCCTTTTTTCCATTTACGCGCCTTGCTTTTCAAACCTAACTCTTGCATTAGTCGGCGTACAACTTTCTCACTTGCGGGAATGTTATACTGGTTATTTAAAACAGCACGTATTTTTCTATAACCATACCTACTTTTATGTTCCTCGTAAATCAATTGAATATACTCCTTTAACTGTCTTTCTTTCTTTGATTCTCTTTTCTTTTTTTCTTTCTTTTTTTCATATTTATAGTAGCCGGCTCTTGAGATTTGTAGTTTTGCACAAATCTTCCCTATTGGATATTTCTTTTTTAGTTCGTCCACTACCTTGAATTTATACTTTTTCCCTCCTCGTTCAGAATTGCTAGATACTTTTTTAAAATTTCATTCTCCATTTCTAGTTCCTGTATTAATTGATCTTTATCCATTTGAGGTTGCTTTCTTCTTTTACGTTTCAATCCTACTTCACCATATGTTTTATATCTATTAATCCACACATAGATATAATCTGGGTCTGGAATTCCATAGTCAGAAGCAATAATTAATACGCTTTCTCCTGCCATTGCTCTTTCTACTGCCTCTAACTTCAACTCTGGTGAATACTTGTTATTTTTTCGTTTACTTGTAGACATGTATTATCGGCTCCTTTTACTATCTGTATGGTCACTTTTTCCCGAATTTATACATGTCTACTAATAGGGGCTCACTGTACAGTGACGCCCCGAATGTTAAGTAAAACACCTATTCAACGAGTCTATTTAGCGATGGGTGCAACAGATTTGAGAAAGTCCATTGATGGTTTGGCAGCGATTGTACAAATGAGTTTCCAACTGGATCCTTTCTCTTCCAATCTATTTGTGTTCTGTAATCGGAAACGAGATAAACTAAAGATCCTTCATTGGGATCATAATGGGTTTTGGTTATATTATCGCCGACTGGAAAATGGCGTTTTTCAATGGCCAGATGGACAAACTACTAAGCCGCTATCGATCAGTCCTCGTCAATTCAACTGGTTGCTGGATGGACTTCCACTTGAACAAAAACAAGCTCATCCAAAAATGAGTGCAAAAGTTATCATTTAGAGAGAATTGACCAACTATGTCACCTCTCTTTATGGTATTCTATTTTTATGGGAAAAACTACGAATGAACTACAAGATACAATTGAAGAACTCGCAGCGAAAAATGCGGATTTAGAAAAACAAAAAGAAGTCCTAGAGGCAAAAATCAAATGGTTGGAAGAACAATTCCGACTAAGCCAACAAAAGAAATTCGGGGCATCTAGTGAAAAAACCAACCCGGATCAGATCGAACTACCTCTTTTTAATGAAGCTGAAATGACAGCGGATGTAAAAGTGGAAGAGCCTACACTTGAAACGATTACTTATCATCGAAAGAAGTATGTAGGACAACGGGATGCGAAGCTTGAAAACTTGCCTATGGAAACGATCCATTATCGTTTATCCGAAGAAGAGCAGGTTTGTTTGTGTTGCGGCGAAACGGTACATGAAATGAGCACGGAAACACGTAGAGAATTAAAAATCATCCCTGCTCAAGTAAAGGTTGTTGAGCATGTACAACATATTTATAGCTGTCGCCAATGTGAACGTGAAGGAATCGAAACACCAGTTGTGACAGCTAAAATACCTGCGGCAGTTTTTCCAAAAAGTCTCGCTTCCCCTTCTTCAATGGCCTATATTATGAATCAAAAATACGTAGAGGGAATGCCGTTGTATCGAATTGAAAAACAATTTGAACGACTTGGTGTCTTCCTATCACGCCAAACGATTGCCAACTGGGTAATATATGGTGCAACGAAATGGCTCTCACCACTATACAATCGCTTGCATGAGTTACTACTTCAACTTGACTGTCTACACGCGGACGAAACAACCGTTCAAGTTTTAGCGGAACCTGGTAAAGCAGCAACTTCCAAATCCTATATGTGGTTGTATCGATCTGGTCGGGATGTTTCACCGATTATCTTATATGACTATAAAACTTCTCGTCATAGTAAACACCCGAAAGCATTTTTAAAAGGATTTGCGGGCTATCTTCATGTCGATGGTTATGGAGGTTACCATGATATGAAGGATGTGGAGTTAGTTGGCTGTTGGGCACATGCACGCCGTAAATATGACGAAACGCTCAAATCTTTGCCTACGGGTGTAGATAAATCTAAGAGTCTCGCAGCTGAAGGTCTTCAATTCTGTACACAATTATTTAAAATTGAAAAACAGATAGAAGAGGAATTTGAAGATTGTAGCCCTGAACAGCGAAAAGAAGAACGTCAAAAACGTAGTCAACCCGTGTTGGACGCTTATTTGGCATGGTTAAAATCCAAACGCCCTCAAGTTCCACCTAAAAGCAAATTAGGTGATGCCATAAATTATAGTTTAAACCAATGGTCAAAACTCATTGTCTTTATGAAAGACGGGCGACTTGAACTCGATAATAATAGAGCAGAACGTTCGATTAAACCATTCGTTATGGGAAGAAAAGCATGGCTATTTGCCCAATCGATGAAAGGAGCAACTGCCAGTGCGGTCATCTACAGCATTGTCGAAACGGCCAAAGAGAATCAATTAAATCCATTAAATTATTTAACTTATCTTTTTGAACAGCTGCCACAAATAGATATAGATGATCAGGAAGCACTTGACCAGTTCCTTCCGTGGTCAAAGACTATTCCAGAGGAATGCCGGATTCCAGCTAAACTTAAATAGAGAATACACTAATGCCCACCTGAAAAACTAGGTGGGCATTATTTTACGCTTACATATATAGAAGGATTGATTCAAATGGTAATAGATTTTGATATAACTAAAAGATATTAAAAGGTAATTATAATTATGCAAAGAGTGATCGTCTTTCTCTGCATAACTAATATAAGTTCAAGCAATATAAACCCCTACCCTAATCTTGTAATATATAGCCCTCATGCTACTTATAAAGACTAAGGAGAGTTAATTATTGTGAATCAATGAGAGCGATTTAAATGGTCACATTTCGCCAGATAACACACTTAATCATGCAAAAATAACTCATGAAAGAAGACATGAGTAATATTTTTATTCTCTTGTGCTCTAAACTTATTTAGAGTATAAGATTAAATAAATCATAGTCTAATATCTAGAGGAATTTGTTGTTTCGATAGCGGTGTTTGTCAAGATAGTTGTCGCATTTAACTTGTTTACTAGTGTAAGAACGTAAGGGTAACTACCGCGCTTTGCTTGGTGGCCTTCTCATCAAAGAACAGAATTCATTCTGTTCTTTGATGAGAAGGGAATGGGTAGTTCAAGCTCAGTCGCAGTGGGGCTATTTTGTTCCATCCTTTTCTATCTTGTCCTTTATTGGGTTTAAAGCCACTGAATCATGTGCACTCCAGTCTCTAGTTGAGCGCGTCCAACGTTCTGGATGCTTTTGTTTCGCTAGTTCATAAACTTCTTTGCGCTTTTTCAGTATCCCAATATGCGCACCTGTGTGGCATTGTTCTGGCGTCACAAAATTTATACCACTGTGTAAATGTATACAGTTATACCAATTCACAAATCTTAATGCCCATTCACGTGCAGCCTCAAGTGTTTCAAAGCCTCTGTACGGGAATTCAGGTCGATATTTCAGAGTCCGAAACATTGCTTCAGAATAGGGATTGTCATTACTTACTCTTGGTCTTGAATAAGAGCTTTGGATCCCTAATTTTTCAAGTAATACCTGAAATGTTGCGGCTTTCATGGGACTGCCATTATCGGAATGTAAAACGAGTGGTTTACCTTGGATTTTTTCACTAATAATCGTCTTCTTCATTAAATCTTCAGCGTGTTTTGCCTCCTCTGACTCCCAAATCTCCCAACCTACGATTTTTCTACTAAAAATATCGATAATTAAGTAGAGTCGATAAAACAAGCCTTTCACCGGCCCTTTTAACCACGTTATATCCCATGTCCATACCTGGTTTGGGGCTACTGCTAAATGACTTTCTGGTAATCTACCCTCGGGCTTTTTGCTTCTTCCCCGATGATTTTGCATTTTATGCTCACGAAGAACTCTATAAAAGCTAGATTCGGAGGCGATATAAATGCATTGATCTGCTAATTTTGGCACGATTTGAGTAGGCGGTAGGTCTACAAATTCCTCTTTTTTAACAACCTCCAGTATCTCTTGTTTTTCCTCTATCGTTAATTTATTTTTTGGCTCTGGACGTAACGCAATAGGGCGTTGATCCTCCTTGATTCCACCTTCTGAAATCCAGCGTTCATAGGTGCGAACGCTAATGTTCAATTCTTTACACGCCGGGGCTAATCGCGCACCATTTTGGTTTGCTTCTTGGATGAGTTCTACTGCTAGTGCGCGATCTGACGGGCTGATCATTCGTCCTCTTGGTCCCCCCAGATCGCTTGGGCCTTTTTTCTTAATAGTAATAAGGCTGCAGCTTCTGCCAATGCTTTTTCTTTTTTACGCAAATCTTTCTCTAATGCCTTTCCTCGCTTTTTCTCCTCTTTTAATTCTTGATTTAACTGCTTTGTTTGACTAGATTCTCGCCCATTTGCATTAAGGCATGAATCTCGCCATGCGTCAATCTGTTCTTTATAAAGTCCCTTTTTTCGACAATACTCCGCTAGCTCCGCACCATTCATTGAGTATGTTTCCATAACTATGAGAAACTTATCTTCACTGCTCCAGTGTTCAGAACTTTGTCCATCTCCGGGTGTGGGGTTTCCAGATGATCTAGCCTCTTTTCTCCACTTGTAAAGCGTGGGTTCAGTAATGCCCAACTCTTCACTTAATTGGCCAACCGATTCATTAGTGGGGGGCATCATTCTCTTAATAATTGATGCTTTCTCTTCCTTTGTATAACGTTTACCATTATTACTTTTCATGTCGATCAACCTCCGTGTATGATTTAAACTATACACTAAAGTTCCCTACGACATCTATCCTAACAGAGGGGGAGGTTGGGTTTAATAAGAAAAAAAGTATTCTCTAAATATTATCATGGGATTTATATCTTTAGTTTGTTTAACCACTCTTTATCAAGTACAACTTCTACTCTCTGCTTTACCACTATTTGTGGTACGGTTCATCCAAATTCATTGGTAACATATATGAACATACTTAAAATTCTATTATTATGTATAATAATACTATGGAAAAATAAGTTATGGAGTTTGTTTTATGACAAAAAATGAATCTAACAATTTCGTATTGCATGCAAAAAGTGAACAGTTTTACTGGGAAGGAAATGGTCAACTGTCCATTAAAACATTCTTTAATGGTAAAGCCCATTATAAAACTAACAAAGGCTTTTTTGCTGTTGAAGAGAGTAGATACCTACTCCTCAATAAAGGTGCATACACAATTTCAATTGATGAACCTAAAGTTGTAGAATCCTTTTGTCTTTTCTTTAAAGATGGGTTTGCAGAAGAAGTCCTTCATTCCTTAAAAGAAACAAATGATCGTCTTCTAAGCGATCCGTTTAAGGATACAAGTTCTATTGGCTTTTTTGAAAAAACCTATCATAAAAATAGTATTTTATCTTCTCAACTGGAAAATTTCATGCAGATATTACCTAGTCTTGATATTGATTCCGTTGGTTATGAGGAACAATTTCATAAGATAATGTATTCTATTTTAAATGAACACTTTAATACATATAAAGAAATTGAATCATTACATGCAATACGTAATTCTACTCGTGAAGAATTATATAGAAGGGTAATTATTGCACATGATTATATTAGATCATATTTTAATCAACCTATAAAACTAAATGAAGTTGCTAGAGTTGCCTGTTTATCACCTAACCATTTATTAAGAACTTACTATCAAATATACGGTAGAACACCCCATCAGCATATTTCAGAATTTAGAATACAAAAAGCAAAGCAACTATTATCAAAAGTAGATAAAAATATGACTGATATAACCTTTGAACTTGGATTTCAAAACCCTGTGTCCTTTAGTAAAATGTTTAAACAGCATGTTGGTATATCTCCTATAGAATATCGAAAAAAGGTGATATTGGATAAGAAAAATTAGAGGAAATTATTTATGCTTATCTTGAATAGATATTAGAAAGGAGAATTGTATTATGGAAACAAAAATGGTTCAAAAGGTTGGACAGATTGGTGTACCTGTCAAAGACTTGAATAGGGCATTAGATTTTTACAAAGAGAAATTAGGTCTCTCCCTTTTATTTAACACTGATAGTATGGCTTTCTTTGAATGTGATGGGTTGCGACTAATGTTATCACTACCAGAAAAAGATGAATTCGCTCATTCAAGTTCAGTTATTTATTTTCAAGTAACTAATATTAAAGATACTTATGAGCGCTTAGTAGGTAAAGAAGTTATCTTTATTGATGAACCACATGTTGTAGCGAAAATGGGACAAACAGAAACATGGATGGTATTTTTTAAAGATACAGAAGATAATACTCATGCATTTATGAGTGAAGTACAAGTATAAGAAAACCAAAAGGAGACCGTTTAAATAACCAACGGTCTCCTTCAATTTAAATTAGCCTCTTTAAGAAATCTTTAGCCAGAGTTACTTCCACTCTCTGCTTTACCACTATTTGTAATACGGTTCCCCATAGTCATTAAAGAGGCAAAAAGGCATTGTAACGTTGCCTATTTTAATTAAATTCACACCTGCCATTTAGTGGTCAAATTTAGGAATTTACTGGTATGAATTATGTCACTACTGGAACAACTCAGATATTTAGGGGCTTGCCTATTGTAAAAACGGATTTTCTAATAATTAGTGGAATATAAGTACTATGAATATAGGACATAAGCCCTATCCGAATAATTCTCAGATAGGGTTTTTGCCATGTAACGACAGATGATGAAGAGGCTACTAACCCCTTATTTATTAGAATATTCTTTATTCCACCTTTCTCAAATGCTATTATATTATTGTGAATAATTGTAAAAGGGGGATTTATTTTGACAATAACTACAAACGATGGAGCAATTACTAATGAGGTTACAATTAATGCATCTTTAAATTTAGTTTGGTATGCTTGGACAATCTCTGAACGAGTTTCCGAATGGTTCGCACCTGAAACTGTGATTGAGGCAAGAGAAGGCGGAGCATATGAACTTTACTTTATTCCAGGGAATAAAACTGCAATGAATACAAAAGGGTGCAATATAATTAAAATGGTTGAAGAAAAAGAATTGCAATTCACTTGGAAAGCCCCAGACCAATTTGAATCTATTATGAATAATGAAAATGAATTAACTACTGTCAAAGTAAAATTCGAATCAGTAAAGTCTGACTCCACAAGAGTTGTTGTAGAACATTTTGGGTTTAAAGACGACAAAAACTGGAAAGATGCAATTGAATGGCATAAAATGGCTTGGGCTGGTGTTCTAAGCAGTTTAAAATCCGCTCTTGAAGAAGATAAAGGAAATTTGTGTTGCCAACCAATAAAGTAGAAATATTAATCGGTTTTTTTTAGCCACTTATTTCATATAAATAATTGTCTTTCGTGCAAGACTTTATCGTTTAAACCGATTCCTTTTGCATATTTGTGCATATCAACAATTAAACAGGGTATAGAACCTACGCGATTCTATACCCTGTTTGTGTTGCTGACTAGTAATAACAACTCAAGAAAAACTTTAACTTTCTGCTTACCCTATTTGTGAAACATTACTGTTCAGTTCTATATTTTTATAAAACCTATAGTATGTTGTGTTGGTGTGAATATAGTTTATGTTAACTAGGATATTATTTCTAAAATATTTCCGTCCGGGTCTACAACATGGAATACGGAATGCAAAGAACTTCTTCTTACCTGAAAATTTTTCGACTCTAATAGTCGATAAAAATAAAATATTTGCATCGGCTTAGACTCCCGTATTGCTTTAGTGAGTGCTAAAATAATTTCGTGATTAGGGGTTAGGACTTCCAAATCTATATTACTGTTTTTAAACTTTAGTTTCTTTCTAGAGCGATGAAGTGCTGTTTTAATAGATTCATTACTCACCCTTAACATTGACGCTATTTCTTTTGAAGTGTAGCCAAATACATCTTTCAAGGTAATAAGCATAGACTGTTTCAATGGCAAAGTGGTAAGTAAAATTTCAATTAAACTAAAGTGTTCTATTGAATCATATACTTCTCCATAAAATTCCTCTTTAAAATGTATTATTTCTTTACTTTTTCTTTTTTCGTCAATAAAAAGATTTTTAGCCACAGTACATAGAAAAGAGAAGTTGAACTCTCTATTCGGTTCTGTCTTTTTTAATCTATAAACCTTTAGCATCGTTTCTTGTACTAGATCCTCGGCTATCCAAGGTGACCCTGACAACTTTAGGCAATATTTATAAAGTTTCTTAATCTCAAACTCGGTGTTTGTCAAGATAGTTGTCGCATTTAACTTGTTTACTAGTGTAAGAACGTAAGGGTAACTACCGCGCTTTGCTTGGTGGCCTTCTCATCAAAGAACAGAATTCATTCTGTTCTTTGATGAGAAGGGAATGGGTAGTTCAAGCTCAGTCGCAGTGGGGCTATTTTGTTCCATCCTTTTCTATCTTGTCCTTTATTGGGTTTAAAGCCACTGAATCATGTGCACTCCAGTCTCTAGTTGAGCGCGTCCAACGTTCTGGATGCTTTTGTTTCGCTAGTTCATAAACTTCTTTGCGCTTTTTCAGTATCCCAATATGCGCACCTGTGTGGCATTGTTCTGGCGTCACAAAATTTATACCACTGTGTAAATGTATACAGTTATACCAATTCACAAATCTTAATGCCCATTCACGTGCAGCCTCAAGTGTTTCAAAGCCTCTGTACGGGAATTCAGGTCGATATTTCAGAGTCCGAAACATTGCTTCAGAATAGGGATTGTCATTACTTACTCTTGGTCTTGAATAAGAGCTTTGGATCCCTAATTTTTCAAGTAATACCTGAAATGTTGCGGCTTTCATGGGACTGCCATTATCGGAATGTAAAACGAGTGGTTTACCTTGGATTTTTTCACTAATAATCGTCTTCTTCATTAAATCTTCAGCGTGTTTTGCCTCCTCTGACTCCCAAATCTCCCAACCTACGATTTTTCTACTAAAAATATCGATAATTAAGTAGAGTCGATAAAACAAGCCTTTCACCGGCCCTTTTAACCACGTTATATCCCATGTCCATACCTGGTTTGGGGCTACTGCTAAATGACTTTCTGGTAATCTACCCTCGGGCTTTTTGCTTCTTCCCCGATGATTTTGCATTTTATGCTCACGAAGAACTCTATAAAAGCTAGATTCGGAGGCGATATAAATGCATTGATCTGCTAATTTTGGCACGATTTGAGTAGGCGGTAGGTCTACAAATTCCTCTTTTTTAACAACCTCCAGTATCTCTTGTTTTTCCTCTATCGTTAATTTATTTTTTGGCTCTGGACGTAACGCAATAGGGCGTTGATCCTCCTTGATTCCACCTTCTGAAATCCAGCGTTCATAGGTGCGAACGCTAATGTTCAATTCTTTACACGCCGGGGCTAATCGCGCACCATTTTGGTTTGCTTCTTGGATGAGTTCTACTGCTAGTGCGCGATCTGACGGGCTGATCATTCGTCCTCTTGGTCCCCCCAGATCGCTTGGGCCTTTTTTCTTAATAGTAATAAGGCTGCAGCTTCTGCCAATGCTTTTTCTTTTTTACGCAAATCTTTCTCTAATGCCTTTCCTCGCTTTTTCTCCTCTTTTAATTCTTGATTTAACTGCTTTGTTTGACTAGATTCTCGCCCATTTGCATTAAGGCATGAATCTCGCCATGCGTCAATCTGTTCTTTATAAAGTCCCTTTTTTCGACAATACTCCGCTAGCTCCGCACCATTCATTGAGTATGTTTCCATAACTATGAGAAACTTATCTTCACTGCTCCAGTGTTCAGAACTTTGTCCATCTCCGGGTGTGGGGTTTCCAGATGATCTAGCCTCTTTTCTCCACTTGTAAAGCGTGGGTTCAGTAATGCCCAACTCTTCACTTAATTGGCCAACCGATTCATTAGTGGGGGGCATCATTCTCTTAATAATTGATGCTTTCTCTTCCTTTGTATAACGTTTACCATTATTACTTTTCATGTCGATCAACCTCCGTGTATGATTTAAACTATACACTAAAGTTCCCTACGACATCTATCCTAACAGAGGGGGAACTCTAAATTCTCAAAAACCATTTTTTCCACCTTTTTATTTAAATTTATTTATGTAAGTGTAACTTTTACACTATTATATTCGTTATAAGTAAGAATTTCATTTCAAGGAGGAATATTATGTTTAAAGTAGGTAGTATATTTATTCCAGTTACAGACATTGAAAAATCTACAGATTGGTATGTAAAGTTTCTTGGTGTAAAGATAATCGATAGTTGGGGAGATGGTGCTGGCTTTTATTTACCAACTGGGTCAACACAATTATCCTTAGTAAAAGTTAAATCCCCGCAACCCACTGAGTTTATTACCGAGGGTGACCAGAAGAATTCCTATTTTAATTTTGTCGTTGATGATATTGAATCTGCACATCAACATTTTAAAAATAATGGCATAGTTACTACTGAAATCGATGATTTTGGTGGAATGAAATTTTTTGATTTCTTTGACTTGGACGGTAATCCATTTAGTGTAGTTAATGAAGTTGATGGTTCTCCTTACCACTCAGATAATGTTAGAAAAATGCAAGAAAGAGATAAAAAGAATAAATAAATATTTATAAAAAAGAATTACCATTCAAATAGAATTGGTAATTCTTTTTAATATTTGCTTTCAACAGGAGCGTTTTTTTTCATGTGCACTTCCAAAAAGTAATTTAAATATGTTTAATGATTTTTTCTAGCCACTCTTTATCAAGCACAACTTCAACTCTTTGCTTTACCACTATTTGTGATACGGTTCACCGTAATGTATTTAAATGAGGTTTTTTATTAATCTAATGAATCTAATACAACTTGATGAATTTGATTCACCATTTCGTCTAATGTCTGCTTACTTGTATTAAACGCATATTTGTCGACTATATAAGGATTGTATTGTCTAACATCATCTACAGAAACTTCATGCCAAATTGGAAGAATAATGACTCTTTTCTCATTGATTTCTCTATTTAAAAAGCTTTTAAATTCATATTGCGACCAACCGCTATCAATAAAGTTTTTGGATAAGAAAATTACAACAAACCTCGAATTTAATATCCCCATATTCATCATATCCGTTTGACTCTGTCCTATTTTAAATACCTTGACATCTTCAAAAACTTTCAATCCTTTATTACTAAGATTCTCCGATAACTCCGAAACAAAAATATCTTTATCGAGGCTAGAATGTGATAGGAATACATCAAACTCTATTATTTCTTTATCCTTAACTGAATGCTTAATATCTAATGAAAGTTCATTTAATTTTTCCGACATCTCAGAATAACTGTTTAAATACTCTAAATTTGTATTCGCTTGTGATTCCATTGATTTTAGCATGGTTTTAAATTGCTTTTCCTGCTCTTTTGCTAGCCGACCTTTATACCTGTTCATACTTTCAGTATTTTTACGTATTTGTTCAACAAGCGATGTAATATCTTTATCTTGTTTTAGTAATTCTTTATTATATTGACCTATTTTTTGAATGTCCATTTTCGTTATACTTCTCTTACCTGAAAGTTTTAGTATCTTATCGGCTTTTAAATCCCTTTTCTTTCTAGCATCTGTCAATTTCTTTTGAAGTTGAATATCCTTTTCTGTAATCCTTTTTAAGTTAGTTTCATTTATCCCCATTAATACACCCTCTTACGATATAATATAAAACACGAAACAAACATATGTTTCCATTTTACAATATAAGAGAATTTTTTTCAATTTTCTATAATTCCTTCATCTTCTCTGAGAAACATCTGACGCTAAACTAGTAACTATCCCAACTAATGTACCCAATACAAAATAAGGCATATCCCTCTCTCCTTTCATTTTAAGTACCTAAATAAAAAAGAGAATAGCTTCTATCAGCCATTCTCATCTTAGTTGTTATTTCTGTACTACCTTCTTTGTTTCTTCCTGATAAAGTACAGGATAATTAAAATCACCCATGTTATTGGGCTAAATATAATCATTATTGCGACTCTTAATATTACAATCCCAAAAGTTCCGATAAAGGCAACCATTAACAGGCATAAAATAATCAACAAAGCTAACCAGAATTTTTTCATATACAATTCCTCATGTAGTTTATCCCACTATAATTTTCTTTACCATAAAAATAAATGCTATTATTATGCCCACAAATAAGGCTAATCCAAATAAGAAGCCGAATAAGGCAAGCGCAATAACAGATAAGAAGGTAGCTATTGTCCATGCAATGAAGAAGGTAATAATTCCTCCACCAACATTCCTTACAAATATCCACGCAATAATGAGACCTGCAATTAATCCAAAGACTTCCAACCTAAGCCCTCCACTATATTGATTCATTTTGAAAATTGTTTATAGCCGATACTGCACCTATTATCTAGCAAAATATTCACTGATATGAAATGATGCTACCTCTCCTAACTTCGTTTCCTTCCAACGGAATTTCTCTATTAATGTTAGGTCATCAAATGTAGTAGTTAGTAAATCTGTAACTTCATCTATCATGTAATATTCGACGCTCATAATAACGTTTAACTTCCAGTCACTAATATAAAAATGTCCATCTGACTGTATCGCTTCTTTTAAGATAGCCTTGAAATTATATGTCCAAGATTGACCATCAAGCGAATACAAGAGCATCCATCCCAATGCAATCCCTTTTCTAAATCCCTGTGGAACAAATTCGGGTCTTGATGGTAAGAAAGTAACTTGTCCAATGGGATGGCATACTATTCTCTCTTGTTCAAATTGTTCAAAGATATATTTTACTCCGCCTATTACAACAGCTTCTAACTGTTTAACGGATTGTATTTCAATCATTCTGTTCCCCCTATAAACTTATTAAATATCTATTATTCTGATGATGATTTCCAACACACTTGGTACGCATTCAAGTACCAATTATATCCTAATAATATGGTACGTTTATACGTATAGTCAATAGACAAATAACCCATAAAGGATAATTGCTATGCAAAAGAAATTGACCGTTAAAATAAAAGAACTAACTGAAAAGCACAATATTTCTATTCGTGAATTATCACGACTAACAGATATCCGTCATGCTACGCTAAGTGAACTTGCAAATGAAAAACGTCAAAATATCAATTTCGGTCATATTGAAAGAATTGCTGAAGCCTTTGACATTGAAGATATTAGAGAAATTATCGACTTTAAAAATAGTAAAAATAATTAATAGATTTGGTTATTTATATCCATAGACAGATACACTAAAAGACATCGCCAGTTGCGAATTTTGCTCATCATAAACGTCTAACATCGTAAACTCATCCTTAAATTATCTAATAATTATTGCTTTCAAATTTAAATAAATACTTTCTTAGCTGTTTTCCCAATAATATTTGTCCCAATTCCATCTACAGTTCCTCCAATAAAACCACCTATTAGAGGTACAGCTTTACCAAGGTTAACAACACCTTTTTCTCCGAACTTAGTGACTAGTCTAAAACCAACTGCTTTATTTATTGATTTAATAATTTCCCCGGGTATTTTCTTGATAGCTTGTTTGGTAAGTGCAGTTCCTGCTTTAATTCCAGCCTGTTTTAAAATATCTGAGGCTGACTGACCTGTTAAACATACAAAGACGAATGTTTTTACTTGGTCATCTTTTAAATCATATCCTCTCATATGTGCAATCGCTGCAATCATTCTCATTTGTACATAAGTGACAGAAGCTATATTGGCTGGTATCGCTACTGGTAAAGTAATCAATCCCCCTAAACCTGTTAAAAATCCACTCGTTACGGATTTAGTATTCTGCCAGCGAACTAGACTGTTAATAGCATTATCTGTGGAATCGTGTTTCGCCATAAAATTCTCGGCTAATTCATAAGCTGTATCCGTTCCTGGTATTCCATTTATAGACTTTTCATAAGCCCAATCCAACAATTTACCCACTTTACTCTCTGTTAATTGATTATCTGACATAAAACCCTTCCTTTATAGGATAAATTTACTAATTATATTTTAATACAAAAGTGGGGGAAATGAAAAAATATTTTAATATTTTCAAAATCTTTATATCCTTTAATCATTTATGATAGCGTAGCAAAGCTGAATATCATCTGATTGCCTTATACCAATTCGTAATACTATTATGCTTTTCAAACAAACTTTCTCCATAAATTCTAGTTCTATTTGGTTTCTAGTTAGTTCAACTAATTCTTTTTCTGCTTCTAATACCATCACCGCCTGACAAAAAGGAAGCGTAAATTCTTCTATATTTTCACCATTGTTTAGATATTCATATAGACCGTAAAATTCCTCCTCTAGATACTGCATAAAGTCCTCATGAAATTCTTGTTTTAATGCCAATAACTCCATTTTACTTTGAATTCTTTTCATATTCTTAGCCTCCGATTATCTTTGAGTACGCTCTGTTATCACACAGACAACAATCCCTACAACAGTTCCTAATAAAAAATATGGCAATATAATCACCTTTTTTCATTCTTTTAATCTCTTGCTCTCAGAATCTATTAAGCTCGCAATTTATCCTCACTAAAGCCCTTTTTAGCAAGTGCATAAATAGATAATCCAAATACCACTCCTGCCTTAAATAAATCAATCGGTGACATGTGCTCACCTCCTTATCAGTAAAATTACGCACGAAAAAAGAGACGATAACTCTTTAAGAGCAAACCTCTCCGACCTTTTATCATATTAAGTTGTCCTGTATACTTATCTGCCAGTGGCTTTACAGAAAGCATATAGGCTTAATAAGTTCACCACCTTTCAATAAACCAATTCCTAAATCCTGCAATCCCTGTTTATCCTGTAACAAGAAAACAACATTCGATTCACCGCCATCATAGAAGAATACCCAACATGTTAATTCCCCCTTAAATTCATTTGGAATACTAGCCTTAAGCTCCTCGTTCTTTAAATCATCTGCCGATGAGACCCTAACATCTACTTTCCAATCTTTCCATGCTAGATGTGGGTGGTGCTCCTCCATGTAGCTCCTAAATACCTTAATAACGCTCATATCTTGTTCGTTCCTTTCTATAAGTCGATTAAAATAGAAAAAGGAGAAGAGAAATCATCTTCAGTTGACGATTTCTCTTCTCCTTTTTTTGTGAAGTGCCGAACCACTTCATTGTTAAGTTGTATTTGAATTGAGTCGATTTCTCGACTTTCTCCAATTTTGATTTCTCGTATGAGCAAGTGCAATAATCGTTTCTTTTGTTCAGTCGATATTGTATTTCTATAGTTTGCTGCAAAGTTAGACATCACCTCCTTAACCAATCCGTAATCAACGTTTATATGATTCTGCCCTGATAGCTGCAGCTCTAAAGGTGACAATCGCTCTTGCATTAGCTTTTTTTCATCATTTAACTTCTCTAGTCTTTCAACTAAATCAACCTTTTCTATTACACCATCTTCATATAACCCAAGAACTTTGTCCTTTTTAGATTGGTTTTCACTAAGGGATTTCTTTAATACTTCATATTCTTTACGCAAAGGGGATTCTTTCTCTTTCAATCCACCATTAATCCTAGTTACCACATCCCTAATCAAATTGTCGCTGTTAGCCAACCTTCCAATTTTATTTAGCACATATTTATCAGCATACTCAGTTCTAATTCCATTAGAGCGACAAACCGCTGTTCCTTTGTTTTTCCATGCACCACAAACATAATACTCAAGAACACGCTTACTACCATCCTTATTTCGGTTAGTGGTTCTTCCCAATACCATGCCTGCTCCACATGCTGGACATTTCATTACACCAGTTAGTGGATATTCTCCGCTGTGAACACGATTAGGCGTTTTACTCCTATTCTTTAGTATCGCTTGTGCCTTTTCCCATGTTTCTTCTGATATAATCGGATCATGTTGCCCTTTTTCAATTACAGGATTGGGATTGATATTGTTTCTTCTTTTTTCACTCCAATCTTGTCTTACGTTATATCTAATGAAGCCTACATAAATAGGATTTGTAAGTATAGTCCTAATCGCATTAATAGAAAATGAATTTCCCTTTTTACTGCGATGTCCTTCTTTGTTAACCTTATTTGCTATTGCTTTATATCCGTGTCCTCCCGTATAAAGCTCAAATATCCGTCTAACTGTTTGGGCTTCTTTATCATTTATAACTAGCTTGGATATTTTCCTTTTCCTATTATCACTAGGGGTACTCACTACATCATAACCAAGGACTTGTCCACCATTCCACGAACCTTCTCGGGCTCGTGCTAACATACCCATTTTGACATTTTCAGCAATATTAGCACGTTCAAATTCGGCTATTGCAGCCATCATTTGAAATTGTAACCTTCCAGATGGAGTTTCCGTTTCATACCGTTCTGTATAGGAGCGAAAGCCGATCCCTTTATTCTGCAATCTTTCTACGATTGTTAGAAGGTCAATACTTTTTCTTGAAAGTCGATTCATTTTCCACACTAATACAACATCAAAACATTTCTGATTAGCATCATGAAGAAGTTCCTGAATAGCTGGTCTACCTTTAATGTTTTTACCGCTTATTCCTCGGTCAACGTATTCTTTATAGACAACATAACCCTCTCGCTCACACCATTGTCTTATGACGTTTATCTGCTCATCAATACTGTAACCTTCCTCAGCTTGTTCTACTGTAGAAACACGAGCATATATAGAAGCTCTTTTCTGTGTTCCAGCTTGATTACTATAGTCAAGCTGGTCGTATAGATTCAATGCATGGCTCTGCACTAGATTCATCTCCTTTCATGCATGCCCCTTTGGTCATTATCAACCTCGCCAGGGAAGATAATGAAATATCTCTTTTACACGCAAGATGCTCGTGTTCAAGTAATTCCGCCATCCATTGGAAATGCAACATACTATCCGGTGTTGAGGTGTCAAATGGTTCCGTAGCTGAACACAACTCCACATTATATTGAGCTAGAAATCGATGAATATTTAATAAATCTGTCGGGTTTGAAGTTAAACTAAATAAATCCCACACTAACACCACATCAATTTTCCCTAAAAATGCATCCAAAAATAATCGCATTAGTTCAGGTCTTCTTTTTGGATTATAACATCCAATTTCAGAGTATATTCCTTGGATTTTATATCCCATTCTTTCATACTTTTCTTTTAATACTTGGATGTCACGATAGCGTCTGCGACCTTCTGGTTGTTCAGTGGATGTGTTCCGAGTATAGATAGAAATTCTAACCTCTTGCAATTGGTCATTTTTCAGCATTTGCATTTCCCTCTCCTTCATTTCGTTTTGGATTAGTAGTCAAATAGTTTTTGACCATTTCCGCTAATATGTCTATTAGTGTTTGATATTTGTATTCCGCTGCTTCTTCCATGCTCATGCTGTAATCCCTCTCATCCGATTTATGATATATATTTTATTTTGCTTATGATTTTAGGAAAGGGTGGCGGGAAAATGGAAATCTATTATTTGAGTTGTTTCCTCACTTTTCCCCAATACCACTTTTTATTTTCCATCCCCCTGTCCCCCTACTCCACCGCAATTATTTGCAACAAGGTTATATAAAACAATTTGTATCCATAACTCCTAATCATTAATATTAGATCCTTGATAAAATGATTAGAGGGAGGAGGGGGACAGGGGGACATAATGCATAGAATCAACTTACTAATTCATTGAATAGCTCTTCCCCATAAACAATACAAATAGTGTAATCGCCTTTTTCAGCAAATCCCTCTTTACCCGTTAGTTCTTCTCGAAGTTGAACCTCATCCTTGGAAAAAATAAGCTTCTTTTTTTGTGACTTGTTTTTATCGTGCATGAGAACATCCATGGTTTTCAGTTCATTTAAGAGTATCCTTGTGTCAGTAAAATTGAATTCTTTTGCAATTTTATTGAAAATAACAGGGAGAATATAACAGTAGGTTTTCCCGCTTCGAGTTTCAATTCTCCCCCATATCTCTTGATATTGAAGAGAAGGTTTGTCTTGGATTTTGAAATTCTTTCTGTACTGTATGATGTACTGCCTTAGTTGATTATAAAATTTAGGAGCCATTTCTCTTTCAGTCATTGACTCTTGTTCTTGGTCAATCAACATCTGAATAATCTCTTCCACAGATAGCCTTATCTCGAATGTTTCTTCAAAGAGTTCAGCGGCAGTTGTGATTAAGGCATGTTTTAGAGCTATTCTTGAAGTAAGCCTATTTTTCGGTAAAATTTTCACAAGCTTTTCTTTGTTATCGTTCAGCATATTAAGAATTGCTGTGGGACCATATTCAATCATCTTTTTAGCGATAATCGGAGCAATGAACCCATAATTATTTAAAAGACCCTTTTTCAGACGGTCAGCATTTTCTGCATTTTTAGTCCACTGTATTCTAGGGAATTCAAACAGCCTTACCCTCAATCCTTCATTCTGATTTAACCTACTAATAATGGAATTTTCACCAGTAGACATGACAGTAGTGCTCCATGATCCAGGGTCTTTTCTCTCGGATTCTTTACTTAATCTTAGGCGTCCACGATTTTGGGAAACCTCATACGAGAATGAGCTCAAAGCTTCCGAACTCATATCGTTCATAGAAAACTCATCAAAAGCAATAGGAACTCCATTGTTTCCTATCAAACTATTGGACAATGCATTTTTTGTGCCATTGAATGACTGTACTAAGCCGCCTTTATCTTTTATACTTGGGGAACCTGCAGTTGAGGTATATAACATCGCAGCGGTTGTCTTCCCCGTTGTGGTTCTTCCAGGTAAATGAACCCATAAAGTATCTAGTTCTGCAACACCAGCGCAATTTAGCATCCCAATTATTAAAGAAGAGATCCCTAAACAAATTGCCAATTCCAGCGGTGCATAGCCTATAGCCTCACGAATTAATAGACTTTTGTAATCATTGTAAGAGCCTACGGGCCTTATATTTAATTCTCCAGCATAGGTTGACTGATTTGATGTTCCAACAATTGTGAAATGTTTATATACTAATTCACCATTTACTAGATCCCAACCAATACCTGTATGGATATTGGCTGGCTTTATCTGTTTCTCTTGTTTACTTAGGAATGAAAATACATGGGAAACTTGGGAGTCTTGTATGATATCCATCCCTTTTGAAACTAATTTCTTTAAGTCTCTCTTATTCAGTTCCCCTCGATTTATAGCAATAGTTTCCCACCTGTCATAAGCCCAAAAGGCAATTTCTAAATCTATGTCTTTTGTTTCAAGATTCCTACTAATTCGATTTATCTTAACAGCCTTACAAATAGGATGATATTTTTTCTCATTTGCTTCCCAAATCATCAAATTTTCCCCTTCAATTTTATAAGGAAATTCTGTTACATCTTCTGTTTGAATTTGACGCATTGGGATCTCTTTATTTTCTTCCCCTTCTAACTCTCTTTTTGGAAGTGGTTCTTTTTCAACTGTCTTAACAGGTCGTCTTACTTTCCTGATTGCCATTATGCAACCGCCTCTACTTTCTCGTTTAGTATCAAAACCTTTATTTTTTCTCCCTCTAATCCAAAACTTGTAGAGGAAAAAGTAGGTGAATAATTAATCATTTCATTCGGTGCCCCCCACACTGTTCTATCAGGACTTTCCATTAGGCACCGTTTAAGAAATTGAATATTAGACTGTGCGTTACTTAAAAAGAACAGAAATTGAATGATTAACTTTAAATATTGACTTCGAGTCATTACCATCTGAAATTCTTTTGCATACCAGTGGATTTCGATGCGATCAGGAAAAACTACTATTTCATTTGGTACTACCGACCAAGTTTCTATATTTTGTAAAAGTTCATAAAGCTGCTTTCCCAGGCTTACTTTCTCCCCTAAGGAATCTTTCTCTATTACAGCTGAGAGACGATATAAAGCGTTAATTCCATCATAATGATCCTCTCGTATCGGACTGGACTTTAATAGTTGAAGCCAAATAATAAATTGATGTAGGTTTTTCATTTTGCTACTACTCCCTTCTAATTTACGAGTGCTTCAATATTTATTGAAAATGTAAATGTATCAATAGCGTTGTTGAGATACCAACCAATAACCAATGAATCATCTTTCACTTCATAACCTACTGGTTTCACATCAAATACATCTAAATTATCAATGAGAAATTGAATTGTGGTATTACGTTCTTCTTCTTCCATATCAGCTAGTGGGCAACGTTTATAATGTGTTATTTCCGCAAAGACCATAATATTCTTTAACGGATTTGCATTATCAAGCACCCAAAAATCATTCTCACTACCATTTGAACTTTCCAGATCATCAGCTATAATACTTCTCAATTCCTTTTCCTTTACATTTCCTAGACTTTCATATTGTTGTTGTGCATCATCAAATAGGGTAAGATTACCCCGATAATACCTTTTGACTAATTTTTCTACTGACATGAGAAATGCCTCCCTTGAAATTTGAATTTTTTAAACCTTACCTGAGCAATGTGTTTTTTATAGGTCGATCATCTTAATTTCACATCTCATCCTCCTTGTTTTGTGCGTCTGTTGTTATACTACCGCATTAAATCTAATAAAAAATGGTTGAATCGGGATAAAAAAAATCCGATTCAACCATTGATTTAAAGTGTATTTTTTTCTATAGTATCCAGTTCTACAGCAAACTTCTCCATCAGCTGTTTCTTAATTAATGATATATCCGCTTCATTTTCGTCATCCTTCATTACATGTTCCCAATATGTTTCCGTATAGTATTTGCTAGTGTCAAAACTAAACTCTATATCCTCTTTCAATTTGTTTAGCTTTTTCATTGACTCAATAATTGCTATTTCTTGCGACATAACTCCTTCGACTTTTTCCAAGGCAAATATAACTTCAGCTATTGCATCCATTAGCTTAGCCGCTGAGCTTCTTTTGTTCGCTTTTAATAGTTCCGGGTAAGCACATTTTGCTAGTATTTGACCAATACCTGAGTCTATTTCTCCATCTAACACACCAGACATTTTAATACTTTTTTCAATATCCTGTATATTTTTCTTAGCATCTTTAATATTTAAATCACTGCCAACTAAAGTGGGAAGCAAATCTTCATCAATTTTTTCACTCCAATTGTAATGCTTTAAAACCCCTAAACATTTGTATGCTTCCAGTAACCATTCCCTATTGGCATTAATTACTTTCTCAGACGGAGATTTACCTGTTATTAATAAGGATTTCGCTTGCTTATGCATTGAATCGTATCTTTTATGTGTTGAATTCCTTAGCATTATTATTAGTATTGTAAATTCCTCTAAGCTCCAAAATTCCTCTGAATCAGATGGCAGACTTTCACCATTAAACCCCTTTATATTTTCAAATCTGTTTAGATAGCCCTTAGCTTGAATAGAAAGACTATTATCAGAAGTAATAGCCTTTATTACAGTAGATAGAAATTCCAAACTTTGATTCAACATACTTTTCATTAAACCAACAACATTACTATTTGCACCCATATCTTTCATGGCGCAGATAAAAAGGATATTAGTTGGGTATTTTTTCTCCATTCCTACATCTCCTTGCAAAAAAAATAAGAAGGGTGGCCTCTATAGCCACCTATCTATTAATATTATAATCATTTCATTAAAAGAAATTAACAGCGATGATTAAATTAATAATCCTTCGGAAACAACATTGTACGATATTCAAGATCATCAATAATCCACACAATAGTATCCTCAATATTCATTGAACCTTGTTTCATTATCATTAACTCTTCCGTCATGGTGGGCTGTTCCTGTCGATTAATTATTTTTATATTATCACCTTGATTAACAATTTCAAAAACCTGCAAATAATCCATTTTATCTTTCCTTTTAACTTCAATTGAGTCCAACAGCTCCCACAGAAGGACTTGTATTTCTATATTTAGTTCCTCATTAATCGCTTTCGTAACATACCGCTGCTTTCTTTGTTCAGCCATTTTTACTTTCTCCCTCATTTAGTAATTTTTCAAAAACTCTTACTTCATCTTTCAAACAAACTAAAAAGAGTGGATTATTGGTTTCTGCTTCTAAAGCAATTCCAATAATCCACTCTGATTTTTCAATGTATATATATGTTTGAAACAATACTGGATTCGGCAATATTTGCAACACAACTTCTGAAATGATTTGCTCGTCCAGTTCATCATGATATAAAAGTACCGTTTCCTCTCCTACCTCATCTGATTCAACTGCTATACCAAATTCTTCTTTCATAAAATCTATTAATTGCTCAATATCAAACATAGAACGACTCCTTTCAACTATAATATTATTATTTCTCATTATGGCTAACGTCATACGGTACTAACTTCCACTGATGTTTCACAGCAGGATAGAGAGGATGGAAACCTTTCCGACCAAAATTCGCTTCTATTTGAAGAATGTTTGCCTTCTTATCTAGCAATATGGCTAAAATCATTTTTATCCGTTCAATAGCCTTCTTGTTTGTCTCTACACCCTTTCCCACCGCAATAATGACATCATCTACTCTTGGGATGGCTTCTTGAATACACTTCAAATTTTCAATAACAGACTCTTTGGTTTCATCTCCTTCTGTAGATGGAAATAGATTTACAATATCGACGACACCGTATTCCAACTTAGAAAGGTTATTAATGACATACATCGTTGTTTGGTCTTGCACAATTTCATCTGCCTGACCTGCGTTTTTCATGATGACTAGAGCCTTTTTCTTATTCTTGTCCCACTCTTTCCTAATAAGATACTTGTTTTTCATTTCATCATCATAAGTGACTTCTGTTTTTAACGTGCTTTTTATTGTTTTCACTGTTTTTTACTCCATTCAGATTATGCCTTTCTCTTTTAATGAGATAAAGGTTTCATCGCCAACGATTATGTGGTCAAGAACATCTATGCCAATAATTTTTCCTGCTTCTACTAGTCTTTTAGTCACCTCTATATCTTCTTTGCTTGGTTCTACCTTTCCCGATGGATGATTATGACCAATGATTATACTTGCTGCTGAGGATAAAATTGCTGACTTCATAACCTCCCTAGGATGAACGATGCTGGCGTTTAAGCTCCCAATATGGCAGATATTAATTGATACTGGCTGGTTTTTAGTATCAAGTGAAGCTACGATAAAATGCTCACGGTCTTTGTCTTCTAAGAATAACTTCATTAATTGATAACCATCTTCTGGTGACCTTACAGATCGTTCTTTGTATAGTATGCTTGATTCTTTTACCAATTTTAATGATACAATGTTAATTCGTTTTGCTGATTGCATTTTAATACCTCCTATTCTGTATTCAAGTTAATAATATATATTCAACTTTTGATTAAAAACGGATGCTGTTAGCTGCTAACCGTATTTATAAGAGAGTACTTATTGCAAGCCATTATTGGAAAATTTTATAAAAATAAAACCAAGCCATACGAATTTAAGTATAATATAGTAGAGATAGGATTAAGGGGGTTACAGCATGGGGTATCAACCAGAAGCAGAACTAGAGAAAAATTTACATAAACAACTTGTAAATCAAGGATACAAAGCGGTTAAGATTGCGAACTATGACGCATTATTAGCCAATTTCAAGCAACAACTTAATTTATTCAACGAACATAAACTAAACGGTCAACCGATATCAGATATAGAATTTAAGAGAATCCTTACGTTAATCGAAGGAAAGAGCATTTATGATTCTGCAAAGATCTTACGCGATAAACTGTTAGTTGAACGTGAAGATGGTACGCAACTATACGTAGAGTTGCTAAACACAAAAGATTGGTGTAAGAACCTTTTTCAAGTCACGACACAAACAACAATAACTGGTAAATACACAAACCGCTATGACGTGACAATCCTTATTAACGGCTTACCACTCGTTCAAATAGAATTAAAAAGGCGTGGACTAGACTTTAAAGAAGCATTCAATCAAATCCAGCGTTATCGTCGTCACACATTTACTGGTTTGTATCGTTTCCTACAAATCTTTGTCGTAAGTAATGGGGTCGATACAAAATACTTTTCGAACTCTGATTACGACATTCAATTTGGCTTTACATTTTTCTGGTCCGATGAGATGAATGAATTGATTACAAGCTTACAGGACTTCAGTAGAGCTTTCTTACAACCGTGCCATCTAGCAAAAATGATTAGTCGTTACATGGTCATTAATGATACAGATAAAGCTTTAATGGTCATGCGCCCATATCAGGTTTATGCAGTAGAAGCACTTGTTAAGCGTGCAACGGAAACAAAGAACAATGGCTTCATTTGGCATACAACAGGGTCAGGGAAAACATTAACCTCTTTTAAAGCTGGACAAATCCTAGCAGACGAGGAAAGTATTAAAAAAGTATTTTTCCTTGTAGATCGTCGAGATCTAGATAGCCAAACGATTCAAGAATTTAATAAGTTTCAAAAAGGTTCCGTTGACCGAACAGAAAAGACAGACATACTTATTGAACAAATAAAAGATCCAATGAGGTCTTTTATAGTTACAACAATAGATAAAATGAATAATGCTGTAAAAAACCCTAAATATACAGAAGTGATGGCACCTTACAAACAGGAGCGTGTCGTCTTTATCATCGATGAGTGCCACCGTAGTCAATTTGGTGATATGCGCAAAGAGATTGATCGTCATTTCCAGAATGCTCAATACTTTGGATTTACAGGAACACCACGCTTTGTCGAGAATAAGAGCCAAGATGGACGTACAACTGCTGACCTTTTTGAGAAATGTTTACATCATTATCTCATCAAAGATGCAATTCGTGATGGTAATGTACTTGGCTTCTCTGTTGAATATATTCGTACGTTTAATGCTAATATCAATGAAGAAGATACTACAAAAGTACAAGCGATTGATACGGATGAAGTTTGGCATGATGAGCGACGTCTTAACCTTGTTGCAGACCATATATTAGATAATCATATTCGCCGTTCAAAGAGCAAAGGTTATTGTGCCATGTTTACAGTTGACTCAATTCCAACACTCATTAAGTACTATGATATCTTCAAAAAGAAGAACCAAAAATTAAAGATTGCTGGGATTTATTCATATGGACAAAATGAGGAAAGCGATGGTACTGGTGAGCATTCTCGTGAAGCATTAGACCGTATGATTGTGGACTATAACAAATTGTACAACACTGACTATTCAACAGAAACTTGGGATCGTTACTTTTCCGATGTTTCAAAGAAAGTAAAACATGCACAGATTGACATTTTACTTGTTGTGAAAATGTTCCTAACTGGTTTTGATAGTAAACCACTCAACACTTTATATGTAGATAAAAACATGGTGTATCATGACTTACTTCAAGCATATAGCCGTACCAATCGTGTTGAAAAATCAACAAAGCCATACGGTAACGTCATTTGCTATCGAAATTTAAAAGACAATACTGATGATGCAATTAAACTATTCTCTCGAACAGATAATGTTGATACGGTATTAATGGCTAGTTATGAAGAATACCTAAAAGCTTTTAAAGAAGCACTAAGAAATCTACGAGAAATTGCAGTAATCCCAGAAGAAGTAGACGAACTTGAACGTGAAGAAGATAAGCGAAAGTTCATCGTCGCATTTAAAAATGTAACAAAAATGCTCCAACGTTTACAGTCATTTTCTGATTTTGAGTTTGATGAAACAGAACTGATGATTTCACAACAAACATATGAAGATTACAAAAGCAAATACTTCAAAGTGTATGAAGAGTTTAAGCGTAGTGAAGTGTCAAAAGAGTCTATTCTTCATGACATAGACTTTGAATTAGAGCTTATGCATACAGACAAAATTAATGTCAGTTACATTTTAAATCTGATTGCAAGCCTTAACACAGAAAATGAAAAAGAACGTGACAAAGAGATTCGTTTCATCAAACAAGAATTAGACCATGCGTCTGATCCGAAGTTACGTCTTAAAATTGAATTGATTAAAGGTTTCTTAGATAAAGTTGCACCAACTTTAGCGCCTGATGAATCTGTCATCGATGCATACAATCGTTACGAGGAAGAAATGAGTGAGCAAGAGCTCTCATCATTTGCGAAAGAAGTAGATATCGAAGATAGTGTATTACGTGAACAAGTATCAACATATGAGTATTCCAACTTAATCGAAAAAAATGCGATTATGGATTCTTTATCAGGATCGTTCTTGAAGAAGAATAAAGCAATTAAACATATTACTTCGTTCATTCGTGACTTTACAGATAAATACGGTGCATAGAGACCATATTGTTAATTAATCCAAATAAATATTCCATTTATAAAGGAAGAGCGCAAAAAATGCGCTCTTTTTTTGATATATTTTAAAATATCAAAAATAAAATTAAAAATTTATTGATATTTTTAAAAATATCAGTTATAATAAGTTTAGTGGTGTTGATATATTAAAAAATATCATAGGGGGGTTATTGTGAAACTTAATCAAATCGCACAATTTACACAAGGGGCTTTTGCAAATCGATTAGAAACTTTCTCTAACAACATCGAGACAACAAAAGTTAGACTGCTTTCACTCAAACAATTTAACGAAACCCTTGGACTGACTTATCGAATATCAAATGAGAAAAGTGCTGAAATAACTGTACCAAAAGAAAAATTAACTCCACAACTCTTAACAGATACAAATAGTTTAATATTACACACACATACCCAAAAAGTTGCTTTGTTACCTGATAAATATAGCGGGTTATTATTAACAAATAACTTTATTAAAATTCAAATGACAGGCAACGTAGATGCCTCCTTCTTTGAATGGTACTTTAATGAACATCCATCCATTCAAAAACAGCTTTCTGTGTTAAGTGAAGGAACAGTCATTTCATTACTGAAACTTTCTCATTTAAAGGATTTAGAAATTGACTTACCACCTATTCAAAAGCAAATAACTATTGGAAAAATTGCTCAGTTGAAAAAGTTACAAGAGTCACTGATGGCTGAAAAACGCGAATTACAACAGATTTATATTCAACAGAGGCTAATTCAAAGTATCAACGTGAATTAATAATAACTAAGGAGGAACTTATTATGACGACAAGTGAAAAACAACGCCAACAACAAGCTGAATTACATAAAAAATTATGGGCGATGGCAAATGATTTACGAGGTCAAATGGATGCCAACGAATTTAAGGATTATATTTTAGGATTAATTTTCTATCGTTACTTATCTGAAAAGGTAGAAGCACGTGCAAAAAAATTACTAAAAGACGATAACATTTCTTATACAGAGGCCTGGGAAAATGAAGAGTACCGTGAGGACTTAGCAGAATATCTTATAGAAGAGTTAGGTTATGTAGTAGAGCCTCAATTCCTATTCTCACGTTTCCTTGAGGAAATTGAAAAAGGAGCAAATGGTAACTTCGATGTAGAGATGCTACAAAACGGTGTAAAAGCAATTGAATCATCTACTTTAGGTACTGAAAGCCAAGACGATTTCCAAAATCTATTCGACGATATGGATTTAACTTCTTCCCGCTTAGGGCGTACAGTGAAGGATCGTACAAATTTAATCAGTAAAGTAATTGTCAACATTGCTGATATTCCATTTTTACAAGATGATGTAGAAATTGATATTTTAGGTGATGCATACGAATACATGATTTCTCAATTCGCAGCTAATGCAGGGAAGAAAGCTGGCGAGTTCTATACGCCACAACAAGTATCTAAAATCTTAGCGAAGATTGTAACTGCGGGAAAATCAGAAATACGTGATGTGTATGACGGAGCTTGTGGTTCAGGATCTTTGCTACTTCGTGTAGGTAAAGAAGCGAAAGTACACAAATATTACGGACAAGAAAAAGTATCAACAACATACAACTTAGCTCGTATGAATATGTTGCTACATGATGTCCCTTACCAACGTTTCGATATTCAAAATGCAGATACATTAGAAGAACCGCAACATATCGACCAGCGCTTTGAAGCAATCGTTGCCAATCCTCCGTACTCAGCAAAATGGAGCGCAGATGACAATTTCAAAGAAGATGAGCGCTTTAGTGCCTATGCAAAACTAGCACCAAAATCAAAAGCGGACTTCGCCTTCATCCAGCACTTTATTCATCAACTAGATGATAATGGGACAATGGCTGTTGTATTACCACATGGTGTTCTATTCCGTGGCGCAGCAGAAGCAACAATCCGTAAGTATCTGATCGAAGAAAAAAACTACTTAGATGCAGTAATCGGATTACCAGCCAATATTTTTTACGGCACAAGTATCCCAACGTGTATCCTTGTATTCAAAAAATGCCGTAAACATGATGATAATGTACTATTCATTGATGCATCTAATGAGTTTGAAAAAGGTAAAAATCAAAACCATTTAGCTGATGAACATGTGGAAAAAATCATTGTAACACTCCAAAGACGTGAAATGATCGATAAGTTTTCATACGCAGCAACCTTGGATGAAATCAAAGAAAATGACTACAACTTAAATATCCCTCGTTACGTGGATACATTTGAAGAAGAAGCACCGATTGATTTAAAAACAGTGAAGCATCGTCTAAAAGAAATTGATGATGAAATTGAAAAAGTGGATCGAGAGTTAGAGAAGTATTTTAAAGAGTTGGAGGTGTAATAGATGAGTGCACCTAAGTTAAGATTTAAGACTTTTCACAATGAATGGAAAGTGACTCTCCTTAGTGATTTAATGTCCTTTAATAATGGAATCAATGCAGATAAGGGCAGCTATGGTCATGGCCGTAAATTTATTAACGTATTAGATATCTTAAACAATAATTCAATAGAATATGACAACATTATTGGTTCTGTATCTGTCTCTAAAAATGTTGAAGATAATAATAAAGTTGAATATGGTGATTTACTATTCCTTCGTAGTTCAGAAAATAGAGAAGATGTAGGTAAAAGTACTGTCTATTTAGATAAAGATAAATTTGCTCTATTCGGTGGTTTTGTCATTCGTGGCAAAAAGCATGGAGATTATCATCCTTACTTTTTGAAACTTAATTTAGAATCACCTAGAATTAGACATCAAATTGGTTCTAAAGCAGGAGGAAGTACACGTTTTAATGTTAGTCAGTCCATTTTAAACTCTATTGAAGTTTCTATGCCCTCACCAAATGAACAAAAAAAGATCGCGGAGTTTATGGAACATTTTAATAAGAAACTAAAACTGCAACAAGATAAAATTGAATTATTGAAAGAACAGAAAAAAGGCTATTTGCAGAAAGTCTTTAAGCAAGATATACGGTTTAAAGATAATAAGGGTAATGAATTCCAGGAATGGAAAGAGACATCTTTTAATGATTTGTTTGAATCAAGAAATATTAAACAAATTCCGACAGCAGATGCTCCATTAATGGCGTTTACGTCAACAGGTGGGGTCGAGGAAAAAGGCGATAGATTTAATAGAGAATTTCTTGTGAAAAATGAAAATAAAACCTATAAGAGAACGGAATTGAATGACCTTATTTATAGTTCAAATAATTTGGATGTCGGAGCTATCGGCAGAAATAAATATGGTTCAGCGGTTATATCTGATGTATATGAAATTTTCAAAGTGAAAAATACAACTACTCCCGAATTTGCTGAAATTTTAATTCAACAAAAAAATATACTGCATGAAATTTTAAAGTATAGACAAGGGGCTTTATATGGTCAATATAGAATTCATGCATTTGATTTTCTAAGTGTGATCGCTAAAATACCATCAATAGAAGAACAAGAAAAAATAGGAGCTTTTTTTTCAATATTAGATGCAAAGATTCAGTTAGAAAAAGAAAAATTATCAGCACTTGAAAAACAAAGAACAGCCCTCATGCAACAAATGTTCATTTAGTGAAAACAGCACCAGTCCATTTAATTTGGAATGGTGCCTTTCCTTTATTTATAAAACTTTATTTATGGTTCGGTTCTACATGATAATCTATGTGAAACTTATTAAATTTTGAATTTTTTTCTTTTCATAATTTAAGAGACTACTCTCATTCAAAACTTTCTCATCCCTAATAAATTTTAGAACATGATTTATAGGTAAATCCTTAGGAATAAATCTTTCAATTTTTTTAATCGCTGAAGAAGGAACACCTAAATCTATTAGATGTGCTAAATTACTAGAGACGTATTCATTTTCTAATAAGCTAGCATATATTTTATAATTGCCAGGCTTTATTCCATTTTTATGACAAACTTCAGTTTGAAGCTTATCAATTACATTTAACCATTTAGGTACCTTATACTTTAACCAATGTCTATGAACCTGCATTGTATTTAGAATTGCTAAATCTAAAATTTGGTTCTTATTTTTATTTTTGTTAGCTGTTTGCTTAGATTGATATATGTATTCAGACCGTATAGAGTCTATAAAACCATCTTTCACTCCAAAATTATTAGTTATAAAAACTAATTTTCCTTTTGTCATTGGTAAGGTAGTCTCACCAGGTTTTAAAAGATTATCCCAACCTAACTCTAATATATATGATAATTGTTTATATGTGGGAATACCCTCCCAACATATCATATTTTGATGGTCAGCGAGATTTTCCTCTATTTCTTTTATAATTTTTAGTTGTCCATTAACGGATATATTATTATTTTTGACAACCTCAAAATAATCGCCTAAAGTGTCAACTAAGTTGTTATAACGTTCAGTTTGTTCTTTTTTTATATTATCTTTTTCCAGGCTAATAATAACTTCATCTGAAGCTTCAACCTGATCAAAAAAAGGAATATCTATTATTACATCATTATTACTAGGAATTTCATTAAATAAATAAACCTTCCCTAATATATGCTTCATAAATCTTCCCGATCTACCTTTAATATTACTAAAATCGAAATAGTCAATTTCTTTTCCACCCTTAATGTTATCGAATATTACTACATTTTTTGCAGTAGTATTCACTCCCTCGATAAGAGTAGAAGTACAAAATAAATAGTTTAATTTTTGATTATTAAAATAATCGACAACACTTTCATTGATATGCTTAATTATTGCTCCATTATGAACTCCAATTTTATATTTTAAAAGTTTATTATAGGTCCATTGTGGAGTTAAATTTTCATTAATCCATTCAATTAATTCGAGTTCTTCTTCATTTTCTACTTTTCCTTTTTGCATAAGGTAATCCAAGAACTTTATAGATAAGCTCATTACCCTATTTGGTGAAGAGCAATATATAATAGTCTGTTCTTCTTTTAAGTTAAATAATAACTCAAATAAAAGATTTTCTTTAAATTTTATTTTCCCTGGAGAATTAAGCTCTTTTTTATATTTTGTATATAAATCAATAATGTCGTTATTTACTAAAGAATAATTGGTTTTGTAGAAAATTGCATTATATTTCTCTGCGAAACCTGGTGAGATATTGGTTATGTTGGGTCCTAGTAAATAAAATTGAGCTCTATGTTTATTTATTAGTAAATTAGCTGCCATATTTAAAATATCTGACCGTTCATCATCTCTCTTGGAACTTAACTTATAAAACTCATCTATTATTACAAAATCAATTTTGGGGAGATTATTAAACTCTATTACTCTTTCTGCAGTTAATATAAAAATATTATTTTCATTATTCTCAACTTCTTGACTTGTAGTTACTATAATATTATAGGTATTATTATATTTAACTAATTTTTTGAATGTTTCATGTATAAGTGCAAGAGTAGGTTGTATAATTACTATATTTTTATACTTTCTACTTGCTACTATCTCCTCTATTAAAAGACTTTTCCCAAAGCTTGTTGGAGCACTTACAACCAGGTTTTTATTATTTTCTAAATAATCTAAAAGTATTTTTTGCTCTCTATGTAAAGTAATATTACCAATATTACTCGATTCGTGATAATATGTCCTAATTTCTTGACCTAAATCTTTAATGTCATTGCTGTCATAAACTTTTAAATATGGATAGAAACCTGCTGAGTCTAATAAGTCTATCCAAATCTTTTTCGTTCCTTGTTCAACTTTTTCCCAATTATCAATTATCGCCAACAATATGTCTCTTCCCATTTGTTCATCCATACTTCTCAGGTACCTTGAACAAATACTCGTTAAAGCAAAACTATACTCAAAATCAATAAATTCCTTATTATAAATATCTTCTATATTCATTTATTCACCTAAATTCTGCATAATAACAAGTTTTTTATGCAATCCTTTGACTAAATCAACTTTAGATTTTACAGGAAATAATATTACTATTATATTTAAATGACCTTTTAGAGGATGATCATAGTTATCATCAAAATATTTCTTTAATTTCTTTATCTCATTCTCATAAGCTTGAATAAAATCGTCATTTCTTTCATCTGAATGTTGATTAAACAAATCACATGAATAAGTACAAATTAACGGTATTACAATTTGATTTAATTGGTCAGCTAATTTTGTTGTAGTGTCTAATAAACTTAACCAATAATCCACTTTTTCATTAGGTTCTGTGTCTTTAAGCCTATTCGATATAATTGTAAATTCGTCATTTAAATAGTCCCTTTTAAAATGTTCTTTAAGATCTTCAATTAAAGCTAACAGCCCTTTTTTTCCATCTGTATAAAGTTTAGATTCTCCCAACCACAAAGTCCTATCTAATTCGTTGATATGTACAGAATCGAAACCATGAACTGCATGTCCATACGAGTCTTTAAAATAAACTTTTGATATTAATGGAACTGTTCCATGGAAGTTTTTTAAGATAAAGTGTAATATTATTTCTCCAAACTCTCCTCTCTTCAAATACTTTTTATCAATTTCTATATCATCTTCAAGTTCTTGGCCTGTTAAATACAAGTCTGAAACTTCTCTAAACTCTTTAATCTTATATATTGACTTCGCTGCTTGATATATTTTATTAACAATTTCATCATTAGAAGTTTTGGTTCCTTGATGAAACCCAAAAGCAAACTCTGGAATGATGTTTATTAGATAACTTATAAATTCATTTAGTCGATACACCATCTCTCCATCATCGTTCAAGTCATAGCCTATATAATATGTAACTAAGTCATTTTCCATTATTCTTGTATTTAGTATTTTTGAAGCTCTAGCAACAGTAGTCATATAACCTCCAACTATTAAAAAACCTTGTTAGGAATTGGTAATTTTATATAAATTATACCATAAAAAAAGCCTAACTGAATAAGTTAGGCTACGGCTACTAATACCGTTAACAAAAAAACCTCATTTACTTATGGTACGGTTCACCGTAGTTATTTAAGAGGCAAAAAATGAAATAAATCAGTTGTTTGTAACTAGTACACCCTTTTCATTATAATTGTTATAACAATTTTACTAAATGCATTACGAACCATCATGAATCTAGGATTGTAGCTGCTTGAACAACTTGGGAGTAAGTAAACGAAAAAAAAGTTCTTCGAAAGGAAAATTATGAACAGCAAACAAGTTGCGGAAATGTTTGACCTATCGGTGGATACTCTTCGTTATTATGAAAAGATTGGTGTGATACCACCAGTTACACGTGATAAAAATGGTTACCGTAATTATCAAACCAGTGATCTAAATTGGATTTTTCTTGCCAAAAGTCTGCGTTCAGCAGGATTGTCCATTGAATCATTGATTGAATTTGCTTCACTTGCGGGACTTAGTGAAACCCAAAATGTAGAGGACGCTCAAAAACAAATATTGGTAGACCAATTAGAGGAAATTGAAGAAAATATAAAGAAAATGAAAGATGTGCGCTCTCTCTTACAATATAAGATTGACACCTATGACGCTCATCTAGCCAAGTATAAAAGTGGTGAATGGTCGGAAGATACAGTGGAAAAGTTATGGGAGATGAAACCTTCTAAAAAATCACAGTAAACTTCTTGCTATGGAGTTGACTCCATAGTTTATAGTAGCTTATGTAATTAAGCTATTAGGAGGTAGAGAAAATGAAAACTGTACAACTTAATAACGGTGTTAAAATTCCAATTTTGGGTTTTGGTGTATTCCAAATCCCTGCTGAAAAAACAGAACAAGCTGTGATTGATGCTATCAAAGTTGGCTACCGTCATATTGATACAGCTCAATCATATATGAATGAAACGGAAGTCGGATTAGGAATAAAAAATTCTGGCGTCGATCGTGAAGATATTTTTATTACAACAAAAATTTGGATTGAAAATGTGTCTTATAATGGAGTGATGGATTCTTTTCAAGGGTCACTTACTCGTCTAGGTTTAGAATATGTTGATTTATTGCTTATACACCAGCCTTATCATGATGTTTATGGTGCATGGCGTGCAATGGAGGAACTTCAAAAAGAAGGGAAAATACGTGCCATTGGTATTTCAAATTTTGCGGTTGACCGTGCAGTAGATCTATCATTGTTCAATGAAGTAACACCTGCTATCAACCAGATTGAGATTAACCCCTTCAATCAAAAAACAAAAGCTATCGAAGCGTTAAAAGCGGAAGGAATTTGTCCTGAAGCATGGGCGCCTTTTGCAGAAGGAAAAAATGGAATTTTTCAAAATGAAATTCTTAGTGAAATAGGTAAGAAGTATAATAAGTCCGTTGCACAAGTTATTTCACGTTGGCTTGTGGAGCAAGAAATTGTAGTCTTAGCAAAAACGACAAATCCAGACCGTATGGCGGAAAATATAGATGTATTTGACTTTTGCTTAACTGATGAAGACAAAGCAGCTATCGCTACATTAAATGTTGGAGAAAGCCAATTCTTCTCGCATGCCGATCCAAATATGATTAAGTGGTTAGCCGAAAGAAAATTAGGGTTATAAAATTGGTTCTTTTACAAATATTTTAGCACCTGTTGATTATCTATGTAACTCCAACAAAAACCGATAAATAAGGAATGCTTTCTTATAAAATCCAAGTGTTACCACACGAACTTTTATGAGAGAGAGCGTTTGCTATGAAACAGATTGTACCGTAGTTATTTAATAGCATAAAAACAGACAGGATATAGATTTTCCTGTCTGTTTTAGTTTATTCAATGAAGGATTTGTACGCAGCAAAGGACCTTTGTTTGTTGTTCTTCTTCAACATACCCAGCTTGCTTTGAATATCACAATCTGAATTCCCTAAGTGATAAATCTTATTCACTCATTCTCATCCGCCAAATCAAAAGCGACATTTATATCACCGTCTCCGACAGCTTGAACAAAGCGACTTGCCTCTTCAATATACCCAAGACGAGTGTAGCTATAAGTACTTGAGAAGGTTTCATAAAACAATACCAGACCATTATCCCCATACAACATGATATCTCCTGCAACAATCTCACCGGGTCTCTCAGAATTTGTTGGAAGTTTTTCTTGGAAGCTATAGAATTTCTCATTACTATTAACATCGCTCATGTTTATGTCTAATGGTAGTTTTTTAATTAATGCCTGTGTGGTTTGGTTATCGTAAAGCTTTGCAGAAAATACCTGATCGCCTATTGTTATGTTTAAATCTATCATCGTTGATGGGTTTGACATATCAATTTCCCTCGATTCTTGAATTGAGTTACTGGATGGCAATTCTTCTTGATTTGTTTCTTCTCTTTCATTCGTTTCACTACTAGCACAGGCAGTCAGACCAAGACAGAAAAAAATCAAACAAAGGATAAAAAAGAATTTTTTCATTCTATGTAATCCTTTCTACATGCTTTTACTCAAAATAAAATTAATTCTGTTTCACGATGGAAACTTGCACCGCCAACATAAGGAATCACATAGAATTATTCCTGACTGGTTTCAATTTTCTTTAATATCTTCGCAGGCACCCCTCCTACGATAACATTTGGGGGGACATCCTTTGTCACTACCGCACCAGCTGCGATAATAGCTCCATCACCAATGGTTACACCGGGAACGACTGTGGCATTTGCTCCAATCCAGACATCATTACCAATTGTAATGGGGGCAGGATGCATTGTGCCACGCTTTCTAGGGTCAATATCGTGATTAAGAGTAGCCAAAACTACATTGTGTCCAATGAGAACACCATCGCCAATGGTAATTCCACCTTGATCCTGAAAGCGACAGCCTGAGTTAATGAAGACATTCTTGCCCACCTTAATGTTTTTCCCACAATCCGTATAAAAAGGAGGAAACATGGCAAATGTTTTGTCTACTGGTTTGCCAATTAATCGGGAAAACAGTTCCTGAACTTCATGGGGAGTATGATAATGTCCATTCAACTCAGCGGTTAATTTCAATGCTTCTTGCGAGACTTTGTGCATTACTTGATGCATCTCCGACCCTCCCTCAACCACTTCACCTCGGTTCAAGTGTGCTAAAAAGTCATGAATATCCATTAAAATCCTCCTTGTCGATTACTAAGACTATCTCTTATATACTTATCAATTAAATACCATTTTAAATCTTAGAGTTAACTATAGGTCAAGTGGTAAAGATACCGAATTGATATTGCAATTTAGGTTGCAATAATTACATATAAGAAAAGCAAAAAATCAAAGATCATTACTACTTTGACACTCTATATAGGCCATGATAATATACATTTCAAAAATATAAAGTTAACTAGAGGTTTATATCCTAAAGAGAGGAAGATGCATGATGGCCACATATTCGATTGGGGAAGTAGCAAAAGAATTAAACCTTACAGTATATACTTTGCGTTACTATGACAAAGAGGGGCTTATGCCTTTTGTAGAACGAACGCCAAGTGGTACAAGAGTGTTTAAGGACTCAGATATCGATGCTTTAAAAATTGTTGAATGCCTGAAGTCTACAGGAATGCCAATAAAGGAGATTAAAACGTTCTTTGAATGGTGTTCTGAGGGAGACTCTTCGTTAAAACAAAGATACGAAATGTTTATGGAACGAAAATCCTGTGTGGAAGCTCAAATGGAAGCACTAAAAAAAACACTGGAACTTATTGATCATAAATGTTGGTATTATAAGACGGCATTAGATGCAGGAACGGAAGATATTCATAAGCAGAATAGTATTGAAATTCCTACAAATAAATAAATAAATAAAAACCTACCTGTACATCTATTGACCTAGAGTTAGCTTTAGGGATTATCCTAATAGTGCATTCACAAATTCATGGCAAATAGGTATAGGAGTGGAATAAGAGATGAAAGAAGAGTTAACGATTACACAAGAATGGGATAAAGTTTTTCCTAAAAATGAAAAAGTGAATCATCGGAAAGTTATTTTCCACAATCGGTATGGAATTACATTGGCAGCCGACTTATATGAACCGAAACAGTTTGAAGGAAAGCTTCCAGCAATCGCTGTCTCCGGTCCATTTGGAGCAGTTAAGGAGCAATCATCGGGTTTATATGCTCAAACGATGGCCGAGAAAGGATTTTTAACCATTGCCTTTGACCCCTCTTTTACAGGTGAAAGTGGAGGAACCCCTCGCTATGTGGCATCACCAGACATCAATACAGAGGATTTTCAAGCGGCTGTAGACTTCTTGTCCGTTCAAAAGAATGTGAATCCTGACAAAATAGGCATTATCGGCATTTGTGGCTGGGGAGGAATGGCTTTAAATGCTGCTGCTATTGATACAAGAATCAAAGCAACGGTGGCCTCTACCATGTATGATATGTCTCGTGTGATGGCACGAGGATACCATGATGCAATGGCTGAACATGCACGATATGAAACTAGAAAAAGTTTAAATGCACAGAGAACTTTAGATTACAAAAATGGAGAGTATGCAAGAGCCGGTGGAGTAGTAGACCCTCTTCCAGAAGAGGCCCCATCGTTCGTAAAAGATTATTTCGATTACTATAAAACAAATCGTGGGTATCATGAGCGCTCATTAAATTCTAATGATGGATGGAACGTTACTACAGCTTTATCATTTATGAATATGCCACTTTTACAATATAGTAATGAAATTCGCAGTGCTGTTCTCATGATACATGGTGAGAAAGCTCATTCTTTATACTTTAGTCAGGACGCATTTAAAAAATTAACAGGTGAAAATAAAAAACTGACGGTGATTCCGAATGCAAGTCATACAGATTTGTATGACAAGACTGATATCATACCATTTGAGGAAATTACAGAATTCTTTCATAAAAATATGATTTAATTAGTTATACAAAATGGTAATTAGAGTTGCCGTAGTTAATTAAGCGACATAAAACAGACAGGATAAATATTTTTCTGTCTGTTTTAGTATATTTAAAAAAGAAAGAATTTGAATACAGTATGTCTAACTCTTTAACACATTTCTAACTAATGAAATTGGATATCGAAGGTAAATATAATGTTGACACTTTAACAACAAAAGTTACTTTAAGCACAGATATTTATTTAACTTGATTGAAGGCAGCCTTACTTTGTAAAATAATAATTACTTACAAAAATCGGGATAAAACATTGAGCTTACAACCGTTTATCTTAAACAATGGGGGTTACGTAATGATACGAAATACTCGCGATAGATTAGCTAAAGAAATATCCAATGAAAAAGGGATAGATCTAATTCAAGTGCAAGAAATTATCGATTTATTTTTGCAACTAATTTATGAAGAAGATTACGTCGTTATAAAACAAAATACACAATTCGCAAAAAAACAGATGGATAGTTCATTAAGTAGTTCAGATAACGTGGAGAAAACATAAAATTTCAACTAAAAAATGATTTCTCCACATAAATAGCAAGTAAATTAACAATTAAATTAACACAAAAAAGCTTTTCCCAAGCTTTTTGTTTTAAATGTGGGTGCTCTTATTCCATTAAGCCTCCCCTTTGTTCAAGAAGAAAATATCTAAAAGCCAGACATTCCAAACATAAATAAAGCGATAATGACCAGATAGCCCACAGGAAGTACAATTAAAATAGTCGCTGATGCCTTCCTCCAAAATCCGCTCTTACTGTACCAAGAAGCAATTGCTGAACAATATATATTACTTCATTCCTTTTATAGTTACAAAAAGAAAAGCTGCCTAATGGCAGCTTCGACTATTATTGTTTTGCGACTCTAATATTTTTTCCTTTAACAACAGTTACTAGCACCAATTAAAACTAATCCTGTACCATTTTGGCCTTCTTCTATGTCTAGAGTTAATTCCTCCGTACCGTTAACTTGTGAATCGAAGGCTACTTTAATTCCATTAATCGTTTCGATCTTATCCGATTCTATCGGTGCATCTAAGGTGATCGTAAATTGTGGGCCACAACATCCCGCAACAGTAGAAAGACGAATTCCTTCTGCTCCTTTTTCTTGTAAAAAATTCTCTAACAGTTGTTTAGCCTCGTCTGTAATTTTCATTTTATTTCTCTCCCTCATCTTTACTATGCATTTGGATAAATTCTTCTCAATGCCTCTTTCATCTCTGGTTTCACACTAATTTTTGGTCGTACGCTCTTAGCCATCTCTTCTGCTTCTTCGATTGTACTTGCTTTTCCCAAAGCCAATAATATACCAATTGCAACAGTACCTGTACGATTACTCCCACCTTGACAGTGGAAATAAACGTTTTTCCCTTCATTATACGCATTCACAACCTGTTCAATGGATTTCTTAACAGATTCATCTTGGCGTTCAGCATCGTCCACAATAGGGCTGTGTATACGATTATAATTAGAGCTAGCCTTTGGAGATTCTGCTCTTAAATCAAAGATGACATCTACTTTTTCATTTTTCATCATATCTTCTACATCATCTGCACCACCGATGTAAATACGTTCCTTTACTAATTCTTGATAATTCTTTGTTGTCATGTTTTCCCTCCTGCTATGATGATTGACTCCAATCATGAACTGCATTTCCTTCTAAATATCTTTCTGCATCTAGTGCTGCCATACATCCCGTACCGGCGGCAGTAATCGCTTGACGGTATTTTTTGTCTTGTACATCCCCACAAGCAAATACCCCCGGAACATTGGTTTCAGTAGTACCGGGTACAACATTGATATACCCTGTTTCATCTGTATCTATCTGACCATTCAAAAATGATGTATTTGGTTTATGTCCGATAGCGACAAAAATCCCATCCGTTTCAATAATCTCTTCTTCATTGGTCTCATTATTTTTCACTTTTAACCCTGTAACACCATTTTCTCCTGCCATTACTTCTAGTGGTGTTTTATTAAGTTTCCAAGATATTTTTGCATTTTCTCTCGCACGATCCTGCATAATTTTTGAAGCTCGGAGTTCATCTCTTCTATGGACAATGATGACTTCACTTGCAAACTTTGTTAGAAAATTCGCTTCTTCCATTGCAGAATCCCCACCGCCAACGATAATCACTTTTTTACCGCGAAAGAAAAACCCATCACAAGTGGCACACGTACTAACTCCGCGACCTATGTTCTGTTTCTCTCCCGGTATATTTAAAAGTTTTGCGGAAGCACCTGTTGAAAGGATAAGTGATTCCGTTTCAATTTCACCAATACCGCTAACATCTAAGCGAAATGGTTTCTTTGATAAATCTATATTTGTAACCCAACCTCTTTTAAATTCAGCCCCAAAACGCTCTGCTTGCTTTCTCATATTCTCCATTAATTCTGGTCCCATAACTCCGTTAGGAAAACCCGGAAAGTTTTCTACCTCCGTTGTAAGAGTCAACTGTCCGCCCGGTTGATCTCCCTCAATCACAACTGGTTTCATATTTGCTCTTGCAAGGTAAATAGCAGCTGTTAACCCTGCTGGACCTGTTCCCAAAACCACCACTTTTTCCATACTCAATTCCTCCACTGATTATTGATGAATATAATCTTTTAACTTGTCGTATCCAATTTTTTCTTCTGGTAACCACGGAATAACGGCACACTTTTCAGACTTGTTATCCCTCACTTCTTGAATCCATTCTTTTTCTGTCAATGCTTTCCCTTTTAAAATAGGATCGTTTGTATTAGTAGCAGATAAACTTTGATTAATGACCCACCATTTTGGATTTATACTTGCCCGTCTTAAATCGTCTTGTAATCTAGATGCTTCTAAAACAGGTGTCGCTTCTGCCAGTGTGACAATCACTACAGATGTTTCTTTTGGATTTCGAATTTGTGGCAACAGTTTTCTTGCACTTTCTGGCACTTCTCCTGTTGACCTTTCGATTTCTTTACTATAAGACTCTGAGGCATCTAATAATAGTAAGGTATGCCCTGTGGGTGCTGTATCAATGACGACAATCTCATTTTCCGATTTAGCTACAACTTCTGCAAAGGCTTGGAAAACGGCAATTTCTTCTGTACATGGTGATTCTAAATCTTCTCTTAAATAAGCAAGTCCAGCTTCATCTAAATCCTTACTCGATTTCGAAAGCACTTCAGCTTTGTACTTTTCAACCTCCTTTTTCGGACTAATGCTGCTAATGGTTAGGTTTTGATTTAGATGACCACTTTGGAATTGATAGTCCAAATGTGCTGCCGGATCTGTAGTGGTTAAATGGACCTGATGTCCTTTTTCAACTAAGCCAACTGCGATAGCTGATGCAACAGTTGTTTTTCCAACACCACCTTTACCCATTGTAAAAATCAACTTTGTACCATTTACTGAAAAGTCATCAATGACAGCTTGTAATCCCGGAAGATTTACGGATGGTATTTCTTCATTCAAAGTTGCTAAAACTTTGGATGGTTCAAACAAGTTTCGAAGGTTTTCTACACCTGTTAAAGAATAGGAAACATACGGTAACGAGTACGTAATAGTCTCATGTAAATTATCCGGAATTTGTTTTAACGCATCTCTTTGTCGATGATAAAAAGCAGATGATATTTCATCGTTCTCATTGTGATTTTGAAGAAGGCCATTAATAATGAGCATTTGGTTTTTAATCCCAATTTCTTTCAGTTCCTTTGAAGCACGATCTGCTTCTAAAAGAGATGAAACATCTGGTCTGGTTACCAATATAAGCGTCGTTTTAGAAGGGTTAGAAAGGGCAGATACTGCGTTTGAATAAAGACTCTTTTTATCTGCTAACCCAGATAAAGGGCCTAAACAGGATGCGCCATGCGTACTTTCTTCTAAAAATCCATTCCAAGCTGTTGGGAGTTGTAAAAGGCGTAACGTATGACCAGTTGGCGCTGTATCAAAAATAATATGGTCATATTGATCTGTAATTTCACTATTTGTAAGAAAACCCGTAAACTCATCAAATGCAGCAATTTCAACCGTACAAGCACCTGACAATTGTTCTTCCATCGTAGCCACTACTGCTTCTGGAAATTTATCACGATATGGACCAACCACACTTTCACGGTAAGCTTTTGCGGATGCCTCTGGGTCAATATTGCTTGCAAATAAATTTTCAACGGCTGGCACTGCTTTTGGGGTGCTTGTAAGTTCGATTCCAAATACATCTTGCAGATTAGAAGCAGGATCTGTACTTATTAACAATACACTTTTTCCACTATCCGCCAATGCTACTGCTGTTGCACAAGCTGTCGATGTTTTTCCTACTCCGCCTTTTCCTGTTAAAAATAAAAATTGAGTATCAACATGATTCGGACTAAATAATGGATACATATCTTTTGCCTTCTTTCGAATGGTTTATAGTTGATTTAAATTAAACGAAATTCGTGATTTTGGTTTTTCGTATAATTCTTCTGGTTTTACTCCAAACCATTCTGCAAATTCTTCATTTGTAGGGTAGCTCCCCACTTTTACTAACTTGTCATTAACTAAAACAACTGGTAAGGCATTCGGTCCTTTTTCTATAAATACACGGTTTATTTCTTCATTTTCCGCAAATTTATCAGGATCACTTGTTAGTTGGTATCGTTTAATATTAAAGCCCTTTGACTCTAATGAATAAACAGCAGACGCTACTCTAGTTAACTCTGGATCAACACTTGGTCCACATACTCCCGTGGAACAACACATTGCAGGATCAAAAATCTCAACTTTATTCATGTAAAAGCCTCCCAATATATTATTAAATAAGCATTTGCTTATTTGTTTAGTTAAAGAAAACCAAGAGGAAATCCTCTTGGTTATTCTATTGTCTGCTTATTCTCCCGTTTCCGCAAAGCGTTGGATTCTTTCACCAATTTCATCGCGAACACGTTGGAATACAGCCCACTTTTCTTCCTCTGTACCTTCTGCTTTTGCGGGATCATCAAAGCCCCAATGATCACGTTTTACATGCGGGGGTGTCATCGGACATTTATCCGCAGCGTCCCCACATAAAGTTACAACAAAGTCAGCATTATTTAGAATTTCAGGATCAATAATGTCTGAAGTTTGATTTGAAATGTCAATACCCACTTCACTCATTGCTTTAACAGCATTTGGATTTAATCCATGTGCTTCAATCCCGGCACTTTTTACTTCCCATTCATCGCCGAGATGCTTTTTTGCCCATCCTTCTGCCATCTGGCTACGGCATGAATTACCTGTACATAAGAAATAGATTGTTTTTTTAGACATAATATCATTCTCCTTTTAGATAATTAATAAAGTTAAAAATAGACCTAGTAAAGTGATAAATAAAATTGGGATTGTTAAAACAATACCCGTTTTGAAATAAGTTCCCCATGAAATTTTAACCCCTTTTTGGGATAGAACATGAAGCCACACTAAGGTTGCAAGAGAACCGATCGGTGTAATCTTTGGACCCAAGTCTGAGCCAATGATATTTGCATATATTAGCGCTTCTCTAATTACACCTGAAGTATTTGTTTCGGCAATGGCTAATGCATCAATCATAACAGTCGGCATATTATTCATGACGGATGACAGGAAAGCTGCAATAAAGCCCATTCCTATCGTTGCAGCAAATAATCCTTGATCGGCAGTTGCCTGAATAACACTAGCTAATGAATGGGTTAGCCACGCATTTCCTAAACCATATACAACAATGTACATTCCAATTGAGAAAAACACGATATTCCACGGAGCGCCTTTAATAACTGCTTTTGTTTTAACGACTTTACTCCTTCTAGCCACCAATAAAAAGACAATGGCAATTATACCTGCCACAATTGAAACAGGAATATTAATGAATTCACTTGAAAAGTATCCAATTAGTAATATCCCCAAAACAACCCATGAGAGACGAAACATTTTTGGATCTTTAATGGCATCTATCGGTTGTCTTAATTTAGATAAATCATACGTTTTTGAGATGTTTTTTCTAAAATACACTAATAACACCGTAATCGTTGCAATCAATGAGAATAAGTTCGGTATAACCATCCTAAAGGCATATTCAACGAATCCAATTCCAAAGAAATCGGCAGATACAATGTTAACTAAGTTACTGACAACAAATGGAAGCGAAGTTGTATCTGCTATAAACCCACTTGCCATAATAAAAGGAAATACCAGTTTTTCTTTAAAATTCAAATTACGCACCATCGCTAGGACAATCGGTGTCAGGATTAAGGCAGCCCCATCATTAGCAAATAATGCAGCAACAATCGCTCCTAAAATACTGACATAGACAAACATTTTTACTCCATTACCCTTAGCAGCTCTAGCCATATGCAGTGCGGCCCATTCAAATAATCCAATCTCATCTAAAATTAATGAAATAATGATAATAGCGACAAAAGATAATGTTGCGTTCCAAGTAATGCCGATGACTTCGAACACATCGTTAAAACCGACTACACCCACTAGTAAAGCTAGGATGGCTCCACCACAGGCAGACCAACCGATATTCAATCCTTTAGGCTGCCAGATTACTAAAATGAGTGTTGCTAAAAAAATGACTGATGCTAATATTGCTGTTATCAAATTCCTTACCTCCATTAGTCACACGAGATACGTAATCCCTGTTCCTCTAATTCCTGTAGTTTATAATCTTGGTTAGGAAGATGTTGCAGTAAATCTGTGATTAATGGATAATTCTCACTATCTTTATTCAATGAGTAAATAATCCATTGCCCTTTTCTAGTTTCTGTAATAATTCCCAAATCCTTTAATTTACGGACGTGCTGACTAATAGCTGGCTGACTCACTTTAAAGATTTCAACAAATTCACAAACACAATAATTATTCGTGGCGAGCATTTTTACCATCGTTAATCTTGTCTTATCACCTAAGAGCTTTAAGATTGCTGCAACTTTTTCAATCTCTAACGTGGCTAATTGCAAGATGTACACCTCCCACATTGATCTAAATATAAATAAATAATAATTCACTTATATAATAATTTACTTATATATATTTCGCAACTATTTTTTGATAAATTTATTAATGTTTTCATTTAGCTCTACATTCTTAACTGTATTTATGATTAGAACTCCCATTATTTCCATTTTTATTCAAGAACGGTACTTCTTCCTTCTTTATTATTTATTATTTATTATTTATTGTCTCAAAAAAATCCTTCTCAATTCATTTAAGATTCTTTAATAGAACATTCGTAAATAATCTGTTCACTAATAGCTCATAATAAAATACTAAAAAACTAGAAAACTAGTTTTATAATAAAGATAGGAGGTTGAATCATATGCATATGGAAATACCACTTACAACAAAAACAGCTGTAAAAGATAATCAGGAAACCAAAAACATTGTAATTCAATCTGAAGAAGAACTACCATTTATTAAAGAAAATGATAAACGATTGGAAAAAGCAGAGTTTTTCAAAGCGATGGGAGATGAAACGCGATTAAGAATTATTGGAATGTTAGCGATTGATGACTTATGTATGTGTGAAATTGTTTCTGGATTGGATATTCCATCTTCTACCGTTTCCCACCATTTGAAACTTTTAGAAAGAGGAAGTGTGATCGAGTGCCGGAAAGAAAGACGTTTCACCGTCTATCGTCTGCAAAGAGAAAAAGTTCTTCCTTATTTAAGGTAAGAACAAAAGAAAGAAGGAAAATATGCTGGAGATATTTTCATGGCTGAATGATCAGCTTCTCAAAATGGAATGGCTTTTCGATCTAGTCAAATTGCTTGTAGAAAGAGTTTTTCAACTCCCAATTAATGAAAGACTCGGAGGAAGTATACATTTTTTTATCTACGATACCATTAAAATTTTATCTTAATGACTGTTTTAATCTTTTTCATATACTATATCCAAAGTATTTTCCACCTGAAAGGACAAAAAGTCTTTTGGGCGGAAGTAGAGGGGTAAAAGGAAATATACTAGGTGCATTACTTGGAACAATTACTCCATTCTGTAGTTGTTCTAGTAAACCTATCTTTATCGGTTTTACATCTGCAGGATTACCATTAGGTGTCACTTTTTCTTTTTTAATTTCTTCAGCGATGGTAGACCTTGCTTCTTTTCTTATATTAACGTCATTCTTCGGAGTGAAAATCGCTGCCATTAACGTAATTTGTTGGTTTAATCCTTGCCGTAATTGGCGGTACAAGTATTAGGACCCCGGCTGTGCAAATTGTAAAAGATTAGTAAACAATGTAGAAGTAGCAATGGAAGAACTTGGTATAAACGTTGCTATTGAAAAGGTAACAGATTTTAAGAAAATCGCAAAATATGGGGTTATGAGTACACCTGAACTCGTTGTTGACGAACAGTTAATAGTTTCAGGAAAAGATCCTAAATCTGAGGAAATTAAAAAGTATCTACAATAGATATAAATAGGAGGAATGGTTGCTCGTTAAAAATGAACAACCATTCCTTTTTTATCCTTCTTACTGAGTGAAGAGATAGTAAAAGTAAATAATTAATGAATACATTGCTCCGCAATCTGGCCCGTTTGTGAAAGACTGGTCTTATTGAAAATTATTTCACTACATTAAATAGTTATTTAATGCAGTGATTCTTTTTCTCTAGATATATCTGGATTAATAAATTTATGAAAATATACACTATATTTCGTTATGTAAGAGGTAAAGAAAGGCGTCATATCTCTCGACTGTAGCTTCACTACGATTTTTGAGGAGCTATCTGGATAGGTTACACTTAGCTGGACAAAAAAATTAAGGGCTAGCAGACTGATAGAGAAATAAGTATATCAACCCTTAGAACGGGAAAGAGTGATACTAGTAACTTTATATGGAGGGGTGGGTATGCTAGCCTGCTAGGCAAGCCAGCGATCCTTTGGGAGCTGGTTGCCTGGCTGGAATGAGCATACCCACAGAGGCTCCATGTCAAGTTACGGATACCTGCACTCCACTCGTAGTCTGCTACGTACCAGTTAAGGAGACTGATAATATGGGAACAAGACGAACATTTACAGATGAGTTTAAGGCACAAATGGTTAAGTTATATGAAAGCGGTAAGTCAAGAAAAGACATTGTAATGGAATATGAATTAACACCTTCTGCCTTAGATAGATGGATTATTCAAAGCCAAGGAACAGGTTCATTTAAAGAAAAGGATAACCGTTCACCTGAAGAAAATGAATTAATTGAATTACGTAAAGAAAACAAGCGTTTACAAATGGAGAACGATATTTTAAAGCAAGCAGCGCTGATAATAGGACGAAGGTAAATGTGATTAGGCAAAATGCCCACAAGTACCCTGTATCAGCAATGTGTAAAGTCCTACAAATCCAGAGAAGCACCTATTATTATGAATCAAAAGCTAGGGAAAACAATGATAATGAATTGACCATTACCATTACTGAAATATTTCATAAAAGCCGTCAAAATTATGGCACTCGTAAGATTAAACAAGAGTTGAAAAAACAGGGTTTACAGGTATCTAGAAGACGTATTGGACGTATCATGAACGAGAATGGACTAGTATCCAAATACACAGTTGCCCAGTTTAAACCACATGTTGAAAAGCCAAATGAGTCAGCGGTAAAAAATGAACTAAACAGGAAATTTAATCAGAATACCCCTCTAGCTGTTGTAGTGAGTGATTTGACATATGTAAGGGTCCAAAATTCGTGGCATTATATATGTTTATTTGTCGACCTTTTCAATAGGGAAATCATTGGATTTAGTGCAGGTCAAAATAAAGATGCCCAGCTTGTGTATCGTGCTTTATCAACGATTAAAGTTGATTTACGAAAGATTCGTATGTTCCACACAGATCGTGGAAGTGAATTCAAAAACAAAGTAATTGACGAGGCTTTGGAGACATTCGAAATACAGCGTTCATTAAGCTTAAAAGGTTGTCCTTATGACAACGCCGTAGCTGAAGCGACGTTTAAGATAATAAAAATAGAATTCTGTAAGGGGCAAACATTTGAAAGCTTGGAAGAGCTACATAGTAAATTAAGTGAATATGTGGGATGGTTTAACCACGAAAGAATTCATGGAACGCTTGACTATCTAAGTCCCATTGAATATAAAAATATTCACCTTAAAAAAAGTGTCTAGTTTAGTGTTGACATACCAATCTCCCCCAAGCTAAACTCTATTACAATTTGGTATATTTCCCTCTCTCCATGAACCAGTTATTACTCCTTTTAACAGCCCACCAGATAGATTTTCGTATTGCCGTCTTATAATAAGACTGCACCACCTCGTTGTAGAAAGAGGACGATTCAAACAGCTTTACCAATTCCTTATTTGTAAAAACTCTACCCTTTTCAACTCTCTTTTCGAAATCAAGTATAAAATTCAACGTTTCTTCATTAAGGTTATACTTTTCAACCATCACCAATGGAATTTCTCCTTTTCAAATTAATAACAGTATCCGAAGAGATAACTTGTTGCTGCTTAACACGGTATTTTAAATTTACTAAGCAATTGGAAGAATACTTGGATGCTCAAACGTGCCAATGGTACAGTCAAAGGCAACATAATAAAAGCATAAATGGTTCCCCAAATTAAGACACCCTCTATATTAACGCCTGTAAAACCACCCGCTGTATAAGTTCTAAGGCTTCCTCCCCTGACAAGATACTCACCAAATAAAGCTCCAATAGTACCACTATAAAGGGTAATAAACAATGCCGATATTAGACTCAATAACCAAAATTTTTTGTTTGATACATTTTCCCGTTTTGCAAAGTAAGATCCTAATATTGAAAAGGTTAATACAAAGGGAATAAACGTTGCGTAGTATAACCATCTCTCTCCAAATAAAGATGTAAAGCCACCTGCTATTCCTTGTGCAACTACCATAAATATAAATGAAAAACAGAACGATAAAATTAAACCGAAAATAATTCCAATTATAATCCCCTTTGTAATTTTCATTACGATGGTCCCCCCTTAATATATGAAATTGATTTTCAACCTAACTTATTATAAATATCCCTTTTATTTTAACAGAAATATCCAAATAATTTTACGATTTTTCTTGTAGAATCATTCACACAAGTAAAATTAGTTATCCACCAATAAAATGGTAAAAATAGGGGTATTCCTAATGAACCTAAAAAAAACCGTCTAAATTGAAGACGGTTTTTAATTCATTATTGGTATCCATTCTGAAGAATTTCCGTAGCTATTCTAATTCGCCTGTATTCTTCTAAGAAGCAGTTCAACTCGTTTAACAATTTTTCTTCAAATTGTTGTAGCATCCTTTTATCATTTACTCTTACATAGCCTAATCCTTTTTTCGATACAATGTCATTCGTGCGTTTTCTCAAGCTTATAACACCTCTCAAATATTTTTATTAATTGCAGATGACTACTTCAACACCGTTTGTACGAAGAAAGTCTAATACTTTAGCTAAATTCGCATTTTTTCTGCTAATACGGTTATAATCCTTTATTACCACCTTTCCAATCATTCCGGCTTCAATGTCTTTTTTCATTTTCTGAAACGAACCTCTTTTAAAAGGATCAGATGTACCTGAGCATGAATCATCAATATAAAATTTATCAATATTATTAAACTTACCCTTTAGTATTTGAGCGATTGGTTGATAATCTTCTTTACTTCCAAAATTTGTTCTATGGTAAAATGCAATTTTCTTATTGCTAGTCATATTATTTTCCTCCAGTTTAATCTTTTTAACTGTCTTCATTGATAAAATCCTTTGAACTCTGTTGAAAAGTTCTGGTGTCACAATTGATGGCACACTTATTTTTTTCCATTTACTTTGAGGATTTTTAATGATTTGAGATTTGCCGTCATCTAAATACCGAGTTATTGTCTTGTTAAAATATAGTTCCCCAATATAAATAGGAGATTTTGCTATTAATCTGATATCACGTGGAGTCCAAGGCCTCTTCTTATAAGAATATCCTTGACTATTAAGCAAGTTAGAAACCCTCTTATAAGATTTCTCTGCGGCTAAATATTGAAATACTTTTTCTACAACTTTAGCTTCTTGTACATCGATTAGTAGTTTTCCATATGAGGAACGGTAACCAAAAGGTACTCTGCTAATAATAACCTGCCCTTGTTCTCTTGCTCTTTTTAATCCTAATGCTATCCTCGCAGCTTTATACTTTCTTTCTTCTTCTAAAAAGTACTGATATAAGTTTTCATTGTTTCCTTGCTCTAAACTATCCCTTTTTGACATATAAATCACTCTCTTTTCTATATTTTTGCTTAAATACGACAAAAAACCCCAACGAATAAACCTACGAATTAATTAATATCGTAAATTTATTTGTTGGGGTTTTCCCTTGTTCGTTTATTAAGTTGTAAAGATAATAACACCTACATTAGCATTTTGCAATAGCTAATTTATAGTTTTATTGAATTTTAAAAATTAGGGTTTTAATCGCTCTTCCTCTATTTCTAAGAGGAACAATTTTCTTAAATCGTATTCCTTTCTCCCTTAAAACATCTTCAAGATAAAATTGAGCATCACAATCTGTTAATGGTACTTTAACTTCGCCTTTCTTGATTATCTCATCTATCAGGTTATCATATAAAGAATCTGACATTGAAATTCACCTACAACCTACTGCGTAATAACATATCATTTTTTTTCGGGTCTGTTTAACGATGCGGTTGATAAATCTTTACTTATAGCAAATAGAATTCATTAATAATGAAATCAATCAAATCTTTATCATCATCTGATAAAATAAACTTCTATTGAATTACTTTCATTGAAATCCTTCTTAGCAACCCAATTGCTATGATTAAAATTTTTTCATCGCTAGAACTATGCTCAATTTATCTTTATTCATCTATATAACACCTCTAAAGTAAAAAAATAGTGCTTAGAACCTCTTAAAAAAAGTCTCACAGTTCTTAGGGATGACAAAAGCGGTGAATTCCTTACCCATTCCTTCATTCGGTTGATGCTTAATTGCCTGTATCAAAGATGAATTAGTAAAGCCAAGGGGCAATGCAAATTCACCAGTATATTCGGCAAGTTGCTGATTTATATATTTCCCCTTACTTCTGCCGCATCTGCAGCTCTTTTCATACATGTCCAGACTGAATACATCATTACAATTAAGACACATAAGAAGCTTCATTCAGACACCTCAATCTCTATTAGTGTTCTTTTCCTTATCAATCATTTCTTGAATGTGGGTTATTACTTTGGGATCTTCTCTATACTCTGTTATTTTTTCAGTGATTAGTTTGTTTTCAAACATGCCCCTTAACAGCTTGTAGTTGTCAGCTTTCCTTTTTAAATTATAAAAGTCATCGAGTATTAGCTTTGCAAGTAGCGTTACAATAAACTCTTCCTCTAGAACTTCTTCAAGCCATAGCCAAGCATCTTCGGTAAGATATATCTGAAACTTTTCAGTAAGCATCTTTCCGAGTATTAGCTTCATCGATCCAATATCATACCCATACAACCGTTCTTTAATTTCAGGATTTTTGGTTAAAAATTTTTCAATGCTAAATGCTACTGTTTTTAAATGAAAGTCCTGCTCTTCGGACAGCAAAACCGAATGATTATCAAAATAAAGAAAAGCATCCTCATTATCCAAATAACTGCCTTCGCTTTCCTTCTTGTTATTTAGAGCCAACATAGGAGCAATACTCTTATAGAATTCCAGAAGTTCATCTTCTATCCTACTATTTTCCTGTTGTAATAAAAGTCTCGCTTTTTTCTCCCAATCTGGAAAACAAGAGGTGAATTTTTCCACTACCTCGGTTAAAGGGATATAGGTTTTAATTTCACGGCCCGGAAACCTGATATCCATCACCATCATTCCAAATTTTCTTTCAACAATAGCTGGATGACCTTCAATTTTGCGAAAAGCGTCCAAAAAATCATAGTTTTGTGGAGGGATACTTACCCAAGTAAGGGTAATTGCCCTTAACATTTCTTCAGGTATATACTTGGGGCCATCTTCTTCCTTGCATGCCATAGAAAACAAGCTATTAAGGTCCCTAACTAGATTCAAATAATAGACCAAGAGCTTAACAGCTCCAATTTGTGTTGGAGAAGAGTACTTAACTAATTTTTCCTTAATCCACTTGTGGAAGGTTTCTTTATCAGAGTACGTATAAACTAGCTCTAAGATTTTTTCCTGATCTGCAATAATCCATTTTTCAATCAATTCTATTTTTTCACTTTCATTTTTAGGAGAAAATCGGTTTAGCAACTGCCGTGGATCAACACGTAACGGTAACTTTATTGGGGTTGAGAGATGATTGTCTGCCCATTGTTTTGCTTTTACACACTGCAGATGATCTATATCTCCACTTACACTAGCAAACTTGGGGAAACGGCTCTCAATTAGCATAGCTATGGCTAATATGTAAAGATGGTATGGATATCCTTGGGTCTTAGCATTAAAAACAACAACTGAGCTTTCGTATCCCTTTAAAATATCTGTTTCATTATTAAAAGCTGGCGCAGCCTCCCTATACATTTTAATATCAGAGTAAAGCCTGAAAGTTTCTGCAAACTTCTTACTGCCTAAGTTCCCACATGTTCTCCAAAATCGAGAAGGCTCTTCATGTTCTTCGGATTTAACATATACAGGGATCTGAATATCAAATAACTTTTTTTCTCCTAAATCTGCAAAATCATAAGCTTTCAGTAATTTCACGGTTTCTTTATAAACACTTATCCAATCTTGTTGTGAAATCTGATGAGGAAGAATAGACAGACGAACATAAGTACCCACCCAAAACCACACCCTTTTTTCAGTTACAATTAAAAGAGAACTCGCTTCTCCTTTATTGCGATGTTTTAATATCGCCGAAAAAAAGGCTATCCCAACATTAATAAGATAACCTTTTAGTTGTTTTCTAGAATTGCCTGCACAGCCCAGAATTATAAAAAGCTGCAAGCCCTATATTATTGCACCATGTTACTCAATTCTAAAAGTAGATCTGTTAGCTTTGTTATATACTCGTTGTACATCTTTCTTGGATTGTTCTACATATGACTTAATCATTAAATAATCGTTCGGGTTAGCATCTTCTACTTTCTCCAATGTTGCTCCTACACTTCCAGCCAAATATCCAGCTGCCCCCAGTATCGTTCGCAGTTCGTGTGTCACTTCTAAAGTTAATGCTTCATGAGCATTATTTTTCATAATGTTTTTATCTGCATCATCAACAATTGTTGCTAAATCTATTACCAGCTTTCCTGAATATACCTGCATCTCAGATGCCTCCCTCTTATAACTATTTATTAGTCCTCCCTAGCGCTCACCTTTAATAGCGAATATACTGCTTTTTTCAGCTGTTATTTTCCTTCTCTATTCTCTTTCCTGCCTTTATAAGTGACAGGTGAAAAATATCCTTTTTGTCGCAATCTTCACTACTAGTAAAGTCAAAAATAAAGTTTTCAGTTACAACCTCGTACTTTGCAAGGAGGGTTATTATATCCATTAAAAGTTCATCATAAATATCGGTACGAGGATCCTGATATATTTCTGTAATTCTATATAAGTCCACTTGAATAAATCCTAAATGTTTAGAATATGCCAAAGATAAGCCTCCCATTAAAACATTTTCTGCGGATTTACTAAGGTGTTTATTGCAAACACGAGGGCATCATTAAAAGCAGTGCGATATGCTAATTTCGTTTGGATATGTACCTGCTCAAAAATGTTAGCTCTAATATCATCAATAAATTCATCTTTTTTTGTTTCATCCTCAAACTTCCCAAATTGGGCAAGTTTTTCATCTAGATCTTTATGGAGTAATTCTGAATACATCACATACTCATCACTTGTGATAATTTGTTCGAGTCTTTCTTCAATTAACTTGTTTACTACCTTTTGAAAGCCGTCAATCAACGTGGAACAACTCCTTAAACATGTATATTTGCGTAAAATGAATATTTATTTCATCAAACGCAATTATACTATGGTACGTCTTGAATGTAAAACCAAAAAAATATACGATTAAGGAAAATAACTTTATTCGAGGCAGAACTTATGATCAATATAGCGGTTGGAAAATTAATAAAAAAATTGAGACTGGAAAAAGAGATAACTATGAGTGATTTCGCTAAACAAATCAAGCTATCCCAGTCATCATTATCTAGAATAGAAAATGGCACTCAAGAACTTTCTTTATCAATGATTGCTACCATCTGTGAAAAACTAGGTATTTCTTTAAGTAATTTTTTTTGGAAATTAGAATTTCTTTCACAAGACAAAGCAAAGGATTTTTGGATTCATTACAATGCTGGTGAGCCTATGCAAGACTTAGAAAGTGACTTAATAAATTGGATTGCCTCATTAACTGATGATCAAAAAAAGGCTTTATACACCTTAGTTCACTCTTACAATAGAGATTAATATTTATTGCTCTGATCTTAAAAAAGACCTAAATCATGGGTTTGTTCCATCCATGATTTAGGTCTTTTTCTTTTACAAACCTGTCTATACTACCGTGGTCAAATCCACATCCTCTCTGATATTACTTTTAAGGTATTTAGGGAATCATCAAAAATTCTTCTCCCCTAACTTTTCCCCTTACTGTAACTAGCATTATTAACAATAAGGGTAATTAGGAACCTGTTTACTTATTTTCAAACAAAAATAAAAAAATTTACTAAAGGGGTTCGAATGAGAGAAAACAGATGGTATCGTGTTACAGCTTTAACCAATATTAATAAATTTTAAGAAGGGAACAAATAACAATGACAAACGAAAACTCTCGCAACAACCCAAAAAAGGAATTAACTAAAGAGGAAAAGCTTTCTATGCGTGCTAACAGAAAAGTAACCGCAGGAAATGACGAACTGTACAATGACGTTATGAAATCAATTGAAACAGGGATTGTAAAACAACCTCGGCAATCCAGTGAAGAGGAATGGTCAATGCCTGTAACTTTTGATGAGTATGATACAATTCCATTTCCAATCGAAATTTTTCCAGCCACCATTCAAAATATGGTGAAAGCAGTGGCTATCGATACTCAAACTCCAATCGATTTAGCGGCGATGGTTTGCATTGGAGTGTTATCGACTGCATTAAGTAAGAAATTCGCAATTGAACCAAAAACAGGTTGGAAGGAACCATTAAATACGTATACAGCAACACTTTTACCTTCGGGATTAAGGAAATCAGCTGTTTATAATGCTATGACGAAAGTTTTATATAAATATGCCCAAGAACTTTATGAAGAGATGGAACCAAAAATCGAAAAAAGGAAATTAAAGAGGCAGGCTCTCGAAAAAAGGATTGATAAACTTCAAACCGATTATGCAAAAACGAATAATCCTGAATTACTACAAGAAATTGAAGCCATCAGCGACGAACTGCAAAAACATCCAGAGCTTTCAGCGCCTAAACTAACGGTCGATAATGAAACTTCCGAAAATTTGGTTATAGAATTAAAGAAGAATAACGAAAAAATTTCTATTATGTCCCCCGAAGGTGACTTATTTATTAAATTTAATGATCCAGCTGAAAAAGGAAAGCATGATGTTTATCTTAAAGGATATAGTGGAGATCACCTCCAAGTAGGCCGAGTTTCACGACCGGGGGAAATTTTAACTGAGCCGTTATTGACCATCTGCATCGTAGCGCAGCCAACAGTAGTTCAAAATTTCCCATCCTACGTTCATGAAAGAGGAATACCTGCAAGGTTTCTATTTTCTATGCCAAACGATAATCAAGGCTTCCGTGAGCCTTTTCCTCCTTCAACAGCAGTCGAAATTTCTAGGGCATATCAAGAATTGATTAGAAAGCTGCTGATGTTTACGCCGAACGAAACAATTTGCTTACGGTTAAGTGAAGACTCTATAAACATTTTAAAAGATCTCATTATGGATATTGAAAAAGAGTTCAGAGACAATGGCATTTTCGAAGGTCATCTAAGGTTTTGGGGAAGTAAATTGGTTGGCCAGATTTTACGGGTAGCTGGGTTATTGCATGTTGCTCATTCAGCTGATTCTTCTAATCTGGAGGAAATAACATCCGAAGTCAGTCTGGACATTTGCAAAAAGGCCTTTTTGCTAGAAGATTACTTCATTACTCATGCACAAAAGGTATTTGGGGTGATGAAACGCAATGATACATTCAATGATGCAATTTATTTACGTGATAAAATCTTAAATGAGAAAAAACTAGTAGTCGATAAACAGACAATTCATCAGAAAACGAAAAAGAGGATTCAAGGCAAAGATCGGTTTTCACGTGCTTATGACCTGCTTGAATATCACTCTTATATTAAACAAGTAAAAGGCGGTAAATACGGAAACAAGGGAATGATCCTAGTAAATCCTGCTCTATTGAAAAATGATAGCAATTAAGGTCCTAACCTCCCTAAAATACTGTAAACTATTGATATCCCTACTCAAAAACAAGGGAATGAGAGAATCCTAAAGTTCCCTCATTCCCCTAATTTACATAACAGAAAATGTATTCCTTAACCGTAACTAGGAGGATCAACAATGAAATTCAAGTTCTTTAACGATACTGCAGAAAAGTAACGATACATCCAGCTACTTATCAACATGGCTGCTATGTTGATAATAATCATGCAATTATGCCATTACAAGAACGATTATTTATTCTGCCAAACGCGGTACCTATCCCTTCGTCAAACCATGGGATTACGGGGTAAGAAATGGACTTCAGCTACTGGTTTCACCAATAGAGTAATAGAGCGTTGTCATTTGATGCTCCTAAGTATAACTTTTCTAAATATCTAAAAAGGAGCGCTTTTCAGCTACCCCCTTCAAAAAGTATTTAAAATCCTAATTGCTTCGCAACCCACTCTTGACCAGCTTTCCCTTTCATATCTTCCCATCCGGAAAATCTACTATGGTTTCGTACGTACTCATCAAGCTCACTTTCATTAATTTTATCAAAGTCTTCTTCAGTCTGAATCTCAAAAGGACTCTTATCAAAGAATTCATCAATATTATTAAATTTAGTATGTATCTGCATGAACCGGTCGTTAAATAAGTCTGTAAAGCTTACTGTTGTTCCTTTTTCCAATTCTTTTGCTTTATTACCCATTTGCTTTAACCGTTTGTTGAAATCGTCGAAACCCTTTGTTTTTACACCCATTCAAAATCCTCCCAATTTTGTTTTAGAAGAAAATATCCTCAGATGAAATCACTATTTCTAGTATATCGCATAGAATTGGTGTATTTTGCAAAGAAAGAATACATAGTATTGCAATTGCAACTACACAATGTTGCAACTTGACATGGAGCCTCTGCGGGCATGAGTCTCAAGCCAAGAAGCCAGCAAGATCAAGGGCTGGCTTTGCCACGAAAGGCTATCATGCCCACCACTCCATGTAAAGTCGCAACGACAAATCAGCTTGCAATACTCTGCACTTTTATTTTGCAATACACAATTGGTGACATTGCAACTTTTAGAAAGGGGATTTTTGAATATCAATCCAATCGATGTCTTATCTGCTTTAGACTTTACAAAGTCTAAAGAAAGTTTGAATGTATAACTGATTTTCTGTGGCAGTGCGAAACTAAAATACTCTCTCCCTTATTGATGAATAGGAAGGGAATTCAACAAATAATTCCATATTGATAGATCCGTAAGTCCTTTGAAAATTTTACTTTTAAGTAAATTATCGTTCCGATAGAATTTATTAACTACCTGAAACACTTGTTAAACATCAACTCTAATTAAAGTTAGCTATAACTTAAATGAAATTAAACTGAGTCTTAATGAAGTGAATTAGAAACGATTATTTTCTATTTGATTTAAATATAACTCAATAATAGTTCAACCTAAATTTGAATTTAAGCCAATATTTTTTATTCCTGCTCTTCGAATAGGCTTAATTCCAAGCTAAAATGTTTTTACCTTTAAGTGAAAGGAGGGGAAAAACAAAGTGGAAATAGACATTGATAATGCATCCTTGAGAGACATCATTTCACTCATAAAAGCTGGGAAAACGGATCTTGAGATCGGAGCAATGAAAAATTACACTTCAGGCTCTACTGTTTATAGACGTTTAAGGATTGCTGGAGCCGATAAATCATCGAAAAAGTGGGACTTCACCAACATTGATGAGAGCATGTTAGATCAAAATTTTTGGGACATCAGTGAAAAAGACCAGATAAATGAAACTAACCAGAACATCACTTCATTCTCTGAAGAGCAAATTAATGCACTTAAAATTATTGCAGATGATTATATAAATCGAAATTCTCATAGCGAGGATTCAGATGATGAAGATACTAAATATAAAATGTTTGGCAAACTACATTTGGAGAACGCTCGTTTCAAAAATAAGGACAACACTACCAAGCAATTGAATGTTCCAGTCTTAGATGCTGTTATGTCGCAATTAGACAGCTTTATTAATTCCAGTGGACTAGAAAAAAAATTCGTGGTTAACAAAGCACTTGAAGTGTTTTTAGAAATGCACCATAAGGATTGGCAAGAGCAAGAGGATTATGCAAATCAGTCGTAACTATGCACGTTAGAGTATACGCGTTGAGGGTGTCCGTTCAACGTGTATACTTAGATTTACTTCAAACCTAGTCTTTTCAACGGTTCTCGCTCGGTACAGACAATACCTTTTAATGCCGACTATATAAGAAAATAACTACCCGTATTCAGATAATTAAAGGTCTTTTACCGACACTCTTTCTCTGAGCAATGAAGATAAGCAAAATGGTTGGCTATGGATGTATTTAGAAATCGTTCATAACAAATTCTATTAGTTCTAAATCATCTTCTGACAAATTGAATTTTTTCTGAACTTCCTTTTCTGTTAACCCTTTTTCAATTTCTTTGATTGCCCTGATGATCGTTTCATCGTCGCTAAAATTACAACTGTTCATATCGATATTCACCTATGTAAAGATATATTGGGCTGGTGTAGCAGATAAGCAAGATATAAGTATGTTAAAGAATAAAACCTCTACGAAAGACGTTATAAGTAAAGAAAAATATAAGCTTAACACTACTTTAACCTAAACATATGCGTATTTTATATACGATAATGGCCATAATTCATTTAGTTTCCAAGTAGCTTTAAAGCCATCTACCTTTAAGGGAAAACCCCATCATAATACTTAAACGATTATATCTCCTGTTACGTTTAAGTATGAGGTTGGGTTTTTTATTTTAGAAATATCAGGGGAGCAGTATAAGCGGCTTCTGCTAACTTAATAGGAAAAAAACAATAGATAATCTGATGGCGCTTTTTCTTCATGGAGAATGTGCCTTTGTATTGCAAAAAAAAATAGGAGTCTAGAGAAATGAAAATCTATTACTATTTAACAAAATCACAAAGACACCGTATTCAATTAGAAAGGAGAGATGTATACACGCTGCTATTCTTGAATGAACAGAGCATCCTATCACAGCCACAACTTTACGAGTTTTATTCGTTCTTCACCAATATTAGTGATGCAGCTTTCCGAAGAAAAATGAGTCGCTGGAACGATGCTAATATTATTAACAAAAGAAAAGTTAAAATGGAGAACGGCTATGAGTTAGCAATCATTGAATTAACTCTTGCCGGCCAAAGCATCCTTAAAAAACTCGGTTACTTAAACGAGGACGAAAAGTTGAAATACCAAGCAAAAAGCAATTTAGATCACACCCTTGCTATTAAACAATCCGTCATTGAAGTTTTAAGGAATGTTAGCGATATTGACCCTTTCTATATTGCTGATGGAGGAAAATACATCATCCCATTCAGAGAAGGAGATAACGAGGATGAATTAGAGCAGACTGCCATTATATTCAAAAACCAAAACTTCGGCAGTGACTTTATCCCCCCTTTTAAATCAAAATACAGCTCGGATGATATTGAGAAATTCAAAAACACCGGCGTAGTCCAATCGTTCGTCCCACAAGACTTTGAACATATAAAAGAACATTTCGGAAAAGGACACCTTATTGATAAATCGGGGTTAAAGCCGGACTGGATTTTTAAAGTGAAAGGCACTTTTATATATATTGAAGTGGATAGTGGAAATGAAAAAATAAAAACTAAACGTGATCATACCAATACTATAATCGAAAAGCATGATGTTAAATCTATCGAAGGAAAATTGTATCGCTATGAACAGTTGGCTAAGAGCGATAGGGAGCATAACCACAAAGTCATCTTCGCTTTAATGGATGATAGTGACGTGGTAATAACCAAGAACATCCATAGCAACAAAGACATTCGTATTGCCAACTTAAAACATGAAATTGCTCATATGAACGACTACAATAACTGGAAAATTGAGGTTTATGTTACCGGTATGAAAAGATTTTACACAGTTTTTGAAGCAGTATATCTAGAACTGATCAATAACATAAAATCATATACCTATGAAGTTTACAAAAAAGCATTTATCACTTTAATTAAGGCAGGGTTGAAACCAAATTGGAAAAATTTAAAGTTTATGGTTGTCGCTAAACACTTTTATCCAACTCTTGGCATATCGACAAACAATCTAAACTTCATTCCGGATTTTTTGTTTAGATACTATCAGGATTCAGAAGATAAATACGAACAATACTTTATTCCTGTATTTATTAGAGAAGGAAGCGTAAAAGACATGGAGAGGTTGGCTTATTATACAATTCCTACAGCAAATGGCCGGTTCAAGTACAATGCAAAGATCTTGGCATTGTATGAAAGAAAAGAAGAACTATTTAATGATGTCATTAGGAAAACAAAGAAAGTAAATACCAATAAGATAACGAGAGAAATAGTTGATAATAACGGAATGGATATAGACAATATAGTATTCGCTGCTATAGATGAAATATCCAACGGTAAACTCCTTCTTTACAATGCTAATAAGAAGCAAATCGATAAAAGCCAGTTATTCTAGTCTTATGAATAACTGGCTTTTGTATATACTTCCTCCTAAAAAGTTCTCCATTTTGGTGTACTCTCTTGCCTTGTAAACACCTCGCTGGCTGGTAGTAGTTGAACGGTTTTTTATCCATGAAGTACTCTTTTTGTACATTTTCTCTTAAAAAGTTCTCCATTTCGGTGTACTCTCTTACCTTATAAACATCCGGCTGATAGCATTTATAATAGGTTTTCCCCTAAGATCTCTCTTATCAGCGCATTTATCTTAAAAAGTTCTCCATTTTGGTGTACTCTCTTTACCTTATGTACATCGGCTGTTAGCAATTATTCTGGATTTCCCCCTAACATATGTATTATCAGTGCATTTCATCTTAAAAAGTTCTCCATTTTAGTGTACTCTCTTTACCTTGTGCATTTCGTTAAAAGGTTTTATTGCATAACAGACAATTTATGTAACGAAATAAAATAAGAGTGCGATAATATCTATTTTCGCACTCTGTCTCTTAAATATATTTTAGTGTAATGGTGTTTTCTTAATAAATAATAGCAACCTTTATTTTTCAAACATTTATTAATTCATTTGTTCATACTGCCCTTTATTTAGCAATATCATAATCACAATTAGCAAGTACTACTAAAAGATAAATTCTTCTGTAGTGGATATTTTCTATTCATTTGTACTCATTATTTCATTTTTCTTCGATATGTTTGATGAGTCTGAGTTGTGTGATTCTAATATTTCCTCCTTGATGACTTCTCTTGTTAGAAGTACTAGGTCCACTTTTTTCATAAAACATCTTATAGTAAAATGTATTATAAGAGATATCTTACCTATAGAGAAAAGGTGGATTTAGTATGATCTGTATATGTGGTGGTATTTTAGCAGTTAAGAATATAGAGGAACCTCCTAGAATTCTAAAAAGCCAAAAAAAAATTTTGTACGATAGAGTTTGTGATGTTGAATTCCTAAAATGTGGAAAAGTACTTTATTCACAACCGTATGACTTTGGTAGTAATCTGAATACTGTAAAACCAACAATGCCAAAGAAATAGAATAGAGGTTATTTATGGAGTTAAAATTAAAGAAGAGCCTAGAGCAATTATATTTAAATTACTATGACGGATTATACACAGAACACCAATTAAAATACATGTTATTAAAGCTATATAAACAATCTGATCTTTCTGATACGAAATGGTCTGAATTGATTCTTGATGCACAGTGGAAGCACGCGACGGAAGAGGATTATGAAAATAAACGGAGACAATTACGTGAAGAAAATAAAGAAGATGGCGAATAAACTTTAGCCATCTTCTTTATTTTTATTCTTTATTTTTAATGAATTGAGTTACATTATAGATTTCGTTACTTGATATAAAAGGTACTTGTGCATAAATCAAATTTGGTTCTCCTGACAATCTAGCTGCTAAATGTCCTTTTCCTAATAAATTCTCGGCACCTTTTTCCCCTAATGCAATCTCAGATGTACCTGAACTTCCAACTTTCAATATAAGTCTATTCCCTAAATTATCTCTTAGTTGCATTGGTAGCGCATCTTTATCTGGTCTTTGTGCAGCGAATATTAGATGAATTCCTGCTGCTCTTGCTTTTACCCCTAACCTTTGGACTGTTGAAGACACAGTACTCTTATACTCATCAATTAACATCCAATCTGCGAACTCATCATGAATAAGAAAAATGAAAGGTAATTTTGACTCTTCAGGGACTTTTTCGTTGTATTCTTTAAGGTTTGGTACTTTATATTCTCTAAACCTCAAATACCTATTTTCCATCTCATTTACAAGCTCTTCTAAAATTTCTGATGCTCGCTGCTGATCTATAACAATGCCTTCACTTAAATGCGGTAGTTCTTCAAGATTCTGATAATCAACTCCGTATTTCGGGTCAATCAGGTATATCTTAGCTGTTTTAACTGAGTTTGTGGCGCATATATCAAGTATCAACGTTTGGATTAATACCGATTTACCACTACCTGTTTCCCCTGCAATTAGCGTATGAGGGGCGTGTTGTTCTAGGCCACCAAATGGTCCACCTAGATTTAAATAGAGCAACTCTCCATCAACTTCTTTTATACCCATAACAAAATTTAAATTGGTATCGTGTACATCATTTTTCAAGCTTCTTTTATTCCAAACATTCGCTAATGATATAGTTTCTCTTTCTGGTCTTTCTACAAACACAACTATTTCACCGGGCTGGGGTAGTACATTAATAATATTTAAAGCGTGTGTGGTTAAAAGTTGTGATTTCTTTTTTTCAATATCCTCTACTCTTAATCGATCAGAGCCTTTCAACTTAATAATAGCAGCATTTGGTGTTAATCTAGATTCCAAAACCTTCCCTTGCAGGTTATAGGTTGCCAATGCTGATTTTAAAGAATTAACTACATTAGTTAACCATTCTTGATCCGATAAACTATGATTTTCTTCATTGGTATTGTTAACTATCCAACCCTGAAGGCTGTTGCTACTTTCTCCAGTAAGCTTAGTCTTGGTAACAATAGGTTGTTGCTGTTCTTCTTCTTTATTACTTGGATTGCTTTCTTCTTTACCTTCATTTGTATCATTATTCTTACTACTGATCGTATGGTCAGTTACTTCTTGTGTTTCACTTAACTGACTTTGTTCAGAATTCTGATTGTCCGTAGGTAATGAAGGACTGAATTTCTTCCATGTTACTTCATTTGAAAATTGCGACCTTACTGTAAATAACGGTTTCTTTTCTAAGAGTGATAGAATTAATCCCCTTACAGACTCCCTTGAATATACTTCTTGGTAACAGTTTTCTATATCAGTTATTTTTACTTGCTCACTCTCTATAGTATCTGTGCCATCACTTGTTGGTACAAAAACATGTGAGTATCCTTTTATTTCTATTTCTACTTTACCTGTTCTAATTAATTCTCTCCATTTTTCAATAGATATTGTAGAGTTTTGCATAAAAATTGTCCCTTCTACAAGTAAATCACTTATTTTGGACAACCATAAGTCTCTATCAAGGCGACTAGGTACACCGAATAATGCCTCATTTATTCTCAAGACTGTATCTATAAGTTGTTTTTTTGAGGTTTTCTTGGAATTCGATAGGTTTTTAATATCTACAAACTTGGCCTCCGTAACCATCAGTTTTAAGTAGTATTTCCCATCCTTCTCAAATGGACTAAGAGCAAGTATGTCGGCAATCTGCTCTTCTTTTTTGCCTAACCAGCTTGCATAGTCATCAAGAAAATACCAGCCAATGCTTTCCTCTTCTTCAACCTCTTCTTTGGTAATTAACTTACTAAGGACTACCCCCATTAACTCACTGGCATATCGTCCTATTTTTGCTGCTCTTAAAACAATATCACCTGATAACTCATTAGCTTCATTTATAAAAAAGTCGGTTAACCAATCGATATCTTCATCATTGATACCTAAATTTAATGCCTTAAATTTTCTTTTTAATATTATTTTTAAGAGTTTAAGAGATGTTGTTGTAGAAACAACTAGGTTTGGACCATTAGTCTTATTATGTTGGTATTTTATTACATTGACGCCTTGGCTTTTTAAAAGTCTTCTATCTAGTAGCTCATCATAATTTGCTACCCACTCGCCAAGTTTATGAGACTCTTCAAACACATTTTTAGTTTCACTGTTTTGAAAGGTAATTTGCCTTGCTGGTAAAAAATACCCTTCTGATTCTTCATCCACACTTTCAGATATACTTCTAATAAAACTTAAATACTGCCATCCCTCGGCTAGCTGACTAGGGCATACTAGATAAGTAGTAGATTTTAATTCATCTTTTGCTGATGGCCGACGTCGTGACCATCTAGCCGGAAATAACTCTAGATTACTTGGATTATAAGTTGTCTCTACTTTAGTCCACTCAAAATTAGATTGTCTGGATATTACATCCTGTAAAAACACTATATCGTAAGGTTTACCTTCCTCTTTTTCTGAAACAGAAGATTGATGTGCCATTACTCCTATACGAAGCTTTGCCATAAAGTCATTTGTTACTTCACTTGCAACAAACATATCAGGGTCAGAATCAGATCCTTCAACCATCTTTGAATATATCTGATTTAGTTTATTTGTATCTCTATGTCTTAATACCACTTGACACCTTATATTGTCATTTTTACTATTTAATTTCGAGATAGAGTCCACAATTGAGAGTGGTAATCTTGTAGAGTCGGAATTGTATAATACGACGCCTAAGTTTGCACCCTCATGGGGTTGCAATTCAAGATATCGCTCTAATAAACCAGTTAGCTTTTCACTTGCATCTCTTGGATCTTCATTTGTTTCTTGATCAGTTACCTTAACAATTGGCATTTCCATTAGACTATAATCATAAAGAGAATCTGTAATTGATAGTAATTCAGGGATTTCTTCCCCATTAAACCCTAAGCAAATCTCTGGATAATAAGAATGCTCAATATCATTTATGAGTTCATTGAAGAAAAGCTTTGAATCTCCAAAGTCTATTTCTTTTGATGATAATAAGTAAATAATTATATTGTTAATTTGTTGCATTTTCGTCGCAAGAGCAGACATCCTGAAAGGGTTCCAAGGAGGTATAATTGCTAAAGGTTTCGTGTCTCTTACCTCTACCACTCCTAATTTAATAATTGGATACCAGAGATTAATCCGGTTAATGTCTCCTTTTGCATATTTGGCAATTTTACTTAATAATTCTCCATATAGTATTGACTGTTGAGTGTGCGACTCATTTATTAAGCCTTCTTCTACCCAATGGTTGAGAGCATTAGTGTACTCTTTAGAAAACTTCTCCCAAGAGGTTAGTATTTCCTGATAACCGGCTTCATTAACTCTCCCCTCAGCTCTAGAACTTTCTAATTCCCGAAGGAACTGCTTTGATATATCTTTATCTACCTCATACACTCCTACAAGAGAACCTCTATCTTGCCTATATACTGCCTGCAAGGTATAGATATCGTTTAGAGATATTCCTTGTAACTTTCCTTTTTTACTTATTGGGTTTTTTGCTACACTCGTATGTTGAAAAGGATTTTCTTTTAATCTTCTCAAATCATTAAATAGCTCCATCCCAATTGCATTTGTTGCACCTTCCCAAACCAATTGAACTTTACAGTCTTGTTCTATGCCGTGTTCATCTTGATAGAATAGTTCAAAATAAAATTTAATTTGCCTTGAACCTTTTGATATGGAGTTATTTGGCTTAAAAGGGTTTCCTTTCGCTTTTGCCCTTTTCTTTTCCTCTTCTATAAAGTTATCGTATTCGAAAAGATAACAAGTATCCCATTCTATAAAAGGTTTTGTTAACTTCTCCAACCCCTTATATCTAGTACAAAAATACAAGCCTAAATCGGTATTTATATTTAGCCAAGCACTTCTTGAATCCCTCTTTTGTGTTTTGATTTTAATTACCTTTTTCCCACTTGAAGCTTCTGATTGTGCAAAAAGCCTTTCTATTGCTTGCATAAACCCAACTAAGAAGTCACTACACTCAATAGGCTTCCCATAAATAAACTTATCCCACTTGGCCTTTAACTTCTTATTGTTTTCAATTTGATATCTCTGCTTTTCATAGAATGCTATATCTTCCTCATTTGGTTCCCTTGCTTTTCTCTTATCCAATAGCTCTAGATAACTCTCATCTTCTTCAGTAATTAAATCTGAATACTCATCCTCTAAGAATTCCTTAGTTTCCTCGGCTAAAGTTGTTTTTTTGGAGATTTTTATACCTGAGAAAAAAGTACCAATATGGTCTTGTTCCCATTCATAGTTTGCTAAAGCCTCAGATTCTTCATTCCATCCGGGCTTAGATTCTATGAACTTTAATATGGCAGGGTGTATATCTTCAGGAATGTATTCTTTAGCATCTTCAAAGGAATTTTTAAGTTGATCATTTTCTATTACATCTCTAGACGGGGTTAACTTATGAAGAAAATAACTTCTCTTTTCTTTTAATTCTTTAAATGCTGCTGCCCACTTATTTTTATAAGTTAAACGATTGTCAGGGATACTATAGAAACAACCGGAATCTCTTGGAATTTTTAAAGCGGGTAATGCCCAACCTAACGCCTCTATAAGAGAAGTCCCATCTTCATCTATACTTTTTCTGGTACTTACAATAAACTTACTAAACATTTCTAAGCTACAATCGTTAATACTAAGTAATCCTGTTAAGGCTTTTCCCCATATATTTAGTAACCTATCACTTCCGTTTATAGAGGGTAAATCACCCGATACCACTTTTATCCAAAGGTTAGTATTTACTTTTAAATCATTAGCTCCTATAGTATAAATATTTCTTAACGATTGGCCTTGATCGTCGTTATTATTTGCCAACAGCAGTACTGGTTTATCAGTATGGGTATGTCGCAACCTAGTCGTTCTTTCTCTAGTAATAATACTATCAGGTAAATCGTTACCAACCACTAGTTCTAGCGGTATTTTTATATCAATTATGTCTTTAAGATAATTATCATTTAAGATTTCTTTACATATCTCAGATACCTGCGGACCGGACAATCTATCCAATAAAAATCTAGCAGTTCCATCAGAGGATTCACTCTCTATATTAGATTTTAAATATTCAACGGCTACTTTTCCAATTAACTCTAAATGATTCATCATACACCATCCTTTGCAAAAGGATTCTCTACATATGCACAAGCATCAGACAACCTTCTTAGTAATCCCATACTAGAAAGCCTTTGTTCTAACCTTTGTGAATTATCCGAGAAAGCTTCTTGATCAGCTTGCCCTGAATTAATAACCTCTGTTGCCTCTTTATCGCCAATGATAAATCCATACTTTTCAAAAAGCTTTTTCAGAAAGTCTTGGAACTCCATTCTTTCAGGTACATTTGCTAATACTAACGTTTTTAAGAGACTGTCTGTTGGTGCATACCTAATTCGTTGACTATTTCTACTTGAGGAAAATCCTATTTCTCTTCCCCACACCCTATGGAAGTTGTTAACGTGTTGTTTATGTCTTGCAATTGCTTTTTCCACTAACTCTTCTACCAATGATTCGATATTTTCCGATAATAAATCATCATTATTTGAAGGCCATAAAAAATGTCTATTTAATAACTTTTGCGCTTCAAAAAATGGATCAGGAAAGGTTTGTAGGTTTTTCCATTCCTCTGTTTCTTTAATGCTTCTTATATAATGCTCTAAAGCTTGTCTAGAAAGGTTATTATTGTTAATATAGGAATCTGATGCGAGATCCCTAATAATTGTTTTTTTAGGTGCCAATATTTCTAAAATAAACTGAGTTTTATTGCTCTGATTAAGAACATCTTTTGATCTATTAAGAAAATAGATAATCATGTGCAGCCCCGTAATATTTACTATATGTGGTATAGTATCGTATGCCGGAATCTTATTATTAAATATATTTATCCAATCGTCAGCCATATTAGTGTACTCTGGTAAATATTCATAAGGCAGGTAGGATCCCGTTGAATCTCTTGCCACTTCAGCCTTTCCATAATTCGGCTGCAATAGTTGGGCTAATCTGTTATAAATTGACTTTGAATTGATTATATTTGGTTCAAGAAAGCTCAAAAGCTCTTCCCCTTTGGTTGAGCGGGAAAGCATTAAGTATAACAGCTCACCAGTTCTTCCAAAGAACCTTCTATCATTTTGAACTTTATTCCCATTCACCCTCAAATCTTCATATAAGCACTCTTTGCCATATGGAAAGATAAATTGGGAACTCCATCTTTTATTATTTTCTCCTTCAATAGTATTACTTTGAAGAAATTTAACTGTTTCGTAGAACTTGTCGAAGGTATCAAAGTTTTCCTTTAAGTAAGACAGATTCGGATAATCACTTCCTCCGAAATTTTGTTCAGCTAATTTTATCCATTCACTCCAAGCTTTTTGTTCATCATTGGTTGCTTGATAGTCACGATATACAATTTCCATAAAAGGATTATTAAAAAGTATATTCCTTAAATAAAGTCTGGTATATGGACTATATGCCAACGTATTATACTCTTGTTCCATAAATGCTCTTTCTCTTTCGCACTCTGAGTTTAATACTCCCATGAATTCCATTAAACAAAGCCACGGTGTTTGTTCATCGTATAATCTATGACCCCAAATTGCTTCATCTACCCAAAAATCCGACTTTATATTGTTAGATGTTCGTGGAAGAGTTTTTAGCATTAGAACACCTCCAAAGTCTTATGCTCAACTATGCCTTTATCATTTACTTTTAATAGTTTAAGGGAAATTTGCGCCTCTTCAAGTTCACCATCCGCTATTCTTCTATCATCTAATTTTTTTAATAATCTACTCTTAAATGCTAAGATATCCTCGTAGCATTCTCTTGAAAAACTACCGGGTAATGCTCCTTCTGCCACTCTAGAAATAAACTCATACCTTACTAATTGTAAGTTAAGTCTCACAGGCTCTAAGTCACTCGCAAAACTTACAACCAAATTTAATCTTTGCTTGTCTTCTCCCATATCAAACTTGATATATTCGCCTCTTTTTGGAGAAACAGAAACCATTTCCTCCAAGACCCTACTAATTTTGGCTTGAGAGTAATTGCCGGAAGTAGACAAGATTAATTGATCATTGTTTTGCACTAATAAACCAGTGGTAATTCTGTTTAAACCTCTTACTAATCGGGTAAGGTATTGAGGCTTCACCCTCTGATTTTCTTTTAAGACTCGGTAAACTTGGTCTAGGAATTCTCCTGCATATTGAAATGTTGTTAAATTCCACAATTTTAATCTATCTACTAGCTTCTCAGGAATTACAAAAAATAATCTTTGCCGTTGAGATTTTAGCATTTCTAGAAAATTATCTTTGTCTTCAACATCGCCTTCTAAGTACGCCTTTTTCTCTGAAATAAATACCTTATCAGCTCCGTATTGTTGATCTAATAGAACAAGTTGTTCGTAAAGTTCATAATACTCCTGATCATCTTCTCCAAATATCAGTATATTATCTACAAGCGTATTCGTTTCTGATCCTATACCGAATTTATTCAGTGTTACAAATATATCTGTGGAGTTTCTCTTTCTCTCAGACAGGTTTTCTCCGAATATATTACGGTAAATACTAGCTAGGTAAGTTGTATTGTTTTCATTTATTTTTGGGATATCGCTACACTTTAATAATTTATCCCTAACATCTGGATGTCCTAGTAACATATTTGAAACTAAGAGTAGTAATTGCCTTAGTGGCATATGTATCTCATTTATTTCACATAAAGTTAATAAGTCTACTAACCGCTTCGTTATTAAGCTATTTTCTTCTTCTAATCTCTTCTTGTTTTCAATTATTGGACAAAGGGTTTCATTTGAATTATTAAGTGGGCAATTGGTACATTCTTCCCAGCCGGAATTATTTAATACCTCTGTAATTATCTTTGGAAGAAGGTTTGCTGAATTAGTTTTACTTAAATTGTATAATTTTATTAAAAAGCCTGTTTGCTCTTTTTTCCCATCTACTAAAAGGTCCTCAATACATTTTTTCGTATCTATAACATTATAGGTTTGATTAACCATCTTCCACGTTTCAAGCAACTGACCATCATTAGCAGCTACTAAAAATACTGTTCTATTTTCCATACCCATAATCGAATCAGCCATTGTAGACAGGATTTCTCTTTCATCTTCCAATAACTCACTTAAATCCTTTATAAATATTACTTTGTAATCATTAACTACTAACTCTTCTATCTTATTATTTTCCGCCCACTTAACTTCAGACCCACCAAGTCTTTTCCAAATTTCACGACAGTAATAGGTTTTGCCATCTCCCGCTGTACCAGTCAATATCACTGAATAAGGATTTACACTTTTAAAATTTTCAACTAGTTCCTCAAGATATTCCATATCAATTCTAATTGGTGTAACTTTATTTTTCCTCAAAATTGACTGTATAGTTTCATCATACATATTGTCATTTTGAGGAATAGGACCATATTGTCTTAAAAAATTAACCCAATTCGATCTTATTGCGCTCATCCTTTTTATCCCTCCTTTTTTATGTTACAAATTTTCCCTAATTCAATTATACTTTAATAATTGGGTCTATTACACCATGAATTAAATAGCCAAATATAAAAGAGCTTGGAATTTTACATCCAAGCTCTCTAGACTAATGTTAGGCATAGTGACAAACGCAGGGTACATCATTTTCTTCAACTAACTTTTTTGCAATTTCAGAGTCTTTATCCAACTCTTTGCGATATTCCTGTAAGGTAAATGGCTTTCCATTTCTTTTAAGGATAGTAACATCGCCCAGTTGCTCTCTTAATCTACTTTCCATTTCTTCTTGTTCAATATAAACACTTGGCCAAGTTTCATATAAATGCTTATAATGATTGAATCCACCTCTAACACATCTGCCACCACAGTTTGCGTGAGAAAACCCTAAATAATACATTTCTGGAAGTCTTATATTCCAGTCTTTTGTAATAATATTTTTTATTTCATCATCTGATATATTACTTTCATAAAGTGGGAATACCGTTTTTACTGGTTGTTCCTCTCCATTACGAGGAAGTAGGAAGTGATTATATAATGCCTCAATCCCTTCTCGTCTCCGTTTCTCATGTTTACCAATTCCAAAGTAAAGTATTGGTTCAAATCCATTATCTCGCAGCTCTTCAAGATAGACCATTGTTTGGTGTACTTTTAGATCAGATGAGCATTTTGCGAGTCTTGAGTTCCCAAGAAAACGTGTATCCTCAAATACCTCTTCTGGTGTTCTCCCATCTCTAACAGTCTTTATATCTATCCCAATTTTTTCTGCTACTTCCACCATGAAACGTTTATTATCTTTATGTTCCCAAAGAGTATCAGTAAAAAATAACTGTGATTTTTCCTCACCATGTTTTTGTACCATTAAATACGCAACATAAGCACTTGCAGCACCACCGCTAAACATGGCAATATATATCGGTTCTCTACCATACATTCCTATCATCCTTTTTATTTGTTTTCTTCATAGTAATCTACCAATAACTTATATAGCAGTGCAGTTATTTCTTCTTTTGGTAGTTTTCTTGCCATTAACTCAAGATCTGTTTTTACATTAGAATAAATAATATTACCCTTTGGAGATAGTTCTCGTTTAGGGATTGCTAAGGTCTTTGAATCAACTTTTACTTCATGATATTCATCTTTAAGGCTTTCAATATTTATTTCTAAGAGTGATTTGACTGTTTTAAAGAATACTTCACTAGTCGCATCAGACCAATCTTCCCTATTTACACCTACTAATTCGCTTGACAATTTATTTATCCAATTATTTTCATCAGTCGATAAAATCAAGTTAAATAACTTATTATCAACTTTTAATATCTCGTTTTGATTTTGGATGTAATCAAATAATTCTTCATAGGAATTGGTATTTGTTAATTCAAAAACTATATTTTCAATTTGCTTTTTATGATTTTGAGAGTACTCTTCACACTCTTGCTTAATTTTGTTTACCATTTCTACATTAAGTTTTAAGTTTAATAGTTCCTTTAATGCAGTATCTGGTTCAAACTCGCCCTTTGTAATGAGCTTTTTAAAAATATTGGCATTTGTTGATAAACTGTTTGTCTTCTGAGCTATCTTTGGGAGGCTATTTAGCCACCTTAATAGCATTCTGTTTAATCGTACACTTGGATGGTAAGAGGAATCTAGCTCCGTTCTATATGATTCAAAACATTCATCTATTACATCTATTATATTTTTATACTTATTATCTAATTTTTGATGACTAAAAGTATAATTTTCTGGTTTATCTAACATTCTATCATATAAAATATCACCATTTACATCATTAATATATGAACCGTCTTTATGGTAAAACATTATATATTTCCATTCATTTTTTAAGATAGCTGTCAGTAATACAGGAATATTGGGTTCCCTAATTCCGAAATCTTTGCCTTTAAAGATCTTTATTAGCGTTAAAAAGTTCCCACTTTCTGATTTTATCTCGTTCATTATTTTTTGGCGTAACAATGTTATTTCTTGGCTTTCATTCTGACCATTTATATTATTATTTTTTACAACAGAGGCATATATTAACTTGGCCGGACCCTTAAACTTGTAATTACTCTCACCACTAATAATAGCGTCGATGACTTCTTTTGCAGCGTTTAACTGTTGCTTTGAAATATTCCTTCTATTAAACGACTCATTATTTATTATTGGAGTATGACCATAATACTTAAATGCAATCTGTGACAACTGTTCACTTAGAGCTATTCTACTTCTGACGTTTATGTTGATTCCTTCGTGAATCCAGAAAGACCCTTTATAATGTGTTATTGGCTCAAGAAGCTGCCTTAATCTATGGATTTTATTTTCTCTAATCTTTAGCAACTCTTCTTCAACAATTGGATCCTCATTCAATAAATATTTATCCTCTAATAGTTTCTCCACTGAAGATAATTCTAAAATTTCCTCATCAAAATTATTGAGAGGCTTCTTGGGTAAAGCAAATATTATCCGAGAGTGTCCATTGCTTAATTTAACTATTTGACTTCTTATTTCTTCAATAGCTGAATCCTTTTCAGGTATAACATACAAAATTTTAAGATCTGAATTAGAATCTTGATTGATAGATTGTAACTCTGTATCATAGAGGTCATTTGCATAAATAGGCTTTATAGCTGCAAACCTAATCATATTTTTTTCATCATTATATCTTTTGGGATAAGCATATTTTGTATCTAAGACTTTACTAATAATGTTTATACTATCAAGTTTATTTATACCTAAGAGTTTTCTGTCAGTTATTTTCGCATTTAAATCAATAGAACTGCCTTCAAATACTTCCCAATTCTCATCGAATAGTCTGTACCTTAAAAGTTTTTTATTCTCAAGTATTTCAATTATTTTATTAACTTTATTTAACTCCCAATTAAGCGCAAATGATATAAATTCATTGGTTAATTTTCTTTTATTACTTAGGTTTGCAATATCCCACAGTGTGAATAGTTTTAGTAGCTGTAACTCACTTTGTGCAGAAGCTGTATTCTCTACTCTTTTTTTCACTCTCAAATATTTTAGGTATGCATTTCCAACTAAGGAATCACTCATAAATTCTTGAAATGCAGGTTCAAAGTAATCAAATAAACTACTTACAAGATACCATGCTTTTTCTGTGTGAAAATAATTTGCTAGTCCACCTTTTTCATTACTTTCTAAGAACGTAAATAATGTTCTTTCATTTTGAGCTACAGCATTAGCTAGACGCGGAAGGGTATAAAGTGTAACGGGATGTAAAGGAAAGGAGTTCTCGACTACTATTGTCTTCTTCTCTCTTCCATTTAATTCTGGAAATAAATCATATTTTATTATTTCATTTTCAAATCTATATTCTTGATTCCAATTATTCCTATAATTCGATGTAACTTGACTGGCAAGTCTAATAAATGTTGCTGGATCACTATGAGTATGATAGATCTTAAAGCGTCCCTGAATTCTTTTAAATTCATTTTGTAAATCCTCTCCATAACTAAGGAAATACTGATTTAAGTTTCTATGAGTTATTAAAAGAATATTAAAGTTTGCACTTTGATGATGGTCAGCTACTTCGGCTATATCCTGAATGTCTTGCATGGCTTCAACCGTTTCATATTTATCCAAACTTTGAAGAAATCTCCCGAATTCATCATATACTAAATATATTCCTAAGTTCTTTTTATCAAGCTCATCTAAGATATTTGTTAAATGCTCAGTTAAGTCAAGATTATAAGAGAGGCTTAACTCAGCGCCTGCTGTTAATACAGGATAAGTCTTTTTAAACCAATCAACTGTCTCAGGTTCATGTTCATCAATATCTCGAATGAAGCTTTCTATAGTCCAATTGTTTGTATTTAAATAATTCTTAAACTGAACATAAGTGTCATGATATTGTTCTTCCCATAAGGAAATTTTGTTTTTTATTTCATCAACGTAAGAAGGTATAGAGAAGTCAAATCCATATTTAATAATTGTCTTGTGTATAGATGAAATTATTGCTTCACGAAAGTTTCCTTGATTTCCATTTATCACTACAGGTATATATCTTTTTTCTAAGTTCCTTACTTGATTAAATAAATGGCCAACAGCTGCCTCTTTAGTAGTTACTTTATCAAATTTACTAACTAATTCATTAAAGGTATCCTGTTCAATACTTTTGGATACTACATTTGCAATTAAAGTTCCTACCATAGATTTCCCTGAACCATATGAGCCTATTAATATATGAGACTTGTTTCCTTTATCTAAAAAGCCTTCTAAAACTCCTGAGAGACTCTCTGAATGAGTAGGAGTTGGAATATACCTTTCTGCTATCCATTCACTACCTAAATCGAGCTTTATATTAACACTTGATTTGAATTTACTCTGTGTACTTATCATCTTAATGCCCTTTCTTTTCTAACATATTCTTCTTTTAAAAATTCAATAGGATTAGCAAGAGTAACTCTAACTAAATCCAATCTATTCGTCCTATCAAATACAAGCGGATACTTAGTTGCATTTACAAGTTTTTCAATTGCCCTTACAATCTCACTTCTTTGTAAATTAAATACCTTCCCCCATAGATTTTTACTCGTTTCAATCTCATCTATTGATATTTCTGATTGACCATATTTCAATAACACGTACATTAATGCTGTTAAACCGATATCTTCAAATTTAGGATTTTTTTTATAAATCCTACCATCTACTTCTTCTATTAGATTTAATGCTGCAAGAGGACTTTGAATGACTTCCTCCGGATCATCTGATTTGTTTTTGGAATAATACTGTTTAATTAGACAATCGATATCGCGTTCTAATGTATCCGTCGAATTCTTCGAATCGTAATTCTTATTTATCCATGTAATAAGATCCTTGATAGCCTCTTCTTTTACAAAAGAATTTTTTTCATATTCATTAAAGAACCAATACCAAGTAGTTGATGGCTCTTTACTGTCCACAATGTGATAGTGAATGATGCTAATAGTATCATTAATCTCTATATAAGGATCATACGCATTAAAAATTTGCCCAAATGGTGAGATAGTGTGAATTACTTTATTATCACTATCCCTTTTATCAGTTTCACAAATATCCGTTGCCTCAATCCAATGTTTCAACGATTTAACCATATTTGTTCCTAACCCAATTAATTCTGATGCATCTTTCTCATAAAAAAATCTATTATTATCTAATTGCTGTATAGCTTTTCTTAACCAATATGTTCTAAGATAAAAACTTTGATGTTGTCCAAAACCCAATTTAATTCGCTCCTTTATTTCTGGAGAAGTATCTCCAGAATAACTACTAGCTAATTCTAACATAGAAACTTACTATATTCATTTATAAGCTTGAAATTATATCCAAAATACATTAAAATTCCATACACATTTATGAACATGATTATTGATAATATTTTCATCCTAGTTAGCAGTTCTATTATGTTATGTTCAATTCTTTGGAGTTTTGAGCAATTCTATTGATCAAGTAGAATCCTTTTCACTATAATTCTTAAAAGTTATAAGCAAAAAAATAGGACTGAAAAGGATTCAGTCCATAAGGTTGTTAAGCTTCTTTTTTCTTCACTTTGAAAAATAAACTACCAATAAAGCCAATTAAACCTCCCAATGAGAGAATAAGAAATGGAAATGTAAAACCATTAGTAATTATATTGTACATCCCGCTAAAAAATAGAAGAAGGCAGCTAATTATACTAATAAGATATCTTATCAATTGTTTTCCCCCTTAACTATTTGTTCTAGCTTAGATTATTTAGTGAATGATTTGTTATGATTTTTCTCCACGGTAAGTGAACCGCTTATTGAAACAGTCACTTTTCAAGGGAGGTGATTTTAATTCAAAACTTCTATTGAGAAAACATTATTTTTCTCAAAATCAGTTATTATTTCCGGAGACAATAGTAATCTCAATTGTTCTTTAGTGGCCCACTTGAAACTAGAATGTTCCTTAGAAAGAATAGCATTACTACTATCACTACTACATAGATAAGTCAAAATAACAACTTGTCTTGTTGGATCAGTTTTGAAGGTAGTAGCATATAAAAGTTTCTCTACTGTAACAGATAATCCTACTTCTTCTTTAATTTCTCGTAAGAGTGCAGATTCTAAATCTTCTCCAAACTCTATTTTTCCACCAACACATTCCCAAGTTCCGCCGCCGATTTTATCTTCTTTTGCACGTTGAACTATTAATACCCTTCCTTCATTTACAATAACACCTTTAAGAGCAACAACTATTTTATTTGAGCTTCTCATTCTTCATACTCCTGTTTATATTCTTATCTCGGTTAGTAACTATGGGGCAAAATTTTGCACAACATCTCTGATAAACATAATTCCGCCAATAGTAAGCAGAAACAGTATAACAGCTAAAGCTAGGGCTATCTTTTTATTGTTTCTCTTTATAACAATTAGGATGATTAATACCATAAGAACTAAGAAAAATAGTAAAAAATACATATTCGCCCCCCTCATACTAAAAAGAATTCATAGAATTAAACATCTTGTTATTTTGCTTATATTAAAACATTGATGTAAATAAATAATCCACCCCGCTACACTGTGAACCGTTAGGGTGGATTATTTTGCTCTAAATCCACAATGGCCTTGCCATATGGAAGCAAAGGATTTAATCCCTCACTTTCCTTATTTTAACATTCTTAACCGATCTTTTCACCCATAAATACCATTATATTTTTCTGAATATTTAAACTTAAAATTTTTATTCTTAATATCTTAAAATATTAAAATTCCGAAGGTACTATGTCTTTCAACCAGATATAGCCGGCAATTATTTGGATTTTTATATTCGATGGAGATTAACTATGAAGAAGGAAATATCATCTGACTATAACTCATACTATGATTCATTTCTCATTGAAAAAGACCAAGCTGAAATAAATGCTTCTGACTTTTTATATTATATTTCTGAACTAATTATTAAACATTCAAAAACCCTAGAAAAAAAACTCATGAATGGAGAGAGTGTAGTTAATGAGTAAAAATAATAAAAAAAACATGAGAAATAAGGAAGTTCGTAGAAAAAAAAGAGCTTATGCTTATCTGAGAAAAAGCCCCAATAAATTTACTGATAACACATCAATTGAAAAACAACTTGAAGAAATTAGGAAATACTGTGAAGAAAATGATATTGAGTTAGTTGATACTTTTACTGATGATCTTAAATCAGGAAAATCTTTTGAAGGCAGAGATGGCTTTAAAGAAATGTACAATAATGTAATTAGATCAAAAGATGATGTAGACTATATCATTGTCTTCAAACAAGATCGAATTTCCCGTGATACATTAGATACTTTGTATATTATGAAACGACTTAACTCAGTAGGAAAACACCTTATATCAATTAAAGACAATGTTAATACTGAAGATCCGGCTTCAAAAATTCTTGTTCATATATTAGCATTAGTAGCTGAACTTGAACGAGAATTTATTAACATGAGAACTTTCTCTGGTATGGAAAAGAGAGCAGAGGAAGGCAAATTTTTAGGTGGTAAAGTCTATGGTTATAAAACAGTTAATAAAGAGTTAGTTGTTGTACCTCATGAAGTTGAAGTTGTGAAATTTATTTTTAAAAAATACGCAATTGAAAAGTGGGGCTATAAAAAAATTGCTTCATATCTAAATATCCAAGGCATTAAAACAAAAAATAAGCAGTACTGGACCATTAATGCTGTCAAAACGATTCTACAGAACCAAATATATATTGGAAATACCAAGTGGAGAGGAAAATACCAAAAAGGTCAACACGAAAAAATTATTGAAATACCTCTTTGGAATTTAGCCCAAGAGACAATGAAGACAAGAAGTTATAAACAAGAAAAGGTTCATCCGGGTTCCTATCCACTATCAGGACTTTTAAAATGCCCTGAATGTGGGTCTTCGATGGTTCAAGGTAATAGCAGCTCTAAATATAAGTATTATCAGTGCAGTAAAAATAAAAATAGTGGCAAGGCAGCTTGCTCATCAAACCTTGTAAAAAAGGAATATGCAGAAGAGACCATTTTACATGAATTAAATAATTTCTTCCAAAATCTCAATCTAGCACCTTATATTAAATCTGCAACAGATTCATTACTGTGTTTTGAACTCGAACCTTTATATAAAGAGGCAGAGAAAATTGACAAAGAAATAAAACATATTAATAAAAAGATGGAAACTGTCATGGACTTACTCGACGATGAAACTGTTCCATTCGACGATAAAGTATTTAAAAATAGACTTTTGGGTTATCAAGAACAGTTAAATAAACAAAAATTAAAACTAGAAGAAATTAATACTCAAATAAGATTTAAAAAAAGGCAAACCTCCAACGAAATCATTGCTTACTCTGTAAAAAATTTTTCAGATTTATATGAAGTACTTTCTGATGAGGAAAGAAAATCACTGTGCCATTATATAATTAAGGAAATTCATATCTTTAAAGAAGAAAACACCAAACAGCGTAAAATAAAGAGCATAATTTATAATTTTAGTCCCGATAACTTGTCATTAGTATAGGAGAAAAGGAGAACTGTCCTTTCTCCTTTTTTTATTTTCGCTGTATCATTAATACAAGGAGGTAATGCAATGGAAATTCAAAAGGTAGCTATTTACGCACGTGTTAGCACCGAGGAACAAGCATCTGAGGGCTATAGCATTAGCGCTCAATTACAAACTCTTCGACAATACGCAAATCTTTATAATTGGGAAATCATCGACGAATATGTGGATGAAGGGATTTCTGGAAAGAATATCACCGGACGCCCTGCTATGCAAAAACTTGTAGCAGACGTTGAACAGGAAAAATTTCAGGCGGTACTTGTATGGAAAATCTCACGTTTATCGCGGAATATGTTAGATACTCTTACTTTGTTAGACAAATTTGAAGATTACGGAGTAAAGTTTATCTCTTATTCCGAGAACTTTGATACCAGTAGTCCAATAGGCCGTCTAGTCGTTCAGCTAATGGCTTCTATTGCCGAAATGGAACGAAATACATTGTCTGAGAACGTTAAACTTGGTATGAAACAACGAGCCTTAGAAGGTTCATGGAATGGCGGTGTTATATTTGGTTATGATTCTATTGAAAAGGAACTCGTAATAAACAAAGAGGAAGCTGAAGTGGTTAAACAGATATTCACTCTTTATTCCCAAGGAAAGGGCTTAAAAGCCATTGCAAATCAGCTTAATAAAAATGGGTATCGAACCAAACGTGATCGTCATTTTTCTATAAATGGAGTGGCAACTATTTTAGACAACCCAGTCTATAACGGGAAAATTAGTTGGTTAAAGGTTGAAAACTGGGATAAGAAGAGAAGAAGAGGCAGAAATGATAATCCTATTTTAGTAGAAGGTCAGCATGAAGCGATTATCAATGATGAACTTTGGAGTCTTGTTCAATCTCGTAGGAAAAGTAAATCGTTCAAGCAAAGACAATCCAACGAACCATTTCTATTGAGCAGTATCTTACGCTGTCCTGATTGCGGACAAGGGATGGTACCTTCAATTACTACTTACACTTTAAGTGACGGTACCAAAAGAAAGCACAGATATTATGTTTGCAGTGATTTTCACAACAAGGGATCAGCAGCCTGTAAAGCCAATTCAGTTAAAGCCTATGATGCTGAAAATGCTCTGTTCCAGCGTATAGAGAGCTTTTTATCCAATAAACAAAAGTTTTATGAAACTATTAACTCACTAACAAAAACCTCAATTGAATCCATAAAAAAATTAAAAAAAGAACTGGAAGAAACTGATTCGAAGTTAGAGGAAACACTAGCACTTCAAAATAGATATCTAGAAGCTTTTGAACAAAATCTCTTTCCTGTTACGGTTTTGCAAGAACGATTACAGCAAGTGGCTATTGAAAAGAGTGCAATTGAACAAAAGAGGAATAACTTAATAACGGAAATAAGTAAATCTGATACAAAAGTTATTCCTCCAGAATTGGTACATCTTCTATTAGGAAAATTTGTAGAAGTCTATAAGTCCTCTACAAGAGATAAACAAAAGCAATTGCTACAGCTGTTGGTTAAACAGATCACTGTTGGACGAACAAATGATCAGCTACGTCAAATTGATAAGGTTGAGCTTGAATTTGATTTTACGGAAGTTAACCTTTCAAACACATTTACACTTATTCACATGCTCTATTTAGAAACAGAAAAAGAAGGCTTATCAACACCTTCTATTTCTGAATCAAATGGAAAATATCCACCTTATCTTCAACTTTTTTTGCCTCTATTTATGGTACGGTTCCCCCCGATTAATCCGAAACGCCCGATAAACCTGCTCCACCAAAATCAACCGCATCAACTGATGGGGAAATGTCATCTTACTAAACGAAAGCTTATCATCCGCTCGCTTCAATACCTCATCACTAAGCCCCAACGATCCACCAATAATAAAAGTAACCTTACTCTTCCCATATGTACCTAATTTATCGATTGTATCTGCTAATTCCTCTGAAGATTTTTGCTTACCTTCTATAGCTAGTGCAATAACATGTGCATCAGTTGGAACTTTGGCGAGGATTCGTTCGCCTTCTTTTTTCTTCACTTGCAGCATCTCTGCTTCGCTTAAAACTTCTGGTGCTTTTTCGTCTGGCACCTCGATAATTTCTATTTTAGAATAGCTTGAAAGCCTTTTTGTATATTCTTCGATTCCAAGCTTTAAATATTTTTCTTTTAATTTTCCAACTGTAACAATTGAGATATTCACATGCTTTCCTCACTTTACAAACAAGATATCCACAGAACTTATCCACATATCCACATTTTTAATCCACATATAGTATGGAATCACTTGTTCGCCACCATATATATGGCGTTATTTTTACAATATTCACAGGTTGTTGATAACTTTTCTTCCTCTGAAATTTGTTCCAAAATCGGAAATGTTTCATACTCATTTACAACGGAATCTATTGCTATATCAACGTGTTCAGCACAACTATAAATCATTTTTTCTTCTCCTTTTGCCTCTTGCTATTTTCATTTTTCTAAAAATAATTGTGGATAATATTTTTCCTTGACTTGATTTTTAGTTATCCACACTCCATCTTAACATTCTACCCAAAAACTGCAACCACTCTAACGAAATTCATCTGCTTTTTCCTATAAAGCCTTATCCACAAGCACTTCATTATTTTCTGAAAAAATTTTTTCATCGAGTACATTCTATTTAGCTATAGTATCCCCGTCTAAAAAATTCGTACACACAAAAAAAGTAGAGCGGCACTAAAAAATGCTTCGCTCTACTTCTTCCTATTACATTTGATCTTCCGATAACGTAAGCTCTGTTGTTTCTAGCTTTCCGTTTCGATAATATTTCACATCCATCTTATCGCCGATTTTCTTTTCTGTATATAAGTGCTTTCTTAAAGCAATTAAATCAACTATTTCTTCTCCATCTAATTCCACAATAACATCTAGCTCTTTTAATCCTGCTTTTTGCGCTGGAGAGTTTGGTGAAACATCTTTTATCGCTACACCTGTCGTTACATCATTCGGTAACTTTAATGCTTCTTGCTGATAATAGCCTGGAATATCACTTACCGATTGTAGCTCTACCCCCATATATGGACGTTGCACTTCACCATGCTGCTCTAAGTCCTCAATAATCGGAATCGCTGAATTAATGGGAATTGCAAGTCCAATTCCCTCTACAGCAGATACAGCAATCTTCATGCTGTTAATGCCAATAAGCTGTCCTTCAATATTAACAAGGGCACCACCGCTATTTCCAGGATTAATTGCTGCATCGGTTTGAATAACTTCCGATTGCCAATCAGGTGTACCATCTTCATTTATATCGACAGGGATGGTTCTCTGTAACCCAGATATAATCCCTTGTGTCACAGATCCTGAAAATGTTAGGCCTAGAGGGTTTCCAATTGCAATGACCGGCTCACCTGCTTTTAACGTATCCGAGTTCCCAAACTCGGCAACTTTGGTGATTTCACTTGCGTCTACTTCCACTACTGCTAAATCGGTCCAAATATCAGCACCAATTAGCTCAGCACTGATCTTCTTGCCATTTGATAACGTGACCTCAAGCTCTGTTGCCCCTTGTACCACGTGGTTATTTGTAACAATAAATGCTTTCCCGCCACTTTTCTTATATATAACGCCAGAACCTGTACCAGCTTCTTCTGCGGTCGTTTCGTCGGCCCAGAAATTAGAGGCCTGTAGATTAGTAATACCGACAACCGAATCTGCAGCTTTATCCACTGCCTTCGTTACATCTGTTTCCACGTTCAACGAAACATTCTGTGTTTTTATCCCCTCAGAATTACTTACCAAACTTCCTGTATCCTCATTACCCGGAAAAATTGCTAAATCCATCAAACGTGGACTTAGTAATAATACCAGTACTGCACCAATAATCGCACCAATAAATCCAGAGAAGAAATATCCCTTTCTTGAGCCTCTCTTTGGTCCATCTCCCCGATTACCATAATCATATTCCACAAGCTTCATTCCTTTCCGAAAACATTTATCTAAAATAATTCCTAACCTATATCCTTATTATTTTTCCTTTTTTTCAAAAAAACAAACGAAATACTTAAATAAGTTTCTCTATATAATGCCCAAAAGCATTCCTGACATACTTTCAGTTCTTCCCAGTAAAAAAAGCGAATAACTAAATATCTGCTTTTTTTCTTCCTTTTATATCGCCATTAATTTGGTCGGTATTCTTGGATCGGTATCAAATAAATGAACCTGTTCACCCAAACCAACTCCACGACTTTCTAACGTCTGTCCAACCGACATCCTCGCTAAGTCCTTCATATTATTATCTAAGCTCAAATGAGCGAGATAGATATGCTTTGTGCGATCCCCAATAACTTCGCTCATTGCGATCGCCGCATCCTCATTACAGACATGCCCTACATCACTTAAAATACGTCTTTTAATATTCCATGGATACTTACCCATCCGGAGCATCTGCACATCATGATTGCTTTCAAACACATACGAATCTGCATTGGAAATAATCCCTTTCATGCGATCACTTACATAACCGGTATCTGTGATAAGAACGAGCTTTTTTCCACCTTCATGGAAAACATAAAACATTGGTTCTGCTGCATCATGAGATACACCAAAGGATTCAATCGATAAATCACCAAATGTCTTTACTGTTTCCATATCAAAATGAAATTTCTGTTCGATCGGAATTTCTCCAATTAAAGGATCCATTGCTTTCCATGTTTTTTCATTCGCATAGATAGGTAATTTATATTTTCTTGCTACAATCCCTACCCCTTTTATATGGTCACTATGCTCATGTGTCACTAATATGCCTGTTAAATCACTCATTTTTCGTTCAATGCCCTGAAATAAGCCTTCCATTTGCTTTCCGCTTAATCCTGCATCGACTAAAAAGGAATGTTCTCCTGATTCAACAAAAATGGCATTTCCAGTACTGCCACTTGCGAGAACACTAAAACGCATTTTCTCTCACTCCACTTTCATTTCCTCTGTTTCTGGCTGAATAACTTGTCCATCTAGCGCATTCACATAAAAATCTTCTTCATTCACGGTCACTTTCCACGTTGGTGCAAGCAGCTGTGCAGAAGTATCAAGCTGTGTATAATAGCCTAACTCTACAAAACTTACATACGAATTACTTTCGATGAAATTATTTTTAAATAGGTTAAGAATCACCTCTAGGGGCTGGATAATGAGCTCTTCTTCATCCATTTCTTTAATGTTTTCCAAATACGTCTGGTTATAGGAAACAATTTTGTTCTCTTCATTTACATTAAAGGTAAGCTCTGCTTTAGGGTTTCGATACAATGTTTTTCCAGAATGCTGCTGATAATACTTTATGGTATTTCCTTTCTTTTCCCAAAAGTGATACTCTGCACCGTTAAGCACAGAATTAAGAAGGAAATCCGTTAAATCATCTGGACTAAACTCTTCTTTAATACTAATCGGTTCTACTAAAACCGCCTGAAGGTATATACTATCTCTTACTATAATTTCTTGTCCACTTAATAGACCTTTTTCCAGCTTTTTAATCTCATCATCCGTAAATTTCTTCGACTTTGCTGATAAATATTGATCCTTTTGATTATTTACGGGCAGTTTCTCTTTATCGTATTTAATATCTAATCGTGAAAGTGTTTGTGTTGGTGGCTCTGTTGTAGAGTCATCAGCACGCTGGTATTCCTTGATCTTTACGTATTCATAAATTAAATATACGTCTAATAATAAAAAGGCAATAATAAATATGGTCTTTATCTTACTCCAGTCCATCTAAGTTGCCCCCTGTTCCTTCCGAATATAAGGTATACCATTTATGATCATATTGGTAAAACCAGGTTGGCTGTAAAGAAACGATATTTTGCGAATCGACCTGCATATCGTATCCGATCACAATATTCTGGAGTTTTTCTGTCTTCAACTTTTTATTACTTTGAAGATATTGTAAAACCTCTTCTCCTGATGAGACATTCTCTTTCGAAAAATCAAACGGAGTAGTTGTGTTGATAATAACTAAATTACTTGTTAAAAGGCGCTTTGCCTTATTATTTTCCCAGTATAATCGAATATCGGATATTTCCGTTTTTAAATTAAATACAGGCATTCCATTTGTATTATATAAACGAAAAGTGATTTTTCTATCTTCATCTCGACCGACATAGAGATAGTCATTAATCCAGCCACCTCGCTGATTAATCAGCTCGATGCTATTATTAATAATATGATTTTGAGTCATTTCATTCGAAATGCCTGAAGGTTTAAAGAAGCTAACAATATGGGTATCTTTATATATTCGTAATAACCCCGAATCATCTGTATACTCTTCCCAATTCGTTAGAATTTCTTTTTGCGCAATACTTGGATCAGTAAATAACGCTCTCTTCATACGAATAGACTCAATTTGTCGCGTAAAATACTTGTATTTATTTACTTCCTTCTTCCCATTTGGCAAGTAGATTAAATACTGATTATTTGGTTTATAGGAGAAATAAGTGGAATACACTGTTTTTTCCGTATACACATTTTCTTTCAATTTATTAAGCTGTTCTAAATCTTTTGCATGTATCGTTGTTTCATATACTTTCTCTGTTTCTTTAGACAGAAAATAAACAGTTCCATCCTTATAAGAAAACAAAATGGTATCAAAATCAAAGGAATTATCTTGGTCTATGCTTAAAATATCTTTATAAATACGAAAAGGGACTTGTCCCGGAAATCTTATTTCTAAACTATTATCCTGTTCTTCTAAGAAATTGGCTATACCATCAACACTTGAAGTCACATTGCGAAAGTCTGCATATTCAAACTCTTTAAGCTTATTGATAATAGCATCTATTTCGACCTTTGAAATTGTACCATAATGTATGCCATCGATGTGTTGGTAAATTTCGTCTGGTTTTACTACTTCACTTACTTCCTTTTTATCCCCTAATTTCTCTTGTGCCATAGTCGAGCTACTATTACCAATCGCATCAAATTCTCCAACTTGGTCTGTCCAAAGGAGATAATATAATAACACACTTAATGCAACGAGAAAGACTAATATGCCGCTTTTTACACTTTCATATTTCATCCCCAATCATCCTCTTCAGATTGAATATACGGTAGGGTGAAAGATATTTTTGTTCCTTTTCCTTCCTTACTGGATGCCCAAATTCTTCCCCCATGTGCTTCTACCATTTCTTTTGCGATGGCCAGACCAAGTCCTGTTCCACCAAGCTTACGTGTTCTCGCTTTATCGACACGATAGAAACGATCAAATATTTTATCGATATTTTCTTTTGGAATACCAACACCATTATCGGATACACTTACAATAATTTGCTGCTCCTGCTCCTTTATAGAAAAAGTGATTTTCCCACCTTCAGGAGAATACTTCAGTGCATTAGAAATGATATTATCTAGTACTTGTGTCAATTTATCTTCATCAATTTCCACAAATGCTGCTTTCTTCGGTAATTTTCTTAAAAAGATAACATTTTGTTGTTTTGTCAATTCAAAACGATCGATAATGCGATTATAAAATACGATAAAGTCAACCAGTTCTTTATTTAGCTGATAATCACGGCTATCTAATTTGGAAAGCTGTAATAAATCATTTACAAGACGTATCATACGCTCTGTTTCATTTTGCGTAACATTCAAGAATTTTGGAGCTAATTCTTCATCTTTCCATGCGCCATCATATAATGCCTCCACATAACTGCGCATCGTCGTTAATGGTGTCCGCAATTCATGGGAAACATTCGCTACAAATTCTTTTCTTTCCATATCAATTTTTTCTTGTTCGGTAATATCATGGAGAACTGTAATTAAACCATTCACAAATCCTGTCTCTTTTTGGATAACGGAAAAATTTGCCCGTAATATATAGGGCTCATAATGGGTACTATAATCCAAAATAACCGATTCTCTTTCCTCTAATAACTCCTCAAATGTATATTTTTCTTTTAGATCAAGAAGATTAATAATCGGCTCAGAAAGTACTGTTTCACGTGAAACATCTAGCATCTTTGCAGCTGGTTCATTAATAAGGATAATTCGCCCTCTTCTATCTGTCGCAATGACCCCATCTGTCATATAGGCTAAAACAGAAGAGAGTTTTCTTCTTTCACTTTCTGTTGTTGCCTGTGATTCTTGAAGCTTCTTTGTCAAATTATTAAAAGTGATTGCCAGCTGACCAATTTCATCAAACCCATACACTTTAACCTTTCGAGAGAAATTCCCCTTTGATAAGGCGAAAGCATGCTTTTGCATATCGGATATTGGCTTTGTAATTGTTCTTGCTAATAGCACTCCTAAAATGGCGGTAACAACTAACGTGATAATGGTTCCTTTTTGAAAGATTTGATTAATCTTATCAATTTGTTTATATACATTTTCAATTTTGCCCACTAAATAAATGGCTCCGACTGTTTCATCACCATTTGTTTTTATAGGCGTAATCAACTCATAGATTTTTTCTCCATTTTTCTGCTTGATCGGATTATCTGGTTGTGAAGAATTAGAGAGAACCCGTCTTACCGAAATATCGACCATTTTTTGCCCAACTAAATGTTGATTTTCCGGATCAGAAGTTCCAACTATAATGCCATTACTATCAACAACCCTGATTTCTTTAATATCAGATGAATTATTATCACTTAGAATTCTTTTTATATCATCTTCTAACGTGGCATCGCCCTTTTCCACAACTCTTTCCTTTACAAGCTGCTCTTCTAAATAAATCGATAAAATATTGACTTTTTCTTGAATTGATATTTTAAAACTGTCCAATAGCGTTGTCTGCAATGTCTTTACAAAATAGACGCCGATAATCTGGATAGAAATGAGAATAAGCAAAACAATAACTAATACAAGTTTTAAATGAATGGAACGAAAAAAACTTACTTTTTTCATTAATACATTTACTCCTGCTCAGGATTTCTTAAGTAATAGCCAACGCCTCTTCTTGTCACGATCCAAGTTGGGTGACTAGGATTATCCTCAATTTTCTCTCTTAGCCTTCTTACGGTTACGTCTACTGTGCGTACATCCCCATAATAATCATAACCCCATACAGTCTGAAGCAAGTGCTCTCTTGTCATAACTTGTCCGATATGTTTTGCTAAATAATATAGTAATTCGAACTCACGATGAGTCAGTTCAATCATTTCTCCTCTTTTCGATACGATATAAGCATCTGGATGAATAATGAGTGAACCAACCTCAATTTCATTAGATTCTTTCTCTTCTTCTGCAGCAGAAGAAACTTGCTGATGTCGTCTAAGATTTGCCTTTACACGTGCAATCAGTTCTCTCGTGCTAAAAGGCTTTGTTACGTAATCATCTGCTCCTAATTCTAAGCCTAATACCTTATCTATCTCTGAATCCTTAGCCGTTAACATAATGATCGGCATTTCATATTTCTTTCTGACTTCACGGCATACTTCCATTCCATCTCTTTGCGGCAACATGATATCTAGCAATACTAAATCTGGCTGAATCTCTTCCACCTTTTCCAAAGCCTCATTGCCATCATAAGCACAATAAACCTCAAAGCCCTCTTTCTTTAAATTAAACTGCAAAATATCAGCAATTGGTTTTTCATCATCTACAACTAAAATCTTTTTATTCATTCAGTTAATCTCCTTATATCAAGTTTATCTATCGTCATATATCATACTTTTATTGTTTACTTCTACTGTCTACTTTACCATTTTAAATTTATATAATCACTTTTTTTCTATTATAAGCTTATTCCCCATTAACAAGCAGTCAGAATATCCTTTAAAGATGAATTAAATAGTCTCGGGTCTAAATCAGAGTCTTTCATAATTATCCCCTTCCCATCTAAAACTGCTCCAAATAAAAAAGACAGTGAAGCTTTTCTATTAGCCCACTGAATCATTCCTTCCATACTGGATTATAAACCCTCTTAGGGAGGATTGTTATTTTTAATTATTATCTATCCGCTGTGAGGCATACTAGGCTGCTATATATGTCTTCTTTCCTATCGCAAACTATTGGATAGCCCTTTATTTTATTATAGGAAAAAAATAAAGCGGTAGATAGCCATTTTTTTGAAACCTTTTATGCTAGACAATCGTCTATATAGATGAGTTTCATTTTCCCTTAATTTTGGCAAGGCTATCCTTCTGCAAAGAATGGATTACCTTGTCTTTTTTTATCTATAATAGGCCTCTACTTACTCTATCTTCTTAAAAGTTAAATAGGCTCTTCAATTTCTACTTATTCACATAACTCATAAGGAAGAAGACATATACATTTACTTTAACATACATATACAAGGAAAGACGATTTGCTATTATATTGTAATAAAATTGTTGCTTAATTTTCATGTTTAGTGGAATTTTGTAATAGAAGCGATTCTATAGAAGGTTATTTACAGGGAAATAATAGGGCATAAAAAAAACAACGATTATTTCGTTGTGATGAAAAATTAAGGTGGCTCAGGACGGAATCGAACCGCCGACACAAGGATTTTCAGTCCTTTGCTCTACCGACTGAGCTACTGAGCCAAACTATTGTGACAAATGCTTACTAGCTCTAATTACTTAAGCAAAAGTCGGATTTCTTACTTGTCTTCGATATGTATTAGATAAAAAATATATATTAAATATGCAAATGCATAGGAAGAAAAAATGGCGGTCCGGACGGGACTCGAACCCGCGACCTCCTGCGTGACAGGCAGGCATTCTAACCAACTGAACTACCGGACCATTTTATACTATGAAATATCTTTACTAAGATATTATGACCCATACGGGATTCGAACCCGTGTTACCGCCGTGAAAGGGCGGTGTCTTAACCGCTTGACCAATGGGCCGTGATTGATATCTATAATGGTGAGCCATGGAGGATTCGAACCTCCGACCCTCTGATTAAAAGTCAGATGCTCTACCGACTGAGCTAATGGCTCATATAAGATGAGCTGTCTCGTTTGTTTTTGTCATTTGCGACGCTTTTTATATTATCATATTAACAAAATAAAAAGCAATACTTTTTTTAAAAGTTTTTTAAAAAATATTTTTTATTTTGTCTTTAACTACTTTTCCTTTTAAAATGACTATTTTTACATACTTTTTTCTTATAAAGTAGTTCGTGCCATTACGCTCTCGATTTTAAATAAACTAAAAATCATACGAAATTATTTAAAATTTAATAATACCCAGTTACCTCTTTTTCAAACGAAAATCTCAAGGTTCTTACATAATCAAATATCTGCTTAATTAAAGGCCGTTCTAAGAACGGCCTTTATTATGATGATTAGTTTTGTCTCCATGGGCTGTGTACAACATTTGTTTGTGTACGGTCTGGACCTACAGAGAAAATAGACAATGGAATACCTGTCAACTGTGCAACTCTTTCTAAATAATGACGTGCATTAGCAGGAAGCTCACTTAGTGTTTTACAGCCAGTAATATCTTCTGTCCAGCCTGGTAGCTCTTCATATACTGGTTCACATTCTGCAAGTACTTTAAGGCTTGCTGGGAACTCCTCCATCACTTCACCTTTATATTTATAAGCAACACAAATTTTTAATGTTTCAATTCCTGTTAAAACATCAATAGAATTTAAAGAAAGATCTGTAATACCGCTAACACGACGAGCATGGCGAACAACTACACTGTCAAACCACCCAACACGACGTGGTCTACCAGTAGTTGTTCCATATTCACGACCAACTTCTCTAATTTGATGTCCAATATCATTATTTAATTCTGTTGGGAAAGGACCGTCACCAACTCTTGTTGTATACGCCTTTGATACACCAACTACATGTTTAATTTTCGTTGGACCTACACCAGAACCAATTGTTACGCCTCCAGCGACTGGGTTAGAAGAAGTAACAAACGGATAAGTACCTTGGTCAATATCAAGCATTACCCCTTGAGCACCTTCAAAAAGAACTCTGCGACCTTCATCTAAAGCATCATTTAGAACAACAGAAGTGTCACAAACATATTTCTTAATTTGTTGCCCATACTCATAATACTCATTTAAAATATCTTCTAATTTAAAGCCTTCCGTTTCATAAATACGCTCTAATAGACGATTTTTTTCAACTAAGTTTCTTGCAAGTTTTTCTTCAAATACTTCTCTATCTAATAAATCAGCAATACGGATACCAATACGTGCAGCTTTATCCATATAAGCTGGCCCAATTCCTTTTTTCGTTGTACCAATTTTATTAGCACCTTTGCTTTCTTCCTCTACTTCATCTAATTTTAAATGATATGGAAGAATGACATGGGCACGATTACTAATTCTTAAGTTATCTGTATTGACATTACGATCATGTAAGTATTTTAATTCTTCAATGATTGCCTTTGGATCAACAACCATTCCGTTTCCAACAACACTAATTTTTTCTTTATAAAATATCCCAGATGGAATTAAGTGTAATTTATATGTTTCGCCATTAAACTTAATTGTGTGACCTGCATTGTTACCACCCTGGTAACGTGCAATCACTTCTGCATTTTCAGATAGGAAATCGGTAATCTTACCTTTTCCTTCGTCTCCCCATTGCGTTCCTACCACCACTACTGATGACATATCCTAGAGCACCTCCACAGGTTTCTATATCTTTTTATTATATCCTTAATCAAACATTCCTATTTTACCAACTTTTTAACATAAAAGTCAATCAAACACGAACAATCTTTTTATTTAATTAATGTTATGTTCGTAAAATTAGATAGATTATTTGACCTAAATTAGTAGTATTTACTTTTACTAACGCTTTTTATCCATCTAAAAATAGCATAAAAAAAGATTAGTAGTTTGAAATCTACTAATCTTTTTTTGCTATGCTCCAGTTGGCATCGCTCCATCTTCAAAACGCCGTTCTAGGTTTACGAATTTATTGTATTCCTTTACAAAGGCTAGCTGTACAGTTCCAGTTGGACCGTTACGCTGTTTAGCAATAATGATTTCGATAATATTCTTACTTTCTGATTCCTTATCATAGTAGTCATCACGGTATAAGAAGGCTACAATATCTGCATCCTGCTCAATACTTCCTGATTCCCTGATATCGGACATCATCGGGCGCTTATCTTGTCTTTGTTCTACACCACGTGAGAGCTGTGACAAGGCAATTACAGGTACTTGAAGCTCACGAGCAAGCTGTTTTAAAGAACGAGAAATTTCCGATACCTCTTGCTGTCTATTTTCACCTGCTCGTCCACTTCCCAAGATTAGCTGTAGGTAATCAATTAATATCATTCCTAAGCCATGTTCCTGTTTTAAACGGCGGCATTTCGCTCTTATATCGGTAATCTTTACCCCTGGTGTATCATCAATGAAAATACCAGCATTGGATAAGCTTCCCATTGCCATTGTAAGCTTGCCCCAGTCCTCGTCTGTCAATGATCCAGTACGTAAACGCTGGGCATCTATATTCCCTTCTGCGCAAAGCATACGCATTACAAGCTGCTCTGCCCCCATCTCCAAACTAAAAATCGCTACATTTTCGCCTGTTTTTACAGCAACATTCTGAGCGATATTTAAGGCAAAGGCTGTTTTACCAACCGATGGTCTTGCTCCAACAATAATTAAGTCATTTCGCTGAAATCCAGCTGTCATTTTATCAAGTTCAGCAAATCCTGTTGCTATCCCGGTTATATCGCCTTTGCGATTATGCATTTCTTCAATATTATCATATGTCCGAACAAGAACATCTTTAATATTATGAAATGCTCCAGCATTTTTCCGTTGCGCTACTTCTAAAATATTCTTTTCTGCTTCACTTAATAAAGCTTCTACTTCATCTTCACGTGAATATCCATCCTGTGCGATGTTTGTTGCTGTTCGAATCAATCGGCGAAGCAAAGACTTTTCTTCTACGATCTTTGCATAGTACTCTATATTGGCAGCGGTCGGCACAGAAGCCGCTAGTTCACTTAAATAGCTAACTCCGCCCGTATCCTCTAAGTTATTAGTTGTGGCTAATTCGGATGTTACTGTAATTAAATCGACTGCTTTTCCTTCATCACTTAATTTAAGCATTGTCGAATAGATTCTTTGATGTGCACCTCTATAAAAATCTTCTGGTATCAGAATTTCAGAAGCTAATGTTAAGCTTTGTGGTTCAAGAAATATAGCCCCTAATACAGCTTGTTCTGCCTCAATATTTTGAGGGGGCATTCGATCATTTAAGATTTCGGTCAATCTATAAAACCTCCTTAAAATGAGAGGATATGATTAATAACATAGCCTAGGTTAAAAAAGCAACAATCTATGCAAAAAGTCCTTCCATTTGAAGAAAGGTGTTTTCGTATCAGCTGTGCCTTTTCTCTTTTTTCTAGTTTCCTATTAAAAACAGTCAAACAAAAAATGTGACCAGTTAAACCTGCATCACATTTTCTTAAGCTTATTCTATTTTAACATGTTTAGCGCTAAATGGAACTTCCAATATTAGCTTAATTCTTTCACATGTACATTTAATGTTGCTGACACTTCATGGTGAAGCTTCACTGGAACCTTTGTAACTCCTAGTGAACGAATTGCATCATTTAACTCAATTTTTCTTTTATCAATTTTGATTTGATGTTTTTTGTTTAATTCATCTGCAATTTGCTTGCTTGTAATCGATCCAAACAATCTGCCGCCCTCACCAGATTTTGCATGCAGTTCAACAGTTACTTTTTCTAGTTTTTCTTTTAATTCTTTTGCTTGATTTAGCTCTTCAATTGCTTGTTTCTCTTCTTTTTTCTTTTGAGCATTCAACGTGCTAACCGCTGAAGCATTAGCTTCTACAGCTAAGCCTTGTTTTAAAAGAAAGTTATGTGCATAACCATCAGCAACGTTTTTAACTTCTCCTTTTTTTCCTTTACCTTTTACATCTTTTAGAAAAATTACTTTCATTCTTTTCTTCTCCCTTCAAAATACTCATCAATTGCTAATTTTAGCCTTGCCTCTACTTCTTCCATTGGCATATTTGAAAGCTGTGTAGCTGCATTTGTTAAATGGCCACCACCATGTAGACTTTCCATAATAATTTGAACATTAATTTCTCCTAAAGAACGAGCACTTATCCCAATCATCGTTTCCCCTCTAGGCGCTATTACAAAGGAGGCAATAATACCATCCATTGTTAATAGAGTGTCAGCCGTCTGTGCAATTAACACGCCATCGACAGCTTCTTCTTCCTTCGCTATGGCTATTGCAATTCCTTCTTTATAGAATTGCACATTTTCGATAATTTTCGCTCTTTTAACATAGTTTTCAATGTCTTCTTTTAGGAATTTTTGTACAAGTACTGTATCTGCGCCCTGTCCTCGCAAATAAGAAGCTGCATCGAATGTCCGTGCTCCTGTTCTAAGAGTAAAGCTTTTCGTATCAACAATGATCCCAGCTAAAAGGGCCGTTGCTTCCAACATTTCAATTTTAACACTTTTCGGCTGATATTCTAGTAATTCTGTAACAAGTTCTGCCGTTGAAGAAGCATATGGTTCCATATAGACAAGCAGCGGATTTTCAATAAATTCCTCACCACGACGGTGATGGTCAATTACTACTACATCTTCTATTTTATTTAATAAGTGCTCTTCAATCACTAAAGAAGGCTTATGTGTGTCTACCACTACTAGTAAAGTATCGCCAGTTGCTATTTCTAAAGCTTGATCAGGCGTGATAAACTTTGTAAACAGAGACTCTTGCCTTTTAATTTCTTCTATCAATCTTCTAACAGCTGTATCTATTTCTTGAAAGTTTATTACTATATATGCTTCCTTTTGATTCATCTGAGCTACTTTATGTATCCCAATTGCTGCACCAATTGCATCCATATCAGGATTCTTATGCCCCATTATGATAACTTTATCACTTTCTAACACTAATTCCTTTAAAGCATGGGAAATGACCCTTGCTCTTACTCTTGTTCGCTTTTCTACGGGATTAGTTTTGCCTCCATAAAACTTTACTTTACCATTCGGTTGCTTAATCGCAACCTGATCTCCGCCTCTTCCTAAGGCTAAATCAAGACTAGATTGAGCAATATTCCCTAGTTCTGGTAAAGAGGAAACACCAGCTCCAACTCCAATACTTAGTGTTAAAGGAACATTCTGTTTTGTAGTTAATTCTCGAACATCGTCTAGTATGGTGAATTTCCCTTTTTCCAAGCTTTGTAGAATATGTTCATTAAAAATAGCAATGAACCGATCAGAAGAAATCCGTTTTAATAAGACGCCATTATCTGTAGCCCATTTATTTAAAATTGCTGTAACACTATTATTAATGCTACTTCTTGCTTGATCATCCATACCTTGTGTTAAATCATCATAATTGTCTAAAAAGATAATTGCAATGGCAGTACGTTCATCTTCATAAAGCTTCTCGATCTCTGTTTGTTCTGTAACATCAAAAAAGTATAATAAGCGCTCTTCCACTTTATGAATAACACGGAACTTTCTTTCATGCAATGTAATGATTTCCGTTTCTACTTCTTGCTTAATTAAAGGAATAATCGATGGAGAAACATCATACAAAGATCTTCCTACAAGTGTATCCTCTGTAAAACAAGATGCTAAAAAGGGATTTGTCCATTCAATATAATAATCATCATTTATAAGCATAATTCCTATTGGCATTTCCATTAATGCCTCTTCCCCCACTTTTTTAACGCGGTAAGAGAGAGTGGTTATATACTCTTCTGTTTCCTTTTTTTGACGACTATCCATTCGTAAAATAAAATAAAAAGGAATTGCAAAAAGGAATAACCCAATTAAGGAAAATACCCAGTTATAAAAAGAGAGGATTCCAAGCATGATAGTGGTAATACCTATTAAGCATATTAATGGATACCGTATGGACCCTTTCTCTAAAAAAGTAGGCAATTTTTCTCCTCCTAAAACTCGTGAGATTTTCAAATAATCCTTACTATGTATTCATTAAACCTGATAATATTATACCCCATAAAACTAAATTAAAATATAAAAAGGTCTATCCCCCTATCTGTTACTTAAAATAAGAGATGAAATACATTTCAATTTTCAATTTTTTTATTCGCAAACTTCTGTAACCTTAGAACATTCGCTTTCTAAAACTTGATTGGCCTTTTACCCATTTTTCGAAATAGTTTTTATGAGGAAGGGGTTTACACCCTTAACTAGTATTTTACTACCATTCCTTCTCTTCTTCAATGAAGTTAATTAGAAGAAATAAGAGGAGTAGGAAGAAAAACATTTATGTTTATAGAAAAGAAGAAACTTCACATAATCCTTAGATGATACAAATAAGGGAGTGATATAGAAATAGTACATATATAGACTATTTCCCCTTTAATATAATACAAAAACCCTATTAAACAAAAGTCTAATAGGGTTTTTTATAGGCTAATTATTCTCCACTTACGTATGGTAGTAAAGCCATAGTACGTGCACGTTTAATAGCAATCGTTAATTTACGTTGGTATTTAGCGCTTGTACCAGTTACACGACGAGGTAAAATTTTACCGCGTTCTGAGATGAATTTTTTAAGTAAGTCTACATCTTTATAATCGATGTTAGTGATACCGTTAGCTGTAAAGTAACATACTTTACGACGCTTAGCACGGCCACCTCTGCGTCCACCCATTGCCATGAGATTAACCTCCTTTTTATTATCAAAACTAGTTTTTAGAATGGTAAATCGTCATCTGAAATATCGATTTGTCCGCTATTTGCAAATGGATCTTCATCCACTCTTGTATAATCTTGATTGTTTCTATTTGTTTGAGGTCGCTGATTCTGATAATTATTTGATCCTCCAAAAGGATTATCTTGTTCTCTTGGTGCCCCATAATTCATGTTGTCACTTCTATTATTACCAGAGCTGTTTCTAGGTTCTAAGAACTGAACACTTTCTGCTAATACTTCTGTTACATACACGCGTTTTCCGTCTTGTCCATCATAGCTACGAGTTTGAATACGACCATCAACACCTGCTAAACTTCCTTTTTTCAAGAAATTAGCTACGTTTTCTGCTGGTTTTCTCCAAATAACACAGTTAATAAAGTCCGCTTCTCTTTCTCCTTGCTGGTTTGTAAACGTACGGTTTACTGCAAGTGTGAAAGATGCAACAGCAACTCCACTCGGTGTATAACGTAGATCTGGATCCTTCGTTAGACGGCCAACAAGAACTACCCGATTCATCATCAGTTTCAACTCCCTTCCATTTTAAATGTTTCACGTGAAACACTATTTATATATTATTTTGCTTCTTCTTTAACTACGATGTGGCGAATGATATCTTCGTTGATCTTAGCTAAACGAGAGAATTCTTCAACCGCTACAGGTGCAGCGTTAATTTTTACTAATTGATAGTAACCATCGCGGAAATCATTGATTTCATATGCAAGACGACGTTTACCCCACTCTTTTGCTTCTGCTAATTCCGCTCCATTATCTGTAAGGATAGCGTTGAAACGCTCAACAAGAGCTTTCTTAGCCTCATCTTCAATATTTGGACGGATGATGTACATAATTTCGTACTTTTTCATCACTTTCACCTCCTTTTGGTCTAGACGGCCCATTATTGGGCAAGGAGCAATTATACATTACTCACAATGTAAAAGTATAGCATACTTCATAATAAATAGCAATGTACTAAAAATAGTCACTTCTTATTTATTTTGCATATTCCTGTAAACTATCTAAGGTATGAGTATACTTACTTTTAAGCATACTTTTCATTTAGCTTCTGACGAGAATATATCACTTCATAGTAATCGCTTAATAGTCCTTCAAAAATAGTATCCCATGATTGCGTTAACGCATAATTTCTAGCTTCTATCCCCATCCGTAATCGCATCGTTTCATCCGCTAATAATTTACTAATTGCTTGAACAAAGCTCTCAGCATTTTGCTTTTCGCATATTTTTCCATTTACCATATTAATGACAAAATCTTTTACACCACCGGCATTGGAAACAATCGCTGGCGTTCCGCTAGACATAGCTTCTAACACGACATTGCCGAAAGTTTCTGTATAAGATGGGAAAACAAAAAGGTCTGCTCCTGCATATATCATTGCCAATTCTTTCCCCTTTATATAACCGGTCAAGGTAATGTTTTTTTGTTCTTGTTCCTTTTCTCTCCAAGCCTCCTTATTTGGCCCATCCCCCACTATTAACCAATGGACCGAATTATTTATATTAGAGGTCCTATTAATGATCTTATTTAATGTTTCTAGGTCTTTCTCTGGAGCTAATCTACCTACATACAATAAAATATGTTTTTCTTTGATTCGGTATTTTTTCTTAATTTGTTCATTAGCTTCTGTATTAGGCTTAAATAACTTGGAATCAATTCCCCTTCCCCAAACTTTTAAGTCACTAAAATGTAACGACTCCAATTTTCTTTGTGTGTCTTTGCTTGGAACAAATATTTTTTCGGTTGATTGGTGGAACCATTTTAAATATTTCCATAAAAATGGCTCTAACAAGGAGGCATGGTAATATTTAAGATATTGATCAAAATTAGTATGGTAAGATGATACAACAGGGATATCTAACTTTTTGGCAGCAAACATCCCATATAATCCCATCATATATGGTGTTGCTAGATGGATAAGATCTGGTTTAAACTGCTTTAAATTTTTTTCTATTTTCTTAGGATTAGCTATTACAGTTCGACACTCCGGATAAAGAAAAAATGGAAGACTCGGAAATTGGTTGATATTAGGATATGTAGAAGAAGTTTTGTTTTCTGGAGAATATACTTGATAGGATATTTGCTTTTTTTCCAAATGATTAGTTAGTCTCTTTAATGTTTGGGCAACACCATTCACTTGAGGAAAATAAGTGTCTGAAAAAATCGCGATTTTCAAAAACTTCACTCCCTTTTATCATGCTGTTTTAAGTTAATTTAATTTTACCACTACAATACTTGGGGAATTTTAAATAAATGTAAAAAGAATGTACATTTATTTCTTTCCACTCCCTTTTTAAAAATGACAGCACTTTAGAAACATCCTATCCGATCTCCCCCTATAAAATTAAAAAACCACCCAAAAAAGATTAACCAGCCTCTTTTTCAATTGAAATGAAAAGAGCTCATTAATCTTTTTATGAGTGACCTTTTACTACTTATTGCATTATACGTTGAAACGGAAATGAATAATGTCTCCGTCTCTAACTACATATTCTTTTCCTTCTAAGCGGACTTTCCCAGCTTCCTTAGCAGCAACCATATTTCCACTCGTTAATAAATCATCATAAGAAACAGTTTCCGCGCGGATAAAGCCTCTTTCGAAATCTGAGTGAATAATCCCTGCACATTGTGGTGCTTTCATTCCCTGTACAAATGTCCAGGCACGTACTTCTTGTACACCAGCAGTAAAGTATGTTGCAAGTCCAAGAAGATGGTAAGCAGCACGAATTAGCTGATCTAAACCAGACTCTTCGATTCCAAGCTCTTGAAGGAACATTTCCTTTTCTTCCCCTTCAAGCTCTGCAATTTCTTCTTCGATTTTTGCACAAATGACAATTACTTCTGCATTTTCATTTGCAGCAAATTCTTTCACAAGCTTTACATATTCATTATTCGCTGCATCAGCGATTTCATCTTCGCCTACATTTGCAACATACAATACAGGTTTAATAGTTAAAAGATGCAGTCCCTTAGCAATTTTCGCCTGTTCATCTGTAAATTCTACTGTTCTAGCAGGTTTTTCCTCTTCAAAAGCAGCTTTTAATAATTCTAACACTTCTAATTCAGCAACAGCTTCTTTATCTTTTTGCTTCGCCATTTTACCAACTCGGCCAATTCTTTTTTCTACAGATTCTAAATCAGCCAGAATCAGCTCTAAATTGATTGTTTCTATATCAGAAATAGGATCTACTTTTCCAGATACATGGGTAATATTATCATCTGCAAAACAACGTACTACTTGGCAAATAGCATCTACTTCACGAATATGAGATAAGAATTTATTACCAAGACCTTCCCCTTTACTTGCCCCTTTTACAATTCCGGCAATATCTGTAAATTCAAAAGTAGTAGGTACTGTTTTTTTCGGTTGTACTAATTCTGTTAATTTTGTTAAACGTTGATCTGGTACTTCTACAATTCCGACGTTTGGATCAATCGTACAGAACGGATAGTTTGCTGATTCTGCACCAGCTTGTGTAATTGCATTAAATAATGTAGATTTACCAACGTTAGGTAAACCAACTATTCCAGCAGTTAACGCCATTATGCCACTCCCTTATATAAACTTTCTACTTCTATCGTACAAAATAGAAAGTAATTTCATTATTATTATAAACCTCTAACAATTATAGTTTTAACGAGGGAAAAAGACAAGTAGTCTTCCTTCTCCTTCCACTTAAAAGAAGCTGAAACATAAGTATTTTCAAACAAATAACCCCGTACGATTATACGTACATGCTAAGAAAAGTTCGTATAATCGTACGGGGTTTTATTCATTTTAAGAAAGAAGGTTTGTGGTGATCACCGCATACTGAATACACTTCGCTTTCCAAAGGGGGAGCGCCATGCCTCCTCGTTCCTGCGGGGTCTTGGGCTTTCTCCTCGCAGCTCCCATAGAAGTCTACGTGTATTCCGTCTGCTTTGTATTTCCTACGATAAAGCTTTTTCCAATCTATTCTTGTTCATGCTTCACTAAAACTTTTTTCATTTTTCTTGAAAACTCTCTTCTTGGAATAAGGACACTGTGCTCGCAACCTTCACACTTAATACGAATGTCCATTCCTAACCGAATTATTTTCCAGCGATTTGTACCGCAAGGATGGGCTTTTTTCATCTCTACTACATCATTTAGACCGAATTCTTTCTGTTCCATATTGCCTCCTTGAAGATATTATTGTGGTTGTGAATACATAACTAATTTGGGAACAGGACTTTCTATTCCATTTTCATCTAAAACATTCTTTATTTCTTTTCTTAATATCCTTGCAATGGCATGATGCTTCATTGGCAACGTTTCTGCTACTACACGAATAGTTACTTCTGCCGCTTGAATATTTTGGACTCCTAACAATTCTGGAACACCGACAATATCCTCGTATTGCTCAGGTAACTTTTCAATCAGTTCCTGTATTACCTTTTCCGCTCGATTTATATCTCCTTGATAGGAAATACTGACATCAACAATTGCTTTACTATTATTAATGGAAAAATTAGTTACTTCAATTATGCTTCCGTTTGGAATAATATTTACTTCCCCAGTAAAACCTTTTATCTTTGTTGTTCTTAAGCCAATTTCCTCTACAACGCCCTCATAGGTACCGATGCGCACTTGGTCACCAACAGAAAATTGATCTTCAAAGATAATAAAAAATCCAGTAATAATGTCTTTTACAAGACTTTGAGCGCCAAACCCAACAGCAAGACCAACAATTCCCGCTCCAGCTAACAATGCTTTCACATCAATATTAAAAACAGATAATGCCATCATAATAGCAATAAAATACACCACATAAGTAATGGTATTTTCTAAAAGTTTAATTAATGTTGCTTCTCTTCTTTCCGATACTCGTAATGCGGAGTGGGTTCTTACTTTAAATATATTTCTTATTGCCGCTTTCCCTATTCTAATGATGATGCCACTAATTAGAAAAATAAGGATAAGCTTTAGTGCTCCAAATCCAAGATTACTCCACAAATTCTCATTCATGAGATTATCTATACTTTCTTTTATATTCTCATCCATCTAGGCACCTCTAAATTTAAACTTCTACTAAATTATTTTCTTTTTTTCATCTGTTCATACAAACAAGAAAAGAAATAGTACTCTCCTATTTTTAAGGGAAGAAAAATAATACTAACAATTTTTCTATTTTACTCTTCAAGACCCTTTATATTGGGTAAGTTTATTTTAACAGTTTTTCTACATGCTTTGTAGTAGTAAGTTTCCAAAAAGACACAGGACTTTTGCCCTTATTATGATGACATACACTCTTCTTGTATCGCTCTTTTGTCCCTTATTTTTATGTCCATGTATAGAATTTGCCTCTTTTCCATATACTGAATACTACAATAACTATGCTTAAAAACAACTAATGGTTCGATAGATTTCCATCTTAGTTGATAGGCTTAAACAGAATCTAAACAAAACATACTAACTGCTTTCTCCTATAGATTTTATCGAATCCTAAATGATGAAGGAGTAGATTCAATGACCTTATATTCCAGCCTTTTCGAAAAGAATGAACTTCCCATTAGAGTAGCTCATGATGAACAATTAGCAGCATTTAAGATTGCAGATTCATTATCTAAACATTTACCATCCGTTTCAGCTACACAACCAATTGTCTTTATTTGTATTGGAACTGATCGTTCTACTGGAGATTCATTGGGTCCGCTTATTGGTACATTATTAAGCGAAAAGAATATATCTCCTTTTCATGTTTATGGAACATTAGACGATCCAATTCATGCACTTAATTTAGAAGATAAATTAAAGGAAATACATGATATACATCGAAATCCCTATATTATTGGTATCGATGCCTGCCTAGGTAGAATGAAAAGCGTCGGAGTCATCCAAATTGGAGATGGTCCTGTAAAACCAGGAAGTGGTGTTAAAAAGGAGCTTCCCCCTGTAGGGAATATTCATATTACTGGAATCGTTAATATTAGTGGGTTTATGGAATTTTTAGTTCTTCAGAATACTAGATTAAGCCTTGTATTAAACATGGCAAAAATTATTTCAAAGGGTATTTACCATACGAGTCTTCGTTATATGCATTCCGCAAAATTACAGGAATACCAGGTGAAGGAAGAAACAGTTTAATATCTTTCCTAATAAAAAATAGCCTAAAAAAGGTGTTGTTCACAAATATTTTTGTAAACTTCCCTTTCGTAGGCTATTTTTCAATCTTCATTTTCTATTTCAAACAATTGAAGGATTCTTGATAAATCTTCCTCTGAGAAAAATTCGATTTCGATTTTCCCCTTGTTTTTCTTTTGCTTAATATGAACAGTAGTTCCAAATCTCTCACGAAGAAAAGACTCCTGCTCTTTAAGAAAAACATTTTTCACGGGTGGTTTTTCTTTCTGTGTTTCACGTGAAACATTCTCATTTAAGTGCTGGATTAATTGTTCAAGCTGGCGTACATTTAATCCATCTTTTATAATTTTGTCCACAATCGCTGGAAGTTTATCTTTATTTTTCAATCCTAATAAAGCTCTTCCATGTCCCATTGATATTTTACCGTCAGAAATATAGTTTTGCACAGCCTTTGGAAGAGATAATAATCGAACATGGTTAGCAATATGGGGTCTACTTTTCCCTAATCGTTTTGCTAGTTCCTCTTGTGTAAGCTTCAATTTCTTCATTAGGGTTTGATAAGCATGCCCTTCTTCAATAGGTGATAAATCTTCTCTTTGAAGGTTTTCGAGTACTGCTAATTCCATCATTTGCTGTTCTGATAATTGGCGTACAACTGCTGGAACTGTTTCTAGCTTAGCTTCTTTCGCTGCACGATATCTACGTTCCCCTACTACTATCTCATAGCCTTTAATACTTTTTCGCACAATGATTGGTTGAAGAATGCCATGTTCGATGATAGAAAGCTTCAATTCTTCAATTGCTTCCTCATCAAAAAATTTTCTAGGCTGATAAGGGTTTGGTCGCAATTCACTTAGGCTTATTTCTTGAACATTTTCTTCCTTCTCTGCATCCATTTTAGGAAAGAAGGCATCTAATCCTTTTCCAAGTCCTTTAGCCACTAGTAACCACTTCCTTCGCAAGGTCCAAATAAACTTCGGCACCACGTGATTTTGGATCATAAATAATTATTGGTTCGCCATGACTCGGTGCTTCTGATAAGCGAATATTTCTAGGGATAATTGTTTTATATACTTTATCTTGGAAATACTTTTTAACTTCTTCAATAACTTGCAGACCTAGGTTAGTTCTAGCATCTAGCATTGTTAGCAATACACCTTCAATTGCTAAATCATGATTTAAATGCTTTTGGACAAGTCGAACAGTATTTAATAACTGACTTAATCCTTCTAAAGCGTAATATTCACATTGAACTGGAATCAATACTGCATCTGATGCTGTTAATGCGTTAATCGTTAATAATCCTAAAGAAGGTGGACAATCTATTAAAACATAGTCATAGTTTTGTTTGACTTCATCTAATGCCCTTTTCAATCTCACTTCTCTGGAAATAGTAGAAACAAGTTCTATTTCTGCTCCAGCTAACTGAATCGTTGCAGGAATAACATCCAAATTCTCAACATTTGTCTGTTTTATCACCATACTTGCTTCAAGATCATCGACTAACACATCATAGATACAATGATCAACATCAGCTTTTTCAATACCTACACCACTAGTAGCATTTCCTTGTGGATCAATATCTACTAATAGCACACTTTTTCCGATATATGCTAAACAAGAGCCAAGATTGACTGATGTAGTTGTTTTTCCAACTCCACCTTTTTGGTTAGCAACAGTAATAATTTTACCCATGATGTCACCTACCTTTAATTCCATACTAGCTACGAAATATACATCGACGCAAGATGGCTACTTAATATAAAATAATTGAACCGTTTATAGCAAGCTATAAAACAATTTATTAGTAAAAACATGAATAGACTACAACATGGTCAGTTCCCTACCTATTGTAATCACGTATATTATTTTATCATGAAACCTTCGAAATATCGTTATTTTTTCTTTTAATCTAGATTACTAATGGAAAATAAAATGAATATATAGTATAAAAGAAGTTAAAAAAGCCTATCATTTCAAGCATTTTATAGAGAATTTTTATACTTGATTTTTTTAGGAAATAATCATACTAATCAGCAATGAGGTTTATAAATTATCCTTGTGGTTATCCATTGAGGAATAGAATTGTAATAAAAAAGTGAGAATCAGCTAAACGGCTATTATCCTCACAACAAAAAATATGCTCTGTTAAATATAATAATTCTACTAAAAAATTTGTTAAACTAGTGGGATTTAACAGAGCCCTACATCTATGATAATTATTTTATATATAAATACACTAGTGTTGCATTAATTTAAATTCACTATTAAAAATACTCAAAATGTTCAATATTATTATTTTGCGCAAAGAAAAAGTCCTTTATAATGGATTAGTCAGGTGGTAACCCGTCCAAATCCACTAAAAAAGGACCATCACATGGACAAGATTACACGAAAAACTTCATTTGGACAATGGTTTTCACCTATAAATCTTCAATTATTTGAAGAAAACGTGAAAACGATGAAATTAGATTACTATACGAAAAAATTAACGACAGAGTCATTTCTAAAATTACTACTTTTTGCGCAGCTACAAGAAATTGAAAGTCTGCATGCGCTGGGTGATTGTCTTTTCGATGACCAGCTTCAAAAAGGGATAGACCTTGATTCTATTAGTATTTCTCAGTTGTCACGGCGGTTAAACGGCATAAACCCTGATCTATTTCAAAGGCTTTTCCTTGATTTAGTGTCACAAATTCATGCCAAAACGCATTACACGAAACTCGTGATGCCGTTAAAAATCATTGATTCAAGCACATTGCCACTTAATTTGACCAATCATAAATGGGCTAAATTCCGCAAAACAAAAGCAGGTGTAAAGTTACATTTGCGCCTTGTGTTTATGGAAAAGGGTATATCCTATCCTGAAAAGGCCGTTATGACAACGGCAAAAGAACATGACCGTGGTCAGCTTGAAATCATGGTGGATGACAAGGAATGCATGTATGTGTTTGACCGTGGTTATCTAGACTACGAGCGCTTTGATCGCATGACTGATGATGGCTACTTCTTTCTTTCACGGCTACGCAAAAATGCAGTCATACGGAACGTTTACGATTTTAAGCTACCCAAGGATACAGCTGTTTTATCAGACCAAATGGTGTTGATAGGTACGACTCAAAACCGTGCTGAAAATTACTTTCGGCTTCTAAAAGTGATGGACTCAAAAGGAAATGAACTTCATTTAATTACAAATCGTTTTGATTTAAGCGCCGAAGAAATTTCAGAAATGTATAAATCACGGTGGGCAATTGAGCTGTTTTTTAAATGGATCAAACAACATCTCAGCATCAAAAAGTTCTACGGTCAAAGCGAATGGGCGATTCAAAATCAAGTATTTATCGCACTAATTGTTTTTTGCCTACATGTTCTCGTGCAAATCGAGACCAGAAGCAAGCGAAAAACCTTACAGATTAGCCGTTATCTAAGGGCTGCATTGTGGAAACCAGCGAATGTTTGGCTTCGAAAGATTGAAGGAAAAGCCATCCCTTAAATATGCAAATTGTCGTCGTTGCAAAAGTCTAATTGTAAATAAATTTCCAAATGGATGGGGCCACCTTTGATTGGGTATTTACTTTTTTGCCTCTAAACAGGGAAGGTGAGTAAACTGAAAATTATGACACTATTTATGCAACACTAGTGATATAAATATTAAGTATTATTTCTTTTTTGGAATTTTAATTGTAAATTGATAAAAATCTTCAAACTCTTCTTCCTCGGCATTTAAATTAATTCCGCTGTCAGAAACCATATTTAGTGATTGGCGGATGGTATTTACTGCTATCCGCATATCTTTACTAAAAGCCTTTCTTTTTGGCTTTGGTTTCTCCTTAGTTTGTTCAAGCATTTTTACTACACGCTCTTCTGTTTGCTTTACGTTTAAGCTCTTTTCAATAATTTCTTGTAATAGTTGGATTTGCTTTTCCCTTTCCTTCAAAGGAATCATGGAACGAGCATGACGCTCAGATATCTCTTTATTTAATAAGGCTTCTTGAATTTCTTCTGGCAATTTAAGAAGTCTTAATTTATTTGCAACAGTTGACTGCCCTTTACCTAATCTTTGAGCAAGGGCCTCTTGGGTAAGATTGTGCAATTCTAATAATTTTCCATATGCAATTGCTTCTTCAATTGGAGAAAGCTCTTCTCTTTGGAGATTCTCAATAAGTGCAACAGACGCAGTTTCTGTATCACTCATATTTTTAATGATAGCTGGTGCTTCTTCCCAACCAAGTTTTTTCATTGCTCTCCATCTTCGTTCTCCAGCAATGATTTCAAATTTATCATACTCGTATTCTCTTAGTACAATCGGTTGAATAATACCATGTGTATGGATCGTACGAGCTAATTCTTCAATTTTTTCATCATCAAATACCGTTCTTGGTTGAAAACGGTTAGGAACAATCTGATTAATTGGGATTCTTCTAACTTCTTCATTGCTTCCCATATTCTCGATCTCCTCTTGAGCAGCATCTGCACTTATTTGACTAGCATCTTCTATTTGATCTCCTTTTTCGCCAAGTCCAAAAAATCGTGAGAAAGAAGGCTTCATCACCCTGCACCACCTTTACAAAACTCCCTATTAATTATTCTCTATATGAAACATTAATCCCTGCAAAGAATCTGACTTATAGAAAGAAACTTCTCGAAATTTCATAGAATATGACAATTTATAGGTATATTATATAGTAGATATGATATTTGATATAGTCTTAATTCTATGAATGATTATATCATTCTCTTTTTCTTTAAATAATTATTTTTCTTTCCATCAAACTAGTGGATGCCAGCCCTTTCATTCGAATACTACATCTGAAAGGGCTGGCAGAAAAAATCTTCAAAAGAAATGAAATAGCTGTTAAAAATAAAATATCAGAAAATAATCTCTCCAGATTGCCCCTGTTTTCTCTTATTCAATAGGCTCCTTATTAGGAGTGCCTGGTTTTCTAGGATATTTTTTAGGTGTTGGCTTTTCTTTTGCTATTATGATGATATTTCTTTCACTTTCTTCAATAGGCAACAAAAAAGAGTGCATGTTATTAACTTTTCCACCTAAAACCGTTACAGCCTTTTTTCCGGCCTCTATTTCTTCTTTGGCACTTGCTGCTTTCATTGCAACAAAAGTACCCCCAACCTTTACTAATGGTAGACAAAGTTCACTTAAAACAGAGAGCCGTGCTACAGCTCGTGCAGTAACAATATCAAAGGATTCACGATATTCTTTATTTTGGCCAAATGTTTCTGCTCGATCATGAATAAAGTTAACCTCTTTTAACTCTAATACAGACGCTAGATGCTCAAGAAAATGAATTCTTTTATTCAAAGAGTCGACAATCGTTACCTTTAAATCGGGAAAAGCAATTTTTAAAGGGATGCTCGGAAAACCTGCTCCTGCACCTACATCACATAGATGGGCAGCACTTTGGAATTCCTTATAATAAAATCCAGCAGTAATAGAATCATAAAAATGCTTCAAATAAACTTCTGATTTTTCTGTAATGGCTGTTAAATTCATCTTTTCATTCCACTCTACTAATATCTCATAGTAAAGCTCAAACTGTTTTATTTGCTTATCTGATAAAGTAATTCCCTTATCAGCAAGCATTTGAATAAATTCTTCTGTATTCATGTATGAACCCTTTCTACCTAGAGATTAAACACGAGCAATTTTTCCTTGTTCTAAATAAACTAGTAAAATGGATATATCTGCTGGATTTACTCCAGAAATTCTTGATGCCTGTGCAATGGATAATGGACGAACTTTTTTTAATTTTTGTACTGCTTCCGTTGCAAGACTAGAGATAGCATCATAATCAATGTTCTCAGGAATTTTCTTATTCTCCATTTTCTTAAGTCTTTCTACTTGCTGTAATGATTTTTCAATATAACCTTCATATTTAATTTGAATTTCTACTTGCTCCTTAATATCTTCCGTTAATTCTACCTTGCTAGGTGCAAGCATTTCAATATGGCTATAATTCATTTCAGGTCGTTTTAATAGATCTCCTGCTCTTATTCCATCTTTTAGTTCACTGCCGCCTTGCTCTTTAATGACATTTTGAACTTGCTCATTCGGCTTTAGCATTACTTCACTCAAACGTTGCTTTTCTTGTTCAATTAAATGCTTTTTCTCAGAAAATTTCACATAACGCTCTTCTGAAATAAGACCAATATTGTGTCCAATATCTGTTAAACGTAAATCTGCATTATCATGACGAAGTAGTAGACGATATTCAGCTCTAGACGTTAAAAGGCGATAAGGCTCGTTTGTGCCTTTTGTAACCAAGTCATCGATTAAGACGCCGATATAGGCATCAGAGCGACTTAAAATAACCTCTTCTTTTTCTAATGCATTTAAACCTGCATTTATACCTGCCATTAATCCTTGACCTGCTGCTTCTTCGTATCCTGAGGTGCCATTAATTTGCCCAGCAGTGTAAAGGTTTTTTATTTTCTTTGTTTCTAGAGTCGGCCATAATTGTGTTGGGACAATAGCATCATACTCAATTGCATATCCAGCTCTCATCATTTGGACATTTTCAAGTCCTGGGATTGTTCTTAAAATTTCTTGTTGCACATCCTCAGGTAAGCTTGTGGACAATCCTTGTACATACACTTCTTGTGTATTTTTGCCCTCTGGCTCTAAGAAAATTTGATGTCTCGGTTTATCATTGAATCGAACCACTTTATCTTCGATAGATGGACAATAGCGCGGTCCAGTACCTTTAATCATTCCAGAATACATTGGAGAACGGTGTAAATTTTCATCAATTATTTGATGTGTGTTTTCATTTGTATAGGTTAACCAGCAAGGAAGCTGCTCCGTAATAAATTTTGTTGTTTCATAAGAAAAGGCTCTTGGAACATCATCTCCAGGCTGTATTTCTGTCTTGGAGTAGTCAATAGAATGACTGTTTACACGCGGAGGCGTTCCCGTTTTAAATCGTACCAAATCAAAACCTAGTTCTTGTAGATGCTCCGATAATCGAATAGATGGCTGTTGATTATTTGGACCACTTGAGTATTTAAGCTCGCCTAAAATAATTTCCCCACGAAGATAGGTACCAGTAGTTACAACAATCGTTTTTGCACGATACGTAGCACCTGTTTTCGTAATAACTCCTTTTGCAACTTGATCCTCTACGATTAATTCTTCTACCATTCCTTGAATTAATGTTAGATTGGGTTCATCTTCTAATGTCTTCTTCATTTCATGTTGATACATGTATTTATCTGCCTGAGCTCTTAGTGCACGTACTGCAGGACCTTTTCCTGTATTCAACATTCTCATTTGTATATAGGTTTTATCGATATTTTTACCCATTTCGCCGCCAAGTGCGTCAATTTCTCTAACGACGATCCCTTTTGCCGGTCCTCCGACAGAAGGATTACATGGCATAAAAGCAACCATGTCTAAATTTATTGTTAACATTAATGTTTTGGCACCTAATCTTGCTGCTGCAAGTCCAGCTTCACAGCCTGCATGACCTGCACCAATGACAATCACATCATAATTCCCAGCTTCGTACTGCATCATGATGCCTCCTTCTTTCTAAGTCTTTCTTTTATCTTGTTTTCGAGGCTACTGTTACCATTTAATAATCCCAATTTGTTTATTTTCCTAAACAGAACTGAGAGAACAACTGATTAATTAAGCTTTCGTGTATGCTGTCACCAATAATTTCGCCAAGTATTTCCCACGTTCTGGTCAAATCAATTTGCACAATATCAATTGGTGTTCCATTATCGGCTCCTTCAATTGCATCACTTATTGCGCTTAATGCTTGGTTCAATAAGGAAATATGTCTTGAATTAGAAACATATGTCATATCACTTGCTTCAATGGAACCTTCAAAAAATAGACTAGATATGGCCTCTTCTAATTGATCTACACCGTTTTCTTCTACTAAAGAAGTCGTAATGATTTTGCGATTACCTGCAAGCTCTTTTACCTTTTCTAAATCAATTTTTTGCGATAAATCTGTTTTATTGACGATAACAATAAAGTCCATGCCTTCTGTGGCTTTAAAAATATTCTTATCTTCTTCCGTTAATTCATCCGCATAATTTAAAACAAGTAAAATTAAATCTGCTTCCCGTAACACTTTTCGCGATTTTTCTACCCCTATTCGCTCTACAATATCTTCCGTTTCTCGAATGCCTGCTGTATCAAGCAAACGTAGAGGAACTCCGCGTACATTCACGTATTCTTCAATAACATCTCTTGTAGTACCTGGGATGTCTGTTACAATTGCTTTATTTTCTTGCACTAAACTATTTAATAAAGAAGATTTCCCTACATTTGGTCTCCCTACAATAACGGTTGCCAGTCCTTCTCGGAGAATCTTTCCTTGCTGTGATGTCTGGAGAAGTTTTTCAATTTCCTTTTTGATATATATTGATTTCTCCAACATTACTTTTTGTGTCATCTCTTCCACATCGTCATATTCTGGATAATCAATATTAACCTCTACCTGTGCTAATGTTTCTAAGATTTCTTGGCGCAAATGTCGAATTAATTTTGAGAGTCTTCCTTCCATTTGCCCAAGTGCTACATTCATTGCGCGATCTGTTTTCGCTCTGATTAAATCCATTACCGCTTCTGCTTGCGACAGATCAATGCGCCCATTTAAAAAAGCTCTTTTAGTAAATTCGCCAGGTTCTGCAATTCTTGCCCCATGAGAAGTAGTTAATTGCAATAATCGATTTACGGAAGCAATTCCACCGTGGCAGTTAATTTCAATTACATCCTCTTTTGTAAAAGTTTTTGGTCCCCTCATCAACGATACCATTACTTCTTCCACAACCTCATCTGTTGTTGGATCAATAATATGACCATAATGTATCGTATGACTTGCTACCTCACTTAACTTTTTATTCCCTATACTTTTAAAGAGCTTGTCTGCAATTTTTATGGATTCTGGACCACTCATTCGAACAATTGCGATCGCTCCCTCTCCCATTGGGGTTGATATCGCAGCAATTGTATCTAATTCCATCTTTTTCACCTCAATTCAAAAAAATAATATCTATATAAAAAGTTTGTATTCACCTTTGACATGATTACAATAGATTAGATTAACATATCCACAAATGTAAAAAAAGAAAAAAATCCGCACACTTATCCACATTCTCTTTTATCGTTATATACCATTCTATCTTATCCACATGTGAATAACAATAAAACGAAAAATAAAATTACAAAAGCTAAGAACTTAAACTCCTACTATTTGCATGTGTTTCTGCTTTTCTGTTCTATTACTTCTCTCCTTACTCCAATGCATAAATAGATTTTTGATTGTTTTCACTCATTAATTACTCTCTAGTCGAAATAGTATCTAAAGATACTATTTCTAAAAAATATATCTATGGATCCATATAAACATAAAAAAAGAGACCATCTCTTTATCAGAGACGATCTCTATGTTCTATCTTTTTACCTTTAACGGCGCAATAATAATATGTCTTTTCGCATCTTCACCGGAAGAATAGGTTTTTACCCCTTTAAAAGAAACCAAGGCAGTATGAATCGTTTTTCTTTCATCTGCAGGCATCGGTTCAAGCGGTATTTCTTTTCCAATCTTAACCGCTTTATAGGCTATTCTTTCTGCTAACTGAATTAACGCCTGTTTTCTACGGTCACGGTATCCTTCTGCATCTAACATTACTTTAAAATACTCTTTTGATTCTTTATTAATTACTAATTGTGCTAAATATTGAATAGAATTAAGTGTTTGCCCTCTTTTTCCGATTAACAAAGCAATTTTTTCACCAGATAATTCATACAAAATATTTCTCCCACTTTGTTTAACTTGAATATCTATAGAGACACCCATTTTTTCACTAACATCTTTGAGAAAAATTTTAACAGATTCAACTGGATCTACTTTTTTCTTTACTGTTACTTTCGCAGATCTGGAACCAAAACCGAAAAATCCTTTTTTTCCTTCATCAACAACAATGATTTCAACTTGATTCTTTGTTGTCTTAAGCTGAGCTAAAGCTGACTCCACTGCTGCATCGACTGTTTGTCCTACGGCAGTAACTTCTTTCACTTCTTCGCTCCTCCTGCTTTGCTAGTTTGGCCAACATTTTTAATTTCAGGACCTTTAATAAAATACGTTTGGATAATGGTAAAAATATTACCTACTACCCAGTAAAGAGATAATGCTGCCGGAAAATTAATAGCAAATACTAAAATCATAACTGGCATAATCCAAACCATCATTTGCATTTGTGGATTTGGCGGAGCTCCAGCCATTGATAATTTTGTTTGGATAAATGTTGTAACACCAGCTACAATCGGCAATAGATAGATTGGATCTGGTTGTCCTAAACTGAACCATAAGAAATCATGTGATGCAATTTCTCTCGTACGAGAAATAGCATGATAGAATCCTATCAGAATAGGCATTTGTACGATTAGAGGGAAACATCCAGACAAAGGATTAACTTTATTTTCTTGGAACAACTTCATCGTTTCCTCTTGAAGCTTTTGCTGTGTCTTTTGATCTTTAGAACTGTATTTTTGCTGCAATTCTTTCATCTGCGGTTGAATTGCCTGCATTGCCTTACTGTTTCTCGTTTGCTTAATCATTAGTGGCAAAATAACAAGTCGAACTAATATCGTTACGATAATAATAGAGATACCATAACTTCCGCCAGCAAATGCTGCTGTTTTAATAATCAGTTGAGATAGTGGATATACGATATACTCATTCCAGAATCCTTCACTTTCAGAAGTTATTGGTTGATTAAACTCTGTACATCCTGTTAAAATGGTCATTAAAAAAAGCAGACCAACTATCAATAAAAATTTCTTATTCAAGCTGCAAATCCTCCTGTATAACATGATTTTCGAATATTACTTTATAAGTATTGTAACCGATAAACGAATAGTAGGAAACGCTTAACTAATATTTTCCCGTTAATTCTTTCGGGAAAGAACTTTTGCTATTTTCAAAATATGGACAAGACTCTTTTTTACTTCTTCAAAAGACATCTCAGCAACAGGCTTTCTTACAATTATGACATAATCATATTTATTTTCCAACATCCCTTCCAATTCAAGGAATGCTTGTCTTACATAGCGCTTTATTTGGTTTCGTTTCACTGCATTACCAATTTTTTTGCTGACAGACAGGCCAATACGAAAATGCTCTTGTTCCGCTTTTTCCAATTTATAAATAACAAACTGTCGATTTGCAAAGGATTGTCCCTTTTTAAAAACTGACTGAAATTCTTTATTTTTTTTGATTCTAAATTCTTTTTTCAACGTTTATAACTCCTTCAATTCCTCCAACTTATCTAATTCTCTTCTAATAGAAAATTAGATAGGCATCTTAACGTGAAGTAAACCAATCTATTGTAAAAAAAGGAAGGGACTGTCCTTCTATTAAGATCATTCCCTTCACCTTTTAATTGAAAAAAGACCACTGACGTTTCAGTGGCCTAAGCTGATAATACTTTTCTTCCTTTGCGTCGACGGCGCGCTAAGACATTACGTCCATTTGAGCTGCTCATGCGGCTACGGAATCCGTGAACTTTACTTCTTTTACGTTTATTTGGTTGATAAGTTCTTTTCATTGTATATGACACCTCCCTGAGGAATAGCTGTTATAGACAGTCCTTACAATTATATAAACATAGATAATTAATTGTCAACTATTCATTTTATTTATCGCTTATTTTATGGATCACCTTATTTTTAGTGATATCCCTCTCTATAATCTAAGGCCATTAAAATAGTATACCACATAATTTTCTATTCTACTTCATATCCTTCCCAACTATTCTTTTTCTTAACGAATAATTTTTACCAATTTGGATACTATACAAAAAATTACGATCTATCTTCTTTACGCATTTTTTCCTATCTTTTCGACGATTGTGGATAAATTTCGACGGGAATATTTTTTCCACAATAGTTATTTACAACTTTTCAACAAACTAATACCTTGTGGACATTTATTACTAACAACTTAATTAGCTTGTGGATAAGATATTAAAAAGCATTGCAGTTCTTATAAATTTTTGATATTATAGTTTTGTTTTCACATCTGAATAAAATCTGTGCATAACTATATTATCCACAATCTGTGGATAAATTGTGGACATCTTATTCTTTGTGTCTGAACAGAGTTTTCCACAAACCGTGGATACTGTCGAAATACCACTAATCTTCCTTATAATATATTTTTCCACATAAGAAAAGGACAATTTCCTTGTTTGTTTGCATATTTGCATCAACAAGGCTGTAATTTTTTGTTCAAAGTCGGTGTTTTATGTTTCCTTTTTATCGGAGTTTGACATTTGAATAATGGAAAACATCATACATTAATATGGATTTTAGAAAAAAAATTTTAGTTATTGATTTAGCCATTGTTGCGGCTTACGCACCGATTGGCCTATTCTTTTTTAGAAAAAATTATGTTTAAATCAAGGTTTATCTTAAGGCTTTAAGGCTCCTTTTTTGTTTTTTGATCATTTTTCAAGGCTGTTTTCTAAAGGATTGTTGTTTTTTCAATAGGAAAAAACAATTAGTTGGAAAAATGGAGCAGCCGGAATACATGAAGATGCCACGGGGATTAGCGAGACAGTCTGAGACCCCGGAGGCGAAGCTGAGGAGGCTCTCAGCGCGAGCCCCACGGAAAGCGATATGTATTCCGGCTGCGGGTTATCGCAACAAACTTTACGAAAACAGCCTTTTTCAAAAACAGCCAATAGATTATTTACACATTTTTATATTGGAATATGTCTTTTTCTGCACTTTTTTAAGATAGATCAATTTACTAGGATGAATAATAACGCTAAGCAAATTTAACTCTAGGTAAAGGGGGCGAGGATAC